>JAJVIN010000006.1 GCA_022071945.1 Thermoanaerobaculia bacterium | reverse complement strand
TTTCCCTCATGGACGCGGCGGCGGGACGCAAAGTCCGCGAGGAGGTCCTGACCGCTCTGGAAATCCTGGCAGCCTTCCGCCAAGAGTTCACCGGGGCGCTCGTCCTCAACGCCGACCGCTGGCTGGGCGCCTGCGAAGACCTGGATGTCGCCCGCCTCATCGGGACGCGGGTGGCCGGGCCGGCCCTCGTGACCGATCCGACGAAGCTGACGACCATTCGCAAGTGGGCGCGATTCCGGAATCCCGGCCGGCGGAGGCTGGCGCTCGCCACGGTTGGCTGTCTGATCACCGAGGGCCGCCGGGATGTGGCCTCGGTCCTGGACATCTGCGAACTCCTCCTGAACGAGGATCATCCGCTCTTGGTCACGGAGGTCGCCTCGATTCTGCGGACCGCGACGAAGGTCGAGTCCAAGGCGGTCCAGGATTTCCTCTTCCGCCGGTCGATCGACGGCAACCCGGAGATCCTCCGTGGAGGGTCCGAGAATCTGGACGCGGCCCGGCGCGCCGCCTTGATTGCCAAGCTCGAGGCCCAGGCGGGCATGGCTCCCCCCGTGGCCGCCACCGGCCGCTAGGTCCCGAAACAGACGCCTGCGAGCCGGGACCTCATGGGAGGGCCAGCCAGAGCCGTTCGACGGCGGCGGCTTCCTGTCCCGTGATCGACTTCCCAAAAGCGTGGTTTCGCCAAGCTGAGGCCCGCCTCTCGGGCGGATACGCCGCGATCGTCCGCAGCTCGGTCTTCAGGCGGCCCGCCCTGCGAGGATCCAGATCCCGGGTCCGCGCCACGACCCTGCCGAGCCCAGCCTGCTCGCCCGGGGAAAGGGCACGGTAGAAGGTCCACCTTTGGCGAAGCGCCTGCCTCTCGGCCTCTGGCCGGGCCAGGAACGCTTGGTGGGCCGAGAGAATCCGCTGCCTTTCGTCTGCCGCCATGTAGCGCCAGTTGATGACGCGCTCGGTCAGGTCCTTTTCCTCGCCCGGGATCCGTTCGGGTACCGGAATGCCGTCCACTGGACCCTCGGCGAGGTCCCTGGGAAAGAAGGGATCGAGGGAAGCCAGCACGTCACAGGCCACGAGGAAGTCGTGGGGCAGGATCGGCTCGATCAGGTTCTTCTCGTCATCGGAGACAGGGGCGCTCGTCAGGGCTCCTGCCGCCTTGGTGCCCGAGGCCGTCTCGGACGCCGGGGGCGCTGTCGCGGCTGGCTGGGGCGCTCGCTCGATCGGGGCCGCTCCGGTTCCCGCGCCCCCCCACCGGCGAATCGACGCGAAGATCCCGGCCAGGATGAGAAGGATGATCACGATGCCGGCGATGAGGAGGTTCCTCTTCGCCGGGTCCGCGACGACGGGCGGAGCCCCGCTGCCCGCGCGCTCCAGTATCCGCTGGAAGACCTTGTCCCTCAGTCCCGCGGGCGCCTCGACTCCGGGGTCGGGGCGGAAAAGCCTTTCGACCGCTCCGAAGGCCCGGGCGAGCGTCCGGCAGTCCGGGCACACCTCCAGGTGGTCGACGACCGGAGCGTGTCCACCCCGGCCGGCGGAGGCCGGATCCACGAGGCGGGCCCGGAGCTCGGCGCAGGTCATGCCGCGCCTTCCTCCACGCCCGAGGGACGAGCCGGGTTCGAGAAGGCGTTCATGACCTCCGGCTCCTCGAGGACGGGGCCGAGGGCTGCCGCCAGCCCCTCGAACGCCCGGACGAGCAGGCGTCGAACCTCATCCTCGGAAGTGCTGAGCGCCGCGCCGGACTGTGACAGCTGCAGGCGTGAGACCCGCGTCAACAGAAAGACCGACCTCTCCTTGCCCGGAAGAGACCTGACGGCCGACCGCAGAAGCGCGGCCCGGGCCGCCGCGGACTCCTTGAGTCGCGGCAGGGGGATCGGGACCATCGGTTCCGCTGGACGATCCTGAAGCACCCGCGCGGCAAGGCCCAAGATCCAGACAGGAAAGGGGACGGAGGGGTCGTACTTCGCCGCGGACTTGTACAGCCGAAAGAAGACCTCCGCCGCCGCATCCTGGGCAGAGGACGGTTCCAGTGCCTTTTCGAAGAACCCGTAGAGAGGACTCCTCCAGCGTTCGATGATCCGGTCGAGCGGCGAAAGATCGCCCGCCGCCACGAGAAGGAGATCTCCAGAGTCGGCGTCCCGCATCTCCTTCCTATTGTGCCACGGCCCGGGGACCGTCCGTCGCCCGGAGGCGCGGCCTGGCCCCGGGGAGCTCTCATTCCACCGGTGGCGGACTCTTGGGTTCCGGTCGAGGAAAGAACTGACTCAGGAAGATCCGGACGGCGTCGGGTCCCTTCTTCGCGGCGGCGGCGTACTCGCCGTTTCTGGAGATGGTTGCCTTCTGGGGCGAAAACTCGATGACGGCCATCGCCGGCAGCCCCTTGGCGGGGTCGATTCCGTACGATTCGAGGAGCTTCGCGTTCTCCGTGCCCGGGGTCACGTCGATGTAGACGGGAATGAGGGCCTTGAAAAACGTGTCGCGAAAAGCCGGATCCGACAGGGCCTCGTTGGCCGTGTAACAGAGGTCGCAAGAATTCGTCCCGAAGTTGACGAAGAGGTGCCGGCCGGACTCGATGCACTGGCGGGCCGTGTCCATGATGGCCTTCTCGCCCGAGACGTACGGGTCGTAGATGGGCGGCCGGGCGGGCGTGGGCCGGACTGCCGCCTGCGTGGGCTTTTTCGAGGCGGACTTCTTCGTGGCGGGCTGCCCGGATGTCTTCTTGGCGGGCTCGGGGTTGGACCCGGCCGCGAGGACCGTCCCCGTGCAGAGGAGGGGGAGGAGGAACAGGGCGAGGAGTCTTTCAGTTCGGTTCATTCGGGACAACAGTCTTTTCTCCCGCGGAATCGAATTCCGTCCGGATGGTTCCAAAGGTCTTCTCGTACATCGAGATGTTGTGCGCGAGCGCATTCAGCAGTTGCTTCGCATGAAGGGGGGTCGTCAGAATCCGCGTCAGGATCCGCACGTCGCTGCGGCCCGGCACGATGCGGCCAAAATCGATCACGAACTCGGCCCCGTTATGGATGATGTTGGCGAAGTTGAAGTAGTGTCCCAGAGCGACCTGCTCATCGATCGAGATCTGGAGTTGAGGGGGAGTCCCTTCTGGTTTCTTTGGGCTTTCGGACATTTCGGCACCTTTCTTCCAGGCAGCGGTCGCCAGGCAAGGAGTGGGCCATTCTAGAGGTAACGATGACGACGACGACAGCGGCACGGCCGGGAGCAGCCAGGAGCGCGGCAAGGGCGCTCGGGGCGGGCATTCTCTTCTTGAGTTTGGCGGCGAAGGCGCAGCCGGTGGCTCCCGAAGCCTTTCCGGGAGATCAGGAGTGGGCCGGCAGAGCCGCGGGAGCCACGGGCGGCACGGCCCTCCCAGGGCCCGTCGACGCCGCCATACAGGCCTACCAGAAGGCCCTCGCGGCTTCCCCGGACGGCCTGGAGGCCCGATGGCGCCTGATGCGGGCCCTCTATTTCAAGGGTGAGTACACGACCGCCGATCCCGAGCAGAAGAAGCGTCTGTTCGACGAGGGGAAAAAGGCCGGAGAGGAGGCCCTGGCGGAGATCCGAAAGCAGCTGGGAAAGAAGGCGGGCCGGTCTCTCGAGAAAGCCTCGCCCGTCGATCTCGTCTCCGTGGCGGGGAAGGATGCGGTCATCGCCCGGTGCTTCCTCTGGGCGGGCGTGAATTGGGGAAAGTGGTCCCTCGTCTTCGGCAAATCAGCGGCCGTCAGGCAGGGCGCGGCCGCGAAGATCCGGGACTATTCGACCGCCGTGATTCGAATGGACCCCCTCCTCGACGATGCCGGCGGCTACCGTTTGCTGGGAAGGCTTCACCACCAGACTCCGTCCGTACCGTTCTTCACGGGCTGGGCCTCGCGCGAGGACGCCCTGAAGAACCTGCGGGAAGCCGTCAGGCTGGGTCCACAGAGCCTCATCAACAAGCAGTACCTCGCCGAGGCGATGTGGGACTACGAGAAGGAAAAAAGGGCAGAGGCGAAGAAACTGATGGAGTCCGTTGTCTCGGCCCAGCCGTCTCAGGAGTTCCTCGTCGAGGACCGCCGGACCCAGGAAGAGGCGCGAGCGGCCTTGAACGCCTGGTCGCGGATGTAGCGCGGATGCCCGGCCTGCCGGGCCCTCGTCGCGCGGGTCTGGGTCAGCGAAGAGAGCCGAGTCTCTCCACGAGCTGAGTCCGCACGCCGCGGAGAAGCTCCGAGACGGTGGCCGTCCCCGGGGGGACCGCGAAGTCTGGCAGGAGTTCCGCGAGGGGTTCGAGAACGAAGCGCCGCTCGGCCATGCGGGGATGAGGGATTTTCAGGCGCGGCAGATCGATCACCTGAGAGCCGTACAGGAGCAGATCGAGATCCAGGAAGCGGGCGAGGCCTTGGCCCTTGCTGGCTGCTTTGCGGCCCGCGCGCCTCTCGAGCTCCTCCACGAGCTCGAGAATACCGAGGGGAGCGAGCCGAGTCATTCCCGTGATGACGGCATTGACATAGGGGGGCTGGGAACCCTCAACGGAGAGGGGGGCCGTCCGAAAGAGCGAGGAGGTCTTCAGGACACGGAGGGCAGGGTCGAGGGCGTCGAGCGCGGACCGGAAGGCCGCGACCGGGTCACCGAGGTTGGCCCCGAGCCCGAGCGCAACGAGAACCTCGGGCTTCTCAGTACTCGTCCTCTTCGTCTCCGTCCGAGCCTTCCATGGTGGGGCCCTCGAGGGGGAGCTCGTCGTCGTCGAGGATCATCTTGTTGTTGGTTTCCTCGGGTTCGAATCCCAGGTCGTCGTCATCCCTCGGGCGGTCGAACATGTCCGGGTCCCCGAACTCGTCGCGCTTGGCTCGCCGGGCGGCCTGCAGCGCGGCGGGCGAAGTTTGCGGCGGCGGCGCGTCCTTCTGGTCCGTGCCGCACTTCGGGCAGAGAACCGGGCTTTTTCTCAGGTCGTAGAACTTCGTTCCGCAACTGAAGCAACTGTGCTTTGAACCTAGATCCGGCATGCGGCTCCTCAAAGGGACGGCGGAACATAACATCCGGACCCAAGCCGGTCAACGCCGCCGCCTTAGACTTCCGAGCCGCCCCTTTCGATCCCGGCAAGGGTGCAGCCCCAAAAGTCCGGGGCCGGGCAGAAGGCAGGAGCCAGATGTTTCGAATCCTCTCCCAGTCGGATGCCGGCAATCTCGGTGCGCGGCGCGGCCAGCTCGTCCTCAAACATGGTGTTGTCGAGACGCCGGCCTTCATGCCCGTGGGGACGGCCGGCACCGTCAAGGCCGCCACGTTCGACACGGTCGAGGCGGCCGGTGCCGAAATCGTCCTCGCCAACACGTACCACCTCATGCTGCGGCCCGGGGGCGGCCTGATCCGGCGGCTGGGCGGCCTTCACGGCTTCACGGGCTGGCGGGGACCGATCCTCACGGACTCGGGAGGGTTCCAGGTGATGTCCCTGGCCCAGAATCGAAAGCTCACGGAAGAAGGCGTTCAGTTTCGGAGCCACATCGACGGGGCGCCCTACCTGCTGACTCCCGAGACCGCGGTCGAGCTCCAGTTCCGGGATTTCGGTGTCGACATCGGGATGTGCCTGGACGAGTGCACGCCTTATCCGGCGGATTTCCCGCAGGCGCGCCTCTCGATGGAGCTGACTCATCGCTGGGCCAAGCGAGGAAGAGCCGCCTACGAGAGGCTCCGCGCGGAGGAAGAACCCGGAGCCGGCGCGCCAGCCGCCGTTGGCGCGCCAGCCGCCGCTGGCGCGCAGTTCGGGATCGTCCAGGGGGGCATGTACGAGGACCTGCGGCGCCAGAGCGCGGAGTTCATCGGGAGCCTCGGATTCGAGGGGGTCGCCTGTGGCGGTGTCTCGGTCGGAGAGCCCAAGGCCGAGATGCGGCGGATCGTCGAGGTGACGGCGCCGCTCCTTCCCGCCGGCCGGCCGAGATACCTGATGGGCGTGGGACGGCCAGACGACCTCGTTCATGCCGTGGCCTCGGGGTTCGACATGTTCGATTGCGTGCTTCCGACCCGCGCGGCGCGGCACGGTCTTGCCTATACCCGGACCGGCTCGATCACCATCAAGAACTCGAGGTATCGCGACGATCCCGCGCCCCTCGACGAGACGTGTGTGTGCCTCGCGTGCCGGAGGCACTCCCGCGCTTACCTGCGGCACCTCTTCGTTCTCGGGGAACCGTCGGCCGCGATCCTGCTGACACAGCACAACCTGACCGCCATCCTTGACTTGATGCACCGAATCCGGGAGGCTCTGGACAACGGCTGTTTTGCCGATTGGGCGCGTGCGTTCGCGTCTTCTCTCGAAGGAAAGGATTCCTGATGTTTTTCCCGCTGCTCCAGCAGGCGCCGGCGCCGAGCGCCGGCTCGGCTCTTCTCCAGATGGTCCCGTTCCTCCTGGTCTTCTTCGTCTTCTACTACTTCTTGCTCCTCGCCCCGATGCGAAAACAGCAGAAGAAGACGAAGGAGATGCTGGCGGCGCTGAAGAAAGGGGATCGCGTGGTCACAAGCGGCGGGATCCACGGAACCGTCGCGCAGGTCGAGGATCAGATCGTGTGGGTCAAGATCGCCGACACCGTCAAGGTGAAGATGAACAAGTCAGCGATCTCATCGGTCCTGGCGGAGGGCGAGACCGTTCCCGCCAAGGAAGGCGCGTAGAGGGCTGGAAGCCGGGCGGCAAGAGGCCTTGGTGCCCCAGCGCATTCGCCTGTTGCAGTCGTCGGACTGGTTCTGTGGAGCTCCCTCGGGGGCGCGCGGGCTTGGCCTGTCGCCGGAACTGGCCGCCGTCCGCCGGTCGGAGATCGATGGCGTGGCGCAGCGAATCGTGTCCCTGGCGCGCCAGGAAAAGGTCGACGCGCTGCTCTTGCCCGGCAACCTCTGGCAGGCCGCCGCGGCGACACCGGACCTCCTCCTCAACTTGATGGGCTGTCTCGAGTCCCTCGCTCCGACGCCGGTGCTCATCGCCCCCGGCGACGCCGAGGGTCGGGGCCAAGGGAACTACTACAACCCTCGAGTTCTCGATGTCCTCGGCCTTCCGGACTGGCCGCCCAACGTGACGGTTTTTCGAGAGAGGGCCTGGACCGCGCGGACCTTCGAGGCCCTTCCCGGAGTTCAGTTCTTCGGACGTGCCCTGTGGCCGGGGGATGAGGGGCTTGCCGAGCTCGATGTGAAGGACGGGCAGAACGGCGTTCGCGTGGCCCTCGCCTGTCAACCTTCTGGGGGAAGCACCGCGCTCACGTCCCTGGCCCGCGGGGTCTCGTGGCTGGCCCTCGGCGGGAACCCGCAGCCAGCCTTGATCGTCGACGGGGAGCGCCAGGCAGGGGCGGTTTCTGGATCAGCCAGTGGCCGGAGCTTCGCGGAAACGGGCCCCCGGTCCGTCTGGCTCGTCACGCTCGAGGGGGCGAGAGTCTCCGAGGTCCGCAGGGTGGCCAGCGAGAACCGGGTGCTTCACGACCTCGTGATCAGGCTGGTTCCGGGCGACCCCGATCTGACGGGAACGATCCTGACCTCCCTCGAATCGGCCGGGGTCAAACCCCTCGACATCGTCCGGGTGACAGTCGAGGTTCCGCCCACATCGCCGCTCTTGCCTCCCGTCACGTTCTCCCGTTTGGCGGACAAGGCGTCCTCTCTCGTCGTGATCCCGCGGCTCGAGCCCGGCCCATGGCCCGAACCAGACCCGCGAAACGTCGAGGGACGGTTCACCGCCGACTTGCTCGTTCGCCTCAGACAGGCGAACGAACCGGCCGCGCGAGATCTCTTGCAAGCCACCCTCTTTCTCGGCAGGTCCGCTCTCGCCGGCCGCTCGCTCTCGCCGTCTTTCGGGGCGCTCGAATGAAGATCGACCGGCTCTCGGTGCACGGATTCGCCGGCCTTTTGGATCTCGAAGTCCGCTGGCCCGCCGGCAGGCTGCTCCTCGTCGTCGATACGAACGAGGCCGGGAAGTCGAGCCTGTGCGAAGCGATCCTCGCGGGACTCTACGGGTTGAGCCGGTCCCCGGGCGCGGTACCGGGTGCCAAGCTCCGGGACCTGAGGCGCCCGCGCAACGGCGGACCGTTCGGACTGACTCTCGAAATCGAATCGGATGGCACCCGGTTCAGGGTCCGCAGGGATTTCGACGCGGGCACGCTCTCGGTCGTCGATCTCGGAAAGAACCTCGACAGGACTCCGGAGTTCGTCCGGTCCAGGAGCCGGGACACGGTGGGGGAGCAGCTCGCGGGATTGACCGAGGCTCTCTTTCGCTCCACGGCCTACGTGGGACAAAACGTCCTGGACCGCGACTCGTTCGACTCCCTCCTCGTCCTCGAGCTGTCGAAGATCGCCGACACCGGGGGAGGGGAGGGAACGGCCCTGCGCGCCCAGCGCCTGATCGAGTCGGCCCGCGCCAAGATGCCCGAGCCCTTGACCGGGGCCAACGTTTCCGTCGACACCGAGATCATGAGGGCGCAGCGGCGGGTGGACGAGAGGCGAAGCGCCACCGTCAGACGTCAGCGGGCGCTCGAGGAGGCGAGCAGGCTCTCCGAGAGTCTCGAGAGCCTCGAGAACCGGCTCACCCAGTCCAGGCGCAAGGCCGCGCTCGCCAATCTCGGCGTGATCGCCGCCGAGTGCCGTCTCCTCGAGGACCGGGTGAAGGCCATCAAGGAGGCCGAGCGCCGCGTCCGGGATCTCGAGCAGGAGCTCTCGCGCCTCAAGCCCGTGGCGGACAACCACGAGAAGGGGGCGTTCCAGCAGCTCGAGGCGTTGAGAATCGAGATCGGCAAGCGGCCGGAGGCCCTCGAGGAGGCCCAGCGCCGTCTCGAGTCCGACCGGCGGGCCGTCGACCAGGAACGCCGCGACCGGGAGCTCAGGTTTGGTCTCGGGGTCCGGCTCTCCGGCGAGGAGCGGCAGACGGCCGTCTTCTTGCTGAAGGGCATCGCCGAGAGCGAGAGGGAGCTGCAGGAAGCCGAGGCGGAGCTCAAGCGCGAGTGGGAGGATCTCCGCCGCGAGGGGCTCGCCGAGGACGTGAGGAAGTTCGACGCCCTCTCCCCGTCGGACATGCAGTTCCTCGAGACCGCGGAGGAGGAGCGGATCCGGCTCGAAAAAGAGGGCGTGCGTCTCGACCGGCTCACCTCCGAATCCTCGGCCCGCGCGTCCATCGTCGCACGTGAGAGGCGCATCAAGACGCAGAGCGCCCGGGGCCTTCTGGCGACGTCCTTGATTGCCGGGGCGATCTCTGCCGTCCTGGCGCTGGCCCAGGCCCGCGTCCCCCGCCCGGTCGTTCTGGGAGCCGCCGCGTTCGCGGTGAGCATCGGGGTGATGGGGGCGGTCTTTCTCGCCCGCGCGGGCCGGTACCGCGAGGAGGAGGAAGCCGAGCAGGCTCGCCTGGAGGCGGAGTTTCGGGCCGAGGCCGCCGTGTGCCGCAAGGACCTGTCGGACCTCAGGCTCCGGCTTTCCCAGATCTCGGCCAAGGCCGGATTCGGATCGACCGCGGAGCTCGGCAAGACGTTTCGCAAGCTCAGGGCCGCCGAGGCCCGGCGCCGCGTCCTCGTCGAGGCGAGCGCCCGCCGCGACGCAATTCGCAAGCGAAGAGAGAGACTCGAGGCGGACTTCGAGCCGTTTCGCTCGGGCCTGGGGTCGACCGCGGGCCTGCCGTCTGGCGAGGACGCCCGGCGGGCGCTCGAGCTCATCGAGGATCTCGAGCGTGCTCAGCGGCAGGAAGACCTCAGGCGGGCCGCGCTCGACAGGGAAGAGGAACGGCTCGCAACCGAACGCCGCCAGCTGGAGGCGCTGCAGAAAGAGCTCGCCCGATCAGCAGTGCGGTCCGGGGCGCCGGAAGGGCTCTCCCTTTCGGACGCCCTCCTTTTCGTCGAGGCCGACCAGAAGAAGTACCTGCGCTACCACGAGATCCTCGATCAGGCCTTGCCGGAAGCGAAGAAGCTCGCTTCCTCTTCCGATCACGTCCGAAAGCTCGAGGGGGACCGGCAGTCTCTCCTGGCGGAGCTGTTCCGGGGCCTCTCCGGACTGGGGGCGGTCGAGAGCAGTCTGCCCCCCGTCTCCTCGCTCGATGTGGCTCGCAAGTCCGCGGAGGAGGCACGGGCGCAGACCGAGGCCGCCGATGCGGAGCTGCGCTCCACCCGGGCCTCGCTCGCGCAGAAGCTCAGCGAGGGGGTCGAGCGAGCCCGGGAGGATCTCGAGAGTCTCGAGGACGCGGAGTGGGTTCTCGAACGGGCCCTGTCGTTCCGTCAGGCCCTCGACCTCGCCCGCGACCGTCTCTCCGCCGCCACCACGGTGGTTCACCGGGACTTTCGAAAGGGACTCGAGGGGGCCAGCCGCGGGATCCTCGAGCGATGGGGCCTTCCCTACGAGGCTCTCGAGTTCGACGAGGAACTCCACGTCACGGTCCGGATGAAGGACGGCAAGGTCTTGACCCGGCCCGAGTTCGAACACACCCTGTCGGCGGGGACGCGGGAACAGCTCAACCTGGCGGCCCGGCTCAGTGTGATGGCTTACTTCGGCGTGGGGGACAAGAAGCTCCCGCTTCTTCTGGATGATCCGTTCACGAGCGCCGACGACGGGCGCTTCTTGAAGCTGATGAACTTCCTCGTCGAGATGGTGCTGCCCGAGCGGCCGATTCTTCTCGTGACCTGTCACGAGTGGCGCCACGAGAGGTTTCTGGCCCAGCTGTCTCCCGAGATCCGCCAGAGGGTGGAGGTCATTCCCCTCCGGCAAGGCGCATCCTCGAAAGAGAGCGCGGCCGAAGAGCCGTGAGGACGTCCCCTCGCCCCGCGAGAGCTCGAGAGAGCGGGGTGAGGTTGGTGCCGGCACCGCGCGAGGCGAGCTCCTCGAAAACCCCGATTGACGTCGCGTCCGAGGCTCGCTAGACTCCGGGGCTCGACCCGGTCGACCGGGCTCATCCTGGCGGGAAGAATGACCCCGAGGCGGTCTGAGTCTGCCAAATCGGTCAGCCCTGCCCTCGGAGGTACATGTTCGTGAACAGGCCCACGGGCTGGCGCATCGTCCTGACGCTGGCGATCCTCGCTGCATCCATCTTCGCCTACTGGTGGCGGGGCCGCGAAGCCCTGAAGATGTCCCCCACCGCGCCCCCCGAGCCCACCCTCACGGACATCGTGAAGAACGGCGTGAAGCTCGGGCTCGATCTGAAGGGCGGGATCCATCTGGTCTTGCAGGTCAAGACTTCCGACGCCCTGAGGGTCGAAGCCCAGGACGCGGCGGAACACGTCCGGGATGAGGCCGGAAGGCGCGGGGTCGTCCTCGGCGCCGTCCCGCCCGCGGACGAAGAGGGATTCACGATCAACCTGACCGAGGCGACCGAGCCCTCGAAGCTCAAGGACCTCCTCAAGAGCGCCCTCCCGGGCAACGACTGGGCGGTCAACGAGCGCGGCAAGGAGTGGCGGGTCACGTATCGCGACGCCGCGAAGTTCCAGATCCGCGATCAGGCCGCCCGCCAAGCCGTCGAGACGGTTCGTAACCGAGTCGACGCCCTCGGCGTGGCCGAGCCCGTCATCCAGCGCCAGGGAGACGACCGGATCCTCGTCCAGCTCCCGGGTGTCGATGACCCGGCGCGGGTCAAGGAAATCATCGGGACGACCGGGTTCCTCGAGCTGAAGCTCATGGACGACAAGGGCGGACCGTACTCCTCCCGCGAGGCGGCGGCGCAGGCCTTCAACGGCAACATCCCGCCGGATCTCGAGGTCGTCGAGGGCTTCGAGGAAAACACGGAGGCGCGGACCCGCACCACCGTTTATTACGTCGTCAAGAGAGCCGCGGCCGTGACGGGCCGCGATCTGAAGAACGCGCGGGTCGGCCAGGACCGGTTCAATCAGCCCGCCGTCGACTTCTTCCTCAACGCCGCCGGCGCGCAGAAGTTCGGCAAGGTCACCGGGGACAACATTGGCAAGCGCCTCGCGATCGTCCTCGATCGCCGCGTCCAGTCGGCCCCGGTCATCAACGGCAAGATCGAGGCGAACGGCATCATCGAGGGGAACTTCACGGCCGAGAAGGCCGATGCCCTCGCGCTCGTTCTGCGCTCGGGCGCGCTGCCGGCGGAAATGACCGTTCTCGAGGAGAGGACGGTGGGACCGTCCCTGGGTCTGGACTCGATCAAGCAGGGCCTCACGGCCTCGCTCGTCGGCATGATCCTCGTCTTCATCGCAACCGTCTTCTACTACCGCCTCTCGGGCGTCAACGCCGTGATCGCGCTCATTCTCAACGGCATCATCCTCATCGGGGCGATGGCGTGGATCAACGCAACCCTCACCCTGCCGGGCATCGCGGGCTTCATCCTGACGATCGGCATGGCGGTCGACTCGAACGTCCTCATCTTCGAGCGCATCCGGGAAGAGATGGACAACGGGAAGGCCCCCAAGATCGCGGTCGACCTCGGCTTCAAGCGTGCGTTCGGGACGATCGTCGACACTCACGTCACGACCGTGGCCGCCGCGGCGTTCCTCTTCCAGTTCGGCACGGGCCCGGTCAAGGGCTTCGCCGTCACCCTCGTCCTCGGTCTCGCGGCCTCGATGTTCACCGCCGTTTTCGTTTCGCACCTGATCTTCGACCTCGTCTACGGGTCGAAGCAGAAGGTTGAAGCGATCTCGATCTGAGAAGAAAAAGGAAAGACCCGCCGTGCGTCTCTTCAAGAAAGCCAACATCGATTTCCTCGGGATCAAGCACATCTGCATCGGGGTCTCCATTGCTCTCATGGTGGCCGGGGCGATCGCCATCGCCACGAAGGGCCTGAACTGGGGCGTCGACTTCACCGGCGGTGCCCAGATCGTCTACGGCTTCGCAAAGACCCCTGACGAGAACGAGATCCGCAAGATCGTCGAGTCCGCCAAGCTCAACGTCACCTCCGTCCAGCGGTTCGACCGGCCCGAGAAGAACCAGATCCTCCTCCGGCTCCCGATGGAGAAGAAGGAAGGCCGCGACGTCTCGGGTGAGGTCACCGCCGCCCTCACGGCTGCCCTCAATCCGGCCGCGAGGGACTCCAGCTCCCTCGACCTCAACCTGAACGGGCAGGACATCCTGGTCGCGAAGATGGTGGCGGACGATCCCGAGCAGCTGAACGGAAAGCCCGACAAGGATCCGAAGATCGAGTACGGCCGCCAGGCCGAGGCCATCATCGCGTTCCGTTCGAAAAACGGTCTCTTCCAGAACGTGGACCAGGCGGCCTCGACCCCGGAGATCAGTCCGGCCGTCGCGAGCTGGCTGAAGTCCAACAGCTCGGCTGGTCCGTTCACTCTTCTGCAGGCCGAGACCGTCGGTCCGCAGGTGGGACGGGACCTCAGACAAAAGGGCCTGTGGGCCGTCATCTTTTCCTGGGCGGCGATGCTCCTCTACATCGCGTTCCGGTTCCGGTCGGCCTCGTTCGGAACGGCCGCCGTCATCGCCCTCGTGCACGACACCTGGATCACACTCGGGGTCTGCTCCGTCTTCGGGGTCGAGATCTCCCTGACGGTCGTGGCGGCTTTTCTGACGCTGATCGGTTACTCGGTCAACGACACGGTCGTCATCTTCGACCGGATCCGCGAGAACCTCGCCACGAGGAAGAAGGAGCCCCTCGACTCCATCGTCGGGCGCTCGATCAACGAAACGCTCTCGCGAACCATCATCACCTCGACCCTCACCTTCCTCGTCACCGTGGTGCTCTTTTTCATGGGCGGGGAGGTCCTCCGCGGCTTTTCCTTCGTCTTGACGTTCGGCATCATCATCGGGACGTACTCGTCGATCTTCATCGCGGCTCCCCTCGTGATCGTGTGGGAGGAGTGGAAGGCGAAGCGGGCGGCGAGCCAGCCGGCCCCGGCTCCCGCCGGCAAGACGGCCAAGGCGCGCTGAACGCGGTTTTTCACGAGCCTTTCTGAAGTGGCGGCCGTCGCGGCCGCCACTTCTGTCTTGAGGGCCGGATCTTTTTCTCGATAATCAAAAGCGTGCTGAGGTTCGAGGACATCCTCGAGGAGGTCGAGCGCTTCCTGCCCCGCTTCGACGAGGACATGCTGCGGCGCGCCTACGTGCTCTCGGCTCACTCCCACAGGGGGCAGCTGAGATCGTCGGGGGAGCCCTACCTCATTCATCCGCTGAACGTCGCGATGATCCTCGCGCAGATGCACCTCGACGAGGTCTCCATCGCCACCGGCCTCCTCCACGATGTCCTCGAGGACACTCCGGTGACTCGGGAGCGCCTCGAGGAGTTGTTCGGCAAGGAGGTCGCCCACCTCGTCGACGGGGTCACGAAGATCGGGAAGTTCGAATACAAGTCGAAGGAGGCCCAGCAGGCCGAGACTTTCCGCAAGATGCTCCTGGCCACGACCGACGACATCCGCGTCATCCTGGTCAAGCTGGCTGACCGGCTCCACAACATGAGGACTCTGGAGCACTTGCCCGAGCCGAAGAGACGGGCCGTGGCCGCGGAAACCCTGGAAATCTACGCGCCCCTGGCGAACCGGCTCGGCATAGGCCGGATGAAGGGTGAGCTCGAGGACCTCTCGTTCAAGTTCCTCTACCCCGAGGAATGGAGGGCCCTCAACACGGCCATCGACGAGAGGATGAAGGCGTCCTCGGCCTCGATGGAAAGAGTCCGCATGCAGCTCTCGCAGGAGATGGAGGCGGCGGGCGTGAGGGCCGAGGTCACGGGCCGGGTGAAGCGGCTCTGGTCGATGCGCCAGAAGCTGATCCGCCAGGCCATCCCGATCGACCAGCTCTACGACGTGCTCGCGTTCCGCGTCATCGTCGAGTCGCGGGAGGAGTGCTACAAGGCGCTGGGCGTGGTCCATCAGGCGTGGCGGCCGGTGCCCGGGAGGTTCAAGGACTACATTGCCATGCCGAAGGCGAATCTCTACCAGTCCCTCCACACGTCGGTGGTGGGCGAGGGCTCGCTGGCGTTCGAGGTGCAGATCCGGACGCGAGACATGGATGCCGTGGCCGAGCAGGGGATCGCGGCCCACTGGAAGTACAAGGAAGGGAAGCTCGATCCGAGGCTGGACGAGAAGCGGGTCGCGTTCCTGAGACAAATTCTCGAGACGACGCGTGAGGTGAAAGACCCGCGGGAGTTCCTCTCGTCGTTGAAGCTGGACCTCTTTCCCGACGAGGTCTACACGTTTTCGCCGCGGGGCGAGGTCTTCGCGTTCCCGCGCGGGGCGACCCCCGTGGACTTCGCCTACCGGATCCACACGGACGTCGGTCACCGGTGCGTCGGGGCCCGGCTCAACGGGCGGCTCGTGCCCTTGAAGACGCCTCTTCAGAATGGCGACCGGATCGAGATCCTGACCTCCCCGGTGGCGCAGCCCTCCCGGGACTGGCTGACCTTCGTCGTCACGTCGCGCGCCCGGAACAAGATCAAGGCCTTCATCCATTCAGCCGAGAAGGACCGCGCCATCGAGGTCGGCAAGCGGCTCCTGGAGCGGGAGCTGAAGAAGTCCGGCCGGCGGCTGGCGAAGCTTCTGGACACGAAGGCCTTCGACCCTCACCTCGCCGAGCTCGGGGCCGCCCGGACCGACGACCTCCTGGCCGACATCGGGTTTGGCAAGCTCGTTCCGAAGTTCGTCGTCCAGAAGCTCTTCCCGGCCGAGGAGGAGGCGGGCGCGGAGGGGAAACCCGAGAAGGCATCGGGTCTGCGGGCCGTGGTGAGGAAGATCCTCCCGTTCGGGGGATCGGGCATAAGGGTCAAGGGGGACAACGATCTCCTGGTGGCCCTGGCCGAATGTTGCAAGCCCGTGCCCGGGGATGACGTCATCGGCTACATCACGCGAGGCCGCGGAGTCTCGGTCCACGCCTCGGCGTGTCCGAACGTCAAGAGCTTGCTCGTCGATCCGGGGCGCGAGATCGAGGTCGAGTGGGAGTCAGTCAAGGACCACTCGTTCACGGTCGACATGGAAATCTTGACCGAGGACCGGAAGGGAATGCTCGCGCGGATCACGAAGGTGATCTCGGACGCGGAATCCAACATCCAGTCGATCGATGCGCGGGCGATGAAGGACGGAAACGCCGTCATCACCGCGACCCTGACGACTCCGGACCGCAAGCATCTGGACAGGCTCTTGATCGCGATCCGCGGGGTCCCCGGCGTGACGCAGGTGCGGCGCAAGTTCCACACTCACCGGCCGGCTGTCTTGCCGGGACCCGGAGCGGGAACCGGGCCCGAGAAATGAAGAAGCCCGCTTGAAGCGGGCTTGCGAGGGGCCTGGAGGGCTCCCCGGACTAGCGGACGACCTTCTGGATCTCGCCGGTTCTCAGGCAGCGCGTGCAGACGCGGACCCGCCGTGAGCCGCCAGGTGTGGCGGCGCGAACACGCCTCAAGTTCGGCTTGAACTGCCGGTTGGAGACGTTGTGGGCGTGGCTGATCCGGTGGCCTGCCACGGGTTTCTTTCCGCAAACTACGCAACTCTGAGCCATGATGACACTACTCCGCTTGTCGCCAAGAGTCTTTGGGTGGCCTTGCGTCGGACGGGCAGGTCAAACACGAACACCGAGCCCTGTGCCCCGCAGAGTGGCCCTTACAGAAGCGCGTTTATATCTCGAAAGAAAGGAGTTCGCAAGGGGCGGACCACGTCTGGATCTCCTTGACAGCGACCGGGGGGGAAGCGCGAGAATCACGTGGTAATCAGGTCGCTTTGCCGCCATGACGAAATGCCCCTGCGACGGCTTTGGAGCGTAAGGGAGGGAGACCGTATCGTGCTGTTCCGAAAGCAAAAGAACCTCCTGGGGTTGGACATCGGCTCTTCTTCTGTGAAGCTGGTGGAACTGAAGGAGGGAAAAGAAGGCAGATTCAATCTCGTGAAGGCGGGGATCGAGGTCCTTTCTCCCGAGGCGATCGTCGACGGGGCCATCATGGACTCGTCGCTCGTCGTCGAGACGATCACCCGTCTCCTCTCCTCGACCGCCGTCAAGAACCCGAACGTCGCCGTCTCGGTTTCCGGTCACTCCGTGATCGTGAAGAAGATCCAACTTCCGACGATGCCGGAAGAGGAACTCTCCGAATCGATCCGGTGGGAGGCCGAGCAGTACGTCCCGTTCGACATCAATGACGTTTACCTCGACTACGTGGTTCTGGATCCCGGAGCGATCGGCGAGACGATGGGAGTCTTGCTCGTCGCGGCGAAAAAGGAAAAGGTGGACGACTTCAAGAACGTCGTCACGCAGGCGGGACGCGTCCCCGCGCTGGTCGACGTCGATGCGTTCGCACTCCAGAACTGCTACGAGGTGAATTACGGGTTGGATCCCACCCGGGTGGTGGCGCTCGTCAACATCGGCGCCTCGGTGATGAACGTCAACATCCTCGCGTCGGGGCAGACCGTGTTCTGGCGCGACATCACGTTCGGCGGGAACCAGTTCACCGATGCCCTCCAGAAGGAGTTCTCGCTCAGCTTCGAGCAGGCAGAAGCGCTGAAGAAGGGCGAGACGACGGGAGGCCAGAGTCCGGCCAAGGTCGACGAAGTCCTGCGGGAAGTCTCGCAGGACGTGGCCAACGAACTCCAGAAGACCCTGGACTTCTTCAAGGCGACCTCGGGCCAGGAGGCGGTCGATTCGATCGTCATCGCCGGAGGGGGAGCCAAGGTCAAGGATCTCGACGCAGTTCTGAAGGACAAGTTCAACCTTCCCGTCGAGATGCTCAACCCGTTCCGGTCCGTGACCTGGGACGAGAAGACGGTCGATTCGAAATGGCTATCCGATCACTCGCCGGCTCTCGCCGTGGCCGTCGGCCTCGGGATCCGAAAGCTGGGCGAGTAAGGAGAGGGCACGATGATCAAAATCAATCTTCTCCCGGAAGCGAAACCGGCGAAGAAGAAAAAAGGCGTGGCCGCACTCGGCGGGGCCGGGCAGCTGAACGTGATCCTGCTCGCGAGCGGCATCGTGCTGGGTCTCCTGGCCATCCTTATCCAGTGGTGGGTCCTGAACTCCGAGACGAACAGGCTCAACACGGAGATCGCCGAGAAGCAGCGCGAGGTGGCCCGGCTCGAGAGTATCCTTAGAGAAGTCAAGGACTTCGAAAACAAGAGGGACCGCCTGAAAAAGAAGGTCGATCTGATCAACAACCTCAAGGAGAACCAGAAGGGTCCCGTGAGGCTGATGGACGAGGTCTCGAGCGCGCTGCCCGATCTCTTGTGGCTGGAGAACATGGAGTACAACTCGAACTCGATCAGGCTCTCCGGCAAGGCCCTCAATCCACCCGCCGTTGCGAACTTCCTGGAGAACCTGAAGAAGGTCAAGTCGTTCGACGAGCCGACGCTTCAGGAGATTACGGCGACGGGCTCGGCTCCCTCTCTCTATACCTTCCGGCTCGATTTCGTCTTCAAGAACTTGGACCGGACCCAAGGCGAACCCAAGCCTCAAGGAGAGACTCCGCCCCAGCCCGGCGCCGTGCCGGCTGAGCCGGCGAAAAAGGCGCAGATTCCGGCCGGCCGCCCTACCGGCGAGCCCGCTCCCGGGACGCTGGCACTGGTTGCGGGGCGCTGAAGGAGGGCGGCTGTGGCTTTGGACCTGAAGCAACTCGAGAGCAAACCCTGGTACTTTGGCCTTGGAATCGGTGCCGCCATCGGCATCGTCCTGTTCGTACTCTGTACCTACTACGCTCCGCCAAACTTCGAGGAGATGCGGGCCCGAATCGAAGGCAAGAAGCGGGAAATCGCCGCGCTGGACGAGAAGATCGCGGCGGGCCGGGCGGCCGAGCGCCGGCTGCCCCAGCTTCGAGAGGAAGTCCGGCGGATCGAGCTCGACCTTCAGCGCCTTCTCCAGATCCTTCCTCAGCAGAGGAACACGGAGGAGCTGATCAAGAAGATCGAGGCGCTCGTGCGGCAGGGAGATTTCTTCCTCCGCCGGTTCAGCCCCCAGGCCTTCATCGCGAAGGACTTCTATGCGGAGTGGCCCATCCAGATCCAGATCGATGGCACCTATCACAATCTAGCCCTCTTCTTCGACCGGATGGCTCGCTTCCCCCGAATCATCAACGTCGACAACTTGGTGATGACGGGCTACGTGAACGACCCGGCGGGACGGACGATCAACGCGACGTTCACCGCCAAGACGTTCGTCTACCTGCCCGAGAGCGACCAAGACCAAGCCGGCGCCGCTCCAGCGGGGGCTCGGGGCGCGGCGGGAGCGAAGTGATATGCGTGCGATTCGAAAAGTGACGTCCGTTTTGGCTCTCGTCCTTTTCGCGGGCGTGGGACTTGAGGCCCAGGCGCAGGCTCCGGCGCCTCCCGTCGGGGCCCAGCCCGCTGGGGCCCAGCCTCCCGCGGCGGCTCCCGAGGCCGCGCCAAAGATGCCCAACATCGGGGAGGACCTGGCCGCTCCCGTGTACACCTACGAGGTCCGCGGGCGCCGGGATCCGTTCCGGTCCCTTCTCATCAGAAAGCAAGTCGAGCGGTCGGGAATTCCGGGAATCGCCGGAATGACGGTGGACGAGCTCGAATTGCAGGGAACGATCCGGACGAAATCGGGCTGGATGGCCATGATGCGCGGATCCGATAACAAGTCCTACTTGCTCCGGAAAGGCTCCACGGTCTTCGACGGAGAGGTCACGGAGATCACTCCGTCCTCCGTGACGTTCCGTCAGAACGTGAATGATCCGACGAGCCCGAAGCCGTTCCGGGATGTGGTCAAAGCGCTGGCTTTCCAGCAGAAGAAGTAGACGGGGGCGGCGGAATGAATAGAGGCTCGGATCTCGATCACGGAATGACGTCCGCCGGCGACGCCCGGTGGCAGAACTCGACGAAAACGCGAAAGACATCTGGGGGAGGAAACATGAGGTTTCACGGAGGAAGGGGCGCTGCACCCGCCTTCGCCGCTCTGGTGGCACTCGCCTCGCTGACTGCGGCGGGATGCGCGTCGCACGGGACATCGGTGGCGGCCAGTTCTTCTGCCACTGATGGAGCCGTCGCCACGGCAGCCGATGCGGGAAGACCCGTGGAGTTGACGGGGGCATCATTTGTCGCCGACGGCGAGACACCCCGTCTCCTGCTGTCCGGTTCCGGTTCGCTGTCTCCGACGGTCTATACCCGGGACGACGGCAAGCGGGTCGTCATCGATCTCTCCAACGCCTCGCCGCTGCAAGGCCTCGAGCCCCCGAGAGTGCCCCCGGGGCCCCATGGGGTGAGCCAGGTCACCGTACGCTCGTTCACCGAGCTCGGCCGGCCGCATGTTCAGATCGAGCTGGCGAGCGAATTCGCCCTGGATCCCAGCATCGGCACCGAGCCGGGTTCGTCCGCGCTGGCGGTGAAACTCGCGCGAAAGCCGGGATCGGTCTCCGAGCCGGCCGTGGAAACGGTGGCGGCGCTGCCTGCGCCGGCCGTCGTGGTCGCCGAGAATGTCCCGGCACCCGCGCCCGCTCCCTCGCCCGCGGCGGTGCCCGATCCTCCCGTGGCGCCGAGCCCCGTCGCGCTCTCCACCGAGGCGGACAAGCAGGGCTTCGTGAAGGTCGAGGCGGCCGGCAAGCCGGCTTCCCGCCTCACCTCGATCGATGCCCGAAACCGGGGCCCGGAAGCGGTCGACATCACGATCACGGGAGACGGAGCCTTCGGCTACGAAGCCTTCCTCCTCGCCAATCCTCCTCGGTATGTGGTCGACCTCACGGGCGTCAAGAACGGAGCCCAGAAGACTCATGAGGTCGGTTCGGGCCCCGTGAACAAGGTCCGAGTCTCGCAGTTCCGCGGCCAGCCCGAACCGGTCACCCGGATCGTCTTCGACCTCAGAGAGGCGATCGCTCCACAGGTCGCGTCCACCGGCAAGGGCCTGAAGGTCACGTTTGCCCCGCAAGCTCAGGTCGCCTCGGTTCCGCGCTCCGGGTCGTTCGAGTCCCGGGAATTCGAGGAGCCCGCCGCCGCGAAGGTCGCGCCGGCTGCCGAGCCCGCGAAAGCGGCTCCGGCCGCCACGCTTGCGGAGAGTTCGCAAGTCAAGCCCGAGCCCGCGGTGGTTGTCGAGCCCGCGGTGACAGTCTCCACGGTGACGGTCTCCACGCCTCCCGCTGCCGCGGAGGCTCGCGTCGCGCAGCAGACCGAACCCGTGACACCCCCGAAGCCGGCCGAAGCGCCTGCTGTCGCCTCCCAGGCGTCCGCGCCCAAGGCTCCCGAAGCCGTTCAGGCCACGATTGAAACGGCCCCGGCCACCGTGGCCGCGCCGGCTCCGGCCGAGCCCGCCGCTCCCGCGGCGCAAGCAGTCGAGCACACCGCGCCCGTGGCGCCCGCCGCCGAGCCGGTCTCTCGTCCTGCCGAGATCAAGACGGCCGCCAAGCCGGAGCAGCCGCCCGTTGTCTCTCCCAAGCCGGAGGTCCCCTCGCCCCGCAAGCCGGTCCGGTCCTCCGAGGACCGTGCGCTGATGGAGGCGGCCGAAGCCCTGATCAATCAGCAGGACGCTCCGAAGTCCTCTCGTGACCTGTCGAATCCGTACGAGGCGCGGGTCATGGGGAGCGCGGAGAAGCAATACACGGGCGAGCCCATCACCCTCAACCTCAAGGACGCGGACGTCAAGGACACCCTTCAGAAGTTCAGCGACCTGACCGGACTGAACATCGTCCTCGACCCGGATGTCCGCGGGACCGTGACGGTCAGCCTCACGGACATCCCGTGGGACCAAGCTCTCGAGTTGATCTTGAAGATCAACGGCCTCGGTTACGTTCTCGAGGGGAACGTCATGCGAATCGCCCCCACGGGCAAGCTCGCAAACGAAGAGGCTGAAAAGCAGCGCCTCATCAAGGCGCAGGAACAGAACAGGCCAACGCGCACCATCATCCAGAAGCTCTCGTATGCACGCGGCGGAGCGCTGCAGAGCCTGATCAAGCAGGTCATGACGCCTCGCGGTGACGTGCTCTTCGACAACCGCTCCAACAGCCTCATCATCAAGGAACTGGCCGAGAATCTCCCGGTCGTTCTGGACCTGATCAGGAATCTCGACACGCCGCCGATGCAGGTCATGATCGAGGCGCGGATCGTCGAGGCCAAGAGGAATTTCTCGGAGAGCCTGGGTATCTCCTGGAACTTCGTCGGCCAGGCCAACAACAACTTTGGCAACTCGACCGGGCTGGTCTTCCCCAACAGCGGGTCGGTTCGCGGCGGTGTCGCCCTGCCCGCGGGCCCCGAGTTGATCGGGGTCTCCCTCGCCAACGTTCTCGATTCCTTCCGGCTCAACATGGCCCTTTCTGCCGCCGAGAGCCGCGGTCTCGCAAAGATCATCTCGAGCCCCAAGATTCAGGCGGCTCAGGGGACGATGGCCTCCATCCAGTCAGGTACCCAGGTCCCGATCCAGACGACCGTGAACAACACGACGAGCGTGCTCTATGTCGACGCCACGACCCGGCTCGATGTGACGCCGTTCATCACCGCCGAGGGGACCGTCATGATGGAGATCGCGATCCAGCGGCGCGAACCCCTTTCGGGCATCAACATCGCGGGAGGCGGGAACGTCCCGCTCTCGACCCGGGACGCCAGGACCCAGCTGCTCGTTCGCGACGGGGGGACGGCCGTCATCGGTGGAATCATGAAGCTGACGACCAACAGCCAGCGCAACATGGTTCCGGGGCTCTGGAAGATTCCTCTTCTGGGCAACCTGTTCAAGAACCGGGCCGATGCAGAGGAGACGGATGAGCTGATGATCTTCATCACCCCGCGGATCATGAAGATGTCCTAGGCCCGAATGAGCATGCTTGAGGGAAATGACATGAAGAGGATTTCCAGAGTTTCAACGGTATTCGTGCTTGTCGCCGCCATCGGATTTCTCGCTGCGTGCAACAACAACGATCAGGGGGACAGCGCGGACCCCATCTACCTGACGGTGAACTTCCAGCTCCTGCCGGCGACGAAAAACGTCGGGGACGGAACGCTGCTGCAGTTCAGTTCGGTGGTCGTCCGCAGCGTCATCAAGAACCCCTCGTCCGGAAGCTCGAACTTCCTCGACACGCGCATCGATGACTACATCATCGAGTGGTCGCGAGTCGATGGAGGAACGAAGGCGCCCGCGAGCGAGGTGTTCGCCGGAAACGTCATCGTTCCCGCCGGAGCGACCACAACGCTCTCCAACTATCCGTTCATGAGTATCTCCGCGCTCTCCATGCCGCCGCTCGACCAGCTCTTCCCCTACAACGGCGGGATCGACCGGGAGACCGGCAAGAGCGAGATCCGCGCCGCGGGGAAAGTGACTTTCCGGGGCCGGACGTACGCCGGTAACAAGGCCGAGGGCTCGGGGATCTTCAACATGACGTTCATTTATTCGGGTACCGCGGGCCGAGTAGCCGCAAACGTGAACCGTACGGAACGCCCAGGCGCCCTTTCCCTTCTTCGGAAGGGTCTGGCATTCGCCTTCTGAGCGCTGGAGACTGACGAGGTGATATCGATGCGCCGAACTCTGACGACGCCGCTGGCCTTGGTTGCGGGGCTGGCTCTTTTCCTCGCCGGGTGTGCCGGTGAGTCTCCGACGCAACCCAAGACGGACAACGGCGGAGGGGGAACCCCCGGGACCTGCAATGTCTCCGTGGCTCTGCAGGTGAGCTCCGTGACACCCCTCGCGGGTTCCGGGATCATCGTGCGCGCCATCGTCACGAAGAATGGAGCCGTCGTTCCCGACGGGACCTCCGTCTTCTTCACGACGGATTTCGGCGCGTTCCTCGAGACGGGGCTTCCCAGCGTTTCGAAGGTGGTTCAGAACGGGTATGCCGAGGTCGTTCTGGCAAGCCTGTCCGCCGGGAACTCCAATATCTCGGCTTCCTTAGAGTGTGGCAAGGCCACCCGGACGATCCAGTGGCAGCCGGTCCCGATCCAGGGACCGTACGTCGCGTCGATCTCTCCGGGGTCTGGGTCTTGTGCCGGAGGCGAGGAGGTCGTTCTCCAAGGTGGGCGCTTCGGGACCAACGCCGATGCCGTGAGGGTCCTGTTCGGGACTGCCCGGGCCACCATCGTCAGCGTGAGCGAAAACTCGATCGTGGTGCGGACCCCTGCTCGAAGCCTGGCCGATCCCAAGGTGCCGGAGACGGTCGACGTGCTCGTCGTGATCAACCCCGGCGAGGCCGGAGAGGTCAAGGCGGCGATCGTCAAGTTCACGTACTACTGTGTCGAGAGGCGAGCCACCATCTCTTCGGTCAATCCGAACTTTGGAACACCCGATGGCGGCGAAACGGTCACGGTCTTCGGAAACAACTTCGTTGGGTCGGCGGCGACGACTCGCGTGACCTTCGGCGGAATCCCCGCCTCGATCACAGGATTCGGGGAGAGCGAGATCACCGTCCGGACTCCTCGGTACACCCTGAAGGATCAGCGGGCTTCGGAGACGGTCGACGTCGTCGTGACGGTCGACCTCGGAAAGGTCTCTGAGCAGGAAGCCAGGCTCGCTCAGGCCTTCACGTACCGGTATCCCGCGACGCCCATCGTGACATCGGTCGCTCCGAGCACGGGCTCCACGGACGGAGGACAGAACGTCACGATTCGGGGGTCCAATTTCGGATCGATCCTCTCGACCACTCGCGTTCTCTTCGGCAATGTGCAAGCCACGGTCGAAGCCGTGTCGGACACAGCGATCAATGTGGTGACGCCCCGCTGGACGCTCAAGAGTCCCGGTGTCTCCGAAACGGTCGATGTCACTGTCGTCATCGACGCCGGTCTCATGACCGAAAAGCTCGCGACGTTGTCGCGCGCCTACACCTTCGTTCCGCCACAGGGAATCTCGGTCTCCGCCGTGTCACCCAAGCTGGGAAGTCCGGATGGAAACGAAGCCGTAACGATCACGGGGACCGGATTCGGGTCGGACATCGCCAAGGCGCGGGTGACCTTCGGGACCGCTCAGGCCAGCATCAGCGTCATGTCCGATACGTCGATCCTGGTGACGACGCCGAAGTACGTCCTGAAGGATCCGGCCGTCTCCGAGACCGTCACGGTCACGGTCACGATCAACATGGGTCTGCCGACCGAACGCTCCGCCGCGCTCCCGAATTCCTTCACATTCAGGGCAACGGCGACGGTCGTGACGTCGATCAACCCGAACGTCGGATCCCCGGATGGGAACCAGCTTGTCACCATCAACGGGAACGGCTTCGGCTCCGAGGTCAGCCGGGTCCGCGTCAGCTTCGGCACCGCGCCCGCCTCGGTTCAGGCCGTCAACGACACCTCGATTCAGGTTCTCACGCCGCGCTGGACGCTGGCCAACCCGCGCATTCCGGAGATCGTCGACGTCAAGGTGACGATCGACGTCGGACTGCCCTCCGAGCGTCAGTCGACCCTCATCAAGGCCTTCATGTTCCGCGCCCCGAACCTCACCGTGATCAGTTCCCTCTCGCCGAACGTCGGATCTCCGGCGGGTGGCGAGTTGGTCACTCTGTTCGGGAACAACTTCGGGACCGATGTCACCGCCACGCGGGTTACCTTCGGGCTCCTGCAGGCTTCCGTTCAGAGCGTTTCCCAGAACACGATCACGGTGTTGAGCCCGCGCTGGACCCTCCGTGATCCCCAGGTCTCCGAGACCGTGGACGTCACGGTGACCGCGAACCGGGCCAGCCCTGACGAGCAGACCGCATCCCTGCCGCGCGCTTTCACCTACCGCGGATCGGGTCCGACGGTTCCCTGCAACACAGATCCTCGCCTCTTCATCACATCCGTCGCCCCCGGCTCGGGCCCGGCCAGCGGCGGAGACATCGTGTCGATCCAGGGCGGCGGCTTCGGCACCGTCGTCGCCACCACCCGGGTCGAGTTCGGCGGTTCACCTGCCACGATTCTGAGCGTCTCCGACGGCCTCATCTCGGTTGCCACCCCGCGCCGGACGCTGACCAACCCCGATTCGCCTGAGTCGGTCGACCTCGTCGTGACGATCGACGTCGGGGGACCGAACCAGGCGTGCGCGAGGATGGCGAACGCCTACAGCTACACACCTCAGATTCTCGACCCCGTCATCTACTCGATCTCCCCCAACAGCGGCCCGAATGACCAGCCGACCCGCGTTTCGATCTTTGGCGCGAACTTCCAGTTCCCGATGCAGGTCTTCGTGGAGAGCGCTGCGTGCCGGGTCGAGGCAAGCGTGGTCGAAATCACTCCCACCCGGATCATCTTCTTGACTCCGATCGCGGCCAACGCGAACGTCTGTCTCGCGAACTCGACGGTCACCGTCGACGTCGTGAATCCGGCCACCGGACGCCGGGCAACTTCTCCCGAGAGTTTCCGCTACTTCGCATGTCCGACCGCGGTCTCGGCGAGCCCGTCTCTCGTTCCCTACAACACGACGTCCAACGTCTCGATCTACGGCAACAACTTCGAGGAGCCGATCGAAGCCACCTTCACGGCGGATAACGGCGTCGGTTTCAGGTTGAACGTCGTCTCCGTCTCGGCTGGGCTGGTCGTCCTGCAGATGCCGCCGATCGATCCGCTCCAGTTCTATCTCTCTGGACTATCGTGCGTGAACATCGGCGGAAGCATTACGCTGCGCTCCCTCTCCATCAACTGCGCCCCCGTGTCCGTGGCGATGAGCTACCGCATCGACCAGATGCGCATCATTTCGCTGACGCCCAACGCGGTCTCGCAGGATGGCGGCACCACCGTCGCCGTGGCGGGTGAGTACTTCCAGGATCCGATCGTCGTGGACATCATGCGGGGCGGGGTCGTCTACGGCACCGTGAACGCGACCATCACGAACAGCGGAGCCCTGACTTTCGTGGCTCCCGCCATCCCGAACACGGCCTTCGACTCCACCGCCCAGGCCTGTACTCTGAATGGAACCGTCTCGGGTCAGCGCTGGGTTCCCACCGCGTTCGACGTCCGCGTCCGCAGCTCGAGGACGGCCTGTATCGCCACGCTTTCCAACGGATTGATCTACAACCCGAAGGACACCAGCTGCCGCGGCCTCATCTTGGCCGAGACGGCGCCGACGGCGGCAAACCTTTGTGCGCCGTACTCCTTCACGTTCCAGGCCACCGGCGGGAAGACCCCGTACACCTACAGTGTCGCAAGCGGCGCTCTGCCTGCGGGCCTGTCCTTGAACCCGGCCACGGGCCAGGTTTCCGGAACGCCGCAGCTTTCGACCGCGAACGCCGGAGTGGCCACTCAGAACATCGCTCTGAGGATCCGCGTCACCGATTCCTCGGATCCGGCGCAGTCGACCCAGCGTGACTACACCCTAACGCTGAATGACCCGAATGCTCCGTTCACGATCCAGGGTTCCACGAACCAGACCGTTCCTTCCACGGGCGGGACGACAGCGACCTTCACGGCGCTGCCGAATCCGACCCCGATCTCACCCCACAACTTCATGCCTGTGACGTGGGCCATCTCCAACCTGACGAGCCTGCCGGCCGGATTCGCGCTCAGCTCCCAGACCGGACAGACGACCGCCATCACCGTCGGACCGTCGGTTGCGGCCGGGAACTACAGCGTCATCCTGCAGGCGAACGACAACGCTTGCGGCACGGTGCGTCACCAGGCAACCTTCACCGTCAACGTGACGAAGCTCGGACCCCAGCAGGGTAACCTCGAGATCACCACCCCGACCCTGGCCGATGCGACGATCTGCAGCCCGTATTCGCAGACGATGGCCGCATCGGGTGGTGTCCCGCCCTACAACTGGACTCTCAGCGGGGCGCTCCCCTCCGGCCTCTCCATCAGCCAGACCACCGGAGAGATCAGCGGGACCCCGCTGGTTCCGGGCGGGCTCGCCGGGCAGAACCCGGGTCAGTCGACGGCCTCGACCCAGATCACTATCACCGTCCGGGATTCCTCGTCGACCCAGCTGACGGCCCAGCGGACCTACACCTTCCGCCTGAACGATCCGGCCGCTCCGTTCACGATCACCGGGAACGCCGTGCAGTCGATTCCGACGACCGGCGGATCGGGTGACCTCCTGACGGTGACTCCGGCGACTCCGTCCAACTTCTCGCCCGTCAACTGGTCGGTCGCCTCCGTTCCGGTCCCCGCGGCCGGCGGGTTCTCGATGACGCCGACCTCCGGCCAGTCTTCGCGGATCAGCGCCCTTGCCGGGACCACGCCGGGCACCTATGCCGTGACGGTGTCCGCGGAGGACAGCCCGGTCTGCAGCGGTCCGCCGAATCAGCCGGTCCGGCACCGCAACCAGTACGTCGTCACCCTGACCGTCACTCCATGATCCGGTAAACCAGTCGGTTCAACTCGGGCCGCCTCTCGAGGCGGCCCGACTTTTTCTCCAGGGGCCTCGCGCGCTTAGAATCGAGACTCTCAGGTGGAGAACTTATGGCTCTGTTCGGACGTCCAGCACCGCCCGTCTCCCGTCTCGAGGAACTCAAGCGGGTCCTCATCAAGGACCCCACCTCGCGCCAGTTCCTTGCTCTTGCGGACGAGTACCGCAAGGCAGGGAAGCTCCGCGAGGCGATGGAGACCCTCGAGCGAGGTTTGACCATCCATGCGACCTACGTGGCGGCGCATGTCGCCCTGGGCCGCGTGAATATGGATCTCGGCAGACCGGATCACGCGCTCGAGAACTTCCTGAATGCGCTGAAGCACGACCGGGAAAACCTCGTGGCCCTCAGGATGGCGGGAGACATCTACCTCCAGAAGGGCGAGAAGGTCGAGGCGATCAAGAAGCTCAAGGTCTTCAGGGCCTTGAGCCCCGGCGACAAGGAAGTGAACCAGATCGTCCAGGCTCTCGATGTCGAGCTGGCCGCGGCGCGCAAGGCCGCGGGGCTGCCGGACATTCCCCGCACCACGGCGAGTTACCTCTCTCCGGCGGCGCGGCGTGAGGCCATGGCCTCAGGGCTCAAACCCACTGTGGCCCCGCCTCCTCCTTCCGCCGTGCCTCCCCCCTTCGCGCCGAGGCTCCCTTCCGGCGTCACCCCCTCGGTCACCAGCTCGCAGCCCTTCTTCTCAGCCGGAATCGTGAGCGGAGTGAGCCCGGCCGCCATCCCTTCCCCGTCCGGACCTCCCGCAGGAGCCGTTCTTCCCGCTGGCGGAATCTCGTATCCGGGTTTTCAGGGACCGCCTCCTGCGGTGCCGCCCGCAACGGTCCCTCCGCCCTTCCCGGCGGTGCCCCCCGTGCCTTCCGTACCCGCCGCGAGGGTCCCGTTCGGAGTCCAGCCGGCGCCTTCTGCCTACCCGCAAACGGCATGGACGCCGGAGAACATCACCTCGGCACCGGCCGTGCGGCCGCAGACCTATTCACCTCTTCCTCCCGTGGTCCCACCTCGCCCGCCCAGCCCGGGCGTTTCCGCTCCCCCCGCGCCCCTTCCGGTGCCCCCGCCGGCCCGTCCTGACGTCCTCGAGATGACGTTCGACTCCGAGCGGAGGACGCCCCTCATCGTACCCAAGCCGAAGCCCACGCCGCCTCCAGAGCCTCCTCCGGCCGTGCCAGCCGCCTCTGACTTTCCATCACCCCTCGTCGAGGCCTGGATCCCGCCGGCAAGTCCGGTCCTTCCTCAGCCCTTCACAGCCCCGCCCCCGCCGGTTCCACGCCCTCCGGTTCCGCCTGCACGGCTACCGGTATCCGAAGAGCCGGCACGAGTTCCCCAGACCGCAGGGGGGCAGCCTCCCCTGGGCCTGACGCCACCGGCGCCCGTGATCGTGGAGCACCGGCCACCCGCCGATGAAGGAAAGACGACGATCCTCCCGATCGTCCCATTCGGTGAGCCGGAGCCCGTTCCCTCGCCGGCCGAGACGGTCGCGATCTCGTCTCTTTTCCAGGAAGCGCCGGCCTCGAGGGAGTCCGCCGTTCCACCCGTCTTGCCGGCGCAGCCATCCGCCGCTCTTCCCGCGACGCCTCCGAGGGCACGACCCAGTCCCGAGCAGGAGCTCGTCGAGATCTTCGAGTCCGTTCCAGTCGAGCCAGAAGAGCCACGGAGACAGGATCTCGAGGCGCTGCCCGAGAGCCTGCCGCCCGTGGTGGAGAGAAGCGGGGGCTTCGAGGAGACGCCGTTCGGACTCGCGGCGGCCGAGGGCGCGCCAACCACGGCTGGCGCTCCATCCCCGGATGCGGAGGGCGTGCCGCAGCTCGACGTTTTCGGTGAGACCGCCCCGGCTGGGGCAGAGGCTCCGCTGGCGGTTTCGGAAACACTCGCGGAGCTCTACCGTGCCCAGGGGTATGTCGACGAGGCGAGGGCCACCTACGAGGCTCTGGCCAGAGTAGAACCGGAACGGGCCGAGGAACTGACCGAGAAGGCGGCGCATGTAGAGGCGCCCGAGGCCCTCGCGCCACAAGGGGAGCCGGGAGCGCCGCTTCAGATACCGGTTGAAGAGGCTCCGTTGGGCGAGGCACCCGCCCCCGCGCCCCCACGTCCTGGAGCCGCATCTCGTCTCTTCGAGTGGGCGGAGAACCTTGCCTTCCGATCACGGGGACCTCGTCCCGAGTTCGACCTCGGGCTCGTCCTGGATCATCTGACTCGTGCCGGGTCGAACGTCACCGCTGCCTTCCTGACGACGACCGACGGGCTCCCTCTCGCGTCCGCTGGCGAGATCGAGGGGCCAGAAACCGAGTCCTTCATCGGTGACCTCACCTCATTCTGGAAGTCAGCGGAGTCGCGCTCCGCGGAGCTCGAGACGGGAGGGCCGCAGAGCCTCTTCCTCGAGGGGTCCAAGGGGCTCGGGGTCGTCGCGCAGGCGGGGCTCGGTCAGCTCCTTCTGATCATGGCGAGACCGGAAGCGCTCAGAGGGCAGCTCAGATTCGAGGCGCGCCGGGCGGCGAGCGTCATCGAGAGGGGGCTCTCTTGAAAGAGGCCAAACGCGAGCGGAGACCGGCACCGAGGGCAACAAAAGGAGAATCAATGAACGTCAAGGAGATCAGGGAGCTGGTGGACCTCGTGGCCCGCCGGGGAATCGCGAGCCTCGAGATTCAGCAAGGGGAATTCCGGCTGAGGATCGAAGGTGGTCGAGTGAGCGGACCTCCCGCTCTGGCCGAGGCTCACCCGCTTCCGGTAGCGGCTCCCATCCTTTATGCCCCGCCGCAGCCGCAGCTTCCGCATCCGGCCGTCGCGATCGGACCCGTCCCGGCCATGGTGCCGCAGGCGCCCGAGCCAAAAGCGGATCCGAATCTGCACATCATCACGTCGCCCATCGTGGGGACCTTCTACCGCTCCCCCAATCCGGATGCCGAGCCTTTCGTCAAGACGGGAGATTCAGTCGAGAAGGGCCAGACCCTCTGCATCGTCGAGGCGATGAAGCTGATGAACGAGATCGAGGCGGATGTGCAGGGAACCGTCGTCGAGGTTTTTCCCCAGAACGGTCAGCCCGTCGAGTATGGCGAGCGTCTTTTCGCGATCAGGACACGCTGAGCCTCGATGTTCAAGAAAGTCCTGATCGCCAACCGCGGCGAGATCGCCCTGCGAATCATTGCCGCCTGCAAGGAGCTGGGGATCCACACCGTGGCCGTCCACTCCGTGGCGGACAGGGATTCCCTCCATGTCCGCGCGGCCGACGAGTCGGTCTGCATTGGACCGCCGAGCCCTTCGGGTTCCTACCTCAACATCACGAGCCTCGTCGCCGCGGCTGAGATCACGGGCGCGGATGCCGTTCACCCGGGCTACGGGTTTCTGGCCGAGAACGCGCACTTCGCGGAAATCCTTCACGAGGTCGGCCTGACCTGGATCGGACCGTCTCCCGACGCCATCCGGAAGATGGGGGACAAGTCCATCGCCAAGGACACCGTCAAGAAGGTCGGAGTCCCCACCGTTCCCGGAAGTCCAGGGCCTCTCGATTCGGTCGAGGACGCGATGAACATCGCGGAGAGGATGGGCTATCCAGTCCTCCTGAAGGCCGTCGCGGGCGGTGGCGGCCGCGGAATGCGCGTCGCGCGCAACGACAAGGAGCTGGCGGCGGCCTTCGAGCTCGCCACCACGGAGGCCGAGCGCGCCTTCGGAAACGGTTCGGTCTACCTCGAGAAGTACCTGGCGGAACCTCGCCACATCGAGATCCAGGTCTTCGGAGACCGCTTTGGAAACGTCGTTCACCTCGGCGAGAGGGAATGCTCGCTGCAGCGGCGCCACCAGAAGATCATGGAGGAAGCCCCGTCTCCGGCGCTCACCGACGAGCTCCGAACCCAGATGGGTGAGGCGGCGGTCGCGGCCGCCCGGGCCGTCGAATACGTCGGGGCCGGCACCATCGAGTTCCTCCTCGACCAGGACGAGTCGTTTTACTTCATGGAGATGAACACTCGCATCCAGGTGGAGCACCCGGTCACCGAGATGGTGACGGGCGTCGATCTCGTCAAGGAGCAGATCCGGGTCGCGAGCGGAGAGCCCCTTTCGTTCATCACGCGCACGGGGCGAAAGAAGGCCGAGCCGAGCTTCGCGAGGCTGGGCCACGCCATCGAGTTCCGGATCAACGCCGAAGATCCGGTCACGTTCGCTCCGTCGCCCGGAATGATCACGGCCTTTCACACTCCGGGAGGCCCAGGCGTCCGCGTGGATACCGCGGCCTACCACGGTTGGGTCATCCCTCCCTACTACGACTCCCTGATCGCCAAGCTCATCGTTCATGGACGGGACCGCGAGGAGGCCCTGGCGCGGGGGCGGCGGGCCCTCGAACTGTTCGTCGTCGAGGGCGTGAAAACGACGATCCCGCTTCATCTCAAGCTCCTGCAGGAGCCCGACGTCCGTATGGGCCGGGTCTCCACGAAGTGGCTCGAGAGGTGGCTCGACGCCCAGAAACCGGGGAAGCCGGCGTGAACGGCCGGAGCGCGCTAGCCGGCCGGTCAGCCAAGGCCGGTCTCTCGTTTTCTAAAGGATCGCGCAGCGTCCTTGGCCCTTGGCCCGAGCGCTCGGGCCGCGCCGTTTTGGGGTGAGGGGGCCCTCGGCGTTTCCCGGCCGCGTCTACCTGACTGGCTTCATGGGCGCGGGGAAGACCACGGTCGGGAGGGCTCTTTCGGCCAGCCTCGGGTGCCCCTTCGTCGATCTCGACCGGACGATCGAGGAGCGAGCCCGGATGTCGATCCGGCTGGTGTTCGAGACGCACGGCGAGGCGTGGTTCAGGGACCGGGAAGCCGAGATGCTCGAGGGAACGGAAGTCTTCCCCGCGGCCGTCGTCTCGCTGGGCGGGGGCACCTTCACGTTCGAGCGAAACCGCGAATTCATCAGGCGGTGCGGTGTTTCCGTCTTCCTCGACGTTCCCTTCGAGGTGATCGCGGAGAGGATCGGGAAAAAGGCCGTCGAGAGGCCCCGCTTCCGCTCCGTGGAGGAGGCCCGTGCTCTGTACGAAGCCCGCCTGCCTTGCTATAAGATGGCAACCTGGGTGGTGACCGTGGGAAGGAATGAAAGCGTTACTGCAGTGGCCGGAAGGATCCAGAGCTTGCTGCGGAAAGGCTGGGAAGAGGACTGACCGGTGCGGTACCTGATCATCTCCGACCTCCATTCGAATGACGAAGCGCTTTCGGCCGTCCTCAGCAGGGTCAAGCGGAAGAGGTTCGACAAGGTGATCTGCCTGGGGGATTTCGTCGGCTACGCCGCGGATCCGAACAAGGTGCTCGACAAGTTCCGGACGCTTCCCAAGCCCTCCATCGCGATTCGCGGAAACCACGACAAGGTGGTGGCCGGGGTGGATCCAGGGGAGATGTTCAATCCTCCGGCCCTTCTCGCCGCGCGGTGGACAGCGGAACGGCTCTCGAGGGAGAACCTCGACTTCCTCAGGCGACAGCCGCTCGGACCCATGCTCGTCGACGATGCCTTCGTCGTCTGCCATGGCTCCCCGCTCGACGAGGATGCCTACATCTTCTCCGACTTTGACGCCTCGATGAACTTCGTCCATCTCAACCGGCTGGCGTCGGCGGTCGACATCTGTTTCTTCGGGCACAGCCACATCCCGTCCGTGTTCACGCTCCAGCCCGACGGAATCGACGTGGAGGCGATCCGCGGCTCGCGGAACAAGCTGGTTCTCGAGAAGGGCAAGCGATACCTGATCAATCCCGGATCCGTGGGACAGCCTCGCGACCGGAATCCGAGGGCGAGCTACGCCCTCTATGACTCTCTGGAGAGAGTCGTCTACTTTGACCGCGTTCCCTACGACGCCCGGGCCACGCGAACCAAGATCATCCGTGCCGGGCTCCCGGCAATGCTGGGCGATCGGCTCCTGATCGGTCTGTGAAGCCCCTGGTCTCGCGCCAGCCTCGCTCCCTTGCCTTCCAGGCCGCCGCGTTCGCCGTCGCACTGGCATCGTGCCAGAGCCCTCTTTCTCCGCCTTCTGGTCCCCTCTCGGGTTTAGCGGAAGAGCGGGCACCGATCCTGGCACGCCTGATCGCCATGGAGGACGCCCGCTGGTACCAGCCTCTTCTCGCCGGCCGGGCTTCCGGTTCTCCCGACCCCTTCATCCGGGCCCGGACCGCCCTGTCCCTGGGCCGGCTCGCCGAGCCAGAAGCGGCCATCTACCTGCCTGTCCTCCTATCGGACCGCACCCCCGAGGTGAGGCGCGACGCCGCCTTTGCCTGCGGGCTCTCTAAAGACCCGAGGCTCGTTTCCTTCCTGATTCGGGCTCTCGACGACTCCGATGTGGACGTCCGTCAGCGCTCGGCCCTCGCGCTCGGGCGGTTCTCGAGCCCCGAGGCTGGCGAAGCCTTGCTCGCGGCTGCGAGCCGGCCGGCACCTGTCCCGTCCGCCGCCCTGGCCCTTTTTCGTCCCGCGTTTGCCGCAAAGAGCGGCCCCCTCCTCGTCGATCTTGCGGCTGGCCAAGAGGGGGATCTGAAAAAGGCAGCCCTGTACGCGCTCTTCAGGCGCCCCCACCCCGCGCTGACCGGAGAGATCGTGTCGGCGGGTCTCGCATCGACCGACGACGAGGTCGCTGCCTGGGCGGCACGGGCCGCTGGAATCCGGAAGGAATCAGGCGTCATCCGACAGCTGATCTCCCTCCTGGACCGCCCCTCGGCGAGCGTGAGGATCCAGGCCCTCGGAGCTCTCGAGCGGATCGGCGCCCACGTGTCCCTTCCGGAATCGCTGGTCCCGGCGGCACTCGTCCTCACCAGCGATGAGCATCCTGGAGTTGCCCTCAGTGCCATCAGGCTTCTCGGACGGCTCGGCTCGTCCGAGGCCGTGCGCAACCGGCTCGACGAAATCCTTGGCCGTGGCGGCAGGCGAGGGGCAGCCGCGCTGACGGCGATTGCCTTTTCCGCGCCCGAACGCGCGATGCGGCTCCTGCACGAGGGGGGCCTTTCCCCGGATGTCCGGCTGGGGGCGGCGGAAGCGCTGCCGGGGCTCGATTCGTCGGACCGGCTGCGTCTCGGTTCCCTCCTGCTTCTCGACCCGGCCGCCAGGGTGAGGGGCGCAACGCTCGGTTCCGTTCCGGCGGTGAGCTTCCCCAACGCCGAGGACCTGGCCGTCCGGTTACTCTCGGATGCCGACCTCGCCGTCCAGGCTTCCGCCCTGGAATGGTCGACCGAGATGCGGGCGGCGTTGCCGGACTCGGAACTGGCAAAGAGCTGGGAGGCCGCGGCGGCCCGGGCCCTGGCCTCTTCCGAGTCGGACTTCCAGGTGACGGCAGTCGATGCCGTGGCGAACCTGGGCGAGCCGGCTCGTCTCCGCCTGGAGTTCCTCGCAAACAGCCCCGACCCGGTGGTTCGTCAACGAGCCCTGGCACGGCTGAAAGAAAAGTGGGGGAGAGAGGCTGTGAAGGGCCGTCTGCAGCCCGTCCAGACGGAACGGCCGGCCTCCGACTACGTCCGGATGGCCCGCCTGGCCCTGGCAGAGAAGCCCCGGGTGAGGGTCCAGACGGATGCCGGCGAATTCGAGATGAGCCTCGACGCTGGTCTCGCACCCCTCACGGTTGATGCGTTCCTGAAGCTCTCGCGGGCACGGTTCTTCGACGGGCTGTCCTTTCATAGGGTCGTGCCTGATTTCGTCGTTCAGGGCGGTGACCCGAGAGGGGATGGGAGCGGGGGTCCCGGATTCACGATCCGGGACGAACTGAGCCCCGTGGAATTCAAGAGAGGGACGGTCGGAATCGCTCTGAGCGGGCCTGACACCGGAGGCTCCCAGTGGTTCGTGACCCTCTCGCGTCACCCTCATCTCGACGGGGGGTTCACGGCCTTTGCCGAAGTCGTCAGGGGAATGGAAACCCTCGACAAGACCGAGCAGGGCATGAGGATTCGCCGTATCGAATCCGTCCCTTGAGGGCGGCCCGGGCCGGGCGGGACTAGAATCCCGGTTCGCGAGGCCGGTTCCGGCAATAGGCCAGTTTCCTCGCGGCTCGGAGCAAAGGATGAATACCACGAAGCGGTACGACGTCGTCATCATGGGCGGGGCCATCTCGGGAGCCTCGACCGCCATCCTGATTCGCAGGTGGCTCCCGGACCTCTCGGTCCTTCTCGTCGAGAAGAACACGGAGTTCGACTGGAAGGTCGGCGAGTCGACGGTGGAGATCAGCGCCTACTTCCTCACCCGCGTCCTGAGGCTCTACGACTACCTCTCACGGAATCACCTCGCCAAGCAGGGCTTTCGCTACTGGTTTCACCGGGGCTCCGTCACCTGCCTGAGGGAGGCGAGCGAGGTCGGACCCACGCAGCTGGCCCGAACACCCTCCTTCCAGATCGACCGGGCGCATCTGGACGAGCACATCCTGTCGGTCGCGCGCGAGGAGGGGGCCGAGGTCTGGCGGCCGGCGAGAGTCGTCGACTTCAAGCTCAAGGACGAGACGGGCGAACCGGACAGCGTTCTGACCGTAGAGAAGGACGGCCAGCGATTCGAGATCGCCGCCGGGTGGGTGGTCGATGCCACGGGCAGGGCCGCCGCAATCGCGCGGAAGAAGGGGATCAGCAAGCCCCTGCAGGAGCACCAGACGGCCTCGATCTGGGCCCGGTTCCGCAACGTGAAAGACCTCGACGGCAAGGAGATCGGAGGAACCGATCCCGGGGACCCGTTCGTTCGCGGGGTCGTTGCCGCCCGGCGCCTGGCCACGAATCACTTCGTGGGCTTCGGGTACTGGATCTGGTTCATCCCGCTGCGTGGAGGGGAGACGAGCGTCGGACTCGTCTGGGACAAGCGTCTCGTGGAGCCCCAGGGGGCGAGTCCCGAGGAGAAGCTCACCCGGTTCCTCTCGATGAATCCCTTGACCAAACAGCTTCTCGAGGGCGCGGAGATCGAGCCAAACGACACGAGGATGTACGGACACCTTCCTTACTTCCTCGACCGCGTCTGCGGAGACGGCTGGTCGACGGTAGGTGACGCGGCGGGCTTCCTCGATCCCTTCTACAGCCCGGGCCTGGATCAGATGTCCTTCTCCGTCTCCTGGACCGTCGAGCTCCTCAAGCGCCGCGGGATGATGAAGCCCGAGGAGTTCCAGAAGGAACTCGAGATGCACAACATGCGCTACGGGCGCTTCTTCAGGTATTTCTTCGGGGCGATCTATCAGGACAAGTACTACCTGATGGGCGACTACGACACCATGTCGGCATCGTTCCTCATGGATACGGCCCTCTACTATGAGGTCGCGGTCAAGCCGGTCTACACCTGGTCCCCCGATCGGATCCTGGTGCCGCCCTACTACCAGGACTTTTCCGAGGTCGGGTACTACCCGATGCGCTTCTATCAGCAGCGCCTCATCTCGATCGCCAAGCGAAAGCTGGCGCTCGGCATCTACGGAAACCACAACGCCGGAAAGCGGCCGGGCTTTGTCGGCTTCTCCCTCCGCTCGTCGGCGCTGGTGATGTTCGGACACGGGTTCCTCCGGTGGATGAAAGCGGAGCTGGCGAACGCCTGGACCTACATCCACCGTCCGAAGCCGCTGCCGGATGGCATGCCGATCGCGCCCGCTCCGGCCAACGCCCGCGCAGTCCCGAATCTGAACCCCGAACCCGTCCCGGCAAACGCGGCCTGAGCGGTCTGTTCCTCCGGCGGGAACAGAGGTGGCGCCCCCGGTGGACGCTCGCCTCCCGCCGGTGGAGCACTCCTCAAGGGAGCGACAGATCGGCCGTGCGCCGCGCCTGAAGCCCCAGGCGAAGAGACGTCCAGGCGGCCAGGATCGCGCCTCCTCCCCACAGGAGGGAGAGAGTCAGGTGAGGCAAGGGCCGCCGGATCAGGGATTCGAGAAGCGACAGGACCTCGCGAGAAGCGAGGGCCGTCGTGGGGATCGCAAGGAGCATGGAGATCCCTATGGCGACGAAACCTCCCGGTCCGAGAGCAGCCGCGATCGCATTCGGAGCGTCGAAACGAGGGTAGAGGGCTCCCATGCCGAGCTGGATCGCCGGAATCGTCAGTCCCCCGAGGAGGACGAAATAGCTCGATAGGGCGAGCGCGGGCGCGGGGACCTCCAGGAGGAACCCCGAGGTCAGGGTCAGAGTCGCCGCGAGAAAGACCGCCACCCCTGAGTGGACGGCCAGTCTGACCGCCAGGGCCCGCAACGGGTCCACCGGAAAGGTCCGCAAAAGGAGCGCCGTCCGCCCTTCGGTCGAGACCGAAGGGAACGTGAAGCGAAGACAGAGAGCCGAGACGAGAAACAGCGTCAGTCCCGTCTGAAGCCCAAAGACGAGATCCTTGCCCGCGGCGTCCGAAACCGGCAGGAGCCGCATGTTCAGGACGTTCAGGATGAGAACGGCCAGGAGCGACCCGATTTGCGCGGGGGTTCCGGCGTCTCGCGCCAGGTTCCTCACCTCCGCATCGAAAAGCTCCCGGGTGAGAGTTCGAGCGGCCCTTGGCTCCCTGACGCTCGTGATCCTCCTGGTCCCCTCTTCCCGGCTCTTCCTGAACGCGGCGAGGTGGACGCCGGCGAACCCGCGCGCGGCGGCGAGAAAGAGAAAGAGCGCAAAGCCGAGGGCCCCCAGGGCCGGGTAGAGAGAGCCCGGATCACCGGTCAGGGCGCGCGCGCAGGCAAGGGCAAGGAGCTGAAGGGGATTGCGGGAAGAGGTGGAGGGCGGCTCGGATGCGAGGCCCTGCAGGAGTTCGACGGCGGCGACGGGGTCAAAAAGCCGCTCCGGGCGGGTCTGGCGGGCCCCGACGAGCGCGGCTCCGAGAGAGAGCGCGGAGAACGTCCCGGCCACCAGGCGAGCACGGTCGGGCGGAATCAACCGCACGAGGCCGAGCGAGAGGAGGGCACCGGCCAGGCCGCAGAGGATGATCACCGAAAAGAGAGACGCCAAGAAGGCCGCCAGAGCGAGGAGCGCGTGCTCCGAGTGGATGGCCAGAAGCCCGGCGAGAGGCGCCAGCAAGAACAGCGCTGGCGAGGACGAGTAGGCGATGGAGAGTCCCAGCTGCCTCCTGAAGATCGTCCCCGGCCGGACGGGCAGGGGAATCAGGAACGGGATCTCGTCGGAGAGGAAGAGCAGGGAAACCGCGGTCGTCAGGGAGCCGAACGTCATCAGGACGGCGAGGCCGGCGAAGAACGCGGGCAGCAAGTTCGCCGCGAAGATCTCGAGTCTGAAGCCCGGCAACTCCGGCAGGATGCGCGAGGCAAGCCTGTAGAACGCCTCGAGCCCCCAGGTCTCCAGGGACAGGAACAGGATCCCGGAAAAGGCCATGGCGGCGAGACTCGCGCGTTCCCGGAAGGTCTCCGGGACGAGAGCGCGGCAGCCCGCCCGGGCGGTGTTTTTCGCGGCGACGATCGTGGCCGCCATCGCCGGAGGTCCGCCCATTCTCAGAAGTCCGGGAAAGCGCGGCCGTCCCGTTCATCCGGGACGCCGGCGAGGCTGAAGAAGACTTCAGAAAGGCGGCCCCGCGTCGACTCGTCCGCGGCGAGCTGATCCGGCGAACCGCAGGCCAGAAGACGTCCTCCCACGAGGACTCCGGCCCTTTCTCCGACCTCCTCGGCCAGAAGGAGCTGGTGAGTGGTGAGCAAGACAGTCGCACCCTCCGCGGTCTTCTCCCGCAGACGCCTCACGAGATGCCGCTGCGCGATCGGGTCGAGCCCCACCATCGGTTCGTCCAGGAGGTAGACCAGCGGATCGTGGAGGAAGGCCTGCGCCAGGGCGACCCGCTGCCGCGTCCCGTGTGACAGGGTCTCGTTTCTCCTGTTCCGGACGTGCTCCAGGTCGAAACTCGAGATCTCTCTCTCGATTCGACTCGAAAGATCCTGTCCCGAGAGCCGGAAGACCGCTCCCACGTACCGGAGCGTCTCGACGGGGGTCCACCTGGGCCAGAGGAACGGCCGGTCGGGAACGAACCCCAGGACGCTCTTGGCTTTCTCCGCCTCCGAGGCGAGATCGTGTCCCGCGATCCGGACGGAGCCGGAGGTTGGCGCGAGGAGACCGGTCAAAAGCCCGATCGCCGTCGTTTTACCGGCGCCGTTGGGACCGACGAGGGCGAAGATCTCTCCTGGAGGGATCGACAGCGACAGCTGGCGGAGAGCCTCGGTCTGGCCGTAGCTTTTCGAGGCCGAGACGAACTCGATCGCAAAACCGCTCACGGATGGTCATACGGACGCCGGGGGCTTCGCGTGGACCCCCGGCGTGAGGAGAGACCTGAGTGTGGCGGAAGAACTCACCGAGACCTCCTGGCGAAAGAGGCCCTCGGCTTCCGGCCTCCCGCGCATGCCGTTCATTCTATGCGCGCGGGAACAGGACAGTTCCGGGAATCCGGGGAGTGAGGGAAAACCCGTCCATCCGTCCGTCAGGTCGTGAACGGAGCTGGGAGGAACGATCTGTGCCTGGCGGACGGACGGGCGGAGGAGCTATCAGTTGGCGCGGGTCTCGGCGGGAATGTTGTACTGGGTCCCATTGACAGTGATGGCGCGAGCCTTGAAGCTGGCCGGCTCACCCGTGCCGGTGATCATCACCATCGATCCGGTCTGTGTGTAGCGGTAGACCTTCTTGGCGATGTCCGCAGGCAGCTGGGCCGTCGTGCCATCCGTCAAGACGACTCCGGTGATCTCCTTGTTGGGGCCGCGGAGGTAGCTCTTCAGCTTTCCAATGCGGACCTCGGGACGGTCCTCGGCCATCTGGGTGTTCTTCACGGTCGCACTCGTCTCGCGGCTCGCCTCGGTCTCGGCGAGGGCGGAAAGAGGGGCGAGGGCGAGCACGGACAGGACGGCGGCGGCGACAATACGGTTCTTCTTCATCGAATACTCCTCTTTTCCCGGCGAACTTCCGGGTGAAATCGTTGACTATGAGTCCGGTCTGTGTCCGGACGACTACGCTTCGATTCGCTCTACACAATCACTGTGACATCACCGGGACGCACTGTGACATTTCTCGCCACCCGCTGTCCCCCGCTGCCACCCGAACGCAGTGGGCCGTGGCCCTCTCGCGTTCGGCAATGGATACGGAAGTGACTGGGAAAAGGTTTCCCGGAAAAGTCCACTCTCGTTCCGAAGTTCTTGCCAGCTGGTTTTCTATGGCAGGATTCAGGAGGTGGCCGACCGCATCCCCTCGGACGACAACGAGCTCGTCGCCCTCATCCTGGAGGGGCGGACGGAGCTCTTTTCGGACCTCGTCCGCAGATACCAGCAGCGGCTCTACCGCTATCTCTCCCGCTACACGGCCGACACCGAGGAAGCCAGGGACATCACCCAGGAGGTCTTCTTCAAGGTCTACGGGGCGCTCGACACCTTCGATCCACGCTACCGCTTCTCGACATGGCTGTTTCGGATCGCCGCCAATGCCGCGATCGACAGCCTGAGGAGGAAGAGGTTGAAGCAGGTGCCGTTGGAGCAGGGGCCAGGCGAGGATGGGGACCAGAACCCGATCGATCCCGCCGACGGTCGCCCGGATCCCTACGAGGACCTTTCCAGGCGGCGGCTCAGGCTCCTCGTCGACCAGGCAATCGAGCGCCTGCCCGACGACTACCGCGAGCTCCTCAGCCTCAGGCACTACGGCGAGCTTCCCTACGAGGAGATCGCGGAGATAAAGAAGATGCCCCTCGGAACCGTCAAGAACAAACTCTTTCGGGCCCGGCAAGCTCTGCGAGATCTTTTGCCGAAAGACATCGTATAGAGGAGACAGGATGGTCGAGATGGAACCGAAGGCTCAACCAGAGATGAGAGAACTTGCGAAAGAGAACCCCGCCGATGAGGCCTTCGAGAGCCTGCTCGAAGAGGCGGCCCGGGTCGGGCGTCCCGACGAGCACGTCTTCAGGGAAGCGCTGGCCTTAATCGTGGCGAAGAGGCCCTTTGCGCCGTGGGAGGTCCACCACCGCCAGCACTGGCGGTTCCCGCTGGCCGCGGTCCTGGGAGTTTTCGGTGCCTCCTCTCTCCTCGGATTTGCCCCGCTGTGGCGCCTCGAACCGGCGACCGCGCTCTCGTTCTGGTCCGACGCCCTGTTCGCGGCGACCGTCCGTCCCCTGGGGGCGCTCTGGTCCGCGCGGGCCCTTCTGGGCGAGGCGAGCGAGGTCCTCCGTCCCACGTCCGCAGGCGCGAGTCTGATTCTCGCTGTTCTCCTGGGCCTGGCCGTGACGGGCGCCGGGGCCCTGGGCTTCATGTTGCGGCGCCCGCGGCTCGCGGATGCTTCTCGCTGAGCCGAGATCGCGCCGCTTCGCGCCCGGGGCCCTTGCCCTCGCGGCGCTGTGCATTCTCCTTGCTTCTCGAACCGCCGCCGCGAGCAGCCCGGAGACTCCCGTCGTGGTGCCGGCCGTGACGGGCCACACCGGTGACCTTTCGGTTCTCGGCGCGCCGGTGCGCATCGAGGGCCGCCTGACCGGATCGCTGGTCGCCGTCCAGTCCACGGTTTTCATCAACGGTCCCGTGTCAGGCGACGTCATACTGTTCGGCGGCGAGATCGCGTTCGGCCGGGAAGGCGTCATCGAAAAGGACCTTCTTCTCATCGGGGCGGGGTCCAGTCATGCGACCGGACGGGTCAGGGGCCGGACGCTCGGTCTGGCGGCCATGGAGGCCGCGTTTCTCTCCGAGCTCGAGACCTCCCCCCTGGCGGGTGCCGCCGTCTCGCCCCTTCTCATCGCGTTTAGGCTCGGACTCCTCGGAGTCTGGCTTCTCCTCGGGCTCGCCGTCCTGTTCATGAAGCCCCGCGCTCTCGGAAGGGCCGCCGACTCGCTCCGGACGCGGCCCACATCCTCGACCCTTCTGGGCCTTCTCGCCATCTTCTCGGGGATCCTGGCCTCGACCCTCATCTTTCTCTGGATTCCGGCCCAGGTTTCGCTAGTTCTCATCGGCCTTCTGGCCGGGATGTTCGTTCTGGCCAAGGCCTTCGGCCTGGCGGCTGTGGCGCTTCTCGTCGGGCGGCTCTGCACCAGGGGGGCCCCACGCGGAGGCTTGCTCTTCGGGGATCCGGCTGCCCTCTCGGCCGGCCTCCTTGTCCTGGGCGCGGTGTCGCTCCTGCCGCTGGCGGGGCCCGTGATCTGGGGCTTCATCTCGGTCGTCGGCATCGGCGTTTCGGTCTTGGTCCTCATCGTTCCGGCCGAACCGCTGGACGCGATTTGACCCATTCCGGGGCCGGGTCTAGTCTCAGGCGCCGGCGCGCCTGACCGGGCGGCCGGCGAGGAGAGCGTTCCCATGAGTATCGAAACAATCGGCGTCGTTGGCGCCGGGCAGATGGGCGGCGGGATCGCGCATGTCGCGGCCCTGTCAGGGAAGAACGTTGTCCTGGTCGACGTGACCGGCGAGCTCGTCTCCCGCGGGCTGAAGACCATCGAGAAGAACCTCGGCCGCCAGGCGGAGAAGGGGAAGATCACCTCCCAGGCTCGCGAGGAGGCCCGGGCACGGATCACGGCTGGAACGGACCTCACCCTCCTCGGCGGCTGCCAGCTCGTGGTCGAGGCGATCGTCGAACAAGAGGCGGCAAAGAGAGACCTCTTCGGCAAGCTGGACACGATCGTGCCGGCGGGCGGAATCCTGGCCTCCAACACCTCCTCGATTTCCATCACGAGGCTGGCCGCCGCGACGAACCGGCCCGAGAAGTTCATCGGGATGCACTTCATGAATCCCGTTCCGGTGATGGTTCTCGTCGAGGTGATTCGGGGCATCGCGACCTCTGGCGAGACGGTCGCGGCAGTCTGCGATCTCGCCCGGGAAATGGGCAAGACCCCGGTGGAGTGCCGCGATTACCCGGGTTTCGTCTCCAACCGCGTCCTGATGCCGATGTTGAACGAAGCCATCTTCGCGGTCTTCGAGGGGGTCGCGACCCCGGATGCCGTCGACAGCATCATGAAGCTCGGAATGAACCACCCGATGGGGCCGCTGACGCTGGCGGACTTCATCGGCCTGGACACCTGCCTGTCGATTCTCCGGGTCCTTCACTCCGGGCTTGGGGACGACAAGTACCGGCCGTGCCCCCTCCTCGTCCAGATGGTCGACGCCGGCTGGCTCGGCCGGAAGTCTGGCCGGGGCTTCTACCGTTACTCCGGTCCCGGGGGTGACCGAATCCCCTCGTGATCTGTCAGGTTTGCGGGTTGAAGAACCCGGAAGATTCCGAACTCTGCGAGCGGTGTCAGTCTCGCCTCCTCGTCGTATCCGGTCCGCCCGTCAACTTCGAGGAAGCCCCTCCGCCGAACAACGAGATCTCGCTGGATGAGAACCTCCTCGAGCGCGTCTCCTTCCTCGAGGAAGTCGTCAAGCGGACGGCCGAAACCCTCAAGTCCGTTCTCGAGACCCAGAACCGTCAGGAAAAGAACGAGTTCGTCATCCACACCGGGTTCTTGTCGTTGAAAGACCTGCTCGAGAAAAAGGGGACCTTTCTCGAGGACGAGCTCTTCGACCTCTGGGAAGGGCGCATCGACCAGCACATGGCCGCCCTGGAGAAGCGGGAGCGGTTCCTGGAGCGGCGGGAACGGATCCAGGCCGGCTTTTCGGGGGAGAGGATCGAGCGGTTCCGGGCCCTCCTCTCGGAGGCGGAATTCTCGTTCTACGCCCTCGACCCGGGGAAGGCGATCCGGGTTCTCGAGGAGGCGTGGCGCCTCGACCGGGCCAACCTGGAGCTCGCGTTCTTCCTGGCCGAGACCTCCTTCAACGAGGGTCAGACCGAACGAGCCCAGGGGCTTCTCAAGCAGGTCCTCGCCGGCGATCCCCACCACTTCGAGGCCCTGGTCTACATGGGCGTCCTCGAGCACGACCGGGGCCACACATCGAGGGGAATCGAGCTTCTGCAGACGGCCGTGGGCGTCAAGCCCGGCGAGTTCCTGCCGTACTTTGCCCTCGGCGCGATCCAGGCCGCGATCGGGGAGCTGACGAGGGCCGAGGCCAACCTCAAGAAGGCGCTGGAGATCGAGCCCAACCCGAGAGCCTTCGCACTCGTGGGCACGATCGCGTTCGAGAGAGGGCGGCTCTCCGACGCCATCGAGGCGCTTCAAGAGGCCATCCGCCTCTCTCCCGATGACGAGGACGCGATTTTCTTGCTCGGCATCGCCTACCTCGAGCGGGGCTGGACGAACAAGGCGGCGGAGAGGTTCCGCGCCGCCCTGGAGCTTCGGCCCAACCGCATCGACTTCAAGGCAGGCCTCAAGCTCCTGGGAAGGTCGGGCGCCGTGAACTGGCCGAAGGCGTCCGGCGACGCCGCGCGGTGGGCGAGAAAAGCCGAGGAAGCGGCGGCGAGCGATCCCGAGCGGAGCTTCAGGTTCTTCAGGAGAGCCCTCGATCTCGAGCCGGACAATCCGGCGCTCCTGCTTCCGTACGCACTCCTGTGCTCGTCGGCGGGACGGACCGCCGAGACCGTCTCGGCGACGCGTCACATCCTCAGCCGCAAACCCCCGGAGCGCATCGCCTCGGCCGCCTACGCCCTCCTGCTGGAAGCTCTCCGGGCCGAGGGGAAGTTCCGGGAAGGGCACCGCGTGGCCGAGGAGATGCTGGCAAGCGTCAGGACCAAGCACGCGCGTGCGATCGGGTACTGCGAAAAGGCCGCGGCCCTGGCGGAGATGGGGGAGGACCTCGACGAGGCGCTCGCCTCGGCGGACAGCTCTCTGAGGCTCGCGCCTGCCGCCATCCGCCAGTTCTCGCTCGCCGCCAAGGGCTGGGTCCACTACAAGAGGAAAGAGTTCGAGAACGCTGTCGAGTGCCTCAGGGGTGCCGTCGAGGCAGGGGAGAACTCGCCGGATCTCGTCCACCTCGGCCTCGCCTATCTCGCGGTCGGCGAGGTCGGTCTCGCCCGGGAATCCTTCGAGAAGGTCAGGCGAAAGGGCGGGTTGAGGGTCGAGATGAAGGGCGGACTCGAGACCCGGGTTCTCGTCCAGCTGCGGCGGAGCCTGGAAGAGGCGGGCCGTCCCCCCGGACATTCCCGCCCGAAGTCGTAGCGAACGAGCCGGGGTTGCCGGACGTTTGGCCAGGGTGATGATGCCGGTCACTCGTCTTGGCGCGGGCGCCCATAGTAGGCTCGGCCCAGAGTGATGGGCGGGTAACCCAGACTGCCGCCAGGCGCCCGCCAGGAGGGACGATGGGGGAGAAAATCGCCGTCGTGACCGGCGGAAACCGTGGGATCGGACTCGAGGTCTGCCGGTCCCTTTCCCTGAAGGGGTACCGCGTCTTTCTCACCGGCCGGGATGCCTCCCGCTTGGAAAAGGCAGCCGCGGATCTCGGAAAGCTGAAAGCGCCGGTCGAGACGGGTGTGCTCGACGTCTCGAGCGAAGCGAGCCGGGTCGCATTCGCCTCCTGGCTCTCAGAGAGGACGACCTCCCTCGACGTCCTCGTGAACAACGCCGGAGTCTTTCTGGACGAGCACTACGGCGGAACCGGTGTCCCGCCGGCCCTCGTGAGGGAGACATTCGAGATCAACGTGCTCGGTGCCTGGCACCTCGTTCAGCTGCTCCTGCCCCTTCTGAAGCGCACCCCGGGAGCCCGTGTCATCAACGTCTCGAGCGGGCTCGGAGCCATGAGCGAGATGTCGGGCGGGTACGCCGCCTACCGGGTTTCCAAGGTCGCGCTGAATGCCGTGACCCGGATCCTGGCCTCCGAGCTCGAGCCATCGGGAGTCTCGGTGAACTCGGTCTGTCCGGGCTGGGTCCAGACGGAAATGGGTGGGCCGGGCGCCCCCCTGACCGTGGAGGTGGGGGCGGACTCGATCGTGTGGCTCGCCACCGAGCCCGTGATTCCCACGGGCCGGTTCTTTCGAGATCGCCGCTCGATCCCCTGGTGACCTACGCGGGGCGGCCGCCCAGAAGCCTCGACGGCAAGAAGACGACCGCCCTGACGAGCTCGAGCACCCCCGATACGGCAATCCCCACGAGCCGGAAGGGCAGGAGGAAGAGCCAGACGACGGGGTACAGGACGATCGCCAGGAGGGCGAGAGGCCAGCACACGACGAGCAGGATCAGCCACAGCAAGAACTTCACCATCGATCAAGGGTACGCAGGGCGCCCCGGGAAGTTCGGAGCTAGCATTGATCGATGCCCGTCCGACCGCGTCCAGGGCCGGATCGCAACGGTGGGAGACTCCTCGTGGCGGCGGTTCTTGCCGCCTTTCTTGCCTCCTGTGGCCCCAGACCCTCGCCTCCTGAGCCCCGGGAGTTCCGCCTCGGTTTTTGGTACTGGCGGACGCCTGAGGCGTTTGCCTACCAGGGACCAGCACTGGACGCCCTCTATGTACAGGGAGGAGAACTGGATGCGAAGGGGCGCCTTTCGGATCTGTGGCCCCCTGAGCTTCCGCCGGCCCGGCGCTACGTCTCGGTTCTCAGGATTCAGAAGCCGGAAGTCCCCAAGCCGGCCGTCTTGCGCCCGATCGTGGAAGCCTACAAGAGCTGGGCGGTCTCGCTCAGGAAGAGTGGCGCCCCGCTGCGGGGGCTGCAGATCGATCTCGACGTTCCCACCACCTCTCTCGGCGACTACGCCGTCTTCCTGGAGGCCCTTCGAAAGGCCCTCCCCCCGGGGACGAGGCTCTCGATCACGGCCCTCGTCGACTGGTTCCGTCCAGGCACCAAGGTCCGGACTGTCCTCGAGAAGGTCGATGAGTTCGTCCCGCAGTTCTATGACGTCCGTCCGCCCGGTGACTTGCCCCGGATCGCCGAGGCGGTCTCGGACCGGTTCTCCTCTCGGTTCGAGGATGCGGGCAAGCCCTACTGGATCGGAGCCGCCTCGTTCGGCCGCATCGAGCGGGTGAGGGGCAGCCCCCCTCAGCGGCGAGCGTACCGGGAGATGAGTCCCCTCGACCTCTTCGCGGCGCCCGTGCGGCAGACGGGAGTCTTCACGTCCCCGGCTGGAGAGCGGATCCTCCACTTCATCGTTCAGCGTCCATCCCCTCGGCTCGAGCTTCAGCCAGGAGATGAGGTGGATGTCATCCTGCCGACGAGAGAGTCGATCCGAAAGGCCGTCAGGAGTGCCCGCGAATTCGGACCGAACTGTCAGGGCGTCCTCTTCTTCCGCTGGCCCTCCCGCCGTGAGGCTCTCACCCTGACCCCGGGAGAGGTGCTGGCGGCGGCCAGCGAGCGGACCCCGGCCAGGACCGACGAGCTCGTCGTCCGGGAGGGAGACTGTCCGGGACGCCGCTGTTACGACCTGTCCGTGAGAGCCGGAGACCGCCTCCGGTTGACGCCTGTCTCCCTCATCGTTTCCTCGTCGGCCCCCATCGACTACCTGTCCCCGACGAACCGGCTGAAGGTCGTCTTCGAGTCCCGGCTGAGGGTCCGGGTCGAGGTTCCGGGAGATGCCCGTGAATCCGTGATACCCATCGCCCGGGCCTTCTCGAAGGAGCCGGCGACGTTCTCTCTCACCGTCGAGGAAAAATGAAACGAATAGGTGCCTTCCTGCTCCTGGCGCTGGCCGCCTCGGGGGCCTTCGTCTTTTTCTCGAGCGAGACCTTCGGCTGCGGTCCGCTCCCCGTCATCCGGACATACCTCGAGAGGAACTTCTGGCAGCCCCTCACGCGAGGGGCGGGGGACCTGTTCGATCGGGGGGATCGCCCGGCTCCGATCGGGCAGCCCTTCGCGGGCTTCGGGCCCAAGAGCCGTGACTCCGCGCTCGAGGGAGCCCGGGCGGCCTACCGTCCCCTCGCGGACGGCTGCCCGGATCCGGAGGCGCCCGGTGGCGGCGCCGGACCCTTCGCAAGAGCCCGGCGGGCGATTGCTCAGGCCCGCCAGGGAAAGCCGGCGGCTCTCGATGCTGCCGAGCTCACGCTTCTCGAGGCGAAGATCGACCTGAGGGAGGCGGAGTGCCAGGGGAACGACACCCAGCTCCTGTCGCGGTCGCGGCAGGGGCTCGAATCGGTTCTCTCCCTTGAAACGAGCCCGGCACTGGCGAGCGAGGCCCGGGGATGGCTCGGGCGCGTTCTCTATCTCTCGGGAGACCACGTGAGAGCGGCCAAAATCTATCTCGACGAACTCCTGAGGCCGGAGTCCATCCACACGAGGGACTCGCTTCTTCTCTCGCTGCGGATGCTCTACCCCCACGACGGGACATACCGCCAGCTCTCCACGCGCCTCGAGGAGTTCTTCGACACCCCCGAGCACGCCCTCTTCGCCCTTACCCTCGTGACGAATCCGCGGGAGGATTTCGAAGAGTCGGTTTCCGAGCGGAAGGAGATCGCCAGGAAGGTCGAACAGGCCGTCAAGCGCCACCCCGAGCTCTTCGGGAAGGGCGAGTCCTCGGACCGAGTCGCTCTCGCCCTGATGCGGGCCGCCCTCTTCGCCGGGGACCAGAAGGGGGTTCTCCGGTATGCCCGCCGGGTGGCTCGCGGCTCGCGGGTCGCAGAGAGTCCCGACTTCCTCTGGTTCCTGGGGGCCGCCCACCACCTCGAGGGGAATCACCAGGAGGCCGCGAGGGCCTTTCGTTCGCTGGTCCGGACGAAGACGGCAGACACCCGCTTTCGCATGATGGGGTGGCAGGGGCTGGCCGTCAGCGCGGGCTTCCTCGGGAACAACCCCGAGAAACTGGACGCGCTCCTGCACCACTGGGTTCTCGAGCGGCAGTCGTGGGAATCAGAGACCACCAACTCCTGGGACTTCTCTCTGTTTTGCTGGAGGGATTCCAAGGACCTCGCCTACGCGCTCGACGTCGAGCTCCCGGTGGAAGCGCTGGAAACCTACCTCGCCGGGAACTGGGCGTCGCAGAAGCTCGAGTTCTGGCACTTCGGTCCGGGGAGGGACGACTGGCGAGAGCTGAAGTACAGCGGCCGCGCCCTCGTCGCCTACTCGCTGGCCGTCCGGTACGCTCGGCTCGAGCGCTACGCCGACGCCTCCCGGCTCTACGAGAAGGCGGGGAGTCCCCGGCGATTGCGGAGGATGGAGGCTCTCTCCGCGATCTATGCTTCGGCTTCCTCCGCCGGAGGAGGGCTCGAGGCGAAGCTGGCCTATGCCGAGTTCCTCTCCAAGCACTCGACGCAGGTTTTCTTCAATGACCGCCTCTGGGGCGGAATGCAGCGTTATGTGCTCGAGGGGCCCGAGAACGAGGACGGAGAGCCGGTTCCGGCGGCTGAGAGCGCGACAGCCGCGAGGGATCGCGAGTTCCTGGATGCCCAGGAGGAGTATTGGAGGGCCGCCCTCGTGTGCCGCGAGGTCGCCCGGACGTCGGACGACCCCCTGCTGAAGAGGCGGGCCGCTTCGACGGCTCTCTCGGCCCTGGCCCGCATCCGGCTCGACCGGTTCCGGCGCGAGAAAGAGATTCGCGAAATGAAAAAGGAGTTCCTCGCGATCGCAAGGAACTCCTCCGGCGCGGCCCCGCTCGCGTTACTCTTTCCCGGAATCCATGCTGACACGTCTGCGGATCCGGAACTTCAAGCGTTTCGATGACGTCACCGTCGAGCTCGGCAATCCCGCCGTCCTCGTCGGGCCGAACAACTCTGGCAAGACGACCGTCCTGCAGGCGGTTGCCCTCTGGAATCTCGCCGTCCAGCACTGGAGTGAGAAGCGAGAGGGAACGTCGAAGGCGCGGGAAAGGACCGGGGTCGTCATCAACCGCAAGGACCTCTTCACCATGCCGGTCCCCGATGCCCGGCAGCTGTGGAACGAACTCCACGTCCGTTCCACGGTAAGGGGAAACGCCCAGAAGAAAACCCAGAACGTCAGGATCGAGATCCTCGTCGACGGGCTCGGGTCCGCGGGGGCGTGGCGGTGCGGTTTCGAGCTCGACTATGCCAACGAGGAATCGTTCTACGGGCGCCCCGTGAAGCTCTCCTCCGGGACGGACCCGCGCCTCTGGGTTCCCAGGGAGGCCTCGGACCTGAAGGTGACCTTCCTTCCGCCGATGTCGGGTCTCGCCGACCGGGAGTTCCGCAAGCAGCACGGTGAGCTTCAGTTCCTCATCGGCCAAGGCCGGACGGCCGAGGTCCTTCGAAACCTTTGCCTTCGCGTCTACGAGAGCGAGCAGGGGAGGGGCCAGTGGGAGGAGCTGGCGGCGCGCGCCGGAAAGCTCTTCGGGGTCGTGTTAGATCCGCCCGAGTACATCGAGGAGCGAAGCGAGATCCGGATGACTTACCAGAACGCATCCCGGACCCGGCTCGACCTGTCGACCTCGGGACGCGGATTCCAGCAGACGCTCTTGCTGTTCGCCTACCTGGCTCTCAACCCCGGCAGCATCGTCCTCCTGGACGAGCCGGACGCCCACCTGGAGGTCCTGCGGCAGAGGCAGATCTACGAGGAGCTGTCGTCCTGGACTCGCCGGACGGGGAGCCAGGTGATCATCGCCACGCATTCGGAAGTCCTGCTGCAAGAAGCCGCGGGGCGGGACATCGTCGTGGCCTTCCTCGGCAAGCCTCACCGCATCGACGTCCGAGAGCTGGGACAGGTCGCGCGGGCCCTGACCACGGTCGGCTTCGACCAGTATTTCCAGGCCGAACAGAAAGGCTGGCTCGTCTATGTGGCCGCGCCATCCGATCTGGCCGCGATCCGGGCTTTCGCCCGCAAGACAGCCCACCCGGTCGAGCCCCTTCTCGAGCAACCCTTCGTCTTCTACGTGGGGGACCGGCCCGACCGTGCCTGGGACCACTTCCAGACGCTGCAACAGGCCCAGCCGAGGCTCCGGGCGCTGTTGATTGCCGGCAGGGACATCCCGGTGAACGGGAACCCGCCGCCCGGCATGGAAATCCTCACGCTGACCCGGCGCAAGTTCGAGAACTACTTCTCGAGCCTGGAGACAGTTCGCAATCTCGCCGAAAGCCTGGCTCACGACGAGAGCGAGGGGCTCCTGTTCGAATCCGAGCTCAAGCAGCGCCATCGCGCGGCGATGGCCCGTGCGATTGAAGAACGGGTCCCCCGCCGGTACGCCCAGCATCCGGAGCACTCCTGGTGGCAGGAAATGCGGGCGATCGAGGACTTCCTGGACCCGGTGTTCGACGAGTTCTTCTCCCAGCTGGGACGTCCGAACGAGTTCCGGCTCCGGAACTACAACTCCCTGATCGAGTGCATGCGGCCGGAAGCCGTGCCCGCGGAGATCAGGATGGTCTTGGACAGGATTGAGCGCCTGGCAGGCGAGGCGGGGCTCTTGGCGCTGGAGCCCGGAAGCGGAGGTGCGGCGTGAAGGGGTCAGTTGTCTTCTGCCACGGACTGGAGAGCGGGCCGTGGGGCCGGAAGATCCGAGCCCTGGCGGACGTGGCCCGGCATGCCGAGTACGAGGTCGAGAGCCCCGACTTTCAGGGGATGCGGGAACCGGACGAGAGGATCCGAAAGCTCGTCGAGGTGGCAGGCAGGATGCCGCGGCCACTCTTTCTCGTCGGGTCCAGCATGGGGGCGTACGTTGCGACGGTCGCCTCGCAGAACCTGCAGCCTCGGGGCCTCTTCCTCCTGGCGCCGGCGTTCTACCTCCCCGGATACCCGGATCAGAGTCCTCGCCCCGAGGCCCTCCATGTCGAGATCGTGCACGCCTGGGGCGACCGGCTCGTTCCCCCTGAAAACAGCGTGCGGTTCGCCCGCGAGCACGGCGTCGAGCTGCACCTCGTCGAGGGGTCCCACCGTCTGACGGAGTGCATCCCGTTTCTCGAGAGCTCTCTCGGGATGTTTCTTTCGCGGGTCGAGGTGATGCTCCACTTCGCTGGCTGTCTCGTGGGCGAGGCGCTCGGCGATGCCCTGGGCATGCCGGTGGAGGGGGAGCCGCCCGAGGCCTGTCGCGCCTACGTAAAGGACGTCGTCCGGACCTCTCAGCTGGAGTCGTTCCCCGCCAAGATCTTCCCGTTCGGTCAGTACACGGACGACACCCAGCTCGCTCGCGAGCTTCTGCTGAGCCTGACCGTGAGAGGCCAGATCGACCCGGAGGACTTTGCCCGGCGGCTCGTCACGCTGTTTCGCAGCGACGGCATCATCGGGATCGGTGCCGGCACGCGCAAGGCGATCTCGCAGCTCCAGAAAGGTGTGCCCTGGAGCAAGGCGGCCACGCCCTCACCGAGCGCGGGGAACGGAGCTGCAATGAGGGCGGCTCCGATCGGTCTCGCCTACCGCGGGAAAGGCAAGCGGCTGAAGGAGGCGGCCGAGATCCAGAGCCGTGTGACTCACCAGGACCCGCGTTCGGCGGCCGGCTCCGTTGCCATCGCCGAGGCGGTCTCGATCGCTCTCGATTCACCCTCTGTCCCGCCCGAGGCCTTCTGCGAGAGTCTGGCGCGTTCCTGTGAGTCGCTCGACCCGCTCCTGGCCGGGGCCCTCCGGAGGCTCCCGTCTTCCCTCGGTGCGCCCCCGCGTGAGGTCGCCCCGCTTCTGGCCGCCACGGGGATGGACGAGCCAGCCGAGTACTCGGGGATACCGGGTTTCGTCACGGGGAGCGTCCTGTGGAGTCTCTTCTGCTACCTCACGCACCCTGACAGCTACCTCGATGCCGTCTCGCTCGCCATCGAGGCGGGCGGGGACACGGACACGACGGCCGCGATGACGGGCGCCATCAGCGGCGCGAGGCTGGGTCTCGATGCGCTCCCCGAAGATCTTGCCGCGTTCGTGAACGACCGGGGAAAGTGGACGTCGGGAGACCTCTCCCGTCTGGCCCGGAGGGCCTCGCTCATGGCGTTCGAGTGACCCCCCTGCTGACCCACAGGGTCCCTAACTGTACACTCCAGTCGTGGTCACGAATACCGAGCTGTCGTCCCTCATAGCGGAAAAACACTTTGACCTCGTCGAGGCGGCCTGGCAGGAGGCCCTGAAAGACCCTGCCACGAACACGGAAGTCCTGCTTGCGGCCCTGAAGGGTCTGGCGAGGGCGGGGCAGAAGAGCCGTTTGCAGACGCTGGCGAGCCAGGCGGACGCCGCGATGAAGTCCAAGTCCAAGGACCCCACGGTGGCGAGATTCCGCTGGGAGCTCTTGAAGGAGGCCGTGAAGGCGGGAGCCACCCCGTCGACGACCGAGGGGTTCCACCGGCTCTTCGAGGAGGCGCTTTCGGGCGCCTATGCCGGCAAGGCGTCCATCAACTCGCTGCTCGGTCGCTTCAAGTTCCGCGAGGCAAAGAGCCCGCTCGACGGGATGGCGCGGCTCGAGAAGGCCGAGAAGTGGCTCCCGTTCGAAGTTGGCGAGATCGTCGCCATGGCCGGACGGGGCGCGGGACGCGTGACGGACACGAACTTCAACCTCGAGTCGGTGCGCGTGGATTTCGAGAAGGCCAAGGGCGTCGCCGTGCCCATCACCGTCGCCGTCAAGAGCCTCATCCCGCTGCCAGCGGGGCACTTCCTCAGAGACAAGCTCCTCAGTCCCGAGGTGGTGGGCGGAAAGCTCAAGACCGACCCGGTCGCCGCTTTCGAGTGGATCTCGAAGTCCTTCGCCAAGAGGTTGACCGTCGCCGAGTTGAAGGAAGCGGTCCAGGGCGTTCTCGACGATGACGGCTGGACGAACTTCTGGACGGCGATCCGCAAGCACCCGCAAGTGATCGTCCATGGGACTGGCCGGAATGCGACGGTCGAGTGGATGGAAACAGTGGAGGACGCGGACTCGAAGCTCCTCCAGAAATTCGAGAGGTCACCCCTTTCCGAGCAGGTCGATTTCTTTCGCAAGAACGCGAAACGCTCACCGGAGCTGACGTCGAAGCTGGCGCTCGCTCTTGCCCGCGAAGCCCACGGTCTCTTGGAGACCGATCCCCCGGATGCCTTCGAGATCGGCGTCTTGATCGAGAAGATCCCCGAGGTGGCCCTCGGATTCTCTCTTTCCGACCTCGTCCCCGAGACCGCTCTCCCGTTCTTCGCAAAGCTCGCGGATCGGCAGACCCGGGAACGGGCCCTGGAAATCTACGAGGAGCGCTATCCCGACAAGGCGGCCCGCACCCTGGCTGATTGGTTCTTCAAGGAGGAAGAGGGCCGGACTCTCGACCTGATCGACAAGAGACTCTTGGCTCTGGACCCCGCCCTGAGGGAACAGTCGATCGACCGCCTCCTGAAGAACCCCCGCCTGGGCCCCAGGGCGTTCTTCTGGTTTGCTCAGCGCGCCGGAGGAGACGAGAGCTTCCGGAACCGCCTGACCCCCTCGGTTCTCGCGCGCCTCGTCGATGCCGTCTCGTGGAACGAGCTCTCGGGCGTTCGCTCGCGCCTGAAGGAGATGTTCGACAGGACCGGACTCGTTGCCATCTGGCTCGTCAAGTCGGCCAAGCTCGAGGAGGCCCGCGCCTTTCTCGACGTCCTGGCCCGCCACCACGACCTCGAGCCCTCCCGGGTGACCGCCCTCATCAAGGCCGCGGAGATGAGGTTCCCCGAGCTCCGCAAGGCAGTCGAGGATGAGACCTTCTTTGCCACGGTCGAGTCGATCCTGTCCAAGCGGCAGGAGCTCGAGCACATCCTCACGGTCGAGATCCCCGAGAACACGAAGGGGATCGCCCTTGCCGCCGCCGAGGGAGACCTCTCGGAGAACTTCGAGTACAAGGCCCGGAGGGATCGTCAACAACTGCTCTCCGCCCGCGCCGGACAGCTTCAGCAGCAGCTCCGGCAGGCCCGCAAGCTGGATCCGGCAACGGTCGATCCCGCCGAGGTTCGGGTCGGGACGAAAGTGACTTTCGAGTCCTCTGAGGGCGAGCGGGTCATCACCATCCTGGGGCCCTGGGAGTCCGAGCCCGACCAGGGGATCTACTCCTACCAGTCGGAGCTCGGCAAGGCCCTGATCGGACGCAAACCCGGTGACGAGGTCGATGTCCTGGGGCAAAAGAACAGAATCGCGAAGATCGAGGTCTGGAGGTAGTCACGACATGAAGCCCGCCCGAGTGGTCTTCCGTTCCGCGATCCTGGCCCTCCTGATCGCTTCACCTTTCCAGGTGTCTGCGCAGGACGACACCGTCGCGCCTCCCGATTCCCTCGTGTCCGAAGGGGTGCCCGCGATTCCGAAATCTCTGAGGGATCGCGTGGCTCCGTTTCTGGAGACACGAGCCGCCTCGTTTGCTGCCTGGCATCCGGTGAAAAAGGAGATCTTGATCTCCACGCGATTCGGCGACACGGTCCAGCTCCACCAGGTCTCCGTTCCGATGGGGGCCCGCAAGCAGCTGACCTTCTTCCGAGAGAGAGTCACCGGAGCCACGTGGCGGCCAAAGTCAGCGGACGGCTTCTTCTTCATGAAGGACGTGGGGGGGAGCGAGTTCTATCAGGGCTACTGGCGCGACGCCGCGACCGGAGCCGTCAAGATGTGGACGGACGGGACCTCTCGCAACCAGGGCGGGGTCTTTTCCCCGTCGGGCAAGTGGCTTGCCTACCAGTCGACCAAGCGGACGAAGAAGGACACGGACATCTACGTCGTCGACCCGGCGGATCCCAAGTCCGAGAGGTTGGTCCTCGCGGTCGAGGGGGGTGGATGGGCAGCCGTCGACTGGTCGAAAGACGAGAAGACGCTGCTCGTCGCCGAGTACATCTCGGCAAACGAGTCCCGCTATCACCTCGTGGACGTCGCGACCGGAAAGAAGACGCTGTTCACGCCTGAATCGGCCGCCAAGGTTGCCTATGGCCGCGCCGCGTTCAGCAAGGACGGAAAGGGCGTCTACATCACCTCGGACCGTGACTCCGAATTCCGCCGCCTCTTCTACGTCGACCTCGCAACCCGAGCCTGGAAGCTGGTGCCCACCGACTCGAAGTGGGATGTCGGGGGCTTCGACCTCTCGGAAGACGGCACGAAGCTCGCCTACGTCGTCAACGAGGCCGGAGTCGAACGGCTGAAGGTCCTCGACCTGAGGACGAAAAAGGACCTCTCCCTTCCCAAGCTCCCCGCGGGAGTGATCGGGACGTTCGAGTTCCATTCCAACTCTCGGGACCTCGCCTTCACGTTCGCCCACGGGCGCTCCCCGTCCGACGTCTACTCTCTCGACACGGTCCTCGGGACGAAATCGAAGGTCGTGCGCTGGACGGAGAGCGAGACGGGCGGACTCCCGCCGTCCGCCTTTGCCGATGCCGAGCCCATCTCGTGGAAGAGCTTCGACGGCCTCAACATCACCGGGTTCCTCTACCGGCCGCCCGCGAAGTTCGAGGGCCCCAGGCCCGTCATCATCGATATCCATGGCGGGCCGGAAGGCCAGTCCCAGCCGGTCTTCCTCGGCCGGGCCAACTTCCTGCTCAACGAGCTCGGCGTCGTCCTGATCCTCCCCAACGTCAGGGGCTCCGCGGGATTCGGGAAGACCTTCCTGGCCCTGGACAACGGGTTCTTGCGCGAGGACTCGGTCAAGGACATCGGCGCCCTTCTCGACTGGATCGCCACCAGAAAAGACCTGGATTCCTCCCGCGTGATGGTGCAGGGAGGCTCGTACGGCGGGTACATGACCCTCGCCTGCATGACCCACTACAACGACAGGCTCAGGGCCGGAATCGACATCGTCGGGATCTCGAACTTCGTGACGTTCCTCGAGAAGACCGAAAGCTACCGGCGGGACCTTCGAAGGGTCGAGTACGGGGACGAGCGCGATCCGAAGATGCGTGAGTTCCTGCTCGCGATCTCGCCCTTGACCAATGCCAAGAAGATCACGAAGCCGCTCTTCGTGATCCAGGGAAAGAACGACCCGCGGGTTCCTCTCCCCGAGGCCGAGCAGATGGTCGCCGAGATCAAGAAGAACGGCGGTCCCGTCTGGTACCTCATGGCCAAGGACGAGGGCCACGGGTTCAACAAGAAGGCGAACCGGGACTTCCAGGAGCTCGCCTCCATAAGGTTCATCGAGGAATTCCTCCTGAAGTAGAAGTAACCTCCCACCTCGGTGATGAACCGTTCTAGGCTTCTCCTTCTCACACTCCTTTCGATCGGGTTTCTGGCACGCGCGGACGTCGAACTCCCCCGTGTCTATGCCTTGACGAATGCCCGCATCGTTCCGGCACCCGGCAAGCTCGTCGAGCGAGGCACGATCGTCGTGCGCCAGGGACTCATCGAGTCCGTGGGATCGGGCATTCCGGTGCCCAAGGATGCGGTCGTCGTCGACCTCTCCGGACGAACGATCTACCCGGGGCTGATCGATCCCTTCGTCCGGGTCAACCGGCTTTCGGGCGCGTCACCCCGTGGCCAACATCCAGAGGAAGAGACCGGCGAGACTCTGTCCGGGCCGACCGGGCGACAGACGGAGAAGAAGGCGCCGGCTCTCCTTGCTCAGCACAAAGTGGTCGAGAGCCTCGAGATCAGAAGCGACGTCCGAGAGGAGTTCCTCTCCCTCGGCTTCACCGTCGTCGCGGCCGTTCCCGAAAGAGGGGTCTTTCGGGGCCAGGGCGCCCTCGTCTCGCTCGGAGACGGGGATCTCGAGAAAACCGTGATCCAGGATCGAGCCGGCCAGGTCGTCGTCCTGGATCCCGTCTCGAAAAAGGAAATCGAGGAGGCGCCCGTCTCGAAGATGGGAATGGTGGCCTTCATCCGTCAGACGATCCTCGATGCGAAATGGTGGAAGGAAGCGTCTCAGGCCTATGCCGCGAATCCCTCGGGGAAGGCGCGGCCAGAGTTTCGCCAGTCCTGGGCGGCCTTTGCTGATGCCGCTTCAGGCCAGGAACCAGTCTTTTTCGAGACTCCCGGAGTCCTCGCCCTGTTGAGGGCGGCAGGTCTTGCCCGGGACTTCAACCTCAAGGCGCGATACGTGGGCGCCTCGGATGCCTATCTTCTCGCCGACGAAGTCAAGGCTGTCCGGCCCGATCTGATCCTGACCCTCGACTTTCCCCGCGTGCCCGCACCCGCTGATGACGATGCCTGGCTCGACGTCACGCTTCCGGGCCTCAGGGCCTGGGATCGCGCCCCCTCCAACCCCTACTGGATGCGTCAGATGGGATTGAACGTGGCGCTGACCACCCACGGTCTCACCCATCTCGACGAGCTGCCGTCGCGCCTCCAGAAGGTCCGCGCGCGCGGATTCTCGGCGGATGATCTCCTGGCGGCCTTCACGACGGTTCCCGCGGCGATGTACGGCGTGAGCAACCGGATCGGAGAGCTCGCTCCCGGACGAATCGCCAACCTCGTCGTCGTCAAGGGGAGGCTCTTCGAGAAGGGATCGAGGGTTGTCGAGACCTGGATCGACGGCTTTCGTCACGAGGTGAGGCAGAAAGAGACTCTTCCTTCGGGGACCTTCCTCGTTGAGGGGCTCCGCCTCGAGTTCAAGAAGGCGCAAGGGTCCAAGCCGGCCACCCTCATCGTGGGGGAGAAAGCCCAGCCCTTCGGGCTCACGGCTCGCGAGGACCGCTACGAGTTCGAGGCCGACGGCGCGCTCTTCCTCATGGCTCCTGGACCTGTCTCGGGCACGGCCACTCTCGATGGACTCTCGCTCCTCGTGAGACTCGCGGACCGCAAGGGAGAAGCCGTCATCAAGAGAGGGGAGAAGGAACCACCTCTCGACGCATCGACACAGCCGGCAGACGCAACCGAGGAGTCCTCGACCTCTGACGTCCGTCCGCTGCCCCAGCGATTCGCCCGGCCCCTTGCCGAGCCCAGGGCCGTCCTCGTCAGGAATGCGACCGTTTGGACCTCTGGGCCCTCCGGGAAGTCCGTCGCGGATCTCCTCGTCCTTGACGGAAAGGTCTCCGCCGTGGGGAAAGATCTCGCGATTCCACAGACGGTTGCGGCCTCCTCCGTCGAGATCGACGGAACCGGCAAGCACCTCACTGCCGGGCTCATCGACTGCCATAGCCACACGGCACTCGACGGCGACGTCAACGAGTACTCGGAGAACATCTCCGCGGACGTGCGGACGTCGGACGTGCTCGACCCCTTCGACCCGGCGATCTACTGGCAGCTGGCGGGCGGCCTGACCACGTTTCACGCCCTTCACGGCTCGGCAAATGCCATCGGGGGACAGAGCACGGTGGTCAAGCTGAAATACGGCTCGGGTCCCGAGAAGCTCCTTCTTGCCGACGCGCCGGCGGGAATCAAGTTCGCCCTTGGAGAGAACCCGAAAGGCGCCAACGCGCCGGGCGAGCCGCGTTCGTATCCACAGACCCGGATGGGCGTGAGCGCGCTCATTCGCCAGCGGTTCCAGGCGGCGCTCGACTATCGCGAAAGGCAGAAGGCGGCCGAGGCGGCCCGAAAGGCGGGTCAGACGCCCATGCCGGTCCGGACGGATCTAGAGCTCGATGCCATCGCCGAGATCCTGGAGGGCAAGCGGCGCATCCACTCCCACGCGTACGTCAAGCAGGAGATCCTCGATCTCATCAGGCTCTGCGAGGAGTTCGGGGTGAAGATCGGAACGTTCCAGCACGCCCTCGATGCCTACAAGGTCGCCGATGAGATTGCGGCCCACGGGGCGGGGGCGTCCGTCTTCTCGGACTGGTGGGCCTACAAGTTCGAGGTCTATGACGCGATCCCCTACAACGCCTCGATCCTGAAGCAGAGGGGCGTGACGGTGTCCTACAACTCCGACTCGGACGAGCTCGCACGGCGTCTGGGCCCCGAGGCGGGCAAGGCGGTCAAGTACGGGAACTTCACCGACGAGGAGGCCCTCGCGCTCGTGACGGCGAACCCGGCCATGCAGCTCGGGATCGCGGCGCGCACGGGCTCGCTCGAGGCGGGCAAGGACGCAGACTTCGTCCTCTGGTCGGGGTCGCCCCTCGACCCGGCCTCGGCTGTTCTCGAGACCTGGATCGAGGGGAAGAAGTACTTCGATCGCGCCGAGGACCTCAGAACCCGCGAGCTTCTGGACGCCGAGAAGGAAGACCTGATCACCCTGGCCAGAAAAGCCCTGGCTCGAGGTGAGGCCTCGCGGGAACCGGATCGGCCGAAGCGTCCCCGGCACGGGTGTCTCGATGGACGGGAAGGAGAGGTTCACTGATGGCCGCCGTACACGCCCTCCTGGCCTCGGTCATCGTCCTGAAGGGCGCCATGATCCACACCGCCTCGGGGCCGGCCATGCCATCGGGCACTCTGATCGTGGACGGGTCCCGAATCGTGGCGACAGGGGACGCTTCCTTGCCGGTGCCTCCGGGCGCCAAGGTCATCGATGTGACCGGCAAGCAGATCGCGCCGGCATTCTTCCTCCCCCTGACCACCCTCGGTCTCGTCGAGATCGAGCTCGTCGGGGCGACGTTGGATTTCAGGGAAATGGGGCCCACCAACCCCGAGGCGAGGCCGGAGATCGCCATCAATTTCGATTCCGAGCTCATCCCGGTTGCGCGCAGCGGGGGAGTCCTGTTCGGAGCCGTCGCGCCATCGGGATCCGTGATCCCCGGTGCGATCTCGGCGGTCCGTCTGGATGGCTACACGCGCGAGGATGCTTGCCTGAAGTGCCCCGCTGCGCTCGTCATCGAGTGGCCGGACATGCGGCTCGATTCCACGTCGGAGCTCGAAAAGCTCGAGAAGGCCCGGAAGAAACGGGATGAGGCCATTCGAAAGCTGAACGACGCCTTCGAGGCGGCCAGGACGTACCAGGCCGCCCGGAGCGCGGGTCCCGTTTCGGCCAGGAACCCGGCCGTCGAGGCTCTCCTCCCGGTCCTGGAAGGCAGGCTCCCCCTTCTGATCCGGGCGCCGTCCCTGCTGCAGATCAACCGGGCGCTTCGGTGGGTCGATGAAGAGCTCGGTGTGACCGGCATCCGCGTGATCCTCGCGAGTGGACCAGATTCGGCGCGCGTCGCCCAGAAGCTCGCCCAGAGGAAGATCCCGGTGATCCTCGAGTCCGTACTGGAGGTTCCCGTCCGCAAGGACGAGCCCTACGACGTCTACCAGACGGCCGCGGCGGAGCTCGTCAAGGCTGGTGTGCTGGTCGCGATCGGGGCCGGCAGATCGGACCCCAGCTCCGCCCGCAACATCAACCATCATGCCGCCTCTGCCGCCGGGGGCGGGCTGCCGCGGCTTTCTGCCCTGCAGGCCGTGACTCTGAACCCGGCCAAGATCTTCGGGCTGGAAGGCTCGATCGGGAGCCTCGATCCGGGTAAGGAAGCCAGCTTCGCCGTCTGGAGCGGAGACCCGCTGGATCTGCGCTCCCGGGTGGAGGCGCTCTATCACCGGGGCGAATCGATCGACCTTCAAGACCGGCACAAGCGCCTTCGGGACCGCTACCAGAAGCGGCCGAAACCCTCGGCCCCACCCGGTTCACAGCCCTGAGACCTGCTCCGGGCCTGATGGACGATACTCGGAAGTGAGAACCATGAAAAAGACGTCGAGACTTCTCCTCGGCCTTCTGGGAATTCTCGTGTTTTCGATTCCGCTCCGGACCCTGGCCTGCGGGCCCTTCTTCGAGAGCGCGATCTTCGTTCACCAGGCACATCCCGATTTCCCGCTCTCGGACTTCGCCTCGGGCAAGCTCGGGATCCCGAAGCCCTCGTACGCGCGCTCGTACCTGGCCGTGGCGTATCGCCATCTGTCGGGGATCGGACTCGACGCGGCTGAACAGGCTGCCGTCATCGCCCTGTGGGACAAGCGCCTCGGAATCGCGAGCCCCTCGGAAGTGACGACGGCTCCCTCGGAGAAGTGGTTCGACGCTCGGGACGCGATCCTGGGCAAGGGCGCCAGACCGAACATCTCCGGGCACAAGACGATGACGGGCCCGGACTTCTACTTCGAGTTCCTCAACTGCAACGCCTCCTCGTTCCTCTCTGCTGCTCAGACGGCGAACGAGAGGCTGAAGGTGCTCGGCACGGCCAGCGCCGTGTTGAAAGACTGGGTCACCGCCCAGGACGCCGTTTTCTCGAACTGCGGAGGAGAGGGGCCGAGGACGGTCCCGCAACCTCTTCCTCCCTCCGCCCCGGCTCTGGCCCGGGCCGATCGCGCCTACCAGATCGCCTCGGCCCTCTTTTACTCGGGGAGCTACGCGGAGGCCGAAACCGCCTTTCGCGAGATTGCTCGCGATCCCGCGTCTCCTTGGAGCTCCCTCGCTCCATACCTCGCCGTTCGGGCCATCATCCGCCGCGCCACGGTGACGAGCGGGAGTGTCGACAGAGACCTGATGGGCAAAGCCCGAAAGGAGCTCGAGACGATCCTGGCCGATCCCGCGAAAAAGAAGATCCACGAGCCCTCCCGCCGGCTCCTCGCCTTCACGCTCCTGCGGTCGGATCCGGCCTCGGCCGCGGCCGAGAAGTCGAAAGAAGTGCTCGCGAAGGGAGCGGGGGCCGCCCTGATGTCTTCCCTCGACGACTACACCTACGCCCTCGACACGCTTCCGTCGCCGGTCCCGGAGTCCTTGCGGAAGGACGAGCTGACGGACTGGATCCTGACCTTCCAGGCGGAGACCGATGAGGCACGCGCCCGGGCGTTCACCAGGTGGAACCAGACCAAGTCCCTCCCCTGGCTGGTGGCGGGGCTCTCCAAGGCCACGCCGGCCGCTCCCGAGGCCTCGGCCCTGATCGAGGCGGGGAAGAAGGTCTCGCCCAGCTCGGCGGCATTCGTCATGGTGGCGTTTCATCTGGCCCGGCTGGAAGCCGGCGCCGGGAAGCCCAGGGAGGCCCGGGAACGGCTCGACGCCCTCCTTGTGGGCGGAAGCCGGCTCCCGCCATCCGCTCGAAACGAGGTGGAGAGGGCAAGGCTGCAACTCTCGGCGAACCTCACGGACGCCCTGCGATTCGTGGGACGCCTGCCCTCCACGTTCAGCTACAACGAAGATGGCCGCGAGCTTCCTTCCGAGGAAGCACCTGATGCTCCGAAGCGAGCGATCGCGCCGCTACTGGACGAGGACGGGGCCGCCCTCTTCAACGGTGTGCTCCCCCTCGAGCGGTGGGTCGAGGCTTCGACGTCGAAGGACATCCCCGAAGGTTTGAGAAAGCGCATCAGTCTGGCGGGCTGGGTTCGGGCCGCGCTTCTCGACGACGTGAAGGCGGCGGCCGAGTTCCGCAAGGCCCTCTCGGATGGACCAGCAGAGCTCCTCGCGGGCCTCGAAGAACACGCCGCTGCGAAGTCGCGGGACGGGAGGGTCTTCGCCGCTGCCCTCGCGATCCTGCGCCAGCCGGGGCTGCGGCCCTACGTCGAGTTTGGTCTGCCGCGCCGAGAAGCTCTCGCGGAGATCGACAGCTTCCGCGACAACTGGTGGTGCGCCGGGGGGCCCGTCTCGCCGGAGGCGCCGAAGAGCACCGGAGCGTGGATGTTCGTTCCGGCGGTCGAGCTGGCGAAGGGCCGGGAGGAGTCAGCACGACTGAAGGGACAGGGGACGGCCCCCGACTTTCTCGCCCAGACGGTGATCGATGCCGTGAACAAGCTCGACCCGGGTGACCGCGGGGCCGAGGCCCTTCATCTGGCGGTTCGCGCGACCCGATACGGGTGTACCGCCGAATCGACGTCTCGGCTCTCCAAGGCGGCGTTTCAGCTCCTGAAGAAGAAGTACCCGAAGAGTGACTGGGCCGCAAAGACGAAGTACTGGTACTGATCGAATGGCGCGAATGGCGAGAAAGAAGCGGCGGCTGCCGAGGGGACTCCTGCTCTTTGCCGGCGTCTTCTTCGCCGTCGGAATCGTCGCGATGGGAGCGGTGGTTTCTTACTACGACCGGCTGGTTCGCAAGCGGATGGACGGCCGCAAGTGGAACCTGCCGGCGCGGATCTACTCGGACGTGTGGGTCGTCAGGCAGGGCGACGGGTGGAGTCCGGAGGATGTCCTGAGGCGTCTGCAGAGGCTCCGCTACGCGGCGTTGGAGCCGGGGACGAAGATCGAGCCAGGCCGGTACTCGGTCTCGGGCAATTGGATCGCGGTCTGGCTGAAGGACAGGGAAACAGCGTTCGGAAGGACGGGGGGAATCCCCATCGAGATGGAGTTCGAGGGGAGCAAGATCCGCACGCTCAGGCGCGCCGTCGACAAGGTCCCCCTTTCCCTCGCCACCTTCGAGCCCGAGGTCGTGGGCTCTGTCTTCGACCAGAAGATGGAGGACCGGACGCCCGTCAGGCTCGATCAGGTTTCACCCAGGCTCGTCGACGCCATCATCACGACGGAAGACCGGTCCTTCTACTCCCACAGCGGGATCTCGCTCAGGCGGATCCTCGGGGCGGCTCTGCGGAATCTCAGGCGGGGATCCGCCGTGCAGGGCGGATCGACCCTGACCCAGCAGCTCGTCAAGAACCTCTTTCTGACGCATGAGCGGACCTTCAGGCGCAAGGCGGTCGAGGCTCTCCTCGCCGTCATCCTGGAAGTGAGGTACGAGAAGGAGCAGATCCTCGAGGCCTACCTGAACGAGATCTACCTCGGCCAGCGTGGCTCCATCTCGGTCACCGGTGTCGAGGAGGCCTCGAAGTACTACTTCGGAAAGCCCGCCTCCGCGCTCAACCTTCCCGAGTCGGCGTTGCTGGCCGGGCTGATCGCCTCTCCCGGCCGGTTCTCACCCTTCCGCTCGGAGGAGAGCGCCCGGACTCGGCGGGCCTTCGTCCTCAAGGGCATGCTCGAGTTGGAGAAGATCACGAAGGAGGAGTACGAGAACGCCGCCGCTGCTCCGCTCACGGCGATCTCGCGCCCCGCCACTGGAATCCAGGCGTCGCACTTCGTCGACTTCGTCCTGACCCAGGCCGGACAGTCCCGGGAGAAGATCTCGGAGGAAGGGGTCTCGATCTTCACGACTCTCGATCCCGACATGCAGACGGCCGCCGAGGCCGCCTTGCAAAAGGGACTCGAGCAGCTCGAGACGAAGTTCAAGAGGCTTCGGACAAAGCCGGGCCAGGAGCCCTTGCAGGGAGCGCTGATCGCGCTCGATCCGGCCACGGGGGCCATCCGGGCCCTCGTCGGGGGGCGCGACTACTCGGAGAGTCAGTTCAACCGGGTCGTTCAGGCCAGGAGGCAGCCGGGTTCCCTCTTCAAACCCTTCGTCTTTCTGGCCGCCTTCTCCGACCCGGAGGTCCGGCAGCACATGACGCCGTCGACAGTGCTCCAGGACTCTCCCATCTCGATCGAGTTCGGAGGCGGTCAGCAGCAGATCTGGACGCCGAAGAACTATGACGGCGAGTTCCGCGGCCCGATCTCTGTCAGGCAGACACTCGAACAGTCGATCAACATCCCGACGGTCCGGGTGGCGCTTTCGGAAACGAGCTCGGGCGACAACCTCTTGCCGAGGATCGTGGAGCTCGCGAAGGAAGCCGGAATCAGCTCGCCGATGAAGGCGTATCCGTCTCTCGCCCTCGGATCGTTCGAGATCAGCCCCATGGAAATCGCGGCGTCGTATGCGGTCTTCGCCAATGGCGGGTACCGGGTGAAGCCCACCGCCCTGCTTGGAGCGATCAAGCCCGGAGGGGACCGGCTGGCGGGAGACGGGCCGAAGGCGGAACCGATGCACCGCGCGGCCGAGGCGGCCTCGGCGGCCCTCGTGACCGAGATCTTGCGAGGGGCGGTGGAGAGAGGGACCGGCGCGTCGGCCCGGCGTCTCGGAGCAACCGGCACTTTCGCTGGCAAGACGGGCACGACGAACGACGGCCGGGACGCCTGGTTCATCGGGTTCTCGCCGAGGCTCCTCGTGGCCGTCTGGGTCGGATTCGACGACAACCGCGGGCTCGGCCTATCGGGCTCGATGGCGGCCGTGCCGATCTTTGCAGAGTTCGCCAAGCGCCGGCCATCCCACGAGTTCAACGTGAGCTTCGTGAGGCCGCCCGGAATCGTTCAGGAAACGGTCGACCCCACGACTGGCTTCCTGGCCTCGGAGAACTGCCCGTCGAAGCTGAATGAAACCTATCTCGCGGGGACCGAGCCGGCAGCGATCTGCCCGGTCCATGGGGCAAGGCCCGCTCCCGAACCACGCGAGGACGTTCGCCCCGGACTCCTGCCGCCGCAGACATGAGGGCCCCGTGCGGCCATGGGGATCTGGCGTCTTGAGAGGCGAAGCAGGCGAAGAATGTCTGTCCCACGCTCGTTCCCTCGCCCCGCCGCAAGTGAGAAGAGTGGCTGTCCCCGATCAGGCGGTCCCCGATCAGGCGCTCGTTCCCTCGCCCCGCCGCAGCGGGGAGAGGGTAGGGTGAGGGGCCTCTTCCAGGGCCAGGAATAGAAGGCCCAGAAGGTCTGTCCCCCGGACGGTCTTCGGGTTCGGTTACGCCTTTCAGGGCCCGGTCCACGAGGTCGAGGAGAAGACTCCTTCCTCGCACCGGCACCGTCTCGTCTGGAGCGGGACCGAGATGCTGCTGGGCGAGGGACCGAACGTCATCGGAAGGGAGCCTCCCGCGGGGATCTGGATCTGTCACCCCTCCGTCTCGCGCGAGCACGCTCGAATCGTCGTGACGGAAGAGCGCGCCGCGATCGAGGACCTCGGGAGCAAGAACGGGACGTGGCGCGGCGAGACGGCGGTGAAGGGTCTCCTCCCACTCGCCGACGGAGACGAGTTCCGCGTGGGGGCGGTGCACCTTGTCTATCGCGGCCCGGGCGCCGCCTGCCCGGGCGCAACCGCGACGTACGAGTAGCGGCGGGAGCGACACCTTGCAAGCCGGGCGATGAAGAGCCTCGTTTCGAGGTCGCGTGGGGCGCCGCGAGCCCTGATGTCCGCTGGGACCTGCCCCCCCGTCTTTACGGAGCCGGTCGTGATCGCTACGCTTCCGCCATGTCGAGCGGAGGCGCTGTAAAGGGACCGATGGGCGCACTGCTCCTGGCGCTCATTCCGGCCCTGGCCGGTGCCCCATCCAGCTTCGAGAATGACATCAAGCGCTGCTGGGACACCGCTCCGTCCGATCCTGAGGCGGCGATCCGCGTCGCCGAGGCGGCGATCCCGGCGGCTCAGCGAGCGGGCAACGCCGCGGCTGTTGCCGAGCTGCGCCTCTGCCGCGGCTACGGGAACGAAGGCGCGGGACGTCTGGCGACCGCCGAGGCCGAGTACGAGTTCGCGGTCAGCGAGGCCGAGCGGCTCCACGACGACCGCCTCACCGCCGATGCCCTCATGCTGCGCGGCGAGCTTCACCACTCACGGGGCCGATTCGACGCTGCCTTGGCCGATCTGCAGCGCGCCTACCGGCTGGACCTGACACTCCGGCGCGACGGCAAGAAGCACCGTGCGCTCGGCGCCATCGCCAACGTCTACGCCGACGCCAACGTCGGAGAGTACGACAAGGCCCTGGAGTACTACCGGCTGCTGCTCGCCGAGAACGAGAAAGCCGGCCTGGCCGGAGACGTGGCCACCGACCACTTCAACATAGGGTCGACGCTCGACACCAAGGGCGACCCGCAGGGGGCTCTGCCCGAGCTGCAGAAGGCGCTCGAGATGGAGCGGCAGCGGGGCGACGCCGTCCAGATCGCCTACTGCGAGCGTTCGGTGGCCATCGTGCTCACCAAACTGGGTCGCGCCCGCGAGGCCCTCGTTCCCCTGTTCTCGGCGCTCAAGGCGTTCGAGAAGGCGGGGGACGCGAACATGGCCGCCGCAACGCGCCTGTCGCGCGGCGTGGCCCTCCGTCAACTCGGGCGTCCTCTCGAGGCGCTCCGCGAACTGGACGCCGCGCGCGCCCACTACCTTGCCAATTCGGACGACCGCTTCCTGCTGAAGATCGAGGGAGAAAGGGCCGAGGCGTCGGCCGCCCTGGGTGACTGGCGCATGGCGTTCGAGGCGCGCAGCGCGCAACTCGACGCGGAGCGCCGCCTGGGGGAACGCCGCAAGCAGGAGCATGCGTCCCGGCTGCGCGTGCAGTTCGACACCGAACGCAAGGAGGAGGAGAACCGCGCGCTCCTGCGTGAAAACACGCTGCGGACCCGCGTCCTCGTGCTGAGCCTCTGCCTGCTGGCGCTCGCCGCCTACACGGTCGCCAGGAAGCTGGCCCACGCGCGGCGCTTGCGGCGGGCGAACGAGGAGCTGGCGGACAGAAACGCGGTTCTGGCCGAGAACATCCGGCTGCAAGAGGAGGTCGAACGCGTTTCCCGCCACGACCTGCGGACGCCGCTCGCCAACACCATCGCACTCATGAAACAGGTGCGTCGCACTCCCGGCCTCAGCGTGAGGCAGGTGGAGCTCATGCGCCTCGTCGAGCGCTCGTGCTACCGGGTCATGGACCTCGTGAACCTCTCGGTCGACATGCTGAAGATGGAGCGGGGCACCTATCACCTGAATGCGCGCCCGGTGGAGCTCGTGAACCTGCTGCGTCACGTCGCCGGCGATCTGGAGGGACACGCGCAGTCGAAGAACCTGCGCATCGAGCTCGTAAACGCCCATGGCGGGACGTGCGAGCCTTGCTGGGCCCTCGGGGAGGAGCTGCTCTGCTATTCGATGTTCGCGAACCTCTTGAAGAACGCGGTCGAGGCGTCACCGGACGGCGAGGCCGTCGCGGTGGCCGTGAGCTCAGACGCGGCAGAGGTGACCGTGCGGGTGAGGAACCGGGGCGCTGTCCCGATGGAGCTCCGAGCCACGTTCTTCGACAAGTTCACGACAGGCGGCAAGCGGGGCGGTACCGGCCTCGGCACCTACTCCGCCCGGCTGATGGCCACCACCCAGGGAGGGCGGATCGCGATGACGACCTCGGAGGAGCAGGGCACGACACTCGAGGTCGTGCTGCCCGCGGCGCCGCCCGAGGTCCTCAGCGTCCCTTACACCGGTCCCGAGGACCGGCGCGGCCTTCCGGAGCTCGGCGTCGCCACCGCGGCTCCAGCGATCGGGCGGCTGGAGGCCCTCATCGTCGACGACGACGCGATCGCTGCCGCGATGCTTCAGGCCACACTGGTCTCGCTCGGTGCCGGCGTCAGCCTGGCCGCCAACGGGCGCGCCGGCCTCGACGCGGCCGAGAGGAATCCGCCCGACCTCGTGATCGTGGACATGGAAATGCCGGTCATGAACGGGCCGGAGATGGTCCGCGAGCTGCGCAGGCGGGAAACCTTTCTCGGCCGGCGCGCGTTCGTGACCGGGCTGACGGCCCACGAGGAGTTCGCCGAACTGGAGCGCTTTCGAAGCGCGGGCTGCGACCGCTGCCTCGTCAAGCCCGTCGAGGTCGAGGATGTCGAGCAGGTCGTCTCCGAAGCGCGCGCGCTGCGAGTCCGGCGCGCCGCCGTCTGAGCCCCGGCTCCTTGAACGGGCGCGGGCGGCCCCGAGAATGTGACACTCGGGACCCCGCGTACTCGATTCTCATGGAATCGGCATGGATGCCGGTCCCCTCGCTACAATCCAAGACCAATGGAAAACGCGGCGGTGTGTGCGGTCAACGCCCATGGCGGGTACCGGGTGAACCCCGCCGTTCGCCCCGGGCTCCTGCCTAAGCGGACATGAGGGTCCTTTGCGGAAAGGGCGACCTGGACCTGATCGTCCGCAGCCACGGGTGGTACGACCTTCCACCGTTTCGCTATGACCGCAAGCGTGGGGTGCTGGAGACCGTGGTCGAGCACGATGGGCGAGGTCAGCCCCTGCGAATCACGTCATCCAGGACCGGGATCTGGGCCTCCTCGACGGGTCTTCCCCGTGCCGAGCTGAAGCGTGCCGGGCTTCGGATCCTGCAATTCGGAGTGCCGCTCGCGGACTTTCATCGAGACTGCGCGGAACGCGAAGAGGAAGGGTTCGGCTGGATCGCGGAGAGAGGAGCGGGGAGGATGCTGCGGGCTCCGGACCTCTTCGAGGACGCCGTCAAGGTCCTTTTGACAACGAACTGTTCCTGGGAGCTGACCCGGACGATGGTGACGCGCCTGATCGCCGTCGCGGGCGTCGATGGTGCCTTCCCGGGTCCAGAGAGAGTGGCGAGGCTCCCGGAGAGCCTCCTGAGGTCCGAGGTGAAGTGCGGGTACCGGGCTCCGTATCTTTCCCGGTTCGCCTCCGCGATTTCGTCTGGCCGCCTCGATCTGGCCTCGTGGGAGGACCCAGGGAGGGATGACGACGAGATCGAGGCCGAGATAAGGAAGAACGGCGGATTCGGTCCCTATGCCGCCCACACGTTGATGCGTCTTCTCGGCCGGCACTCCCGCCTCGGCCTCGATTCCTGGTCACGAAAGAAGGTTGCCGAGCTGCGATTCGGCGGGCACGCCGTTTCGGACCGGGAGGTCGAGGAGTTCTACTCCTCGTTCGGCCGATTCGCCGGCCTCGCCTTCTGGCTCGACGTCACGCGGGACTGGCATGCGGGGGATGAGAGGCTCTGGTAGGTCGGCCAGATTTCGCGTACCACGCGGCTCTCGATCCCGGCCACCGGCTCCCGGACCCGGAACTTCGCCCTCGCGTGGGGCAAGGACCCGGCTGGCCTTGCCCAGGTTCGGCGGCCGCCGTGTTGGGGGGAGTGAGGACCGGCCCCGCCCAACTCCGGGGGCAGGGCCGGTGCCGGGAGACGGTTACCAGATCGAGGGGCGCTCCGGTTCGGGCCTCCACATGCCCGTGCCGGCCTGGCACCCGAAAGCTCCGTGGAACTCCGGGAGGTTGGCGAGCGGGCCAAGGACGCGCCACCTGCCCGGGCTGTGAGGGTCGGTCGTCAGCCGGACGCTGAGGGCCTCGTCCCGGATGTTGTTCCGCCAGACGTTCGCATAGCTCAGGAAGAACCGCTGCGCCGGGGTGAATCCGTCAACGGCGGGAGCCGTCATCGGGTCCTTCCCGAGAGCTTTCGTGAGCGCCACGTACGAGATCTTGAGTCCACCCAGGTCCGAGACGTTCTCGCCGAGCGTCAGCTTTCCGTTGATCGCCTTGTCGGGGAGCGGCTTGAAGCCGTCGAACTGCCGGGCCACGAGCCCGGTGCGGGCGTCGTAGGCCTTGCGATCCTCATCGGTCCACCAGTTCTTCAGATTGCCTTCGGCGTCGTACCTGCTCCCCGAATCGTCGAAGCCATGGGTCATTTCGTGGCCGATGACGACGCCGATGCCGCCGTAGTTGACAGCGTCATCCGCATCCGCCCAGAAGAAGGGCGGCTGGAGAATCCCCGCCGGGAAAACGATCTCGTTCATGGTGGGGCTGTAGTAGGCGTTGACGGTCGACGGTGTCATGCCCCACTCCGTCCGGTCGATCGGCTTGCCGAGCTTGTCGATGTTCCGCTTTGTCTCGAACGCGTGGGCGGCGAGCACGTTCTCGAAGTAGGAGCCGCGCGAGATCGGAAGGGCCGTGTAGTCCCTCCACTTGTCCGGGTAGCCGATCTTGACGCCGAAGGCCGCGAGCTTCTTCAGAGCCTGCTTTTTCGTCTCGGGGCTCATCCAGGCGAGGCCCTCGATCCGCTCTTTCAGCGCGCCCCTCAGATTCTCGACGAGCTTCTTCATCCGCTCCTTCGACTGGGGGCTGAAGGCCTTCTCGACGTAGAGCTGGCCGAGTGCCTCGCCGATTCCAGAGTCCGTCGCGGCCAGAACGCGCTTCCAGCGGTCTTCCTGCTCCTCGATGCCGTTGAGGGTCCGCCCGTAGAAGCCGAACGCCTCCTCGTCGAACTTCGCCGGGAGGAGCGCGGCGGAAGAGCGAAGAACGTGCCAGCGGAGGTAGCTCTTCCACGTCTCCACGGGCTCGGACGCCGCGGTTTCGCCGAAGAACTTGAAGAACTCCGGCTGCCTCACATTCATTTCCTGGCCGGCCGGGATCCCGCGAGCGTCGAGGTACGTCTTCCAGTCGAACCCGGCTGCTTCCTTGACGAGCTCGTCGCGCGTTTTCTTGTTGTAGTTCTTCTCGGGATCGCGGAGCTCGACGCGCGAGCGGGAGGCCTTCGCGAAGCGAGTCTCGAAGGCGAGGATGGCCGCGGCCTTCTTCTGGGCGTTCTCCGTCGGTTCCCCGGCCATCTCGAGCATTTTCGCGATGTGGGTGGTGTACTTGTCCCGGATCTCCTTCGACTTCGGGTCGTCCTTGAGGTAGTAGTCGCGGTCCGGAAGGCCGAGGCCGCCCTGCGACAGCATCGGAATGTAGCGTGTCGAGGTCTTCTGGTCCTGGGCCACGAAAAGGCCGAAGCCGGCGGGCAGACGGTACCGGTGCAGGTCGGCGAGAAGAGCAGGGAGCTCCTTCGGCTCCTTCAGGCCGTCGATCTTCTTGAACCAGGGCGCAAGCGGGGTGAGACCGGCCTTCTCGATGGCGGCGGCGTTCATTCCCGACGCGAAGAAGTCGCCCACCTTCTGGTGGATGCTGCCCTTTGGCCAGTCTGTCCGTGCGGAGGTCTCCTCGACGATTCCCTTGAGAACGAGCCGGTTCCGGTCGGCGAGCTCCTCGAAGGAGCCCCAGCGCGACTTGTCGGCGGGCACCGGGTTCGACTTGAGCCAGGCGCCGTTGGCGTGCTGGTAGAAGTCGGAACAGGCCGGCGTTCCCTTGTCCATGTTCGTCTGGTCGACGGGCTTCAGAGACGGGGCCGGGGCGGGAGCCGCTCCGGACGGGAGGGCCGCAAGCAGAAGGCCTGCGGTCAAGAGGGGGGTCGGAAGGGAGGCGGACGGACGTCGCATCAGGTCTCCTTGACAGGATGTTTCTACGCAGAACAGACGTCCAGGGTTGCCCCGGCAGGTCCGGAACCTCTCAGCGGAACTCAGTGTCGGCGGCGGCCGTCACAGACGAAAGGAAGACGAAGAGGGACAGACAATTCCTGGGGGCGCTCCGGCTGTGAACCGCCTCTTCCGGATCAGCCAACAGGTGTTCTTCGGTTCAGAGCCTCGTGTCCCCTGACGCTCTAACTCCCCCCACCCCCTCTTTACAAAAGAGGGGGCTACCGGGGAGGGGCAAAAAGGCGCCCCCACCCTGACCCTCCCCCGCCCGGCGGGGGAGGGAACAGCTGAGTGAGAACGTCACCGAACTTGCGAACAGGGGTACTCAACTGGCCGAGGCGGGCTTGAGCTCCATCCGGCACTCGCGGCCGGCCACCGGAACCTCGCAGCGGTACTGACTCCCGACGAAGGCCGTCAGGAGTCCGGCCCAGTACTCGTGGAAGAGCTGGCAGAGGACGGCCTCGCCGACCTTCTCTCCCGCCTCCTCCACGACCTGGCAGAGGCCACAGGGATGGAAGTGGAGGTCCGCCCGTTCGCCCGAGAGGGAGTAGTCGAACTCGAAGGCTCCCCGGAACCGGTGCTTCATCGAGGCGAGGACCCGGTCGAGTCCCGCCTCTTCGTACATCTCCGGGAGGTGGGTCGCGGCCAGGGCCCCGGCGCGGCGGCCCATGGCCTTGCTTCCGCGGCCGATTGTCTCGACGACGGTGGCCGACAGGGCGAGGAGCCGCGCGGCGAGGTCTTTTCTCGCCTCCTCCCAGTCGGCGGGCGTCAGGGTCGACGTGCCGGACTTCTCCTGCAGGAAGCGCTCGATGAGGGCGGCGTGCTCCTCTATCCGGTGGAAGGGGCGGAGCACGGGGACACCCTCGACCTCGATGCAGCGTGACGGGCAGAGGTAGACGCAGGAGAGGCACCCGATGCAGTCCTCTTGCCTCTTGACGGCGGCCCTTTCATCGGACGTGCGCTCGAACACCTTGACGGGGCAGAAGTCGACGCAGAGCTCGCAGCCGCGGCAGCCCCTGTCGATGATGCGAACGGCAGGCATCGGTCACCTCCTCGCGCGCCGGATGACGGCTCCGCCCCTGCGGACCGTCACGTCCAGTTTCATCTCTCCGGCCCGGTGCGTGGCGCAGGAGAGGCAGGGGTCGTAGCAGCGGATCCCGAACTCGATGCCGTTCAGGAGCGCCTCGTCCGACTGCGTGACGAGCTTCTCGGCCGCCAGGCCAATCGTCTCGTTGAGGGCATGGATGTTCTGCTGGGTGGCCACGATGAGATTCGCCCTCTCGACGATGCCCTTCTCGTTCACCTGGTAGTCGTGGATGAGAACTCCGCGAGGCGCCTCGACGTGGGCCGTTGCGCTTTTCGGGCCATGTGTCGGGACCGAGCGGACATCGGGCGAGAGGATCTCGGGATCCGAGGCGATGACCGAGAGCTTCTCGGCCGCGTGAAGGATCTCGATGAGGCGTGCGTAATGGTAGAGAACCGTCTCGTGGCAGATCTTCCCGTAGAGCTCCCGGAACCGCTCGAGCTCGGCCTGGGCCAGCGGAGTGTCGATCCGGTCGGCGCAGTTGAGGCGGGCCAGCGCCCCGACTCTGAACGGGACCGGCGGCCCCGCTTCCGTCTTGCAGAAGACGGGCTTGGCATACGAAGACGGGAGCGTCTCCTCGAAGAGGTAGGACATCCAATCATCTTCGGAGAACTCCAGGTCCTTCCCTTCCGGGGAACGGAGCCTGAGCTGCCCGTCGTAGAGATCGAGCGCGCCGTCCTTGACGGTTCCGAGGTAATGGGTCGGCAGGGGCAGAAGCTGCATCAGCTCCCGCCGTTCGGTCAGGGCCTTTCTAGAGAACTCGACGAGCTCGATTGAGAGCTCCCGGCCTTCCTCCGCGAGTTTCTTCAGGGAGGCGAGACGATCGGGAGTGAGCGGGGCGGCGAGGCCCCCCGCGACACATGAAACGGGGTGGGTGCCCCGGCCGCCGATGACCTCGGTCACCCGCTGCCCGACGCTCCGCAGCGAAAGGGCCTTCCTCGCGACGTCGGGCATCCGCTTGAGGAGACCGACGACATTGCGCTCGGCAGGGTCCGTCTCGGGACCGAGGAGGAAGTCAGGCGCGGACAGGACGAAGAAGTGGATTCCGTGCGAGTGGAGGATCGAGCCCATGTTCAGGGCGTTGCGCAGGAGAGTGGCCGTCCTGGTCGGGACGGCTCCGAAGACCTTGTCGACTGACCTCGCCGAGGCCAGATGATGCGCCTGCGGTCACGTGCCGCAGATACGGGACGTGATCGTGGGCATCGACTCGACCTGCATCCCCTTGAGGAAGACTTCGAAGCCCCGAAAGTCCATGACCTTGAAGAGCGTGCGGGTCACGCGGGAGCCGTCGTCCAGATCGACTTCCACGCGCGCGTGGCCCTCGATGCGGGTGACCGGGTCGATCGTGATCGTTCTCTTCATCAGCGGCCTCCTTCGGCGGTTCGGGTCCATTTCTTCAAGAGGAAGGTCGGTTTCTGCCGGAACACGGGGGAGGCCATCGCGTAGGCGAAGTGGGTCTTCGCCTGCTGTTCGATTTCCCTAACGACGGCCTCGGCCGGGATCTTCGTCAACTGGGCCATCCGGAGCGCAACCTCGGAACGGACGTCCTTCTGCGGCTCGAGACAGATCGCCTCGGATGGGCCGCCGCAGGCAAAACACGGGACCCCTGCCTTCATGCACGGCGCCAGGCAACGGTCGAGCGTCACGGACCCGAGGCAGATGCACCCCTGAGACAGGAAGCAGATTTCGGGGTCGAAGCTGCCGTCAAAAGACCGTCGCAGCGCCGGCTGCTGGCTCTTGACCATCTTGCGGTCGCAGTTGAAGCAGACGTTTCTCGGGCCGATGCGGGGATCCGTTCCGCGCAGGAGCGAGAGGAGCCCGTCGAAGATGTAGGCCGCTCCGGGCGGGCAGCCCGGGATGTAGACGTCGACCGCAATCTCGCTGTCGAGGGGCCGATTGCCGTCGAGGAGCCTGGGGACGTCTTGCGGGGCCTCGCTCGTTTTCGTGGACGGATTGCGGCGGAAGGCGCCGTCTAAAAGCTCCTCTTTCGTGTGCGCGTACGCCGAGCTGTGCGGGCCCCCGTAGACCGGACAGGTCCCGAACGCGACGATGGCATCGCAGGCCTTCCGCATGGCTTGCGCGGCGTGGATGTCGTGCTCGGTCCGGATCGACCCGGTGATGATGCCGACATCGGCCTTCACGTAGTCCTTCGTGTCCATCAGGATGGGAACCCTCACGAGCTCGACCTCGTCGAGAACGGCGAGGAGCTTCTCGTGCAGGTCGACGATCCCGAGCTCGCAGCCGGAGCAGCCCGAGAGCCATTCGATCGAGACCTTCTTCTTGGCCGTCATCGGGTCCTCCCTCACTTCTCCACGGTCAGGAGCTTCAGACACGCGTTCTCGCCGGCGTGGAGGATCTCGAGGTTCGCCTTGCCCCCGTGGATCTTCTCCAAGAGCCCGCAGAAAAGGCCGTGGTTCATCAGGCAGAGCGACAGCTTCTGCGGGTGCCCGTAACGGAAGAGCGCGCTTCTCACCAGGCAATTCCTGAAGACGAGCTTCATCTGAACCCGTCCGTCCGAGGTGGCGACGAGGGCCGGCTCGGCCGTCAGCTTGTAGGGCTCGAAAGCCCAGCGCATTCCGATCCGGCACATCTCGTTCCAGACAAGCTCGAGCGCGTGGTCGAGGTTGGCGGTGTCCGTCGCCTCGACCTTCTGCTTCAGTCCCGTCGTTTTGCCGGCGCGGAACGTGATCCCGCCGGCACCCCGGCCGAGAACGTCCTCGAGTCCGTTCGAAACGGAAGCGAGGAAGACCATCATTCCCTGGGCGCGCTGGCATCCTTCGCTGTCCTGCATGCTCACCTCCCACTCGCGAGCTCTTCGATCAGGGGCTTGTGACGGGTCTTTGCGCAAAGACACTCGTCGATTTCGCGCCGAACGATCTCGGCGGCGCGCGCGGCCGCTGCCGGAACCTCATCGGGCAACAGACCACCGGTTTCCACCAGGATGAGCTTGCAGCGTCTGGGGACCTTCTCCGGGTAGAGGAGCGACGCCATCGTCAGAACCTCTTGCGGTCCGACATGGTGGAGGGTCGTCCCGCTCACACGGCCCTTCGCGAACACGGGCTCCGTGATCGATATCGTTCCCGGTTCCGTGCCCCCGAGGCAGGCGTCGACGACGAGAAGCAGATCCTGCCCGCGCATCAGGTCCAGCAGCGCCAGACTGTCCGTCCCCATGTTCACGAGCTCCGTCTGTTCGGGAAGCTGGCGCATGAGCTCCTCGGCGACGAGCGGGCCGATACGATCGAAGCTGACAAACGGATTCCCCGCGGTCACAACCGTCACCGCTGGCATGCCCCATTCCGCAACAGCTTGCTCAAGCTCGGGCATCTCGCGTTGCCTCTGCACTCGGCACGGTAGCACTTCCCTGGACGACCGGCCAGTTGGTGCAGAGAACCCGGCGCGGCCCAAGTGGAGGGGAAACAAACAATGTTATCGGTGCAGAAGTGCACTGTCCACAAAAACCCGGCTGCGGCAGCTTCGGACCCATGGAAGAGGTAAGATCCAGCAGTTCTCGGGAATGAGCGTGATGGAGCCGTCGAGCCGGGCGTGAAGGCTGCCTGATGAGCGAGTGCGAATCATCGAGGCGTGAGGATCATGGAGATCCACGAATACCGGATCTCGGAGCGCACTCGCCCCCGTGTCGCGTCGTGGCCACGGTCGTTGCTCGCGCGCCTCACGACAGGCGCTATCTCGGCTCCCTGCTCCCGCAGGGCGTCGTGGTCCACGAGAACGCGGATCCTCGCTCTGTTTTGCCGTTGCTGTCGGGGGAGGGCTCGGATCTCGTTCTCGTCGCCCGCGCCGAAGGAATGGAAGCGGCTGCCCAGGCGGCGGCCCTTCGTGCCGAGACTGCCTTCGCCCGGACAGAAGGGCCGCTCGTCGTGGTCGAGGCATCTGGCGAGTCCTCGATTCCCGCGCTCCTGGCGCTCGTGCCGGACGACATCGTCCTGGCCACGGAGCCAGAGGCCCTGGTCCGGCGGCGGATCGCGGGTCTGTGCCGTCGTGCCGAGGAGAGGAGCCGGTGCCGCCTGCTCGCGGCTGCCGCAAATGTCAGTTCTCTTCCAACCTTCGTTGCGGACGCGGCCGTTGCCGGTTTTCCCGTCGTGATGGCCAACGCCGCGTTTCGGGCCCTGATGGGATCAGCCCTGATGGGATCGGGAGAAGGCGCGAGCCTGGGACTCGGAGGCGAGCTCCTGATCGGTTCGCGTACCGAGGTTTCGGCCGCGGATGCCGTCCGGGCCAGTCTGTGGAAAGGAGAGGAGTGCGCGGCGACCATCTGGCTGCCGCACGAGGCGCACAACTCGCCGTACCGGTTGAGCCTCTGGCCCGTCAAGGCAAGGTCCCGGGGTCTTACGCACTGGATTGGAACTCTCGCGGAGGTTCCGCGTCAGGGTGCCGGGACGGCGGCGAGCCCGAGGGAAGCCGAGCTCGAGGCCCTCCTTGCGAAGAGGACGCGGGAGGTCGCGGAGGCGCAACATCGTCTCGACACGAGAAGGCAGTTCATCGAGACCGTCCTCGACTCACTTTCCGCGGGCGTCATCGCCGCGGACGCGGAGGGGGTGGTCGTCCTCGCGAACCGTTCCGCCCTCGCCCTTCTCGAGCTCGAGAGCGAAGACTGTCTCGGGGTTCCCGTCCGGAGGATCTTCGGAGACGGGGCGATCGAGAAGGCCATGGCGGATGCCCGGGAGGGGGAGCGTCGCGTGGAGTTCCCGTACGTGACGCCGTCGGGCCGCAGGCTGGAGATAGGGCTGAGCGTGACGGTGGTGGGGGGCGCGCCGCGCCTGGGGGGAATATCCGGGGAGTTTCGAGTCCTGGATGGCGCTCTCGGCCCCCTCGAGGTCTCGCCTCGGACCCGTTACGTCTTCGTCTTCCGGGATCTGGGGGTCCAGCGGCAGTTCGAGATCGAGATGAGAAGAGTCGAGGGTCTTTCCGCTCTCGGGCAGATGGCCACCGCCATCGCCCACGAGATCCGCAATCCGCTGGCCGCCATGCGATCTCTCATCGAGCTTCTCCTCGTCGATCTCTCGGCGCAGGACGAGAAGCGGGAGTACGCAACGAGAGTTCTTTCCCTTCTTTCACGAATCGAGAAGATCGTGAAGAACTCGCTCCGTTTCGCCCGCCCGAAGCTGCCGGTGATCCTCGAATGCCGCCCCGGCGACCTCATCGAGGACGCGCTCGAGATCCTGGAACCTCGGCTCGGAGGCGCGGGCCGGCCCGTCGTCACCCTCGGTGCGGGGCTGCCGGATATCCTCGCCGATCCCGATCAGATCGTGGAGGTCTTCGTGGCTCTGTTGGAAAACGCGCTGGATGCGGCGAAGGCTCCTTCGGGAGTCGAAGTCCGCGCCGGGTTTCCGGAAGCCGCCGGGCCGGCGGGCCCTTTCGTACAGATCGACTTCCTCGACGACGGCCCCGGGATCCGCCCCGACATTGCACGCAACGTCTTCGATCCGTTCTTCACGACGAAGGCGAGAGGTACCGGACTCGGTCTCTCGATCGCTCAGCGGCTGGTCCAGGAAAACCGGGGACACCTGCATCTCTTGTCTCGAGAGGCCCCGGGCACCTGCGTGCGACTCCTCTTGCCCGCCAGCCGGGCGGAGGGGAAGTGATCCCGCCGCGAGATGGCGGCAGGCACTGGGGGCTTTTCGAGATGTTCCCACTCGCCGATGTACCAACGGTGTTGACTGTGTGAAAATTGTCGGCTGATGCCAGCCCGAGTCGTGATGGTCGATGACGAGGAGGATCTGGTCTGGATCACCTCGAAACAGATGGCGAGAACCCGGCCGGAGATCTCCTTCGAGGGATTCCTGGATCCGATCGAGGCGCTGGAGAGGATCAAGCAGGCTCCGCCCGATGTCCTGATCTCGGATGTCCAGATGCCGGCGATGAACGGGATCGAGCTCCTGATCGCGGCGCGAAGAGTCGTTCCCACGCTCCCGGTCATCATCATCACGGCGTTCGGCACCTCCGAGGTGAGGCACGAGGTCATGAAGCGCGGGTCGGTCGAGTACCTCGAGAAGCCCTTCTCGTTCTCGGCCCTCCTCGAGGTGGTCGACAGGATTCTCGCGGCCCGGACGGGCTTCTCGGGCTCGATCTCGCTTCCCATGCTGCCCGATCTCGTCCAGATCTATGCGCTTTCCGCTTCCTCTGGGGCGCTCCGGATCGACCGGGGAGGCGAGACGGGTGCCATCTGGTTCGATCGGGGACAGGTCGTTCACGCGGAGAAGGGCGAGCTTCTGGGCGAGGAGGCGTTCTACTCCCTCATCGGCTGGCAAGGCGGGCGCTTCTGGCTGGAGAAAGGGGCCGTCCCGCCGGGCCGGACCATCACCGACGCCTGGCAGACCCTCTTGATCGAAGGCTGCCGGCGCCTGGACGAGGCGGCGGCGAAGGACGTCCCCGCGGCAGAGCCCGCCATTCAAGACTGGGCGGTGATTTCGCGACTCCTCCGCGAGTCCCTGAACGGAGCCCAGGTGCTGGACGTTCCTCTCGATGGGTCGAGCCCCCTCTCGGAGGCCGTCAAGGCCGTGACGGCACAAGCCCGCGAGATACCGGCCGTCACGGGCCGCGCGGTCCTCGAGCTCTCCGGGACCGTGAACGGAATGGCCGTGATCTGGGATGAGAAGAGCGGGGCGGTCGTGGCCTCGGATGACATTTCATCGCGTCCGTCCCTGACGAGATTCCGCAGCGCGATCGAGAGCGGGGTCAGGAGTCTCTGGCCGTGAGCGGGGAGAGCGGGTCGACGAGACGGGCGGAGCTGGACGCGATCTGCAAGGACATCGCGATCTCGGGAGAAGGCGCCCTCGCTTTTGCCGTGGCCGAGACGGAGTCCGGAGGAATCCTCGGTTTTCACGGGGAGAAGATCGCCCCTTCGGAAATGAGTCAGACCGTCAAGGGAGTCCTCGCCCTTCTCAGGAACCCGGATGTGGCCAGGGTGCGCGCGGCGCTCCTGGATCAGGGTGGGATTCCGGGGTCGGAGCCCTTCCAGGAGCTTCGGCTCGTGACGGCATCCCGCGGTCTGTATGCGAAGGTCTCCGGCGATGGCCGGCGGCTCTTCTTGCTGGTGACGGAGGCCAGCGTCGCTCCGGGATGGGGCTGGAAGGAAATTCGCTCCGCGCAGCGGCGGCTGGAATCCACCGTCTAGAGATTGATGGAGGTTTGACAATGGCAAGCCGGGCTGAACAGATGCAGCAGGTTCTCAGGAACTTCCGCTCCAACACTCCCGAGGTCGAGGGGGCTGCCGTCGTGAGCGTCGACGGCCTCATCCTGGCCTCGGTCCTGCCCCAGGGGACGGACGAGGACCGGGTGTCCGCGATGGCCGCGGCCCTCTTGTCCCTCGGAGAGCGCACCTCCGCCGAGCTGCAGCGCGGGACGCTCGAGCAGGTCTACGTGAGGGGGAGCTCCGGCTACATCATCCTGATGCAGGCCGGACCCGAGGCCGTTCTCGAGACCATCGCGGGGTCGCAGGCGAAGCTCGGGATGGTCCTCCTCGACATGAAGAGGGCCGCTCAGGAAATCGCCCGCCTCGTCTGAGCCTCGTAGAGAACCTGTTTCCGGAGCAGAGGAGGCAGAAGATGCCACGACGTTTGACGATTGCGAGCCAGAAGGGCGGAACTGGCAAGACCACTGTCGCGCTCAACCTGGCGGTGGCGCTGGCGGAACGAGGACGGCGTGTCCTTCTCGCCGATCTCGACCCACAGGGAGGAATCGGCCTCTCACTGGCCCGGGAAGACGATGAGCTCGCCGGGCTTGCCGACCTGATGACGGGCACCGTGACTCCCGAGGAGGCGATCCTCAAGACGCGCCTTCCGGGCCTTTCGCTTCTCCCGCGCGGGAGGCTCGATCCCGCCGAGGTCTGTGACTACGAGCAGGCTCTCTTCGGTCCCGGCGTCCTTTCCGGGACCCTCGACCGCCTGGAGACGGACCACGACCTCGTCCTCCTCGACACGCCCTCCGGCGTCGGCCTCGTCACGCGGGCGGCCCTGGCGGTTTCCGACTTCGTTCTCGTTCCCTTCCAGACCGAGAGCCTCTCCCTGCGCTCGGTCTCGCAGATCCTGCGTGTCATCGAGCACGTGAAGACGAACGAGAACCCCCGCCTGCAGTTGCTCGGCATCCTGCCTGCGATGGTGGAGAAGTCCAAGCCGGCCGCCCTCTCGGTCCTGGGCGAAATCTGGGGGTTCGGGGGAGTCCTCGAATCCGCGATTCCGCGCGCCGATATCTACGCGGAGGCGAGCCGGAAGGGACTTCCGGTGAGCTTCCTCTCGGGGGCGGTCACGCCCGAATCCCGCAGGTTCGAGCTTCTGGCCGCCGAGCTCGAGCTTCAGATGCAGCGGCTCTTGCCCCAGGAGGCGAAGGTTGAAGAGCGACCCGAGCGGCAGCTCCTCTAGTCTGGAGAGAGCCAGGGAGCTCTCCCACCGGTTGACGGGCGCCTCTCCGGCGGCTCCCGTTCGCCGTCCGGCATTCGTCTCGTTTCGCGGACAGCCGGCCTCTCCCGCTCCGCCGGTCTCCGCTTCTGCAGGGCCTCTTCCCGCCCCCGTTGCCCCGGCGCAAGCTCCCTCGGTCCCTGCCGCCCTGCCACCGCTTCCGGAAAGGCTCGGCGAGGGCGGGCGCCGGTGGGAGCCGCTTCTGAGCTGGGCACGACAGGCCTCGGGGGCCTCGGCGGCGATCCTGATGGATCCTCACGGCCTCCTCATCGCGTCGGTCGGGGAGATTCCCCTGCCGGATGTCGAGGCGATCGGCGCCCGCTTGATGGCGTCGCTGGACTACGCGCGTCCCATGGCGCAGCCAGGCGGAATTCCCCCGAACGTGATCATCGCCTTCGATGAGGTCGTGATCACGGGGTTCGAGGTCCGTCTGCCGGATGAGACGTGCCTGACGATCTGCCTGGCCGCCGGCAGCCCGGTTCCCCGCCCCCTGTGCGCCGTCCTGGAGAAGAGGTTCCTGGAGGGCCTTGCCGCCTCCGGATAAGTTGGGTTAGGCCCTTTCTCCGAAAGATCGTTGTGATGCGCGTGAATCCTTCGAGCCGGGGCCAGGCCTCCCTTCTTGGTTGAGTACTCTCGAGAGCATCCAGATAGCGCCGGTCTTCGCCACAACAGAGATGGGCTGGATGTGGCGGATGAGAGCGGCTCGCGCCTCCAGGTCACGGTAGGACGGAATATGAAGGCCAGTAGCGACTCACGAAAGCCTTCACCTGGGACCGAAACGTGAGCTGTTCTGGGCAGTACATCAGGGGAGATGCCGAACACCCGACCGTAATGCCATCCGCCCAGAGCCGGTTGATGAATCCAAGGTAAGGACTGTTCGGATCGACATCAGTCCAACCAGGATTCGGTGCCGTAGGGACAGGGTTCGGAAGATACATGCCGCGGGTGAGAAACGCGGCGCTCTGATCTCGACGTAGGGGGTCCTCAGGACAGAAAAGCCTCAACGGTGGGGCCTGGCAGCCCTGAGTGAGTCCCATCGCGAATGCCTTGTCAATCCACCATGAATCTCGGTCCGTCCGCGGAACATCGGCAAACGGAGGTTCCGGTACTGGAGGCTGGTCGGTGGGGCACTCCCCCCGAGCCGCCAGGATCAGCTTGACGATGTCCCTTCTGGAGCCCGGGGAGTCCGCCAAAGGTGTAGGGGGCGGGACGACCTCAGTGAACCTGCGCAGTCCGATAGCCGTGCCGGCGAGGAGCCGGAAAGGGTTGCGGATGCAGTGGCGACCGCGTTCAGGGCAATGTTAGGGAGCCCCTGCGCGTCAGATGAGCTCGGGAATCCGAGCAGAGCCACGGCCGCGATCACCGTGAACGGGCTCCTCCTGGGTGTGTATATCCTCGTGGCATTGATAGCCGCGTGCTGATTGATCACGTCTGGGGCGGTGCAACTCTGCATACTCGATACCTTTCGGGTGCCACGATTCGTCGCGGGTTTCAGCGGTGGACAGGAAATCTTGAAGGATAGGCCCATGCTTCGCAGACCTTCGCCCCGCTCCACTCCGGACTGAAAGTGATGTCGGCGGACTTCAATCGGCAATCCTTGGTGGTGATGATGACGATCCCATCCACTAGTGAGACGACGGGGGCGGCGCATGGCTCATCGAACGCGGACCCTGTGCCTACACGCGCCTCAAAACGTGGTATGTCTGTGGCCGGTCTGGCCACAGAGACAAGGATACTGCGGACACGCACATCGCCACCGAATGTCACCCTAATCGCGGCCCCACCGGCGCCTATGGTGCCGCATGATTGGAAGTCCAAATCCCGGACAGCTGACGGCGAGCCAATACCGGAAGCTGAGACCTCTGCGATACTTTCGGTACACGGTCGAAAGTAGACGATCTGATGTCGCTCGCGTCGCTGCGGAACGAAGACCGCCGCCGTGCTCCTTTTCTCTTCCGTGGAAAGGCGGATACGGTTGTCTGTCGGCATCATGGCTGTGTCCGCAACGACAGTACGGCAGTCCTCCGGCAAGCCGCTCGACTTTGGTTCCCATAGTCTGACTTTTCGAGAAGGCAAGTATCCAGACAGAAAGTCCGGCGCAACGGTTGCCCCCACAGAGACATTCTCCGGAAAGACGGAAGAGACCAGCTCCGCGGTCGTCTTCCAGGACTCGATCGGTACGAAGTGGAAAATGAATAGCTTTCTGGTGTCGCGGACGAGGAAAAGAAGGAGGAGGCCGTAAAGTATGAACTCTCGCCCTTTAGGAGCTACGGACGGCCTTGTGTCTATGAATCGCGCCACGGCCGACCAAACACTGATCGAGAGCGGCGGCGCGAGAAAGGAGGTTGTGCGGACGAGTGGTGTCTCCAACGTGAGACAGATTCCGAAAGCGACGAACACGGAAAGAAGCAGCGAGAGTTCGGGGGCGTCAGGAGTTGTCCTGACAACGTAAGCCACCAATAGGACGAGGAGAAGTCCTAGCCACGTCAGGAGAGCGTCAGAGGCCCTCTCTGGGGAGCCTACGAAGTAGATCCTAAGGGATTCATATACAGCCGTGATTCGCGAAAACTGTCGTCCCCATTCCTCCCCATATCCTCCCATAGCATTGTCGAGGATGCGGGGGAGTACGCCGATGTGAAGCAGAATGGTCGCGGCAGCTGCGCCAAGGGCTGCGATGACTATGTGAGAGTGCCGATGTCTCAGGAAGAGGATGATAAAGAGGGGAATGCTCCAAAAGGCGAATGTCGGCAGAGCCAGAATGCCAAGAACATTCAGGGATGCAAAGAAAACCAATCGGCCTGTGGTTGGTGTCCTGTGAAGGCTGATGAGAAGCAGTCCAGCTGCGGCGGCTAGTAAGGCGGCGACGCCGTAGCCTCGACCTTGAAGTGAGAGGTCAAGGAACTCGTAGTTCCCGATAAGTGGCTGCAGGGACAGGACGCCAACGGGAAGCTGTCTTTTGACGCCGAAATGAACTAGGAGAAGAAGCCCCAGCACTGCTATTGCAGCCGTCGCCATGGCGCGTACTCGGGCTGGGCTGAAGGAAGTGGGGTCGGGACCTATCGAGTTCAAGAGGTTGTAGAGGATGTGGTTGTTGGGTATGTACTCCGTAAGCGTCGTGATCGGACCGCGCCCGGAATAGTTGAGGATAGAGTACAACTCGTCGTTCCAAAGGGAGCTTGTGAGCATTTCCTTGGCGAAGCGGGCCGCGAAGAGGACCGTAATAGCGAAGAGCATGAATGTGAGAGCTAGGGCGGGTCGTCGCAGGAAGGGAGAGGGGTAGGGGAAGTCGTGTGGCTGCGGCCGCTGGATCTGCATCTCGCTCGCCAGCGGGAGGTTAGCATGGGTTCGGCCAAGAAGGAATGCGAAGCTTCACTGGCTGGAGGACTGAAGATTCGCGTTGAAAGCGCTCGCTCCGCGCTGGGTGTTTTCCGCCGAACCAGCCCTTCCGTTCGCTGCCCCGGAAAGCCAGCTGGACCCACACGCGGGATCGAGCTCCTGATCGCGGCGAGACGGGGCGTTCCCACGCTCCCGGTCATCATCATCGCCGCCTTCGGGACCTCCGAGGTGAGGCACGAAGTCATGAAGCGTGGCTCAGTCGAGTACCTCGAAAGGCCGTTCTCGTTCTCGGCTCTCCTCGAGGTGGTCGACAGGATTCTGGCGGCCCGGACGGGTTTCTCCGGCTCAATCTCGCTTCCCATGTTCCCCGATCTCGTCCAGATCTATGCGCTCTCTGCTTCCTGGGGGGCGCTTCGGATCGACCGGGGAGGCGAGACGGGCGCCGTCTGGTCTAATTGGGGACATGTCGTTCACGCGGAGAAGGGCGAGCTTTTGGGCGAGGAGGCGTTCTACGCCCTCATCGGCAGCAGGGTGGCCGCTGCTGGCTGGAGAAAGGGGCCGTCCCGCCGGGCCGGTTCCCCCGAACGTGATCATCGCCTTCGACGAGGTCGTGATCACGGGGTTCGAGGTCCGCCTGCCGGATGAGACGTGCCTGACGATCTGTCTGGCCGCCGGCGGCCCGGTTCCCCGCCCCCTGTGCGCCGTCCTGGAGAAGAAGTTCCTGGAGGGCCTTGCCGCCTCCGGATAGGGGAGTCTCTTCCGGGGAGAAAACTGCCCTGTGGTTGAATGAAAGGCCGATGGTCGAGGGGGGGAAGGACCGCGAGCGTCTGCGGATGGAACTGGGCGGCGCCGTACAGGGCGTGGGATTCCGGCCTTTCGTCTACCGGCTCGCAACCCGTCTCGGCCTCTCGGGCTGGGTCCTCAACGGAACGTCCGGGGTCGTTCTCGAAGTCGAGGGCCCGCGTCTCCTGCTCGAGGATTTCAGACGCCACGTCCTCGACGAGAAGCCGCCGCACTCTCGCGTGAACAGCGTTTCGGAAAGCTGGCTTGCCGCCTGTGGATCGCGGAGCTTCGAGATTCGATTCTCGGACCCGGGCGGAGAGAAGTCCGTCTCGGTCCTGCCCGACCTCGCCACGTGTGCCGAATGTCTGGGGGAGGTCCGGGATCCCGCTGACCGGCGTCATCGGTATCCCTTCGCCAACTGCACGCTGTGCGGACCTCGATTCACGATCGTCCGCTCTCTTCCCTACGACCGGCCCTCGACCACTATGGCGGGTTTTGCCCTCTGCGCGGCCTGCAAGAAGGAGTACGAGGAGCCACTCGACCGCCGGTTTCATGCCCAGCCGATCGCGTGCCCCGAGTGCGGTCCCTCCCTGACCTTCTGGAACACGAGCGGGGAGGCGGTCGCGACGAGAGAGGCGGCGCTCTCGCGTGCCGCTTCTCTCCTTCGGGCGGGCGGAATCGTCGGCGTCAAGGGTCTCGGCGGCTTTCACCTGATGTGTGACGCCGAAAGCGACGCATCCGTGGACGTTCTCAGGGCGCGCAAGGGGAGGTTCGAGAAGCCGTTCGCGCTGATGGTCGCAAGTTCGGCGAAGGCCGCGCAGCTCGTTGACCTCGAGGATGGGGACGACAGGATCCTGACAGGCTCCGAGGCCCCGATTCTCCTGGCCCGGGCACGGGCGGGCTCCGGCATCTCGACGCGCGTCGCCCCGGAGAATCCCCTTCTCGGGGTGATGCTTCCCCCGACCCCGCTTCACCACCTCCTCCTCGAGGAGGCGGGGATCCCGCTCGTCGCGACCAGCGGGAACAGAAGCGAGGAACCGATTGCCATCGATGAAAAGGACGCCTTTCAGAGGCTCGGTGATCTCTGCGACGGCTTTCTGGTTCACGACCGCCCGATCGAGCGGCACGCCGACGACAGCGTCGTGAGGCGCTACGCCGGCGGGATTCGTGTTCTGCGCCGGGCACGCGGGTACGCTCCGCTTCCCGTCCGGCTCGCATCCGCACTCCCGGCGATCCTCGCCGTCGGGGGACACCTGAAGAACACGGTCGCCCTCTCGGTGGAGAAGGATGTCTTCGTGAGCCAGCACATCGGCGACCTCGAGACCCCCGAGGCTCGGCTGGCCTTCCAGCGGGTGATCGCCGACTTCCTGAGGCTCTACGAGGCCCAGCCCGTCGCGGTGGCCCACGACCTTCATCCGGGTTACGTCTCGACCGTCTTCGCCGGCCAGCTGGCGAGGGAGAGGGGAGTCCCCGCCGTCGGAGTACAGCACCATCACGCCCACCTGGCTTCTTGCCTGGCCGAGAACGGCTTTGCGGGCAGGGCCCTGGGCGTCACGTGGGATGGCACCGGATACGGGCTCGACGGGACGGTCTGGGGAGGGGAGTTCCTGCTCGGAGATGCCTCCTCTTTCCAACGCGTCGCCCGCCTCGCGCCTTTCCGTCTGCCAGGGGGAGAAGCCGCGATTCGCGAACCGAGGCGGGCGGCACTCGCTCTTCTCTTCGAATGTCTCGGGCGGGAGGGAATGGACGCGAGACACGGCCTTCCCGCAGAGATGTTCACGGATGCCGAGCTCAGGGTCCTGTGCCGGATGCTGGAAACGTCCTTCCAGTCACCCGTCACGACCAGCGCGGGACGACTCTTCGACGGCGTCGCGGCGCTCCTGGGCCTCTTCCCGGCCCGGGCGAGCTTCGAGGGCCAGGCGGCGATGGCTCTCGAATGGCTGGCGGAGAGAGGTTCAGAAGACGGCGTCTACCCGATGCCGCTGGATGTCCGGACAGACCAGCCCGCGATCCTCGACTGGCGGCCCATGCTCCTGGCCCTCATCGACGACCTGAAGGCGGGCGTGGCTCGCGAAACCCTTGCGGCCCGCTTCCATCAGTCCCTCGCGGAGGGCATCGTGGCGGTGGCCCGGCTGGCCGCCGAGGGGACGGTCGCTCTCTCGGGAGGGTGCTTTCAGAACGCGCTCTTGACAGAGCTCTGTGTCAGACGGCTGTCTGAGGCAGGGTTCAGGGTTCTCCTGCACCAGCAGGTGCCTCCTGGCGACGGCGGAATCAGCCTCGGACAGGCGGCCGTCGCGGGGGCGCGCCAGCCGCAGTTGGCGCGCCAGCCGTAGTTGGCGCGCCAGCCGTAGTTGGCGCGTCTCTAGATTCCCCCACCATTCTCGAAGCGGACCTCGCGAGCCTCGACCTGGGTGATGCGGCTTGCAGGCGGGACGCTGTGCGTCAGCCAGACGTTGCCCCCGATCGTCGAGCCCTTCCCGATCGTGACCCGGCCCAGGATCGTGGCGCCCGAGTAGATGACGACGTCGTCCTCGATGATCGGGTGCCGGTCGATTCCCTTTATGGGAACTCCGTTCTCATCGAGCGGAAAGCTCTTCGCTCCGAGGGTGACCCCCTGATAGATGCGCACGCCATTCCCGATCCGGGTCGTCTCCCCGATGACGACGCCGGTCCCGTGGTCGATGAAGAACCGTTCTCCGATCCGGGCTCCCGGGTGGATGTCGATCCCGGTCTCGCTGTGCGCGTGCTCGGAGATGATCCTCGGAATCAGGGGCACGTTGCACCGGTAGAGCTCGTGGGCGATGCGCTGCTCGGTGATCGCGTAGATCCCGGGATAGCTGAAGATCGCCTCGTCCTTGATGCGCAGGGCCGGATCGCCCTCGAAGGCCGCCTCCACGTCAGAAGTCAGAAGAGTCCGGATGGCCGGGAGCCTCTCCAGGAGCGCCTGAGCGGCGGCGGACGCCTCCTCGCTGCAGTGCCGGCACGTGGCGTAGTCATGCCGCTCGGAGAATGCGATCGCGAGCCCGATCTGTTCCTCGAGGCCTCGAATGACGCTGTCCAGGGCGGCCCCGACGTAATAGTGGAGGCTCCTGTCGTGGAGATCGGTCGTCCCGAAGTACCCCGGGAAGAAGACGTGGCGGATGCCCTCGACGCAGTCGAGGACCGCCGCGCGCGACGGAAGGACGAAGCGGCCCCCCCATCGCGGTCCGCTCGCCGCCATCGCGGTCTTGCAGAGCTCGTCGACGACCGATGCGAGGACCGACTCCCTCGCCATGCCTTCCGTTCCCTCTTCCCTCACGAGATCCTCCCCTTGCCGTTCCTGAAGACCCTCGATTTTGACAGTATTCCCGCAACAGAAGGCTCGACGGGCACGGGGAGGCGACGATGAAGAACCAGAGCGCGGATCTCGAGAAGGCGGAAGTCGACTACAGATTCCTCCTCCGTTGTTTCCAGGAGGTTCTCCTGGAGCTGGGCGAGCGAGAGATCGCCGCCGCTCTTCCCCTGGCGAAAGAGCCGGGTGCCCTGAGCGGGAACGAGCCGCCGGAGAGGCTCGCCCAGGCGTATTCGATCTCGTTTCAACTTCTCAACATGGCCGAGGAGAACGCCGCCAACCAGGGGCGGCGCGGGCGGGAGAGCACATCCGGTCTGCCGGCGGAGCCCGGCCTCTGGGGACACACCCTCCGAAGGCTGGCCGCCGAGGGCGTTTCGGACCGGCAGGCGGCGGAATGCCTCGCCGAGGTCCGAGTCGAGCCCGTTCTGACCGCGCACCCGACCGAGGCCAAGCGGGCCACCGTCCTCGGGCACCACCGCGAGCTCTACCTCTTGCTCGTCAAGCGCGAGAACCAGATGTGGACGGCGCGGGAGCAAGAGGCCATCCGCGACGAGATCAAGGCCGTCCTCGAACGGCTCTGGCGCACGGGTGAGATCTTCCTCGCAAAGCCCGGCGTCTTGGCGGAGCTCCGAAATGTCATCCACTACCTGAAGACGGTGTTTCCCGATGTTTTGCCCGTTCTTCAGCAGAGGCTCCGCGATGCCTGGGACGACGCCGGCTGGGACCGGGATCTCGTTTCGGGCCCCGCCTTTTTCCCGAGGCTCTCGTTCGGAACGTGGGTGGGGGGCGACCGGGACGGGCATCCCCTCGTCACGGCCTCCGTCACCCGGGACACCCTTCAAACGCTCAGACTCGAGGCTCTTCTCGTGCTGCAGCGGCAGCTGACGGGTCTCGCCATGAGGCTGAGTCTCTCGGACCATCTGCAGGCCCCTCCCGATGCCCTGACGCGGCGGATCCAAGAGGGGGCGGCCGGGCTGGGGGAGCCCGGGCGCCGCGCCCTGGAGCGGAACCCCTCCGAGGCCTGGCGGCAGTTCGTGAACCTCATGATCGCAAGGCTTCCGGTCGAGGCCGCGGCCTCGGGGGCCTCCCGGCTCGCCGCGGGAGCCACGGCCTACGCCCGGGCCTCCGAGCTCGAGAGCGATCTTCTTCTCCTTTTCGACTCGCTCCTGTCGGTCGGGGCCCGGCGGCTCGCGGAAGCAGACGTGCATCCCGTCCTGGCCACCGTCCAGACCTTCGGATTTCACCTCGCCACCCTCGACATCCGCCAGAACAGCCGTTTCCACGACCTCGCCATTTCGCAGCTGCTGGCGGCCGCGGGCGCATCCGAGGCGGACTTCGGCGACTGGTCAGAGGAACGGCGGCTGACGTTTCTCGCGACCGAGCTGGCTTCCCCCCGCCCGTTCACGCACCCGGACACGGAGGCCGGTCCAGAGGCCGCCGCCGTCCTGAGCTGCTACCGCGTCGTCGTCGAGCACATCAAGAACCATGGTCCGGATGGCCTTGGCTCGCTCATCGTGAGCATGACGAGGAGCGTGTCGGACCTGCTGGCCGTCTACCTGCTCGCCCGGGAGGCGGGCCTGGCTGTCTCCGGGCCCGAGGGGCTCGTCTGTCGTCTGCCGGTCGTGCCCCTGTTCGAGACGATCGAGGACCTCGAGGCGAGCCCGGAGATCCTCCGGTCCTTCCTCGAGCACCCCGTGACGCGAAGGAGCCTGCGGGCGCAACAGGCGCGAACGGGCTCCAGGCGGCCCGTCCAGCAGGTCATGGTGGGCTACAGCGACAGCAACAAGGACGGCGGCCTCTTCGCCAGCCACTGGGCCCTCTACAGAGGCCAGGAGGCGATGGCCGAGGCCGGGCGCGACCTCGGGACGCGGATCCGGGTTTTCCACGGGCGGGGAGGGACGATCAGCAGGGGTGCCGGCCCGACGCACCGGTTCCTGGCGGCCTTGCCGCACGGCGCCCTCGACGGGGACCTCCGGATGACCGATCAGGGCGAGACCATCGCTCAGAAGTACGCCAACAAGATCACCGCTGCCCACAACCTGGAGCTTCTTCTGGCGGGAGTCGCCGGACAGACGCTGCTGGCGCGCCAACCGCGGCTGGCGCGCTCGCGGCAGAAGGGCAGCCACCCTCTGGAGCCTGTGATGGACCGCCTCGCGCGCGAGAGCCGCGAGGCTTACGAAGCCCTGCTGCGGGAAGACGGATTCATCGAGTTCTTCCGCCAGGCAACCCCCATCGACGTCATCGAATCGAGCCGCATCGGGTCGCGTCCCTCTCGCCGGAGCGGTCAGAAGTCCCTCGCTGACCTCAGGGCGATCCCCTGGGTCTTCAGCTGGAGCCAGTCCCGTTTCTATCTTTCAGGCTGGTATGGCGTCGGGACGGCGCTCGGGAGCCTTCAAGAGAGCGATCCGGCGGCCTTCGAGAGCCTGCGGCCGCAGATGTGGAACTGGCCTCCCCTCCAGTACGTCCTGACCAACGCCAGCACGAGTGTGCTGACGGTCGATCCCGAGCTGATTCACGAGTACGCCGCGCTCGTGACCAATCCGGTCGTGAGAAACCGGTTCATGGGCCTCATCGGGGCGGAGCTCGAAAGAACCCGCCAGATGCTCGAGCTCGTTCACGGGGGGCCGCTCGTGGAGCGCCGGCCGCGTCTGGCGGGGACGCTGGCGCTGCGGCACGAGGGACTGAAGATGCTGCACAGAAAGCAGATCCAGCTTCTCGGCGAGTGGCGCCGCGCCACGTCGGAGGGGCGGGTTGACGAGGGCGAGCGGCTCCTGACGAGCCTCTTCGTCACGGTGAACGCGATCGCCGCCGGACAGAGGACGACGGGCTGACCGAGCGAGAGGTCAGCCCGTGACCTTCACGATGACGAGCGCGATGTCGTCACTCTGGTCGTGTCCGCTGGCGGCGCGGCCGGCTTCCTTGACGATCGATTCCGCGATCTCCCTTGCGGCAAGACCTTCCGTCGCCAGACCCGCGACAAAGCTCGCGAGGGCCTCGTAGCCCCACGGTTCGCCATTCGCCTTCCGGGCCTCGGGGACTCCATCGGTGTAGAAGACGACGACGTCCCCTGCCGCGAGGGTGAGACAGCGGCTCGAATACTCGGTGCCGGCCACCGTCCCGAGCGGAAAGGACGGTCCGTCGCAGGTGAGGAACTCCGCGTGACGGCCCCTTTTCAGGAGCGGCTCGCAGAGCCCCGCGTTGACGAACTCGAGGCTTCGGTTTCTCGAGTCGAGAGAGGCGAGGCAGAGGGCCGTGAACATCGGCCTCTGCACCTTGCGTCTGAGCGTCGTGTTGAGAAGGGTCAGGACGCTTCCGAGTCCCTCGGTGGAGCCCGCCCGCGCGTTCACCATTCCGTTCGAGAGCGCCGCTGCCATCGCGGCCCGTGTGCCCTTGCCGGCCACGTCTCCGACGGCAATCGTCAGGGAGCCATCGTCCGCGTCGCTCTGGATGTAATCGAAGAAGTCGCCGCCGACCTCGAAGGCCGGGATGCACAGCCCGGCGATCTCGAAACCAGGGACTTTTGGGGCTTCGTGCGGCAGGAGCGCCATCTGCGCATCGTGAGCGGCTTTGAGGGCCGCCCTGGCGCGCTCGTTCTGAATACGGCGCTTCACAGCAGCGTACGTGACCCCCCACAAGAGGATGATCCCGGTCAGCTGGAACCACCACGTCCTCCAGACGGGAGGGAGGATTCGCAGACGGATTGCGGCGCCGGTCTCGTTCCAGACGCCGTCGGCGTTGGCCCCCTTCACGCGGAACGTGTAGTCGCCAGGAGCCAGGCCGGTAAACGTGGCGGACCGGCGATCCCCGCGAGCCAGGATCCAGGAGTCAGAAAAGCCCTCGAGGCGATAGGAGTAGCGGTTCTTCTCGGGAGCCGTGTAGTGGAGGGCGGCGAACTCGAAGGTCACGACGCTCTCCTGGTATCCGAGTTCCAGCCGGCCGGTGTACTCGATCGGTCTCTCGAGGACTCTCCGGCCCCGGACAGTCTCGCCGGGCGCCACGGACCGGTTGAACAGTTGGAGATCGGTGATCACGACGGGCGGCGGCTCCTGGTTGCTCGCGATTCGTGACGGGTAGAAAGCGTTCAGCCCGTTGATCCCGCCGAAGAACATCTCGCCGCTCTTGCTCCTGAAGTAGCTGCCCCCGTTGAACTCGTTGCTCTGCAGGCCATCCCTGACGTCGTAGTTCCTGAAGGTCCGGCTTTTCGGGTCGAAGCAAGAAAGTCCCTTGTTCGTGCTCAGCCAGAGACGCCCCGTCTCGTCTTCGAGAATCCCGTAGACGGCATCGTTGGCGAGCCCGTCCTTCTCGGTGAAGCGCGCAAACCGGCCCGTCTTGCTGTCGAGCCGGCAGACTCCTCCGCCGTACGTGGCCACCCAGAGATCTCCGCCGCGGCTCAGGTGGAGGGCGAAAACGTAGTCGTTGGAGAGGCTCTCGGGGTTTCCGGGATCGGCGCGGAAGGCCTGGAAGACCCCCGTTTTCGGATCGAGGCGGTTCAGGCCTCCACCCTGGGTGCCGATCCAGAGAGTGCCGGACGCGTCCTCCAGGATGGCCCGGACGAAGTCGTTGCTGATGCTCTGGGGGTTCTTCGGGTCGTGGCGGTGATGCGTGAAACGGCCCGTCTTCCGGTCTAGGCGCTCGAGTCCTCCTCCGAGAGTGCCGATCCAGAGGTTCCCGTTCCGGTCCTCCCGTACGGCGCGAAGCTCGTCGTGCGAGAGCGAGAACGGGTCCGATGGATCGTGGCGGCGGTGGGTGATCTGGCCGGTCGCCGGGTCGAGGCTGTCGAGGCCTCCGCCGTGGGTGGCGAGCCAGAGCACGCCGGCTGCGTCCCGGTAGACGACGCGCACGGCGTCGCTTGCCAGGCTAGCGGAATTTCGCGGGTCGTGCCGGTAGTGGAGGAATGTCCCCTTCTTCCTGTCCCAGCGGTTCAGGCCCCCACTGTCGGTGCCGATCCAGATCGTGCCATCCGGATCCTCGAGGATCGACCAGACGAGGTTGTGACTGAGGGAGTTCGGGTTGCCCACCTCGTTTCGGATCAGAAAAAACCGCTTTCTCGCGGTGTCTGTCTTGTTGAGTCCCCCGCCGTAGGTTCCGGCCCACAGGACCTTGGAGCGGTCGAGGAAGAGCGAGAGAACCTTGTCCGTCGAGAGGCTGGCCGGGTCGGCCGGATCGTGACGCGCAAAGGTCAGGGTCCCGTCCCGGGGATCGTGACAGAGAAGACCCATTCCGTCCGTGCCGATCCACAAGCGTCCGTCGTCGTCCTCGACGAGAGCCCGAATCGAAGTCCGGGCCAGATCTCCGTTCTGATCTCCTGGCAGGGGGGCAGGAAGGAAACGCCCCGAACCCCTCTCCAGCCTCAGGAGGCCGGTGCCGAAGGTTCCGGCCCACAGGATGCCCGCGCGGTCTTCGAGAAGCGTCGCGATCGAATTCTCCGCGAGCAAATTGGGGGAGCGAGATTCGACCGGGACCTTCACGAACACTCGTTTCTCGCGATCGAGACGGCAGATCCCACCGCCGTTCGTGCCGATCCAGAGCGTCCCCGAGCGATCCTCGAAAAGAGCTCTCACGTCATCGTGCGGGAGGCTGCCCTCGTCTGCGGGGTTGGCCCGGTGATGTTGGAATTTCCCGGTTTTCCGGTCGAGCTCGTCCAATCCCCCGCCCTGAGTTCCGACCCAGAGTGTGCCCGTGCGGTCCTCGAGAATCGCTCTGACGATGTTGGCCGAGAGACTGGTGGGGTCGGAAGGGTCGTGGCGGAACCTCGTGAAGAGCGCCGTTGACGGATCGTACCGGTTCAGGCCGCCCTCGAACGTCCCGATCCAGAGGATCCCTTCCCGGTCCTCGTGAATGGCCTTCAGCTCGTTGTGACTCAAACTGTTCGGGTTTCCCGCCTGGCTCCGAAAAACCTGGAAGCGGTAGCCGTCGAAGCGGTTGAGGCCGTCCTCCGTCACGAACCACAGGAAGCCCTTCCGGTCCTGCGTGATCCGGTCGATGGTGCTCTGGGAAAGGCCCTCCCGCAAGGACAGCCGCTCGAACTCGAGCGGAGAAGCCGCCCGGGCGCCGAGACTCACCGCGGAGAGAACGGCGCACAGGAAGAAGACGCCGAGTTTCCGCATCCTGGAACATCATACGGCCGCTCCGCCGGGAGGGTTCCGGCGGCGGATAGACTTGCGCGGCACGGCTCGCAACCCGAAAGCAAGGGGCTGGCGGGGCGAGATCGTCACTGGGATCCGGAGGAGGAGAGAGTTGAGATTCGAGTTCAAGAGAACGAGTTCGGTTCTTGCCCTGAACCTCACCGTGGCGGCTTTTTCCTTGATGGCCGCAACGGTCGAGGCCGCGCCCACGATCGGGAGAAGCGGCCTCGTCGTCAGCGCCGATCACTGGGCGTCAGAGGCAGGCAAGCAGGTGCTCGCCTCGGGTGGCAACGCCGCGGATGCAGCGGTCGCGACCGCTCTCGTTCTCGCCGTCACGCGGCCCTACTTCGGCTCGATCGGCGGCGGCGGCTTTCTCCTCGTCCGGATGAATGGAAAGGTGCACGCCCTCGACTACCGGGAACGGGCACCGAGTGCCGCCAGACCAGACATGTACACGTCGCACCCGAACAAGAAGGCCTCGGAAATCGGCGGCCTGGCGGTCGCGACGCCCGGTGTGGTGCGGGGTCTGTGGGATCTGCATCAGAAGTTCGGGAAGCTCCCCTGGACGCGGCTGGCCGAACCCGCGATCCGGCTCGCGGAAAGCGGCTACGTCGTCAGTGGTGAGATCCACGACAGACTGAAGGAGTCCCTCGCCGATTTCGACCAGAGCGGGAAGACGTTCTGGTCCCGGGAGGGAAAGCCGCTCGAAGTCGGGACAACCGTTCGCCAGCCGAAGCTGGCCGCCGCGCTTCGCGCGATCCAGAAACAGGGCCCGGGCGGCTTTTACAAGGGGCCCGTCGCCAGGGACATCGTCGAGACCGTCAAGAAAGAGGGCGGGATTCTCACACTCGCGGACCTCTCGGAGTACCGCACCCTGTGGCGAGATCCTCTCGAGCTCAACGTGTACGGCCACAGGGTCTACTCGATGCCGCCGCCCTCGAGCGGAGGAACACTTCTTCTCTCAGAACTCCAGATGGCCGAGAAGCTGAAGCTTCACGACGAGAAGCCGTGGAGCGGCGCGCAGTTCCACCTCCTGGCCGAAATCATGCGCCGGGCCTTCTTCGAGAGGCAGTACATCGCGGATCCCCGGGCCATGACGGTGACACCGGCCCAGATCTTCGACCCGGCCCGCATCGCGAGGTGGGTCTCGACAGTCACGAGAGACCGCCGGACGGAGCCGGACTGGAAGAGCTTCGATCTCGACGCTCTCCGGGCACAGCCCGCCAAGGAAGAGCGTCTCGAGACGACTCACTACTGCGTCGTGGACCGTGACGGCAACGCCGTGTCGGCGACCACGACCCTGAACGGCAACTACGGGTCCGGCGTCTGGACGTCTCGCTTCGGCATCAACCTGAACAACGAGATGGATGACTTCACCGCCCGTCCGGGAGAGCCGAACATGTTCGGGTTGACGCAGAGCGCTCTCAACAAGGTGGAGCCCGGCAAGACGCCGCTCTCGAGCATGACCCCGACGATCGTCGAGAAGGACGGTGCCCTCGTCATGCTGGTGGGATCGCCAGGCGGCCCCCGGATCATCAACTCCGTCTTTCAGGTGCTCTTCTGGGCCCTGACGACGAAGTTCGACATCGACGAGATCGTCCAGGCCCCCCGGGTCCACCATCAGTTCCTGCCCGACATCGTGTTCCACGACCGGACGCTGAATCCGGAGGTCGTGAGGCTCCTCGAGGAGAAGGGGCACAAGACGAAGGCCGAAACGGTGGCCAGGGTCTACGCGATTCGAAAAAGGGCCGATGGCCTGTGGGAAGGCGCATTCGACGCCCGGGGCGAAGGGGGCGGGTCCGGATACTGATTCCGGGGTAAAACTGGGCTCATGTCGACAGCCCCTTCGCGGAAGCGCCGCGCGCTCATTTGGGTCTCCGCCGTCCTCCTCGCCTCCGCCGGCTACTGGCTCTTCGAGAACGCCTCGATCAACCGTCTCAGGGCCGAGTTCATCCCCTGGATGAAGAAGCTCGAACGGTGGCGGGACACCGTCCAGACCGTCCAGAAGGCCATGGGGAGCCGGTCTCCGGGAGCCCAGGAGCCGGAGGGAATCGGTCCTGTCAGGGAGTGGGCCTGGCAGGGACTCGAGCGTCTCGACGCCGTCTCTTACGATGTCGAAAGACCCGAGCACCCGAGAACGGGGCCCGAGACCTCGGGCACGGTGACGTTCGTCGTCGACGGATTCCGCGCGGACGGAACGCGGGTGGAAAGGCAGGCGAGAGTCCGGATCGAGTCCTTTCCGGGTCGCCCATCAGGCAGGGTCCTGGACCTCGAGATCTTGGGGGAGCGCTCGGAGCCGCACCCTCGATTCCGGAATGCGACCCGCGAGGCGGGCCTCGGAGCGCCCAGGAACGATCCGCGCCTCCAGCTCGTCAACAGGCTCATCGACGGGATCTGGCCCGGCTCGGGCGTGGCTGTCTTGGATTACAACCTGGATGGAGACGAGGATCTCTTCGTGGCGGACGGCGTCCGCTCGATCCTTTACGAGAACGATGGCACCGGCCGTTTTGCGGACGTGACCGAGAGGGCGGGGCTCGCGAAATCCGCTACGGAGGGGATTCGCGCGACCGGGCTTGCTGCCGGAGACCTGGATGGCGACGCTTTCCCCGAGATCGTCGTGACCGACGCGTTCGGGCCGACGCGCGTCTTCCGCAACCGGGCTGACGGCACGTTCGAGGACTGGACCGGAGTATCGGGCGTGGTCACGGAAGGTCCGCCCCGTTCCGCCTCGCTTGCCGATGTGGACAGGGACGGGGACCTCGATCTCTTGGTCTGCATCACCGGCGACTACTTCAAGAAAATGCCCGATCCCCCGTTCGATGCCAACGACGCGGGGCGGAACTTCCTCTTTCTCAACGACGGGAAGGGCCGCTTCATCGACGCTTCCGCCGCATGGGGTGTGTCGAAGCTGACCCGCTGGTCTCTCACGGCCATCTTCTCGGACTTCGACGATGACGGGTTTCCCGATCTGATGATCACGAACGACTTCGGCCTGAAGAACCTCTACAGAAACGTGAACGGCCAGCGCTTCGAGGACGTCTCGGACGCCCGCAAGGCCGCCGATCGCGGCTATGGCATGTCGGCGGCCTGGGGCGATCTCGACGGGGACGGAAAACTCGATCTCTACACCACGGGCACCTACACGCAGTGGGGCTTCATTCACTACTACCCCGCACTCCCGATCGGCGTGTCGGGACGCCTCTTCCTGCCGATCGCGCTCCCCTGGGTGCTGAAGATGTGCGCGGGGAACTCGGTCCTTTTGCAGAAGCCGGACGCTACGTTTGAGGACGTGACGGCGGGGAGTGGGGCCGGAAAGGCGGGCTGGGCCTGGAGCGCCATCACGGCCGATCTCGACAACGATGGCTGGCTGGACCTCGCCGTCACGAACGGGATGTGGGGAGATGGGCGCGAGCACGACCGCGAGCTCGAGTTCTGGTGGGAAACGCTCGCGTACTGGGACGACTACGTCTCGGGCAAGACGACGTTCGACCAGAAGCGGACGGCCGTCCACGGACTCGAGAGGGACCGGTTCTTCCGCAATCTCGGCGGGACCGGCAAGGGCCGCGCCGTCTTCGAGGACCGCGGCTTTCTCGACGGCTTCGATCCCAAGACGAACGGCCGCGCTCTCGTGGCGTTCGACGCCAACGGGGACGGCGCCCTCGACATCTACCTGCGCTCCGTGCAGGCCCCCGAGGCCCTCTACCTCGGCTCCCGGCGCGAACAGGAGCATTACCTCAGGCTGAAGTTCGCCGGGCAGAAGGGGAAAGAGAACGCCGCGGGAATCGGCGCGCGCGTGACCGCGAAGCTTCCGGATGGGCGGGTTCTCGTTCGCGAGCTGTCGAATGCGAGCGGCTTTCTGGCTTCCCAGAGCCCGGTCCTGCACATCGGCGCCGGAGCCGCGACGCGGGTCGACAGTCTGACGGTTCGCTGGCCCTCCGGAAGGGTCCAGGAGCTGGGGAAGGTCGAGCCCCTCGACCGCCTGTTGACCGTGGATTCCGAGAAGGGGATCCTGGCCGCTCGCGAGGGCCCTTGAGAAGCCGATGCCATTGTCAACGAAAAGTCTCGAATCTCTGCTGAGAGCGTACGAGGGGCTCCCCGACTCCGAAAAGCGGGTGTTGGCGGCCTCTGCCGTTCTCGGAGGAACTGCCAGCCACCACCGAATCGCCGACTACCTCAAGAGGAGTACGGGCGACGCCTCCGACCCGTTGAAGCTGACGCAGGCCGTCAAGACAGCCTGGAACAGCGTTGTCTCCAGGGGCCTCGCCTTGCCGTACGAAGGCTGCCATCCGCTCTTCTTGCATCCCCTCACGATTGCGGAGCTTCAGGGGCCAGAGGCGGAAAAACGGCTGGCCGCGGCCCGCGCCTCGATCCGGCACGACGGCTTCTACCTCGGCGAGGAGGTCGCGGCGGACCTGCTCAGGCTCGACTTCTACGGTCCAGCGGAGACCGATGCCGTCAGCCACATGAAGGAGTTCTCGGCCCGCTTCGGGGAACAGTTCTTCTCCCTCTTCCTCGTAGCCACCTTTGGCCCGGCGGAACTCGGTATTCCCTGGCTGTCGAGCCGGCGGGTCGAGACCCAGGTTCTCCTCGCCCACGTGAAGGCAACCGCGGCTGTTCATCTCCCCGCCCCCCCACCCGACATCCGGGAAGTCTCCTCGTACTTCCGGGAGAGGCGAAACCAGCCGGAATTCGCGCCCGCGGTATCCGTGCTGGCGGATGTCGACCTTCTCTCGTTTCGGCTGGATGAGGCCCGTCAGGCGGTCGAAGCCCATCCAGGGTCGCCCTGGGCTCACTCGGTTCAGGCAACGATCGCTTTCCTTCGCGGCGACCTCGACGGAGCGTTGCGGCTCTACCGCGAGGCGCTCGCCAAGGAAACCGCGGAGAGGCCGAGGGCGAAGCTCAGAATGCTGGACGCTCGCGGTGTCTTCTTTCGTCTTTGCCTGGTCCTCGAAGGGTCGCCAGGCTCACTGGACGAAGCCCTGAGATCCTGTTCGGGCGGCCCGAAGGCAAGGCACCCATTATCGAGGCATTTCGCGTCCGTCGAGGCGCTCGCCTGGTTCAGGAAGGGTCTTCTCGATCGAGCCAAGGCGGCCCTCTCCGCCGAGCGCAATCGCTCTGCTTCCTCAGGAGTGCTGGGCGAAGCCCTGCTGGCTCTGGCGGAGTGGCTCATCGAGCCTGGCATCGCACGGACCGTGCGATCCGACCTGGAACGGGCGTTTTCGACCTCGATGCCTTCCTTCCCGGTGATCGGCCGTCTCTATGCGGAAATCCTGGATGCCATGTCTCCGAGAGACTCGGCCTATCGCGACTACCTGAAGGTCCAAGACGAGCGCGGGATGATCAGTTTTCTCCCGCGGTTTGCGAGCGGGGCGGTCTGGCAGCGGAAACTCCAGACCCTGCAGGGCCTGCTGCGAAAGGAAGAGACTGTCTCGAGGCCTCTGGCGCAGCGGCCGAAGCGGCTCGTGTACCTTCTCGAGCCCCGGCTCCGGACGATCCGGGTCCTCGAGCAGACAGCGAAAGGGACAGGCTATTCGAGCGGACGAGACGTGAGCCTCTCCCGCCTCGCCAGCCTCGACCCCAGGCTCGACTTTCTGACCGATACCGACCGTCGGGTGGCCACCGCGATCTCCTCGTTCAGGGACTGGCGAGGGCATCAGGTTTACCAGTTCGAGTTCAACAAAGCCATGAGAGCCCTGGTTGGGTCATCGTGTGTTTACCTCCAGTCCCGGCCGTCAGAGCCGGTGGACCTCCTGTCCGCCGAACCGGAGCTGATCGTGAGGGAAGAAGAAGGGTCGTTCAGGATCAAGCTCTCTCACTTCGCTCTTCCGTACCGGGTGGCTCTCGAAGAAGAGCCTCCGTCGCGTGTTCGCGTGGTTTTCTTCTCGGAAAAGACCCGTCCCTTAGAGGAACTCCTGACGGCCGAGGGGATCCTCGTTCCGGCCGAGGGCCGTGCGGAAGTCCTCTCCCTGCTTCAGCAGTCCGCCGGTCCGGTTGCAATTCGAGCCGAGGTGCAGGGCCTGGCCCCGGAGGCCGCGGAGGCTCAGAGCCGCCCTGTCCTTCAGCTCGTGCCGAAAGGGGGCATCCTCTCGGCCCGAATCGTCGTCCGGCCCTTCGGAACCGAGGGTCCGGTCAACAGACCGGCAGAGGGCGGGTCGTACGTCATCGCGACGATCGGGGGCCGCCAGAGGCGCGCCGCCCGGAACCTCGACCGCGAGAAGGGAGAGGCGGGTGCTCTTGTGGCGGCCTGTCCGTCCCTGGAATCGCGGTTCGACGGCTCGTACGAGTTCGAATTCCTGGATCTCGAGGAGAGCCTCGCGTTGTTGGAAGAGGTTCAGGCCTACACGGGCCCGGTTTCTACCGAGTGGCCGGCTGGGCAGCCCCTCTCTCTGGAGGGAGCCATCACCCCGAAGAGCCTGAAGCTCAAGATCTCGACGAAGGAGGACTGGTTCTCCGTCGAAGGCAAGGTCTCACTCGACGAGGATCTCTTCCTCGACTTCGCGGCGCTTCTGAAGAAGCTCCCCGAGGCGCGCGGCCGTTTCGTCCCGCTCGGGGATGGGAAGTTCCTGGCCCTTTCCGCGAACCTGAAGCGGCAGCTCGAGAGGCTCCAGTCGCTCTCCCATGACCGGAACGGGGCGCCGCGGCTCCACCACTATTCGGCCGGGGCCATCGAGGACCTCTTCGAGGAGGCGGGGCACGTCGAGGCGGATGCGGCCTGGGACAAGGTCCGGAACGGAATCCGGGAGGCCCTTGCGTGGATTCCCACGGTCCCGAAGCTCTTCGAGGGAGAGCTGCGGGACTATCAGGTCGAGGGCTATCGCTGGATGGCCCGGCTCGCCCGGCTGGGAGCGGGTGCCTGCCTCGCGGACGACATGGGCCTGGGAAAGACCGTCCAGGCGATCGCGCTGATGGTGGAAAGAGCGAAGGAAGGGCCCTGTCTCGTCATCGCGCCGACCTCGGTCTGCCACAACTGGGAGGACGAGATCGAGAAGTTCGCTCCTGCCCTGGAGGTCCACCGGCTGCGGTCGGCGGAGGATCGCTCCGGGCTCGTCGAGGCCCTCGGTCCGATGTCGGTTCTCATCGTCAGCTACACGCTCCTGCACCTCGAGTCGGGGATCCTCTCGGGGAAAGACTGGAGCATGGCGATCCTGGATGAGGCGCAGGCCATCAAGAACGCGGAGACCCGCCGTGCTCAGGCGAGCCTGAAGTTGAGAGCGGGATTCCGCCTGGCCCTCAGCGGGACGCCCGTCGAGAACTACCTCGAGGACCTCTGGAGCCTCTTCAACTTCGTCAATCCGGGGCTCCTGGGTTCGAGAGAAGCCTTCCAGAAGAGATTCGTGGCTCGAATCGCGGCCGGCGATGGAGAGGCGCGGCAGACGTTGAAGCTCCTGATCCGTCCCTTTCTCCTTCGCCGGACGAAGAACGCCGTCCTCGCCGAGCTGCCAGAACGGATCGAGAAGACGATCGCAATCGAGCTTCCGGGACCCGAGCGGGCCTTTTACGAGGCGCTCCGGAAGGAGGCCCTGGAGAAGCTCGAGGGGATGGACGAGACCGCGCCCGGACAGCGGAAGATCCACATCTTCGCGGAGCTCACGCGTCTGCGGCGCGCGTGCTGCCATCCCCGGCTCGTGGTGCCCGAGGTGGCCCTTCCGAGCGCCAAGCTCGCGGCGTTTCTCGAGCTCGCCCTCGAACTGAAGAAGAGCAACCACCGCGCGCTCGTCTTCAGCCAGTTCGTTTCTTACCTCGCGCTCGTCAGGCAGGAACTCGAGAAGGTAGGTGTCGCGTACCAGTACCTCGATGGACAGACGCCGGGCCCGGATCGGGAACGGCGGGTCCGGGCGTTCCAGTCCGGGGAAGGGGATCTCTTTCTCATCAGCCTCAAGGCGGGGGGAACGGGGCTCAACCTGACGGCGGCGGACTACGTCTTCCACCTCGATCCCTGGTGGAATCCCGCCGTGGAGGATCAGGCGGCCGACCGGGCGCACCGGATTGGCCAGACCCGTCCCGTGACGATCTACCGCCTCGTCTCGGAAAACACCATCGAGGAGAAGATCGTGCGCCTGCACAAAGGCAAGCGCGAGCTTGCCAACGAGATCCTGAGCGGGGCGGACGTCGCGGCGCGAATGACGGAGGAGGACCTGATCGACCTGATGAGGACCTGACCGTTCTGGGGGCGGCCGCTCGTGCGGTATCCTCGCCGGCCCTCCTCTCAGGAGGCCTTACGAGAGATTCGAAGTGACTCAGCACCTTCTTCTGATCGATTGTCCGGACGAGAAGGGTCTCGTCCACCGCATCACGGGCGTCCTCTTTCACGCCGGGTTCAACATCACGTCGAACCAGGAATTCGTCGACTCGTCGAGCGCGCACTTCTTCATGCGAACTGCGTTCGAGGGGGAGTCCAGCCCGGAGCCGACGATCGAGTACCTCAGGCAGATCCTGCCTTCGAGCGCCTCCATCCGCCTGGCCGTCGCGGGTCGGCGCCCCATCGTGTTGATGGTGACCAAGGAGCCGCACTGTCTGGGTGATCTGTTGCTCCGGCACGAGTACGGCGACCTTCCCGGGGAAATCCGGGCCGTCGTGGGAAACCACGACACGCTTCGGCCGCTGGCGGAGAGGTTCGGCATCCCGTTTCACCACGTCCCGCACGAAGGGATCGACCGCGCCGGGCACGAGAGCCGGATCCAGAGCGTTCTGGCTTCCTACGCGCCCGAATACGTGGTTCTGGCCAAGTACATGCGGATCCTCTCGCCCGAGTTCATCCGGGAATGGCCGAGCCGGCTCTTGAACATCCACCACTCGTTCCTCCCGGCCTTCGCGGGGGCGAATCCCTACCGGCAGGCCTTCGATCGGGGCGTCAAGATCATCGGGGCGACCGCCCACTTCGTGACGGAAGAGCTCGACGAGGGGCCGATCATCTCCCAGGGGGTCCTGCCGGTGGATCACACGTTCACGGCGGCGGACATGGCGCAGGCGGGGCGCGACGTCGAGAAGCTCGTCCTGGCAAAGGCGCTCAGGCTGGTTCTTTCGGAGCGTGTGTTCTTGCACCGGAACAGGACCATTACGTTCGACTGACGGTCCGGCTGGAGTGCTAGAGTTCACAAAACTCCAGTTGGGAGGTCAGGAATGAACCTGTTTGCAAGGCGTCTTTTCGTGTTGGCCTCGGCCAGCCTCCTCACGCTCTCCCTGGCGGCCGGACCGCTCCTGGCGGCGGATGCCCAGAAGTCCACGGTTCCCGAGAAAAAAGCGGAGCCGGCTGCCGCCGCCAAGAAGGAAGCACCGGCCGAGCTCCTCGATCTGAACACGGCCACGAAAGAGCAGCTGATGACCCTCGAGGGGATCGGCGAGGCCTATTCCAAGAAGATCATCGAGGGGCGCCCCTACAAGGCGAAGACCGATCTGACGAAGAAGAAGATCCTGCCCGAGAACGTGTACAAGAAGATCGCGGACAAGGTGATCGCCAAGCAGGCCAAGTAGGGCGGGCAGTCCGGGGTTGTCCAGGCATGACGGACGTGGCGGGGCCGGGGAGTCCATCGAGCTTCTTCTGACGCACGCCGGATGTCGATGACGTCAGACGACGAGAAACCGGGCGTTGCGAACGGCGATGTCGAGAAGACGATCGCGTCGGCCGAAAGAACGCCGCGGCGGGGTCCGGCTTCCCGGCCTGACTCGGGGGAGACCTTCCGGTTCCCGAGCAAGCCAGGAGCCTCTGACGAGGCGGAGCCCGTCGAGGAGTTCCCCAGGTTCCCGTCGGCACGCTACCGCCTCGATCGCCTCATCGGCGAAGGCGGAATGGGTGTCGTCTACCGCGCCTTCGACACGCAGCTGAACCGGAACGTCGCGCTGAAATTCCTGCGCGGAGGCGTCGCCCCCGGCGACGCGCAGCGGTTCCTGCGCGAGGCGCGGGCCCAGGCGCGTGTCAGACACCCGAACATTTGCGAAGTTCACGAGGCGGGCGAGCTCGACGCCGGTCCCTACATCTCGATGCAGTTCATCGACGGCCCGACGTGCCGGGAAGCGGGCCGCAAGCTGACTGTCGAACAGAAGGCACGCCTCTGCAAGGACGTCGCTCTGGCCCTGCAGGCCGCCCACACCGCGGGGCTCATCCACCGCGACATCAAGCCCGGGAACATCCTCGTCGCCGAGGCGGAGGACGGGTCGCTGCAGCCCTTCATCACGGACTTCGGCCTGGCTCGCGACATGGAGGAGCCGGGACTGACACGGATGGGCGAGGCGCTCGGGAGCCCGGCCTACATGGCTCCGGAGCAAGCCGAGGGGGACTCGACCCGCATGGACCGCAGGACGGATGTCTACGGCCTTGGCGCGACCTTGTACGAGATGCTGACCCTCGTCCCCCCGTTTTCGGGAACGAGCTCGTTCGAGGTGATGACGAAGGTCGTCAACGAGGATCCCGTGCCTGTCAGAAGGCTGCAGCCGGGCGTTCCCGCCGATCTCGAGACGATCGTGATGAAGTGCCTCGAGAAAAACCCCGAGGCGCGGTACGAGTCCGCCCGGGCGCTCGCGGCGGATCTGGACCGGTTTCTTGCGGGTGAGCCCCTCGCGGCGCAGCGGTCGAGCGTTCTCGACAGGCTCAGAAGGAAGGCGAAGAAGCATCCCGTGACATCGGCTCTGCTCGGGCTGGCGGCCCTCGTGGCCGTGGTCTCGATCGGCACCGCGATCGGGACGGCGACGCGGGCCAGGGAGAGAGAGCGGCTCTCTCAGTCTTTCGGGCAGGAGGTCGAGCGGATGGTGGGCGCGACCCGGCTCTCCTCCCTCTTGCCCCTTCACGACATCCGGCCGGAAAGAGAACGCGTCCATCAACGGATCCAGGAGATTCGGGAGCAGATGGCGAGACTGGGGGCGGCGGCGCGGGGTCCCGGCCTGTATGCCGTGGGCCGGGGCTACCTGGCGCTTCGAGAGGACGTGGAGGCCGAGAAGGCTCTGAAGGCCGCGTGGAACGCAGGCTTTCAGGAGCCGGAGGCTGCTTACGCCCTCGGACAGGTCCTTGGCTACCGGTACCACAAAGAGAAGGCGGAGACGCGCCGCATCGCGAACAAGGAAAAGAGGGAGGCGAGACTCGCGGAGATCCGCAGGGAGTATCGAGAGCCCGCCATCGAGTTCCTGTTGAAGAGTGAGCGTCTTGCCACCGCGTCGCCCCTCTACGTCAAGGGCCTCATCGCCTTCTACGAGGAGAAGCACGCCGAGGCCATGGCTCACGCCCGGAAGGCTCTCGAGTCGGATCCCTGGTTCTTCGAGGCGCTCGTCCTCGAGGGACAGGCACACCAGGCCGTCGGCTTCGACAGACACGTCAAGGGCGACTACGAGGGCGCCTCCGGCGAGTACATCGAGGCTCTGCGGAGCTACGAGGCGGCCGCCGGGACCGCCCGCAGTGCCCCGCTCGTTCAGCAACAGGCGTGCGGAGTCTGGATACACCTCTTCGAGATCGCCGTCACCGGCGAGCTCGATCCGGTTCCGCCGGGACAGGACGCCGAAGAGTGTTCGCGTCAGATAGACGATTGGTGCGGCCGCGCAAGCCAGGCCGACCCGGACGCGGCCTTGCCCTACTCGATCCGTGCCTTGAAGTCCTGGAAGTGGGGAAAGTACTTCGAGGCCTCGGCAGGCCTGGATCCAAGGCCGTCGTATCAGAGGGCCATGGACTTGGGGCACGACGCCATCAGGCGGGATCCGAAGCTCGCCTCCGCGCACGCCTGGATCGGCGTGGCGGCCCTCTACTGGTCCGAATACCTCACCGAGCGAGGGGAAGACCCCGAAGGGTGCCTGTGGGAGGCGCAGCGGTCCCTGAAGGACAGTCTGGCCGCCGATCCTCACTATCGGGTCGCCTATAACGCAAGCGCCGTACTGGGTGTCGACCTGGCCCGGCTGGAGTTCGACAAGGGCCGGGATCCATCGGCGATGGTCGCGTGGGCCGTCGAGAACGCCAGGAAAGCCCTCGACGCCGATCCGAGCTACTCGCACGCCCACGACTCCATGGCCGACGCCCTTCTCGTGAAGGCGCACCATGCGCTGCTCACCGGCCGGGACCCGCGGGCCGATCTGGAACTCGCGGAGTCCGCGCTCTTGCGCTCGATGCGGATCAATCCGAACAGCACGCCGGCCACCCTCGTCGAGGCCAGGCTCCACCTCTTCAAGGCGCATCTGACGGCTCGCTCGGGAAGAGACCCGGCACCCGATCTCGAAAAGGCCCGGCAGGCCGCCGCGCGGGCGGAGGCCAGAGAACCTGGCCCGGCGGCATCGGTTCGGGGATTCTGCGCGCTGAGCGAGGCGTGGTGGCTCCTGGAGAACGGGAGAATCGCCCTAAAGAGCGCGGCGGCGGCTCGAAGGGAATTCGACGCCGCTCTCGGAGCCGTCCGGAACTCCGCGACCGATTTGGGTGGACGCGCGGAGGCGCTGCTCTTGGCGGCCCTATCGGCCCGCAATCCGCCGGACCGGGCGCTTCTGAGGATGGGGGAGTCGGATGTCCGGGAAGCCCTGAGGCTGAATCCCAGGTCCGCGGATCTCGTGCTTCTTCAGGCTGTCTTGGCCCAGACCGGTGGCCGCGCCTCGAATTCCAGTGAGAGCGAGAGGGCCGCCGCCCGGGCCCGCGGCCTTGCCGGCGAGAGCCTGGAGATGAATCCCCTGGTCCTGAAGAAGCTGCCTCACCTGGCGCGCCTCATCGGGCGCTGAATCCGGCAGGCCCATTCCGGCGCCTCCCGTCGGAGGCCGGCGTCTCCTGGCGCTGTTCCGTTGAAGTTCGACGTTTTCGTGCAGGTGTTTTCGCGGCTTGGGGTATCGCGGCTTCACGGTTCAGCGCCTCGCGAGGAGTCTCCCGCCTCTGATCAATTGATTGGGGATCCAAATCAGCTGGAAGGGGTGACCGGCGGCACTTCCCCGAGGGTTGCGGAACCGGAATGGTGATGCGGAACACGGTCTCGGGGGGATTCCGGATCGAGACGCGTTCTCTGGTACGGCGATTGCGTTTGGAAGAATGTTACGGAAAAAGGTCCTGGACGGTAGCAGGGCGGCGATTCGCTGATAAACTGATTAGTTTTGATCTAGTTTCTCGAGTCCCTTTCGACCGGTGGTCCGGTCTCCATCTCGAATCTGTGCGTGACGAGGAGGTCAGCCCTTGATCAACGGAAAGGAAAGGCCCGCGGGGCCAAGGCGGCGTGCTGGTCTGTGGCTCCTTCTTGCCGTTTACTGCGCCGCGGTTTCGGGTGTGGCCCGTGCGGACGATGTGACGGTGACCCTGGAGACCGGGGGCAAGACCTCGATCGACCGGCGGGGCTCCTTCGACGTCGTTCTCTCCCGCCCGCTCAAGGCTGACGAGGGACGGCTCGCCGTTCTCGTGGGCACGGAAGACCGGACGGATCTGATGATTCCCACGACGACCGGCCTGCGCTATGCCGGACACCAGATGCCTCTCCCGTCCGGGGAACGGGAAATCGCCGTCTATCTCGTAGAGCCTTCGGGGGAGTGGAAGGAGCTGGGCCGCTTTCCGCTCAAGGTGAAGTACCCGGGCGGGTTCGAGAAGGTCGAGGTGACTCCCAGGATCGACCTGGGCATCAAGGGAGTCCTCGCGGAGAACAAGGAACCCGAACCAGAACCGGGGACGGAACGGACGACGTTCCAGGATTTCACGGGCCAGCTCGATCTGAGTGGAGCGGTGACGTGGGAAAAGAGCGCCCTCTCGGCCGGGCTGAACGTCGTCGGCGTGAGCCACCGGCCCGAGGCTCTCCGGTTCTCGGAAAAGGGCGAGAACGCCCAGAAGGTGGACCTGTCGAGGTACCTCATCGACTTCACGACGGGTCCGATGAAGTTTCAAGTGGGACACGTCAGCTTCGGCTCGCACCGTCACCTGATTCAATCGTTCTCGAGCCGAGGCTTGATGGCCACGATACCGATCGGCCCCGTCGAGATCTCTGGTGCCGCGCTGAGCAGTACCTCCATAGTCGGCTGGGACAACATCACGGGCATCGCCACCGCCGACAACCGCCTCTTCGCCGGACAGCTCGCCTTCGAGTTCTTCCCCTCCCGGCCCGGGGCGCTGCGCGTCGAGGGAGTCGTGATGGACGCCAAGCGGCTCCCGAGCTCCGGGTTCAACTCCGGGCAGATCAACGACCGCGAGGAAAACAGCGCGATCGCGGGCCGGCTTTCCGGCACGACGGCCAATCAGAGGTTGCGCGTCGAGGGGGGCTACACCCGGAGCAGGTTCACCAACCCCGAGGATCCACTGCTGGACCAAGAAGCCGCGACCGTCGCGGTCACGGAAACGACGCGTGACGCCCGTTTCGTGGAGGCGGCCTATGACGTTCTGAAGGAGTTGAAGGTCTCCGAGAAGCTGCCGCTCACCGTGACGGTCGGGGTCAAGCACGAGCGTGTCGACCCCCTGTTTCGAACGGTCGTGGCCACCCCGCAGGCCGACCTCTCCCAGGAGTCATTCGAGCTCGCCACCCAGCTCGGCGTGTTCGGTCTGCAGTTCGCCCAGGGATTCTCGGAAGACAACCTCAAGGACCTCTCCTCGGTCATGAAGAACAAGACCAACAGGACAACCGGGGCTCTCTCGCTTCCGTTCAATTCCTTCTTCACGACCAAGGATGGAAACCAGAGTCCCTTCGTGCCGGCTCTTTCCTGGAGCGTGCAGCGCGTGCACCAGACAGGGTCGGACCCGGCCGGACTCTTTCCGGTCAGCTTCGTCCCGAACCAGGTGTCGATCAACCACACGGCCGGGATCGAGTTCGCGGGGAACAAGTGGCGGACCGCCTACAGGCTGTCGTTCGCCGACACCGACAACCGGCAACAGGGCCGCGAGAATGCCGACTCCCTCAACACGTCCAATGCCCTCAACCTCGCGCTGAATCTCGGAACCGCAGTGGACGTTCTTCTCGACGGGAGCATCGACCGGTCGGCAAACGGCGAGCAGAACCGGATCGACCGGACCAAGAAGTACGGGCTCGGCCTCACGTGGCGGGCGGCGAAACCCCTGACGTTCGCCTCGACCTTCTCCAACACGCGCGCGGAGGATGAGGCCAACACGAGCGAATCCGAGGCCAATCTCTTCGACATCGCGGGCACCTTCCGGATCGAGAAGAAGCTCTCGACGCTGCGCACCCTGGCCCTCCAGATCCTCCTGCGCTACGCCTACCAGGATTCCGAGAGCCTGGACAGGGTCTTCAACACCGCGACGTCGTCGCATGCGTGGGCCGTCTCTTCGAGCGTGACCCTGAGCCTGTTCTGAGGAGGCACCATGAGATTCCCTTCGTCTTTTCTCTTCCGGCCTTCCTTCTGGGCGGCATTCGCCCTCAGTCTGGCGGCGCTCGACGCCGAGCCGGCCATCTGGCGCAACCCCACCGGCACGAACGTGAACTCCCAGGGAGCCACGACGGTCTTCATCACCTTCGGCGGATTGAAGGACCAGGAACCCATCGAGGCGATCTGGTGCACCCGCCTCGTGCCGGCCGCGCCGGCGGTCGGGCAGAAGTGCGACCCGGCGACGATCCTGGGTCAACTCCCGCTCAGGTACGACCAGTCGCAGCTGCAGGGCGGCGTCTTTTATGACGTCATGTCCATTCCCCCTTCGGTCTCCAGAAAGGCGTTCCAGCTTGCCGAAACCGGTGAGAACGGCACGTTCTTCTACGTCCGGAGATTCCGGAGCCTGAAGGGCGGCCCGGAGGAGTTCGTCGCGGTGACGTGCCGCCTGGCAGGCGGGACGGCGCGGGTGCCGCTCTCGCTCCTGGACGTCCAGATGCGCTTTCTCTCCGAGCAGCCCGTCGGAACCGTTCAGCCGGGCAGCCAGCTTCCGCTCGTCGAGGCGAAGATCACCTACAACGGGACCGGCCAGCTGCGCGGCCGTTGGGAGATCGTGCGGCCCGGAGAGGACCCTCCGACGAGCCAGGACCTCCTCACCGAAGCCACCCTGCCTCCCTCCCTGCGGGGGACTCAGCGGCGCTACACGCTCGTCGATCGCTTCAGCGTGTTCCTGGCTCCCGGAGCGGGACCCCTCCGGCTGAAGGGGCCGGATCCTTCCAGGTTCCCCACGGAAGGCGTGGGCCTCTATCAGATCCTTCTCCGCGTCGAGGCGACTTCCGAAAGGGAGGCGGACTCCAACGCGGTCGAGGCGGGCGGTCTCGGCGGCATCATCCCGGCCGGGGGTGTCGCCGGGTTCCCCATGCCGGTCCTGAAGTACTTCGTCGGCAGCGCACCCTCCGAGGGAGCTCGCGAGGCTCTCGGACTGCTCCTGCCGGCAGCCGGAGCCGAGGTGAAGGCGGGCGAGCCGATCGTCTTCGTCTGGTCTCCCGTCCCGGGCGCCTCCTTCTACCGGCTCGAGGTCCGCGATGAGTCGGGAGCCGAGATCCTGACGGCCACTCTGGGAGAGGGCGTGCAGAGCTACCGCGCCCCCTCGTGGCTTCCAGAGAAGGCCAAGGACGGCTCGGTTTCCTGGCGCGTCCGGATCCTCAACTCCGACGGAGAGCCGACCGGCGCGACCGATTCCCGAACCCTGAAGATCGTCACCCCGCAGGAGCAACCCTCACCTTCACCTTCACCCTCGCCCGCCCCGGCGGGATGAGGGAACACGCCAGTTCGCCGGGTTTCGAAAATCATTGATCCCCTCAACCTTCACCTTCACTCGCCAGCATGGCTGGACAGGTCAAACCTAAAAAGGAGAAAAGAATGAAGCCCAGAATCACCACACTCGCGTTCACCGCCCTCCTCGCCGTCTCGATGCCGCTCGTGGCTCAGGCGCCGAAGTTCGACATCAACGCCGCGAAGTCGAACCTGAAGGGCAAGATCGGAAGCGTCCCCAAGGTCGTCGTCGACGACGACGCCTCCCTGGCTTCCTGCAAGAAGTTCCAGGACCTCAGGGCCAAGGCGAACGCGGACTACAAGGCCTGCGTCGAGGAGTCGACCGCGCCCGCTGGAAGCCCGGTCGAGAAGTTCAACAAGCTCTCGAACACCGACCTCGCGACCTTCTGCGGTTCCAAGACACTGGACCAGTGCGTCGCGGACGTGATCAAGGCCCAGGAGGACTTCTGTAAGGCCAGGGTCAAGCCCACTCAGGACGCCGCCGCGGCCGCGAAGAAGGAGTGCATCGAGGCCAGCAAGGAGTGCGCCAAGGCCAACGCCGCGGTGAAAACGATCGAGGCCGCCGTCGCGACTCTCGACGCGCAAAAGAAGAAGCTCGAGGCTGATCTCAAGAAAGCCACCGATGACCTCGCCGCCAAGAACACGGAGCTCGTTGCCGCCAAGAAGAAGGCCGAGCAGGAGTGCAAGAAGTAAGACCCGGTCTCCCCACGGCCCGCCGCTTCTGACGCGGGCGGGCCCGCCCTGACGGCAAGCCGGCCGGCGCGGATCGCTCCGCGCCGGCCTCTCCCGGCCCGCGGTCAGCGAGAAGTCACTTCGGTCACGCGTCATCCGCCCTGAACACTCAAGAAGAGACCGAGTCCCAGCACAGTTGGGACGGGAGGCAACCATGAGATTCCACCTGGCAAAGGCGACTCTGTTTTCGTTTCTTTTCGCAGCTGGTCTGACCGCCCAGGCCGGCGTCACCCAGACGTTCAGCGCGGCCGGGAATGATGCCGCGGCCATTCAGGGCACGGTCGACCAGTTCCGGTCTGTGCTCGGGACGAACAACGCGGCCGGAGCCCCGGCGGCGTCAGGACGGCGCGAGATCAACTGGGATGGAGTGCCGGCCCAGTTCCTCGACCCGCTCCCGCCCGATTTCTTCAACAAGAACTCCACGCGTGGCCTGGTCATGTCCACCACCGGCTCGCGTTTCAAGGTTAGCGGCGATCAGGGAACCGCTTCCTTCAGGTTCGCAGACGTCACGGACCAGGGGTGGGGACCCACGGAGCTGGGGACCTTCAGCCCCCAGAAGCTCTTTGCCCCCATGGGGAGCAATGCGACGGACATCACTTTCTTCGTCCCCGGGACCGCCCAGCCCGCGAACGTGACGGCGTTCGGGGCCGTCTTTTCCGATGTCGACCTTTCGGACTCCTCCTGGATGGAGCTCTACGATCCCCTGGGAAGGAAGATCTCGAGCGTCCCCGTTCCGGCCGCCGGTGTCGCCGCCCTCGGAGTCAGCTTCGTGGGAGTCGTGACCGATGAGCCCGTCGCCCGCGTCAGGCTCGTCTCCGGCAACGCGCCCCTGGATTCCCGCTGCTTCTCCTCCTCCTCGGATGCGGTCGCCCTCGACGACTTCATCTACTCCGAGCCGATCGCCTCGCGAGAGCTCGTCCTTTCCAAGGGCCGCATTCGCGCCACAATCGAGTGGAGGAGCCAGTACAACGGGCAGTCGGGCAACGCCTTCGCCCTGCCGCAGAAGGACGAGTTCGGCTACCTCTACTTCTCGGATCCGAACAACCCCGAGGTCTTCGTGAAGTGCCTCGACTTCGGGTCGGGCAAGGCCATCATCCTCGTGGGGGGAGTCACCGACTTCTGGTACAAGATCACGTTCAAGAATTCCCGCGGAGAAACCCTCGTCTGGGAGAAGCAGTCGGGCAGTCTCTCGGGCTATGCGAACAACAACGATCTGAGCTTCTGACCTCGGGTTCCGAAAGAGCGCGGGCCGGAGGGACCCGCGCTCTGCGTTATCCTCGAGGGGCGTGCGTCTCCTCCCGGCACTCCTCGTCTTCTTGGCCTCGGCTTCCCTGGCGGCCGCGGGCACGGATGTTGTCTTCGAGGAAGAAATGCGCGAGGGGATCACCTCCCAGACCGTTTCCTGGACCGTGCCCGAGATATTTGACGAGAGTGAGCTCCTCCTCGCCGTCGAGGGTGGCCCGCGAGTTCGGCTGACCAGAGAGCTTTCCGAGAGGAATCCCCGGGTAACGGTCGTCTTGCCGGCCCTTCAGGGGAAGGCGCGCTTCGTCGTCCGGGCGGGTCGGAAGGCCAACGGAGCGGATCCGGGGCTGCCTGAGCAGGACATAGGCGGATCGAACGCCTTCGCCCTTCGTCCCGCCCGTTCTGGTTCCATCCCCGTCAAGGCCGCGGCCACCCGGCCCGAACCGGGCCTTGCGATGGAGTGGTGGGCCGATCCGTCCGGCCGGCCGCTCGAGGGGCCCGCCACGGGTCTCGACCATCGAGGAACCATGGAGCCAGGTCTTCCCGGTTTCGGCGGGTCCATCCTCCCCTCGACGCGCCCCGAGCTCCGTCGTCCCGGCTGTGAATGCCCCGACGACGCGAAGGGTGGCGAGGAGAAGTGGCAGATGCCAGTCCTTCCGGACGTGACCTCTGCCTTCGCGGGCGCGGCGACTCCGCTGAGGAACTGAGAGGCGGACGGGCCCGTCCGATTCGAGCCGGCTGACTCTCTTCCGGCTCACGCTGCGTTGCCGCGGCGCGCTCTCCTTCAGTTCCGCACGACCGCACACACAAGAAAGGACAGACTGGATGACTCTTCGCGCTCCCCGGGAGTCGTGGGCCGCGCCCCGACTGCCCGGTCTCTCCTTGCTGCTCTTGGTTCTCCTCGTTCCGTCCACCCTCGAGGCGGCCCGGTACCGGGTCGTCGATGCCGCCGGCAAGCCGGTCGCGGCAGCCCGGGTTTCGATTCTCGCTCGCGCGGGTTCCGTCGCCGCGGACAACAAGGGGGAACTGACTCTCGAGGCCGAGCCGCCGGTTCCGTTCGAGCTCGGGATCTTCTCCCCGAGCGGGGCCTGGCTCGGGATCGTCCGCGTGGAACGCCTTCCCTCGGGACAGGAACCCCTCGATCTCGTCCTGCCCGAGGCTCGGACCGCGGAGGTCTTGGTATCGGCCTCGACGACCGCGTCCCTCCTGGCCCCGCCCGCCAATCCAGTCTCGATCGTCTCTCGCCGCGAGCTCGAGGAGAGGCGGCCCAACCGGCTGACCGAGACCATCGAGGTTCTTCCAGGTGTCTCGAAATCAGACGAGAGCACGAGCGCGGTTCCCGTCATCCGGGGTCTCGCGCGCGGCAGGACCCTGGTGATGCTCGATGATGGGCGTGTCACCGCCGAGCGGCGCGCCGGGGCGTCGGCGTCGTATCTCAATCCGTTCGCCCTCGAGAACGTCGAGGTCGTCCGGGGACCCGGATCGGTCGCCTACGGCTCCGACGCCCTTGGCGGGGTCGTTCATGGCAAGACGCCGATGCCGGTCCCCGGCGTGTTCACCGGCCGGTACCAGATGGTCGCGGGTTCGGGAGGGACTCCCGAAACGTCTGGAGGGCTCGGAGTCAACATTCCGGCTGGTCCGGCCGCCTTCACCCTCAATCTCTACCAGCGCGCGCAGCGAGACTATGAATCCCCGCTCGGGACGCAGGACAACTCCGCCGTCAGAGACCGCGGTTTTTCCATCCGGGGACTCGTTCCGATCGGTGAGGCACGCCTCTGGGCGGGGTTCCAGCTCGACGAGGTGAGGGACATGGGCAAGCCGCAGGCGGACTTGCCGGCGACGCGCACTTTCTACCCCTCGGAGGACTCCAGCCGGTTCACCCTCGGACTCGACATTCCCGGTGTCCTCGGTCTCTCCTCGCTCGAGCTGAGGGCTTTCCTGGGGAACTACGCCGTGGTCACGAACCGGCAGAGAAGGCCGAGCGCGACGACGACCATGAGAGACGCGCTTTCCGACGTCGATTCGGATGACTACTCCCTCAGACTCCTCGGCCGGAGCTCTCTCGGCGCGGTTGGGATCCGCGCCGGCGTGGACGTCAACGGGCGGTTCGATCTGGAAGCCTTGAACATCGTCCAGAACTACAACTCCGCCGGTGATCCGACCACGAGAACAGTCGAGGTGGCCATCGAGGATGCTCACCGGACGGACTGGGGAGCCTTCGTCGAGGGAGACATCCCGATCGTTCCCGAGCGGCTGATGTTGACGGCCGGACTCCGCGGGGACTACGTGACGACCGGCAACACCGGCGGGTACTTCGGGGACCGTTCGACCTCCGACAGTGCCCTCTCGGGGTTCGCGACCCTGTCGTACACCGTGGCCCGCGACTGGACGATCTCGGGTCAGTACGCGCGCGGGTTCAGGGATCCGACCCTCTCCGACCGCTACTTCCGCGGCGTCTCCGGCCGCGGTTTCGTGATCGGCAACCCGGATCTCGAGGCGGAAACCTCGAATCAGTTCGACCTGTCGGTCAGGGGACGGACCGGACCCTTCACGATCGGGCTTTCCGGCTATGTCTACCGGATCCAGGACCTCATCGAACGCTACAGAGTCGGAGACAACTTCCTCTTCCGCAACCGCGGCGAGGCCGAGATCGCGGGTGTCGAGCTCGAGGCCGACTACAAGGTGACGGACCGCTTCATCGTCCGGTTCCTCGGTGCCCTTTCCCAGGGGAAGATCCTCGACGACGGCACCTGGGCGCCCGACATCCTCCCCCCGAACGCCCAGCTCATCATCGATCACGAGCCCTTTGAGAAGGTCTTCTGGAGAGGCCGGTTCCTCATGATGGCGAGGGATGACCGGCCCGGTGCCGCCGAGGTCCCCATCGCGGGATACGGGAGGCTCGACCTCTCGGCCGGCTACAGACTCTCCCCCCTCTTTTCGGCCTCGCTGGCCGTCAGGAACGTGTTCGACAAGGTCTACGCCGACTCGGCCGACGAGAACAATGTCGTGGCTCCCGGGCGCGGTTTCGTGCTCACCCTCGGAGGATCCTTCTAGCGGGCCAGATCGTCCTGGGCCGTGGGGGCCACCCGGTCCCCGCGGCCCTGGCGGCGGCGTGGCCATCGTGTGAACACGGGGGGAAAAGCGCATAAGATCCGGCCCCTGGGGGTGGTGACATGACGACCGAGAGAAGCGTTCGAGACCTGGCTCACGACGAGCAGCTCGCTCTGGCGGCTCTCCTTCGCCGGGTTGTCCTGGCGGGAGGCGAGGTGACCGACCAGGAGGCGACGAGCCTCGCGGAAATCTCCGAGGCGATCGGACACGACACGTACGCGGCCCTGATGGACGAGGCCGCGGCCCGCTTCACGAGTGAAGAGGAGCTGCAGAGCTTTCTCGGCACCATAGAAAACCAGGAGTCGCGGGAGATGATCTACGGCTTGGTCTTGATGGAGGCCGGCTTCGATGGAGTGAACAAGTCCGAGGCCGACCTCCTGGGCTGGCTCGCAACCGCCTGGAAGATCACGATGGAAGCGGAAGACGTCGATTTCTGACCCCTGATTCGATCCGGTCACTCGGCCCCTTTCTCCCGAGGGAGAGAGGGGCCTTCTTGTTTGCAGGCCTCCCCGGGAACCGAATCCGGATCCGAGAGGTCTTTCAACGTGGAGTCGGATATGTCGAATCGAAAAGAGGTCCCCCCTCGCCGGACCGTTCCCGTCCTGGCGATCCTTTCCCTCCTCGTCTCCACGGCCCTCCTGGCGGCTGCTCCACGGCCGGCCGGGACCGCCCGCGTGACGACCGGGCCGAAGCCCGTCCAGACGACGGGCGGCGATATCCCGGCAACGGTCAGCTTCTCTGATCCGGACGGGCAAGCCCTCGTTCTCGAGGACCTCTCGGTCCGCGCCGCCGTCCACGGGATGCTCTCCTTGACCGAGATGGAGTTCCGCTTCCGGAATCCCCTGAACAAGAGGATGGAAGGGAGATTCCAGATGGTCCTCCCGGCCGGCGCCGCCATCAGCCGCTTCGCCAAGGAGGTGAACGGAAAGCTGATGGAAGGGGAGGTCGTCGAACGCCTGCGCGCGAACCGGATCTACGACGAGATCCTCCACCAGATGCGAGACCCGGCCCTCCTCGAGCAAGAGCAGGGCAACCGCTTCTCGGCCAGGATCTTCCCGATCGAGCCCCGGGCCGAAGTGAGGCTCGTCCTCTCTTACTCACTCCTGGTTTCCGGCGAGGACGGGCGGCGGACGTACAGGTTCCCGCTGCGCGGACTCCCCCGGATGGGGCACTTCCACTTCACGGCTCTCCTGGCACCCCTCAAGGGGGAGACGCTCAACGAGACCAGAGAGACCCAGATTCAGGCATCCAAGAGCGCCCGGCTCGCCAGCGTACAAACCCTCGAGCTCGAGGAGCGGGACTTCGTCCCGGATGCGGACATCGAGTTCTCCTGGAAGGCCGATCCCACCCGCGCGAAGCTGGAGATTCTCCAGGCGGGGGAGTTCGCTCTCTACGCGTTCCGCCCGGAGCTGCCCCGGCAGGCCGTGCCGAACGGTGGAAGGAGCTGGCACTTCTTCGTCGACACCTCGGCCTCGGGAGCCGAGGGGGCTCGATTCCGCGCCCGGGCCCTCGAGACGGTCCTTCGCACGCTTCCTTCCGGAGACAGGGTCGAAATCACGTTCTTCGATCAGACGGTCGTGCCGGCCGGAGTCAAGCCGGCGGCGGAGTGGGCGCGCGAGATCGGGTCCGCCCTGACGGGCCGTGCCTATCTGGGTGCCACGGACCTTGCCGGGGCGCTCACGGCGGCCGCCTCGGCCGCCGCGAGGATCCCGGCGGTGACCTTCGTTCTCGTCTCGGATGGCGCGGCGACGCTCGGACCCAACAAGCTCGCCGACCTCGTCAGACCCCTCGACGGTTGGCCGAAAGGCACCCTCTTGCATGCCCTCGTCATGGGCCCGAGGCAGGACCGGACCACCCTCGAGAACGTCACCCGGGGCCGCGGCAGAATCGCCGAGATTCCCTTCACCGAGAACCTCGAGAAGAAGGCAGTCGAGGCCACTCGCCAACTCCGCCTCCCGCTCGGGGCGGAGCTCTCGGTGAACGACCCGGCCGCCGAGTGGTTCTACCCCCGGACGGTCGGCGATGTGCAGCCGGGCCAGGAGATCCTCTGCTTCGCTCGCCTGCGTGCCGGAGAAGCCCCTCACCCCGCGCTGAAGATCGGAAAGACACCCGCCCCGGTAGCGCCCCTTCACCAGATGAGCCTGCCGCCGGACTTCTCTCCGCTTCTCGAAAGAGAGGCCTACCGGGCCTACCTCGCGCACCTCTCGGCGCGGCTCGCGACCGAGGGTGACCGGGCGCTGCAGAAGGCGCTCGAGACTGAGAAGGTCCGGGTCAGTATCGAGAACAGGATCCTCATCCCGGAGACGACGTTGCTCGTCCTCGAGACCGAAGAGGACTATCGCCGCTTCGGTCTCGACCGCCGGGCCCTGTCCTCGATCCTCACGATCGGACTCCGCGGAATCGCCCGCCTCGACAGGACCCAGCCCGCCTTCGTCACGAACGAAACCGGCGTCTTTGAGCCGAAGCCCGTCACCGATGCTCCGAGCGCGCGCGATGCGCGGGACCGGTCGGACACGAGAGCGAACGGAGAGCGGGGACCGGCCGGAGCCAAGAAGGAGAAGGGCCGAAACGGCGGCGCGCCGGGTGGTGGCGCCGACGGAACGGGCGCGGGCGCTGATCGAGATGCCCTGGGCACCGTTGCCAGCTCGGAAGCTCTGGGAGAACCCGCGCCCGTCCTGGCCGAGGCACCGGCCGTCGCGGCGGACCACACGTCGAGAGACGAGGCAAAGGCCGGCACCCGGCAGCCCGCTCCCGCCGCTCCTCCGCCCCCTCCTCGCCCCGCCGAGAGAGAGCGGACGCAGAGCTCGATGCCCGCTCCCACGGCCGGCCGGGTGACCACCGAGCCGCAAGCCCGGCAAGTCACCGGGGGAGAGGACCAGCGTCGATCCGCGCAGCCTCCCTGGACGGTGCTGGTCCGCATGGACGACGAGGCCGTCCGGTCTCTCGAGGCCCAGATCAAGGCGAACCCCCTGAATCGCGAACCCTACAGCCAGCTCGCGGAAGGACTTGCCGGCCGTGCCGAGTGGAAGAAGCTCCGGGAGCTCTCGCTTTCGTGGCTGGAGGCCGATCCCGAGAATCCCCAGCCCTACGAGACGCTCGGCGACTCCCTGATGGCGCTCGGCCGGAAAGAGGACGCGGCTCGCGCCTATGGCTCGCTCGTCGAGGTCGCGGCCGCCAAGCCCGAGCTGGTGCAGCGGGCGGGGCTCCTGCTCTTCAGGTGTGGCCAGTCCCGCCTGGGCGAGAAGGTGCTGAGGGCGGCCCTGGAGATGAGGCCGGACCGGCTCAACGCCCATCGGCACCTGGCCCTCGTCCTCTGGCGCTCCGGGAAGCTGGAGGAAGCCGCGCGCGTGCTCGAGACGGCGCTTCGGACGGATTTTCCGGGCTGGTCGGCTTCCAGCCGCCGGAGGGTCCTCTCGGAGGAGCTCGGCTACGTCCTGCGTTCCTGGCGCTCGAGGGCCCCCGAAAAGCGGCTCGAAATCGAAGCCCGGGCCAGAGAGGCGGGAGTCTCCCTCGAGAGGACGGATCGCGTCCGGATCACCCTGGCCTGGGAAACGGACGCCAATGACGTGGATCTCCACGTTGCCGACCCCAACGGGGCCGAGTGTTTCTATGGACGCAAGTCCGTCCCTTCTGGTCTGGAGCTCTACGAGGACGTCACACGAGGCTTCGGACCTGAGGTCATCCGGGCTGCCGCTCCCAGGTCCGGGACGTACACGGTCGGTGTCAAGTACTTCAGCTCGGGTCCGATGGGGGCCAGCCGTGGAATCGTCGTGGTGCTCCTCGAGAGAGAGTCTGGCGCCGAGCCCGAGTTGCAGATCATTCCGTTCCGTCTCGTGTCGGGCGGAGGGCCGATCCGGCGGATCACGTCCGTCGATGTGAAGGGGAAGAAGCCGGTTCCGATCACGGAGTAGCCGCCGGGAAGAGCCGGAGAACAGACATCTTCCGAGGAGGCCCCTCACCCGGGCCTCCGGCCCACCCTCTCCCCGCCGAGGCGGGGCGAGGGAACAGACGGGGCGGCTCTCCCGGTCGAGGCGGAGGCTCCTGGTTCCCTCTCCCGCACATCGCGCGAGAGGGTGCCCGGGGGGCGGGTGAGGGCCTTTTCAGGCCTCTACGGAACGAAGCAGCTGTTTCTCGAAATCGTGGTCCGAGCCGGGATCGCGGTTTGAGGAAACCGGCTTCTCGACCCGCTACTTCCTCACGACCTTGACGGCGTCGGCGATCACATAGCCGGACGCCGAGGTCCAGCGAGAGACACCCACGATGTTCGTGTCTCCCGCGGCGAGGGAGAAGACCCCCAGGCTGTTCCACTTGCCGCCATTGACCCGCTGGTCGCGATAGATGTACTGAGCTCCGGTCGTCGTCATCACGACGAAGGGAACCGAGGAGCTGTATCCGCTGTTGGCGGGCCACCAGGCGAAGACCTCGTAACTCCCGGTCGAGGGGATGTTCACCTTGAACCAGGCGGCATCGCTGACGGCCTGAGGATTGGCGTAGCGGTAGTCCGCCCCGTAACGGCCGGACGAATAGCTCGACAGTCCCCAGTTGCCACTCGCGGTGAAACGCCCCGACGTCGCGTTGTCGACGATCGTCGAGTACGTGGACCCGTTCACGAGGTTCATGAAGTAGGTCCAGTCCCAGTAGTTCCCGGGGTCGGTGTGATCGGTGCAACCGGTCTGGTCCGAGACGTCCTTGTGGCTGACGATGTGAGTGCGGTCCTTCGGGATCCCGTACTTGTTGCAGATGTTGCGAACGAGGGCCGCGGAGGCGCGGTACATCGGGTCGGTGTACCAGCCCGGCTGGGAGGCGTAACCCTCGTGTTCGAGGCCGATCGACCTGTTGTTCCAGCAGGCGACGTGCCACGCGACGTCCTTCTCTCTCACCATCTGCGTGATCTGGCCGTCGCTCGAACGGAGCACGTAGTGGGCGGAGACCCTCGCTGAGGGGTTCTTGAACCAGTTGATCGTGCCGGAGTAGCTTCCTTCCGTGTCGTGGATGACGACGCGATCGATGGCGTAGTCGCTGGGCCGGTTCGCGACGCGGTAGTTCGAGGTCGAGGCGGCCACCCAATAGGCCGGACCGTAGTCCGTGGAGAGCGTGCCGGCACCGGAGGGGGCTCCGGCACCCTCCGCGCGAATCGCAGGAGGAACTCCATCGAAGTCGGGCGCCGGGCTCCTCACGAGGCCCTCGAATCCTCTCCGGTTCGGCTCGACTTCTCTCGCGAGCACTTCGATGACCTCTCCCGTCACCGCCTCGGACGAGAGACCGCCAGCCAGAAAGCCGAAGACCTGATCGGCGTAGTCTGCGGCGACAGAGCGGTCGCGGGCGTTGCTGTAGCGCGCCACGACCGGGTACCACGCGTTCACGTCGCCCCTCTCGGAGGCCGTCATCCCGGCTTCGTCCGCCCACGCCCGCAGGATCGCCGCGCCGCCGCGAATGTTCGCCGCCCGGTTCCGGCGGAGCCTCTCGGGTGACGCTCCGGTGAGTTCCGCGGCCAGAGTGAGCGTCTGGGCCTGGGGGTTCTCCACGAGGTGCATGAGCCCGTAGCCGTTGTCGATGGAGGGCCGGCCCCCGTGGTCGTTCCAGCGGTTTTCCGCGTAGGAAATCGTCAGAAGAACCTCCACCGGGACGTCGTACTGAATCGCTGCTTCCTGGAACAGCTCGGAGAGCTTCACCCGGGCATCCGCCGGATCGAGCCCGGGGGCGGGCCCGTTCGCGTGCTCATGGATGTCCGCCGCGGGCTCGTGCTCCCTGAGGACTTCCATCTCCTGCTCTCTCGGCGTGCGGCCCGCACCCAGCGGAAGGACGACCCCGGCCAGCAGCAGACTCAGCAACATCTTTCTCATGTGAACCCCCCGATCGACGGCTCTTCAAGCAAGACGCATGCGCAAGTTGGGATTCACGAGTCCAGCATGGCGGCGTCCGGCCTCCCCGCGTTGAAGCAGCGCGGAACCGCGCGTAAACGCTCGCTATCTGGCTCCAGCAGAGGGGCTTTGACTCGGAATCCGGAGGGCGGGAGCGGTCCCTTTTCTGATCCATGGGTCAAGTAGAGACCCGCTCTGGAAGGTGCCGGGGGACGTTCCGATGGCAGAATCCGAGCGCCGCCTCGAGCTGGAGGGAAGCCCTGATGAGAGTCGTCCGCGAGTATTCGTTCCAAACGAGCGATGGGTGCGAGATCCACTTCCGCCACTGGCCGACGGAGAACCCGTGGCCGGAGAGGGCCATCGTCCTGTTTCACCGCGGACACGAACATGGCGGGAGGATGGCCCACCTCGTCGACGAGCTGGATCTCCCGGCACGGGACTTCTTCGCCTGGGACGCAAGAGGTCTCGGGAAGTCAGGGGGAGACCGGGGATACGCGGAGAGCTTCTCGCGCCTCGTGAAGGACGCGGACGAGTTCGTCCGGCACATCTGTCAGAAGTTCAATCTGCGTGAAGAGGACATCGCGGTCGTGGGGCAGAGCGTCGGAAGCGTCATCGCGGCCGCCTGGGTGCATGACTACGCCCCCCGGCTTCGGGCCATGGTGCTGGCGGCACCGGCCTTCGATATCAAGCTCTATGTTCCCTTCGCGAAAGCGGGACTCCGCCTTCTCGCGAGGGTCGCACGGCGCCCCTTCGTGACCTCGTACGTCAAGGCGAAGTTCCTCACGCACGACCCCGAGAGGATCCGAACCTATGAGTCGGACCCCCTCATCGTCCGGCCGATTGCCGTCAATGTCCTCCTCGGGCTCCACGAGACGGCCGACAGGGTCGTTTCGGATGCCGCCGCGATCAGGGTCCCGACGCAGGTGCTCGTCTCCGGTTCCGACTGGGTCGTCCGCAAGGAGCCCCAGCGGCGCTTCTTTGAGCGGCTGGGAAGCCCGGTGAAGGAACTCCACGAGTTCCCGGGCTTTTTCCACGACACCCTGGGGGAAAAGGACCGCAGGGCGGCGGTGGAGAAGGTTCGGGGCTTTCTGGAACTCGCGTTCTCCGAACCTCCCGAGGAGCGGACCCTCCTCACCGCGGACGAGTCTGGACCCACTCGGGAAGAGCATGACCGCCTCTCCGAGCCCCTTTCGCCCCTCTCTCCCCGGGGCCTCTTCTGGGCAGCGACCCGGCTCCAGATGCAAACAATCGGCAAGCTGTCCGAGGGGATCCGGCTCGGATGGCGGATGGGCTTTGACTCGGGCAGCACCCTCGACTACGTCTATCGGAACCGGGCCGGCGGCGTGACCCCCATCGGCACCCTCATCGACCGCGTCTACCTCGACAGCATCGGGTGGAGGGGGATCCGCCAGCGAAAGCTGCATCTCGAAGAGCTCATTGCCTCGGCCGCCGCCCGCCTGAAGGAAGAGCTCAAGCCCCTTCGAATCGTCGACATCGCGGCCGGCCACGGCCGCTACGTCGTCGAGGCCGTCACCCGCGCGGGTCTTTCGCCCGAATCGCTTCTGTTGCGAGACTTCAGCGAGGTCAACGTCGAGGCCGGACGGCGCCTCATCGAGGAAAAGGGTCTCGGGAAGACGGCGCGCTTCGAGAGAGGCGACGCCTTCGACCGCGCTTCCCTCTCGTCTCTGGACCCGAAGCCGACTCTCGCGATCGTCTCGGGACTCTACGAACTCTTTCCCGAGAACAAGCCCGTTCTCGAGTCCTTGCAGGGCCTCGCCTCGGCCATCGAACCGGACGGCTACCTTCTCTACACCAACCAGCCCTGGCATCCGCAGCTCGAGCTGATCGCCCGCGTCCTGACGAGCCACAGGGACGGCAAGCGGTGGGTCATGAGGCGCCGCACCCAGCGGGAGATGGACGAGCTCGTGGCCGAGGCCGGATTCGAGAAGCTCGAGGAGCGAATCGACGAGTGGGGAATCTTCACCGTTTCGCTGGCCCGGAGGCTCCGCTGAGCCTCTGGGGGATGAGGCTGTCGCCGGCGCCGCTCCCTTGACAAGGGAGGGGCGGCGGACTAGCTTAGTGTTGAGTAAACACGAAGGAGGAGGCCCGACATGGCGGCGAGAACGGATGATGTCCTTCCCGTACCTGGCTTTTTCGACCCGGCTCACGCGGCACAGTGGGGCTTCAGACCGAACGAGATGGCCCTCTTGGCGGAGGCTGTGAGGTTTCGCAGGGAGCATGGCTTGCGGCCTGCCGGATCCGACAGAAAGAGGGTTCACCTGCTCCTGATCGACGTGCAGAAGGACTTCTGCTTTCCTGAGGGGTCGCTATTCGTGGGGGGGCGAAGCGGCCGTGGCGCGATTGCGGACAATGAACGGATCGCGAGGTTCATCTACGGAAACCTGGCGCTCCTCACCGAGACGACCTCGACGATGGACACCCACTTCCCGCACCAGATCTTCTTTCCCTCCTTCTGGCTCGACTCGCTGGGTGAGCCGCTCTCGCCCCACCGAGAGATCACGACATCGGAGATTCGCGGGGGAAAAGTCCGTCCCAATCCGGCCGTTGCGGAGTGGCTCTGTGGGGGCGACTACGGGTGGCTTCTCCGGCAGGTCGATCACTACTCGGCCGAGCTGGAGAGAGCGGGGAAGTACAGGCTCTATCTCTGGCCGCCCCACTGCCTCCTCGGCGGAGAAGGGCACGTCCTGAGCGGCGTCATCCAGGAGGCGCGTCTCTTCCACTCTTTTGTCCGGTCTGCCAGGGGCGCGATCGAGGTCAAGGGGGGCAACCCTCTGACCGAGAACTACTCGGTTCTGTCTCCAGAAGTCCTCACGCGCCATGACGGGGGGCATCTGGCCGAGAGAAACAGGGAGCTCATCGAGCGGCTCCTGAAAGAGGACTATCTGATCATCGCGGGGCAGGCGGCGAGCCACTGTGTCAGGAGTTCGATCGACGATCTTCTGGCCGAGATCCAGTCTCGTGACGAGCGTCTTGCGGAGAAGGTCTACATCCTCAAGGACTGCATGTCCGCAGTCGCCATTCCCGACGGCACGGGGCAGGGTTTCCTGGCCGACTTCACTCCCGAGGCGGAGGAATCCCTGCGGCGGTTCGAGGCCGCGGGCATGCACCTTGTGACCTCTACCGATCCCCTTGGGACCTGGCCCGGGCTCGACCTGTCCTGATGCGCCCTTCGCGCGAAAGATCCAGGCCTAAGGCCGATGGGCCTTTTTGCAGGCCTTGACGGCTGCCGCGAGGAGAGCCTCGTCCTCGTCCCACCAGGCCTTTAGCGCTTCGAGCGGCTCGAGAAGCGAAGGGTCTCCGAGCTGCATGGCGGCCTCGATGGCGAGCGGCCCGACATCCTCGCTCTCGAGTTCCTCGCGCAGGGGCGCGAGGACGCGCGGGTCCTTTCGGCGCGAGAGCCCCACCAGGGCCTCGCCCCGGGTTTCGTCGTCGAGGTCGTCGATGCGGTCGAAGAGAGCCCGCCGGATCTCGGGGGTGTCGAGGTCGAGGGCCGTTCCGAGCCCCAGCGTCGCGTAGCTCCGCGCGCCCTCGTAGACATCCCTCGAGAGCTCGATGAGGACCGGAACCGTGGACGGATCCGCCAGCTCGGCCAGGGCGTACGCGACGGCCTCGCGAACGTCATCGTCCTCGTGAGTTGCGAGAGAGGTCAGGGGGCCGACCGAGCGGCGGTCCCCGAGGTGTCCGAGCGCCAGGGCGAGCGAGGCGAGGACGAGGCTCTCCGTCTCCTGCGAGAGAACCTCGAGGAGGCGGGTCGTGGCCTCCCTGGCCATCGTCTTTTCCTCGCAGTTGTTCTGTCCCAGAACCCACACGCCGATGATCCTGTCGTCGAGCGAGGGGGATCCGCAGAGGCGCGAGCAACGCTCGAAGACGTGGGAGTCCAGGTTTGCCTGGAGCTCGGCGATGACGGCGTTCTGGGGATCCTGGTTCTCGATGCCGCCCTCCTCGAGGGCCCGGGTGAAGAGCTCTTCAACCTTCTTGCGGCCAGTCATCTTCGCCTCCTCGTTTACGCCCGGCCGGACTCGACGGCGACGGGCAAGGGCGCAAGGCGGGCCGTGAAGTGCCGAAGCATCTTCGGCGCCTCGAGGATCCGGTACCCGCCGAACTCCTCGCGGTGGCGGAAGACCTCCAGGACGGCCTCCGCGACGAAGTCGATGTGAGACTGGGTGTAGACGCGTCTGGGAATGGCCAGCCGCACGAGATCCATGGCCCCGGGTGATTCTGTCCCATCGGGATGGAGCCCGAACATCAGGGTCCCGATCTCGACGGCGCGCACTCCCGCCTCCACGTAGAGGGCGTTGATGAGCGACACGCCGGGGTATTGCAGCGGCGGGATGTGGGGGAGAGTGGCCCGGGCGTCGATGTACACCGCGTGGCCCCCGGTCGGCTGGATGATGGGGACTCCCGCTTCTGTCAGCTTCTCCCCCAGGTACTCCACGGACCGGATCCGGTAGCGAAGGTAGGGCTCCTCGACAACCTCCTCCAGGCCGCGGGCGATCGCCTCGAGGTCGTATCCGGCAAGACCGCCGTAGGTCGGGAATCCTTCCGTGAGGATGAGGAGGTTGCGGGCCTTTTGCGCCTCCTCGTCGTCGTTCAGGGCGAGGAACCCGCCGATGTTGGCGAGACCATCCTTCTTGGCCGACATCGTGCAGCCGTCCGCGAGGCGGAACATCTCCTGCGCGATCTCCTTGGGCGAGCGGTGGCTCTGGCCTTCTTCCCTGAGCTTGATGAAGTAGGCGTTCTCGGCGAAGCGGCAGGCATCGAGGAAGAATGGCTTCCGGTACTTGTCGCAGACGCGGCGAACCTCGCGCAGGTTTGCGAGCGACACCGGCTGTCCGCCGCCCGAGTTGTTGGTGACGGTCACCATCACGAGCGGGACCCGGTCTCCCTTCTCCGCGAGGAGCCGTTCGAGCTTCTCGATGTCGACGTTCCCCTTGAAGGGGTGAATCAGCGAGGGGATCCGGCCCTCGTTGATCACGAGATCGACCGCCGCCGCTTCTTCCACCTCGACGTTGGCGCGCGTGGTGTCGAAGTGCGTGTTGTTGGGGACGATCTGGCCGGGCCGGAGCACGGTGTGGAAGAGGATCCTCTCGGCCGCCCGCCCCTGGTGCGTGGGAATGATGTGTTTGAACCCCGTGAGGTCCTGCACGACGTCGCGGAAGCGGTAGTACGACTTGCTCCCGGCATAGGTCTCGTCGCCCTGCATCAGGGCCCCCCACTGCGCGGCCGACATCGCCCCTGTTCCCGAGTCGGTCAGAAGGTCGATCAGGACGTCCTCGCCATGGAGGAGGAAGACGTTGTAGCCCGCCTCGGCCAGACGGTCCTTTCGCTCCTTGCGAGTCGTGAACTTGACGGACTCGACCGACTTGATTCTGAAGGGCTCGATGATGGTTTTGAAATTCATGGAGGAACCTCCTCGCCAGGGGGCAATCTACTCGCTTTGAGACACCCGTGCAGGTGATTTTCGCGCGGGTGGCGCCCGCCGGCGAGCGGATTCGGTCGCCCGGGTCCGTCGTTGACACATCCCCTTACGGCGCGGAGGATCTTGCCGTGCTCGAACTTCGCTCTGTCACCAAGACCTACGATGGCAAGTCGACCGTGACCGCCCTTTCCAGCGTCTCTCTCCGTGTCGAAGCGGGCGAGATGGTGGCGATCATGGGGCCTTCGGGCTCGGGCAAGTCGACTCTCCTCAACCTCATGGGCGGTCTGGACATTCCGTCCGCGGGAGAGGTGCTGGTGGCGGGCCGCGATCTTTCCCGGATGAGCGAGGAAGACCGGTCCCTCTTCCGCCGCGAGAAGGTGTCCTACATCTTTCAGGCCTACCACCTGATGCCCACCCTCACGGCCGCTCAGAACGTGGCCCTTCCCCTTCATCTGGCCGGCCACTCGCGAAAGGAGATCGAATCTCGAGTCGAAGCGGCCCTCTCGAGCGTGGGTCTTTCCCCTCGGGCGTCCCACCTGCCGGACGAACTCTCGGGCGGGGAACGTCAGCGGGTCGCCATCGCCCGGGCCCTGGTGACGGGGGCTCCGCTTCTTCTCGCTGACGAACCAACCGGAAACCTCGATTCGGTGCGGGGCGAGGAGATCCTCCACCTGCTCCAGAGGATCCACTCCGAGGGCGGCACGACGATCGCCATGGTGACACACGATTCCCGGGCGGCCGCGGCCTGCTCACGGATCATCCAGATTCGTGACGGGCGCCTGGAAAGCGACGGGTTGTGAGGACGGTTTGAAGTTCCTCTTGCGGACGCTCTCCTTCTCGTATGCCCGGCATCACGTCGCCAAGACCCTACTCACGCTCCTTGGCGTGATCGTCGGTGTCGCGACCTTCAGCTCGATTCGCGGAGCTCAGACGACGCTCGTTTCGGGCATTCGATCGACCGTGGACCGAATGGCGGGCAAGGCACAGCTCCAGATCTCGGCGGAAGGCGGAGTTCCGGAGGAGCTTCTGGAAACGCTTCGAGAACGGCCCGAGGTGAAGGCCCAGTCTCCGGTGATCGAACAGATCGTCGTCCCCAAGAGGGGAGAGCTGGGGAGCCTCCTCGTGATGGGGGTCGATCTCCTGGGGGACAGGGAGATGCGGGACTACGGCTTCGAGGGTGACGACGCCGACATCGACGATCCGCTCCTGTTCCTCGCGCAGCCCGATTCCGTCGCGATCTCTCGCTCGCTCGCGGAAAAGGCCGGCCTGAAGGCCGGAGACACTCTCGTCCTGAAGCTTCCCGCGGGTGAAAGGCCGGTCACGGTCCGGGGGCTCCTGACTCCCAGGGGATTCGCCGAGGCTTTCGGCGGGAACCTCGCCGTCATGGACGTCTATGCGGCACAGACGCTCTTCGGCCGGGGCCGGCGCTTCGACCGCATCGAGATTCGACTGCCGGAGGAGATGACTCTGGCGGAAGGGGAAGCCTCTCTGCAGGCTCTTCTCGGGCCGGGCACCAAGGTCGAGACACCGGCCCGGCGCGGGTCCCAGCTCGAGAAGCTCATCTACAACTTCGTCGTCGGATTCAACATCTCGAGCGGATTCGCGCTCGGCATCGGGACCTTCCTGATCTTCAACGCCTTCACGGTCGCCGTGAACCGGCGGAGGCGCGACATCGGGACACTGCGGTCCCTGGGAGCCACGCCGCGCCAGGTGCAGGCGCTCTTTCTCCTCGAGGCGGCCGTCATCGGCCTCCTCGGCTCGATCCTCGGCGTGTTCGCCGGCAGGGGTCTGACACAGTCGATGCTCGACATGATGGGGCAAACGACGGAGACGATCTTCGGCGTCTCTGACGCGTCACGAGCACAGATGCCCCTCGAGACCATTCTCCTCTCGGTTGTCCTGGGTCTCGTTGCGTCTCTGGCGGCTGCCTGGGGCCCCGCGCGCGTGGCCTCGAAGATCCCGCCCACCGAGGTGTTCGCCAAGGGGGCGCACCAGGCCCGGCTCGAGGATGCGAGCCCTCTCCGGCTGGCTTCAGGCGCCTTTCTTCTTCTCAGCGCGATCCTCCTGCCCTCGGCCGGATGGCTGACGCGGAATGCTCTCGTCTTCCCGGTGCTGATCCTGTCCGCGGCCGGGTGCATCGTGCTCATCGGCCCTCTCGCCAGAGCCTCCATGCGGAAGATCGCCCCGTTCCTCTCTCGCGTCTCGCCTGTCGCGGGCCAGCTGGCGTCGGATTCGCTCCTGAGCAATCCCCGCCGGACATCCGGCTCGATCCTGGCCATGACGATCTCGCTCTCGTTCGTTCTGGGACTCGGGGGCTACATGGGGGCCACCAAGGCAGTGATGGTCCGCTGGATGGACGACATCCTCACGTCGGACCTCTACGTCCGGGCCTCGGCGAGCCTCGTGAGGCCCGATTTCCGCTTTCCCGCGGAGCTGAAGGCAGAGCTCGAGTCGATCCCCGGCGTTCGCGCGGTCGAAAGCTACAGGTCCGCGCAGCTCGAATACCGCGGAGAGCAGATCCAGATCGCCTCGATCGAGTTCGCCCAGATGATGGAGAGGACGCGGCACGAGTACCTCGAGGGGACGAACGAGGAGATGCTCCAGGGTGTCGCGCGCGAGGGCAAGTGCGCTGTTTCTGACAACCTCGCGAGAAAGCTCGGCATCCACAAGGGAGACATCCTCGTCCTGAGCACCCCCTCGGGTGAGGTGAGGTTTGAGGTGGCCGCCGCCTTCCGGGACTTCACCGCTGATCGCGGAACCGTCTTCATGGACCGCTCGACCTTCCTGAAGTACTGGAAGGACGACCGCGTCGACACCTACGATGTGAATCTGCATCCCGGTGCCGATGCCGGGGCCGTTCGTGACCGGATCCGCCAGAAGCTCAGCGGGCGTCTGCCCGCCCTCATCTCGACCCGCAAGGAGTTCAAGGCCGAGATCGCCCGGGCCATCGACAGCTTCTACGCCCTCATCCGGATCACGGTCTTTCTCGCTCTCGTCGTGGCGTTCCTCGGGATCGTGACGGCCCTCCTGATCTCGGTCGTCGAGCGAACGCGGGAGATCGGGATTCTCAAGGCCCTCGGAGCGCTCGGGAAGCAGATCCGGCACAGCATCGTCCTCGAGGCGCTGCTCCTCGCCTTTACGGGGCTCCTTCTCGCCCTTCCGCTGGGCGATCTTCTGGCCCGGTTCATGGAGACGTCCGTGGCCGAGACCTTTGCCGGCTGGCGCATGCCGCATCGGTACCCGTGGGAGCTTCTGGGGCAGCTTCTCGTGGCCCTTCCGGCCGTCTCGGCGTTGGCGGCGTGGGTCCCCGCCCGCCAGGCGGTCCGGACGAAGGTGACCGAGGCCATCGAGTACGAGTGAAGAGAGAGGGACTCGGCAAGGTCCGGGACGCGGGCGTGAGGAAACGCACGCGAAGGGCGCGTTTCTGTTTACGTGCCCCCTCGCGGGAATGAGAATACGCGGGTCCTCACAGACAAACAGAGCGCCCGCGAGGCTTCGGGGGATTCATGCGCCGGTTCGAGTTCCAGGAAGGGACGTCCAGCAAGTTCTGGGAGATCGATCAATCCGGAAACGACGTCACGACGAGGTGGGGCCGGATCGGCACGGCCGGTCAGGAGAGAACGAAGACCTTCGCCTCCGAGGCGAAGGCGCGAGCCGAGTACGACTCGTTGATCCGCGAGAAGACCTCGAAGGGGTACAAGGAGGCCGGAAGCGCGGCTACCCCCTCGGTTGCGAAGGCACCGCCGCCCGCCCCGGCAGCCGCCGCGAAGAAGGCCGAGGGTGCAGCAGCGGCCGGCGACTCCCAGGCTCCGGAGCCTTCTCCGGCGAGCGCGGAACCCCTATCGCCCCCCGTGGTACCGCCCGGGACCTTGCCTGACACTTCCCCTGCCGCCAGAGATGGAGTCACGGTGCTGGCGCCGGAAGAGCCGTCGAGCACGGAGCCCGTGCCCGGCCCTCAGGCTGCCGCCGAACCCGTTGTGGCGTGGACGCCTGCCTTGAGACGGAAGCTCCACCCGCGGCGGAACCTCCAGGCGAAAGGGTTCAAGGCCGACGCCGGGGGAGCCTTCGACGAGATGACGAAGTACTACCAGAGGATTGCAGGCCTGTGGCAGAACTCGGAGTCCTTCAAGGGGGATGAGTTTGGTCCCGCCTTGCGGGAGCTCAACAAGAGGCTGGTGAGGGGACGCAAGGATGGCGAGATTCCGGAGCCCGCCACTCCCGATATCGAGCAGTTCCTGCCGGCGGTCCTGTCACACCGAAAGGACTGGTCGGACAGTCCAGCCGTGGATCACTGTGTGGCGTACTGGGCCGGAACGAAGGGGCTCGCGTTTGCCCTCCGGGCTCTCACGGCGTCGATGGAGTACTGCACGGCGGGTGTCGCGGGCCCGGCCACGATCCAGCGGACGACGGCCAACACGCAGCACTTCCACCTCGTCTCGTTCCAGACAGGGAAGATCGGACAGTGGCTCGAGCTGCGGAGTCTCCTGGCGGAGGCGCGGGATGACGAGTGGGAGGAGGCCCGTGCCGCGGCTGAGTCGCTGCGGGTGACGCCGGATCTCGTCACGCGAGCCTCGCTCGCGTATCTCTTCCCTGACATCGCCGCGTGGGCCGAGAAGGACGCCTCGGACATCCTGGCATCAGGAGTCGTTCAGCGCTGGGCGGGCTCGCTCCTGACGTGCCTGTCGGATGGCGAGGTGATGAGGAAGCTGATCACCGGAGGGATCCAGGGAGTCTGGGGAATCTTCCCCTCGACGCAGGGCTGGGAGCCGGACGTTCTCGAAATCTGTCTGTCGATGGTGGAGGGGGCGGGACCAGCCGCTCTCCCCGCACTTGTCGCGTGCCTCGACAAGTCGGACTACGCGAGCTTTCGCAAGGAGGTCCTGACCGCGGTCTCCGTGCTCAGGACCGACGAGGCCTTCGAGGCTCTCGCCTCGCGTCTCGACGTGAAGGAGGCCGTCGCGATCGCCAACGAAGTCTTCGCCGCCTCGCCAGCGCGCGCCATGCGGGTGCTCTCGAAGGTCGCGGGGAAGGGCCAGGCCGGACAGATGGCGGACTCCATTCTGACGCTCCTGGTTCGCAACGATCCGGCTCTCGCGGAGCGGGTCGGAAACACGCTCTCGGGGGCACAGAGAAAGACCCTGGACGGGATCCGCGCCAAGGTGAGGCCCCCGCGCGAGGAGGCCCGGCTGGCCGCCCTTCCGGAGTTTCTCGTCCATCCGCCCTGGCTGAAGAAGGAGAAGCGGCAGGAGACGAGAATCCTCGAACTCGAGCCACTGCCACACACGCCGCGGGTCATCTGGCCGGCTGGACTGAGGGAACAGTGGCTGAACGAGTATGGCTGGGACTCCCACTATTTCAGCCGGCTCCCGAAGGAGAAGTGGGCGGACGAGGTCCTGGGCCAGGCTCGCCTTCCCAAGGAGGCGGCCAAGCTCGCGGCCATGAGCGACGGTGACGCCCGGAAGTGGATCGCGGAGAACAGCAAGGAGGCGACGTGGGTCAACCCCAACTCCTTCCTGTACGCGACAGAGCGGCTCGGGCTTCTCTTGTGGGAGGAACTCTCTCCGGCGGCGCTGTCTTCCTACTACAAGCCGGTCCGGCTCCTGGCACAGTGGGAACTCCGGGCGCTCCCTGGGCTCGTCCGGATCGCGAATCACAACATCACCGGGGTCGTCGAACTGCTGCAGCCGTTCGATGCGGCGGAACTCGCTCTCCCGGCTGCCCTGGCCTGCGAGAAGAAGAAGGCCCGGGCGGAGGCGCAGCGCTGGATCTTCAACCACGCCGAGGCCGCCGCGGTGGGGCTCGTCCCCGTGGCTCTGGGGAAGGAAGGGGCGGAACGGGTCGCCGCCGGCAATGCGCTTCGCTTCCTTGCCGCCAACGGGAAGGAAGCGCTCGTTCTCGGCGTGGCCGAACGATATGGGACGGAGGCGCGCGAAGGGGTCCGGGAGGTCCTCGACTTCGATCCGCTCCGGATCGTCCCGGCCAAGGTGCCCAAGCTCCCGGGGTTCTGGCAACCGGGCGCGTTTACGCGCCCCGCGCTGAAGGGTGAGGCCGTCGTCCTTCCTCTGGACGCCGTCCAGCACCTCGGCACCATGCTGGCCTTTTCCCGTCTCGACGAGCCCTACGCCGGAATCGCCAGAGTCAAGGAGCTGTGCGACGAAGCCTCTCTCGCCGCATTCTCCTGGGATCTCTTCTCCGCCTGGCTCGTCGCGGGGGCGCCCGGAAAGGAGAACTGGGCCTTCAACGCGCTCGGTCACTTCGGCGACGACGCCTGCGCGCGGAAGCTGACTCCGATGATCCGGGACTGGCCGGGCCAGGCCGCAAACGCACGCGCCGTGGCGGGGTTGGACGTCCTGGCCGCGATCGGGACCGACGTCGCCCTAATGTTCCTCAACGGCATTGCCCAGAAGGTCAGATTCAAGGGTCTTCAGGAGAAGGCGAAGGAGAAGATCGAGGTGATCGCCGAGCGCCGGGGTCTGTCTCCCGAAGACCTCGCCGACCGGCTCGTGCCCGACCTCGGGCTCGACGACGATGGTTCCCTGACGCTCGACTTCGGTCCCCGAGCGTTCAAGGTCGGGTTCGACGAGCACCTCCGTCCGTTCGTTCGCGATGCCCAGGGCAAGAAGCTGCCCGAACTGCCAAGGGCGGTGAAGACGGACGACGGCGAGAAGGCCCAGCTGGCGACCGACGCCTGGAAGGCGCTCAAGAAGGACGTCAAGACCCTCTCGGCCCAGCAGATCCTGAAGTTCGAGATCGCCATGTGCTCCGGCCGCCGCTGGAAAGACGACGTCTTCCGGACGTTCTTCGTCGAGCACCCTCTCGTTCAGCACCTCGTCAGACGGATCGTCTGGGGCGTGTTCGACGACGGTGACACGCTCGTCTCGACGTTCCGTGTGGCGGAAGACAACTCCTTCGCTGACTCCGGGGACTCCGAGTGGAGCCTCGCCACGGGTTCATCGATCGGCGTGGTCCACGCACTCGATCTCCCGGACGATCTGAGCGCCGCGTGGGGTCAGGTCTTCGGGGACTACGAGATCCTCCAGCCGTTCAAGCAGCTGGGACGGGAGACCTACCTCGTCACCGAGGAGGAGCGGAAGGCGAAGGCGCTCGTGCGATTCGAGGGAACGAAGGTGTCGACCGGCAGAGTGCTGGCGCTCGATCACCGAGGGTGGCGTCGAGGCGCCCCTCAGGATGGCGGCAGCAGCTGGTGGTACGAGAAGCCGCTCGGTGGCGGGGCCCTCGAGGCGATCCTGGAGCTGGAACCGGGGATCATCGCGGGCGACGTCATGATGGAGCCCGAACAGAAGCTCGGGAAGGTGACTGTCCGGCCGTCCGGCCACGGTGGATGGGGGGACGACAAGTGCACCGAGCTGGGCGCCATCGACCGCGTCAGCTTCTCGGAACTCGTTCGCGACCTCAACGCCCTGACGTCGTAAAGGAGATCTCATGGCGAAAGCGAAATCCCCCGTTCCCCCGTCGCAGCCCGCGTCGGTCCAGCGTCCGCCCGCAGAGGTCCTCTACGCGGAGGAACTCGCCCGCCTCACGGAGGCCGACTCGGGGCCGAGGCCGCCGGGCTGGAAGCTCACCCTCGGAGGCGTCCGGACGTTCATCCTGGGAGATCCGGGACTGGGTGTCCGCAAGAAGTTCGTCGGCAACCCGGCGCTCGTGGACCGCGCGATGGTGACTCTGGCGACGAACCGGGGCCTCATGCTCGTCGGCGAGCCAGGGACGGCGAAGTCCTTGCTGTCGGAGTTGCTCTGCGCCGCGATCTCGGGATGCTCCACGCTGACGATCCAGGGCGGCGCGTCGACGACGGAAGATCAGATCAAGTACTCGTGGAACTATGCGCTCCTCGTCGCGGAGGGGCCGTCCCCCCGTGCGCTCGTGCCCGCTCCCCTCTACCAGGGGCTGCGTCTCGGCCAGCTCGTCCGCTTCGAGGAGATCACCCGGTGCCCGCTGGAGGTGCAGGACTCTCTCCTCTCGGTTCTTTCCGACCGGGTCCTGGCCGTCCCCGAACTCGAGGGCGAGTTCGGCATGCTCTTCGCGCGGGACGGCTTCAATGTGATCGCGACCGCCAACACTCGCGATCGCGGCGTGAACGAGATGTCGAGTGCGCTGAAACGCCGCTTCAACTTCGAGACGATCTTCCCGATTCCCGACTTCCGCGTGGAACTCGACCTCGTCAAGGAAGAGACGGAGAGGCTTCTCAGCCGCTCGGGCGTTCCCATGACGCCCGATCCGAGGGTCCTCGAGATCCTCGTCACGACCTTCCGCGAGTTGCGGAGCGGAGAGACGCACGAGGGCCAGGCCATGGAACGACTGTCGGCCGTCATGTCGACGGCCGAGGCGGTCTCGGTCTCTCATGCGGTCGGGGTCCGTGGATATTTCATGCGGGGTGAGCCGGGCACACCCGAGGACATCGTGGAGTGCCTGGCGGGCACCGCCGCCAAGGACAGCGCGGAGGACATGAAGAAACTGAGGCGCTACTTCGAGCAGCGGGTCTCGAAGCGCAAAGAGGACCACTGGCGCCGCTACTACGAGGCCCGCCACCTCCTGCCCGGCTGAGGGACGTCCGTTGGCGCTGAAGGTCATCGGGGTGAGGCATCACAGTCCGGCGTGCGCCCGGCTCGTGAAGGAGACGATCCGCCAGATGAAGCCGCGCTTCATCCTGATAGAGGGCCCGTCCGATATGAACGGCCGGCTCGACGAACTCCTGCTCGGACACGAACCTCCGCTGGCCGTCTTCACGTTCCACCAGTTCGAGGACCACTCGCACGCATCCTGGACGCCTCTGTGCGGCTACTCACCCGAGTGGGTCGGATTGAACGAGGGGGTTGCCTGTGGCGCGGACGTGAGGTTCATGGACCTTCCGGCCTGGACGAAGTCCTTCGAGGGCGTTCGCAACCGCTATCACGACCGCAGGGATGAGAAGCGCGACCTGGACGGTCTCCTCTGCCAGAAGTTCGGAGTCGCCGACGTCGACTCGCTCTGGGACCACCTCTTCGAGCAGCCGATGGACCTGGAAGAACTCGCCCTCAGGCTCGAGTCTTACTTCGAGGCACTGCGGGGAGAGGCGGAGGCCTCGGAGAGAGACCAGCCCCGCGAGGACTACATGGTGAGGTGCCTCTCGTGGGCGCTCGCGGAAGCGGAGCGGTCCGGGGGCGACGTCGTCGCCATCTGTGGCGGATTCCACGCGCCCTTCCTCTCGCGAAACTCCCGTCCGGATCCTGCCTTGCCGTCCTTTCCGGACCCTCCTCGCCCGGAGGCCGGCGCTCGCCACGGGAGCTACCTCGTCCCGTATTCCTGGAAGCGGCTCGACAGCTTCACCGGGTACGAGTCCGGAATGCCCTCACCGGCGTTCTACGACGCTGTCTGGACGCATGGTCCAGAGGCCGCGCCCGAGAAGCTCTTCGAGACAGCCGTCAAGCGCCTCCGCGAGAGAAAGCAGCCCGTCTCGGCGGCGGATCTGATCGCCTGCTTCTCTCTGGCGAGCGCCCTTGTCCGTCTCCGTGGACACGCCTGCATGCTCCGCTCGGACCTGCTGGACGGTCTCGCCGCGGGACTCGTGAAGGACGGTCTGGAAGCCGCCCTCCCGTGGACGTACAGAGGGGTCCTCCGGCCCCGGACGGATCCGATGCTCGTCGAGATCATGGCGGCTTTCAGCGGGGAGAAGTACGGCCGTCTGGCGGCGGGCACGCCGCGTCCGCCACTCCTGGCGGATGTCGAGACGGAACTGGAGCGTTGCGGCGTCACCCTCTCCTCCGAGCCAGGGGCGGTCGCGCTGGATTTGACGGAGCCGCTCGGGCGCGAGAAGAGCCGGGTGCTCCACCGGCTGAGGATCCTCGAGATCCCGGGGGTGCAGCGGGCCAAGGGCTCCGAATCGGCGACGGGCGTCGAGTTGAAGGAGACCTGGAGCCTGAGGAGGACCTTCGAGACCGAGATGGCCCTGATCGAGGCTGCCTCCTGGGGCGCCACGCTGGAGCAAGCCGCGCGCGCGCGGCTCGAGGAACTCCTGCTCGCCGCGGAAGGGAAGTCGTCACTTCTGGCGGAGATCTTGGGCCGGGCGGCGTTCGCCGGAATCCAGGCCCTCTCCGCACGGGTCATGGATCTCGTCGTGGCGAGCGTCGAGAAAGAGACGTCTCTCGCCGATCTCGGTTCGGCCTCATCGACTCTGCTCTCCCTCTGGCGCCACGGTGATCTCTACGAGATGACGGGCTCCGCGATGATCGGAGCCGTCCTCGAGCGGTCGTTCGAGCGCGGGTTGTGGCTCCTGGAAGGGCTCCAGGGCCCGGCCGCCCCGGCGGTGGAAGGCGAAATCCGGGCGGTTGCCAGTCTCCGTGATCTCGTGCGGTACGGTCAGGGGCGGATCGACACTCCGGCCGAGCGAGCATTCGGAGTGATGCTGCGGCGGGCGGTCGATGCCGAGGCGCCGCCGGCGATCAGGGGAGCCGCGATCGGTTTCCTCTGGAGCACGGGAGGATACGAATCGACCGGCGCGGCCGAGGTCCACGCCCTCGGTGGCTTCCGGGGCGTCGCCCGCTTTTCGTCGCTCGGCGACTTTCTGTCCGGGCTCTTCATTCTGGCCCGCGACGAGGTGGTCCGGTCGAATTCGCTACTCGAGTCCATTGACGGCACGCTCTCGGAGATGGGGCCCGACGACTTCCTGGTCGCGCTCCCGTCGCTCCGGATGGCGTTCGCCTTCTTTCCGCCCCTGGAGCGCGAGGGGATCGCGCGGACCGTGCTCGAGATGCACCAGGGCACCGCGACGGATTCCGAGGCTCGGGCCTTCCTCCGGACGCAGGTCCCCGTCGAGGTCGTGGCGGAGGGCGCCGCGCTGGAGCTTTCGATCGACAAGCTGATGAAGCAGTACGGCCTCGAGGCGGTGAAAGCGTGACGGATCTTCCGCCTCTTGCTCGCTGGAGGCTCGTTCTGGGAAACCCGTCCGCGTCGGCGCTCTCGTGCTGCGGCCTGGACGGCGATGCGCTCGCCATGGACGCCGCGCTCTCCTGGCTCTACGACCGGGACGAGGAACTGCAGGGGCGGGACATTCGCGGCGGCCGGCACGGAGGCATCGGGCCATCCGCCCTCACCGTGCCCGACTGGATCGACCAGATCCACAGGCTCTTCCCGAAGGAGACGATCGAGCGGCTGGAGCAAGACGCCGTCGAGCGTTACGCCATTCACGAGGTCGTGACGAACCCGCAAGTTCTGGAGAGGATCAAGCCGAACGAGGTCCTTCTCGGGGCGGTGCTGCGGACGAAGCACCTGATGAACCCGGACGTCCTGGCAATGGCGCGAAAGCTCGTGGCGGAAGTCGTCCGAGAGCTGATGGAGAAGCTCGCGACCGAGGTGAGGCAGACCTTCTCCGGTGTGCTGGACCGCCGGCGGCGATCGCCGCTGAAGGCCGCCAAGAACCTCGATTTCCGCAAGACTCTGAAGTCGAATCTCGCTCACTGGTCTCCTGGTGAGAGAAAGCTCTATCTCGAGAAGGCCTTCTTCTTCTCGCGCACTCGGCGCTTCACCGAGCAGTGGCAAGTGGTTCTGCTCGTGGACCAGAGCGGCAGCATGGTGAACTCGGTGATCCACTCGGCCGTGACGGCGGCGTGCCTGTGGGGGCTGCCCGGCATCCGGACTCACCTCGTGGCCTTCGACACCGCGGTCGTCGACCTCACGCGGGATGTGACCGACCCGGTGGAACTGTTGATGAAGGTACAACTCGGAGGCGGGACGGATATCGGCAAGGCGGTGGCCTATGCGACGGATCTCCTCGAGGCCCCCCGCCGGTCGATCGTCGTCCTGATCACGGATTTCTACGAAGGGTCCTCACCGGAACTCCTCGTCAAACGCGTGAAGTCACTCTGCGAGCAGGGGACGAAGGTCCTGGGGTTGGCGGCGCTCGACGAGGAGGCAAACCCCAGTTACGACCGCGAGATGGCCGGACGGCTCGTCAACGTTGGCGCCAGCGTGGCGGCAATGACGCCCGGGCAGCTCGCCGCCTGGATCGCGGAGAAGGTTCGCGGATGAGGTCCGCGAATGAGGTCCGCGGATGAGGTCCGCGAATGAGGTCCGCGGATGAGGTCCGCGAATGAGGTCCGCGGATGAGGTCCGCGAATGAGGTTCGCGGATGAGGGCCGATCTCCTCGCGCTCACCCCCGAGGCGATCGCCGCTCTGGCAAACCTCGGCCTCGTCAAGCGGGCGCAGCGCGAACTCGAGCAGGGAAAAGGTCCCGCCATCGAGGAGGACGCAGGCTCCGTCGTCACCGCGGTCTTCGAGGACGGGGTGACGGTCAAGCTCCCACCTGGCGTCGCTCTGAGGGAGGCGCAGTGTTCCTGCGGCGCTTCCGGCGCGTGCCGGCACCGGGTCGCCTCGGTGCTCGCCTATCAGAAGTGGGCGATGGCCGCGCCGCGGGCCGGGTCCCTCCTGGAGGACGTCCCGGCGACGGAAGGCCCGTCCCCCGTCGCGCCGGTCCGGTGGAGTCCGGGCGATCTGACCGACGAGGTGCTGATCGAGCGGCTCGGGAAGAAGATGATCGAAATCGCCCGCCAGCTTGCGCGCCGGGGAGCGACGGTTGAAGTTCAGCGGAATGCCGATGGGCAGCCGCCTGTCGCGATGCTTCCGGCGTGTACGGTCCGGTTCCTGGTTCCGAACGATCTCGCGTACGCCAAGTGTGACTGTGCGAGGCGAACGGACTGCGAGCACGTGGCGCTGTCGGTCTGGGCGTTTCGCAAGGCCGACACGGTCGACCGCGATGCGGCGCGCCTCGTCGTGGACGTCCACGTCAGTGATGACGCCGAGGTCGAGCTGGGCCCGTTCGAAAGCGCCTTGTCCGTGATGCGGGCCGTCCTCCTCGATGGCGTTTCTGGCTATCACGGAGCCCTCGCGCAGAAGTTCGCGATGGCCCGGGAGGATCTCGAGAAGGCCGGCTACACGTGGCCCCATGTGGCCCTCGAGGATCTCGAGGAGACTCTCGAGGCCTATCGCACGCGGAGTAGCCGTTACCGGGCGGGAACGATCGTCGAGCTTGGAGCGGAACTTGTCGCGCGGCAGCGCGGCAGCGGCGGAGGGGCCTTGCCCTCACGGCACGTCCTCGGGACCGGAGAAGCGCTGGAGACGAAGCTCGACCAGCTCAAGCTCATCGGACTCGGCGGGCACGTGGACGGCAGCGGCCGGAGTCGTGAAGTGGAGGTCTTCTTCGCGGACCCTGATTCAGGTGCCGTCCTCGTCTTCCGGAAGGAGTGGAACTTCAAGCCGGAGGAGATCCTGCCCGAGGGCGCGGCGATCGGCGGCAAGCGTGCGATGACGGGTGTCTCGATAGGCTCGCTGGCGAAGGGGCTGGTTGTCACGAGGGTCGCGAAGCGTCGTGCGAACAGGAGTCTCGTGTTTGGCGAGTCGCGGGGTGGCATGACTTCCGTGACGCCGCAGAAAGGCGAGTGGGGGAGCTTGCCCGAGCCCTTGCTTCTCCGTTCGCTCTCGCACCTGGAGGAGTTGTTCAAGAGCCGTCCTCCGAAGGTCCTGCGCCCGAGGGTCCTTGCCGAGGACGTTCACGTCTTGCCCGTCCGGGACGCTCAGGGAGCGTACTTCTCGCCAGGCGCCCAGCAGCTAGAGGCGGTCCTGACCGATCTCGAGGGCGAGCAGTGCCTCCTGGCGAAGCCGTTCCGGTCGGTGGTGCCGCTGTCGACGGACCACCTCGCGGCCGCGCTGGGTGGCGCGCACGGGGCGGTTCGATTCGTCGCGGGTGCCTTTCGTCGCGCACATCTAGGACTGGTCCTGGAGCCGCTCGCCGTGGTCGCGGACAGGCTGGTCGTCCCGGACTTCGAGACGGGCGATGCAGCCTCCGCCGTGACGGGCGGCGTGGCGGGCCCTTCGGGCCGGTCACCGGTCGAGGGCGCGATCCAGCAGGGCTGGGCGCTTCTGGAAGAGGTGGTCCAGCTGGGGATGCGGCAACTCCCAGCTTCGTTTGTCGAACGGCTCTCGGAATCCGCCGCCTGGCTCGAAGAGACGGGGCTGAGGGAGTGCGGAAGGCTGGTCGGCGATCTGGCGATGTCGGTCGGAAGGCTCCGGACGGGGGATGGGTCCGAAGGCGAGGAGAGGGCCGCGGGAGCGTTTCTCGAAGCCGCTCTCAGACTGACACTGGCGAGGGAGCGGCTATGACGTTCTGGGCCAGATCTTGAAAGACCTGTCCGTTACTGGGCCTTCTGGGTCGTGGTTTCGGCCCGCGCGACGGTTCGCGCCAGGCCCTCGAGTGCCTTCTGAAGCTCGAAGGCCGATTGCCATCGCTTCGCGACGTCCTTCTCGAGAGCGCGGGCCAAGATCGAGTCCAGTGCTTCCGGAAATGTCGCTCCGTGAATCCACAGCGGTTCGGGCTCTTCCTCCAGGATCGCCGTCATCGTCGCCACCGTCGTCTCCCGCAGGAACGGGGAAACGCCCGTCAGCATCTCGTACAGCACGACTCCCAGCGCCCACACATCTGCTTGCGGTCCCGGCGTCAGGCCGCGAACCTGTTCCGGCGACATCGCGTCCGGTGTGCCGAGAACGTGACCTTCCTCGGTGTGCCGCGTCGTCTCGGTCGTCCGGGCCAGGCCGAAGTCCAGGATCTTCGCCGTTCCATCTCCGGACACGATCACGTTCTCGCTCTTGATGTCTCGATGCACGATGCCCGCCGCGTGGAGCGCGGCCACCGCCCCGGAGAGCTCGCTGACGATCCGGGCAGCCGTGTGGACCGGAAAGGGACCGTGCCTGGCCACCAGAGCCCGGATCGTCGAACCGGGTACGAACTCCATCGCGATGTACGCCCGGCCATTGGCAACACCACGCTCGATGACCTTCACCACCCCCGGATGGTTGACGCGCACCCCGATCTCACCCTCCCTGAGAAAGCGGCGCTTCATGTCGGGCGTTGCGAGGAGGTGTTGGTGGATCACCTTCAGGGCCACGAGCATCCGGTTGTCCAGACGGCGTGCCCGGTGAACGACACCCATTCCCCCCGTTCCAATCTGATCCAGCAATTCGTAGGGGCCGATCACTTCGGTCCCCGCGGAGCGTTCCTCCGAGAGAGGCCTGTGCAACGCCACGAAGCGCGCGACGACCCGGCTCCGGAAGATGATCCGGTCCTCGCATCTGACCAGGATTCCCGCTTCCACGAGCCTCGGAATGATGGCGCCCGCTTCGATCGGACCGAGGGGAAATCCCGCCTCTCGAAGCGCCGTGATCACCTCGCCCACGGGACGAGCCATGTGCTCCCCTCGGTCCACGTGTCCCAGGGCAGCGGCAACGGCCCGTTCCGCGGTCGAGAGCCGTGCCCAGATGCCTCCGAGAAACGCCGGCGGGCTTTCATCCCACGATTCCAGGACCTGCTTCACGACGACCGTCGTCACGCGGTTGGTCTTCTCGGCCCTGCAAACCCCCAGAATCGCCGTCCCGAGCGCCCGAAGCCGATCCGGCTCCGTACCGGTCGCCTTCACCGCCGAAAGAGCCACTCCCGGGGCAAAGCGTGCTCGCGTCGCGGCCGTGACTTCCAGCCAGTGGGCGGCTCTCTCGACCGGAACGGGCTGCAGGCGAATCAGGTTCGCGACTCTCGCCAGGTCGGGTTCCTCGGCCGCCAGGAGCGAAGGCTCGACGTCTCGAACGGCCAGGAGCGAAATGTGCGGGCCCGCCGTCAGGATCAGACTCGCCAGCTTCTTTCGCGCTCGGACGGCTTCAGCCTCGAGCTCGCCTGGGTCGTCCTCCACGAGAAGCACCGTGGTTTTCCCCTCGAGGAGGAGACTCGACAGCTCCGCCACGCCCCTCGTGAGCGAGAGGCCCGTTCCCCCTCCACCCGTGATCCGGGCGGCCTGCTCCGCACCCACCAGCTGCCGCTGGACGAGAACCCGGGCGACATCCTCCAGGAAACGTCCGCGCTGCTCGGCGTTCTCCGGCCGGGCTGGCGGGATGGGCAGCGCCAGGATTCCGGGACTCCCCGCACCGGCCTCGAGACTCTGGACGACCGTCGACTTCCCGATGCCTGGAGGTCCGAGCAGGCAGAGGATGGCATTCTGATTCCAGGCTCGCCGGATCGTTCCCAGGATCTCCTCGATTGCCTCTTCATGTGAAGGAACGACGACCGGAGAGCCCGGCAGAAACGGATCGTCCAGGATTTCGGTGTACCGGGGGGACAGGAGTTCCCGGAGGCGAAAGCGCAGATGGGCCTGCAGGGTCGTCGTGATCCGCGCGCTGGCACTCAGCGCCGCGGGCAGGACGGCTCCGAGAGCCAGGGCCGCGATGGCGAGGAAGATCCTCGCGGTCCTTGTCTCGTACCAGAGTGCCGGAACCGCGAAGCTCACCCGGGCCGGCGGTCCGGGCCGGCCGCCGCGGTCAACGGCCCGGATCGTCAAGTCGTAGTCGCCGGGCGGGAGCCCGAGCCAGCGCACGAAGCGGGTGTTCCTCGGCTGCGAGAACGCCGTTTCATGAGGTCCGAGAATCCAGCTGATCGAGGTGCCCCTGGGATCCGCAAAATCGATCACGGACACGTCGACGACCGTTTCCTTCTGGCCCCGGGCCCGGTCCGCCACCGTGACACTCTCGACCGCGAGCGATGGGGGAGGCCGGATCCCCTGATCTGCGTGCGGGTCGTAGCGGACGAGGGCTCCGACGAGGCCGAACCAGAGCCGGCCCGCGGAGTCCCTCAGGACGCTCCTCACGACTCCTTCCCGCGCGGGGAGCCCGTCGGAAAAGCTGTAGACCCTCAGAATCCGGCCTGCCTGGTCGATGTGGACGATCCCCTTGTCGGTCGTGATCCAGACCGCGCCGGTGACATCCGCGACGACAGCATCCACGGAATCGTCGGGGAGCCCGGTCTTGCTCGAGAAAACCTGCGCCGGCTGCCCCGCACGGACTCTGACCGCCCCCTTCATCGACGCGATCCAGACGCTGTTGGAGGCGTCTCTCACCAGGTGCCAGGGCGGGTCGTCCGCGAGGGGGCGATCGGGACCCGCCACCAGCGTCAACGCCAGGGAACGGCAGTCGATGGAATAGACCGTGTTCTCGATTGAGGCCAGAACGCGTTCCGGCCCGTCCTGCCCGATCGCATCGACGGGACGATCACCGAGAGGCGGCGGCAGGACCGAGACGAACCGGTCCCCACGTAGCGCCTTCAAACCCCTGGAGGTTGCAAGCCACGTTTCGTCACCTGAGTGGGCGATTCCTCCGTTCACCGTCATGCCGGGCTCGGCCGGCAAGACTCGGAAGACCTCCGAGTTGGGTTCCCTCGTGACGAGCCCGCGGGCCCATGTGGCGTCGAGCCGCCCGGAGCGGGAAACCGACAGATCGCGAAACCGGTCCGTCTTCGGGAGTCCCGAGGAAGCATCCCAGACCCGGAACCGGCCTTCTGTCAGACAGGCGATCTGACCCCGAGGTGTCGAAATCCAGAGCCTGCCTTGCCGGTCTTCGGCAATGGAGAGGGGGATCAGCTCCGCGAGACCGGCCTCCGGCCCGACGACGGCGAACCGGCTCGGAGCAAACCGGAAGAGCCCGGCTCCGTCCCCTCCGAGCCAGATCTCGCCGCCGGGTCCGGCGAGCAGCGTGACGATCCTCGAGCCCGGCAGCCCGCTCTGGGGCGAGAGGTCCGCCGCGTCCTGCCGGGCCGAGAGCCTCACCGTGCCGGCGTGCGTTGAAACCCACACCCTGCCTTTTTCGTCCCTCAACAGCGCGTCGACCCGCGAGTGCGGGAGCTTCACGCTCAGCTGCACGGCTCCGCCGTTGCGGTAGGCCCGCCAGACTCCATCGTTGGTGCCGCAGAGAACCGAGTCGGAACCCTCGGGGAGGATGCTGTTGACGCCACCCGCGCCCCTGAAGACGAGGCCGAGCCGCCCCGTCCGAAGGTCGGTCCGCTCGAGACGGTCGACCCGCCCGACCCAGACGGTGTCTGAATCCGCCGCGATGGCCGTGACCGGATCCGCGACGACGCGGCGGGCCCGGAGGTCCTTCCCTTGCGGGCGGAACGAGACGAGGCCCGATTCTCCGGCCGCCCACACCGTCCCGTCAGGAGCCAGCGCGAGCCGGTGGAATGTCTCGCGAAAGACAGGGACGAATCGCCCCTCGTGCGCGACGTACAAAAGGCGCGCCGCCACCCACAGACGCCCCGTCTTATCCGTGAGGAGATCATCGATCCGTCGCTCGGAAAGTCCCTCCAGGCCCGATGCGAGGCGGAACGTGCTCCCGTCGAACCGCGCCAGGCCCCCGTTTCGTGTGCCCACCCAGAGGAATCCGGCCGGATCGAACGCCAGCGCCTGCACTTGGCTCTGGGGAAGCCCATCCCGCTCGTCGTAGCGCGCGAGTGCCAGGCGCTGCGCGAGCGCCTCCTGTCCCGGTGAAAGCGTCCCGATCATCAGGGCACAGAAGAGGACCCTGAGCCGCGCCCCACCGGAGCGATGAGGCCCGATGGTTGTCAGTCCCTCCAGATTAGCGCGCTCGCGCGGGTTTTCACACTGGGCTGCGTGCGATTAGAAGAGGTCTGCCAGGGAGTCTTGGGGAACGCGCTCCGAGGGTTCAGACCCCCGGCGGAAGATCCGGGCTCCCGTGGTCCCCTCGAGCCATGCCTGCCCGCCCGTCACACGAATCCAGGCCCCTTCCCTCAGACCGGCGACCGGCACGTCATTCTCCTCGAGATACTGGACGAGCCGTTCCTCTCGAGTCTCGCCCATGTGGCGCGAATTCGGGTCCGGGTCGAGGAAGTGGGGGTTGATCTGGAACGGTATCAAGTGAAAAGCCTCGAAGGACGCGGGCATGACGATGGGCATGTCGTTCGTCGTCTTGATCGTCGGAGCCGAGACATTCGAGCCGGCGCTGGACCCGATGTAGGGCATGCCTCCGCGGACTCGCCTTCGGACCGGCTCGATGAGCGAACGGTCCTGGATCGCCTTCAAGAGCCGCCAGGTGTTGCCGCCTCCGACGAAGAGCGCTTCGGCCGCTTCCACGGCCGCGACCGGATCGGAGGCCTGGTGAATCGAGGAAAGCTCCACGCCGATCGATTCGAAGGCCGAGCGAGCTCGGGCCGCGTACCCGTCGTGGTCCTTCAACGCATAGGGGACGAACAGGATCGAGGACGTCCCGGAGAGAAAGGTCTTGATCACGGGCAGGACGTGGCCGAGGTAGGTCCCGCCGAAGACGGTCGAGTTGCTGATCAGGAGGAGCCTGAGGTCCGGCGCAATCATGATTCAAGCCTAATGCAGCTTTTGGCTGTGAGCGAGGGTCCGATGGCACAGAGGTCCGCCTCGCCGAACCGGCCGCCGGACCTCCTGGCTTTCCCTGGCCCGCGTCCCTCCTGTCCTGGGGGCGCAAGGACGCACCCGGCGGCTCTCACGCCTCCATGGACGGCCGGCTGAAGAACAGAGCCACCTCGTCCGGTTGGATCGGCCGGCTGAAGAAGTAGCCCTGGGCCTCGTCGCACCCCTCGTCGAGCAAGAGCTGCAGCTGCTCGCTCGTCTCGACGCCCTCGGCGATCGTCTTCAGCTTCAGCCCCTTGCTGAGCTGGATGATCGCCCGGACGATCGAGGCGTCGTTGGAGTGGGTCGTCATCTCGCGGATGAAGGACTGGTCGATCTTCAGCTTGTCGACCTGGAATCTCCGCAGGTAGCCCAGGCTCGAGTAGCCGGTCCCGAAGTCATCGATGGCCAGCCGGACGCCGATCCGCTTCAAGTTGCGCAGGGTCTCCGCGGCTTCGAGAACGTCCCGGATCAAGATCGACTCCGTCAGCTCCAGCTCGAGCATCGAGGCCTCGATCCGCGAGAACTCGAGGGCTCCCCGGACGGTCTCCATCAAGTTCTGGCGCTGGAACTGGACGGCCGAGATGTTGACCGCGACCGGCGCCCTGAGAATACCTTCCTGCTGCCACTCTCGATTCTGCCGGCAGGCCTCGAAGAGGACCCACTCCGAAAGGGGGAGGATGAGTCCGGACTCCTCGGCCACCGGAATGAAGCGGCTCGGCGGCACCGCCCCGAGCTCGGGTGAGTTCCAGCGCAAAAGGGCCTCGGTGCCTGTGACCCTCCCCGTCCGGATGTCGAACTGTGGTTGATACACGAGGCGGAACTCACCCCGCTCCAGGCCCCGGCGCATGAGCGTCTCGAGCTCGATCCTCTCGAGGAGCGTGGCGTTCATCGCATCGGAGAAGAACCGGTACGTGTTCCTCCCGCTCTCCTTGGCGTCGTACAGCGCGGTGTCGGCTTTTCTGAGAAGCGTCTCGAAATCCTGCCCGTCCGCCGGGTAGAGCGAGACTCCGGCACTCACCGTGGAGGAGAGCCGCGCTCCTTCGAGGTCGTAGGGCTCGGCGAGGCGCTCCAGGATTTTCCTCGTGACGAGGGACGCCCCCTCGGGCTTGGAGAGATCCGCGAGGATGACGAGGAACTCGTCGCCGCCTTGACGGGCAACCGTGTCCGTGGTTCGCACGCAGTCTTTCAGACGACTCGCCACCTCCTGAAGGAGGCGGTCCCCCGTCAGGTGTCCGAGCGAGTCGTTGACGTTCTTGAACCGGTCGAGATCGAGGAAGAGAAGGGCCACGATCCGTCCGTTTCTTCTCGCCAGGGCCATGGCTTGGTCCAGACGCTCCGCCAGGAGGGTGCGATTCAAGAGGCCCGTCAGCGGGTCGTGGTGGGCGAGAAACTCGATCCTCTCGGCCGCCGCCTTTCGTTCCGAAACATCCGAGAAGATCGCCACATAGTTCGTGATCTTTCCGCTCGCGTCCTTGACCGTGCTGATGCTCAGCCACTCGGGGTAGATCTCACCGTTCTTTCGGCGGTTCCAGATCTCGCCGCTGAAGCGGCCCGACTTTCCCAGAGAGGTCCACATCCGCATGTAGAAGTCGCGGTCGTGCCGGCCCGACGCGAGGATCCGGGGGTTCTTTCCCAGAACGTCCGTGGGGCCGTAGCCCGTGACCTCCGTGAAGGCGCGATTGACGGAGATGATGTTGGCCGAGGCATCGGTTACGAGAACGGCCTCGCCGCTGCTCTCGAGGACCTTCGCGGCGAGCCTGAGCTCCGCCTCGGCCCGGTTCCGGTCCGTGACGTCGTGGATGATCGAGAAGAGGAGCCTTCGCCCCTTGATCTCGACCAGGCCGCTGTGGATCTCGACGTCTCGGATCTGTCCCGACGCGGTGTGGTGAGGGAACTGGCGCGCGGTCCGCTCGCCCCGTAGCGCCGCGGCGAGGGACGCGCTGGCCTGGGAGGCGGGGAGCGCCGTCAGGTCCAGGATAGAGCGTTCCCGCAGGACTTCCTTGGAATGACCGTAGAACTCCGCCGCCAGGGGATTGGCGTCCACGATTCTTCCGTCTTCCGGGTCGACGAGGAGCTTGACGGCGTTGTTGGACTCGAACATGGCCCGGTAGAGCCGGTCGTGCTCCTTCAGCGTCGCCTCGGCGAGCTTCGCCGCGGTCACGTCCCGGTTCGAAACGCGGCGGCCGCGGTAGCTTCCGGAGCGATCCGTCACGGGACGGCAAAGATGGCTGATCCACCTCTCCTCGCCCGAAGCGGTCACGATCCTGAACTCCAGCTCGTCCCACTTGACCCGCGCCTCCGGGCCGCCATGGAAGGCGGCCATGTGGTCCTCGAAGCTCTTCCGGTCGAGGGGATGGACGACCCGGTAGATCAGGTCTGAATCGGCTTCGAACTCCTGAGCCGTGAAGCCCGTCACTCTCTCCACCGCGGGAGACACGTGCAGGAGCTGCCCGGTCTCGCTCACCCAGTACTCCCAGCCCACCGTGAAGTCCGCGATCGTCCGGAGCTTCTGCTCGCTTTCGCTCAGTTCGTGCGTCCGCTCCGCGACCAGCTTCTCGGCTCTCCTCCTCTGCGTGATCAGGACGACGACGAGGCCAGTCACGAGACCGGTGAAGAGGACTCCGGCCGGGAAGATGAAGAACTGTAGACGCTTCCAGTGGTTCGCGACATAGGAAGGCGCCGGGCTGACCCGTACGAGGATCCTGAGACCCAGAAGGGAGAACGAGTGTTCATAGGTCGCCGCGAGGAGCTCGTCTGTCCCCGGGAACGGGCTCCCCGGCACCGTAAGCCGGGGTTCCCACGAAGCGAGCAGGGTGGTCGAGCCGGGCGATGGCCTTGCCCGGACCCACGAGTAGAGCCCGATGGGACTGGTCCGGCCAATCGAAAAGCGAAGGAGCGCTGGCGCGTCGAGGACCGCGAAGACGTATCCCGAGATCTGGTGATCGAGAACGGGGCCGGTATGCCTGTGGGTCGGCCGCGCGATCACGAGCCGACCGTCGGGCCTGCTCAGAGGGGCCTCCTGCGGGAGGATCAGGGCAAACCCGCCAGTCCCGGTGGCCGGGTGCCCATGGAGATGGCGTTCGAGCGCGTCTCGAATGGGCTCGCCCATTGCGGCCGAGGCGTTGGCAGGCTCGAACAGACGGATACTCAGACTGCCGGCGGACGGGTCCCGCGCCAACTGCGGCTGGCGCGCCATCCACCCGATGGCCGAGATCCCGGTCTTCTGCGCCAGCATGGGGGCCACGAATCCGAGGAACTCCGTGGGAGTCACTTCCTCGGAGCCATCCAGGAATCGCCTCGTGGCGTCCATTTCGATGAGCCGCTTCTCGAAGCCGTCCTCGATGACGTGAGCCCGCACGGAGGCGTCCGAACGGAAGTTCTGGTCGAAGCTCGAGCTCGAGGTGCGGCGCTCCCAGCCGTAAAGCGCGAACGTGAGGCAAAGGCCAGCGGTGAGGACCATCAGGGCGGCGAGAAAAGGACCTGCGAGAGACTCGTCCCTGCGCCGGGGTCCGCTTTCCTCGTCCCTTGCGGCAGCCCTGAAAGAAGCTGGCCACATGGTGAATATCGTACTCTTGCTTTCGCCCTTGTCTTCTTGCCTGTTGACGAGCTTCTTCTCGGCCCATAGAGTCAGCCGCGTTTTCCCAAGCTCCACAGAAGAGGTGATGACGATGGCCGACCTGAAAGCTCAGTTCGAGAAAGCCGCGGAGGACGTGAAGGGCCTTTCCAAGAGACCGGACAACGACTCTCTCCTGAAGCTCTACGCGCTCTACAAGCAGGCGACCTCCGGAGACGTTTCGGGCAGCCGGCCTGGAATGCTCGATTTCGAGGGCCGGGCCAAGTACGACGCCTGGGGCAAGGAAAAAGGCAAGGCAAAAGACGCCGCCATGCAGGACTACATCAAGCTGGTCGCGGAGCTGAAGTCGAGGAAGTGACCCGGCTCGGAGCGCCCGGCCTCCCCGGGGGCAGGCCGGGCCGCCGCTCCGCCTCCACCCACCCGCCGGGCGAGGTGATTGCTATCCTCAGGAGTCATGGGCGCGCGAATCCTGGTTTGTGACGACGAGGCCGACATCCGCGAGATGCTCAGGATGCTCCTGTCGGATGAGGGTTTCGAGGTCACGGCCGTCAGCTCCGGAGCGATCGCTGCGGGCGAGGCCCCCGACTACGACGCGATCCTCCTCGACATCAAGATGCCCGGCCAGGACGGTCTCGAGACCCTCGAGAAGATCCGTTCCCGCGGGATCACGACCCCCATCGTGATGATCTCCGGACACGGCGACGTGAGGACCGCGATGCAGGCGATCCGGGGCGGAGCCAATGACTTCCTGGAAAAGCCCCTCGGAAGCGAGCACGTTCTCAATGCCCTGAGGCGCGTCATCGACAGCTCGCGGCTGGCGCGGGAAAACCAGGAACTGAAGAGACGGCTCGGCCTCACCCGCCTGGTCGGCGGGAGTCGCAGGATGCAGAGACTCATTCAGGAGGTGGCCCGCGCCGCGCCGACCCCCGCGACCGTCCTTCTTCTGGGCCCGAGCGGGAGTGGCAAGGAACTCGCCGCCCGTTCGATCCACGAGGCTTCTCTCGTCAGGAACGGGCCGTTCGTTCAGGTCAACTGCGCCGCGATCCCCGATTCCCTCATCGAGTCCGAGCTCTTCGGGCACGAGCGCGGGTCTTTCACGGGCGCCGACCGCAAGCAGACGGGAAAGTTCGTCGAGGCGGACGGCGGGACCATCTTCCTCGACGAGATCGGCGACATGTCGGCCCCCGCCCAGGCAAAGGTCCTCCGCGTTCTGCAAGAAGGCGAGGTCGAGCCCGTGGGCAGCCCGAGGGTCGTCAAGGTCAAGGTGCGCGTCATCGCCGCCACCAATCAGGACCTGCCGGCGAGGATCCGGGAGGGGAAGTTCCGCGAGGATCTCTACTATCGTCTGAACGTTCTTCCCATCCTGACGCCCGCCCTGGGCGAGCACCCCGAGGACATCCCGGAACTGGTCCTGACGTTTTCCGAGAGCTTCGCCCGGAACAACAACTACCGGCCCAAGCGCTACACCGACGCCGCGCTCGAGGCGATGGCCAAGAGACCCTGGCCGGGAAACGTGAGGGAGCTGAAGAACGCCGTCGAGCGCCTCATGATCATGGTGGATGGCGAGGTCATCGACGCACCCGCCATCGAGACGCTGTTCTCGGGTCTCGGCCCGGCTCGAGATGAGAGACCGCCCGGAACCGATCCCCCCCAGATCGTCGTCCGGGGAGGGCGCGTCGTCACGGCCCTGCCGGATGGGTCCATCCCGGCTCCGGCCGAGGGGTCCTCAGAGCCCCCGCCCTCGATGCCCTCCGACATCCCGTCGCCGGCCGCCCTCCCGGATCGAGATTGGGCCCGGCTTCTGGCCATCCGGACCCTGCAGGAGTTCCAGGACGAAGCCGAGAAACTGTTCCTGGAGGCGAAACTCGCCGAGAATGGGTGGAACGTCACGCGGACGGCCGAGGCCGTGGAGACCCCGAGATCCAATCTGTACAAGAAGATGGAGCGTTACGGTCTCAAGAGGGAGCGGCTCGATTCCGAGGACCGCCGGAAACCAGGGGGCGAAGAACCATGAACGAAGCCGACGTGAAGGCACATTTCGAGGCGACGGGAGCCCTTTTGCAAGGGCACTTCAAGCTGTCGTCCGGGCTCCATTCGGACCGCTACCTGCAGTGCGCGAAGGTCCTGCAATGGCCGGAACGCGCCCTCGCCCTGGGCCAGGCGCTTGGCAAGCTCCTCGCGCCCTTCCAGCCCCGGGCCGTCATCTCGCCCGCCATGGGCGGCATCATCATCGGACACGAGACGGGGCGGGCTCTTGGAATCAGGGCCCTTTTCGCCGAACGGACGGACGGAGCCTTCAGCCTCAGACGCGGATTCGCCCTGGAAAAGGGAGAGAGGGTCGTCGTGATCGAGGATGTCGTCACGACGGGGAAGTCCACGAAGGAGATCCTCGAACTCGTCACCTCGAGCGGGGCGGAGCCGGTTGCCGCGGGTGCGATCGTCGACCGCCGGGGAGAAAAGAAGACGCACCTCGTCGGGGGAATCCCCTTCCTGGCCCTCCTGCCCTTCGAGATTCCCACCTGGTCTCCGGAGGATTGCCCCCTCTGCCAGGCTGGCCGGACGATCATCGCCCCCGGATCGCGGTACACCAGGCCCGCGTGAAAGCGGCGGGGCCCGCGGGGCACTGCTTGACAGGGAGCCCGATTCACCTGAATCTTGCGACCGTTTCTCATTGGGCCGTCTGGCCCGCCAGGAAGTGACATGAAGATCCTTTTCGTGATGGCCAAGGAAGAGAACATCGATCCGCTCAACATCGAGCTGCTCTCCGCCCTGGCCAAGGAAGGCGGGCACGAGACCTTCCTGAATGTTCTCCAGCACGGGGATCTTCACAGAGACATCGACGCCATCCGGCCGCACCTGATCGCCTACAGCGCGAAGACGGGCGAGAGCAACGTCTTTTTCAAGGTCAACCGCGAGGTGAAGGAGCGCTACGGCGAGAGGATCCTCTCGATCATGGGGGGACCTCATCCGACGTTCAATCACGCCCGAATGCGTCTCCTGGGCGAGGACTTGAAATGGCAGCCCATCGTTCGGGGGGGAAAGCCGCTGCCTCCCGAGGAGACGTCCCTCGACATGCTGTGTGTGGGCGAGGCGGACCAGACCTGGCCGGACCTTCTCGAGGCGATGGCGAAGAACGGACCTGTCGACGAGATTCCGGGCATCGTGACGAGGTCGAACCGCCGTCCAGACGGGACGGTGAACCTGCGCGAGCGGACGAACTTCCTCGACGACCTCCCGTTTCACGACCGGGCCCTCGTCTATGAGAAGACCGCGCTCAAGCACTTCGGGATGCGGACCTTCATCGCCCAGCGCGGCTGCCCGTATCCGTGCACGTACTGCTTCAACGCGAAGTTCAACGAGCTCTACAAGCGCAAGGGCAAGACGATCAACCGCTACAGCGTCGACAGGCTCCTCGAGGAGCTTCTCGACATCAAGCGGACGTACCCGGCGCAATTCATCAAGTTCTACGACGACATTTTCACGTTCCGGACCGATGACTGGCTCGTGGAGTTCGCCGACAAGTACCCGAAGGTCATCGGACTGCCCTTTCACTGCCTGACGCGCTGCGACCTCGTCAAGAAGGACCCCTCGATCATCTCGACTCTGAAGAGAGCCGGGCTCCACTCGATCACGATGTCCATCGAGTCGGGCAACGACTTCATCCGCAAGCACGTCTTCAGGCGCAGCATGGAGGAGTCCGAGATCCGGTTCGCGTTCGACCTGTGCCACCAGCTTGGTGTCAAGACGTTCTCGAACACGATCTTGGCCGTCCCGACGCCCGTCATTCCCAAGGTGGACGCGCCCGGCTTCGACCAGAAGGCGGCGGATCTGGTGTCACACCTGGAGCAGCACTTCCGGATCAAGACGGAGAGTCTCAGGAAGGGTCTCGGCGACGGTTCGCCGCTCTCGATGGCACAGAGGAAGGACTTGGCCGGTCAGTTCCATGCCCTGGGGCTGAGATTCGACACGATCGACTACGACAAGGAGTCGGTCGACATCAACATCGACTGCAAGGTGACGTCCGGTGAGTTCGTGCAGCTGAGCCCGTATCCCGGAACGCCCCTGACTCAGTACACGATCGACATCGGCGCCTTCGACGGCGATTTCGAGAAGCTGAACGAGACGTTCCAGGCCGAGTCGCCCTTCACGTGCTTTTCCGAGGACGAGAAGCGGCAGCAGCTGAACCTCTCGTTTCTGGGTGTCTTTCTCCTCGTCTTTCCCCGCTTCCGGAAGTTCGCGATGAGGCATCTCGTCCACCGGAAGCTGACTCGCCTCTACTTCCTGGCGTACTTCCTCGTCAGGGGATACGTCCTCGGCATGAGGATCTACCCGATGAAGTACTCCTTCTGGCAGCTTCTCGGGAAGGTCTTTTCGAGCTTCTCCCGCGAACTGACGAAGCACTTCGTCGAGGAGCAGAGAAAGCAGAGAAAGAAGGGGATCCTGACGCCGGCGCCGGCCGCGGACGTTCTGGGCGGGCCCTGGCAGGACCGCAGCTCCATGTAGGGCCGCGGTCCTGGCGGACGGACTCAGTTCGCGGGTTCCACCGGCCTCTGGAGGACGAAGAGCGAGAGGTCATCCGCCTTCGGGATCCGTCCGAGGTGGTCCCTGACGGAGTCGAGGACCCTCGAAACGAACTCCGGCGCCGGCGACCCCCCGAGCTGGCCCACCATTTCCTCGAGTCTCCCGGCCCCGAACTCCTCGCCCTCGGCGTTCCTTGCCTCGGTGATCCCGTCCGTGTAGAGCAGGAGTGTGTCGCCGGGTTCCAGGGTCACCCTGGTCGCCTCGTAGTGGCAGCTGTAGAAAGTCCCGATGGGGAGGCCGGTCGGGGCGATGGTTTCGACCTCGCTGCCCCGGACCAGGATCGGTGGACAGTGGCCGGCGTTGCAGATCTCTGCTTTCCCGCAGGTCGAGAGGCGCCCGACGACGAGCGTCGCGAACGTGCGGGAAAGGGACGTGGAGCGGAAGATCCGGTTCGCCTGTTCGACGAGGGTGGGAAGGGGCAGACCGGCTGCCGCGAGGCTCCGGAACGTGGCGTGGAGGTTCGACATGAGCATGGCGGCGGAAACGCCCTTTCCGGAGACGTCCCCGAAGACGAAGAAGATCTCGTCCTTGCGGCCGTCGGGCGTGAAGAGATCGCAGCAGTCCCCGCTCACGACGCCGGCGGGCTCGTAGTGGAAGGCGAAGTGCCAGCCGGGCACCTCGAGTTTCGGGGCCGGGACGAGCGCGCGCTGGACTCTCGCCGCGGCCTCGAGGTCTTCCTCGAGGTCTTTTTGCTGGGAGGGGGACAGGTGGTCGAGGCAGAACCGCAGGAGGGGATCGGCGCGCAGGCGATCCTCTTCTATCGGGTCGTGACAGGTCTCGCATCGGCCGAAGGACCCTTCCTCGATTCGGGACAGCGCCGCGTCGACCTCGGCGAGGAGGCGGGTGAGCCCCGGGTCGGCCGGCCGGGATCTCGTCGCGTCCTGGAGCTTCTCGCGGCGCTCCACGAGCTCCGGATACATGTAGGTCTCGAAGTAGTCGGAAGTCTTGGCCATCGTCTCCTCCCGGTGCGTTCGCTGGTTGTACGGATTTTGGGTCCGAAAGTTTCGCCTATTGTACGCCTTTCTTGCGAAGAAGGCAGGGGAGGATGGGGAGGGCAACGAGGGCCGATGTCCCCACGATCGCCACGTGGAGGGCCGACGCCAGAACAAACCCCGTTGCCAGCGGAATTCCGGTGACCGCGAGAGCGGCGGCGAAGCCCGCCTCGGAGGAACCGAAGGTGCCGGCAGGGGACGGGACAGCCGTGGCGGCGGTGACCGAGGCCACGGTGGCGGCGGCGACGAGCGCGATCGGAATGGGAAGACCGAGAGCGGCCAGGACGAGCTTCGCTCCGCCGAGGTGACAGCCGAGATAGAACACCCCGGCCACAAACGACGCGAGGTAGGCCTTTGGCTCGGCTCTCGCGATCTCGAGTCCCTGAATCAGCTCCGTGACCAGGCGGGCAAGGCGCGACTCGATCCCCAGTCTCCGGGCGATCCGTTGCAGGATGTAGAGGCCGGCGAACGGGAGAAGGGCGAGTCCGGCGGCCCCGGCGAGGGCGAGAAGAAGGGGAGTGGCTCTCGCGGCGGCGGATCGCTCCGCAACGAAGAGCCAGAGCGCGCCGCTGACGCCGGCCAGGAGCGCCGTGGATATGTCGACGACCTTGATCAAGACGGTCAGCCCCGCTGACCGGCCCCAGGAGCCGCCGGTCGCGCGACGGTAGAGGGCAAGGGCCGCGAGCTCCCCGAGCCGGAACGGGACGATGTTGTAGAGAACGTTGGCGGCCGCGGAGACCGCAGTGGCCCGGAGAAGCGAGAGCCGGTGATCCCTGGCGAGCAGCTGGTTCAGCCGGATGGCGCGGAAGAGGAAGGCGACGCCGAGGAAGAAGAGACCGGCCGCGAGCGTTCCGAGATCCGCCTCCGAGAGTTTCTGGACGGTCTCCCGTGGCAGCGAACGAAACAGGGGCACGAGGACCGCGATGAAACAGGCAAAGCCGAGGGCGGCCGAGACGAGAAGGAAGGGCCGGCTCGTCAGCACGCGTCTCATGGTCCCTCTCTGAATGGAGTTCCGAGCCTCGCGGGACCCGGGGCTCAGTCAGTGCCCGCGGAATCGGCCGGCTGCTTCGTCTCGAGCGGCTCGCCGGACGGGCGGAGCTCCTGGCGTCTCAGTCGGAGGAGGATGTCCTCGAGAAGGGTCCGGTTGATCGAGATCAGGTCCGCGAGGAGGCCGGTCAGAAACGATGTGACGGCGGCAAGGAAGAGGACTGTCGCGAGAAGCAGGGACTGGACGTGGCCGCGAGGGTTCTGGTCGATGATGACGAAATAGATGTATCGGACGACGAGAGACGAGCCCGCCAGGACGAGGAGGGCCGAGAAGCCGAAGAAGACCGGCAGGGGCTTGTAGAGAGCCGTCATCCGCAGGATGTTGGCCCCCTGGATCAGGACGTAGCGCCAGGCTTTCCTGAACAGGCGAGAGGGACGGACGGGCGGGTTCGTGCGGACCTTGACGGCCGAGACCGCCATCTCCTTGTTGCCGGCCTGAATCAGCGTCTCGATGGTGTAGGTCATCCGGGAAAAGACGTTGAGCTTGAGCGCGGCCTCGCGGGAGAGAGCGCGGAACCCGGAGGTTGCATCCGGGACCTCGGTGCCCGAGGTCCGTCTCACGACCCAGGATCCGAATCGCTGCGTGAGGCGCTTGAGGGTTGAGAAGTCGGCTTTTGTTCCCGGGTCGCGGTCACCGACGACGTACTCGGCCTCCCCGCGCAGGATGGGAGCGACGAGATCAGAGATCGCCCGGGCGTCGTACTGCGAGTCCGCGTCCGTCGAGACGATGACGTCGGCGCCGAGCCTCAGGCAGGCATCGAGGCCCGCCTTCCAGGCGCCCGCGAGTCCCTGGTGGATGGGAAGGCGGAGAATGTGATCCGCGCCCGCCTCCCGGGCGGCGCGGGCGGTGGCATCGGTGGATCCGTCATCGATGACTAGGATCTCGACGGAAGCAAAGCCCGGCACGGAGCGGGGGAGATCGGAAACGGCGCGGCCGATGTGCTCTTCCTCGTCCCAGGCCGGTATCTGGATCAAGAGCTTCACTCTGGCAAGGATAGATGATGACGCGCGAGGATTTCCTGTTCCGGATCATCAACCTCTACCCGCCCTATCTTGGTGCGGGGATCCGGGTTCTTCACAACGAGTGCGATTCGCACACGTTCAAGGTGCGGCTCGGTCTGTCGTTCACCAACCGGAATCTCTTCGGCACGCAGTTCGGCGGGTCGCTCTACTCGATGTGCGATCCGTTCTACTGCTTCATCCTGGTGAAGAACCTCGGCAAGGACTACATCGTGTGGGACAAGGCCGCCTCGATAGAGTTCCTCAAGCCGGGCAAGGGTCCGGTCACGGCGACGTTCCACATCCCGCCCGAGCGGATCGAGGAGATCCGCCAGGAGGTGGAGGCGAAGCGGAAGGTGGAACCGGTCTTCGTCGTGGATGTCGTCGACGGGGAAGGGGTCGTGGTTGCCCGGGTGGAGAAGACGCTCTACGTGAGGAAGAAGCCGGGCGGGTAAGGAAGAACCTGCCGGAGAGCGGCCGCCACGGCGCTATCATCTCCGCAACTCGAAGAGGAGGAATCATGGCCCAGACGTCCCGGCCCGAGACGTTGCTCGACTATTTCAAGAACGCCGCCAGGAGCAAGAAGCCCGATCTCATGGTCTCCAAGGAGGACGGGCAGTGGAAGCCGGTCTCCGCCGATGAATTCGCCCGGCGGACGCGAAGCCTCGCCGCCGGTCTCACCTCCATCGGCATCGACCGCGGCGACAGGGTCTGCATCATCGCGAACAACCGTCCCGAATGGGCCATCGCGGACTTCGCGGTCCTGTCGCAGGCCGCCATCACCGTCCCGATCTTCACGACCTTCCTCGCCCCCCAGGTCGAGCACGTCTTTCGCGATTCCGGCGCCAAGGCCGTCTTCGCCGCGGGTCCGGAGATGAAGAAGGTCCTCGAGGTCCGCCAGCGCTGCCCGGACCTCCAGTACGTCATCGCCCTCGACTCCCCCGTCCCCTCGGCTCCCGGGGTCATCGCCTACTCCGATCTCCTCAACCGCGGTTCCCAGTCCGCCCTCGCCGATTCCCAGGCCTTCGAGGAGCGGATCTCCGGCATCGGCGGCGACGCCTTCGCCACCATCATCTACACCTCGGGAACCACCGGCGAGCCCAAGGGCGCCGTTTTGACCCACAAGAATTTCGTCACGAACATCGAGACTTCTTGCGAGGCCTACGGCTTCGACTCGTCCATGGTCGCCCTCTCGTTCCTTCCCCTCGCCCACGTCTTCGAGAGGACCACCGACTACCTCTACTTCCGGACCGCCATGACCGTCGCCTACGCGGAGTCGATCGAGAAGCTCGGCGAGAACTTCCTCGAGGTCAAGCCCCACTTCTTCGCCGCCGTCCCCCGCGTCTACGAGAAGGTCCTCGCCCGGATCCAGGCCGCCGTCGAGAACGCCCCGCCCATCCGCCAGAAGATCTTCGCGTGGAGCACCAAGGTCGGGAAGGAGCGGATCAATCTCCTCGAGAAAAAGCAGCCCATCCCGGGCTTGCTCGAGTTCAAGTACAAGATCGCCGACAAGCTCGTCTTCGGGAAGATCCGGGCCCGCCTCGGCGGCCGTTTCCAGTTCGCCATCTCCGGCGGCGCGCCGCTCGCTCGCGACGTCGCCGAGTTCTTCTGGGCGGCGGGCATCAAGATCTACGAGGGATTCGGGCTCACCGAGACGAGCCCCGTCCTCACGGCCAACGCCCCGGAGGCGTGGCGCCTCGGGACCGTCGGCAAGCCGATCGCCGGCGTCTCCATCAAGATCGCCGAGGACGGCGAGATCCTGGCCAAGGGGCCCAACATCATGAAGGGCTACTGGGGCAAGAAGGACGAGACCGACCGCGTCTTCACGAAGGACGGCTGGTTCATGACCGGCGACATCGGCGCCTTCGACAGCGACGGATTCCTGACGATCACCGACCGCAAGAAGGAACTCCTCGTCACCGCATACGGCAAGAACGTCGCGCCGGCCCCCATCGAGGGAGCCCTCAAGACGATCCGCTACGTCGGCACGGCCGTTCTGATCGGCGACCGCAAGAAGTTCCTTTCCGCCCTCCTCTCCCCGAACTTCGAGGCCCTCGAGGGCTGGGCCCGCTCTCACGGCATCGACTTCAAGTCGAAGGAAGAACTCATCCGCAACCCCAAGGTCAAGGCCCTCTACCAGCAGGCCATCGACATCGTCAACGGCGACGAACCCTCCGAGCGCCGGATCAAGGCCTTCACTCTTCTCCCGAACGAGCTGACGATCGACGGCGGCGAGTTGACCCCGACGTTGAAGCTCAAGAGACGCGTCATCACACAGAAGTACGCCAAGGAGATCGACGCGATGTACGCCGGGATCGAGGAGAAAGGCGACGCCTTCAGCATCGAATCCGTCTGAGTTCCCCCCACCCTGATCGCGGCGGCCCCGTCTTCCCGGACGGGGCCGCCCTTTCGTTTCGGGTCCCTCTGATGGCCAAGCGTTAACGCGGTGTTCCAGGGTCCGCCGGAGGCGGCATCCCGCGGCGTCGATTCCGCGGCGGGGGGCCCCGCGAACCTGATAGATTCCTCGCCATGTCCTCAACTGGCCCGCCAGCGGCCCCGCCGATGGACCCCCGCTCCTTCCTGCGGCAGACGCCGCCCTTCGACGTTCTGTCAGACGAGGATTTCGAGACGGCCGCGGGCGCCATGGAGATCGCATTCCATCCCGCCGGAACCCGCCTCCTGACCGCCGCTGGAAAGCCGAGCGAGGCCCTTCGCCTCGTGCGGAAGGGACTCGTGCGACTCGAGAAGGGGGGAGAGGTCACCCAGGTCCTCGAGGAGGGTGACTTCTTTGGATTCTCGGTCCTGACGGGGACGGTCGAAACGGACGTGATCGTGGAGGAAGACCTCCTCGAGTACCGGATCCCCTCGACGGTGTTCCGGGCACTCCTCTCGGACGAGCTCTTTGCCCGCTTCTTCACGAAGAGGCTCGCGGAGAGGCTCAGAAGCGCCTCTGTGGTGAACATGCCCCTCCTGCCCGCCGACGTTCTCGCGCCGGTCGGATCCCTTCTCGACCACAGGCTCGTGACGGTCGAGTGCGGCGCCACCGTCGTCGACGCCGCGCGCCGGATGAGGGACGAGCGGGTCAGCTCGGTGATCGTCTTGTGCGACCCGCCGGCGATCGTCACGGACCGCGATCTGAGAAACAGGGTGCTCGCCGAGGCGCTCGGTCCGGACACCCTGGCCTGCCGCGTCGCCAGCTCTCCCTTGAGGAGCCTGCCGGACTCCACGCCCGTCTTCGGAGCCATGCAGTTCATGCTGGAACACGGGATCCACCATCTGCCCGTCTTGAGGGGCGGGCAGATCTCGGGAATCGTCACCTCCACGGATCTCCTGCGCCACCAGTCCCACGGTCCTCTCCTGACTTTCAAGAAGGTCGAGAAGATGCGCGGTCCCTCTGCCGCCAAGGGTTACGGGGGCGATCTGGCGCGAATGGTCTCGACCCTTCTCGGGAGCGGGCTTCCCGCCTCGCACATCGCCCGCCTGGTCTCTCACCTCAACGACGCCTTGCTCAAGAAGCTCGTCTCGTGGGCCGAGAGGGACCTCGGGCCGCCTCCGTGTCCCTTCGCCTTCCTCGTCTTCGGTTCCGAGGGCCGCCTCGAGCAGACCCTGTTGACCGATCAGGACAACGCCCTCGTCTACCGGGACTCCTCCGCCGATGCCTCCACCTACTTCTCGGCGTTCGCGGAAAGCGTCGTGAAGGGCCTCGTGGCGGCGGGGTTCCCTCCCTGTCCCGGCGGGTACATGGCGACGAAGTGGAAGGGCCCGCTTTCGGAGTGGATCGAGCGGTTCAGCGGGTGGGTTCAGGCCCCCCAGGCCGAGGCCGTCCTCGCCGCGGCCATCTTCTTCGACTTTCGGAAGGCGGGCGGCAGCCTGGACGTTTCCTCCCTGTGGGACGAGATCGGCCAGGCTCGAAAGAACGCCCCGTTCCTGTCGCATCTCTCGCGCGCGGCCGTGGGCTTTCGCCCTCCGATCGGAGCCTTCCGCCGGCTGTCGCTCGAGAACGGGGGCGTCGACGTCAAGAAGGGCGGCATCACACCCCTGCAAGGGGTCGCGCGTGTCTTCGCCCTGGATGCGGGACTGAGAGCCACGTCCACGGTCGAGCGGCTCCGAGGCGCCGCGTCGGCGGGCCTCATCAGCCGAGAGATGGCGGATGACTTGATCGAGGCGTTCGAGTTTCTTCTGGACCTTAGGCTGAGGAACCAGTTCGAGGCCCTCACCGAGAAGCGCGAGCTCGGCAATCACATCAAGATCGAGGCCCTCTCCCAGGCCGAGCGCCGCCACCTCAAGGAAGCCTTCCTGGCAATCCGAGACGCTCAGCGCGAGATCGTCCACCGCTACCACGTGACCACGGCGTGAAGGGACTGTCCCACTTCTTTCGCCGCTCTCCGGCGTGGGAAGACACGGTCTTTTGGTCTCTCGACCTGGAGACCGAAGGACTGGATCCCAGGCGCCATCACATCCTGTCCGTGGGAATGGTTCCCGTCAGGCGAGGCCTGATCAGACTGTCCGAGGCGTACGCCTCACTCGTGAGGCCCAGCGGCCAGCCGACTGTCGAGAACGGCGCGATCGGGGCCCACCACCTCCGGCCGGCGGACACGGCGGACGCGCCAGACCTCGCGAGCATCCTGCCCGCGGTGAAAGAGCGGATCGAGGAAGGGGTCCTGCTCCTTCATCACGCGCCCATCGATCTCGGTTTTCTGCGCCGCGCCTTCTCGGAGAACGGGCATGAGTGGAAAAAGCCCCTGGTGGTCGACACGGTCCGGCTCCTGTACCGCTCCGCGAGCCAGGAGCGGTTCCTGGGCGGTCAGAACACCGATCCCGAGCTGAATCTCTTCGCGGCGCGACAGAAGTTCCATTTGCCCCTCTATCCCCCTCACGACGCCCTCACGGACGCGATTGCCACCGCCGAGCTCTTTCTCGCTCTGAGGTCGCGCCTGGGCGCGACGCGTGTCTCTCAGCTCACCTGATCATCAATTGTGTTAACGCGTTGGCGCGTAAGACGCGGGCTCATTCACTCATTGCTTGACTTCACCCCGCGACTTGCTAACCTTTTCGCCCATCATCGGTCAGGGTTCCCTTCTTCCCGCTCCGGCTGTGACCCTTCGATCCCTCAAGCCCGGTAGCGGAAGCCTCTTCGAGAGGTATTCCGGATTTCATGGCATGGCGGACAAAGCCGCTTCTTCGAACCCGAATCCCCCCGCCGCATCCGGGTGGTGCGCGCCGGACGGCGGGAACGACAACCACTTCCCAAGAAAGATGAGGAAAGGGACTGGATGGCTCAACTGACCGAACAGCAGAAGCAGGAATACTGGAAGTTCAACCTCAAACTGACCCTGACGCTCCTGGCAATCTGGTTCGTCACGGCCTACCTCCTAAGCGGGCTTTTCGCCGGGACGCTCAACCAGGTGACGATCTTCGGGTTCCCCCTCGGCTACTACATGGCCGCCCAGGGGTCCCTGATCGTCTTCGTCATCGAGATCGCCCTGTACGCCAAGATCATGAACAAGAGAGATCTCGAGTTCGGAATCAGGGAATAGGGAGAGAGCGATGACCCTCAGAAAGATCTTCACTCTCTACACGATCGGGTTCCTGGGCATCACCATCCTGATCGGTATCGCCGAGAAGGCGTTCGGCCTCCCGAACCAGTGGATCGGCTGGCTCTTCATGGGCCTCTCCCTGGGAATCTACATTCTCATCGGCATCATTACGCGCACGTCCAATGCCGACCAGTACTACGTGGCGGGCCGCAACGTCCCGGCCATCTATAACGGGATGGCGACAGGCTCCGACTGGATGTCGGCGGCGTCCTTCATCTCGATGGCCGGTACTCTGTCGGTCCAGGGCTTCCAGGGGCTCGCCTACATCATGGGCTGGACCGGCGGCTACCTGCTCCTCGCCGTTCTCCTTGGCCCGTACCTGCGTCAGTTCGGGGCCTACACGATTCCCGACTTCCTGGGTGCGAGGTACGAGGGCAACGCCGCCCGAATCGTCGGAGTCCTCGCGGCGATCACATGTTCCTTCACCTACCTCGTGGCCCAGGTGACGGGAGTGGGGCTCATCGTTTCCCGTTTCATCGGCCTCGACTTCAAAGTCGGGTGCTTCGTGGGCCTCGTTGGGGTCTTGTTCTGCTCCGTTCTCGGCGGGATGAAGTCGGTGACTTGGACCCAGGTCGCGCAGTACATCATCCTGATCCTCAGCTACCTCGTTCCGGTGGTCTATCTCTGTTTCAAGCTCTTCAGCGTGCCCCTGCCCCAGCTGATGTACGGCAAGGTCATGCAGCAAAACAGCGCCAAGGCCCTCGAGATCACGGCTGACGAGAAGGAGAAGGCGACACGCGCGATCTGGAAGCAGGAATCAGACGAGCTCGCCGCGAAGATGAAGGAGCCCGGCATCTCCGAGGCTGACAAGGAAAAGCTGGCGGCCAAGAAGAAGGTCGCCGACGGCCAGGCCGCCGCTCCCGCCAAGGAGGGCGCGAAGGTCTCCAACTACACGCAGGTCCCCACGGGCGTGAAGATGTGGAACTTCCTCGCCCTCACTTTCTGCCTGATGGTGGGGACCGCCGGTCTCCCGCACATCCTGACCCGGTACTACACGACCCCCTCGGTTCGTGAGGCCCGGACCTCGGTGGGATGGTCTCTCTTCTTCATCTTCCTCTTGTACTTCACCGCACCGGCCTACGCCGCCTTCGCGCGGCACGCCGTCTACACGAACCTCGTGGGAAGCAAGGTCTCGGAGCTGCCCGCGTGGATCACCCTGTGGAAGCCCGCCGGTCTGTTCGAGGTCGTGGACAAGCTCGGGGACGGCCTCGTCCAGTTCGCCGATTTCGTCGTGAAGTCATCGGACTTCGTCGTCCTGGCCACTCCCGAGATCGCCGGGCTCCCGTTCGTCATCACGGGCCTCGTGATGGCGGGCGGCCTCGCCGCCGCTCTCTCCACGGCCGATGGCCTCCTCCTGACGATCTCCAACGCGATCTCGCACGACCTCTACTACAACATCATCAACCCCAAGGCCACGCTCACGCGCCGCCTCGTCATCACCAAGGTCCTGCTCGTCATCACGGCCCTCATCGCGGCCTGGGTGGCCACGCAAAGGCTCGGCATCATCGTCGAGATGGTGGCCTGGGCGTTCAGTCTCGCGGGCGCCTCGTTCTTCCCGGCCCTCGTCCTCGGGATCTGGTGGAAGCGCGCCAACCGGCCCGGCGCCGTCACCGGGATGGTTGTCGGCTTCGGATTGACGCTCTATTACCTCCTGGCCAGCCGATTCTTCGGAGTCTCCTGGTTCGGGACGTCGACGGTCGCATCCGCGGTCTTCGGATTGCCGGCCAACTTCATTGTCACGATCGTCATCTCGCTCCTCACCGCGCCTCCGTCCCAGGAGGTGCAGGAACTCGTCACGAGCGTCCGCTATCCCAAGACGGGACAGGCGGTCAAGGCTCGCGTGTCCTTCGCTCCGGAGAGCTGAGTTCCTCGACTTCCCATGTGGCGAATCTGGGGGCACCCACGCGGGTGCCCCCGCTCTCTTGGCGGTCAGGCTACGATCGCGGTGATGGATGATGTCGGCCTGCGGCTCCTCTTTCTCGTGAGGTTCATCTCGTTCCTGGCTCTCTGCTACCTCGTTCTCGAGGCAGCGGTGTGTGCCATCATCAAGAAACCCGAGAGCAAGATCCGCGGCTTCTTCGCCATCATCACGTCGCCCCTGACCCGGCCGGTGAGGGCAGCCCTCCCACCGGGCGCCTCCCCTGAAACCGTCCGCTACACGGCCATCGTCTCGGTTTTCGCCGTTTGGACCGCGTCCATGCTGCTCTTGCGGTTCCTCGTCCCGGGCTGAGGCAGGGCTTCTGGCGCTCTTGGACGGGCCGCTCGATCAACCCAGGGCGGCAAGCCAGGAGAGCGGGACGCGCTTCATCAGGAACCCGACGATGGCCCACGGCCACCAGGGGACGTAGGCCTTGACCGGCTCGCGTTCGATGGCTCTCACGAGGGCCCGGCAACCCGTCTCGGTGTCCACCATGAACGGCGTCTTCTTGACCTTCTCGTTGATCTCGGAGCGGATGTACCCGGGGAAGATCGTGCTCACCTTGATGGGGGTCCTCAGGAGGTCCGCGCGGATCCCCTCGGAGAGGTTGGCCAGGCCTGCCTTCGTTGCGGCATAGGTCGTCAGGTTCCGGCGCATCCCGCGGAGGGCGCTCATCGAAGAGATCGTGACCAGGTGGCCGCTGTTCTGCTCGCGAAAGATCTCGCAGGCGGCTTCGCATTGCGCGAGCGCGGCCACGAAGTTGGTCTCGGCGGTCTGACGGTTGGCCCAGAAGTAGCCGGTCCCGAGCGGCTGTCCCTTCCCAAGTCCCGCGTTGACGATGACCCGGTCGAGCGACCCGAGCTCCTTTCTGAACTCGCGAAACGTCTCGAACACCTTGTCATAGTCGCGGACGTCGAGCGGCTTCGTGACGACAGTGATTCCCGGGTAAGAGGCCGAGAGCTCCTTGGTGAGCTCCTCCAGCCTTTCGGTGCGCCGGGCACAGAGGGCGAGGTTCCGGCCGCGCCGTGCAAACTCGCGTGCCATGCCGCGGCCCAGACCCGAGCTCGCTCCGGTGATCAGGATGTTCTTGCGCATCGGTTCCTTTCGAGGACCCCCGCGGTTTTGGAGGCGGGCCGATCCAGGAAGCGGCTCCTGCCTCAGCCCGGGCCCTTCCTGATGATCCGGCGGCACCTCCAGTCGAGGTAGTGGGCGATCAGCCAGAAGTTCGCGAAGGTCCTGTTCCGCGTCTGCCCGTGATGGTACCGGTAATAGATCTGCTGGACGATGACGGCGAGCCGGAAGAGCCCGTACACCTCGTAGAAGGACCAGTTGGCGGGCCGAAGGCCCATCCGGCTGCAGTAGGCGTCGACGACTTCCTTCCGCGCGAGCATCCCGGGGAGATGGGTGGGCTGCCTCCTCACGGAACGCATGACGATGTCGTCGTCCGCCTGGACCCAGTACGCGAGGCTGTTGCCGAGGTCCATCAGCGGATCACCCACAGTCGCCATCTCCCAGTCGAGAATGCCGATGACGCGGGTGGGTTCGGCCGGGTCGAGGACGATGTTGTCGAAGCGGAAGTCATTGTGGATCAAGCAGGACCCCGCATCCTCGGGCGTCTCCCTGTCGAGCCAGGACATCACCTTCTCGAATGGGTGTGGCTCTTTTCCAGCGGTGGTGGATACGATGGGGCGAGGATGAGAGGGTGGATGTTGACACCTACTTGACCCTGCGGAGGGTCGGGCGGCGAGAGGAGGGCGTGGCGATCCGGGGAAGGC
>JAJVIN010000020.1 GCA_022071945.1 Thermoanaerobaculia bacterium | reverse complement strand
TCCGCAGCCTGCTGCCCGAGGCTCTCCAGAAGGCCCGGGTCGATCAGATCGACTACCAGGACTTCCTCCTCCCTCTCGTGAGGGCTCAGTGGCACGAGAAGCAGGAGACAGCCCTCGCCTGGCGGATTAAGAATGCCGCCCTCCCGGAGGCCTTCTCCCTCGAATCCTTCCCGTTCGCGCTACAGCCCGGCGTCAACCGCCGCCAGATCAAGGCCTTTGCCTCCCTCGACTTCGTCGCCAAGGCCGAGAACATCGTCTTCATTGGCAAAACCGGTGTCGGAAAAACCGGACTGGCCTCGGGCCTTCTTCTCAAGGCAATCCAGAACGGCTACCGCGGACGCTTCATCAGAGCCCAGGACCTCTTCGACGAGATGTACGCCTCCCTCGCCGACCGCTCGACCCGGTCGCTCCTCAACGGCCTCATCCGTCTCGACGTTCTCGTCATCGACGAACTGTCGTATCTCAACCTGAGGCCGGAGCAGAGCAACATCTTCTTCAAGCTCGTCGAGGAGCGGTACAAGAGAAAGCCAACAATCATCACCACAAACCTCACATACGAGGAGTGGCCCAACTTCCTCGGAAACCGGTCCATGACGGAGGCTCTCCTCAGCCGTCTGCGCCACCAGTGCCACACGGTCGCCATTGACGGCCCCTCCCTCCGTCTGCCCCAGGGATGACTTCCACAACGGACCCCGCGGCCGATGTCTTCGTCCGCGGGGTCCTCGACGCCTACCGGGCGACGCCGAACACCACCGGCCTGCTCCGCACGGCTGACCGCCGTCTCGCTCGCGATCTCTGGGACCGCAGCGTTCCCATCGAGACCGTAAAGGACGCTTTCCTCTTGGCGACTCTGCGCCGAGCCACACGTCCCGCCGGGAGCCCTCCTCTCCCTCTGATCCGCTCCCTCGCCTACTTCCTGCCCGTCATCGAGGAACTCCTCGTGACCCCTCTCCCGCCAGGCTACCGGCTGTACCTGCACGCCAAGCTCGTCAGGACGCCCCCGAGACCCTGAATCTCGCCGCGCCCACGCCAGGGGACGGCCTCTTCATCCCGTGCTCGATTCCCTGGCCGTCCTGTCGACTCGCCTCGGGCGCCTTCGGCGGATGATGCTGATCAGAACCCTCTCTACACGGGTGGATCACTTCTCACGAGCACAGGTGGATCACTTCTGGCGAGCGCTGAAGGAGGTGGAAGTACTGCGGATCGAACTTCCTGGCGAACTCGATGATGTCGGCTTGCGAAACCTCGATCGAGCCGAACTGCCCGACGGTTCCTGGCACGATGTCTTCGAAGTACGTCTGATTCGTCACTGGTCCTCCCGGTCTCCCGCCGATGGTGGGATCAGATCATCGCCCAGGAGGTGGCGTTCAGGCAGTCATGCTGGAAAGGAATCGGCCAGGACCCGATCTACGGGTCACGTATTCCCATGTCCCGGAAGATCTTCCCGGCCAGAAGGCCGGTGATCTCCGCGTGTTTGGGAACCGCGGACAGGCGTCCATTCGCCGGACAGCTCCACCACGAATGCCGTGCCCCTTCTCGAACGAGGGTACATCCGCACTGCTGGAGATGAGCCACCAGAGCGCGGCGCTTCACAACTGAATCCGGACCTCCTCGAAATCGCCCCGAATCGCGGCCAACGCCTCCTTCCGGTTCATCTCGAGGATCTCCTCGAGTGAAGACCATTCACCGGCCCAGCGTGTGAGGGCATCAATGGCGGACCTCAGCGGGAAGTCATCGGCCTCATGACGTCACGGGAAGGGAACAGCGGCCGGCCTGGCTTCACGTCGAGCAGAAACGATTCGACGGGAAGGCACCAGACGTCCCCGACACGCAAGCGCTCGGTTCCCCGGTAGAGGAGAATCGGCACAGCTTCTGGGTACTCTTGGGCAAAGGCGGTGAGGGGACGAAGGTCCTCGGGGCGGACCCGCCCCGCGCTTTTCACTTCGATTGCCCAGAACCCGGCGTCTGCGTAAACGACGAAATCGACCTCGGCCCCGGCGCGCGTCCGCCAGAAGAAGAGATGTCCGTCGCCGCCGTAGGCGAGCCAGGCGCGCAAGTGCTGAGCGACGAGACCTTCGAGGGCGCCGCCGTCGATCTCTTCAGGGCGGTCGAGTGGTCCCCTCGGCCGCAGAGACCGGAAGACTCCCGCATCGAACAGATAGAACTTCGGGTGTGCCGTGACCTCGCGGTGTGCTCTCTTGGAGAAGACCGGCACGCGGAAGCCCAGGAGGAGGTCCTCGAGGATCTCGACGTAGCTGGCAACTGTCTTTCGCTCGATCTGGCATTCCCGCGAAACGTTCGCGAGATTGAGGACGCCTCCATGCGAGAAGCTGACGGTTTCGAGGAATCGGGCGAAGGCGCCGGCATTCCGGGTCAGCCCTTCGAGCCTCACCTCCTGCTCGAGGTAGAGGGAAGCGTAGGCGCTAAGGACGTCTTGCGGGCGGCGAGAGTCAACCACGAGCGGCAAGAGCCCGTGGCGCAGGGCTTCGTCCAGCCGGAAGGCGGGCAGCTCCGCCGCCATGAACGGGTGAAGGCTCCTGACGAGGGCACGTCCGGCCAGAAGGTCGAAGCCCCCACGGCGGAGCTTCCGGGCGCTCGAGCAGGTGAGGACGAACCGCCGGCGGTCGCGGGATTCGAGGATTTCATGGACGACGCTCAGGAGTTGTGGGACCCGCTGCACCTCATCGAGAACGACGGTGTCCTGCTCGGGAGCGCCGCGGACGAGGTCTCTGAGGCGCTCCGGTCGAGCGGAAAGCTCTCGCTCCAGCTCGGGGCGGAGGAGGTCCAGATGGAGGGCGTCCGGCAGGACGTGCCGGAGCCAGGTCGACTTCCCCGTCCCGCGCGGGCCGAGGAGGAAGAAACTCTCGTCTGGGGGCCGGAAACAACGCGGTGTCACTTCCGATTTGGGTCGCAAAACGGAATCTCCATGTCCGAAATGCTGGACCCGGACCGGCCGGCCGACAAGGGCCAGCTTCGCCCTGTTCTTGTTTCAGTGATCACCACCGTGGCGGCCGTAACCAGACGGTTCTGGGCCATCATCAGGTGGCGTACCTTCTCTGGCGAGCCGCGCTCAGGGGATCCCTGTGACGACATGGTCATCGAGGTCGCCGTGGCAGGTGGCTGTCAGTCCGTCGTTATTTCAACGTCCGTGATTTCAAGGGGGCCGATCACTTCGGCCCCAAGGTCGGCAACCCTGGCGAGTTCCTCTCGAGCATTGGAGCACTACCGTGAACACGCTCCGTCTTGGACTCCCCGAGTCCCTCCACGATTCTGTCGGCGAGCTGGCCCGGCAGGAAGGCATCTCCATCAACCAGTTCATCACCACCGCCGTGGCAGAGAAGGTCTCGGCTCTGAAAACCCTCGAATATCTTCAGGACCGGGCGATCCGTGGCACTCGTGAAGCCTTCGACAGGGCGCTCGCCAAGGTACCCGACGTCGAGGCCCTGCCGGGTGACGAACTTCCCGCGACCGTCGGGACCAGCCCGCCATCGCAACAGACGGTGAAGCCCGCGCGTACGCGCCGCGTTCGCCGGAGCTGAACGCCTCAGGAAGGAGCAGCTTCGGAGACCGGGGATGCCCGGAGTCCAAAGGCAGGGGCGCCGGGCCGCATCAGCTGCCCAGCGCCCCAGTTCTCGTTCCGAACCCATCCGCGGCCTTCGCTCCGGCGTTGAGCGCCTCATGACGGAATCCCGTCGAAGACCTGAATCCGGGGAGGACGGAAGAGCCTCCCGGGCATCTCGGCCCGTCTACGCCTTCCGAGCAAGATGGCCGCTCTCGGGACGAGTTCCAATGATAGGAAGCGGTGGCCGCCCCATCGGACGGCCACCGCCCATCACCAGGCCGTTTGACCGCGGTGTCTCGTCTCGTGTCAGCTGTCCGTCACGGCCGCAGAGGATTCCAGCTGGGGGAATCAACCATCCTCGGGCTGTTGGGAGCGATCAGCTTCAGGGAGTACGGCGGGCCCGGCGTGATGACGTAGATCCCGTCGGCCTTGGCGGAGATGCCACCGACATCATCGGCCAGTTGGAGGTCGTCGCCGGACCAAACCGGGGTGCCGAAGTGGTAAGTGATCCCCTCCGTGACGACCGTCGTCGTTGTGATCTGCTTCGGCACACTCTCGAGGTCGATCTCGAATTTCACGAGTCCATGGGTCCCGTCGGCGGCGTTGGTTCTCATGACGAGTGAATCGCTCCAGTGCCCCCAGGACTTCGGCGGGAGGTTCTTCGGCACGTCAAGCCCGGGAAGTTCGAAAAGCGAGGTGGGGAGGAGAACAGGGTCGCCTGACTCGAAGCTCACGTCGAAGATATGGAACGCACGGCTGATGACGGCTCCATTCGTGTCGGAAATGTTCTGCAATGCCGAGAGGTGGGATCCGTCCCGGGACCACGCCGCAAAATGCCAGTAGTCGAGATCCTGCGTGTTCAGACTGCAAGTGAGACAAACCCGATTTCCTACGAGGACGGGCGAGCCCAGGCTCACATGAATGGCCCAGAGGTTCTGACCGGGAGAGTTCGGGTCGACAAAGCACCCTTCCGGGCCGGCCGCATCAACGTAAACCAGCCAGTAGCCACCGGACGACGGGATGGGGCGCCAGGCCGGTTGTTCCCAACGAACTGAGCATCGCGTCACGAGAGTCGTGAGTCCAGTACCGTCGTTCTTGATGGCCCGGAGTGAACCCGAGCCGCTTGCGAGAGTAATGAATGCGATCCACTGCCCATCCGGCGCCCACGCGGGACCTTTGTGGAGGACGTTGTTCGCGCCGGACAGGAGGACGGTCTTGCTTGTCCCGTCCTTCTTCATGAGCATGAGGTCCTGCGGTCCGCTGGTGTAGTTGGCCGCCTGTGTGTATGCGATCTCGCAGGCTGGACAACCCGCAGGTGGCGGCGTCGGTGGCTTCCCAAAGGCCGCAAGAGCAGTCAGGAGAAGGCCCGCCAGTGCCGCGAAGCTGAATGGGGGTCTCGTGATCTTTCGCATTTCTTCCTCCTCATCGTCCTCTCGTCGAGGACATAGGCTCGAGGCGAAGGCCAGGATCCCAGCGCCCGAGCGGTTGCTGCTGTCGGGTTCGAGATCGGTTGCCGAAATTGGCGACGATGTGGCTCGACGACATCTGCCCTGTAGCGATGCAATCCGGGGGGCAATTCGGAACGGCGCGGAATTCACCGCGATTCAGGTCTCGCGTCCCCATGCGAAAGGGGACGCGAGACCCTGTGTCGTCACTGTCGCCGCGCGAACACCACCGAGTTGGTGGAGAAGCCGGTCGCGTCGTTCGTGCCGCCGTAAACGATGGCAGGCTTTCCGTCAGGTCCGATGAGGATTCCTCCCGAGAGTTGCCCCATGGCGTTCCAGTCGATGTACTCGGCGGCCCAGCTCGCCGATCCGGTGGCGCGGACGAGCATGATGAAGTTCGTTTCTTGCCCGTAAGCCCGATAAGCAACATAAGTAGTGCCGGAATCATCGGCCGCCAGGTAGATCGGACCGATGTTGAGGCCCTGGGCGACAAGTTCGCAACTCCAGGCGACCGGGTCGACGGTCCGCCTGCAATACCGGAGCTGGTTATCGCCGGCGCTGTGGTAGCGGGCTAGCACGGAGAAGATGCCGCGACCGACGGCGACCGCGGTGTCATTAACGGTGTACGGCGCCCCTGGGGCTCCACTGTCGGGCAACTCCACCGTCCAGGCTCCTCCGTTCCGGATTGCGAAGGCGAGACGGCTCGCACCACTCACCTGCTGGGCGAACGCCACGGCGGGATTGCCATCGGGGTCGAATACGACGGGACGCGCCTGTGCGCCGGCCGCGCTCGAGGCAACAGTCTCCGTGCTCCACGTTGAACCATACCGCTGAGCCACCCGCAAGGAGGGAGTCTTCCCCTTCGAATACTGGTAGGCGATCGTTGGCACGTGACCAACAGAATCAAACCCCAAGCTGGCCCAGTCGACTGATCCTGTCGCGACAACGTCGGTCTGCCAACTGGTGCCCGTTCGCCGATAGAAGCGGACGTCGTTGCCGGTCGATCCGCGGACAATGGTTGCGATCGTCTCGTCGCCGGTCACAGGGTCGATCGCGAAGTCATACCGAAAATACCCAGTGTCGATGGCGACCGGGAGCGCCTCGGTTGACCAGGCGCTTCCGTTCCATCTCGCCACGGCCCCGCTGTAGTCCTTACCGAACACGACGACCGGGTATTGTGTGCCCGCGCCAAAGCCCAGGCGAGGCATCCCGCTAATGTGGCAGGACGTATCGGCGAGCGGGCAGCTGTCGACGATCTGGGTGGTCCACGGAGCAGTCCAACCCGCGGGCGGGAACGCGGCCGTCGTGAACAAAAGCTGGGGTTCGGACGGATCGGACCAGTTGGGGCCCTGCGGGGAATCGTCCGCCGCCCGCAACGCGGCCCAGAACTCCGTGTCCGGGGGGATGGCCGTCACAGGCCAGGCAGCCGCCGCCCACGGTGCGTCAGGAGACCCCGAGATCGCTTTCATGGCGCAGGGATCGCTCCGCAGCCACGTCGCTCCGTCGTCAGCCCAGTCCGCCATCGTGAACGGGCCGCACTCCAGCGTTCCCCTGCGGATTCTGATGTCGTACTGCGCTGCAGGACCGCTACCGGCGTCGAAGGCGTCGTCCGCCGGCGTCGTCCAGGTCAGGACGACCTTGTTGAAGCTCCTCTCGAGGACGCTGAGGTCCGTCACCGTCCCTGGCGGGGTCAGGTCTCCTCCGGTCGTCTTGACGCTGACCTTGAAGAGTTCCGTACCCTTTCCGGTTCGTCCGTTGCACCTCACCTCGATATCGAACTTCAGCTCTGTCTGAGCATCGGCAGCCACGTCGATGGTCGCCTCGAGGTTCTTCGCGTCCTTGAACTTCACGCTCTTAACGGCAATGCCGCCGGGGTTCTTGGTCCCGGTGACATAGAAATTGACCTTGGCGCCAGAAGCGAAGTTGTCGCCGGCGATGGCCACGACAAGACCAACGACGCCCTGTTCGGTGGTGTCAGGCACAGCGGACGTCACCTTGATGGCTTGACCAAATGCCGGCAGCCCCACGAGGAGCAGGCCGGCCAGAAGAACGAGGCCAACCGCCCAGACCGGCCAGCCGCGAGTTGATGTGGGGCTTCTCATGACCTTTCGCCTCCTAATGAACTTTCACGGACACTTGTGGAGAAGCTGTCGACTTCTTTTTCGCCGTGGGTTCTCCGATGAGGACAAACGCGGCCCAGTGGTACGGGTGCGAGGAGTCAGCGACTCCGCTGGCGAGAATCTGCCGCTGCGCCGCGGCCAGGGCCGCGGCCGGACCTTGAGCAGAGAGACGGCCGTAGAACGAACGCATCAGTTCCAGGGTCGTGTGGTCCTCGACCTCCCAGAGACTCGCCAGAACGGCGTCGCTCCCGGCGTGGAGAAACGCCCGCGTGAGACCCACGAAGTCGTCGCCGGCGGGGACCGATCCGAAAAGGTCGCTGCCGAGTGCCGTTCCGCAGGCACTCAAGGTCACGAGTTCCGCCTCCAGCCGCAATCCGAGAATCTCGTGCACCTCCAGCTTTCCGTCGTCACCCGGCGACGGCTCTAATTCCAGTCTCGAGAGCAGCGGGTTGAACCGGTTCCACTGGCTGTGCGTGGCCAGGTGCAGGACCCGAAACCCCTGCGCGGCGCCCTTGAAGGCGCTTTCCGTCGCGTCGGCCCCGATGAGGAGCTTCCTCGGTTCGCCGTAAGCCTCCGCCACGGCACGGGCTTCCGACAGGGCGTGTTCGAGCTTCGTGCTTCTGGGCGCCACGGCGAGGACCGTCCCCGCCGGATGCTGGACGCGTCCCGGTAAGACCAGATGACCCGCCGCCGGGAGGACCGTCAGCTCATACCGCTCGACCAGAAACTCGCCCTTCGGCCCGCTGGGCAACAGCGCGAATGGCAAGAGGTGGAGGACACCGTGCGGAACGACGTAGAGGCGCCGCCGGCCGTCCAGCCAGCCCGCCTTCTCGAGCGGCTCGATGAGATATCCGGCGAGGCTCGCCGCGGGGGCACGCCACTCATTCTTCTTGCGCGGGAGAAGTTCCCTCACCAGCGCGACCTTGGCCTGCAGATCCCGGTGGGAGAGCGGAGTGATGAGTGTCCGAAGGCGGTTCCGCGTCAGGACGAAGGTCATGACCTCTGCATTGCCAGCGACGAACTCGATCAGGGCGGAATCCCTGGGCAGGGCGGCTCGAACCGAGGCCACCGGAGGGATCGAGAGCGACCAGGTGCTCGCCAGCGCGGGGTTCGCGGCTCGTAGCTTGGCGAGGAACGCCTCGTAGTCCCGCTCGGCGGCCGCCAGTTCGGAGGAGAGAAGACTCGTCGCCCGCTGCCGTTCCTTCCCGGGGGCTCGCCCCTCCGCGTCGAGGGCCTGCTCGAGCGCCCGAATCCGGTGCTTCAACTCTCCGGCCGTGAGTTGCTGGGCCGGCGTCAGTCCAGGATCCTGCTTCTTGGAAAGAAGGTCGAGGTAAGTGCGCGCTCGCAGCCGCTCCGAAGTCGAGAACGCCTCGTCCTCCTTGCCAATCCGCAGCAAGATCCGGACGAGGTCGACATAGGCCTGGTAGCGCTCCTCGATGTAACCGGCCCGGAACCGCTCCTCGCGCAACCGTCCACGGACCGTCTCGATCAGCCTGACCGCCCGGCGGTACGCCTTCACGGCCTCCTGTTCCCGGCCCAGGGCTTCGAGAGCCCGGCCTCGACCGTTGGCGAGCCTCCAGGCGATGTCGGGCTCGCCCGCCTTCTCGAGGAGGCGCTCTCCGGTGCTGAACTCGTCGAGCGCCGGCTGGGCCCTCCCGAGCCGCAACTCGGCGTCGCCTGCCGCGAAGCGGGCCTCGGCCTCGAGAAGCCGCGCTCCTTCACCACGCGCGAACTTCAGACCCTGACGGGCTTCCTCGACGGCCCTCTCGAACTCTCCACTGTCGGCGAGAACACGAGAGAGCCGGATGTGGCAGGACGCCTCGAGGCCCTGGTCGCCTGCGGCGCGCACTCCCTGGAGGGCCTCAAGAAAGAGAGCCGCCGCCTGTTCGGGACGCTGCCTCCGCCGTTCCAGGTCCCCGAGGCCCGTCAGCCCCGCCAGGACACCACGCGCATGACCGATGGCCCGCGCCGCCTCCAGAGAGAGCCGCAGGTTCTCCTCGGCGGCCGCGATGTCGCCGAGTTCGAGGTGGAGAAGAGCGAGCTGTTCGAGCGCCTCCACCCTCTCGCGTCTGAGCCCGGAGGCTTCGTAGTGAGCCAGCGCCAACCGCACGAGTTCGAGGCCCTCGCTGTGGCGGCCTGTCGCGACGAGGAGCGTTCCCTTGCCCTTCAGCCAGTCTGCCTCCTCCTTGTGAAGACCCGTCTCCCTGGCAAGCGCGAGGGCGCGGTCGAAGTCCGCCACGGCCTCGGTCACGTCGCCGAGGCCAGCGTGGCAGAGGGCCAGGTTGCCGAGGTCCTGACTCATGCCCGGCTTCGTGCCCAGACGCTGGCTGACCGCCAGGGCCTGCTGGTAGTAGCCCATCGCCTCTCGGTAGCGTCCGAGCAGCAGGTAGACGCCTCCGAGGTTCCCCAGGGTGTCGCCCTCACCCCTCGGAAAACCGGCCCCCCGATAGACCTCGAGGGCACGGCGGTAGCGGGCGAGACTCTTCTCGTAGTCGCCGAGTTCGTCGTGGACGAGGCCGAGGTTGTTGAGGGCGGAACCCTCCAGCTTCGGGTTGCCGATCTCCCGGCCGATGGCCGCCGCCTCCTCGAGGTGCCGGATGGCCGGCTGGTACTCCGCCCGTTCCCAGTAGACAAGGCCAAGGTGGCTCAGGGTCTTGCCGATCTCGAGCCGGTCGCCGAGCTGGCGCTTCATGGCCAACGCCTGCCGGAGGAGGGCCAGTGCCCTGTCCAGGTCACCCAGGCGCTTGTGGCAGTTGCCGACGAGACCGAGCGTGATGGCCTCTCCCTTCCTGTCCCCGGCCTCCCGGTACGCCGCCAGGGCTTTCTCGAAGAGGGGCAAGGCGGCGGCGGGGCCTTCGGCCTCGTAGACCTCCTGGGCGCGGGCCAGGTCTTCAGGGGCCGCCTTCGGTGGGGTGGCGACGGCCTCCTGGTTCACGGGGAGGCTCGCGAGAACGATCGGGAAGATCAGGACGAGAAGACGGGACGGCAGGAACATCGGCCTCCCTCCCGGAAGAGACGGACTAGTCCGGAGCCACCCGGAACCCCACGGCCGGAGACCTCACGGTGGCGCCGTTTTGAACATGGGCAAGGACCCACGCGAAGTAGGGCTGGCCGGGAGCGAGCGCGGCATCGGGTGGAACGACCAGACTCTGGCCTTCGCTCCGCCCCTCCCAGACAACGTCACCCTTCTGATCGACGAGTTGCACGGTGTAGAAGAGAGCAGCGGGAGCCGTTTCCCACTGCAGTGTCAACGCGCCTCGACGGAGGTCCTGACCCTCGAGGGGACGCACGATCCACGGGCCGTCCGCCGCGCCGCGGCCGTTGCGGGCATTGCCTCCAGAACGGGATTCAGACGGCAGGATGGTCTCGGGTCTCGAACCGCCGGGGGACGATCCCTCGCGCGGATAGGGCGCGATCAGGAACAGGGCAATGACGAATCCTGCCCCGGCCAACGCGAGGGTAGCCGGACGGAGAAACCTGATGAGAGGAGACCGGTCGCCTTTCGCTTCGGCGAGCAGGTGAACGGGAACGGCGGGTGGCGCCTCGAGTCGCCCGGCGCGAGCGAGGAACCCCACCTGACCCCGGCAGAAGGCACAGTCGGCCAGGTGGACCTCGACCCCCTCCCGGAGGGAGCGCTCGAGTCTCCCCTCGACGTAATCGGCGAGCTGGGTCTCGTCGGGGCAGCGCCAGCCCTGGCGGGCGCTGGAGGCGCTGGCGGCCGAGAGCAGGGCGGTGATCTCTTTGTCGTTCATGGTGAGCCGCTACTTCTCTTTCACGGACAGACTGGCGAAGCCTTGCGCGCTCATTCGGTTTCTCAGGGCTTCGAGCGCCTGATGGATCAGCCGCTCGACCTGTGCGGTTCCCGAAAGGCCCGTCAGCGTGGCGATCTCCTCGAGCGTCAGCTCCTGTTCGTAACGCAGCTGGACGAGGAGCCGTGCTCGCGCCGGCAGCTGCTCGAGGGCTTTCCGGAGTACGGCAGCTTGTTCATGGGTCGCGGTCTCCTGTTCGGGATCGGCTCTCGGATCGACCAGCCCCGCTTCTCCCTCTGCCGGATCGTCCCCCGGCCGCACGGCGGAAAGAGACTGCATCCGGGGATGGCGCACGAGGAGGAACCAGGGTTGCCGGCCGTGGAGGTTCTTTCCGACCTCTGCAACCGTGTCGACGAACTGGTCGCGAGAGAGGCCGGGCCACAGAGCCTTCACAGCCTGGAAAGCTTCGTTTTCGGACAGGCCCCGCAGGTGGATGCAGCGGAAGATTTCCTGGTGGAGTTCCGGCAGTCGGCCGATGGCGCTGGGGAGGCGGAAGCGCCCGTCGCGGTGGCGGCGCCAGTCAAGGCACAGGTGCCTCACCACCGCCCTCAACCAGGTGGAAAAGGAGGCGGGGCCGGGTGAGCGGAAACTCCTGATTCGCCGCAAGTTGTCTCGCCGCAGCCGCTCACAGACGAAGAGGAAGCAGTCTTGCACCTGGTCCGGGTCTCGCTCGAACAGGTGAACCACCTGGAGGATCAGGGCGGCCTTTTCGCTGAGGAAACCACTCCAGGGCTGGTCAGCATCCCCGCTCCTTGACCCTTCGGCAGGACCAGAAGCCTCGACTTTCTCTCCCATGGCGAGCTTCTTGTGCTCCCCGTCCCGGTCAGAAACCAATCCGGCTCCCCTTGCCGGGGGTGTTCGCTGGGGCGCGGATTCGGAGAATCTCGCGACTAGTCTAGTACACCGAAGGACGAGCGGCGCCTCCTGGTCGTTCGGTAACCGGAGGGCTGCGCCAGGGTCGTCGACAGTGCCGGCATCGCCCCGGAAGGCTCACACAGTCACGATCCCCCTCGTGAAGCGCCCGCGGTCTCCACGTTTTCTCCACGCTCTCTCCAAGCACCGGGGCTTTCGCGGCGGCATCTTATTGCCCGTCAACGAAACGGCCCGACGGGCCAAGAAAACAGCACCAGCAAGAAGGAGAAAGACATGAACGCAACCAAGACCGCCCCCAAGCCCCTCAACGGAGTCGACGTCCCGACGCTCTTCGCGACCCTCGATGCCGTCAAGCAGAACAGAGAGATCGCGAAGTTCCAGTTCCGCGCGACGAACCAGTGGCTCGCGGGCACCCACAGCCGCTCGACCATCAGCGGTTTCTACGGTGCGATGCAGGAAATGAAGCACGCGAGCGCGATGATGTTCGAGGGCGATCACCCGGCTGTCCTCGTCGGCGGCGACAAGGCTCCGACACCGGTCGAGTTCCTGCTGCACGCCCTGGCGTCCTGCCTGACGGCCGGCATCGGCAACATCGCTTCCGCGCGGGGGATCAAGCTCGAGTCTGTCGAGTCGACGGTCGAGGGGAACGTCGACCTCCTGGGTCTTCTGGGCATCGACGACAACGTTCGCAACGGCTACCAGGGGATCCGCGTCAGCTTCAAGATCAAGGGCGACGCCTCCGCGGCCGAACTCGAAAAGATCGTCATGCGGTCGAAGGACCGCTCCGCCGTGTACGACGTCCTCACCAACGGCACGCCGGTCGATATCCACGTCGAGGCGATGAGCGTCTGACGGCAGCCGCCCCGGCCGGACGGTCCCGCCGGACCCTCCGGCCTGGGCGCCCTTCCATCCACAACGGACCAGGTGGAGCGCAACGTGAAAAGCACCAACACCATCATCATCGGCGCCGGACAGGCCGGCCTCGCTCTCAGCCGCTGCCTCCAGGGGTTCGGACTGGACCACGTCGTCCTGGAGCGAGGCCAGGCCGCGCAGAGCTGGACCGAGCGGTGGGACTCGCTGAGGCTCCTCTCTCCGAACTGGATGACCCGCCTGCCGGGCTTTCGGTATTCGGGCAGCGCGCCCGACGGATACATGGGCCGCGACGAAGTCATCACCTATCTGCAACGGTACGCCGCGTCGTTCGGCGCTCCCGTCCTGGAGGAGACCCCGGTACGCCGCGTTCGGCCGGCGGACGGTGGCTTCATCGTCGACGCCGGGGGCGGGACGTGGCGAGCGGAAAACGTCGTCATCGCGACGGGGCACTGCCAGGAGACGCGCATTCCCGGAATGGCCGCTTTTCTCCCCCGCCGGGTCGAACAGGTCCCGGCGAGCCGCTACCGGCGTCCTGGACAGCTCCCGGAGGGGGGAGTCCTCGTCGTCGGGGCCTCGGCGACAGGCGTTCAACTCGCCGACGAACTCCTCCGTTCGGGCCGAGAGGTGACGATCGCCACCGGCAGGCACACGCGCCTCCCGAGGCGTTACCGCGGAAAGGACATCCTGTACTGGCTCGATTGGACGGGAGCGCTGCGACGCCCGCTTTCGGACATGCCCGACAGACGCGCCGCGGCGAGCGAGCCGTCGCTGCAACTCGTCGGAGACGAGGCGGGGAGAAACGTCGACCTCGCCGCCCTCTCCCACAGGGGCGTCCGTCTGGCGGGCCGGCTCACGTCGATCGACGGTGTCCTTGCCCGCTTCGGGGACGACCTGCCCTCGAATGCGGCCTCGGCCGACCTCCAGATGGGGCGGCTTCTGGAGCGCATCGACAGGCAGATCGAGGCGCACGGGCTGGGTGGCCGGTTCCCGGCCGGCGGCGGTTGGGAACCGACGCCGCGCGTGGCGACGCCGCGCGAGATCGATCTCGAGAAGGCCGGCATCCGGTGCGTCCTCTGGGCGACCGGGTACCGGCGGTCTTACCCCTGGCTCGACGCGGGAGTGCTCGACGACCGGGGCGAAGTCGTCAACGAGAGGGGAGTGACGCGGGTTCCCGGGCTCTTCGTCCTCGGACTGCAATTCATGATCCGGCGCAACTCGAGCCTCATCGACGGTGTGGGCGAGGACGCCGTGGAGATCGCAACGGCGATCAGAAACCGCGCCGGCTGGCGCCGAAGGGAGGCAGCATGACCGTGAGAGGCAAATACGACGCGGTGGTCGTCGGTGCGCGCGCCGCGGGCGCGGCGACCGCGATGCTCCTGGCGAGACGAGGGGCCCGGGTTCTCGTCCTCGACCGGGCTCGCTACGGGAGCGACACCCTTTCGACTCACGCCCTGATGCGAGCGGGCGTCGTTCAACTCCATCGCTGGGGCCTCCTCGACCGGGTGCGCGCCTCCGGCGCTGCCGCTGTCTCGCGCGTCGTCTTTCGCTACCCCGGCGAGACCGTGAGGGTCGATCTCAAGGTCGCCGACGGGGTCGGCGAACTCTTTGCCCCGCGGCGCACCGTGCTCGACACGATTCTGGTCGACGCCGCACGGGAGGCAGGAGCCGAGTTTGTCTTCGGCGCCATAGCGGACGAGGTCGAGTTCGAGGGTGGGCGCGCGGTGGGCCTGTGCGGCCGCGACGACCAGGGTGAGGAGATCGATCTCCGCGCGGGCGTCGTCATCGGAGCCGATGGAATCCGCTCGCTCGTCGCCCAGGCCGCTGGCGCCGAGGTCACCCGGCGTGGCGGGAGGAGCGGCGCCATCGCATACGGGTACTTCAGCGGTGTTCCGGCCGAGGGATACGAGTGGTCCTACGCCCCGGGCGTCTCGTCAGGTGTGATCCCGACCAACGACGGTCAGGTCGTGGTGTTCGCCGGAGGTCCGGAAGACGTGTTCAGGAAGCGCGTCTTTCCCCGGATGGATGCGGGCTTTCTCGAGATCCTGCGCGAGGCGTCGCCCGTGGTCGCCGGGAGAGTCGAGGGCGGCCGGCAGGAAGGACGGCTCCGCGGGTTTGCGGGGGTGCGTGGATACGTTCGGGAGTGCAGGGGTCCGGGTTGGGCGCTCGTCGGCGATGCCGGCTACTTCCGCGACCCGATCACCGCGCACGGGATCTCCGACGCGTTCCGGGATGCGGAGTTACTCGCCCGCGAGCTGTCGGGCGAGCTGCCCGGCGGAAGCTATCAGCAGCTGCGCGACGACGTCATTCGCGATCACTTCGACGTGACCGAACGGATCGCGGGATACGACTGGACGATGGACGAGATCCGGGTCCACCTCCGCGACATGAGCCGGTCGATGAAGCCTGAGCTGGACCTGATCGAGAGCCTCGATCGCCGTGAGGCGGCATGACCCCTGGCACGGGCAGGAAATGGGCGTGTCAGGCGAATCCGGCCGCCTCACCCGAGAGCGCCGAGCGCGCCGCCTCGAGGTCGGCGGAGGCGAGACTCTGGGTGAAGGAGGCGAGGGTGCCGGCGAGCCGGGGCTTCCACCCGGCGCCGTCAAGAGTGACGAGGTCGACGAGAGCGCGGAGTTCGAAAAGGCGGCAGCCCTGCTCGGCCGCCATCTCCAGCGCGCGGCGGATCGCTGCGATCGCATCAACCCGGCTCGCCTCACCGAGGCGCGAAAGGGTCGAGCCGTACTGGCGGTAGAGTTCCGGAGCGTAGAAGAACGTACGGCCGTGGCTCACGAGGGCGATGCCGGTGTCGAGCGCGTCGAGGGCGCCGCGCGCGTCGCGGCCGGCGGCGAGCACATCCGCGAGGATCGCGTAAAAGAGAGGCAGGTCCATTCGAGCGCCGATCGACTCGCACGTCCGGATTCCCCGCTGGATCTGACGCGCGGCATCTTCGTGGCCGAGGGTGCCGTAATCGGCCCATCCTCTGAGGATTCGGGCGCATGCGAGGTGAAAGGGAAACAGATGTTCGGTCGAGATCGCTTCGCCGCGAGCGGCAAGATCCGAACACTCCCTTGGCTCGCGGCGGTGGAAACGGACGAAGGCGGATTGCACCGCGGCGCTCGCCCGCGCAAGCTGATCGCCGCTCCCGCCGGCGAGCGCGAGGGCCCGGGCGTTGCTCTCGAGCGCCTCGTCGAATCGTCCGGCGAAGTGAAGAGCGCCCGACATCCAGCCGTGCGCCTGCACGACGAGGGCGATCACCTCCGGTGCGAACTCCTTTGCCCCTCTGGCCCGATACGATGAGAGCGCGATCTCGGCGACGCGGACGGACTCGGTGTAGCGGCCCTGGTGCAAGAACGAGCACGTCAAGAGTTCGTGGGATTCGATCACGCGATCGCAGGAGCCCATCCGGTCGAGAGCGATCCGCTCCTTTGTGACTTCTTCGGCGCGCGTGTACTGGCCGATGTACTCGTACATGTTCGCCAGCCCGTAGAGCGCCTGGGAGAGGAGTTCCATGTCGCCGAGTTCCTCGGCGAGCTGGCGCGCTCGCAGGTAGTTCTCCTCCGCGAGCGGCTCGACCCAGCCGCGGGTCGTGATGAGCGACGGCGCCAGCCTGCAGCGGAGCTTCAGCTCGGTGCGTTTCCGTTCTTGGCCGCCGGGCTCGCCCTCGATCAACTCGAGCGCCGCGGAGAGGTGCTCGACCGCCTCGCGATGCGCGCTTCGCTCGAGGGCCTGCTCCGCGGCGAGGGCGAGGTAGGCCGGACCCTTCTGCCTGTCGAGCGCCCGCCGAAAGTGGAGCGCGAGTTCGGGTGCCCTCATCTTCTCGCGCCCGTTCCAGGCGCGCTCGAGCGCGAGTCCCAGCTGGCGGTGCAGGCGCGCCCGCCGCATGGAGGGGATCCGGCCGTAGACGACGTCGACGTAGAGGTCGTGGGCGAAGGAGAACCTCGAGGTGAGCGACCCGTCCCCCCATGGCTCGCTTCCGTCGGCGCGGACGATGCTCGACTCGCGCGCGAGGTTCTCGAGTTGGCGCTCGACGTCGTCGTCGGCCGCGGGAAGCGACGCCGCGATCAGCGCGACCGAAAACCGGCGCCCGGCAACCGCAGCGGTCTCGAGCAGCCGCTGCGAGCCGGGATCCAGGCGCGAGATCTGATTCTCGATCAGGTGCTGGAGAGTGTCCGGTACGTCGCGCTCGAGGTCTCTCAGGTCTCCCGAGAGCCCCCATCGGCCGTCGCGCTTGACGAATAGGCCCCGCTCGAACCAGGAGTCGACGAGGTTCCTGGCAAAGAGCGCGTTGCCGCCGGTGCGCGCGAGAAGTGCCGGGGCGGCTCTCGTGCCGAGACGTTCGTCGCCGAGCCTGAGGGCGAGATACGAGCCGAGTTCGGCCGCGTCGAAGAGCGGGAGAGGGATCACCTCGCACTGGCCCCTCGCCCGGAGTTCCTGCGTGAGGGCGTAGACCGGGTGACGCGCGGCCTTGACGTCGCTCGGCCGCCACGTCCCGATGAGGAGCAGGCGTCCCGCTGGCCGCTGTCGCGCGAGGACGTCGATGGCGTCGAGCGTCGCGAAGTCGCTCCAGTGCAGGTCCTCGAGGACCAGGACGAGAGGGATCTCGGCGACGAGCTGGTCGACGAGCATTCCGAACTCGCGCAACATCCGCTCTCCTCCCTGGCCCGCGCGCATCCGGACGATCGCCGTCTCCTCTCCCGTGATCAGCGACGGCATCTGCAGGAGCCAGCTCGGAGCCAGCCCGCGCAGCATTCCCCCCAGGCGCGTGTTGTCCGGCTGGCTCGCCAGCCGGGCGAGGGCGTCGAGCAGGGGCATGTAGGGCTCGCCGCTCCCGCGGTTCTCCACGCACTGTCCGCGAGCGATCATCGCCGTACCCGAGTTCGCCACGCCAGACAGGAACGCGTCGACCAGGGTCGTCTTGCCGGCACCCGCCTCGCCCGTGACGAAGACGACTCGTCTCGAATCCGCCAGAGCGGCTTCGAGGGCCGCCCTGAGCGCGTCGAGTTCCTTCGTCCGTCCGACGAAGCCCGCCTGGTCCCGCGCGAACCGGATGCTGGTGGCGGCCGTGAGGCCTGGTGATGGTTCGGGTGGCAAGGCCCCGGGAGTGGGGGTCGGGGCGGACTCGACGCCAGAGGGGTCCTCACGCACGGTGACCGTGGCGACGAATCGGTAGCCGCGCCCCCGCTGCGTGCGGATGAAGGCCTGCTCGCTGCCCGTGTCGCCCACGGCCTTTCGAGCTTCCTTCAGCCGCGAGGTGAGTGTCGTCTCGGCGACGAATCGGTCGGACCAGAGCTTCTCGAGGAGTTCCTCCTTCGAGATGAGGCGGTCCCGGTGCCGGATCAGGTACGCAAGCACGTCGAAGACCTGCGGCTCGAGCGGGATCGCGATGCCCGCCCGGCGCAGCTCGAACACGCGGGTGTCGAGTTCGAAGGCCCCGAACGCGTAGATCATGAGAGTCGGTGCCGCGATCCTAACGTGGCGGGCACGGGGAATCCAGGCGCGGCCCGGCGGCCCGGGGATCGTCCGTTTCAGCCTCTCGGTTTCGCAGCAGTCCGGCGCCCCGGAAGGGGGCCCCCGAGTCCCTCCGGCGGCTGATCGGCCGGAAACCGGATCCCGCGCTCGAGCGTAGCGTTGAGAGTTCACGGAAGAAGAGGCTCTACGCGTTCTTCCAGGAGGGCCCGTCCGATGCGAGTTGCCCGGGGCGGCATTCTCACCCTCGTCCTCGTCAACGTGGCTCTGTCCGGGATGGCCCCGGCAGAGGTCAAGAAGAACAGCCAGAAGGAGACAGTCAAGATGGATTCGGCGAAGATCTACTCCATCCCGGTCAAGACGATTGATGGAAAGGACACCACGTTCCAAACGCACGCGGGCAAGGCGATCCTGATCGTCAACACGGCCTCCGAGTGCGGTTACACGCCACAGTACGGACCCCTCCAGAAGCTCTTCGAGACCTACAGGGATAGGGGGTTCACGGTCGCGGCGTTCCCCGCCAACAACTTCGGCGGCCAGGAGCCGGGCACCAACGCCGAGATCGCCGCGTTCTGTTCGACGAAGTACAAGGTGACGTTCCCGCTCTACTCGAAGATCAGCGTCAAGGGCAAGGACATCCACCCGCTCTTCCAGTACCTGACGGCCGGCTCCGGGTTCGATGGCGACATCAAGTGGAACTTCAACAAGTTCCTCGTCGACTCCACCGGCAAGGTCGTCGCGCGCTTCGATTCAGGCGTGGACCCGATGTCACCGAAACTGACCGCGGCGGTCGAGGCCGCGCTGCCCGGGGCGAAGTAGGGAGGAAGCGAGGGCGGACACGAGCCGGAGAGGCCCTCGACGCCGGGGCCTCGTCTTCGCCGGACCTCTCCTGCAGAATTCGCCGCGGATCAGGACCGGATACTGTCCGGGCTCACGGCGCTTGTGGGGACGGCATCGAACGGGGGAGCACGAGGGTGAAGAGGCTTCCCTTGCCGTATTCGCTCTGGACGGTGATGTCCCCTCCCATGGCATTTGCCAGCTGCCGGCTGAGGGCGAGCCCGATGCCCGTTCCGCCGTAGGCCCGGTGAGTTGCCGTATCGACCTGCATGAAGGGCTGGAAGAGCCTCCCGGTCTGCTCTTCGGTCATCCCGATCCCCGTATCACGCACCTCGAAGGCGACACTGTTCTTGCCCACCCGGAGGATTCTCAGGGAGATTTCGCCGTTCCTCGTGAACTTGCACGCGTTCGAGATGAGGTTCAGCAAGATCTGCTTGAGTCGCAGTCCATCAGTCTCGATGCTCTCGATGACCGGATCGACATCGACGCTCGTCCGGTTCCCCCTCTTGCGAGCGAGGGTCTCCAGGGTGGCCGCGAGTCCGGCGGCGAGTTTCCGGATCTGCACCTCCTCGCAGATGAGATCGATCTTTCCAGCCTCGATCTTCGAGAGGTCGAGGATCTGGTTGATGAGGGACAGGAGGTGCTGGGCCGAGGAGCGAATCTTCGCGAGATCGGGCTCGAGATCGGCCCGTCGGGCGTCATCCAGACCCTCCGAGATCAGCTCCGCGTAGCCGATGATGGCACTCAGAGGTGTGCGGAGTTCGTGGCTCATCTGCGCGAGGAACGTGCTCTTGGCTCTGTCGGCTTCGCGCGCCTTCTCTCCGGACTGTTCCGCGAGCGCCATCGCGGCCTCGGTCTCCCTCTGTAGCGACACCATCTGCTGGAGAGAGTTGCTCAACTCTCGTGTGCGCTCCGCCACGGTCTGTTCGAGGGACTCGCGGGCCCGGACTCTCTCTTCGACGACGGCGGCCAGAACCAAGGTCGTCAACACGCACGACGCCATGAATCCCTGCAGGAGCAGCAGGGACTCGTTCCGGCTGAAGTCGGAACGGATGAACGGTCCGACTCCGTGGATCGTCCCGAGGAGAGCGATCAGTGAGAAGGCGAGGATCGAGGCTGTCCCTCCCCTGACCCCGAAACGGAGGGCCGCCCAGACCAAGACTGGAGCCGCGAGGTAGGCAAGGGGGTAATTGCCCCAGAATCCGAACACTGCCACGGCGAAATGGGAGATCGCGAAAAGGAGCGTTTCGGCGAGTCGGGTGCGACCGGCGAACGAACCCGGCTGTGCGAACGCGAGGATGGCCGGGGCGAACACGAGAACTCCGGCCGTATCTCCCAGCCACCACGTCCACCAGGTCGTCTGGAAACCAGGCCAGTTGTCAGCTTTCAACAGAGAGATGGCGAGGGACCCGATTGTCGAGTTGATGACGCAGGTGAGAAGGGCGGCGGCGAAGAACAGTGTGACGCCTCGCGCGGAGCGGAAGGGGAGCGAGGGGCTACCGCCGGACTGCTCGAGAAAGCGTTTCACCAGGGCGGCTCCGGCAAGGGCTTGGAGCGCGGCACCGGCGGCGACGAAAAGCGCGGACAGAGCGAAAGTGGAGGAGTCGAGTGTGCCAGCGGCGGCGGCCCCCCACGTGTTCACGAGAACGGAGCCGATCGCGACCCCAACAGCCATCCAGCGGCCCTTCAGATATACGGCCGCGAGGGCGATGCCAGCGGGTGGCCAGATCGCCGTGGCGAGTCCGGGCGGAATGGCGGCGAGCATGCCCAGACGGCCGGTGATCGCATACGCCGCGGCGACGACGAGCCCTACCAGGGCGATCCTCGAGACGCTCGCCTGGCTCCGGGAGGCGTGCGGTTCCATCGTTGCTCGCACTTCGACTCCTGACCCTAGCCTACCCTGGAAGTGAGCTCTGGTCCTCGAGTCCAGGCTCGAAGCGCGATTCTTCAGCCCGTCGAGGTCTCGTCACGGCGCGAAGACGCCGCCGAGGATCTGTCCGCTCACCGTCTGGGGGGACGGGATCCCGAGGTAGTGGGCGAGGGTGGGGAAGACGTCGATCTGGCGGACCGGCGGCACGGCTCTCCCTTTTGCGATTCCGGGACCCGCGAGAAAGAAGATGGCGTGCATCTCGCGCCGCTGCGGGAAGAACCCGTGTTCCCCCGAGCCAATCGGCGATCGCCCTTTCATGACGACGTCTCGCGAAGAGGCGGAAGACGGGTAGTAGCCGTTGGCGACGTCCAGATAGAGGTCGCTGCCGGCTGGACCTCCGAGGCCCATCTCGCCGAGAGCGGCAGCGGGCAGGACCGCGGTGACGATGGGACGGCCGTTCTCTGGATCCCGGGCGGCGAGCAGGGCCTCCGCCGCGCGCGCCAGGGCTTCTTCCCGCTCCTGGGGCGGGACGATGCCGCCCTTCCAGTCCGTGCCGTTGATGACCAGCCCGAAGTCACTCCAGCGGGGCGAGAGGACCTTCGTCTTGGAGAGATCGGGCGACCCCTCTTTCCCTTCGGCGTAGAGCCCGGCCTTGGCCAGCACGGCGTTGGGGTTGAAGAGCCGGGCGACGCCCTGCATCCCGTGATCGCTGACGAGGGCGATGGCGACCTCGGGACCCGCGACCTCCATCATGGCCGACAGCCACTGGTCCTCCAGCTGGAAGACTTGTGAATAGAACGGCCAGATCTTCGCAGCCAGGGCCGGGTCGTGGCTGGGGCTCTTCGGGTCGAGGATCCCGATCCAGACATGGCCGGCGCTGTCCGTGGTGGGTGTGTAGTGCAGGAGGACGTCCGGGTGCCACGTGTCGAAGGCGTAGCGGACTCCCCGGATCCTTTCTTCCACATCGAATCGAACGCCCTCGATCACCCGCCTCTCCGCCTCGCCATCGCCACCCTGCCAGAGCGTCGGTCCCAGCTGTCCCCGGCCGTAGGCGGCGAAGTTGTCGTCGTGGAAACCGTCGTAAGCGTTGAGATAGGCCAGGAACTCCTGCTGGGGGGCTGACCCCTGGATCGCGTGGGCGGCGCGCACGTAGAGCTCGAACGTGCGTGCGTCCGGGGAAAGCCGGAAGAGGCGAAAGAAGGTATTGCCTGAGAGATTCTGCCGTGTCACACGGAACGGGCCTCTCCAGGCCGAAGCGTCCGGAGATGCCGCCCTGGGTTTGAGCGTGGCCGCGGCCTTCGCGCGGGAAGCGTCCCGGCTTCCTTGCCGTATCAAGACGGTGTCGAAACCCTTCGCGGGGTCAGAGGAATCGTCATAAAGAAGGGCGAAGAACTCGGCTTCCGCGACCTTGACCTCGGCCTCCAAGAGCTTCCCTTTGTGCTTCGGGAGGCCGGTCCAGCCGGCGCCGGGAGGTCTGAGGGCGTCCGCTCGAATCAACGAAAGGGGGGCGACGAGCCCCTCGAAACCTGAGAATGAGAGGAGGCTGCCGTCCTTGACCCCGGCCGCCCTTAGGGTGGCCAGGTGAACGTCGGGCGGATACGACTGCGTGGCCGACAGGACGGCGACCCGGCGTCCAGCCTTGGCGGCAGCCACGTAGATCGGTTCCGCCCGCAGCGACGATGACGCGAAACCTGACGCGGCCTCGAGGACCGTGTGAGAGGAGCGAGGCAGCATCGGGATCAGATTCCCCGTGATCCCGTTCGTGACCCCCCAGCAACCCGTGAAGATTGCCGCGTGACCGACAGCGGTCTTGGAAGGGAATCCGGCGATCATGGACTCGGCGCGAACACCCTCCCTGGACAGCCGCGCGACGCCGGGCAGCTTGCCTTCCTCGAGAAGCCGGTCCACCACCCAGTCGGGCGCTCCGTCCCACGAGACGAGGAGGAGCTTCTTCTGAGACTGCGCCGGGGCGGCCAGCGAGAAAACGAGAAGTACAAGCGTCACCGTGGCGGCGCGAACGGTCTGCACCCGGATGTCCCCTCTCAGTAGAAGTTCTCGTGGAAGATGCTGTCCTGGGGGATGCCCTTCCTCAGGAGGCACTCCTTCGATGATTCGATCATCGAAATGCCGCCGCAAAGATACACCTCCGTCGTTGCGGCGTCCGCCGGGCTCACCTGCTGCTCGATGAGATCGGTCACGTGTCCCCGGGGTCCGGCCCAGTGCGCCGGGTCCGGCGAGGACAGGATGATCTGGTGGCGGAACTCGGGGTAGTGGGCGGCGAGGCCCCGGAAGAGGTCCGTGTAGAAGAGGTCAGAGTCGTGCCGGAGGCCAAAGAAGAGCCGGATCTTTCTCTTGCTGTGCGTGTCGAGGAGGTGCAGGAGCATGCCCTTGATGGGAGCGATGCCCGTCCCCGTCGCGATCATCAGGATGTTCTTCTGCGACTTCTCCCGCAGGATGAACTCGCCGACGGGGCCTTCCACCTTGACCTTCATTCCTGGCCGCAGGCGGTGGACGTAGTTGGAGCCGAGCCCTCCCGCGACCGAGCGGACGCACACCTCGAAGTGGCGCTTGTCCGACGGCGGGGTGCTGATCGAGTACGAGCGCCGCAGCGGTTTCTCGCTTCCGGGGACGTGGAAGATCATGTACTGGCCGGGCTTGAACGCGAACGACGCCGTCTCCACGAAGAACCGGACCTCCGCGACAGTCAGGTTCAGCGGCCGGTAGGACTCGACAACCGCCTCGTGAATCTGGAGCGCCGCGCCCTTCTCGGGAGCCTTCGCGGGCCTGCCGAACACGACATCGCCATGAACCTCGGCCAGACACGGCAGCCGGTGCGTGGCCGGGTCGAGCTTGTGCGCCGTCAGGGTCCGGACCTCGCGGGCCCCGGCCTCTCCGAAATGCTCCACTCCCTCGAGGACCTGAGTGGCACAGGCGCCACACGCTCCGGCCTTGCAGGCAAACGGGATCCCGGCCTTCGCTTCCTGGGCCACCTCGTACATCCAGGTCCCCTCGTCCGCCTCGATGGATCTCTCGACCGTGGAGAAAGTGATTCTGGGCATGGAACGTTCCTCCGCAAAACCGCAGTATGCGCCGGATCGAGTCATCTCGAGAGACCCAACCCGGTCTCGAAGGTGTAGTCTGGAAGCGCCAGCAAAGCCTGACGACATCGAGCACGGGAGGTCCGCAATGGCAACCTACGTTCTGATGACGAAGCTCTCCCCCCGGGCCATCCAGGGCACCTCCGGACGCCGGGAAACAGGACACGACTGGATGAAGAAGGTCGAGTCCCTCTGCCCCGGGATCAAGTGGGTGGCTCACTACGCGCTCCTCGGCCCGTACGACTTCATGGACATCTACGAGGCCCCCTCCGACGACACCGCCTTCCGCGTTTCCCTGCTTTCCAGGGAGCACGGGGCCATCTCCGCGGAGAGCTGGCCGGCGATGCCGTACGAGGCGTTCCTGAAGGTCTCGGACTCGGTGGAAGGAAAGAAGGGCTGACAGCCCTTCTGAGCGGCCGGCCCCGGCCTTCCCTTGGTTGGAAGGAAGGGGGGAGATTGTCTTGACTTTGCCAGACGGCCTCGGGAGAATCGTTCCTCGTCCCGAAAGGTCCTCCTAATGTCTTCTTTTTCAAAAGGATATTGGCGGCAAGCGGCGGGGGAGCGCCCGTAGGATGACCGCGAAGAGGCGGGTCGTCGTTGGCTCGGACCATGGCGGTTACGCGCTCAAAGAGGCCATCGAGAAGCACCTGTCGGCCTCGGGGTTCGATGTTCTGGACGTCGGGACCCACTCCACCGAGGCGTGTGACTACCCGGTCTTCGCGCGCGCCGCGGCCGAGGCCGTCGCTTCCGGGCAGGCCTTCCGAGGCGTCGTCGTCGACGGGGCGGGAATCGGTTCCGGCATGGTCGCCAACAAGGTGCCCGGGGTCCGCGCGGGGATGGCCTTCGACCTTTCGACCGCGAAGAATGCCCGCGAGCACAACGACGCCAACGTCCTGACGCTCGGGGCCTCGTACCTTTCGGAAGACCTCGCCCTGAAGATCGTGGACGTCTTTCTGACCACCGAGTGCACGGTCGAGAGGCACAAACGGCGGGTCGCCCAGATCGATGCGCTGGATGCCCCGCGCCTCTCGACAACCAGGAGTGCGATGAGCGCAAGCCCTTCCCCCTCTCCCGATTTCGAACTGCTCGTCGGCCGGATCTCCGCGATCCTGGCCGCGAATCCATCCCTTCTCGGCGCCTCCACCTGCGCGGGAGCGGCCTCTGGCTCCTGCGCGGGATGCCCGATCGGCGGACACTGCGCCACGAAGTGCACCCCGGCCGTCCGCTCGATGATCGAGTGTGTCGGTCCCGGCTGCCGGATCTCCTCCGCGCCAGGGGTGGGAGAGGTCCCGAAGGATCTGGCCCAGTACATCGACCACACGCTCCTCAAGGCGGATGCGACCTATGCCGAGATCGACAAGCTCTGTTCCGAGGCGGCGCAGTTCGGGTTCGCCTCGGTCTGCGTGAACCCGATCCACGTCAAGCGCGCGGCTCAGCGGCTCGCGGGTGCGCGGCCCCTCGTCTGCACCGTGGTGGGCTTCCCGCTCGGAGCGACGCCGAAGGAGATCAAGGCGCTCGAGGCGCGCCGCGCGATTCGTGACGGGGCGCGCGAGGTCGACATGGTCCTCGCCATCGGTGCCCTGAAGTCCGGAGATGTCCGCTACGTCGAGGACGACATCCGCCTCGTGGCGGAAGCCGCGCACGACGGGGGAGCGATCCTGAAGGTCATCCTCGAAACCTCGCTTTTGACCGATCAGGAAAAGGTCGCCGCGTGCGTGGCGGCGAGAAATGCCCGCGCGGACTTCGTGAAGACCTCGACCGGATTCTCGACGGGCGGGGCGACGGCCCACGACGTCGCGCTGATGGCCGAGGCCGTCGATCACAAGCTCGGCGTGAAGGCGTCTGGAGGGATTCGCTCCGCCTCCGACGCGCAGAAGATGATCGCGGCCGGCGCCACGAGGATCGGAGCATCGGTCGGCGTGAAGATCGTCAAGGAGTCGAAGGGACAGTCCACCTCTTCAGCAGACGGGAAGGGAGCCTACTGATGGCGGAACTGAGGAGCTTCGTTTACCTCGACGCCATGCAGCCGCAGGTGGCGGCCTACATCGGGACGGTCGCGCGAGGCTTCTTGCCCGTGGCGTACGAGGCGTCTCTCATCGTCGAGATCTCGCCCGGGATCGAGATCAACCGCGTCACCGACGTCGCCGTCAAGGCGACGGACGTCCGGCCCGGAATGCAGGTCGTCGAGCGGCTCTACGGAATGCTCGAGATCCACAGTCCGTCCCAGGCGGACGTGAGGCGCGCGGGCGATTCGATCCTCGACGCGCTCGCCTTGAAGGAGACGGACCGCATCAAGCCGCGCGTCCTCTCCTCGCAGGTCATCCGGCACGTGGAGGACCTGCAGGTCCAGCTGATCAACCGAAACCGGCAGGGAATGATGCTGGTCGCCGGGGAGTCGCTCTACATTCTCGAGGTCGAGCCCGCGGGCTACGCGGCCTTCGCGGCCAACGAGGCGGAGAAGGCGGCGGAGATCAACGTGATCGACGTGAGGATGACGGGAGCCTTCGGCCGTGTCTACCTCGGCGGCGAGCAGAAGGACATCGACGTCGCTTCCGTTGCCGCGATCCAGGCGATCGAGTCGTTGACGGGCCGCGAGGCTCAGAAGGGCCGGAGGGACTGAGACGTGATCGACCTCCGAAGCTACGTCTTTCTCGATTCCCTCCAGAAGCAGCACGCCGCGTTCCTCGGGACCGTCGCCCGCGGCTTTCTGCCGATCGCCGGACAGAGCTCGCTCTTCATCGAGGTCTCGCCCGGCATTTCGATCAACAGGCTCACCGACATCGCCGTGAAGGCGACGGCAGTGACACCCGGGATGCAGATCGTCGAGCGGCTCTACGGCCTCCTCGAGATCCACCACGACCAGCAGGCCGAGGTGCGGCGCGCGGGCGAGGCGATCCTCTCCGAGATCGGCAAGACCGAAGCCGACCGGATCAAGCCGGAGATCCTCTCGTCCACCGTGATCCGGCATCTCGACGACCGGCAGACGCAGCTCATCAACCGGACGCGCCACGGCCACATGATCGTGGCGGGGCAGTCGCTCTATATCCTGGAAGTCCAGCCGGCCGCCAATGCCGCGCTGGCCGCCAACGAGGCGGAAAAGGCGGCTCACATCAAGGTCCTCGAGATCGTCTCGTTCGGGGCCTTCGGCCGCGTCTACCTGGCGGGGGCCGACCGCGACATCGACGTCGCCCGTCCGGTGGCCGAGAAGGCGATCGAGGGACTCGCCGGGAGACCGGGCAAATGAGAGGGCCAGCGGTGATCCTCACGCCTTCGCCGTTCGCCCGGGGCCCTCATCCGGCGCTCCGCGACACCTTCTCCCGAAAGCGGGAGAAGGCTTCGAGGCGTTCCTCACGAAACCAATGAACTCTCCAACTGCCACCCGAAAGGAAGAACTGTTATGGCCGAAGCTCTGGGAATGATCGAGTGCCGCTCGTTCGCGGCAATGGTGGAAGCCTCTGATGCCATGGTGAAGGCGGCGAAGGTCGAGCTCGTCTCATACGAGAAGACGGGCGGCGGCTACGTCACCGCCATCATCCGGGGCGACGTCGCCGCGGTGAAGGCCGCCATCGACGCCGGACAGAACGGCGCCTCGCGCGTCGGCGAAGTCGTCGCGACTCACATCATCGCCCGTCCCCACGTCAACGTGGACCTCGTTCTCCCGCTCGGCCGCAAGGCCGAGGTCGCAGAGGAGATCGAGTCGCGCGGCGGCAAGAAGTAAGGCGGGAGCCGATCGTGTCTCTGGCCCTTCTCGCGCCGGGAAGGCGGTGACCCATGCTTCTGGCGAAGGTCGTCGGAACCGTGGTGGCCACCCGCAAGGACCCCAAGATCGCGGGCCTGAAGTTCCTGCTGCTCCGGCAGGTCAACCCCGAGACTCTCAAGGAAGGGGGTTTCGTCGTGGCCAACGACGCGGTCGGCTGCGGGGTCGGAGAGTACGTCCTCTATGCGTCCGGCTCTTCCGCGCGGCAGACCGAGGTGACGAAAGACCGTCCCTGCGATGCCGTCGTCATGGCAATCGTCGACTCGTGGGAGATCGGCGGCACGCAGCTTTTCGAGAAGCACTCCGCCGAACATGGATACGGAGACGTCTGACCGTGCCGCGGAGTGAGCCGTGAGTCAGGGACCGATGAATCCTGATCAGCTCCGGCGGCTGGCGGAGGTACTGGCGCGGGAGATCCTGGCGAGCCCGGCAGCGGCACCGTCGTCTTCCACAAGGGGAACGCCGCCAGAAACGTCCCCCCCAGCCTCGCCCGGTAGCCAGGGCGACGGCATCTTCCGCTCCCTGGATGATGCGGTGGCGGCCGCGACCGCGGCTTTCCGGGCGCTCGACGCCCTCGGTTTGAAGAAGCGGCACGACATCATCGCCTCGATGCGCGAGGCGATGCGAGCCGCCGCCCGCGTTCTGGCGGTCGAGGCGGTCGAGGAGACCGGGCTCGGCCGCGTCGAGGACAAGGTCCTGAAGAACCTTCTCGTCACCGAGAAGACCCCTGGGCCCGAGGAGCTGACGCCGCAAGCGATCAGCGGGGATCACGGCCTCGTCCTGATCGAGCCGGCGCCCTTTGGCGTGATCGGCGCGATCACACCGGTGACGAACCCGTCCTCCACGATCATCTGTAATGCCATCGGCATGATCTCGGCCGGAAACACGGTCGTCTTCAACACGCACCCCTCCGCCAAACGCGTCTCCGCCTCGACCGTGAGGCTCCTCAACGCGGCGATCGTGCGCGCGGGCGGCCCGGCGAACGTCATCACCTGCGTGGCCGAGCCGACGATCGCCTCGGCCGGCGAGCTGATGAAACATCCGAGAGTCCGGCTGCTCGTCGTGACGGGCGGAGGCGCGGTGGTGGCGGCGGCGATGAACTCGGGCAAGCGCGCGATCTGCGCAGGTCCCGGGAACCCCCCCGCCATCGTCGACCAGACCGCCAACATCGAGAAGGCCGGGCGGGATATCGTCTACGGCCACTCCTTCGACAACAACGTGATCTGCATCGACGAGAAGGAAGTCATCGCCGTCGACTCCATCGCGGATCAGCTGAAGCTCTCGATGAGGAAGGCGGGTGCCTTCGAGCTTCCTCCCGCCGACCTCCCGAGGCTGGAGAAGGTGATCTTCGAGAAGGGAGCGGGTCCCCGGGGCCACGCGGTCGTCAACAAGAAGTTCGTCGGCAAGGACGCCTCGGTGATCTTGAAGGAACTCGGCATCTCGGCCGGCCTCGAGATCCGGACGATCCTGGTCGAGGTGCCGAACGAGCACCCGCTCATCTGGACAGAACAGATGATGCCGGTCCTGCCCCTGACGAGAGTCCGGACAGTTCACGACGCCATCGATCTGGCCGTCGCCTGCGAGGGGGCCTGCTACCACACCGCGTCGATGCACTCGACCGACATCTCGGCGCTCTCCGAGATGGCCCGGCGGTGCAACTGCTCGATCTTCGTCAAGAACGGGCCGTGCCTGGCCGGGCTCGGCTATCGGGGCGAGGGGTACACGTCTTTCACGATCGCGTCTCCGACGGGCGAAGGTCTGACGACGCCTCGATCGTTCTCACGCTGGCGCCGATGCACGCTCGTCGACCACTTCAGGATCGTGTGAGGCGGCGATGACGACAAGTGCCGCCGGTCCTGCACTTTCGATGCTCCTTCTCGATGAGATTCCCGCCGGGCTCAGGGTGCTCGACGCTCTCGTCAAGGAGGCCGAGGTCACCGTCGTTCAGACGGGAACGATCCACTGCGGCCGATATCTCATCCTGTTCGCGGGCGAGGTGGCGCCTGTGGAGACGGCCTGGAGGCGGGCCCTGCGGACAGCGGGGACGCATCTGGCGGGGGAGGTTTTCCTCCCGTATGCCGAGGCCCGGATCCTCCCGGCACTCTCGGGCGGCACCATTCGGTGGCCCGCCCCGGGCGACACTCTCGCGGTGATTCAGACCGAGACGCCACCTGCGCTCGTCGGGGCCGTCGATGGGGCGCTGAAGGGGGCTCTCGTCGAGCTGGTGGAACTCCGCGTGGGCGACGGGCTCGGCGGTAAGGCGATCGCCACTCTGTGGGGAGAGACTCATGACGTCGAGGCCGCCCTCGACATCGCTCGCGTCCTGGCTCCCGATGCTTCTGTGGCTCTCATCCCGCGCGCGGATGCCGTCGTGATGTCGGCGCTCGGCTCGGGGAGCCGGTTCTTCAGGGAGTTCCGGGGATGAAACTCGGGCGCGTGATCGGAACGATGGTTGCCACGATCAAGCCCGAGGCGATGAAGGGGCTGAAGCTCCTGATCGTGAGGCCCTTGACCGCCGATCTTCGTGACGACGGGGAGCCCTTCGTCGCCACGGACGCCTCTGCCCAGGCCTCTTCAGGAGATCTCGTGACGTGGGAAGCCTCGCGCGAGGCGGCGCTTCTCCACGATCCGTGGTTCATCCCGGTCGACCACGCCATCGTCGGGATCGTCGACCAGCACGCGGTCTCGGACGAGGGGAGAAAGCGATGATCCTGGGGCGCGTGATCGGGACGGTCGTTTCGACGATCCAGCATCCGTTCTACAGCGGGAAGAAGCAACTGATCGTGGCGGCGATCCTGCCCGATGGGTCGTTCGACGGCGACAAGTACATCGTGGCCGTGGACACGGTGGGAGCCGGGGAGGGGCAAACGGTTCTGATCGAGGACGAGGGGAACTCCGCGCGTCAGATCATCGGGGATCCGTCCGCTCCGGTCCGGTCGCTCATCGTCGGGATCGTTGACGGCGTCGACGCGGCTCCGGAGAGCTCTCGCCTGGAGAACTGATTTCCAGGGTGACGAGAACCGACGAGCTCTCTGACTACGTATGTCGTCTGGCGGCGGGCGACTCGGCGGTCCTCGAGCTGCTGTACGACGCGACGAACCGAGCGGTCTACAGCCTGGCCCTGAGGATCCTCCAGCATCCAGCCGACGCCGAGGAGGTCACCCTGGACGTCTATTCACAGGTCTGGCGGCAGGCTTCGCGCTATGACCGGGCGCGCGGAGACGTGATCGGCTGGCTTCTCAACATGACCCGTTCGCGCGCCATCGACAGGATCCGGTCGCACGGGGCGAGGCGAGTCGATCACGGCCTCGAGTTGATGGACGCGATTGCCGATCAGGCCGCCTCTCCCGAGGAGTCGAGCGCGCTCTCCCAGCGGGCACGCCGGGTGCGAGAAGCTCTTGGCCGCCTCTCCGAGGAGCAGCGCCTGGTCGTCGAACTCGCGTACTTCGAGGGGCTGAGCCACTCGGAGATCGCCGAGAGAACGCAGCTTCCGCTTGGAACGGCCAAGTCGAGACTCAGGCTCGCGATGGCACACCTGAGAGAGTGGCTCGAGCCGGTGGTGGGAGGAAGGCTGGCATGAGAGGGAAAGGGAATCCACCCGCCGCAATCGATTCCACGCCGCGTCGCGCCGGCGACATTGCGGAGCAGCTTCCCGAACTCGGTCTCGCGGCTCCGCTCGTTGCACCCCCCGCGCGGCTGAAGGCGCGCCTTCTCGAACGGTTTGCGGCCGAGTCGACGGTTGAGGCCGCGGAACATCCGGAGGGCTCGTTCTTCCCGAAACCGGGAGTCGTCGGTGTCCGTTCGGCCGAGGCAACGTGGAAGCCGACACCCTTGCCTGGCCTCGAGGTCAAGCTCCTCTTCCGGGACGAGGAGAAAGGGATCTCGACGAAGCTCGTCCGGTTCGGGCCGGGAACAACCTATCCGTCGCACCGGCACGGCGGCAGGGAAGAGGTCTACGTCCTCGAGGGGACCGTGTGGGTCAACGGTGTCCTGCTCCGCGCGGGTGATTACTGCCGGTCGGAAAAGGGCACGGTCGAGACCGGGACGTATTCGGAGACGGGCGGGATGATCCTCTCGGTGTCGAGCGACCGGGACGAGTTCGGAGTCGATCCGGCGAGCGAGGGCGATCGGACGTCTCCCTGACTGACGGCCGGGCGGGCTGTCGAGTGGCGCCGGCTCGAAAACTCGAGGGCCCCCGGCCGGGGGCTCCCTGGCCGGAAGCCCCGGGCCGGCGCTGCTGCCGTCAGGGCGCGAGCAGGCTCGCGGTCAGGATCGTGTCCTCGGTGCCCCTGTACCGGCACACCTTCCCGTCCCGGAACTCCCACCGGTGGTGCAGGTCCATCGCACCGCTCTTGCCCGTCGCGGTGACCTTTGATGCGAACCGGATGACCGCGAAGACGTCGGTGTCGTTGGAAGCGAAGGCGAGTGGAGTGAACTCGGTCACCTCGATCGTGCTGGCAAGTGCCTGGAAGAACCTGGGAACTTCTGCCTTCCCACGGTGGGCTCCCCACCAGGGAGCCTCCGTGGAAGAGGCCTCCGAAGACCAGTCCACGTCGTCGGTCAGCTCGGCGAGGATCGCCTCGACGTCGCCTCGGCCGAAGGCCGCGTAGATTCGTTGTACCGTCTCGACATTCGGGTTACTCACAGTGTTCTCCTTGCTCTTCGGGAGTGTTTCCCTGCGGTACGGACCGGCGACGCCTGCTGGATCAGTGGATTCGAGACACCTTCCAGGAGAGATCTCCTGCAGATTCCCCATGAACCGGTGGATTTCTCTCCAGGGATCGGAGTCACATTCACGCAGCCGTGCGATGGCCGCCGCAGGCTGCGCGAGAAGAGACTCCACGCGCACCGTACTTCCTTCCCCCCGAACCTCCTGGACCTCGCCCCTTCAACCTGAATCGCGGGCCGAACCCGGTCAGGCGAGGGGTAGCTCGGCTGCCGGTCCGGTCTCTCGGGCCTCGCGTGCGAAAAGGTCGACGACGATCTCCGGCAGACGGTGACCGAGCTCGACGCCGGTCGTCCGCCGGACGAGCCGGAGCCCCAGACGCATCGCGACCCGCTTCGACGCTTCGTTCGGCGGGTCGATGATGGCGACGACCCGTTCCCTGCCCAGTGTCTCCAGGACGTGCGTCATCGCAGCCTGCCCGGCCTCGGTCGCGTAGCCCCTTCCCCACACGCGAGGCGAGAGCCACCAGCCAATCTCCAGATCACCCGTCGTTCCGAGTGGCTGGAGGCCGGCGACGCCCACGACCTCGCCGCTCGCCTTCTCCACGAGCGCGCCCATGCAGAAACCGAGCTCCGCGGCGTGGCGGCGCTGGCGGCCGAGAGCCGCGTCGATCTCCTCCTCGGTGAGAGGCACCCCGCCATTGATGTAGCGCATCACGACGGGGTCCTGCGCCATGGCTCGAAACGCAGGGCGATCGGCTGGGTCCCACTCACGGATGAAAAGGCGCGCGGTCTCGAGTCGGAACATCCGGGGAATCATAGAAGGTGCCAGGAATCCTGCGCGGGCGCGGATGCGCGGGGAGGGCCCCGTGTGGCGGGTAAATGGAGCCGCCCGGGTGCCGGGCGGCAATCCTCTCTCCACCACGGCGCCGGGAGTGTTTTCGCCGGGAACGGCCAGACCGAAGTCGGTGATGCGCGCCCGTCCGTGGCCGCCGATCATCACATTACCGGGCTTGAGGTTAGGGCCGTGCCGGGATCTGGAGGAAAGGCGTCCCACAGATCCCCCACGAAAGGGTGAAGCTCTCACCACGATTCGGCGGCCCATTGACGAAGGGGTACGCCGGGCCCTGACGGACACCCCGGTCGTGCTCTTGGCCTGCGGAGAAGGAGGAGTCCTGTTCCTGGTTCAGGGAGTGAGCAGTTGCGCAGTCAGCGCCGAGTCCTCCGAGCCGTGAAATCGGTCGACTCTCCCTCCGCGGAATCCCCACCAGTGATGAAGCAGCATCCTGCCGTGCTTGCCGGTTGCGCTCATCTCGACTTCGCACTCCAAGACCGCAAAGACCTCGCTTTCGTTGCAGGCGAAGGACAACGGTTCGAACCGGGTGACTCGAGCCGACGTGGAGACGGCCAGGAAGAACTTCGCGACCTGTGCCTTTCCGGAGTGAACGCCGTACCAGGGAACTCCGGACGGGTCGGCATCTACTTGCCAGACAACGTCTTCGTTCAGTTCCGTCAGAATCGCGGCAACGTCTCCCGAAGCGAAGGCGGAGTAGACACGCTTCACCGTCTCGATCTTTGGATCGATCACGAAATCCTCCCGGTCCCAGAGAACTGCTTCGTCATACGTGGAAGGGAGCACTCTGGATTTGCGGGCAGGGGACTTTCTTCTTGAAAAGGAACGCGCCTCTCTCACGGGGGCGGTGACTCTGGGGGTTGGATCCCCTGGGCGCGGTCACGGCCGATCCGGCCGGGGCGGGGTCTCCCGGAGGACCTCCTCGCGAGTCGGCACCCGGCGCCAAATGAAGAATGTCCCGTAGCCCGCCAGGAGCGTCACCCCGAGCCTGAGAGCCCAGTGTTCGACTCCCAGCGTGACCGTGAAGCCGATGGTGAAAACGATGAGGGCCGTGGCCAGGATCTTCGTCTTTCGGGGAATCCCGAGGCCCTGCTCGTAGTCCTTGATGGTGCTCCCGACGTGCGGAAGCCCGAGGAGCCAGGCGTGCAACCTCGGGCTGCTCCGTGCGAGCGCCCCCGCCGCCAGGAGGAAGAACGGCGTGGAGGGAAGGACGGGCAAGAAGACGCCGCAAAAACCGAGCGCGGCCGCGAGGAGTCCGGCCGCGAGCCAGACGATGCGGAACCTGCTGTCCGGCGAGGACATGGCGACAGATGGTAGTGGATGGAGACCGGGCAGTGGAAATCCCTGCCCCAGATCTTCTCGGACCTCTCCTGCGTCACGGGGCTGAGATGGTCTCCCGAGATGCGGTCCGATTCCGGTAACCGGTCCCCCAAACGCGGCATAGCGACCTACGGCATGAGCGAAAGAGTGGGAAGACTGGCCGGGCCCGAGCGAGAACGGGCTCTCATACGAGCGTGGAATCGGCTTTCGCCGGAGTTCAGGACCAAGAATCAGGTTCTCGGGCGGCGGTCGACCGTCGGGTGTGTCGCGCTGGAGATCACGCAGAGGTGCAATCTCGACTGCACCCTCTGCTATCTCTCCGAGAGCTCCGAGAAAGTGAAGGACCCCCCCCTGGAGGTTCTCTTCGAGCGGATTGACGAGATCCGCGACCTGTATGGAGCGGGCATCGGGGTTCAGGTGACGGGCGGGGACCCGACGCTGCGCAAGCGCGAGGAGCTCGTGGCGATCGTCCGCCGGCTCTCGGAGAAGGGGCTTCGCCCGGCGCTCTTCACCAATGGAATCAAGGCAACGCGAGACCTGCTCCTCGAACTTTCTGAGGCAGGGCTCTTCGATGTCGCGTTCCACGTCGACACGACCCAGGAAAGGAAGGGATTCGCGACCGAGGCCAGCCTGAATCGTGTCCGCTCGGAGTACATCGAAAGGGCGAGGGGCCTGAAGCTCGCTGTCATCTTCAATACAACGGTTCACGCCGGGAACCTCCACGAGGTTCCGGCCCTGGCAAGGTTCTTTCTCGAGAACTCGACGGCGGTCGGGATGGCGTCCTTCCAGCTGCAGGCGGGAACGGGCCGCGGGATTCTGGGGGATCGGGACGACACCGTCTCCCTGCCCTCGGTGAGGAGCCGGATCGAGGCCGGGATAGGGGCCTCGGGTCTCTCGTGGGAGACGGCGTTGATCGGACACCCGAAGTGCCACCAGGCCGTCATGCTTGCGACGTCTGGAACGAGCTTCTTCGACGTCCTCTCTGACCGGGTCCTTTTCGAGAGGTTCATTCAGGAGTTCCGGGACCTCTCCTTCGACCGGCGCGACGTGGCGGCGACGGCGCGGGAGGTCATCAAGATCGCGTTTCGAAACCCCTATTTCCTCGCGAAGGGAACGGCCTTCCTCGCGCGCGCCGTCTGGACCCTGCGGCGGGGGCTCGTCAAGACGCGGGGCAAGACGGGCAAGCTGACGTACTTCATCCAGAACTTCATGGACGCCCGGGCGCTCGATCAGGAGCGGATCGACAACTGCTCGTTCATGGTGATGACCCCCTCGGGTCCGGTCTCGATGTGCGATCACAACGCGAGGCGCGACGAGTTCATCCTGACGCCGCTTTCGTTGCCGTCCTTGCCAGAGGCCACATGGGACCCGCTTTCAGGAAAGATCCAGCTGCCGGTCCGCCGGGCTTCGTGAAAACCCGCCGGGGGAGCCGGGTCCCGGGAGTCCTCGTCTGACCCGTGGCCAGGCGGAGAGTGCTGCGGGCGCACCCCAGAAGCGAGAGACCCGGCTTCTCCCTCTCAGAACAGGTGCGCCAGGTTCTCGATCGCGATCCGGCGCAGCTTGATGTGCCGGTTACGGTCCGAGGGTTCTCCGAGGGAGGCGAGGAGCCGCGGACCGCACGCTCCCGTGGTGCGCGCGAATGCCTCGGGCCAGTGATGCCTGAAGGCACACAGCCAGGCTCGCACGGCGTCCCGCTCGTTCTCGGAGAGGTCTCCTAGACTGGGCCCCAGGTCCTCCAGCCGCTCCCGAAGGACCCGTTCGTCCAGGGCGGAAACTCCGCGAGGGCGAACCGGACCGGCCGGGACGCCGGCTGCCGTCAAGACGTCCCACGGGACAGGCATGGCACTATCGTAGCTCGATGACCGAGCCCTTCGACCGCGATCGCATCGCATCGTTTCTTCGAGCCATCGCCGATGGATTGGACGGTGACTGGCTTCTCATTGGCGGCGCGCTGGTCGCTCTCTGGCTGGAGCCCCGACGAACCACGGAGGATCTCGATCTCGTCCCCGTGTCCGGATCCAGGGAGCAGCGTCTTGCCCTCATGTCGTTTACCGAGGAGTTGGATCTGCCGGTCGAGGCCGTCAATACGGCTGCGGACTTCTTCCTGAATGCGATCGATGGCTGGAAGGCGGAGACCGAACTCCTCATCGCGGGCTCTCGAGGCCGAATCCTGCGGCCGACCCCGACGCTCTTCATCCTGCTGAAGATGCGCAGACTCTCGGAACAGGATCTCGCCGACTGCGCTTCCGCCATCCGGGCGGCCCGGGAACGAGGGCTTCTCCTCGACTTGCCGAGACTCACCCGGGCGATCGTCACGTTGCCCCAGACCGCGGACCCGCACCTGCGAAAGAGACGGGAAGCTCTCCTGTGCCTTCTCGCTGGGGGCTGAGCCCGCCCGGTCAGGGGCCGATGAGCGAAAGCACTGTCCGGCCCACGAGGAGCCCGACCCAGTTCCCGATCGCGTAGCCCCAGACGCCCACCAGGATGGCCGGAAGGACGAGGCCGTCCCATCCCTTGGCCACGGCCATGCCGGCAGCCGTCGTCGGGCCACCCAGGTTGGCGTTCGAAGCCAGGACCGCCTCCTCGATGCTGAACCGGAAGAGCTTCGCGGCGCCCAGCGTGAACAGGATGTTCACCGTCGCCATCACGGCGGTCAGGGCGAAGAGGATCGGACCTTTCTGCGCGATCTCCGCCGCGCTGGCGGGAACGCCGACGACGACGAAGAAGAGGTACATCGCGAGCATTCCCAGTTCCCTCGCACCGCGGATGGCCGAGAGACGGCCCGGAAAAGCGGTGGCCAGGCCCGCCATCACCAGCGGTAGGACGAGGTACTTCTGGCCGAGCGTCTGCTTGACGAACTCCGGAGCGCCACCGATTCCCTTGACGAGATCGGCGAGCTTTGTTGAGACACTGACGGCCACGAGAGCGACGGCCAGGGCGGCCGCGAGGTCTGCCAGGGAGATCTCCTTGGCGCGCCAGAACCGGGCGGCCCGGGTCCCCGCCTCCGAGGCGCTCGCCGCGTCGGCGGCATCGTCGAAGGGGTGGGCGAAGTGACGCCTGAAGATGGCGCGGGTCGGGATGGCCACGAGGATCGCGAATGCCGCCGCCATGGTGACGTTGTCGGCGACCACGAGGCCGCTGACGAGGTCCTTGCTGGCGTCGAGCGCGGCGGAAAGGCCCACGAGATTGACTGTGCCGCCGATGTAGGTGCCCGTCATCATCGCCGTTGCCTTGTGGGCCTCGGGGATCGCCTTGTGGAGGAAGAGGTACGCGAGGATCGCCCCGAGCGCGGTTCCGACGGCGCTCAGGTTGAAGATCCAGAACATGCGGCCCGACTCGCGCCAGATCTTCCTCAGATCCGCGTCGAAGAGGAGCAACGCCACCGCGAGCGGCACGACGAACGACCAGACGTCGTCCCAGACGGGGCTCTCGGCGGGGACGATGCGAGCGTTGACGCCGATCATTCCCCAGAAAAGAGCGATCAGGACGCCGCTGACGGTCGAGGCCCAGCGGTATCGCTGCTCGAGCCAGATGCTGACGGCGGCTCCGACGGCCAGAAAAGTCCACAAGGCCCACGTATCCGTGGCGGAGATCAAGGAAGTCATGCGGCGAAAGATAGCCTGAATCGGGAGCGATTCGGGCTTCGAGCCTCGCACGTTCGCACCCGCGATTTGACGCGCCGCAGTCCCCGCGCGGCGATAAGATGATGCCGGCCGCTCGGCCGGGGGAAGAAGATGCGATCCCGATTCTCTTCGTGGCTTCCCCGGGGGCTCTGGTTTGGTGTCCTCGCCGGTGCCCTCTCCCTCGCGATGGCCAGCGGCGGGGACCCGGAGGTGCGCGGTATGAGACCGTCAGCCCTCGCGGGGAGCTGGTACCCGAGTGGCAAGGCACTGGCCACCGCGACTGCAGTCAACCTCATGCACTCTGCTTCGACCGCTCCGGTGCCTCCCGGCAGGCCGGTCGCCCTCGTCGTTCCTCACGCGGGCTGGGTCTACTCGGGTGTGGCCGCCGGCGCCGCGTTCAGGCTCCTCAAACCAGGCGAGTTCACGAGGGTCGTCCTCATGGGACCGTCTCACTATGCGGGCTTCGAGGGGTACGGCCTCGATGACTCGGTGGCCTACCAGACACCGCTCGGCGACGTCCTCGTCGACCGGGATGCCGTCCGCAGCCTCCTGAACGGCGGACGGATCGGCTGGCAGAGGAGTGCGGCGCGGCCCGAGCACTGCCTCGAGATAGAACTCCCGTTCTTGCAGGCGGCGCTCGGTCCCTTCAAGCTCGTTCCCATCCTCGCCGGGCGGACGACGGCTGACGACGAGAAGGCCATGGCCCGCAAGCTCGCCCTCCTCGCCGACGGCAAGACCCTCTTCGTCTTCTCCACCGATTTCATCCACTACGGGCCCCGGTTCGACTACTCCCCGTTCGGACCGATGTCCCTGGGTTGCCGGCAGAAGATCCGCGAGACAGACGGAAAGGCAGCCGCTCTCCTCGCGAAAGTCGACGCGGCCGGGTTCCGCTCTTTCCTCGAGGAAACCGGTGCCACCATCTGCGGGCGCCACGGTCTGTCGACCCTGCTGGAGCTTCTGCCGCGTCTCGTTCCGTCGGCTCATGCCACGTTGCTCGCTCACTACGCTTCGACGGACATTCCGGGAATGGCCGACGCCAACTCGGTCGACTATGTCTCGATGGCCTTCACCCGCGAGCCGGCGGCTCCGGCGGCCCCGATGACAGATTTCCCCACACCGGAGAGGGTTTCCGTCGACGCCCCGCCGCTCTCTCCCGAGCTCGGGGCCGGTCTCGTGCGAGTCGCCCGTGCCGTCCTCGAGGCCGAAATCGCGGGGAAGGATGGGCTCGAAACAGAGCTCCTCGCGTTGCCAGCCGGCCCCGAGGTCAAACGGCTCCAGGCAGTCTTCGTCACCCTCAACCGGACGGATCCAGCGGAGATAAGGCGAGAGGGAACACTCCGGGGCTGTATCGGGCAAGTCGAACCCACCTACCCCCTCGAGCTCGCGGTCGTGAGGGCGGCTCTCAGCGCCGCGCAGGAGGATCCGCGCTTCGAACCCGTCCAGAAGGCCGAGCTCGCTCGTCTCGACATCCACGTGACCGTCCTATCCCCACAGCGTCCGGTCGGCTCGTATCACGACATCAGGATCGGAACTCACGGGATCGTCCTGGAGAAGAGCGGACGCCGAGCCCTCTTCCTGCCGCAGGTCGCGCCCGAACAGGGATGGACCCTCGAAGAAACACTCGAGGCTCTCTGCCACAAGGCGGGTTTGCCAGCCGGGGCGTGGCGCGAAGGCGCCCGGTTCTCCGTCTTCACCGGCCAGGTCTTCCACGAGAAACGGAGGAGGGAGAACTAGAGGTGGCAGAGGCCCCGACCCGCCGCGACTTCATCGGCTGCGTCGCGGCGGGACTGGCAGTCTCGGCGGCCACCGTCCGGGAGGCGGAGGCGTTCTTCTTGCCGGGTCCGCCTCCCTCCGTCGCGTCCGCTCCTTCCCGCCCGGTCGTCGCCATCGCGCGGCGCGAAGGGATGATCGACCGTCCGGCCGGAAAGCTCGACATGAGAAAGGTCCAGGAGGCCCTTGGGGCTGCCGTCTCGCGCGCGGCCGGAGAAAAGACCGCGGTTGACGCCTTCCAGAAGCTCTTCACTCCCCGGGACGTCGTCGGGATCAAGGTCAACTGCCTTGCCGGAAGGGGGCTCTCGACCCGGCCCGAGGTGGCGGCCCAGATCGCGCTCTGGCTTCAGGTCGCGGGTGTCCCGCCCGGGCAGATCGTCATCTGGGACCGGACGGAGCGAGAACTGAAATCCGCCGGGTTCAGTCCGTCCCAGTCGGGACCCAGAGTCATCGGGACCGACGGTGACTACGAGGGACGGCTCAGAGAGTGGGGACCCGGTGCGTCCCGGTTCGCGCGGCTTCTCGTCGAGGACCTCACGGCCGTCATCGACGTGCCGCTCCTCAAGGACCACGGACTGTCGGGCGTCTCTCTCGGAATGAAGAACCTGTACGGGACCATCCACAATCCGAACAAGCTCCACGACGAGGGGTGCAATCCGTTCCTTCCACACCTGTCCGCGTTCCCGTTGCTGAGAGAGAAGCTCCGGCTGACAGTCGTCGACGGGACGACGGGACAGTGCCACGGGGGCCCGGGTTTCAGTCCGGCGTGGGCGTGGGAGTACCAGGGCTTCCTCGCCTCGACCGACATCGTCGCCGTGGACGCGGCCGGCTGGCGCGTCCTGGAGGAGCGGAGAAAGTCGCAGGGTCTGAAATCGCTCGCCCTGGAAGGGAGGGAGCCCCGCTACATCCGGGACGCACAGAAACTGGGGCTGGGTGTTGGCGACGAAGCTCGTGTCGACGTGAGGAACGTGTGAAGAGCCGCCGCGAGTTCCTCTGCTCTCTGGGAGGCGCCTGCGTGGCGGCGGTGGCGGGCCCGGGCTTCGCCCAGGATGTCGCCCCTCGCGGGACGATGGTGCCCGTCGAGGAGGGCGGTCTCGCGCCGCGGCCGGCGGGCTGGTACAAGAAACTTCCGGAAGAGTGGGTCCAGTGCGGCCTCTGTCCTCGGGGCTGCCGGATCTCGGATGCCGAGCGCGGGACGTGCGGAGTGAGGGAGAACCGGAAGGGGAATCTCTACACGCTGGTCCACTCGCGACCGTGCACGGTCGCTCTCGACCCGATCGAGAAGAAGCCGTTCTTCCACGTCCTTCCCGGCTCGCCCGTCCTGTCACTGGCGACCGCCGGCTGCAACTTCGACTGCAAGGGGTGTCAGAACTGGGAGATTGCGCAGGCCCGTCCGGAGCAGGTGCGGAGCTTCACTCTGACGCCGGAAGACGCCATCGGTGTCGCGAGAGAGCGCGGGGCGCCGCTCGTGGCTTGCACCTACACCGAACCAACGGTTTTCTCGGAGTACGTCCTCGACATTGCCCGGGCCGGCAGGGGCAAGGGGATCAGAACGGTCGTGGTTTCGAACGGCTCGATCCAGCAACAGCCCCTTGCCGACCTCTGCGCGGAACTGGCGGCCTACAAGGTCGACCTGAAGGGCTTCAACGAGACGTTCTATCGCCAGCATACCGGGGGCGAGCTGAAGCCCGTGCTGGAGACGCTCCGGAGGCTCATGAAGCTCGGGACCTGGACCGAGATCGTCGTCCTCGTGATCCCGACCTTGAATGACAGCATGGAGGAGATCAAGAGCCTCGCCCGCTTCGTCGTCAACGACCTCGGGCCGGAAGTTCCTGTTCACTTCACCCGCTTTCATCCCGCCTACCGTCTGATGAATCTGCCCTCGACACCGGTCTCTACTCTCGAGAGGGCCCGGCAGACGGCGATGGAGCAGGGGCTCCGGTTCGTCTATCTGGGCAATGTCCCCGGGCACCCGGGCGAGAACACTTTCTGCCCGGGGTGCGGCCGGACGCTCATCAAGAGGCGTGGCATGGCGCTTCTGGAGAACAACCTGAAGGGAGGGTCGTGCCCGGACTGCCGCCGGAAGATCCCGGGCGTGTGGGTGTGACCGGCGGGGCGGTCAGCGGAAGGCGGTCCAGAGGGTCACGGCTCCCGACACGAAGAAGACCACGGCCGCGCCGAGCTTGATGGCCCGCTCCGGCAGCTTCTTCCCGAGCACTCCGGCGACAAGGATGGCGAGACCATCCGCGACGACCATCCCGAGGCTGCTGCCGATCCAGACGGGCACGAATGCGTTGTACTGCGTGGCGACGCTGACAGTCGCGAGCATGGTCTTGTCGCCGAGTTCGGCCAGAAAGAACGTGGTCGCCACTGTCAGGAACGGGCCGAAGCGGCTCTTCTTCTGTGTCTCCTCGTCCGAGATCTCGTCCCCCCGCAGCGTCCAGAGGCCGAAGACGATGAAGGAGAGACCGGCGAGGAGCTGAACCCAGAAGACGGGGAGAAGGGTGCTGGCGGTCTCGCCGAGAAAGACAGAGAGGAGGTGAACGAGGAGCGTGGCTATGAAGACGGCCGAAAGGACCACTTTCGGAGAGAACCGCGTGGCGAACGCCATGGCAACCAGCTGAGTCTTGTCGCCCATTTCGGCGATGAAGACGATGAAGAGCGAGATCCAGAAAGCCGTCATCCGGTACCCTTTCGCGACGTTTGTGATGGTCGAGGTGCCGGGAGCCAGGATGGGACGGGACCTCGGCCAGGTGAAAACCTGTTCCGAAGGTCTCGCTCGCCCCTCTCGGGGTGGGGGACCGGGCCCACAGGGCCGGTGTGTCGATCTCCCCGCGGCCGCGCGGTGCGGCCGGAACTACTCCCCTTGCGCGCCAGCCGCTGCTGGCGCGCAAGGCAGAATAGCACGGGCGCTGGATTCGTCCGGGTGTCAGGACTTGTCCAAGACTTCCCGCACTTTTCTTGCGAGCGTGGCCGGGCCGAACGGCTTCGGCAGGAAGTTTAGACCCTTGTCGAGGACGCCGTGGTGAACGATCAGGTTCGCGGTGTATCCCGACATGAAGAGGACCTTGATCGCGGGGCGGCTGGTGGCGAGGCGTTCCGAGAGCCTTCGGCCGTTCATCCCCGGTATGACGACGTCGGTCAACAGGAGGTCGATCCTCCCGGTCTCGGCCTGGGCGAGATCGAGAGCTTCTTCGCCCGTCGCGGCCTCGAGAATCCGGTACCCCTTTTCCGAGAGGACGCGGCAGACGAGCTGCCGGACCTCGCGGGAGTCCTCGACGACGAGGATCGTCTCGCTGCCGCCCGAGGCTTCCTCGGACTCCTCCTGACGCGGGATCTCCTCGCCGGGGTGAGGAAGCCGGGGAAAGTAGATGCGGAAAGCCGTGCCCTGTCCGGGCTCGCTGTAGACCCAGATGTGACCGCCACTCTGGTTGACGATGCCGTGGACCGTCGCGAGCCCGAGCCCCGTTCCCTTTCCGGCCTCCTTCGTCGTGAAGAAGGGCTCGAACAGATGGGACCGGGTCCTTGCGTCCATTCCGCATCCCGTGTCGCTGACGGTGAGAACGACGTACGGCCCCGGTGTCAGAACGTGGTGTTCGAGGACGTAGTCCTCGCCACAGTCGAGGTTCTTCGTGGAGATGGTGAGCACGCCACCATCCGGCATGGCATCGCGGGCGTTGACAGCGAGGTTGAGGATGACCTGCTGGATCTGGCCCGGGTCTGCGTTGATGAGCCCGGTCTCGGGAGAGAACTCGAACTCGATCGAGACGTCCTCCCCGATCAGCCGGCCGAGCATGGGACGGATCCCGCGGACGATTTCCGCCAGCTCGACGGGGCGGGGCTGCAGGACCTGCTTCCGGCTGAAGGCGAGGAGCTGCTGCGTCAACGAGGCGGCCCTCTCGGCGGAGGCGCGCAGTTCCGACACATCCCTGGCGGCCGCGGACGACGGGGAGATCTTCAGGGAGAGCAGCTCGCAGTAACCGAAAACGGCCGTCAGGATGTTGTTGAAGTCGTGGGCGACGCCTCCGGCGAGCCGCCCGACGGCTTCCATCTTCTGCGAGTGCCGGTACTGTCCTTCCAGCCTGGCGCGTTCTTTCTCGGCCCGGCGCCGCTGTGTGACCTCCAACAGGAGAAGAGCGAACTGAAGCCCTTGTGGATGGTAGAGGCGAACCTCGGCAATCCGTCCCTCTGAAACCGGATAGTCGGGAATCATCGAGGGCTGTCCCGAGCGAACGACTTCGGCCGCGTGCGAGAGAAGGAGCGGATCGACGGAGCCCAGGACCTCGGATGCCGTCCTTCCCAGTACGGACTCGGACGAGAGCGAGGTCAGAGCCTCGAAGGCGGGATTGATCTCGAGGAAGCGATAGTCGGCCGGATTGCCTTCCTCGTCGAGCAGCAGTTCGTGAAGGGCAAAGCCCTCCTGCATCGACGCGAAGAGGTTCCGGAAGCGCTTCTCGCTTGCCGCCAGCGCCGCAGTCCGTTCCTCCACCTTCTCGTCGAGAGCCCGGTTCAGATGAGCCAGGGACTCGACGAGAAAGAGCGTGTCGAGCCGGGCCGCGGCCATCTCGACCGCCCTCACCAGGATGCGGGAGGAATCTCGCAGGGCCTCGGCCGGCCGGTTGCTGGCGAAGAGAAAAAGCGGCGTCGTGGCGTACGTCGTCTTGGCGGAGGCGAGGAGGATCGAGCGGGCCTCGAACGACGATCCTTCCAGGGCGGCGTCGAGGCCGATCGGGGCGCAGTGGCCGGCCTCGAGGAAAACGGCGCCGGATGCCGCCCGGGCGTAGAGAGCGGGGGAAACGGCGAGCACTGTTCCGAGGCCCACCGGGTCGTGCGAGAACGATGCGTATACGGCCTCGATTCGGGCGCCAGCCGCAGCTGGCGCACCAGTAGCAGTCGCGGAGCAGCAGGCGCAGAACGGGATGTCCTTCAAGAGCGAGATCTGCTCGAGCATGGCGGCGAGCAGTTCCGCCCGGTCGCCCGCCGTCGCGAGCCGCTCTCCGATCTGGCCGAGGAGAAGGTTGTCCTCCGCTTGCTCGGAGAGCCTGTCGTTCTCGAGCTGGAGCAGCCGGACCACCTCCTCCAGTTCCTGGACGCGGTCGACAGGGGTCACGGACGGACTCCGAGGAAATCGAGGATGCTCTCCGCGACGATCTGGGGCTCGTCCTCCTGGATGAAGTGTCCGGCCGAGGCCACGCGAACGAGCCGTGATCCCGGGATCTCCTCGTGGAGCGTCTGGGCGATGGCGGCACGAAGATAAACGTCGGCGTCTCCCCTCACGATCAAGACCGGCATCTGAAGCCGGCGAAGCTCTCCGGCGATCTCGGTGAGGTCATGGTTGTCCAGACAGTGCGCGAAGTGGAGGAAAGCCTTGCGGCCCTGGGGCGTCTGGAGGGGCTTCATGAAGGACTCCATCAACGCCGGGGTGACTCTCTCCTTGTGGAAGACGCCGCGCTTCACGATCAGCTCGAAGGCGCCGAGGTTCACCGCGGCCATCAGGAGTTCCCGCATGATCGGAGTCCTCAGAGACGTGATCGGCTGCACCGGCCAGAAATCGTAGGCGACCGTGTTGAACACAATCAGGTCTCTGAGGAGTTCCGGGTGACGGACGGCCACGATCTGACCGATCCCTCCGCCGAGGTCGTGCCCGGCATAGTGAACGGGCCCGATCCCGAGGACCTCGATGAAACGCGCGACCCTCTCCGCGTGAGCCTTCAGGGAGTAGGGAACGTCGAGAGGTTTGTCCGAATCTCCGCAGCCGAGGAGATCGACGGCGATGACGTCGAAGTGCCCGGCCAGGAGCGGAAGAACCTCGCGCCAGATGAAGGAGTAGGTGGTGATCCCGTGGACAAGAAGCAGCGGCTCGCCCGCTCCCGCCCGCAGGTAGTGGATCGAGTGAGAGTCGATCTGCACGTCTCGGGTCTCAAAGGCGAAAGTCATGTCGTGCCCCTCTTCCAGTGGCCGGGCGGCCTGAACCACATGCCGGTTCTTCGAACCTCGAATCTCGGGGGAGATTCGGGAGCGTCGGGACTTGCTTGGCCTCGAAAGGTCAACGAGAAAGAATAAGGAGGGAAGGCGAGATCGGCAAGCCGTCCGACTCACCCCTTTCGCGGTTCAGAAGCGGTGGGCGAAGTACGAGGCCGTCGCTGCGAGCCAGACGATGCCGACGATGCGAAAGAGCCAGAGCATGAAGGCCGTGCCGATCAGCGCCTGGATGTGAAGCGGGAAGGGGACCCGGACCGGTTCCGTGTCCACGGGTCGCCGCAAGGAGGCGAGCCAGCCGAAGGGCGTCACGACGAGCGCCACGGCGAGCCGGAAGAGAGCCGAGGCATCCGTGAAGCGGACGGGCAAGGCCGGAGCGAGCGATGTCGCCGCGCCTGTTCCAAACAGGACCAGGAGCCCTCCCAGGATCCCGATGCGCAAGGGCCAGCGCGCAAGGTGGGCCGCCGAGAAGACGGCCTTCAGCCGAACCGCGTGCGACGGGCGACAGGCCCGCCACTCCGTCGGTCCGGACGGCTCCTCGATGGTGAGGCGGGGCCCGTCCTTCGCCGGGCCGCCGCACCAGAGACACCGGAGAGGAGCCCTCGAAAGAGAGAACGGCCGGGCATAGAGCCGGTGCGAGGCCATGAGCAGGATCCCGATGGAGAGGGAGGCGACGACTCCGAGGGGAGCCCGGGTGAAGAGCCACAGCACGGCCGGCACCGGGAGAAACAGGAGCAACCCAAGGAGACGGTCCTTCACGGTTCGAGCCTGGCGCCCCCCTCCATTCGAGACCTCATCGCGCTGTGAAGGCGTCCGTATCCGAAGTAGATGACGAATCCCAGGAGGAGCCAGATGAAGAGCCGAAGCCAGTTCTCCGCCGGGAGCGAGAACATCAGGAGAAGACAGCACGCCGTCCCCAGAATTGGTACCACGATCCCTCCGGGAGCCTTGAAGGGCCGGTGGGCGCCGGGATTGGTGAACCTCATGATGAGGACGGAGAGGCAGACGATGACGAAGGCGAGGAGCGTCCCGATGTTCGTCAGCTCGGCGAGAATTCGCAGCGGGAGGAAGGCGCCCAGGATGGCCACGACCACGCCCGTCAGGATGGTCGACTTCCAGGGCGTCCGGAACTTCTCGTGGACGGCACCGAAGAAGCTCTGGGGCAGGAGTCCATCACGGGCGATGGCGAGCAGGACGCGAGGCTGCGAGAGCATCATGACGAGGAGGACCGAGGTGATCCCGGCGAGTGCTCCGGCCGAGATCAGCAGTTGCGCCCATGGCAGTCCCGCCTGGCGGAATGCGTCCGAGACGGGTGCGTCGATGTTGATCTTGTTGTAGGGGACCATCCCCGTCAGGACGGCCGAGACGGCGATGTAGAGGATGGTGCAGAGGATGAGGGAGGTCACGATCCCGATCGGGACGTCCTTCTGTGGATTGCGGGCCTCTTCCGCGTGTGTCGAGACGGAGTCGAATCCGATGTAGGCGAAGAAGATGATGCCCGCGCCCGCGAGCATGCCGAGAGGCTGCCCGCCGGCGTCCGTCATTCCCGAGACAGTCTTGCCGAAGAAGCTGATGCCGGTATAGCCGAACGGAGCGAAGGGAGTCCAGTTCGCCGGATTGATGTAGAAGATCCCGGCGGCGATCACGAACAGGACGACGCCGAGCTTGATCGCGACCATGGCGGTATTGAAGGACGCACTCTCGTGGATTCCCTTCACCAGGATCACTGTCAGGATCAGCGTGATCACGATGGCGGGCAGGTCCAGCGTCGTTCCGGTGGAAACGATCCTGCCGAGAGAGGGGTCATAGTCGAAGGGGGCCCGTGTCACCGCATTCGGGACGTGAAGGCCGAAGATCCCAATGAAGTCCTGGAAGTAGTGGGACCACCCGTGGGCGACTGTTGCGGACACGACCGTGTACTCGAGGACGAGGTCCCAGCCGATGATCCAGGCGAAGAGTTCACCCATCGTCGCGAACGCGTAGGTGTAGGCGGAGCCCGCCACCGGCACCATCGAGGCGAACTCCGCGTAGCACATGGCCGCGAAGATGCAGGCGATTCCAGAGACGACGAACGACAGGATGAGGGCCGGCCCGGCCTTGTCGTGCGCGGCCTGTCCGGTCAGGACGAAGATGCCCGTCCCGATGATGGCGCCGACGCCGAGGCTGGTCAGTTGAACTGGGCCCAGGATGCGGCGCAGCCGGTTCTCACCCTTCATCTCCTCCAGGAGGAGAGAGAGAGGCTTCTTGGCGAAGAGCTGGTCTTTCAACGGCAGGCCCTCGGTTCCACAAAGACTCGGCTCGTACTGGCGAGAAAGGGAGGCCCTTTCGGCGGGCGAACGGACTGTCGGCGAGCCGGCTCGTCATCATGACGACCGGCCGGGGAGGTGTCAAACAGCCGTGAGGGAGCCGGCGCAGTCCAGAAGTCACTGGGGTTTGGAGTTCCCGGCGAATGCCGCTAAAGTAACCGGTTGGGTTTCCTGGATTGACGGCGAGGAGGCGACGAGCGTGGCGACTCGAAAGGAAGGGATGCGGTCCGAGGTCTCGGCGGAGACTCCGCTTGGAGACGTCCTGGATTTCATGAAGCTCCTGTGGGGACTCGACCACAACCTGCAACGAGTTTCGAAGGCCATGACGGGCAAGCTGGGCGTGACCGGGCCCCAGCGTCTCGTCCTCCGAATCGTCGCGCTCTTTCCCGACATACCCGCCGGGGGAATCGCCAGCGTTCTCAGGCTCCACCCGAGCAGCGTCACCGTGCTCCTCAACAGGCTCGAGTCGGAGGGATTCCTGGCCCGCAAGCAGGATCCCGGTGACGCACGCCGGATCAAGCTGCGCGTGACGGCCCGCGGGCAGCGGGTCGCGAGCCAGACGCAGGGGACCGTCGAGAGCGTGATGAAGACTGTCCTTTCGCGGTTCCCTCCGGAGACCGTTAGGGCCGCGGGCGAGGTCCTGGCCGCCATCGGCGCGGAGCTGGCGGCATCCGTCGACAAGGGAGCGTCGGCAGCCGTCCCCTCGAAGGCCTCGGCTCTCCGGAAGGCCGCGCCGCGAAAAGCCGCGAAGAAGTGATTTGAATCCAAAATAAATCCGCGCGATACTTGCGGCAATGGGTGTCTGGTTCGGCGCGGGTGCGAGAGACCGCCAGGGGGCCCCGGAGATGACAGAGGTCTTTCGGGGCGGCACGCAACCCGGCGGTGCCGGACGGACTTCTGAGCCCCGATGAACGCGTCGAGCCTTCTCTCCGACTTCAGAGACCTCCTGCTCAGGCGCCACCGGCAGCTCCTGCTCGTCGTGATCGTTCTGGTGGGAGCGGGTTGCGGGCTGGTCGCGGTGCTCTTTCACCTGGCGCTGGCCCTGTCGGACAGGCTCCTGGCGGGCGCCGTTACCCGGCTGCCCATGGGTCCCCTGAAGGTGGTTCTGATCCTGGCCGTTCCCGCAACGATCGGGGCCCTTCTGAGCGTTCTGGTCCCGCGATTCGCCCCTCAGTCGGGAGGCGGGCTCGGGCTCGTGCGGCGCGCCTACGCCGGGCGAGCCGCGCTGGATTTGCCGACCTTCGCCGGGACATTCGCCGCCAACACGCTCTCGCTCGGAGCCGGAACGCCTCTGGGCCCGGAAGGCCCCACGGTCGTTCTGACGAGCACATTCGCGACGCGGGCGGTTGGGTGGCTCGGACTTCCGCGGCGCCTGGCCAGGGGGATGATCCCGGTCGGAACGGCGGCGGGAATCGCCGCGATCTTCGCGGCGCCGATCACGGGCGTCGTCTTCGCTCTCGAGGAGATCATCGGGACCGCCTCTCGAGGCGTTCTCGGAAGCGCCCTCATCGCGGCGGTCGCGGCGGCTGTGGTCGAGCGGGGAGTTCTGGGCGGCGACCGGCTCCTGCCGGCGGCACCGGCGGGATGGAGCGATCCGAGGGAACTCTTCGGATTCGCGCTTCTCGGAATCATCGCGGGCCTGGTCGCGGGCGCGATTCCGCGAGCTGTTCCCTTTCTCGAGCGGCAGTTTGCCCGGCTGGAGCACCCATTTCCCAGGAGCTCGCGCCCCGCCAGAGGACTTCTGGCCGGCCTCTGCGCGGGCCTGTGCGGACTCGTCTCTCCCTCGTCTCTCGGCGTGGGATACGCCTCGATCTCGGGCTGGCTGCACGGCGACGGAAGCGCCGAGCAGGCGGCGCTCGCGTTCGTGACGAAGCTGATCGGCGTCGTGATCGCCCTGTCGGCGCCCCTCGTCGGGGGAGTCTTCGCGCCGTCTCTTTTCCTTGGAGCCTCGCTCGGAGCGGCCGTGGGGCATGCCGGGCTCTTCCTCTTTCCGAGGTCGAATATCGATCCAGGAGCCTACGCCCTCGTCGGGATGGGGGCCCTCTTCGCGGGCTTCCTCCGGACGCCGATCTCCTCCGTTCTCATCGTCTTCGAGGTGACGGGAGACTATGGACTCGTCTTGCCCCTCATGCTGGCCGTCGCCCTCTCTTCGGTAGTGGCCCGGCGCCTCTCTCCCGAGACCCTGGTCGAGAGCCACTTGCGGGCTTCGGGTGTGAAGATCCGCGGATCCTCCCAGGATGCGCTGGCGGCGGTGCGGGTGGGAGATGTGATGTCCACGGGAGTTCTGACCCTGGAGAGCTCGATGAGCTTTCGGGAGGCGGAGTCGCGGACCGAAGGCGTTCACTTCAAGTCGTACCCGGTCGTGGACGAGGCCGGCCGCTGCGTTGGGCTTCTCCAGGCCGAGGCGATTCAGCTGGCGGTCCATGAAGGAGCCCTGGACGAGTCCGTGGGGTCCAAGGTCCAGCCGGCCCGAATCCTCTTGCCTCAGGAGATGCGCCTCGGGGACGCCCTCTCCGAGCTCGCACGCGCCGGCGAGACTCGCGCTCCCGTGGTCGTTTCGGAGACCGATGCCACCCTCACCGGGTTTCTGTCTCCGACGGATGTTCTGAAGGCACGTCTGGAGCGGGAGAACGAGGACGATGCGGGGCCTCTGGGCACCCTGGTCTGACAAACGGCCGTCCTACCCTGCGGCCTTGAGGGTCTGCGCTCGCGAGCCACGGCGAATGAAGGGGGTGGCCGTCTTCCTCCCCCTTTTCGTCTTCCTTGCGCCGGTATTCGTGCCGGCCGGGGACGGCCCGCTCGCCCGCGAACCCGGGGTGATGGTCCTCTCGGCGCCTGATTTCCACGGCGATTTCGAAGAGGTCACCCTGCGCGAGCTGACCCCGTTCTCTACCCTCCTTGGCGGTGAGCTGGTTCCCGCGATCGTGCTGCCTGTTCCCGGAGTCTCTCGCCTGGCTCGCCAGGTTCCAGAGCCTCCCTTCTCGGACTCCGTCCCGTCTTGCCCGCTTCCTCCTCCGCGCCTCGTCTGACCTCCGTCGATACCACGGGCCTGGTCACAGGAACGAAGGAGGAAACATGGCGAAGAAGCGCGAGGGCGTGGCCTCCACGCCCGCGGAATCCCCCGTTGACATGGCGGCCGCCGGGGAAGGGTCTGCCGCGGCGAGCCCGTCCCCCCGAAACACCGAGAACAAGGATGAGGAGATCGGATTCACCGGCCTCGCCCTTTCCGAGCAGAGGAGCAACTTGATCAAGGTCGCGATCTTTCTGATCGGGTCGGCCCTCTTGATCTTCGGTCTCAAGCAGTACTTCGGCTGGTGAGGTCCGGGACTGCGTTCCCATCCCTCGGGGAACAGCCCGGGCGCGCCCCGTGGGCCTTGTCCCACGGCCGGCGGCCTGGTCCGTAGCTGGCCGGGGTCTGGTCCCCGGCCCCTTCTCTTGGCTTGTCCCGCGGCGAGCACCGCGGGACAGTTGGCCGGCCCTCGTAGAGGCGTCCGGGAGACCGGCGCGCGCTTGCCTGCCGGATGTCCGCGCGCCGCGGGTATGCTGGGACGAGTGAGTTTGAGATTCCTGTCCAGGGGAGCCCTCTCGAATCCGGCAGAACGGACGACAGGGGCGTCCCTCCTGCGGCAGATCCGGAGAGGCTGCCGCTTCGCCGGCATCCCGGTGGCCTTCGCCGCCCTCGGGACTCTCGTCCTCGAGCACGGGTTTCCGCTCTCGTCCGAGTGGGTGGCCCTGGGGCGGGAACTCCAGCGCATCCTGCTCTGGGCCCTGACGCTTCTCCTGCTCGTCTCCGTTTTCCGCGGCGGCGGCCTTCGGTCGACCCTCAGGTCCAGGTGGCTCGACCTGACCGTGCTCGTCCTGGCCCTCCTGGTGCTTCTCCTGCCCGAATCGGTTCTCGCTCGGGCATTGGGGCGGTTGGGCATCTCCGATCCCGGGGATCTCGCCAGCGCGTATCTGGACGTGACACAGGTTCTCCTCGTGGCGGCCGTCATTCCGGAGGCGTTGCGCTACAGCCGCCGTCTGATGCGGCTCAGGATCAACCCCTCCGTCCTGATCCTGATGAGCTTCTTTCTGGCCGCTCTGGCCGGGGCTCTCGCGCTGATGCTCCCGCGTGCCGTCCGAGGAGAACCCCTCGGCTTCCTCGAGGCTCTGTTCATGTCGACGAGCGCCGTCTCGGTGACGGGACTCTCGGTCGTGGGTCCCGCCACGCGGTTCTCCCCCCTCGGACAGGGAATCCTGCTCGCCCTCATCCAGATCGGGGGCCTCGGGATCATGACGTTGACGACGTTCTTCGCGCAGATGCTGATGGGGCAAGCGGATCTGAAGACCGCGTCGTCTGTCGAGCATCTGCTCGCAGATTCGAGTCTCTCGCGAGCGCGCGCCACCGTTGGGCGGATCGCCCTGCTCACCTTCGGGATCGAGGCTCTGGGGAGCGTGGTGCTCTACTACCACCTGCCCCCGGAGATCGTCCCCGAGGGACGGCGGGGCTTCTTCTCGGTCTTCCACTCCGTTTCGGCCTTCTGCAACGCCGGGTTCGCCCTCACATCGCTGAATCTGGCCGATCCCGCCGTACGAGACGCCCCGGGAGTGTTGCTGCCGGTTGCGGCCCTGATTACCCTGGGAGGGCTGGGTTTCCCCGTCTATCTGAGTCTCTGGGGTTGGGTGCGGACGCGTCTTTCGGGTCTGCGTCTTCCCCTCAACCTGCACACGAAGATCGTCCTGGCGACGTCCCTGGTCCTCGTCGTTGCCGGAACGCTCGGGATCTGGGTTCTCGAAACGGGCAGGATCGCGGGGTCCTCTGACCGGCGCGAGGACGCCCTTCACGCCCTTTTCCAGGCCGTTTCGGCCAGAACGGCGGGATTCAACTCCATAGATTTCGGAGCGGTGACCCCGGCGTGCCTGCTTCTCGTCATGTTTCTGATGTGGATCGGGGGCTCTCCCGCGTCGACGGCCGGTGGAATTCGCACCACGACGTTGACCCTCGCGCTCCTGACCCTGAGATCGATGGTGAGGGGAGGTGCCAGGGTCGAGATCTTCCGCCGCGAGATCTCTCAGATCTCCATCGGAAAGGCGTTCAGCACCATGCTCCTCAGCGTTCTTCTGATCGGAACCGCTTTCTTTGTGATGCTCATCCTGGAAGACGAACCCTTCCACCACCTCGCTTTCGAGGTCGTTTCTGCGGTCGGAACCGTCGGTCTCTCGACCGGAATCACCCCCAATCTCTCGTCGCCCGGGAAGGCGATGCTGATCCTTCTGATGCTCGTGGGACGCGCTGGACTCCTCGGGACGGTCGCGGCGTTCGTCCCCCTGGAGAGAGAACGGCAGCACGACTTCCCGAAAGAAGACGTGCTCGTCTAGAGGGAGTGCCATGGCAAAGCAGTTCGCCGTCATCGGACTCGGGAACTTCGGAGCTCAGCTCGCCGTCGAGCTCTGCCAGAGAGGGGCGGAAGTCCTGGCGATCGACGAGAAGATCGACGCCGTTGACAGCGTCAAGGATCACGTGACGCATGCCGTGAGGCTGGACGCCACAGAGGAGGAGGCCCTCGCCGGCCACAAGCTCGACCGCTTCGATGCCGTGATCGCGGGATTCGGCACCGACTTCGAGACCCTCCTCCTGACGGCGATGATCCTCAAGCAGCTCGGCGTCAAGAGGATCGTGGCGCGCGCGACGTCGATCCGGCACCAGAAGATCCTCAACCGGCTGGGGATCGACGAGGTCGTACTCCCGGTGACCGAGGCCGTCCAGCGACTGGCGACGTCCCTGACAGCGGGCGACCTCGTCGAGGCGCTGCCTCTCGCCTCCGATCACGCCATCGCGGAGTCGCCCGCTCCGGAGGCGGTTCTCGGGAGGACAGTGGGGGAGGTCGATTTTCCGGGCACGTACGGCGTCCAGGTCGTTTCCATCCAGAGGACGCGAGAGCTGGCGGGGTTCTTGGGATTCCACAAGACCGTCTCGCGCACCCTGCTCGGGATCCTGAGGCCGGACACCGTGATCGAGCGAGGAGACCTTCTCATCCTGTTCGGATCCCGCAAGAGCCTCGAGGCCTTCGCCAAGCTCTGAAGCCCGGCCCGGGCGGGGCGTGTCAGAATGCGGGCGACGTCAGCAGAGCGCGGTTCCCCTTCGTGGCGAGGTTCAGCCGGGCCACGCGGGCCACATGGTAATTTGACTCCAAAGTAAGGAGGCAGGATGCATTTTTCCTGTGGCGAGCAGCCGGCCCGGGGAGAGAAAGGGAAGCCATGACGTCGGGGTTCCCCTCTTTGCCCGCCGAGACCGCCGCCCGGATCGGTCAAGCGGGGAAGGCGGACATCCTCGTCGGGATCCCTTCCTTCAACGACGAGAGGACGATCGGGCACGTCGTTCGGGTCGTGTCTTCGTCCTTGCGCCTCGAGTTCCCGCAAGCGAGGGCCGTCTTGCTTATGAGCGATGGAGGGTCGACCGACCGGACGCGGGAGATCTTGGAAGGAACCGACGTGGGGGGCCTCACGGAGATCCATCTGGATGCGTGCCCTTCCCGCGCGCGGACGGGACGCCTGGGAAGCGGTTCCGGGGGGCCGGGCAAGGGCTGGGCCCTGGCAGGAATCTTTCGGGCCGCCCTGGAGATGAAAGTCCCGGCGTGCGCCGTCATCGACGGTGGGCTCCGGAGCGTCACCGGCCGCTGGGTGCCGATGCTCCTGGCTCCCATCGTCTCCGGTTCGGCGGATTTCGTCTGCCCCTCCTACTCACAGCAGAAGTTCGACGGGATGCTCGCCAAGCTCCTGGTGTCGCCCCTCCTGGCCACACTGTACGGGAAGCGGATTTCCCAGCCCCTCGGTGGGGACTTCGGCTTTGCGGGGAAGCTTGCGGAGACGTTCCTTTCTTGCGGGAACTGGGAAGGCCCGGCTGCACAGTACGGAGTCAATCTCTTTGCGACGGTGAGCGTCCTTTCGTCGGAGGCCAGACCGGTGGAGGCGTTCCTGGGAGCGAAGGTCCAGGGACCGGCCGAACCCGCGGGGGGTCTCGCTGGAGTCCTGGACGTGATCCTCTCCACCCTTCTTGGTTTCATGGAGCAGTCCCCGGAAGCGTGGCGCGGCGTCTCGGCCGTCACGAGCGTCCCGCGACTTGGATCGCCGTTCGGGCTCGGGATGGAGCCTGACCCGGTCCGGCTGGAGCCGCTGGCGGCGGCCTTCCGCCGGGCCGCCGCCGATCTCGAGCCGATCTGGAAGACCTACCTCTCCCCGCAGTCCCTCCTGGCGATCGAGAAGGCCGCGAGTGGTCACGTTCCGAGTCTCGGCGATCGGGAGTGGGTCCGGATCGTCTTCGAGGCGGCAGCCGGATGGCACCGCCGCGTCCTGCGACCGCCCGTGCTCGTCCGTTCCTTGCTGCCGCTCTACCTCGGGTTCGTCGCCTCGGTGGCGAGTGATCTTTCGCTAGCCACCGCGGAGGAAGCGGAGGGGCGATTCGCGAAGCTCTCGAATGAGTTCGAGAATGAAAAGGACCTCCTGCGCTCCCTGTGGGCGGCGGGGTAAGAACCAAGAAGGAGGCGCAGGCCATGTGGAGCACCCTGGAGCATCAGATCGGCGAGGCATTCCGGCGACTGTTCGATACCTTTCTTTCCGTCATCCCGGCCGTCCTCGTCTTGCTGGCGGCTCTCCTGACGGGCGTCATGGTGGGGATGCTGCTCAAGGCGGTCCTCATGGGCCTCTTCTCGCTCCGCAAGAAGCGGACGCCGGGGACGCCGGCCACCGCGGGCCTGCTCCGGGCCGCCGGTCTGACCTCTCATCCCGAGCGCCTGGCGGGGAGCGTCTCGTTCTGGACGGCCGTCGTCGTGGCGCTCTCGGTGGGTGTCAACGCGCTGGAGCCTGGTGCCCTGAGGACCATACTTCTCGAGGTCGTCTCCTTCCTGCCGAAGATCTTGACGTCCGCCTTTCTCTTCGTACTTGGACTGGGCCTTGCCGTGCTCGCGCGGAGAAGCGTTCTGCTGGCCGCGGTGAATGCCGGGCTGCCGTGGGCCCGCCCCGGCGCGAGGGGGATTCACGCCGTCATCGTCATCTCCTTTGCGGCGGCCGCGCTCGATCACCTCGGGGTCGGGCGCTCGATTCTCATTGCGGCCTTCTGTATCGCCGGAGGGGGCCTCGTTTTGGCGCTGGCCCTGGCCTTCGGGCTCGGGGCCCGGGATCTCGCGAAGGCCTACCTCGAGAAGAGGCTCCGGGCAGAGGAGGAAGAGACCGGCATCCGCCACGTCTGAGAGGCCGCTCGGAGGTGGCGCCATGCGCTTCCTGGCCTATCCGTTCAAGAGGCCTCCCTCGGTTGCCACGGCCTCGAGGAGGAGGTCGCCTGCGTCGGGGACCGCGGAGAGGACCCGGGCCCAGTTGGGGATCTGAGGAGCGCCGAAGGGATCCACGAGGAACTGTTCGATGGCTGACTTCAGCGCCCCGCCGAACGTCGAGACCGCCATCTCTTCCTCGTGTCTGGGGAACTCGAGACCGTTGAACTTGGCGACGGCGTAGTAGCAGCCGACGGCGTCTTCCGCCCGCCTCTGGTACGAGGCCAGCAGGGATTTGAGAGCTCCCTCCGACAGGACGACATCGGCGGCCGCGAGCGTGCGCAGGAGATGCTTGGCAATGTCGCCCGCCATGCGATTCAGCCCCGCGCCGGGGTCGGTAGGCGACAGCGCCTGATGCTTGTGGTCGTACCGGTCGGCTACGTCCGCCTGGCAGATGCGCCTCGCCGAGCGATGCCGGAAGACCTCCGAGAGGACCCCGATCTCGAGACCCCAGTCGGCCGGCATTCGCATCTGACGGGCAAGGTCCGCCGAGAGGGCGAACTCTCCCGAGAGCGGGTACCGAAACGAGGAAAGAAACTCGAGATAGGGGTGGGAACCGAGGAGGGCGTGCAGCGATGCCAGGAGCGGCTCGACGAAGAGGCGGCTGACCCTGCCGTTCAACTTGGTGGTGAATCGCGCGTAGTAGGACTTGCAGAAGTCGAAGTTCAGAATCGGGTCGACGGCCGGATAGAGAAGCCGGGCCAGGGTTGCCCTGTCGTAATCGATCACGTCTCCGTCGTGAAGGGCGATGTACTCGATGTTTCCCTGCGCGAGGAGGTAGCCGAAAGCCATCCAGCACGCGCGGCCTTTTCCCCGCTCGCCGAGCTTCAGATCATTCCTCGCGAGCTTCTCCAGAAGTCCCTTCACTCCCGGTCCGTCGTTCCAGAGGATGACGGTTCGCCGTTTCAACCTCTTGAAATAGTCGAGCGCGCGGCGGAAGCCGTCCTCGTCGGCGCGGTCGAGCGAGATCAGGACCGTGTCGAGGTAGGGGACCTTCGCGATCTCATCGCAGATTCGGACCAGGGCGGGCCGGTCCATCTCCGAGACGAGGCAGGGAATCAGGAGGGCGGCCTTGTTGCGGCGCGTGTGCCTCACGATCGCTTCCTCGAGCTCTTCCAGAGGGCGTGAGCCGAAGCGGGTCAGGGTCGTGATGGAGCCGGACTGATGGAAGTCACTCATTTTCCCCTCCTGGCGGGCAGACCATCATCGAAGGGTTTACGACTCACCGGCGAGGATAGACGGGCCAGGACCAGCGTCTCGATCGCCTCGACCCATCCCGCGCCCGCAAAGGCGGCCGGCCGGTACGCATCGGGAAAGCGGGAAACCAGCTCGGGCTCCGGTCCGGTTCTCCCGGAGATCACGACCGGAACGTCGACCGCCTGAAGGATCGGGATGTCGTTGGGAGCGTCTCCGAGGCCGAGGGACGAGCCCCAGGCTCCGCAGCGATTGCGGATCAGATCGAAGAAACCCGATTTGGCGTGGCACCCCATCAGGTGCCAGAAGCGTCCTCCTCTCACGACCGAGAGGCTGCCGGCCGCGCGAAGGCGTTCGAGGAGGGGAGTCTCCGCCGAGGCAGGCGCGAGGAAGGGAACGGAGTACTCGCGCGAACGGGCATCTCGCTGCTCTCGAGGGGAGAGGCCGGTGAGACGGAAGAGCTCGTCTTCGGGGATCTCCACGAGGGGACGAACAGAGACACCCGCTGCCCGGCAAGCCTCGCCGAGGATGCTCAGGAGCGTCTGGGCGGGAATCGCCTCCGAAGAGACCTCGACTCCACCGGCGAAGAGCACGCCCGCTCCATTCTCGAAGATCGCGGGACCCGGGATCTCGAGCCGCTGGAGCCAGTCCGACACCTCTCGTCTCGTCTTGCTCGTGACCGGGACGACGGGAATCTGTTCGCTGCCCAGGCGCCGCACCAGGCGGACAACATCCGGCAAAACCGAGCCGTCGGACTCCAGAAGCGTTCCATCGAGGTCGGTGAAGATGATCGCCGTCTTTCCCTCGACGGGAGCGTGCTCGAACTTTTCAGGGGCCTGGGCCATCTCTCACCTCAGCCAGAGGACCTGATAGGGGTCGAGTGCCAGAGGGATGCGGTTGCCTTCGGGCCACCAGACCCGGCCCGAGAGGATGTCCGTAACGGGCCGGTCTCCCTCCAGGTTCGGGATCTCGATGGAGACGGTCTCCCGAGAGACGTTGATGAGCGAAAGAACGCGACAGCCGCCGTCGCGAGCCGTGCGCCGGACGGCGAGTACGCCTGGAGCGGCGTCCAGGATTTCCTGAGAGGCGTTGGGGTCGAACGCGGGCTCGCAGGAGCGCTTCTCGAGAAGATGGGTGAGCCGGCTGACGATCTTGGACGGCAACGAGGCCGGGTCGGAGAACTGGCTGAAGAGCCACTCTTCCTCGAGCGCGGGCCGGTTGATGGACCTCGCCTGCCCGTCGCGCCGTACCGCCTCGAGGTCGTTCTTCGAACCGAAGAAGCTTGGCAGATAGATGCCGGGAACGCCGGAGAGGACGAGCGCAACGGCTCGCGAAGCGATGAACCTGTCGATCTGGATCTCCAGCGGTTCCCCCGAATCCTCGCCGTTCAGGGCGCTCCACCAGGTGATGTTCAGCTCGTATGGAGTAGGGGTCCCGTCGCCCGCGGACTTCATCGAGATGAGCCCGCCGCGTGCCTTCACGTGGCTGCAGAGCTCGTCGATCTCGGCGGACGAGAGGATTCCTCTCGCCCCCAAGAGGCCAATCCCGTCGTGCGAGTCGAGGAAGTTGAAGAACGCCGTCGTGTCGGAGGGCGGGCTCACGGTGGAAGCCCACCTGGACAGCGTCCGAGCCGAGCCGGTCACGAAGGAATGGAGGACGAGCGGCGGGAGAGCGAAGTTGTAGACCATCTGCGCCTCGTCCGACCCGTTGCCGAAGTAGGTGATGTTGTCGGCGTGAGGCACGTTGGTCTCGGTGACGATTCCGACGTGAGGAGCCGCGGCGTCGAGCACGTCCCGGAAGAGTTTCACCACCTCGTGCCCTTCCTCCAGATGCGCGCAGGAGGTCCCGAGCTCGTGCCAGATGTAGGTGACCGCGTCCAGTCGGACGAGGTCCGCGCCGCGACGGACGTAGTAGAGAAGGATCTCGAGAATGGCCAGGAGGACCTTGGGATTGTGGAAGTTCAGGTCGATCTGGTCGCGGGAGAAGGTGGTCCAGACCCACTTGACCCCGTCCACGGTGTGATAGTCGCTGAGGAGATCCGATGTGCGCGGGCGCAGGATGAGGCGCAAGTGATCCGGATGGATCGCCGTTCTGGTGCTAAAGACGCGGAAGAAGTCCTCATAGTCCGGATCGCCCGTGAGGAAGCGCTGGAACCTCCTGCTCCGCGACGAGATGTGGTTGAACACCCCGTCGAACATGAGGCGGAACCTCCTGCCGAGCTCCGTGATCTCGTCCCAGCTTCCGAGCTTCGGGTCCACCTCCTCGTAGGAAATGATGGAGAAGCCCCTGTCCGATGACGAGGGGAAGAACGGCAGCACGTGAACGATCGTCACCAGTCCGCGAAAGAGGACGAAGGCGAAGTCGGAGAGTGTCCGGAGCGGAGGGCGATTGCGCGAGACGACGAGATCTCCGTAGGTGATCAGCACCACGTCCCGCTCGGTGAATCGCATTCTCGGGTCGAAGTCCCGCTCCGCCTGCCGGATTTCCGGCGTTGAGTGGGCATCGTGAACCCGGATCAGGCGTTCGACCTGACGTACCAGCGAATCCGTTCCGTCCTCCCCGTAGATGGCGCCGAGCCGCCGCTTCACCCGGGCCCGTATCTCGGTGGAAGCCCCCGCGAGCGGCTGAGAGAAGTCGGGTTCCAGCCGGTAGGAGAGAGATCGGAACGGATCGGCCGAGCGCGCCCCGGAATAGCCCTGCATGTTCACCTCCTGCCAGGCCGTTTGCGTCGCCACCCCACAATACTATGACTTCAAACCAAAGTGGGTGGTGTCGAGAAAACGTGAAGGCGCCAGATCAGCGCCGCCCCGGGGTCGGAGGAGCCGAGTGATCCCTCTGGGGGTTGAGATCAGGAGGGCGAGGAGGCCGGGAGCGGAGTTCAGCCCGATTGGAGCTCCAGGAATCTCTCTGATCGCCGCGGCGAGGGCCGCGGCCGTGAAGGGTTTCGAGTCATCGGAGGCGCCAGACGGCCGATCCTCTCGGAGGGAGTGTGATCTTCCAGCCCGCCGCCTGGTCGCCCGAGGCGGAGGCGCCTTCCGGCACGAGCAGGGGCTCGAGTCCCTTGGACCCTACCGGGAAGGGACCGGCTTCCGCTGGTGTCGTGGCCAGGTTGTGAGCGACGAGGACCCGCTCGCCTTCTCCCTCGCGCACGAAAGCGAAGGTACTCCCCGCGCCCGTCGACAGGATCGAGAGTGAGCCTTTCGAGAGCGCCGGAGTTGCCTTGCGAACTCGAATGAGGGTCCGGTAGAGGGAAAGGAGGGAACCGGTGTCCCCGGTCTGAGACGCCACGTTTGCCGGAGCGCGGCCCTTCGAGAAGCGGTACCAGGGCTTCCCGGTTGTGAACCCGCCGCCCTCCTCGCTGTCGTTCCACGGCATCGGAGACCGCTTGCTCTCGTCCTGGTCGCCCGAGCCGTTCGCGAGCCCAACCTCTTCTCCGTAGTAGATCCAGGGCGTTCCCGGCAGAGTCAGGAGGAGACCCGCGGCGAGGCGGAGCTTGCCGGGGTCCTCGCCGAGCTGGCTCGCGACGCGCTTCATGTCGTGATTCGTCAGGAACGTGCCGTCGAGGACACCTCTGGGGTACGAGCGGGAGATCTCTTCGAGTTTCGCCGCAAGGCCGGAGCCGTCCCCGCTCTGAACGGCGCTGACGAGGGCCGAGGCGAGCGGGAAGTTGAAGCTCATCGGGAGCTCGTCGCCGAGCGGGTCCTTGCTGGTGTCGCCGTAGTACTCCGCGATCCGGTCCGTGTCCGTCCAGTTCTCGCCGACCAGCAGGGCGGAGGGCTTCACCCTCCGAACGTGGGCCGCGAACTCTTTCCAGAAGGCGTGAGTCTCCGGCGTGTCGCACTGGCCCTGTCCTGGGCCGTCCTCGATCATGTGGCGGGCCGCGTCGAGACGAAAGCCATCGAGTCCCTTCTCGAGCCAGTACGAGGCGATGCGGCGGGCCTCGGCGCGAACGGCGGCGTTGCGGAAGTTCAGGTCCGGCATGCCGCCCCAGAAGATCCCGTAGTAGTACGAACCGCCACGCGCGTGCCAGGTCGGGTTGCTCCCGCCCCAGGGCTGTGTCCAGCCCGGGTTGTCTGCCCGCCAGATGTACCAGTCACGGAAGGGGGAGGTTGCGGATGCGGCGGAATCCCGAAACCAGGGGTGCTGGGCGCTCGAGTGGTTCAGGGTGAGGTCGACGATCACCTTGATTCCGCGGCGGTGCGACTCGGAGATCAGCCGGGCGAAGTCTTCCTCTGTCCCGTAGTCGGGGTTGACCTTCTCGTAGTCCGTCACGTCGTATCCGTGATAGCTGGGAGACGCGAAAACCGGCATGAGCCAGAGCCCGTCGATCCCGAGGTCCGCCGTCGTGGCCGGGTTGCCGTCATTGAGGTAGTCGAGCTTCTCGGTGAGGCCCCGGAAGTCCCCCTTCCCGTCGCCGTCGGTGTCCCTGAAGCTCCTCACGAAGACTTCGTAGAAAACCGCTGAGCGCACCCACTCGAGGTCCCACTTCCTGTCCGGCAGGGTCGAAGTGTCCGGCGGGGCGGGGGGCAGGGCCGGCCGGACGAGAGCCGGCGGCGCAGGGGCCGCCTGTGCGGGCGCGGGCACCACGGCGGGGGCTTGTTGCGGGCTGGTCGAGCCGCCGCAGGAGGAGAGGGCACAGATCAGGGCCGTGGAGACGACAAGGCTCTTCACTCGGCGGAGGAGGGAAGGGGTGGCTGGAACCATGCTGGTGATTCTAGAGAGAGCGGGATCCGTTTCGGCAATCGGGTGTGCGTCTGAGTAGTGGTGGCGGCGTGCCCTCGCCTGGCGGGAGCGGGGGGACGATGGCGTGAGGCGCCGGGCGAGGGGAGTTCGGCGGGGAAATCCGAGGGATTGCATGAAGAGCGTGCACGGGAGTAAACTAGAAAATTTCGTTTGCCCCACCCATCCCGGGTAGACTGAGTCGTCCCGGAATCACTCCGCCAGGAGGAGGCGTCATGGCGAAGCCGAAATCGCTCTGTCTGGACTGCGACAGGATCTTCAACCGCAAGCCGAACACCGAGGTCCAGAAGTGTCCCGATTGCGGGTCCACGAATACCGAGCGGCTCACGCGGAGCGGCCAGCGGACGTCTCCTCCACCGTCCACGCCTCCGACCGTGTCCGAGACGGGTCCGTCGATTCCGGAGCCTCCGGGGCCGCCGCCGGTCTTTTCAGGGCCCAGGGGTGGAGGCGGGGGAGGAGCGATCACTCCCGAGATGCTCCTGCGGGCCAAGGCGAACCTGAAGAAGGTGCGGATCAAGCTGCCCGGTCCCGACGACTCGTCGATCCCCCGCGGGATCCGGATCCTGGCCTACAAGGTTCGCAGCCCCTGGATCATGGACGTGAGGTGGTGTGTCCGTTCGACGATGCGCGAGTACCCCGGCTATTTCTACACGCAGCCCCGCATGATCGATCTGAGCGGGGAGCTGGGGCTGATCGCGAGGGGAGTGGCGAATCCGAATCACGGCAACTTCAACACCGAGTACCGCAACCTCGGCCGCGAACTGCCGTCGGGCCTCTTCAAGACCTACCAGCGGCGCCATCCCTTCAAGGGGAGCCGCATCGCGTACTTCGAGTACGGATGGCAGCGAACCCTGACCGGGACGACCTCCTGGTACGAGGTCAACCGGGGCGGAGCTCTCGTTCGGGTCGGCCAGGCGTGTCAGCGGGCCCTGGAGGGCTACTGGAGGGCCCGCGGAAACCAGATCAACGTCGAGCGCCTCATCCTGGCCGAGACGGGCGAGGTGGTGTACACGCCGGACCACTACGCGAGCTTCTACCGGTACAGCATGTCGGGACGTACCTGGCACCGCTACGAATCAGCCGAGAAGCTCAACGGAATGGGAGCGGAGTGGGACGAGTCGTACTACAAGGAGTCGGCGTAGCCCCGGCCGGTTCTCTCCACCGGGATCCACGACTCGCCGAGACACCTCTTCTCCTGTGAGAGGCCGTCAGACACGACGGAGTCTCGTCAGTCGAGACGTCCTCCGGATGGAGGACCCGGCTCCTTCAGAACGAAGACCTCCGGATTTCCGGAGATGTTGTCGTTGCGGGTGACGAACGATATGAGCCGGCCGTCCCCTCCCTGGACGCTGACGGCGATCTCGAAATTTGAAAACGGACCATCCCCGAGTCCGAGACCGTTCGGTCCGAAGACGTCGTTGATCTGAAGGTACTGCCGGGACTCGACCTCAAAGGTCCTCGAGGCCAGGGTTCGGCCAGCCTCGTCCACCGCGCGGACCGACGCGGTGGCGGGGCGTCCCGAGACCTCGACCAAGATCAGGTTCGTCCTCACGAAGGGTGATTTCTCGGCTCCAGCGAAGCGGCGTTCTTGCCCGGCCTTTGTCGCGACGTCCGGGGAATCGGAGAGGATGCCCTCCACCGGAGCGGACTTGCGGCCCCGGGAAGGATCCGCCGGGTCGACGAGGGACGAGACCGCCGACATCGCGACGACGCGGCCGATGTCCCCCCTGATTTCGATCCACCCGTACGATCGCGCCGTGACGCCAAAGAGACTGGAGAGGACGTCGAGTCCCGTCTCCTTGGGGAGGCTGCCCCTGACCGGAATCTGGACCTCCTTCGTGACGCTCTTGCGAGCGTCGCCGTCGTCGGCGTCGACGTAGTGATACGCGAGAGTGAGGGCCGCCGGAGCAGAAGTGCCGTTGGCCACGGACAGGCTGGTGGTGAAGACGCTGTTGAAGGCGCCTGGTAAACGGGCGGCGCCCGGGATGATGAGCGCTTCGGGAATGACGCCTGACGGCATCTGGACGCGTGGCAGGCGTCCGCGGATCGCGGCGAAACTCGAGGACGCGTTGTCGATGACCGTCGCCATCGCGAAGACCCTGCCGTCGCCCGAGGTCACGGTGACCCCCACCCAGCCTCCCGAGAGTGAGGCCGAGGGGGCAACGCTCTTGACGATCCCGTTCACCTGGATCTTGCCGTAAGGGGGGACAGTCCGGCTCGTCTCGCCGATCGACTCTCCGCCGGGACCATGGACCGTGATCGAGACGGTGGCCTCCGATCCGGTGGTCTCGGAGAGAATGAGGTTGGCCCGGTTCGCGGCGTCGTCATCGATGCCGGGGAGAACGAGCGCGCCCTCTCCGCGTCCGATGCCAGAACCGTAAACGGCCGGTGGGATCTCCGTCCCGAACCGGGTTCGTGCGTCGCCGTCCGTCTCTGCCTCGACAACGGTCCGGAGACTGAGAGCCTGAGGGGTGGTCGAGCGGATCTGCACGAGACCTGAGCCCGTCGTGCGGAAGAACCCGCCCACGAGATCGACGAGGCGGGTCGTGCTCGATTTCGAGAGGACTCTCTCGGTTCGAAGTACACCCGGGCCAGACACGCCGTTTTCGGAGTCGGGTGTGTAGATCAGCGTGACGGGGATGTCTTCCGGCCAGCTGTTCTTGAGCCATCCATCGGAGACGAACAGCGTCCGTCCGCCCAGCCCCGTCGCGTGGACGGCACTGGGGACGATGAGCGAGGTTCCGCCGGAAGGACGGGCCAGGGGGACGGGGGCCGCTGGCCTGGCTTGCCCCCCGTGACTCGTGACGGGCAAGGAGGGAACAAGGGTCACCTTCCCCTGGCAGCCGAGCGTGGCCGCGGGGTCGCCACAGAGGAAGCGTGCCTCGAGAGGGACCTGGAGCTGCCCGTAATGGGCGGGAACCGTCTTCATCTCGAGAGCCGCCGAGAAGGTCACCGGGTCGAGCTTCCAGTCGGGCTTCGCGGTCAGGGAGGACAACCACGGGGCGGGCCCGAGGAGTCGCGGTGCGACGAAGAGGGGATCCGAGATCGCCAGGCTGGCCCTGCGACCTTCCCTCTCTGGAGCACAGACGATACGCGGGGTGACCAGAACCGAGAGCTCTCTCGTCGCCTCCACCTTCGCGCTCCGAAAAACACAGTCCAGCGGGAGTTCGAGCGAAGGGTACGCAAAGAAGCTGTTCAGGATCACCGGTGGACCGCTCAAGGGCGTGCCCGTGACGATGATCTCGTGCACTCCGGGTGTCAGCTTGTCCGTCGATCTGATCGGGAACTCCCTCTCTTCTCCGGGCTCGAACCGGAAGGGACCCGGATCGATGGCGAAGATCTCGGAGTTCCGCTCGATCGTCAGGTCGCCTGGCTGGCCGCCCACGTTCTTGAAGGTCACGGAACCGATCTGGGTCTGGGGCGGAACGGTCGACGTGACGAAATTCAGAACGAAACGCAGGGCGGCGAATGCCGCCGGGCGGGCGAGAACGCGCAGGGCCCACGCTCGCCATGCCGAGGTCTGACCGTCTCCTGATCTCAATCGCGCTCGGAGGTAGATGATGAAGTCTCTGTCCGGTGGGCCGGGAGGGAGGGGGGGCGGGAGCGTGAGAAGAGCCGCGGTCGTCACGAAACTCGCGAACGGGCTCTTGAATTCAGGCTCCACGCTCCCCTGGTATTCGAGCGCGGGAGGAGGGCACCTCTGGGGATCGACCGGCAGATGGATCCACCGGCCGACGACTGGGTCCGAGCCGTCGACGAGGTACGAAATGGGTACCTCCAGGATGATGGTGCTGACGTCCCGATCGAGAACGGAGCAAGGGTCGTCTTCTTCTTCGTTCGACAGGACGTGCCCGGTCTGGCCCGTAGCCGTGACGAGGTCGGGCGCGCCATCGCCGTCCAGATCACCGGAGACGACGAGGCCTCCCGGACCGAGCTCGGGAAAGAGCCTCGGGCCGGGGTTGAAGATCCCCGTGCCGGTGCCCGAGAAGATCGAGAGCCCTCCGATCCCGGATGCCGTGTGGTTGGTGATCACCAGGTCTCCGCCCGGGCCGCCATCGATGTTCGTGAATGACAAGTCCTTCGGCAGGGATCCAGCAGGGAATGTGGCTCCGCCCGAAAAGCGTCCTCCTCCCGGACTGGCCGTGGCGACCGCCACGGTTCCGGCCGTCTGGTTGAGACAGATGAGGTCCTCCCAGCCATCACCATTGACATCGCCGCTGATGATGCGGGCCGGTCCGGCCCCGGCCGCCACGGTCTCGGTCACCGCGGCCGCTCCGCGGGAAAAGACACTGATCGTTCCGTCGCCGAAGTTCGCCGTGGCGACCCCGGGCCGTCCGCTGCCGTCGAGGTCGATGGGTGTGATGGCGTTCGGACCCTTGCCGCAGTCGACGAAGACAGGGGGGCCAAGGGTTCCGTTTCCCAGATTCGGCAGGATTGCGATCTTGTTTGCCGTGGAGAGGGTGACGACGACATCCCGGCGCCCATCGGCGTTCCAGTCGACGATGGCCGCTGCCGTCGGACCCCCGGTGAGCGGGTACTTCACCGCGGACTGGAGGCCGTCCCGGAGTCCCGCGGGGCGGCTTTCTCCCCCCGCGCCCCGCATGAGGACCGCGATGTTGCCCGGATTGAAGTTGACGGCCACGAGGTCGTTCTGTCCGTCCCCGTTCAGGTCTCCGAGCGCGATGCTCGCGATTCCAGGGAGCTCGGATGGCGTTCGGGAGGCGGTGCCTGGAATTCCCTTCTCGAATGGGATTCCGGCGATTTCTCCGTTTCCGAGACCGGCCCAGTAGTGAAAACGGCCGGAGTCGAGCCTCTCGAGAGCGGAGGATGTCGCGTTTGCGCCCAGCGGGAACGTGGCTGTCTCCCGGAAGGAGGGCTGCGCCTCCAGGGCTCCGGAGAGACAGGAGGACGCGAGGGTGAAGATCGGGGTCAGGAACTTCGCTTCGAGCCTCATGGCCGTCTCCTTCTCGGCGTCGCATCAGATCCACCGGGCCGGGTCGAGAGAGGTCGCGGCTCGGCGGAAGTCAAGAAGCCAGACAGGCGGTCCGCCCCGCTGGCGGCGCCTTATCGTTCCCGTCTTTTCGTTCGGTCTTGGTGGCGCCGATTCTGCGGTAACGCGGGGTGGGGATCAACCCAAATCGATCGCCCGGCCCTTCGGGTGCCGGCCCTGCGGGAGGCTCGCTTTCCCGGCAGGGGGAACGGATCCCCCGTTTCCAGGGCGCGTCAAGGCCGCAGGTCTCGACCGGAGCCGCTTCCGGAAGAAAGCGGTTCCGGCGTTGTCTCGCGGGCGCCGTTCTTTGCTAGTCTCGACCCTACTGCTCGTTGTCCCGAGGTAATCGTGGCCTGTTTTGCGCGAGAGGTTCTGAGATGAGTGAAGCCGCAACGCGGAACCGCGGCTATCTCGGTTCCTTCGGCCCCGCGGGGCTGAAGAAAGTCCGACCGTGCTTTCGGGGAACGCAAGGAATGAACAACCTCGGCCTGGAGACGCCATGACAGAAAGGGAGCTTCACGCGGTGACGGGGGCGTTCGGGTACTCCGGACGCTACATTGCGAGGCGCCTACTCGAACGCGGGATTGAAGTCCGGACGCTGACGAACTCCCCGTCCCGCAAGAGCCCGCTGAGCGGCCGGATCGACGTCTGCCCTCTCAGCTTCGGGGAGCCCGGACGCCTTGCGGAGTCCCTTCGAGGCGTGTCGGTTCTCTACAACACCTACTGGGTGCGGTTCAATGCCCGCACCTTCACACACACGGAGGCGGTCGAAAACACCCTGACGCTCTTCAGGGCGGCGAAGGAAGCGGGTGTCGCGCGCATCGTCCACGTCAGCATTACGAACCCGTCGGAGGATTCACCTCTGGAGTACTTCAGTGGAAAGGCGAGGCTCGAGCGTGCCTTGAAGGAATCGGGACTCTCGTACGCGATCCTGCGTCCCACCGTCCTTTTTGGCGAGGAGGACATCCTCGTCAACAACATCGCCTGGATGCTCCGCCGCTTTCCCGTCTTCGGTGTTTTCGGCGACGGCCGTTACCGCCTTCAACCCATCTACGTGGACGATCTCGCGGCGCTCGCCGTGGCGCAAGCCTGGGACCGCGCCAATGTGACGATCGACGCGATCGGTCCGGAGACCTTCACTTACCGGGAGCTCGTCCAGACCATCGGCGAGGCCATCGGCAAGACGCGGCCCATCCTGTCCCTGCCGCCCGCGGCCGGCTACGCCGCGGGCTGGCTTCTCGGCAAGCTGCTCGGCGACGTCGTGATCACGAAGCCCGAGATCGAGGGGTTGATGGCGGGCCTCCTCCACGTGACGTCGCCCCCCGCGGGACAGACGAAGCTGTCGGCCTGGGCCAAGGAGAACCACGCAACCCTCGGAATCCGTTACGCGAGCGAACTCGGCCGGCGCCGCGACCGGACTCTCGCCTACCAGCCCGTGGCCTCCTGAGGGAGTCGACAGGAAAGCCGATCAGGACCGCTGCGGTCTGCCTAAAGGCCGCCTGGGGTTGGTATTCTCCCCATTCTCTGAGTCACTCCTGTCCTTCCTGCGGAGCGTCGGTCCTGCTTCCGAAGCGAGGCGCTCCTCTCGCCGAGTGCGGCCAGTGCGGCGTTCTGGTCGTGCGGCTTCCCTCCGGCGATCTCTCTCGCGCTCTTCCGTTTCGCGGTGAGGCCGGGCTCCCTCATCCGGAGCGCTTGATCTCGCTCGTCTGCCGGATGTGCGGGGGACCGTGGTCCTGCGAGGCTGGCCTTCCATCGCCGGCACAGCGTTGCTCGTACTGCGGCCACCCCGCCTCCGCAACTCCCGGTGTGAAGGCCGCGCTGCGTCTCTTCGTGAAGCAGCCGGCCCGGCTTCCGGCTCCGCTGCGGAGTCTCGCCACCTTCTGGATCGTGGCCCTCGCCGGACTCTCCATCGTCCTTGCCCTGGGTCTCTTGCGGCCGCTGCGAGGTGTCTTGTTTCGGGAGACCGTGCCGCTGCCCGCGGGGATCGTCGCGGGACCCGGCACACACGCTCTTGGGATTCAGAGCAGAGTCATCCGCGTGGAGGCCCGTTCGCGCGCCTTCCCGCACATCGCTGTTTCGGCGCCAGACCTTCGGGACGGCCGTCTCTGTCTCCTCACCCGGCTCACGCATCTCGAAAGCGGAGGCTCCGTGACCGGCTGGCTCGCACTCTGGGACGGTGAGCCCCCGCACCCCGGCTATCCGGCGCGGCATCCGTGGGCGGAGCTCAGCCTCTCGGGATCAGGCCGCGTTCACCCTCTCCCGAAGGGCGACTACCACATCGAGCTCCTGGCCCTCGTCTTTTTGGGACCAAGCCCGCCCACAGAAGTCGTCGTCGAGATGACGACCATGGCGGAGCCGGCGATTGGCCTTCTGATCTTGCTCCTCAACGCGTTCCCCTGGCTTTTGGTCGTGGATCTGCGGGCCAGCGCCGGCCGGCTGACGGGGAGAGCACCGTGGCCGGGCCGGATGGCGCGATTCCTCTTCGCGGCCCTTCTCCTCCTTGTGCTCCTCGAGCACGTTCACCCCGTGAATCCCCTCGGAACGAAGGGAGCTCTCGCGGAGCGAACGGCGGGCGATCCCCCTCGGGCGGAGTGCGGCTCCCCGGCGAGTCAGAGCCAGACATCTCGCGAGTAGAGCACCTTCACTCGGAGCCAGACGATCCCACCCGTCTTCCCGGAAGGACTCACGGCGGTTCGCTCGCTCTCACTCGCGACGGTCGAGGTGGAAGATCTCTCCGAGGGCCTCCAGCAGTCTGCCGGCATCGGCCCGGGTGTTGTAGCCCTGGATCGAGAGACGAACGAAGAGCTGGTTCTTGTGAGAGGTGACCGGGATCTCGATCCGGAACCTCGCAAAGAGAGTCTCCTTCAGCTCCTCGGCCTTCATCGAAGGAACGGGGAGAACCGCCATCTGAGCGAAGTCGTCCTCGCGAGAGGCCTCGTTCAGACCCGTCATCTCCTGAAGGCGGCTTCGGGTCTCAACGATCAGGCCGTGGCAGCGTTCCCTCACGTGATCCCACCCGTGGGCCCGCTGGAACTCGATCGCCTTCGGGACCGCGAGAAACGCTGCGATGTCACGCGTTCCCTGCCACTGGAGGCGGCGTTCGAGGAGGCTCTTGCCCGTGTAAGCCTCAAACCCGGCGTGGCCTGTCACGGCTGAGCTGTAGCCCCAGCTGATGACGGTGGCGTCGATGAGCTTCTGCCGTTCGGGCCGAACGTGGAGAAACGCCGCGCCCTTCGGCGCACAGAGCCACTTGTGACAGTTGCCGGTGTAGAAGTCGGCTCCGAGGGATTCGACGTCGAGCGGCAGCTGCCCGGGAACGTGGGCTCCGTCGATGAGGGTGAGGATCCCCCTGTCGCGCGCCTGCTTGCACACCTCCGCGATCGGGAAGATCAGGGCGGTCGTCGACGTCACGTGGCTCAAGAAGAGGAGCCGCGTTCTCGGCGTCACGCCCGAAAGGACGCGCTCGACGAAGTCCTCGCGCGCGAACGGAAGTGGAATCTCCACCCGGACCAGGCGGGCTCCTGTTCTTTCGCAGACGAACTCCCACGTGTTGTCGCAGGCTCCGTACTCGTGATCCGTGGTCAGGATCTCGTCGCCTTCCGCAAGGGAGAGTGATCGCGCCACGGTATTGACACCGGTCGTGGCGTTGGAAACGAAGACGAGGTCCTCGGCGCGCGCGCCCAGGTACTCGGCGAGGCTCTCCCGGGCCGAGGAGAGGAGAGCGGCGGAGCGCCTCCCGAGGAACTCCACGGGGTTCTTCTCCATCTCCCTCTGCCACCCCTGATACGCGTCGAGGACGTCTTTCGGACACGCGCCGAAGGACCCGTGATTCAAAAAGACGATGGAGGGGTCGAGGAGGAACTCGTCTCGAAGGCGCCGCCCGGGATCGTCCTCTGGCTGTATCTCAGCTCCGCGGTTGTCCATGAAGGCTCACACTAACGTAAAGGGCGTCCGCGCCGGACCGATGAGGGGAGAGATGCCGGTTGCGGACCGGTGGGGATCGGAGCCTGCGATGTGCCTCCGGGCGTCAGGAGTGCTCCTGCCTCGATCCCCATCCCGCGAGCGCCAGACCCGCCGTCGAGGCGGCCATCCAGGCGGTCCCCGCCATCCCCAGGGCGGGAACGAGAAGGATGGAGACCGCGAGGGCGGCAATCGCTGCTCCGGCGTGGTCGGCGGCCTCGAGCCAGCCTCCGGCTTGACGGGCGTCCTCGCCCGCTTTCGTCAGGACGGTGGCGGCGGCGGGAAAGACGGCTCCGGTGGCCAGGCCGCTCGCGAGAAGAGCCGCCGCGTGAACCGCGAGGCCCGTCCACGGAAGGGCGGCCGAGGCTTTCTGCATCAAGGGGAAGAGAGAGGCGATTCCCGAAGTCGCGGCGCAGGCCATGAGCGTGGCCAGTCGAAGGTCCCGGGCGCGCGCCCCCAGGACTCCCCCGAGCGCGAGCCCCAGCATGAAGACGGACGTGAGCAGACCGAGTTCCCCGTAAAGCGCTCCGTTCGACGTCTGGTACGAGAAGAGAAGAAGGAGCGACGAGGTCATCCCGGCCGCTCCTGCCGCGGCGACGGCATGGACCGCCGGGCTCTTCTGGAACGTCTTTCGCGCAAGAACGGCAAGAAGGGATGGCGCGAGAAAGAGGGCGGCCAGCACCCAGGCGGGAAGCCGGGCGAGCCAGACGAGGAGCCTCCCCGGGCTGCTCACCGTCTCCGCCTGGCGGCGGGCCAGGGCGAATCGGAAGGAGACCGGCCTGTCATCGGTCCCCGCCGGAAACCGTGTGGCGGCCGCCCGGAGAGTGCCCTCTGTTTCCCGGACTCTGTCCGGAGGGAAGTTCGCCCGAAAGAGCTCGCCGGAGAAGACGCTGGAATCGATGTTTCGTGCGTTCCACCTCGCGGCGAGAACGCCGGGATCGAGCGTGACCGCCGTGGCATCTCGTCCGGCGACGAACAGACTCTCTGGCCCGGGTGTGGCCCTCACGACGGGAAAGACGGCCGCAAGGGAAGAGAAGAGCGAGCCGCCAAGTCCCTGGGTGTGCCCGGTCAAGCCCATCGGCGCGGTTCGCACGGGCAGGACCAGCGCCCCGCCCGCCGAGAGCCGCCCCGCGCAGAGAGCGAAGAACTCGCGGCTGAGAAGCCGCGCACCGAGAATCGTCACCGGGTCTTGCCCGAAGAGGAGGATCAGGTCGAAGGGCACTCTCTCTCGCGCGAGGAACCGCCTCGGATCCTCGTTCACGATCCGGACTCTGGGATCCGAGAGTGCCGAGCGATCCTCCGCGGGCAAGAACGAGGAGAGGAACGCAAGACTCCTGGTATCGGGCTCGATGATCACGAGCTCGGAAACAGGGTGGCGGAGAAGAAACCGGAGCGATCCCGTGGCCACTCCCGGTAGAGCGAGCACCCGGCTGGGTGTGCCGGTCATGCAGGCGGACTCGTGCGCCAGTGTCTCGGAGGACCATGGGTCCGGAAAGCTCGCCGCGTACTGTCCGCCGGAATAGAGGTGAAGGGGGAAGTCGCCTCCCGCGGCGAGGTGCTGATAGGGAGTCTGGAGGGAAGCGCGGAAAGAGATGCCTGGAGCGATTCCCCGGAATCTCATTCGCTCCGTCGCGCTCTCGAGCCACGGGGAGAGTGCTGCCAGAACGAGGAGTCCGATCGAGACGGCGTGGGAGGGGAGACGCCTCCCCAGCAGGTTCGAAAAGGTCGCCGGGAGCGAGAGGGATGCCGCCAGAAGGCTCGCCACGATCAAGGCAAGGGATGGTTGCGCGCCCGCCGAGAGGGCGAGGGTTGCAGCAAGTCCGCCCGCGAGAGACCCGAGCGACTCGACGACATAGAGGCGCGTGATCCCGCGGGCCGAGGTCCAGTGGCTGGAGGCGATCCCCGAGAGCGTGGTGAAGAGGGCGCCGATGAGGGCGCCCGCCGGCGAGAGGGTCGCGGCAGCCAGGAGGAGCGCCATGCCGAGGCCGGGTAGCTCGCCCGCCGGAGGCGCCAGCGCGAGCCGTAGCCCTCTCCCCAGAATGAGGAGGGCCGGACCGGCGGCCAGGAGCAGAGCCAGGAGACTGCCTGTCTCCCTCCTCGAGCGGGCCTCGGGGAGCCGCCGCCAGAACCAGGCGCCGGCGCCTATACCGAGAAGCCAGAACGCGAGCCCGACTCCGATCGACGCCTCGTCTCCCGACGCGTTGACGAGGAGATCGCGAAGGAGAAAGACCTGCATCACCGTCGCGAGAAGACCCGCCGCGAAGAAGACCGCCGTCAAGCACGGGCGAGGGGCAATGGCCCCCATGAACCAAGAATAGGCCGGGAGGGCCCCCGGGATGCCGGGAAGTTCCTGGATTCCGGGAAGTCCCGGGATTCCGGGAAGTCCCGGGATTCCTGCCTGGCGTGGCCGCCCTGGCGGCTCGTTTGGAGAGAAGATGGTGGCGGAAACGGAGGTTCTCTGCATGATGACCTCGCCTCCAGACGAACCAGAACGGCCCAGCGCGCTCTTGGCCGGCCTCGCTTTCGGGACGATGGGACTCGCGGCCGCTCTCTTCGTTCTGTGGAACGGGAGAGCAACGGGCTGGTGGGTGGTCGTCTTCAGCGCGGGTCTCGCCAGCTTTCTTGCGGGCGTCTTTTTCTGGCGAGTGTTCTCCTCCCGGGATGGGCGGATCTCCTTTCCGAGGGCAGGGCTGGCGGGGGCCTTTGCCGGGGCGCTGTCTCATCCGCTGGCCTGGTACATCGCGATCCTCGTGAGCCTCCTGACCGGGACGAAAGGCTACGGCGAGATTCGAGTGCTCGGTCCGATCGACGGCCTGTGGGCCTCGCTCGTGATGTCGTTCTGGAGCCTGCTTCTGATCGGCTGGATCACCGTCCCGGCGGGAGTCCTGGCCGGCCTTCTCTATCTCGGGCTCCACAGACGGCTTTCTCGCCGGAATTCAGTGGCCCGGGGGCCGGACGCGGGCCCGCGCAAGGACTAAGATCTCGCTCATGCTCTCTCGGCTCGCGGTGATCTGCCTCGCGATAGTCCTTTTCGGCTGTCGCCCTCGTGCCGAGCATCCGGGTGTCCTGGTCGTGGCGATGGATCAGGACATCATCACGATCGATCCGCATCAGCACGACGACAGCGTCACTCACTCGGTCCTCAGCAACGTCTACGACGCGCTCGTGGCATTCGACAAGGACATGCAGGTCGTCCCCGGGCTGGCCGAGAGCTGGAGCAACCCGACAGATCTGACCTGGCGCTTCAAGTTACGCGAGGGGGTCACTTTTCACGACGGCCGGCCCGTCACCGCGCGTGACGTGAAGTACAGCCTCGAACGAGCGCTGCGCCTGAAGTCCGCCCACTACCTCCTGGCGATCCGGGGGATCGAGATCGTGTCCCCGTCTGCCCTCGAGCTGCATACCGAGGTCCCGCATCCGGTCCTCTTGAACAAGCTCGCCGTCGTCGGCATCGTCCCTCAAGATACGCCCGCCAGCATGGGGAAGGCCATCGGAACGGGTCCTTATCGCGTGGTCGAGTACGCCCCCGGCAACGCGCTTTCGCTTGCGGCAAACGAGGGCTATTGGGGGGGCGCGCCGCCAATCAAGAAGGCCATGTTCAAGGTGATCCCCGGCCCGGTTGAAAGAGCGAAGGCGCTCGCGAGGGGAGAGGTCCACCTGGTCAGAGAAGTCCCCAGGCGCGAGGTTGCGGACGCGGGCGAGGGGGTCAGATATCTCAGCTACCCTGGGCTCGCCGTCGTCGTCCTGGGCGTGAACTTCAAGGTCGAGGGTCCCCTGAGGAGCCGCGAGGTGAGGGAAGCCATCTACTGGGCGGTCGATTCGGAGGCCCTCATTCGACAGTCGGGGGTCGAGGCGGCGCCGGTTGATCAGATCGTCCCGCCCACCGTGTTTGGCTTCCTGCCGGGCCGTGACGCGGGCCGGCCCCGCCTGGAGAAGGCGCGCGAGCTGATGCGGAAGGCGGGGTACGAGAAGGGGTTCGATGTCACGCTCGACATGCCGGCTTCCTCCGCCGGGACGGTCGGCCCGGTCGTCGCCGAGCAGCTTTCGCGAATTGGCATCCGCGTAAAAGTCGAGAGCCTCGACTGGCCCGACTTCTCCGCGCGGCTCAACAATGCCGGGAGCCGTTTCTTCTCGGTCGGCTGGGCGTGCTACGGAGACGCTTCGGACATCTTCGACGCGGTCCTTCACACTCCGGACGGCGCGAGTTACGGAGCCTCCAATTTCGGGGCCTACTCCAACCCCGAGCTCGACCGGGCCATCGAGAGGGCCGCCACCATCCTGCAGCCCAGCCTGAGGTTGGAGGCCCTTCAGGAAGCCATGAGGATCAGCATGGAGGATCTCCCGCTCATCCCGCTGTACAACCGGATGCGCTCCTACGGGGTCGACAACCGGGTCCGCTTCCAGCCCCGGCAGAACGGACAGGTCATCCTCCGAGAGATCTCCTGGTCGGACTCCAAGTCGAGGTGAGGCCGCGCCGGCCCCCGGCCAGCGCTCGCTGGCCCCCGGCCAGCGCCGCTGCCGCCATGTAGGCTATGAGTCCGGTCCATCCAAAAGAAGCGCCCAGTCAACAGGGGGAAGCCGTATGCCCTTCGCCATTCTCGTCGCCGCGCACCTCGCTCTTTCGAGCACCCCGGCGGAACCGCCGAAGGGGCTCTACTCGCTCCCGGATGCCGAGTTCGCCCGGGTGGCCCGTGCGGACCTCGCCGAACTCAGGATTTGGTCCGACGGGATGCGGCGCGTGCTGAAACAGCTCGCGGAGAAACCAGAGCTTTTCGCCCTCGACAAGAAGAGCGCCTACTCCGTCGCACAGAAGCGCACCCTGCTTTCCAGCTGGGGCTCGTTCTACGCCTACGCATCGGCCGTGGAGGGAATGCGTCAGCGCTACTGGGACTTTTACAAGGTCCTCCCCACGAGCGACAAGCACGCCTGGGGGTTTCTCGTGACGCACACCGCACTCACGGCGGAGCTGGCGAACGGGCTCTCGTTTGTCGGGCGCGCGGCCGGAGTTCCTCAGCTCGAGGTCCTTCTTGACGAGCCAGACGCCGAGTTCGGTATTCCGGCCGGGGCCTTCGCGGCCTTCAAGCTCCGGGTGATTCACGCCTCGACGACGACTCAGCTCTTCACGGGAGACGCTTACGTGCCTCTCGTCAGACCTCGGCTCGAAAAGTCGAGAACGGCGGACGTCCTTGAAGTGAAGTGGGCTCTCGGAGCCATGACGCAAGGCTCGCGGGAGGCGAGAGAAGAGTTGAAGAGGCGCGGGGTGACGCTCTACGCAGGGAACACCGCGGACATCCTGAAGGACTCGACGAAGAAGGCGATCTTCCCCGTGCAAAAGGACGTCGCGGAGTGGATGGGCGACACGCGGGTGAGGCGCATCGGGCGCGGGCTCGTCACTCGGGACCAGGCCGAGGCGCTCGTCAGCAAGATGGAGCCCGGAGACCTCGTCTTGACGCGGCAGAACTGGTTCCTTTCCAACGTCGGGCTGCCCGGATTCTGGAAGCACGCCGAGCTCTTCACGGGCGACTCCTCGTCCCTGTCCGCGTACTTCGACGCCGACCCGGAGGTGAGAGCATGGGTGGCTTCCCAGACGCCCAAGGCCGAGTCGTTCACGGCCTGGTTACAGGCCCGGTATCCGCGGAAGTGGAAGGCCTACCGGGAGGGCGCCGACTTCCAGGGAAACAGGCCGATCCGCGTCATCGAGGCCATCAGCGAAGGCGTCTCCTTTACCGCGATCGAGCACGCGCTCTTGGCCGACTACGTCGGGGTGCTCCGGCCCAGGGTCGGCAAGGTCGAAAAGGCGAGGGCCGTGGCGCGAGCCTTCGCGTACCAGGGGCGCCCCTACGATTTCAACTTCGACTTCTTCTCGGACGCCACCCTCGTTTGCACGGAGCTGGCCGTCAAGAGCTACGCGCCCGCCACGGACATGAAGGGACTGTCCCTCCCTCTGGTCGACGTCGCGGGACGGATGACGCTCCCCGCCAACGACATCGTCAGGATGTTCGACGAGGCCTACGACGGGCCAGAACGGCAACTCGACTTCGTGGCGTTTCTCGACGGCAGCGAGGAGAAGAAGTCCGCCCGGCCCTCGGACGTCCTGGAGTTCAGGAAGTCGTGGCGCCGGGTCAATTGGGATGTGCTCTTGCCGTGAGCCGGCGTGGCATTCCTGTCCCTGCCGCCGGGCTGAGATGGAGGGCGGCCGGTCACGTCCGCCCTCCTGATCGTTGCCGCGCCAGCCGTAGTTGCCGCGCCAGCCGTAGTTGCCGCGCCAGCCGTAGTTGCCGCGCCAGCCGTAGTTGGCGCGCCAGCCGTGGTTGGCGCGCCAGCGGCGGCTGGCGTGCGAGCGCGAGTCTGAGCCCCTAGATCCCCTTCACCGAAGACCCCGCCGAGAGCCGGTAAACGAGCTGGATCTTCGCCGTCGCGAGCGGTCTCAGCGAAACGGTGTGGTGGACGATTCCCTGTTCGTCCGCCTTCAGACCGGGGGTGGACTCCTTCCCCAGGATCTCGACCGAGACGTCTTCGATCTCCGAGACCGGAATCCGCTCTTCGAGCTGGAAGGACACTTCCCGGCTCTCGAGGTTTGAGGCAAAGAGCCTCACGGTGCGGGTGACGTTCTGCCGGCCGGTCAAGCGCACGACCTCCCGGTGTTCCTCGGTCTCTCGCTGAATCCGCAGGGACTCGTCGGGGCCCCACGCCAGGACGAACGTCTCGCCGGCCGCCACGAACGGAACTTCGGTCATGCCCGCGGAACCACCTTCCCGGATCAGCTCCACGGGCCCGGCCAGGATCGGCGTGCTCGCGCCGTTTCTCTGGCGGGATCGCCGCAGGACCGCCCCGATTCGCTCGGGCCGGGCGATCCGGTCGAGCTCTGCCTGGGCCGAGAAGCTGTCGAGCGGGATCCATGTCATTCGTCCATCCGGGAGAAACGTGACACGCATCGAAGAAGTCATCAGTCTGGATTCGCCGCCGTCATCGACTCCGGGGATCTCGTCCATCAGGCGGTCCTGGCCTTCACCCGTCGTCGAGATCTCCTGCTCGCGCATCGCGACCTGGATCTGCTTTTCCATGCGCTTACGCACGGCGAGGAGATCGTCTGTCAGAAGGGGAGGTTCAGATCTTCTGGCGGGCCTGGCAGTCGAAAAGGCCGCCTCGACGTCTCGCCACACTTCACCCGTCGCCTCCCAGGCTGCCGCGCCCCTCTGGAACTCGACTCGGCTCCCCTCCAGGCGGGCCCGGTGCATGGGCCGCCAGAGCGCGCAGGGAACGATGTACTGGATCGTGAGCTCGACCTCGCCTGCCTCGGCCGCCGTCAGATCGACCGTGATCGCGGCTTCCAGGATGGGCTCGAAGGGTCCGGACTCCCGAAGCCTCGCTTCCACGACGGCGATGCGGCGGTCGAGGTCGCGAACCTCGGAGATGAGAGCCGCCATCGCCTGTTCGGCCTCACTTGCCGAGGCCTCGAAGCTCGAAAGCTCCGATCTCCAGGAATCCGCAAAATCCGGCGCGACCGTCATCTCGAGTCCGATCGACTCGGTTCTGAGTTCCGCGGCCTTCTCCAGCCGCCAAAGACGGCTTTCCTGGACCTGGCGCTTCCCGTCCTTGCGGGCGCGCTCCGCCCGGAGCTTCCGGAGAGACTCCGTGAGGGCAGCTGTTTTCTCGGGCTGTTCCCCCGGACCGATCCGCCAGCGGCGGTTGATCCGCGCCTCGTCGACGCGGGCCCCCTGGGCCCTCGCGAGAAGGGAGCTGTCCACGGCGACGGGGGAGATTCCCGCCAAGAGAACCTGCGAAGCGCCTCCTGGAAGCGGGATCCGCGCCTGGCGAATGACCTGGGCCCGGTCCTCGAAGAAGATGACTCTCGCAACCGGGGCCTCGATGACGGTGCCGCTCATGATTCCCTCCGGTTGCCGCCCAAAAGCTCGTTCTTGGCGTCGATCCGGACGGTGTAGGAATAGGAGAGTTTTCGCGTCTCACCCGCGGGCAAGGTGAAGAGCCAGCGCTTGCCTCCCCTGATGACGTGGTCCGGACCCTGGTCGAAGGCTTCCCAAGCGGGGTTTGCCTCGATGCCTGTGATCTCGATCGACTCCTCCTTCTCCGAAAGGACCGGCACCCGTTCTCGAACGTCCATCTGGACGCTCGTGGATAGGCGCGAGGCCACCTCGATCTCGACCCTGTGGACGAGGCTCAGGCCCCCGCCAAGGAGGCCGTGGCTGCTCTCGTTGAAGAAGCAGTTTCTCGAGATCTTGACGGCCTCCTCGACCCCGAGTCCCAGACTCAGCTCGCCTCCCGCCGGCACGGTGCGCAGAGGAGTGCGGACGAGGAACTCGTCGCCCATGTAGATGTCGACCGGGCCCGCCAAAAGAGGGACGGAAAGGGGATTCGTCATCTGGGCCGTTCGGTAAGCCTCGAGCTTCTCGCGGGGAACCGCGACCATCTCGAACCGAACCGCGGCCTCCTTGGTCAAGATCGGAACGATGTTGAGAGTCCCATCGCAGGGGATGTCGGCGAGAGCCTCGGAGTCGTAACGGTAGTCGAAGGTCCCAGCGGATTCGTGGACCGGCCGCGCCCCCTCCGGAAGCTGAGGCCGAACGACGGCCGAACCCTCTTCTCGCAGACGCCGTTCGACGGCCCTCGCATCGGCGGGAACGAGACCGAGCTCGGCGGTCTGGTCCGAGATCGACGAGAGTCTGAGACGTCCCCGCCTGCCTGAAGGCTCGCCCCAGGAAGCGAGGCGGTAGCTCGTGTAGTCGAGCTCACGCGGCCTGAGCGCGCCGGGAGGGGGTTCTGCCGGTTCTTCCATCGCCGGCGCCTCGGCGAACTCCTCGGCTCCGGCCGAGAAAGTGTCTTCATCGGCCTTGTCGGCTCTCGCGCGTGCCGCGAAGGCCGCCTTCTCCTTGACCCTCTGTGGAACGAGCCCGCCGGCCATTGTTGCCGGTGCGGCCCCGGGGGGCTGCATGGCGGCAGGCGGCATCGGGGCCCGGACCGGCGCGGGTGCCGGAACGGGTAGGGGCATGGACGGGACAGCCGGCGGCGGAAGAGGCCTGACGGCCGCGCGTCCTTCTCCTTTGGCGGCCGGCGCGCCAACCACGGTTGGCGCGCCAACCGTGGTTGGCGCGGCGTCCAGGGCGGCATGGAAGACGCCCGTGATCGATGGGGGCTCGGCTCGCGGAGGACTAGGTGGTTCCTGGAGCGAGGGGCGCCGCGTCCGCTCGCGGTCGATGGGTGCGAAGAGCTCCTCGAGTCCCTCGGGTGCCTCCCGGTAGCCGGCCTCGATGGTGGGGGGCTGCCGTCGTCCAATCCTCAGAGAGCGAAGCTCGGGGATCCGGTTCGCCTGCAAGGGTTCCGCCGTCGAGACACTCAGCTTGATCCGGTCCCACGCTTCTCCCGAAGTCTGTGCGACGAGGGCTTTCAGCCCGATCGTCGCCCGCCCCTCGCGCGGAACGATCCGAACGACGTACGAGGGCACCCAGCAGGCCCCCGGCACTCTGTATTCCAGGTCCACCGTCACGGGTTCGGAAGGCGACCCCTCGAGATGAAACGTGACGCGCTTCCGCACTTTCTCCGCGCGGGCGGACTCTCGCCGTCGGGCTTCCTCCCGCTCGCGCGCCAGGCGGGCGAGGTTCTCCCGCGCGGCTGTCAGTTCCTCGTTGAGGCGCAGTCTCTCCTCGACATCACTTCCGGCAGCTTCGGTGAGCCAGTCGATGACGCCCTTCCACGCGGCCGCCGGGGCGGCGCGTGGGGGCTCGTCCTCGATCGGAGCCGGAAGGCTGAAGGCGATCTTCTCCCGTCTCGTCTGCGCGGCGGTCACCCGCCTCAGCTCCCGTTCGAGCCGCGCGACCGCCTCCTCCGCGGAGCGGATCCCCGCTTCCGAATCGGTCTCCGGAGTCTCTCCGGCGGGCGGGAGGGCGAGGGAGACCCGGACCCCGCTGACCGAAAGTCCGGGCGGCGCCGAGACGCGCACGCTCGCGTCCGCGAGCGACAGCGGAAGGTCCTCCACGGAGAACTCGCCCCTGAGGGTCCCGGCTGGCGTCTGACCAGAACGCGTCACGATCGCTCCGGATCGGTAGACGCACGCGTGGCGGATCGAAGTGGGAATGGCGATCGGGGAGAGGCCCTCACTCATCCGGTTTGTGCTCCTCGTTTGAGGAGAGCATACACGTCCCGAACGGGTGTCGACGCACCCCTTGGCCGCTCCTATACTGCCCTTCAGGAGGCCATGGAATGTACACGAATATCGCCGAGTTCGAGTCGGACTTTGCCGAGCTCAACAAGGCCACGTTGAAGGTTCTGAAAGAGCTGACCGACACCTCGCTTGGCCAGACCGTCTCTCCGGGTGGCCGGACCCTCGGGAGGATCGCCTGGCACATCGTGGGCACGCTCGTGGAAATGCCGGGTCATGCCGGGATGAAGATCGACGGGTCCCTTGTCGAGCGTCCGGTCCCGCAAACGGCGGCCGAGATCGTGGCCGGATACGAGGAAGCGGCCCGGCTGTGCCGGGAAGCCGTGAAGACCGGTTGGGCGGAGGCCGACCTGTCCGAGAAGATCACGGTCTACGGAGAGTCGTGGTCCCGCTCCCGCGTCCTCTTCATCTTGCAGCTGCACGAGGTCCACCACAGAGGACAGTTGACCGTGCTGATGAGGCAGGCCGGACTCCGCGTTCCCGGCGTTGCCGGTCCGGCGCGCGAGGAATGGGCCTCCTACGGAATGCCGGAGCAGCCCTGACGCGACCATCCGGCCTAGATCAAATGATTCAGCCTGGACTGAGTGACTCGAACGAATTGAGCCGGTTTCGGGCCTGGCAAGGGGCCGCGGAGACCTGAAACCGGCTCATTCCGGTCAAACCGCTCGCATCGCGCCTGATCCATCTGATTCATTGCCACGTCTTTCGGTCCGACCCAGACTGATCTCCACACGAGCCCGAGCCCCCGTTCCTCTGGATTTGCGACGACCGGTATTCGAAGTTCCCGGCACACGGCAGCGAGAGGAGAGATCATGACGAGGAGAAGCAGAATCATCCTGGCCAGCATGCTGGCGGGATCCCTGGGACTGGCCGCGCCTCTGAGCGGACAGCAGGCGGCCAAACCCAAGGCAGCACCCAAGGCCAAACCCTCGGCGGCCAAACTGGATCCGAACACCTGTTTTGCGTGTCACGACCAGATCGAGAAGCTGAAGAAGGGGGGAAAGCACGCGAGCGTCAGCTGCGAAACGTGCCACGAGGGCGTGGCGCAGCACCTCGAGGACCCCGAAAAGAAGCCCATGACACTGACCGCCCTCGAAGTGTGCGGCGGCTGTCACAAGGATCAGTACAACTCGTTCATCGAGGTCAACCTCAACTCCAAGGCACGCGTCGAAAAGGCCACCTTCAAGAGCCGCTCGCCGCTCTTCGACAAGCTGATGATGCCTCACGGCTTCACCAAGGAGCACGCGGAGCCTCGCAGTCACGTGTTCATGCTCGCCGACCACTTCGTCGTCGACCGGGCCTATGGCGGGCGCTTTCAGTTCAAGGACTGGACGAAGGTCACGGCCTCGCACGACATCGCCAAGGATGCCTGGTCCGTCCTGACGGACGCCGAGCCAAACACGAACGAGCAGAAGGCCTTCATGACCCAGGTCGCCATGGCGGCCAACCCCGTCTGCATGACGTGCAAGAGCCAGGACAACGTGCTTCAGTGGAAGTACATGGGGGACAAGGATCCGCGCGCCAAGTGGGACCGTGGCTCGAATGTCGTCGACTTCGCCCGGTCTCTGAAGCACCCGATCAACTGCTTTGCCTGTCACGATCCGCACTCGTCAGGGCCCCGCGTCATAAGGGACGCCCTCATCGAGGCCGTCGTCGACCGCGGCCTCGGGTCGTACCCCTATGACAAGGCCAAGAGCGAGAAGACGAAGATCGAGAAGGTCATGTTCCGCGACGACTTCCGGGCCATCGGCCTCCTGAACCGGGCGGACTCGAACCTGATGTGCGCCCAGTGCCACGTCGAGTACGCCTGTAATCCAGGAACGGACCCCAAGACGGGGGCCAAGATCCCGATGAGCGACCGCCGGACGAACTACTTCCCCTGGTCCAACGTGTTCGACATCGCGGCCCGCTACGACAAACAGGGCTTCAAGGACTTCCAGCACGCCACGACCGGAGCCTACCTGACCAAGTTGCAGCACCCCGAGACGGAAACGTTCTGGGGCAGCAAGCACGAGAAGGCCGGCGTGGAGTGCAAGGACTGCCACATGCCCAAGGCGAAGAACAAGGCGGGCAAGAGCTACACCTTCCACGGCCAGCGGTCGGCGCGCTACATGAAGAAGGACACGTGCGTGCGCTGTCACAAGGACTGGTCGGAAACCGAGGCCGAGTACCAGATCGACGCCATCCAGAACTATGTCCGGGGCAAGATGACGAAGGCCGAGTTCTGGCTGGGCCAGCTCATCGACACGTTCGCGGCCGCCAAGCAGGCGGGTGTCCCCGAGCCCGAGCTCGCAAAGGCGCGCGATGCCCACGACAAGGCTCACATCCTCTGGGAGTGGTGGACGGCGGAGAACTCCGACGGCTTCCACAATCCGGAAGCTGCCCGCAGGTCCCTGACACAGTCGATCGACCTGACACAGAACGCCATCAAGGACCTTCAGAAGGCGATGGCGGCCGTTCCGAAGCCCGTGGCAGCCCACGAGGCCGCGCCTGCCCCCGCGCCCGCTGCCCCGGCAGCGCCCGCAGCCCCGGCGAAGAAGAGCTGATCGTTCCCGGGCTGGCTGTCCGACACCGTGCCCGGGTCGCAGGAGACCCGGGCACGACTGTTCCTGGGTGGGTTCGCTCGGACCCCCGGGGGGCGGATGACGCTCTCGCTCAACAGTCGGCGAGGCCGACGCTGGCCCCCAGTTGAGCCGCGAGCCCGCCGCGAGCGGTTTCCTTGTACTTGCTCTTCATGTCGAGCCCCGTGTCGCGCATCGTCCGGATCACGTCGTCGAGGCTGACGAACGCCTGACCGTCGCCTCGCAAGGCGAGCCGCGCGGCGTTGATGGCCTTGACGGCCGCCATCGCGTTTCTCTCGATGCAGGGGACCTGGACGAGCCCCGCCACCGGGTCGCAAGTGAGGCCCAGGTTGTGCTCCATCGCGATCTCCGCTGCATTGGCGGCCTGGTCCGGGGTGCCGCCCATGACTTCGGCGAGCGCTCCCGCGGCCATCGAGCAGGCGCTCCCGACTTCTCCCTGGCACCCGACCTCCGCGCCCGACAGGGAGGCTCCTTCCTTGAAGAGAATGCCGATTGCCGCGGCCGTCAGGAGCATCCGCGTCACCCCCTCGTCGTCCGCTCCCGGAACGAACCGCCGGTAGTAGTGAAGGACGGCGGGGATGATGCCGGCTGCTCCGTTCGTCGGCGCGGTCACGACTCTGTTCCCCGCCGCGTTCTCCTCGTTGACGGCGAGCGCGTACAGGCTGACCCAGTCGATGGCGGTGAGCGGGTCGGAAAGACCGGCCTCGGGGTACTCGGTGAGCTTTCGAAAGAGGGCGGGGGCACGACGCTTCAAGCCTAGCCCGCCAGGCAGGATGCCGTCGGCCCGGCAGCCGCGGCGCACGCAGTCCTGCATGACCTCCCAGATTCGGCTCAGGCCGGCGTCGAGCTCCTGCTCTGAATGCAGGGCGAGCTCGTTCTCCCGCATCACGCCGCTGATGGAAAGGCCTTCCTGCTCGCAGATCCCGAGAAGCTCCGCGGCCGTCGCGAACGGAAGCCGGACGGCTTTACTTCCATCAGAGCTCCCGCCCGCTGGCGCGCCCTCTTCCACGATGAATCCACCCCCCACGGAGAAGAACGTCCGCACCGTCAACACCGAGCCCGTCGAGTCGAAGGCCGAGAAGCGAAGGCCATTCGGGTGGAACGGAAGAGCACGAGGCTCGAGAACGAGGTCTTCGTCCTCGCGAAACGTGATGGCGGGTCCAGAGGGAACCTCCAGCGTCTCGGTCCGCCGGACGGCATCGACGAGTGGCTCGACTCGCTCGGGCGCCAGCTCCTCTGGCCGCTCGCCCAGAAGACCGAGGATGACGGCCTTGTCCGTCGCGTGTCCTCTGGCCGTCGCGGCGAGCGACCCGAAAAGCTCGACCCGGATTCGTCTGACGGGGGCGAGGACGTGGCGGGTGGCGAGACCCTCCACGAACGTTCGCGCCGCCTTCATCGGTCCGAGCGTGTGAGAGCTGCTGGGGCCGATCCCGATCTTGAAGAGGTCGAAGACCGAGATGGTCATGCCGGACCGTCCGCCTTGATCGAAGTCAGAGTCTTCCGGTAGCGCGCCGCCATCTCCTCGGTTTCCCGCGCGAGCTCCTCGACGAGCGAGGCGGGACTCACGACCTCGGCGTGCTTGCCGAAGCCCAGGACGAATCGCTTGGCCTCGAGGGGGTGGCCCGCGGGCAGCTCGAGCTCGACCTCTCCGCCCGGCAGGGAATGAAGCGTCTGCTTCGGGTGCCAGCGGACCTCGCGGATCGCGGGCGCCACTTCCGTGGAGAAGCGGACGCGAAAGCGAAACGTCTTTCCTCCTGAGTAGATGCCGATCGAATCGCCGAGGTAGGACCGCAAGTCGAAGTCCTTCGGGATCACGTAGATCTTCGCCGTCCCCTCGGCTTCTCGAATGCGGCCGAGACAAAAGGACTTCACGAGCTCGTCCGAGGGATCTCGCGCCACCACGAGCCAGTCGGACGCCGCGAGAACGAGGGAATAGGGCTCGATCTCACGCCACACCCCGGCCTGGCCGGGCTTCTGATAGTTGATCCGAACAACCGTCCGGTCCAGGAGGGACTGTGTCACCTGGCCCCAGACCTCGCGGTCCACGAGGCGAAGCGGCTGCGGGTGGATGAAGAGCCGCTCCATCAAGGACGTGGGCCGGACGTGGAGCTCCTTCGGCATGAACTCGGCCAGCCGCTGGTAGATCTCCGCCAGCTCCTCGTAGACCGGCGTCCCCTCGTAGAGCTGGAGCACTTTCTGGGCGACCCCGATCGCGAAAAGGTCCTTGCCCCCCATCGAGAGCCACGGAGGGCGGAACGACTTGTCGGCGTAGAAGAACGTCTGCCTTTTCTGGTCGAACTCGATCGGCGCCTCGTACTCGACCCGGAGCTGCTCGATGAGGCGGAGCGCCGTCTTCGGCGAGATCTCCCACCGCCGCGAGAGCGCGCGGGACGTGACGGTTTCGTCCCGGCGGAGCATCTCGTCCAGTTCGAGCATCCTGCGGAAGAGGGGCCTGTCCTTGAGGGGCACGAAGTGGATTGTCACGCAGCCGCCCGCGAGGTGGCCAGCCATTCGCCGGGCCGGGGCGCCGCGAGCTCGAGACCCTTCCCTTCGGTACCGGTCCCGGAGTCCGTCAGCCATGCCGGAAACGCGGGGAGGCTGCGGGTCTCGAGCTCGAAGCCCCGAACGAATGGAAACCACCGGTCGGCGACTTCCCGGGGCAAGTAGCCGGCCCGCCCACAGATCCGAGTCAGGGGATCGGCCACCATCACCCGGATCGCCCGGCCGTGGAACGGATTCTCGGGTTCGGGCCACAACCAGGCGACGAGCTCCCGTCCAGGAGGAGTTCGAACCCCGAGCTGGCGCAGGAACCCCTGCTGGAAAGAGGATCCGGCGGCGCGAATCCGGACAGGCGAATCGCCTCGGGGCATCAAGGTCAAGGAGAGGGGCTGGTCTTCGCTCCACAGGACGAACTTCTCGCTCATCCCCAGAAGATCGGGGCTACCCCTGGACAGATGGTGTCTTGGGGGTGAGCTTCTTGCGGCTTTTTTGCGCCGTTGGGGAGCGGTGAGTGGCTGCGATAATCGCCGCTCTGGGAGGGGCCAGGATGTCGTTCTTCCGTAACCTCGGTCTGGCGGGGAAGCTGCTGCTGCTGGTTGGCGTCTTCGTCGCCGTCTTCGCGGCCTTCGCCTTCGTTTCGATGCGGACGCTCGAAACCGTTCGCGTCAACGGCCCCGTGTATCGCGACATCATTCAGGGCAAGGACATCATTGCCGACGTCCTGCCGCCCCCCCAGTACATCATCGAGACGCATCTCGTCACGCTCCAGCTCGTCGAGGAGGCGGATCCGGCCGCGCAGGCCGCCCTGATCGAGCGCGGGAACGCCCTGCGTCTGGAATTCGAGAGCCGCCACGAGTACTGGAGGCGGACCCTATCTCCCGGCGTTCTGGCGGATGCCATGAACGTCACGGCCTACCGGCCCGCCCTCGAGTATCTCGACACGCGAGACAAGGAGCTCCTGCCCGCGCTGAAGGCGAAGGACGAGGCGAGAGTCCGGGCGATTCTCGCGACCCTGAAGCAGAAATACGAGGCTCACCGGCGGGCGGTCGACGAGGTCGTGAGGATGGCGACCGCCCAGAACGCGCAGCTGGAAAAGGCGGCCGAGGATTCCGTGCGATCGAGTTCTCGCGATTTGCTGTGGCTCGGAGCCCTCGTCGTGGCAGTGGTGCTTCTCATCGCCTGGGTCACGGGCCGCATGGCGGACGAGCTCAGCCGGCGGATCGGCAAGGCCGCGGAGGTGGCGGCCCAGGTGGCCTCGGGGGATCTCACCGCGTCGGTGCCGGAAACCTCGGGCACGGACGAGTCCGCGCGGCTCCTCTTCGCGATCCGGCGGATGACGGCCGATCTCAGCTCGCTCGTGACGCGTGTCAAGCAGGCGTCGATCGAGCTGATGTCGACGGCCACGGAGTTCACGGCGACGAGCCGCCAGCAGGAATCCGCCATCAGCGGCTTTGGTTCGTCCACCAACGAGATCGCGGCCGCCGTCAAGGAGATCTCGGCGACGAGCGCCGAGCTTCTCGCCACGATGGAGGGCGTGAACGCCGTCGCGGCGCAGACCGCCCAGCTGGCCGAGGGAGGCCGGTCGGGGCTTCGCGGCATGGACGAGACGATGCACCAGCTCGAGCAGGCGACCTCCGCGATCTCGGCGCGCCTCTCGGCCATTCGCGAGAAGACCTCCGACATCAGCGGCGTCGTCACGACCATCACCAAGGTGGCCGACCAGACCAACCTCCTGTCGGTGAACGCCGCCATCGAGGCCGAGAAGGCCGGCGAGCAGGGACTTGGCTTTCTCGTGCTCGCCCGCGAGATCCGGCGGCTCGCGGACCAGACCGCCGTGGCCACCCTCGACATCGAGCAGATGGTGAGGCACATGCAAAGCGCCGTCTCGGCGGGTGTCATGGAGATGGACCGGTTCGCGGCGGACGTGAAGCGCGGGGTCTCGTCGAGCCAGCAGGTCGCCAGCCAGCTCGGTCAGATCATCACGCAAGTGCAGACGCTGTCGGAGCGATTCGACTCGGTCAACCACGGCATGCGCAGCCAGTCCCAGGGCGCCCGTCAGATCAGCGAGGCGATGGCGCAGCTGATGGATGGCGCCCGGCAGAGCGCGACTTCCCTGAAGGAGTTCAACGCGGCGACCGCCCATCTGAGAGACGCGGTGACGAGCCTGAAGGAAGAGATCTCGCACTTCAAGGTTCCGGGCTGAGCCCCAGACGAGAACCTCTGTGCTGAGGATCGTTTTCAGGGTCAAGGACGAGTCTTACGGCGTGCCGGCCGGGCGCGTCGTCGAGGTGATCCCGCGCGTGCTCCTTCGGCCGGTCGCGGCCTCCCCGCCGGGTGTCGCGGGACTCTTCGTCTACCGGGGCACCGTGACGCCCGTCGTCGACCTTTCGCTCCTCATCGCGGGCGAGCCATGTCCAGATCGCCTCTCGAGCCGGATCATCGTCCTTGCGCTCCGAAGCAGGGCGACAAACGGCAGACGTCTCGTAGGGCTTCTGGCGGAAGGCGTCACCGCCGTCACGATGGAGTCCGGGGACGTCCAGGCCTCCCTTTTGATCCCGGGCGCGCCGTATCTGGGCGATGTGGCGCGGATGGGTGACCGGCTCGTCCAGCTCATCGAGCCGGAGGCTCTGATCCCGGACGAGCTCTATCCGGTTCTCCTCCTCGAGAGTCCAGCCGGGGAGGATCCTGAATCCACTCGAAGGCCCGTTTCGTCATGAACCAGGCCATCACCGGCTTCCTGCGAGACGAGATCGGGCTCGACCCCGCCCTGATTGGAGACCGGGCTCTGGCCCTCGCCGTGCGATCTCGTGTCGAGGCACTCGGTCTCTCGGGTACCGCGGGCTACCTCTCGCGCTTTTCGATCTCGAAGGCGGAGCGGCAGGCCTTGGTCGAAGAACTCGTCGTCCCGGAGAGCTGGTTCTTCAGGGAACCGGCCGCGTTCTCGCTCCTTTCGGCGCACGCTCTTTCCTGCCGGGACCGCGGAAAGAGCGGCTATCGGGTCGCGTGTCTGGCGTGCGCGTCGGGCGAGGAGCCGTACTCGGCCGCGATCACCTTGCTCGAGTCTGGGCTGGTGGACTTCCATGTCGACGGCCTGGACATCAGCACCACCGCCCTCTCCCGGGCCCAGCGCGCGATCTACGGGCCGAGAGCGGAGAGAGAGACCGCGGTTCCGTCTCCATACCGCATCGAGCTGGGAGCGGGCCGGTTCGAGCTGACCCAGAACCTCCGGGAGCGGGTCTCCTTTCACGCCGGGAATGTCTCCGACCCGGCCTTGCCCGCCGCGGACGGGGGGTACCACGCTGTTTTCTGCCGAAACGTCTTCATCTACCTCACCCCGAGGGCCCGGCAGCGCTGCCTCACGAGCCTGAGCCGGCTGCTGTCCGAGGGCGGGATCCTGTTCCTCGGCAGCGCCGAGGATCCGCGGTCGCTTTCCGCGGACTGGCAGCCAGCGGGCCCCGGCGAGGCCTTTGCCTACTCCAGAGCTTCGGCCTCTCCTTCGAGCGGGCGGCGTCAGGCGTGGGCCGAGGCGGCAGAGCTCGGGATGGAGCCGATTCGAGAGGCCCGGCTCCACTCGTCCCGCCATCAGCCCCGGGAGTCCCGCGTCTCCGGCACTCCCTTGATTCCCGGGTCGGGGGCGGGGGAGGCTTCCCCGTCGGTTCCATCCGGCGTTCCGGCCGCACGGGAGACCGGAAGCCCGGACGGCGGGAGCGGTGGGGGAATCGGGGAGATCCGGTCCCTGGCGGATCGGGGGCTACTCGAAAGGGCCCTCGCCGCCTGTGACGATCGGCTCTCGAGGGAAGGCCCGGAGGCCCCGGTCTACTTCCTCAGAGCGCTCGTTCTCGGGGGGATGGGAGATCCGGAAGGGGCCGAGGCGGATTTCCTGCGGACTCTTTGCCTCGACGAGGCCCACGAGGGGGCCCTGACGCATCTCGCGCTACTGGCCGAGCGGCGGGGTGACCGGGCCCGGGCCGCCGGGTTCCGGCGCAGGGCCCGGGCTCTCGGGCGGGGTGCGGCGTGAGGGACTTCATCTCGCTGGAAGGCTGCTGGCGCCTCATCGGAGCGGGGGGCGACCGGAGCTGTCCCGAATTGCTCCGCGTCGTGCACTGCCGGAACTGCGAAGTCTTGACGCGCGCGGCCGAGGCCTTTCTGGAACGTCCCTCGCCCGCTGGCTATGCCGAGTTCTTCACCCGCATCGTCGCAGAGCCTCCCAGGCCGGCCGTTGAAGAGGTGTCGGTGGTCCTCTTCCGCCTGGGACAGGAGTGGATGGCGATCGACACGGCCGTTTTCTGCGAGGTCGCTGATCTCCGTCCGGTCCACCGGATCGCCCATCGGGTGGGAACGCTGGTCTCGGGACTCGTGAACATCAGGGGTCAACTGCATCTCTGCGTGGCGCTGGACCGGCTTCTCGAGATTCCGCTCCACGCCGGACCCGCCGCCGAGAGCCGGAAGCGGGAGCGCCTCGCGGTGATCGGGACACGGGCCGAGACCTGGGTGTTTGCCGTCAGCGAGGTCCACGGAGTCCACCGCTTTGCCGCGTCGAGCCTCGAAGCCGCGCCGGCCACCCTTCCGGCGTCGCTTTCGGCGATCACTCGCGGTGTCTTTCCCTGGGGTGAGAGGCGTGCGGCCTATCTCAATGCCGCTGAGCTTCAGCTTGCCCTCCGAAAGGTGGCGGGGTGAACGCCCTCGACGCCCTCTTCGCCGAGGAAGTCGGGCGCGAGGCCGTGGCGCTGAAGGCGGCCCTGTCGTCAGAGCGCCCCTTCGACGCCGGCATCATCTTCGCCGCCCAGGCCATCCACGGTGCAGCCAGGGTCGTGGGGGCAGAGGCCGCCGTTCGCCTCTCCGGAGGGCTCGAAGGCGCTCTCCTGGCGGTCGAATCGAGAGGAGGGACTCTCTCCTTCTCGGATGTAGAGACCTGCCGGGCGGCCGTCGAGCTCATCGGGAGGCTCGCGGCGGCGGGTTCCGAGGAAGGGGAGCAAATCGCGCGCGACAGACACGTTGAAGTCGAATCCCTGGTCGCGGCCCTGGAGGCGATGACCGCCCCGGGGATCAGCCAGGCGGCTCGGCCGGATCGTGCCGAGCCCGTCGCGACCGATGCTCTGGCTGAGGTGACTCCGGTGTCGCTCGAGCTCTTCCGCCACGAGGCGGAGCTTCACACGGCGACGCTGACCGACGGCCTGCTCCTTCTCGAGAAGGAGCCGCGCCGGCTCGAGGTCGTGGAGCGGCTCATGCGGGCCGCGCACTCGATCAAGGGGGCGGCACGAGTCGTGGGGCTGGATGTGGCGGTGAGGCTGGCGCACGCCGCGGAAGACCAGCTCATCCGCATCCAGACGGGTTCCGCCGAGGTCTCGCCCGTTCGTATCGAGATGCTGCTCGAGGCTTCCGACATGCTCGGGCGCCTCGCGAACGCGGTCCTGGCGCCAGCCGGCTCGCGGCCGTCCGACCGGGAGGTCTTGGCCTTGGCGGCGCGCCTGGCGGCGGGGGAGGGCGGTGCCGGGCCGGCGCCAGGCCGTCCGGACGCGGAAGCTGGCGCCCGGGCTGCCGAGACGCCCGTTCCGGCCGACGGCCACTCTGGCGCCTTTGCCGCCGATCTCGAGGAGGATCGCGTCCTTAGGGTGCGGGCGAGCCATCTCAGCCGGCTCGTCGCCCTCGCCGGCGAGTCCCTCGTGGAGACCCGGCGGCTGAAGCCCTTCGCCGAGGTCCAGCAGAGGCTGAGGGCGCGTCAGGCCGGGCTCGCGGATCTGCTGAACGATCTGCATCAGGCTCTCGGAGCCCCCGCGAGCGACCACCCTATCGGCATGCGGATCGCCGAGCTCAGGCAGAGGCTCTCGGAGGCTCGCTCGGTCGTCTCCACGTGGGTCGAGGAGTTCGAGGAGCACGCTCGCCGGTCCGAGGACCTGATGCTGCGCCTCTTCCGCGAGGCGACGGGCAGCCGGATGCGTCCGCTCTCCGACGGCCTGACGGCCTTTCCGCGACTCGTCCGTGACGTGGCGAGAAAACTCGGGAAGCTCGTGGACCTCCATGTCACGGGGGAAGACCAGCGAATCGATCGCGACATCCTGGAGAGAATCGAAGCCCCCCTCAACCACCTCATCCGGAACGCCGTGGATCACGGGCTCGAGCCGCCGGACGTCCGCCGGGCGTCTGGCAAGCCCGAACGCGGGACCATCCGGCTCGAGGCCCGTCACCGCTTTGGAATGCTCGAGATTTCGGTCTCCGATGACGGGAGTGGAATCGACGTCGGACGCATTCGAGAGAGGGTTCAGACGCTGGGGCTTCTTCCCGCAGAGACCGTCGGCGCCCTCGATGAGGACCGGCTCCTCGACCATCTCTTCGCGCCCGGATTCTCGACGGCCGAGCACGTCAGTGAGATATCGGGACGAGGAGTGGGGCTCGATGTCGTGAGGAGTGTTCTTCGGGAAGTGGGAGGAGCCGTCTGGGTGACGACGGAGGCCGGGCGCGGCACGTCTTTCCACCTCAGGGTGCCCGTCAGCCGCTCGGTTCTCCGGGCCGTTGTCGTGAAGATCGCTGACGAGCCCTACGCCTTTCCACTCAACAGGATCGACGCCCTCTTGCGAGTACCGCTTGGGAGCGTCCAGCAGGTCGAGGACCGCCAGTACGTGCCGCTCGATGGGCGCGCCGTCGCTCTCGTCCCGGCCTCGCAGATTCTCGAGCTGGAGGCGGGCGACGTGCCGTCGGATCCGCTCCACATCGTGTTGCTCTCGGATCGCGGTCACTCTTTCGGGTTCGCGGTGCAGGAGTTCCTGGGCGAGTTCGATCTGGTGGTTCGTCCCCTCGACCCGCGGCTCGGCCGTGTCGCCGACATCAGCGCGGCGGCCATCCTGCCAGACGGAACTCCTGTCCTCATCATCGATGTCGAGGACATCGTCCGGTCCGTCTTGCATCTGAGGCAGGAGACCCGGATGGAGAAGCTGGGGATCTCTCGCGAACCGCCCGCGCGAAGGAAGAAGCGGATTCTCGTCGTCGATGACTCCATCACGGTTCGAGAGCTTCAAAGGGAGCTTCTGAGCGCGAAGGGCTACGAGGTCGAAACGGCTGTGGACGGCGAGGAAGGCTGGATGGCGGCGCGAGACCGTGCGTTTGACCTCGTCATCACGGACATCGACATGCCCAGGATGGACGGCGTCTCGCTCACCCGGTCCATCAAGCAGGATCCCCGTCTGAAGGGCCTCCCCGTCATCATCGTCTCGTACCGCGGATCGGTCGAGGACCGGCTGCGTGGGCTCTCCGCGGCCGCCGACCTGTACCTGCCAAAGAGCGACTACGCTGACGAGAAGCTGCTACAGGCAGTCGCGGACTTGATCGGAGCACCTGAAGAATGAGGATTGCCATCGCGAGCCCGAGCCGCCTGACCGTCGAGGCCCTGCGGCGTGCCGTGACCGGTGGAGCCGGCCACGAGGTCATCTGGACCGCGAGGGAGGGCGCCCAGGCGCTCGAATCGACGCTGCGGGACACGCCCGACCTCTTGCTCCTTGACCCCGCTCTCTCTCAGCCGGGCGCCGCCGAGCTGACGCGGCAGGTCATGGCGGAGAGGCCGTGTGCCGTCCTGCTTGCCCGCGATCGCGTTGCCGGGAGCGTGGAAGTGGTCTACGAAGCCCTGGGGCAAGGGGCGCTCGATGCCGTGACGGCCCCTGCCATGAGCCCGGACGGAGAGTTGACGGGCCTGGCGCCGTTTCTCGAACGGCTGGTGCGCCTCGAGCCGCTCCTTTCAAAGCGCGCTCCGGCCAGCGGAGGAAGCGGGCCGATCGAGCTCCGCGAGCCGGCCGGGGTGGCCCCGATCGTGGCGATCGGCTCCTCGGCCGGCGGTCCCGCGGCCCTGGCTTCGATCCTTGCAAGGGTTCCACGCGATCTCGCCGCGGCCGTCCTGATCGTTCAGCACATCGACGACGGCTTCGCCGAGGGCCTGGCGAGCTGGCTGACCGAACGCACCGGGTTTCGCGTCTCCGCCGCCCGCTCCGGCGACGTTCCCCGGACCGCGCAGGGGTACCTCGCGGCGACGGCGGACCATCTGGTTCTGCGCCCGGATCGGAGCCTCGGGTACTCCGCGGAGCCAGCCGGAGTCCCTCACCGGCCATCGATCGATGTCCTGTTCGGGAGCCTCGCCGCCAGTCCGTCTCCGGGCCTGGGCATCCTGCTCACCGGGATGGGCCGAGACGGGGCGGAGGGCCTGCTCCGCCTGCGGCGGGCAGGCTGGACGACTGTGGCCCAGGATGCCCGCACGAGCGTCGTCTACGGGATGCCGAGGGCCGCCGCGGAACTCAATGCCGCCGAGCTGATCCTGCCCCTGGACGCGATACCGGCAACCATCGCGGGGTTCGCGGCCCGGCAGATCCGGAGACGCGGGGCGTGAGTCCTTTCGAGGAGCTCGTTCCTCCGCCCGTGAGGCGGCAGCCGGTGACCGTGCTCCTGGTCGATGACCAGCCGATCATCGCGGAGGCCCTCCGGCAGATCTTCAGGCCCGAGCCCTACATCACTCTCCACTACTGTCAGGATCCTTCCGGGGCGATTGAAATGGCCGCGTCGATCCTGCCGACAGTGATCCTGCAGGACCTCGTGATGCCGGGCGTGGATGGGCTCGAGCTCGCCCGGAGGTTTCGTGCCGACCCCCGCACGTTGGATATCCCATTGATCGTCCTCTCCACGCGGGAGGACCCCGTCGTGAAGGCCGAGGCGTTCCGGGTGGGAGCCCACGACTACCTCGTGAAGGTCCCGAACCCAGTGGAACTCATCGCGCGGGTCCGCTATCACTCGGGGGCGTTTCGCAATGCAAGGCAGAGAAAGCTCGCGTACGAGGCGCTCGTGGAGAGCCAGGAACAGCTTCGGCAGCGCAACGCCGAGGTCGAGCGGCAGCGAGACGAGCTGGCCCGGCAGGCCGCGGAGTTGTCCAAACGGAACAGGTTCATTCGGGCGACCTTCGGTCGGTACCTCTCCGATGACGTCGTGGCGAGCCTGTTGGAATCCCCCGACGGCTTTCGTCTGGGTGGCGAGAGCCGGGTCGTGACGATCCTCATGTCCGACCTCAGAGGCTTCACATCGACGTGCGAACGCCTCGACGCCGAGGCGGTCGTCAGGCTCCTCAATAACTACCTGGGCGCCATGGCCGAGGTCATCACCTCGTATCGCGGGACCATCGACGAGTTCATCGGAGACGCCGTCCTGGCCATCTTCGGGGCGCCCATCTCGGCGCCCGATGATGCCCAGAGGGGAATCGCGTGTGCCGTGGCGATGCAGCGGGCCATTCTCGATGTGAACCGGCGCGCCGTGGAACAAGACCTCCCGCCAGTGGAGATGGGGATCGCGGTCCACACCGGAGAGGTCGTGGTTGGCAACATCGGCTCGATGACACGGGCCAAGTACGGCATCGTGGGGAGCCACGTCAACCTGACCGCCCGGATCGAGTCCATGACTGTCGGAGGGCAGGTCCTCATCTCCGAATCCGCCCGGCTGGCGGCCGGAGCGGCCGCGGAGGTGGGAGACCGCATCGAGGTGCAGGCGAAGGGATTCAAGGATCCGATTACCGCCTGGACGCTCGTGGGGATCGGGGGGGAGCGCGTTCCGGATGAAGAGGACCCGCTCATTCCTCTCACCGTGCCGATCGGAGTGTCCGTGGCGCGACTGAGCGGAAAACAGGTGGAGGGCTCGACATTCGCGGGCCGCATCGTGAGCCTGGCTTCGAAGCGAGCCGAGGTCGACTCCAGTGAGGGCATCGATGAAATGACGAACCTGAGGCTGCGGGTGGCGGCGGAGGACGGCGGCGAGATACCCGGGGACATCTACGCCAAGGTCCTGTCTCGACGGGAGGGGCGGTTCCTCGTCAGGTTCACCTCGCCTCCGGCCGAGGTGGAGACCGTCTTCGCCGGACGGCGCGGGAGACAGCGCGCGGGCTGACGAGAAGTGCTCGCAGGCGGCCGCGTGCTCTCAGAGAGCATCCCCTGACACCCAGCCAGGGAGGGCTCTCGCTCGTCCGATCCGTTCCTGGCGGAAGGTCCCGGCCCCTCAGGGACCCTGCGCGGATCTGAACGGGGAGTCCATTACTCACTCGGGTGAACACCAGGTCCTTCACGCGACCCGATTGCACGGAAAAGCGCCAGGCAACACCGGCCTCCCGTTCGAAACGGAGTTTCACCCCCCCGCTCGTGCTCGCGAACTCTTCGAGCCTCACGAGAGCGAGCGGGACGGGAGGCTGATTGAGGACACGGAAGCTGAGCTGGCCGTCGCCGACGGACAGTCTCCACGTGGAATCCAGCTCATCCGAGAAAAAGGGGCCGTCATAATCGCAGAGGTTCGCCCCGGTACTGCCGCGACAGTCCGGGAGGAGGAATGGCCTCGAGCGACTTGGAGACTTCACCAGCGGGCCCGGTCCTGCCAGGAGAGGAGCGGAAACGCGCCAAGGTCCCGCAGGATGACCCGCCTTCGGGGATCCAACGATCCGCCGAGGTTCACGGAGACCGCGGAGCGCGAAGGGCCGAGACGGTATCTGGTGCAGATACGGACAGTGAGAACAGGTCTCACTCTCCCGGGGCGTTGCAGATCCCAACGGTTTCCGGCATTTCAATGAGCGGTATTCGAGGTCGGAGCTGAAGAAAAGCTGCTAGGCTGAACACATGGTCGCCGCAGGCACTGGCCTCGAGCGGTCCGCACGACAGGAGATCCCGGGGTGGACCCCGATCCCGGCCGCAACGGGCCACAGGGACGGTCGCCCGGCGGCTCCCCTCTCCAGATTCCCTTCTCTTGCGGGTCGCCTCGCCGCGGCCCGATGCCCTGTACCGCAGCGAGGAGAGACCCATGATCACCCCTTCGAGCCGGCCTGATTCCCTCGAGTACCGTTCTGGGATCCGGTCCCTTCTTCTCGCGTTGAGCGTGGTGCTGCCGGCGCTGGTGCCGGTCTCGGCCTGGGCAGCCATTCCAGCCGCACAACGAAACGCCCTCATCGACATCTACAACAGTACGGCTGGAGCCAGCTGGACGGACCGAACCAACTGGCTGGGAGCGGCTGGAACGGAGTGCACGTGGTTTGGCGTCACCTGTGATGGGGGGCAGACGTATGTGAGGGTGCTGAATCTCAGGAACAACAACCTGGCCGGGACGATCCCGACCACGGTTGGGAACCTGACGGGCCTCCTCGACTTCCTGGTGAGTGGCAACCAGCTCACGGGCAGCATCCCTTCACAACTCGCGACCATTCCGCCCCTGGAGTATCTCGACCTGTCCTTCAATCAGCTATCGGGGTCCATCCCGGCCGCCATCTGGTCCATGGCGACGATGAAGTACCTGTACCTGAACGACAACCAGCTGACGGGAAGCATGCCGGGTTCGATCGGAAGCATGACGCTCTTGAATGACTTCAGGCTGGAGAACAACCAGCTGACGGGGGGCATCCCGTCCGACATCGGGAGCCTGACGCAGCTCACGAGCTTCAATTTCAGCGACAACCGCCTGACGGGCAACATTCCGTCAACAATTGGGAACGTCACGACCCTGGAGTTCCTCTGGCTCGAAGGGAACGCGATGGCTGGCGCTCTCCCCACTTCGATGCTCAATCTGACCAATCTGCGCGCCGGAAACGGTCTCGTCATTCGCGCCAACGGGTTCTACTCGACGGACTCGGCGCTCACGACGTTCTTGAACAGCAAAGACTCGGCTTGGAGCCAGTCCCAGACGATCCCTCCCAGCAATGTGGCAACCTCGGGAGCGACATCAGCGTCGATCAACGTCACCTGGACTCCCATCCCGTACACAGGGGACTCGGGCTACTACGAGGTCGTCCGGAGCACGACATCGGGAGGCCCGTACGGGTCTCCGGTCCAGACGGCAAACAAGTCGGCCAGTTCGATCACCGTCTCGGGTCTCAGTTCGAGCACCACGTACTATTTCGTCGTCCGCACGGTCACGCTCCCCCACGCCAACAACTCGAACACGGTCACGAGCACGGACAGCTCGCAGGTATCGGGGACGACGCTCTGCGGCTACACGCTGAACCCCACGAGCTCGGCTCCGGCAGGTGGAGGCGCTTCAGGCCTCACCTTCCAGGTCCAGACCGGAGCCGGCTGCGGCTGGACGGCGGTGTCGAACAATCCCGCCTGGATCACGATCACGGGAGGCGCCTCGGGCTCCGGGACCGCCAACGTCACGTACAACGTGGCTGCGAACGTGGGTCCGGCCCGGACGGGAACGATCACGGCGGGCGGACGGACCTTCACCGTCAACCAGGCCAGCGGGTGCGCGGCGAACACGACCCTGAGCCCGGCGAGCGCGAACCTCCCGGCCCCCGCATCGTCATATAACTCCTTCCAGGTGTTGGTGGCGGCCGGGTGCCCATGGACGTCGACCTCGAACAATCCAAGCTGGATCACGATCAGTGGCGGTTCCTCCGGAAACGGGAACGGGTGGGTCTACTATGACTTGACGCCAAACCCGGGACTTCCACGAACGGGGACGATCACGGCGGGAGGCCGGACCTTCACCGTCAACCAGGCAGACGGCTGCGTGGCCAACTCGACCTTGAGCCTGTACAGCGCCAACGTTCCTGCGGCGGGTGCGACGAATCAGGAATTCCATGTGCAGACAGGGACCGGTTGCACCTGGACGTCCACGGCCAACGCCGGGTGGATCACCATCACGGGCGGTGCCTCCGGCACCGGGAACGGCCCCGTCAACTATGACGTCGCGGCCAACCCCGGAGGCCTCCGGACGGGAACGATCACCGCGAATGGGCAGACGTTCACGGTCAATCAGGCGACCGACTGTGCCTACCCGCTGAACCCGGCGAGCGTGAGCCTCTCGAGCGCGGCAGCGACGGGCCAGACCTTCCAGGTGCAGACGACCGGGACGTGTCCGTGGACCGCCACGTCGAGCGATTCCTGGATCACACTCACGGGCGGGACCTCGGGAACGGGTGCGGGCGTTGTGACCTACGACGTGGAGTCCAACGTGGGGCCGGCGCGGGCCGGCACCATCGTCGTGAGCGGCACGGCCTTCACGGTGAACCAGGGAGCCGGAATCCCCCCGGCCGAGAGGCAGGCCCTCATCGACATCTACAACGCCACCGGCGGGCCAGCCTGGAACGACAACTCGGGGTGGTCCACGCAGGTGGAGGGGACGGAGTGTTCGTGGGCCGGCGTCGTCTGTGACGAGGGCGGCGCCCATGTCGAGGCGCTGAACCTCTCCTTCAACAATCTGAGCGGAACAGTCCCGGCATCGATCGGGAACTTCTCCGGTCTGAGATATCTCTACATGGCGGCCGGCGCACTGACCGGCCCGCTTCCGCAAGAGATCGGAAACCTCTCGAATCTGATCTCCATCTGGATGTCGGCCAACCAATTGAGCGGCCCCATCCCGGCCACGATCGGGAATCTCTCCTTCCTCAGCCATCTGGACCTCAACAGCAACATGCTGTCGGGGAGCATCCCGGCGGGAATCGGGAATCTCACCTACCTGGACTACGTCGACTTGTCCTACAACCAGATCGACGGCGTCATCCCGGCAGAGATCGGAAGCCTCTCCTACCTGAGCGTCCTCGAACTGTCCCACAACAGGCTGGGCGGGGCCATCCCGCCAGAGATCGGGAACCTGTCGTACGTGTCTTTCCTCGACCTGGCGGCCAATCAGCTGACCGGGACGATCCCGGCGTCAATGTCGAATCTCACGAACCTTGCCCTGGGCGAGGGTCTCGACCTTCGACTCAACGGCCTTCACTCGACGGACGGCACGCTGATCTCCTTCCTGAACTCCCGGCAGGCGGCGGGCGGCGACTGGCAGAGCACACAGACCGTCGCTCCCGAAGGCGTCTCGGCCGCCGCGGACACGGCTGTGTCGATTCAGGTGACGTGGACTCCCATCACCTACACGGCTGACCCCGGATACTACGAAGTCCGGGTGAGCACGGTTTCCGGTGGGCCGTACTCCTCCGCCGGGGTGACGGCCGACAAGCTGGCCACATCACTGACCGTGCCGGGGCTGACTCCCGCGACCCCCTACTACTTTGTCGTTCGCAGCGTCACGATGGCGAGCGAGGTGAACGAGAACACAGTGACGAGCGAGGACAGTCTCGAGGCCTTTGCTGCGACCCTGCCGTGCTCCTTCGCCCTGAGCCCGTCGAGCGCGGGCTCGCCGGCTTCGGGGGCAACCGGGGAGACGTTCCAGGTCCAGGTTTCGAGTGGATGCCCCTGGACGGCGATCTCGAATGACACCTGGATCACGATCACGGGCGGCGGGGAAGGAAACGGAACCGGCTTCGTCACCTACGACGTGGCCGCAAACGCCGGTCCGGCACGGGTGGGGACGATCACCGCGGGCGGGCAGACCTTCACCGTCAATCAGGCCGATGGCTGCGCGGCCAACACGTCCTTGCTCCCGCCGAACGCAAGTTTTGCGTGGGATGGCGCGGTGGGTCAGACCTTCCAGATCCAGGTGGCCGGCGGGTGCCCCTGGACGGCAATCTCCAACGATTCGTGGATCACGGTGACGGGCGGCTCTGCCGGGAGCGGCACGGCTCCCGTGACCTTCGACGTTGCCGCGAACACGGGACCCGCACGGGCCGGGACGGTCACGGCTGGCGGACAGACCTTCACGGTCAATCAAGGGGACGGCTGCGCCGCCAACACGACGCTCGTTCCTACCGGCATCTCTGTCGGCATCGACGGCGTCACCGACCAGACGTTCCAAGTCCAGCTGGCGGCCGCGTGCTCCTGGACGGTTACGGCCAACGATTCGTGGATCACGATCCTGGGTCCGGGTTCCCGCAACGGTCCGAGTCCGGTCTCCTACAGCGTTGCCGCGAATGCGGGACCCGCGCGAGTCGGAACCATCACCGCGAACGGACAGACCTTCACGGTGAGTCAGGCCGACGGCTGCGCGGCCAACACGTCGCTGCTCCCGACGAACGCCAGCTTCGCGTGGGACGGCGCTGCGGGGCAGACGTTCCAGGTCCAGGTCGCCGGCGGGTGCCCCTGGACGGCGATCTCCAACGATACGTGGATCACGGTGACCGGCGGCTCCGCGGGGAGTGGCACGGCTCTCGTGACCTTCGACGTGGCCGTGAACACGGGACCTGCGCGGACGGGAACGATCACAGCCGGCGGACAGACTTTCACCGTGAATCAGGCGAGCGGCTGCGCCGCCAACACGACCCTCAACCCGGCCGGCGCGAGCATCGCCTGGAACGGGGCCGGAGGCCAGACCTTCCAGATCCAGGTGGCCGGCGGGTGCCCCTGGACAGCGATCTCCAACGACGCGTGGATCACGATCGACAGCGGCGCCTCTGGGAGCGGAACGGGAACCGTCACGTACTCCGTCGCCTCGAACGTGGCCTCGGCGCGGACGGGAACGATCACGGCTGGCGGTCAGACCTTCACCGTCAATCAGGCGAGCGGCTGCGAGGCCAACACGTCCCTGGTTCCGACCAGCGCGGCCTTCGCGTGGAACGGCGCGGCTTCTCAGACGTTCCAGATCCAGCTTGCCGGCGGATGCCCGTGGACGGCGACGTCCAATGACGCGTGGATCACGATCACAGGCGGGAACTCCGGAAGTGGAACGGGAACCGTCACCTACACGATCGCGACAAATGTGGGCCCGGCACGGACCGGGACGATCACGGCTGGCAGTCAGACCTTCACAGTCGATCAGGCCAGCGGCTGCGCCGCCAACACGACGCTCAATCCAGGGAATGTAAGCGTCGCGTGGGAGGGAGCCGCCGGTCAGACCTTCCAGGTTCAGGTGGCCGGAGGGTGCCCCTGGACGGCGGCCTCCAACGACGCCTGGATCACGATCACCGGCGGGAGCTCCGGAAGTGGAACGGAAAACGTCACCTTCACAGTCGCGCCGAATGTTGGCCCGGCACGCTCCGGAACCATCACGGCAGGCGGACAGACCTTCACCGTGAACGAGGCGAGTGGCTGCGATGCCAACACGACCCTGGTTCCCGCCAGTGTCAGCCTGGACGCGACCGGCGCCGCGGGCCAGAAGTTCGAGGTGCAGTTGGCCGCCGGATGTACATGGACCGCATCCTCCAACGACTCCTGGATCACGATCACGACCGGTTCCTCCGGATCGGGTCCGGGTCTCGTCGCTTACAGTGTCGCGGCCAACTTGGGCCCGGCGCGGGTCGGAACCGTCACGGCAGGCAGCCGGACCTTCACGGTGAACCAGTCCGAGGGCTGTACCGCCAACACGAGCCTCGTCCCGGCGAGCGCCAGCGTCGCCGCCTCCGGAGCGCAGGGCCAGGCGTTCCAGGTCCAGACTGCCGCCGGGTGTGTGTGGACCGCGGCTTCCAGCGAGGCGTGGATCACCATCACGGGCGGCGCTTCCGGAACGGGAAGCGGGACCGTCACATTCGACGTGGCCGCGAACGTGGGCCCAGCCCGCGTCGGAACGATCACGGCCGGCAGCCGAGCCTTCCTGGTCAACCAGAACGAGGGCTGCAGTACCAACATGAGCCTTCTCCCGTCGGGCGCCAGCGTCGCCGCCTCCGGAGCGCAGGGCCAGGCGTTCCAGGTGCAGGCCGCCGCCGGGTGCACGTGGGCCGCGGTCTCCAGCGAGACCTGGATCACCATAACGGGCGGGACCTCCGGAACGGGAAGCGGGACCGTCACATTCGACGTGGCCGCGAACGAGGGCCCGGGACGGACTGGGACCATCGCCCTGGGTGGGCGGACCTTCGCGGTGAATCAGGCAGAAGGGTGTGCCGCGGCTCCTGCGACCCTGCTCCCGCCGAGCGCTCACGTTGAGGCCGCGGGTGCTTCGGGACTGACTTTCCAGGTGCAGAAGACAACCGGTTGCGCCTGGACCGCATCCGCCAACGAGGCGTGGATCACCCTCACCGGAGGCGGGACGGGATCGGGCACGGGGCCCGTGACCTACGGCGTGGCCGCCAACGCCGGCCCGGCACGTACCGGAACCATCACCGCGGCTCAACAGACCTTCACGGTAAACCAGGCGGACGGGTGCACCGCGAACGCGACGCTGGTTCCGGCGAACGCGAGCCTTCCGGCCGCGGGAGCGAACGGCCAGACCTTCCAGGTAGAGGCGGCCGATGGATGCGACTGGACCGCGATCTCCGGCACTGCGTGGATCACGATCACCTCCGGGACCTCGGGCTCCGGGAACGGATCGGTCACCTATGGCGTGGAGGCGAACGCTGGCCCGGCGCGAACAGGAGTGATCACCGCGGCCGGGCACACCTTCACTGTGGAACAAGCGGCTTCCATCTCCCCGGCGGAGCGTGCGGCTCTGATCGCGTTGTACGACAGTGCGAACGGCCAAAACTGGACAAACAGCTCCGGCTGGTCGTCCCCCACTCCTGGAACCGAGTGCACCTGGTACGGGGTTGTTTGCAGTGCCCCGGCCGGAAAGAGGATCCCGGCTCGAGTGGCGAGCCCCGCGCCAGCGATCGTCGAACTGAATCTGGCCGACAACAACCTGAGTGGGACCATTCCCGAGGCGATCGGCGACCTGACGAGCCTAGAGCGCCTCGCGCTGAATTCGAACCTGCTGTCCGGGCCGGTCCCGGCATCCATGGGACAGCTCGTCAACCTGGCTGAGTCCGGGCTCGACCTTCGCTGGAACTCCGTATTCACCGCCGACGGCAGGCTGGACGCCTTCCTGACCTCGAGACAGAGCGGCGGTAACTGGAAGAGCACCCAGACGATCGCTCCCACCGGCGTGACGGCCTCACCGCTCTCCCCGAACTCCATCCGCCTGACCTGGACACCCATCCTCTACACAGCGGACCCGGGTTACTACGACATCCTGATGAGCCTGACGCCGGGCGGTCCCCGTGCCTCCGTCGCACAGACGGCCAGCAAGGGCCAGGACTCCTTGACGGTCACCGGACTGGTTCCCGGATCTGCTTACTTCTTCACCATCCGAACGGTGACGGGACCCCATGGATCCAACCGAAACACCTTGACGAGCGCGGACAGCCTGGAGGTACTCGGAACGACGCTCCCGTGCAGCTATGCGCTCACGCCCGCGAGTGCGGCTGTCGTCGCGGATGGAGCGGCAGGCCAGACCTTCCGGGTGGAGACTCTCGCGGGCTGCACATGGACGGCAACCGCTCATGCCGCGTGGATCTCGATCACTTCGGGCGCCACCGGAGACGGCGACGGATCCGTCACGTTCAGCGTGGCCCCGAACCCGGGGCAGGCCCGGACCGGTTTGATCGAGGTGGCCGGAGCGTTCTTCACGGTCACTCAGGCCGGGGCCTGCGCGGTTCCTTCGACACCGCAGTTCACGAGCTATCCGACCGCCCCCGTGGCCGCCGGGAACAGCTTCACGCTGGCGTGGGCACCCGTCCTCGAGCTGCCGGCCTCGGGTTACTACGAAGTGAGTCTCGCGACAAACGCCGAATGCACCTCGCCCGTGACGATCACGACTCCGGATCTCGCCATCACCTTGCCGACCGATCCGGCCCGGCCGGAGATCTTGTGCGCCCAGATCAGGGCCCTCTCGGGCACCGATTGCCCGCCCGGATTCGTTTCGGGATACTCCTCGCCCATCACGGTCAGAACGGAGCTGCTCCCGCCGAGCTTCACCGTCATCCAGGGATTGAATCCCGTGGCACAGGTGAAGCTCGACGAGGCCCCTCCCACTGGAACGACCGTTGTCTTCCGGAACGTCGGAAGTGCCCCGGGAACGCTGGATCTGTCGACGACGGGAGGGTTCTTCTCGGTCTGGCCCCCATCGCTCACAAGCATCGCGCCAGGAGCGGATGCGGTTGTCACGATTCTCTTTGCCCCCGGCAGCACGAGCACCTCGGGAGTCAAGCAGGGGAACCTGGTGGGTGCCTGGGCGGCGCCAGAAGGGCCGCACACGCTCTCGACCGTCATCACTCTGACCGTTCTCGAAGAGGAGAGCCCGTCGACGGCTGGGATGAAACTGGAACCCGTCGGTTCGAATCTCGTCTACTTCAGGCAGGGTCCGGGAGCAAATCCCGAGCCCCAACAGATCACGGTTCGCAATACCGGGACCCTCCCGGTGCGGATCGGCCCCTCGATCGGACCGGGTGGAGCCTGGCTCCAGATCTCCGGAGACTTCGCCACACCCGTTCCCGCGGGCGCGGAACGGACTTTCGACCTCAGCGTCAACAGGGATTTCCGCACGACGGAAGACGGGCCGCCTCCCCTGTGCACGAACCTCAGAATCGACAACGCGGACGGCAACCCCGAGGATGCCGCGATCTTCAACGTGTTCGACGAGGAGCCACCGCCGAATGTGGCCGGGACCGACCGGGAAGAACTGCCCGAGACCGAGTTCTCGCTGATCCTTGGCTCGACCGTGAGCACGACGGCCTCTGCGACCTCCCGCCACGGCCTGTCAACCACAACAGCAACTCAGTACCTCTCTGACGGCTGGATCCGGAACCGTGGCCCCGGCATCGCGACAGTGGAGCTGTACTACACCCCCGAGGGAGCTGCGGGAACAACGGACCCCAGAGTCAAGAAGAACACGCTCTCGGTGCCGGGCTACACGGCGTACCGGTTGTCGGACTTCGTCAAGGGCCTGTTCGGAGAAACGGGAAGCGGAACCGTGGAACTCCGCTCGACGCACCTCCCTCAGCTGGCGGTACGCACCCTGGTGGACTCGATCACCACACGGGACGGCATCCCCGTTCAGTACGGAGCCGAGATCCCGCTTCTCGTCACGGGACAGGGGATCACCCTGCCCGGCCCGGACGGCCCAGTCGAGACCATCGTTCTGGCGGGGCTCAAGGGGCCGCTGGCTGGCTACAGATCGAATGTCATCCTCTCGGAAACGTCGGGGGCGTCGATAACTGTCAGGGCCACGCTCTTCGACAATTCTGGAAACAAGCTCGGCGAAAAGGTGGTCTTCGTCGAGGCCTACTCGAAGACGCAGGTGAATCACGTGGATCCGGACCTCTTCCCGGTTGCGTACCGGGACGGGACTGTCGAGATCAGTTCCGTTGCGGGGCAGGGATCCGTCTCCGCTTTTGCTTCGGTTCTCGACAACAGATCTCAGAGCCACTTCATCGTGTCCGGCACGGTTGTCGTGAGCGCCCCGGCGCCTCGGAAAGCCCTCCACGCGACGAGCAGCGGGTTCCTCCCGGCGGTCGTGCAGGAGAAGTCGCCGGAGACCTTCTACACGACGCGCGTGGCCATCACCAATTCGTCGGAATCAGAGGCCGCCCTGCGGGTGACTTTCATCCCGGAGCCCGGCCACGGCGAGCCTCCAGAGCCGCGGACGCTTCAGGTTCCCGGCCGCGAGGCGGAAGCAGACGCGGGCCCCCGCACGGTCGTCTTCGAGAAGGTCCTCGAGGAGCTGTTCGAGATCGAGGACGGCTCCAGGGGCATGCTCCAGTTCGAGGGCGACCTCGGTTCCCTCGTCTTCTCGACCGAGACCTCAACGCCGCTCGATCTCGAGAATCCGGAACTCGGGCGGTCTGTCTCGTCCCTGACCCCGGCGCCCGGAGCCGATCCGATGTTCCCGGGGGTCTTCTCCGTTTCTTCGCGTGAGATCCTCGGCGTCAAGCTCTCCGAGACCGACACGGTCAAGCCGGAGGTCTCGCTGCCGGCAATCGAGGAAAACTCCCAGTACCAGACCCACCTCATCCTGGCCGAGCTCGGCGGTGCCCCTGCGCGAGTCAAGGTGGTTCTCAGAAAGACAGGCGGCGCCGCGCTCGGCGAACCCCTGGTCATCGACCTCGCCGCCAGCGAACGCAAGCAGATCGACCGCATCATCCTCGCCTCTGTCAAGCCCCCGAGCGGAGGCGCCGAGTTCAAGGACATCGAGATCGTCGTCCAGGCCGTCGAGGGCAAGGGCCGGACCCTTGCGCTCGTCTCCAGAATCTCCAGAGACCCCAAATCCAGGCGGATGGATTCCTACGTCCTCGGTCCGCCCGTCTCGGGCAGCGCCAAGAAAGGGAAGAAGTAGAGCCGCCGCTCCTTGCTAGACTGTGGCGAACGGCCATGGCTCTCCAGTTCGCTGAACTCGGGTCGGCGGCATCCGCCGATCCGGGTGTTTTTGGCGGGAAGGCTGCCGGACTCGCGTTTCTGGCGGAGGCGGGGGTCCCATTTCCAGGCGGCTTCTGTACGCAGGCAACCACGAGACTGCCAGATGACTGGGACGAAGCGGACCGGCACCGCTTTCTGCGGCTGACGGAAGACCTCCTGCGGGCGGGACCTGCTGCCATCCGGTCGTCAGGAATCGGCGAGGATTCCGCCGCCCGCTCTTTTGCCGGGCTCTTCGAAACCGTTCTCGGCATCTCCTCGCGCGAGGGAGCCCTGGAGGCAGCCGCCCGGTGCATCCGCTCGGGCAGCGCTGCGCGCGTCATACAGTATTCCGGCCAGAACGAGGCCCAACCCGTGGGCCTCATCGTCCAGAGGATGGTGGATCCGAGATGTGCCGGTGTGGCCTTTTCGGCTGATCCCGCCGGACGCGACAGGGCCGTGGTCATCGAGGCGGTGGCAGGCCGCGGAGATGCCCTTGTCTCCGGGGCGTCCGAGCCCGAGCGATGGCGTGCGTACCTCTCCGGCGCCGGGACGTGGGACTCGCGGTGTACGGCATCGAAGAGCGTCCTTCGCCAGAACGAAGCTGTCGCCCTTGCCGTGACGGCGCGCAACCTCGCCTCGCGGTATGGGAGGCCGCTCGATCTCGAGTGGGCCATCGACGGCGCCGGCAACATCTGGTGGCTTCAAGCTCGGCCCATCACGGCAGTTGTGGCGCCAGAAGAGTGGGACACGGCCCGATCCACCCCGGAGGCAGACGACGGACCGGTCACCTTCTGGTCGAACTGGAATGTGCGGGAGACGATGCCCCAGCCGCTCTTCCCCCTCGCCTGGACGCTGTGGCGCGATCTGATCATCCCGATGGTCACGGATCTCCTCTTCGGCATTCCCAGGTACTCGCCGCTCGGCCGTGCCCTGAACGGGCTCGACCTCGTGAATGGCCGCATCACCTTCAACATGAATGCCATGCTGGCGTTCCCCTTGCTGGGACCGCTGACACCACGCTTGCTCTCCTTCATGGACGCGCGAACCGCTGTAGTCCTCGAGAAGCTCGTCGAGGAGGGAATCATCCTGCCCCGCCGGCTGCCGGGCTCGAGAGTTCTCCTGACCCTCCGGATGCTGGGAGCGGGACTCACCGCAGCCCTGAGACTGATCAAGGTTCTGGACCCGCGGGGATCCCTGGAAAAGTTGAAGGGAGGGGCGGCGGCGGTCGCCGCGCGCCCGGCAGTGGAGACTCTGAAGGACGAAGAGCTGATCGCCGAGATGGATCTCTGGTCTTCTCCTGCCTGCAGGGAGCTCCGGGACGGGATGCAGATGCAGGCCATCGCTCTCCTCGTCTTCGGCCTTTCTCGCTGGGCCTTTCGCCACCATCCGGAGGCGGTGGGCCGGCTCGCGATGGGGACCCCCGCGAATCCGACGACCCGAATCTCGATCGGTATCGACGGCCTCATCGATGCCGCGGGATCGTTGGAGGAGGCGTTCTTCATTACGACGGACTGGCCGTCGCTGAAGAGCCGGCTCCGGGCCTCTCCAGAAGGCCACGCCTGGCTCTTACAGCTCGATTCTTTCCTGTCAGAGTTCGGCCATCGCTCTCCGATGGAGTTCGACGTGGGCGCGAGCCGGTGGTGGGAGGACCCGTCGATGATCGTGGATCTCGTCCGGGCAGGTCTCGCCTCGCATGGACGGGTTCCGGTCGCCGAGCGAATCGAGCGGCTCGCGGCCGAGCGAGACCGCATCCTTGACGCCGCGATTGCGGCCTCGCCTCTGTGGCGGCGCTTCCTGATGCGAAGGCTGAAGCGTCTCCTCGCGCTCAACATGCCTCTCAGAGAGGCTCCCAAGCACTACGGGGTTGTCGTCTTCGACAGGATTCGAAGAGCGGCGCGAGAGCTCGGTCGGCGGTTTCATGACCGCGGGATTCTCGAGACAGAAGGGGACGTCTTTTTTCTCGAGTGGCCGGAAGTCGTGGGCCTGGCCTCAGGACAGGAGCCCGCACCGAATCTGCGTGGGGCGATAGAGGAGCGCCGAAGAAGGCTCGAGCTGTACAGACGGAAGAAGGCTCCGGACATGCTTCGTTCGGACGGTGTCCCGGTGGAGGAGGAAAGCGAGGAGCAAGCTGAAGAGGGTGTTCTTCGCGGGATCGCCGTGGCGGCAGGCCGGGCGGAGGGCCGGGTACGCATCCTGCGTGAGCCGGATGCGCGTCAGATGTCGGAGGGAGACGTTCTCGTCGTCGAATACGCGGATCCCGGGTGGACGCCTCTCTTCCCGAGGGCGGCCGCGCTCGTGATGGAAATCGGCGGGCTCATGTGCCACGCCGCTCTGGTGGCGCGCGAGATGGGGGTGCCGTCGGTCTTTGGCGTTCGTGGCGCGACCACGATCTTGAGGGACGGCGACCTTGTGGAGGTGGATGGTTCAGCCGGGACCGTGAGGCTACGAAACAAGGAGCCCTTGCCCATCGGCTGATCTCCCCGGGCCAAGTGAGGCGAGGCGGTCTTCCGTTCGTGCCTGCACGGGCCGGACCCGGCGTGAAGAGCCCCTCGTCCACCCGCCCGGGGACGAGGGGCCGAACACCGGTCGGTTACTTTCCGACGAGCCCGCGGACGGAGGTCACGATCTGAGCGGCGGAAGGCACGAAAGCCTGCTCGAGCGGGTAGCTCGACGGCGCGGGGACGTCCGGACCGGCGATTCTGACGACGGGTCCCGCAAGAGAAGCGAACGACTTCTCGGCGATCGTCGCCGCGACTTCGGCTCCGACGCCGCAGGTGCGGCTCGCCTCATGAACGACGACGGCACGCCCCGTCTTTCTGACGGACGCAAGGAAGGCTTCTTCGTCGAGGGGCTTGAGCGTCCTCAGATCGACGACCTCTGCCGAAATGCCTTCGCCCTCGAGCGTCTTCGCTGCCGCAAGGCACGCGTGGACGGTCTTTCCGTACGAGATCAGCGTCACGTCCGAACCCTCACGCGGGATCGCGGCCTTGCCAAGGGGAACGACATGCTCTCCCTCCGGCACTTCGCCGGGCACATAGAGGAGTCCGATGTCGAGGAAGAACACGACCGGATTGTCGTCACGTATGGAGGCCTTCAGAAGCCCCTTGAAGTCCGCCGGGTTGGACGGCATCACCACCTTCAGTCCCGGGCTGTGGACGAACCAGGCCTCGTTGTTGTGGTTGTGCTGAGCGCCGACTCCCCAGCCGGCTCCCGTCATCGCGAGCGTCACCATCGGAAAGGAGAACTGGCCTCCCGACATGTACCGCAGCTTGCCCGCGCTGTTGACGATCTCGTCCATCGCGAAACAGATGAAGGGAGCGAACAGGAGGTCGATGACGGGCCTCAGGCCGGTCGCGGCCGCACCGGCGGCCGTCCCCGCGATGATGCCCTCCGCGAGCGGCGTGTTCCGCACCCGGGCCCTTCCGAACTCCTCGACGAGTTCGTGCCGCTTTGTCGCAACTCCTTCTCCGAAGGCGATGACGGTGGAGTCCCGCCGCATCTCCTCGGCGAGTGCCTGGCCGATGGCTTCGTGGGCAGTTATCGTGCTCATCGTTCCCTCACGCATACACGTCGGTCAGGAGCTCTTCGGCCGCTGGGTACGGCGACTCGCTCGCGAAGAGGAAGGCGCCGTCGATCGTCGTTTCGACCTCGCGCTGGATGGCCGCGAGATCGGCCTCCGAGACTGTGCCGGCGGCCAGGAGCTTCTTCTTGTACGACGCGATCGGGTCCCTCGCCTTCCAGCTCGCGAGCTCTTCGGGGTCGACGTATGTCTGGTCATCCGGCTCGTAGTGCCCTCTCGTCCGGTAGGTGTAGGTCTCGAGAAGGAACGGTTTCCTCGTCTCCCGGATCTTCGCGATGGCCACCCGGGCGGCCTCGTTCACCGCCTCGACATCGTTGCCGTCAACCGTGACGCCGTCCATCCCGTACGAGGCGGCCCTCGGGCTGATGTGATCGGCCAGCATCGTCTCCTTGCGGTGCACGAAGGCCTGCCACTGATTGTTTTCGCAGACGTAGAGAACCGGCAGGTTCCAGAGGGAGGCCAGGTTCAGCGATTCGTGGAAGATTCCCTCGCAGGCGGCGCCGTCGCCGAAGAAGCAAGCGACGACGGCGTCGCTTCCCTGCATGGACACGGACAGACCGACTCCCGTGGCAAGGGAGAGCTCGCCCCCGACGATGGTCGACGTCAGGATGACGCCGAGCTCCTTCACGGAGATGTGCAGCGTCCCGCTCTTGCCCTTGCAGTAGCCAGTCGCCTTCCCCAGGACCTCGGCCATCATCCGGCCCGGGTCTGCGCCGCGCGCGAGAAGGTGTCCCGCGCTGCGGTGATTCGTCAGGATCAGGTCATTCGAAGAAAGCGCCTTCACGACCCCGGCCGCGGAGGCTTCTTGCCCCACGGACGTGCACGTTCCCGGCGCCTTGCCTTCGGCCTGTGCGGCAGCCGCCCTCTCCTCGAAGGCCCGTATCAACACCATGCTCTGAAAGAGCGCCCGGGCGCTCTCCCGGCGCGATTCCATGTCCATCATTCACCTCGATGCCCTGCCGGTTCTTCTCCGGATCCTGCCAGGGTCCGTTTCCGCCCCTCGCGGGCCCGGTAATCTACGTGAGAGACCGGCCGAAGGTTCCGGTGAGATTCCTCACACGAAAAGAGGCCTGGCGCCGGTCTTTCGGCGTCGTCCTCGTCAACGCTCGGGAGAACCATCGGAGCTGGTCCCGGGGATCGCTCCGATGTGCCGGTCAAGGGTTCTTCTTCCTGGTGCCGCGGAGGCCGGGCCCTGTGGGCGTCTTCTGATGGCCGCCCCGCCACCTTTGTGACTTTCGTCAGCGAAAAGTTCTCCGTGTCCCGTTTACGGTACAGAAAACACAGGAAGAGAACAGGAGACCCGAGACATGGGAGTCATCCCCTATGGCTGGAGCAAGAACGAGAGCAGGACGTTCGGCGAAATGTGGGGCCTCGTCCAGCAGATTCACGGAGGCGGGCACCTCATTTCCCCCGAGATGCTGATCTCGATCTTCTGGGAGGAGACGGTCTTCACGAACCGGTGGCAGATGTCCGACACGGCAGGCCAATTCGGTCCCGCCGTGGGCTTCGGGCAGCTCGAGATGAAGTGGTGGGGCAAGGTCTGGGACCACTACGGTGTCCCGATGAATCCCGACCTCATCCTGGCCAACGACGCGACGAGCGTGAGGGCCTCGAGCCTGGCGCTGCGGTTTCTCGTGGACGTCGAGAGGCGAAGCAAGCAGAACGCCTTGAATGTCTACGCGGGAGTCGCGGCCCGTCCCGTGAATGCCAAGGCCGTTGCAGGCTGGCTCCAGTGCGAGCAGGCGCTGCAGGCCGCCGCTCCCTTCACGCGCGAGGGGGTCCAAGCCGCCCTCAAGAAGGCGAAGATGATCTACGACGAGAAGCAATCCCAGCATCCTGACATCAAGATGTTCTGGGACCATGTCTTGCGGGGGATTCCGAGCAAGGCGCTGCAGGCCGGAATGGAACGGGCCGCGGGCCTTCCCGCCTCTCATCCAGGATCCGGACCGAAATAACGGCTCCCCTGGCGGGCAGGCCGCATGGACGCCGTGGCGCCTTCCCGGGCCGGCCGGGGTTCAGAACCTTTCCCAGAGTTTGCGGGCGAGCTCGCGGCTCCTGGCCGCGAGCTCGCGTTCGTCGATTCCGGCGGCGAGGACCTTTCCCTCCATGAGGACCTCACCGCGGCAGATGGTCGTATCGACGGGAGCCTGGGAAATGCCGAAGACCAGGTGCCCGAGAACCGTCCCCTCGTCGAGTGGGGTCGGGGGCTCGTAGTCGAGAAGGATCACGTCCGCCGCCGCCCCCTCCTCGATCGTTCCGATCGGGAAGCCCCACAGCTGGCTCGCGAGCTCGGGATTGCGGACGAAGAGGGCGTCCGTGACCTCGAGGAAACCCGTACTCGGACAGTCTTGCCGGAGGTGCTGGGCCCACAGTGCGACGCGTAGTTCCTCGAGCATGTTGACCGTCATCGCGTCCGTGCCGAGCCCGACGCGAATACCCTTCTGCACCAGCCCGGCGACGTCGGCGATTCCCACCGAGTTGTTGAGGTTCGACTGGGGATTGTGGGCGACGAAGGTTCCCGTTTTCGCGAGTATCTCCATGTCGGCGTCATCCACGTGAACAGCGTGAGCGGCGACCGAGCCCGGCCCCAGGAGTCCGAAGCGGTCGAGACGTGCCACGGAGCTCAGGCCGTGGTGCTCGCGGTTGAAGAGGACATCGGAGGCGGCTTCCGCCACGTGCACATGGAAGCCAGTGCCGAGGCTCTGGCCCAGACGCGCGGCCCGATTCAGGGTGACGTCCGAGAGCGTGAAGGCGGCGTGAAGCCCGAAGAGCGCGCGGAGTTGAGGGTCGCGGTCTCTTCGACAACGCTCGATGAAGGCGGTGTTCTCCTCGAGCCCCTCCTCGGCGATGCCTTCTCCATCCCTGTCGGAGACCTCGTAGCACAGGCACGCCCGGAGGCCGGACCCCTTCACCGCCGAGGCAATGCGTTCGAGAGATCCGCGCACGGCGCCCGGGCTCGCGTGGTGGTCGACGAGCGTCGTGGTGCCTTTCCGGATCGCATCCAGGAGGATGACGCGCGCGCTGATCTCGACATCATCGAGCGAGAGAACGCGGTCGAGCCGCCACCAGAGATTCCGTAGGACGTCCTGGAAGTCCCGGCTGGGCGCGGCCTTCGTCAGGCCGCGCACCAGCGTGGAATAGAAGTGCATGTGGGCGTTCACGAAGCCGGGCATCACGACCTTCCCGGCGGCATCCAGGATCCTGTCGTGGGGCTCGGTGATCTCGGCCAGGGGTGCCACGCGGCCGATCTTTCCATCGGCGAGAAGGACGCCGTGTCCCTCGAGCACGCGGCAGGGCCGTCCGAACGTCAGGACTGTCCCGTTCTGGATCAGGATGCTCTCCGTCATGGGTCTCAGCTGGCGGCTGCCTCCTGGTTGAAGGACTCGATCAGCTTGTCGAACTCCGCGACCTCCTCCTCGAAGAGGCCGTGCCAGTACTCCGGATCCCACTGAGCGCAGATCTCCTCGTACGTCTTCCCTTGCTGCTCGACCCACGTGTAGTACTTGAGGTTGTGGATCTGCTTGCGGTCGAGGTGCGTCAACTCCTTGAAGAAGTCGATCGACTGCCTCTCGATGGAGCCGGTGTGAGCGCGGGCCGCATCGACGAGAGAGAACGCACCGCGCTCGGCGGTCAGTTCCTCCAGGCGGGAGCGGTACATCTCGAGGCTGTCGGTGAAGATGGTGAAGATGACGTCGTTCTCGGTGAGCTCCCAGTACTTGGCGGCCTTGATGGCGGCGAGGAGGTTGCAGATGCAACTGATGCCCAGGAGGCCGAGCCTCGCAACGTCCTCCTGGCGGGCTCCCATCGCCTCGAGGTACTTCTGGCCTTCGGGCTCGTTGAAGAGCCGGAGGAGCCGCATGCAGTCCTCGTCGTCGATGGCGGCGACGGCGTCGGTGTTCCTCACGTTGTGGACCCAGGGAACGTGCTTGTCGCCGATCCCCTCGATCCGGTGGTCGCCGAAGCCGTTCAGGAGGAGGGTGGGGCACTGGAGGGCCTCGGTCGCGACGACCTTCATCGCGGGATGGCGCTTCTTCAGATAGTCGCCGGCGGCGATCGTTCCGGCGCTGCCCGTGGCGCTGACGTAGCCGGAGAGGCGGCCCTTTTGGCCCTTGATCATCTCGAAGGCCTCGTCGATGGCCGGTCCGGTGACGTTGTAGTGCCAGATCGGGTTCCCGAACTCCTCGAACTGGTTGAAGATCATGTGCACGGGATCCTTCTTCAGCTCCCAGCACTTGTCGTAGATCTCCTTGACGTTCGATTCGCACCCGGGTGTCGCGATCACTTCCGAGCCGATTTCGGCGAGCCAGCGGAACCGCTCCTTCGACATGTTCTCGGGCAGGATGGCGACCGATGTGCAACCGAGGATCGCGCTGTCGAACGCTCCGCCCCGGCAGTAGTTGCCCGTCGAGGGCCAGACCGCCTTGTGCGTCTCGGGGTCGAACTCGCCGCTGACCAGGCGGGGAACGAGGCAGCCAAATGCAGCCCCGACCTTGTGTGCCCCGGTGGGGAAGTACTTCCCGATCATGCCGATGATCCGGGCCTTCACCCCCGTGATCTCGCGAGGGATCTCCAGCGCATTTGGTCCCCCGAAGAGTCCCGTCTTCACGTCGTTCTTCCATGTGATGCGGAAGAGGTTCGCGGGGTTGACGTCCCAGAGCCCCACAGAGGCGAGCTTCGACTTGACGGTGTCGGGAACGAGCTCGGGGTGCCGCATCTGCTCGAAGGTGGGAATGACGATTCCACGTTCGCGGCAGCGCTTCGCCGTCCGCTTTCGCACATCCTCCCGGATCGACTTGACGATTCGTGACATCTTGGTCTCCTCGATTCTCAGAGGCTCAGACGGCGGGCGCGTTCGATGATCTCGCCGAGGGTCCGGCCCGGATTCGGCAGCCTCGTGAGGAACATCAGCGCGCTGATGACGAACGGCTTGTAGCTGGCCTCGTGATAGGTCGGAATCCGGTACTCCTCGAAGACCTCGGCGCTGACCTCGCCGGCCTTGCAGCTGACGTCCGTGATGTCCGCGGGCAGGCAGTGCATGTAGAGGGCCTTTCCGCCCTTCGTCATGTTCATCTTCGCCCGGTCACACTCCCAGCTCTTGAACTTCGCGTTGTTGGCGAGGCATTCCTTCTCGAGCTCCTTCAGTCCCTCCTTGTCGGACTTCCGCAGGAGTTCCGTGCGGCGCTGCATGACGTGATAGGGCGCCCACGACTTCGGGTAGACGATGTCCGCTCCTTCGAAAGCGGCCTCCATGCTGTTGACGGCCTCGAAGGACCCGCCGGATGCGGCGGCGTTCCTCCCGGCGAGCTCGACGACATCTGGGATGAGGCCGTAACCCTCCGGGTAGGCGAGGGAGACGTTCATCCCGAACCGCGTCATCAGCCCGATCACGCCTTGTGGGACGGAGAGCGGCTTGCCGTAGCTGGGCGAGTAGGCCCAAGTCATGGCGATCTTCTTCCCCTTCAGGTTCTCGAGGCTCCCGAAGTGGGATCGCAGCCAGGCGAGGTCGGCGAGGGACTGCGTGGGATGGTCGATGTCGCACTGGAGGTTGATGATGCTCGGACGGCGGTGAAGAACTCCCTGCTTCGTGCCGTCCGTGAGGGCGTCGCCGACCTCGCGCATGTACGTGTTGCCCTCGCCCAGGAACATGTCGTCCCGAATGCCGATGACCTCGGCGAGAAAGCTGATCATGTTCGCGGTCTCGCGAACCGTCTCGCCGTGAGCGACCTGGCTTTTCGCTTCGTCGAGCTCGGAAAGGGAAAGCCCGAGCGCGCTCGTGGCCGAGGCGAACGAGAACCGGGTCCGGGTGGAGTGGTCGCGGAAGATCGAGATCGCGAGCCCTGTGTCGAAGACCCGGTACGAGTAGCCCTCCTGGTGGAGCCGCTTGAGAGTCTCGGCCAGAGTCAGAACGGCTTCGATCTCCTGGTCAGAGTGCTCCCAGGTCAGAAGGAAGTCCTTCTGGAAGAGGCCGGTGTGGAGGCCCTGGAAGGCGGCGGCGAGATCATGAATGGCGGGAGACGGCATCAAACACTCCTTGCGAGATGAGGTCGGTGAGGATGAGAAAGGAGAGACCGGTTCACACCGGTTCCTGAAGGATCTGGCCAGCAGGTTCGCCCGGCGAGGTCAGCTGTGAGCCGGCGACGGCGGGTCTGCCTCGGAGCAGGACGTGCCGGAAGGACAGCGGGGAGGTGAACCCGGGGTAGGTCTCGACCGCGTCGGCAAGACTCGAGCGAACCGGATGATCCGGTCCGTTCGGATCCAGGACGACGACGTCCGCGTCGAAACCGGGCTCGAGGGACCCCTTTCGGGCGCCGATTCCGGCCCTCTGGGCCGGGTTTCGGGACAATCGAAGCGCCATCTCCACTGCTGCGCGGTCCGGGTCGTCACTCCAGAGTCGCCACACGAGGTGGGGCAGGGCGCCGAGCCCGGCGAGACCGTTGGCCACGCCACGGATGTCGCGACGGTCCCAGTCGTCCTTGTCGGCGCAGCGAAAGGCACAGTGATCGGTGGTGAAGAAGTCGAAGGTGCCCGAGGCCGCGAGGTCGCGGAAGGCCTCGCGGCCGCCTCTGAGAGGTGGAGAGCACAGCCAGCGGTGGCCATCCTCCCGGGTCAGCCAGCCGTGATCGAGCCACAGGTACTGGGGGCACGTTTCGGACGTGACGTCCTGGGTTTCCCTCGCGATCCGGATTCTCGAAGCGGCCTCGGATGTGGAGACGTGAACGACGTGGAGCCTTGCTCCCGTGCGAAGGGCCAGGGCCAGGAGCCGTTCGACCGCCAGCACCTCGGCCTCCTCGGGTCGCAACCGGGTGTGAGAAAAGGCGTGCGCGAGCTCGAGCGGCGGCAGATCGATGCCGGCGATGACGTCGTCGTCCTCACAATGGAGAAGGAACGTGGCACCGAGCGGTCCGAGCTTCTCGAAGACCTCCTGCAAACGGGCCTGATCCGCGAAGATTCCGGCGGGCTTATATGTGGTGTAGAGCTTGATTGTCCGGTAACCGCTTGCGAGGAACTCCTGGATGTCCGTCCAATCCGGCTCGGCAAAGGTCGTCGGCGTGAGGTGCCACAAGAGGTCGCAGTGAGTCTCCCCCCCGGCTTTCTCGCGCGCGATTCGGATCGCCTCCCTCAGCGACTGGCCCGGACCCTGCGTGACGAAGCTGCAGATCGTCGTGATGCCGTTCTGGAGAGCGATCCGCGATCCGGACTCGTAGGTATCGGCGAGATAGAAGCGGCCAATGCGGTCGTCGAGGTGAACATGAAAGTCGACAAAGCCCGGGAGCACATAGCAACCGGACGCATCGATGACGCGGTCTGCTGGTTCGCCATCGAAGGGCCCGATCGCGGCGATCCGATCGCCTTCGATCCGCACATCGGTGACGCGAACCTCTCCCTCGCTTACGACCCGGCCGTTCTTGATGACGGTGTGCTTGGCGCCGGCGTTCATCGGCCTGCCTCCATGACCGCTTCCAGCCGTGGTTCGATTGCCGGGGGGATGGAGATGCGAGACAGCGGAGCGTCGATGTCCTTCAGGCCGTGACCGGTCGCCAGGACAACCGCGCGAGTGTTCTCCGGGAGCCGCGAGGAGCTCGACTGGAGCTTGATCAGGCCGGCGACGGCCGTGGCCCCGGCGGGCTCGGTGAAGATGCCTGTGCGGCTCGCGAGAATGCCTTGGGCCTCGAGAATCTCGTCATCAGAAACTGTCAGCGTGAGCCCCTCGCTCTCGAGGATTGCGCGGCGCGCGCCGTGGGCGTTGCTCGGGCAGACGACGGAGATCGAATCCGCGACCGTGTCAGGATTCGGCGCATCCGCGTAGGTCCCGTTCTGCACGTATCGATGGATCGCGTCGCTGTTCTCGGCCTGAACACCGATCAGCCGCGGCAGGCGATCGATGAGTCCGGCACGCTTCAGGTCGACGAACGCCTTGTGGACTCCCCCCAGGATGACGCCGTCGCCAACGGAGACGAGGATCGCGCCGGGCACCTCGTAGCCGAGCTGGCTCCAGATCTCCAGGCCCACGGTCTTCTTTCCCTCGATCGTCAGCGGGTGGTAGGCCGTGTTCCGGTTCAACCCGCCGCGCTCCGTCGTGTACTCGAGGCTGAGCCTGAAGGCGTCATCGTAAGTGCCCTTCACGGGAACGACCCTTGCTCCCGACAGGACCATCTGGACCAGCTTGGCGCGAGGTGCCTTTTCGGGCACGAATATCAGCGCCTTCAGGCCCGCCGAGGCGCAGAGCGTCGTCAATGCGGACGCCGCGTTGCCGGTCGAGGCGGCGACCACCATCGGCTCGCCCAGCCGCCTCGCCTCCGCCACGACGAGGAAGGAGGCCCGGTCCTTCAAGCTCCCGCTCGGGTTCAGGCCGTCGTTCTTCACGCTCAGGGCAAAGAGCCCGAGCTCGCTCGCGAGGCGATCGACCGTCGCAAGGGGAGTTCCGCCCACCGGGAGCGGAGGATGAAACTCCGGCTCCACCGCGCAGAAGAGGTTCCAGTCCGGGTGGTCCTTCCGGAACGAGCTCGCGATCGCCGCGTAGTCGAACACGGCCTCGAGAACGCCCACGAGCGGGATCCCCGGCCGGTACTTCTTCCCGCAGTCGAGACAGAGATAGCGGACCTGATCCCGCGAGTAGGTCTTTCCGCAGTCCGTGCAGCGGTAGTGGAACGGAGTCATGAGGCCCTTCCGGTCCTCGCGAGCTCTTCCAGGGCCTGTCTCAGGACGTTTGCGGTCACGACCCGTCTGTAGCGCGCCGTCGAGCGGATGTCGTCGATCGGGCTGATATCCGACTGAATGGCCTTAACCGCATCCTCTATAGGGAGAAAATCCACGGCCTTTCCCAGGATCACGGCTTCCGCGCTTCGCGCCCGTGCCGGTACCGGGGCGACGGACCCGAGACCAATCCTCAGCTCCTCAACGACTCCGTTCTCGATGCGGGCATGCGCGGCGAGGCATGTCTTGCTGATCGCCTGAGCTTGCCGGGTTCCCACCTTGCGGTAGAAGTGAAAGCCGCTCCCCTTCGGAATCGGGACGTGGATCGAATGGAGGAGCTCGTCCGGGGCAAGGTCCATCTTCTTGTAGCCCTTGTGGAACGACTCGTAGGGAACCCGCCGCTTGCCGCGGACGGAAACGAGCTCGATCTCGGCTCCGTAGGCCAGGAGGCTAGGCGGCGTGTCGGCTGCGGGGCTCGCATTCACGATGTTGCCGCCGAGAGTCCCGCGATTCTGGATCGCCTGGGCGCCGGTCACGCGGGCGCTTTCGACGACGTTCGGGAGGTGTTCCCGAACGGCGGGATGCTGGCGGAGCTCACTGTAGGTCGTCAGAGCTCCGAACGTGACGGACGGACCGTTCTCCGAGATGCCTCGGAGCTCCGTGAGACGAGAAATGTCGAGGAGATTCAAGTCGGACAGCCGGCCAGCATTGAGGAGAACCATGAGGTCCGTCCCGCCCGCGATCGGGCGCCACTTTCCGGGCTCTCTGGACAGGAGTGTCAGGGCTTCGTCGAGCGTTTCTGGAGACTGGATGTCGTAGTCGGGAAGGTAGGCTCTCATTTCCCGCCTCGCGTTCCACCGGCCATGACGACGGCATCCACGAACTTCACGTAGCCCGTGCAGCGGCACAGCGTGCCTGCCAGCGCATCGCGTGTCTCCGTCTCTCCCGGCCGGTCACAGCGGTGGAGCAGATCCGCGGCCGCGACGAGCATCCCCGGGGTACAGAAGCCGCACTGCGCGGCGTTCGCCGTCTCGAAGGCCGCCTGCAGGTGCCCCGGCTGTCCCTCCACCGCCAGCCCTTCCACGGTGACGACCTCCGAGCCGCGGGCCTGGATGGCGGGTACGAGGCAACTGTTGACGATCTTTCCGTCGAGGAGGACGGCGCAGGCGCCGCATTCCCCCTCCCCGCAGCCCTCCTTCGTTCCCACGAGGCGGAACTCGTCGCGCAGGATGTCGAGGAGCCGGGCGGCGGGGTGGACCTCTGCACGGCGCAAGGTGCCATTGACCGTCAGTTCGAGCTCGATCGTCCTAGCCACGGTCAGCCTCCTCCAGCCGGGCGAGGATCCGCTCGGGTGTCATCGGGATCTCGTCGAGCCGGATGGGACCGAGCGCGTGGGCGAGAGCGTTCAGAACGGCCGGAGCGGGCCCGTCCATCGGGAGCTCTCCTATCCCCTTCGCGCCGCCGGGTCCCGCCGGATGAGGATTCTCGAGGAAGGCGACGCGGATCCTGGGCAGGTCCACACTGGTCGGGATGATGTAGTTCGTCATCTGGTTGTTCACCATGCGGCCGTCCTTCCACTGGACCTCTTCCCACAATCCCCATCCGATCCCCTGGGCGACGCCGCCCTCGATCTGGCCCGTCGCCAGCATCGGATTGACGACGCGCCCAACCTCCTGCACGGCGACGAAATCGTCGACCTTCACCTCGTACGTGACCATGTCGACCGAGACTCCGGCCGCATAGCACGCCCAGGAGAAGGTCGGGTAGGCGTCCCCCTTGTACGTCGTGTCGTCCCAGACGATGTGGGGCGGCTTGTGATACTGGGAGTAGCACTTTAGCGATCCATGCCTGGCGACGGCCGTTTTCACTGCCTCACGGAACTCCTCGGGCGTGTAGGTCATCTCGAGCAGCCCTTGCTGGATGAGCGACTGCTTGAGGCCATAGGCCGCGTCCTCGATCAGCTTGCCGACGATCATCGTGCTGCGGGAGGCGACGGTCGGGCCGCTGTTGGGGACCTCGGCGGTGTCGGCGGACCACACGTCGACCATGTCGACGGGCAGCTTCAGGGCGGACGCGACGATCTGCGCGAAGACGGTCGTCTTGCCCTGACCCATCTCGGTGTTGGCGGCGAGGACGGAGACTCTTCCGTCAGGAAGGCCCTTCACGCCGGCGACGGACGCGAGATACGTCTCGCCGCCGCCGGTGAAGCCGCACCCGTGAAGGAAGACCGAGAAACCGACTCCACGCTTGATCGGGCTTTGTGAGGAATTGTGAGCGTCGAACGACCGCCGCTTCTCCTCGTACCCGATTTCCGAGAGGGCGCGGCTCACGATGGCCTCGAGGTCGACCGTCTCCTTGACCACCTGGCCCGTCGACATCCTGTCACCGATGGCGAGGAAGTTCCTCCGGCGCAGCTCGAGAGGGGTGAGACCGAGCTCGCGTGCGCAGACGTCCATGTGTCTCTCGATGGCGAAGAGGCTCTGGGGAGCCCCGAAGCCCCGGAACGCGCCGTGAGGCGGGACGTTCGTCGCGACGGCGCGAGCGTGGATCCTGACGTTCGGACACTTGTAGACGCTGGCGGCGTGCAGGGCTCCGCGACTGAGGACGACGGGGGAAAGGGTCACGAATGCTCCGCCATCCAGGACGAAGTCGATGTCGAGCGCCAGGAGAAGGCCGTCCCTGTCGAATGCGGACTTGATGCGCGTCCGGGACGGGTGCCGCTTCGTCGTCGCGGCCATGTCCTCTTCCCTGTCGTAGATGAGCTTCACGGGCTTGCCAGACTTCCAGGCCAGGAGAGCCGCGTGACCGGCATTGACGGAAGGGTAGTCTTCCTTGCCTCCGAAGGCCCCGCCCATCTCCATCGCGACGACACGCACCTGATCGCCGGGGAGGCCGAACAGTTGCTTCACGGCCTCGTGAACATAGTAGGGGCACTGGAGCGAGCCATAGACAGTGACTGTCAGCCGCTCGCCCTCTCTTCCGACCTCGGCCAGCATGCCGTTCGGCTCGATGTAGGCGTGCTCCTGGGCGCCCGTGCGGTATTCGCCCTCGACGACCTTCACCGCGGAGCAGAAGACTGGGCCCGGGTCGCCCTTGTCGATCAGGATTTCCTTCAGGATGTTGTTCGATCCGTGGATCACCTGCGCCTTCTCGATAGCACTCTCGATGTCGAGAACCGGCGGGAGCTCCTCGACGTCGAGCCGGATGGCGCGGCGAGCCTTCTCGAGGAGGGAGCGGTCCGGGTGGGCCAGAAGGACGACAGGCTGCTCGGGATGTGAGATCGTGCCGCCGATTTCCACGAGGAACGGCTGGTCGTGAACGATCGAGGCGACCAGGTTCTTCCCCGGGATGTCCGCGGCCGTCACGACCGTGAACTCCTCCCACGGGATCCCCTCGCCGAAGGAGATGCCCTTCAGAATGCCTCGAGGGATGTGTGTCCGGACCGTGACGCCCCGGATCTCTCCAGGCAGGATCTTGTCGTCGGTGTAGAGAGGCTGGCCGAGGAGTTTTGCCCGGCCCTCTCTTCTTGTGATGGGAGCGCCGATCACGCGGGTCTCCTTGTCTCATGCGCCGATTCGGAAGGAACGGAGGCGAGTGCAGGGACGCCCTGCGCCGCGTCCTCGTCCGTCTCGGGCACGTTGTCGCCGGGAATCTTGGGGAGCACGGGTTCGGACGGCAGCAGGGCGACGAGGGTCGCCAGCGGAGAAAGGTCGATTTCCTCGCCTTCTTGAAGCGGCCCCGTGGCACCGTAGTCGAGGAGCAACCCGGAGGCGAGGTCGAGAGTTGCCCTGACACGGTCCGAGTCGTAGCGGGCAATGCCGTCCCGCAGGCGGAGCGAATGGGGCCGTCCCTCGAGGCGGGCCTGCACAAAGACGGTTCCGTCCTGCCGCTCGAGCCGGAAGGCGTCTCCCTTTGCCTCCCTGAACCCGTCGGGATCGATCCAGAACCGAGGCTTGTCCTTGTACGGCTCGCCCGACGTGGGACAGAAGGTCGTGCAGTTCCCGCACTCGTTGCAGAAGTCGCCGATGTTGACGATCTGGACGCTCTGCTCGACCGCGAAGGGAGCCGAGCCCGTCTCCACGAGGCGGCCGGAGCGAAACGCCAGCTTCGGCAAAGTCAGCGCGAGCGGGGCCGTCGCATAGGCCATGTTCGCCCGGTTGGGGCAGACGGTCACGCACAGGCTGCAGACGTCGTCGCAGTCCAGGCAGCGTTCGGCCTCCGCCATCGCGGCCTCGCGGCTGAACGAGCCCTGCACCTCGATGAAACCCTTGCGCGAGTGGACCGGAAGCGTCGGAACAGTCTGGGGCTCGATCTGCCGGGACTTCTTCTCCATGAACTGCGTGGTCGCGACGTGCTTGTCGAGAACGGGTTCGGGATCGAACGAGATTCCGTGCCTGCGAGCGATCTCCTCGGCGGCGAAGCGTCCGTCGGCGATGGCCTGGATGATCGAGTCGGGGCCGTGGACGGCGTCGCCTCCTGCGAAGAGGCCCTCGATGCTGGTCTCGGACGTCGCGGGATTCACCACCAGGCGGCCACCCCTGGTCACGCGCGCGTCAAGTCCGCCGAGAAAGTCGAGGATGGTGTCCTGGCTGATGGCGGTGATGATCGTGTCGGTCACGAGGAACTCCTCGCTTCCCTCGATCGGAATGGGCCTCGGCCGGCCCGAGGCGTCCGGCTCGCCGAGCCGCATCTTCTTGCAGACCAGCCCGGCGACCCTCCCGTTCTTCTCGGCGACCCGGTCGGGAGCGAGGAGCGGCCGGATCCCGATGTTCTCCTCGATGCAGTCGTGAACCTCGGCGGCGTCGGCCGGCATCTCCGCGCGCGTGCGGCGATAGACGATCGTGACGTCCCCGTCGGAAACGAGACGGCGGGCGGAGCGGGCGGCATCCATGGCGGAGTTGCCGCCCCCTATGATCAGAACCCGCGTCCCGAGGTCGATGGGCGCGTGGCTGTTGACCTTCTCGAGGAAGTCGAGGGCGTCGATCACGCCCGGAGTCGTCTCGCCCGGGATTCCGAGCCGCTTGCCCTTCTGCGCGCCGACACCCAGGAAGACGTAGGGGAATTCCTTCCTCAGGGCGTCGAGCGAGATGTCGCTGCCGAGAGCCTTGCCGAGGTGAATCGGGACGCCGAGCTCCTTCACGCGCGAAAGGTCGCCCTCGATCACGCTCGCGTCGAGGCGATAGCCCGGAATGACGCCGCTCACCATGCCGCCCAGACTTTCCTTCGCCTCGAAGATCTCGGGAGAGAACCCGGCGAGGGCGAGGTAGTACGCGGCGGAGAGTCCCGCGGGGCCCGCGCCCACGACGGCGACGGGGATGCCGTTCTTTGGTTTCGGAATGGGTGGAGTCGCGGCGCCCTCTTCCGTCGCGTAGCGCTTCAGTTCGCGGATGGCGACGGGCGCGTCGTAGAAGTTCCTGACGCAGCGCTCCACGCAGGGCCGGTCGCAGACGCATCCCGTGACGCCGGGCTGCGGGTTCGTTCGAAGGATGACGTCGAGGGCCTTTCCGGGCTCGCCGTGCCCGATGTGCCAGATGTAATCCGGGATGTTCTGGTGGGTCGGACAGGCCTCCTGGCAGGGGGGCGCGATGCAGTCGAAGTGCCCGAGGCGGCGGGAATCCTTGAAGACGAGGGGACGTTCGCGCCGCGAGTAGTGCGTGTCGTCGGCGACGATCCTGGCGTGCTCGGCGAGGTTGTGGGCCGCGCCTTTTCCGGCAGACGTCGCCTCGATGTAAGCGTCGATCGAGGAGGCGCCGGCGCGATCGAACTCGTCCGCGAGGTTGACGAGGTACTGCTGCAGGCGCGCGTACCCGCCTGGCTTGAGGAGATCGGTGCAGACGGTGACCGGGGACAGTCCATCGGCCACGAGGGAACTGAAGTTCCGGGCATCCGCGCCGCCGCAGAAGCTGATCGCGACCGTCCCGCCGAGCGTCGTGTCGATCATTGCGGCAAGCCTCAGCGTGAGCGGGTGGAGCGCCCGTCCCGAGAGGTACATCATCTTCTCGTTGGGGGGGAAGATCCGGCGCCTGTTGACGACCTCGAGCGTGTTGGAGAGCTTGAGGCCGAACGTCTGATCCCGGCCCTTCGCGACCGCCTCGAGGTTTCGCACCATTGCCATGGCGTCGTCGAATCGGGGGTCGTGAGCAAAGGCGATGTCGGGGACGTCGATGTCAAAGCCGAGCGTCTCGTTGAGAAGCGGCCGGAGCACGTCCGCGCCGAGAAGTGTCGGGTTCAGCTTGACCCACGTGTGAACCCCGGTCTCTGTCAGGAGGAAGCGGGCGATCCGCTCGATCTCCGCGGGCGGACAGCCGTGCATCGTCGAGAGCGTGATGTGGTTCGACATCTCCTTCGGGATGTCGATGTCCCGGATGGCGGGGTAAACCCTCGCGACTGTCCTCACAGCGTTGTCGAGGGCGGATCCTGCGTCTCTCATCGACGCGATGAAGTGTTGAACGCGGGCCGACTGGATCCCTTCGAGGTTGTAGCCGACGCTCATTGCGAAGAGCATCCCGGGGCTGTCCAGGCCGAGCTTGTGGGCGAGCGCATGGACGAGAACCCAGGCGTTGAGGTACTCGTCGAAGGACTGCTCGAGCTTCAGTTCCTGGGACCACTCACAGTTGTAGGTCTCGTCGGCGGCGTCGATGCAGGGGCGGCTGATCTCGAGCTCGTCGAGAACCTGGACCGTCTTCAGCTCGATGAAGCGCGCTCCGCAGAGCCAGCTGGCGACGATGTTCTGCGAGAGCTGCGTGTGCGGCCCGGCGGCGACCCCGAGGGGCGCGGAGAGGGTTCTCCCGAACATCTGCCGGGAGAACCTCCGATCAGGCACCTGGAAATTCCGCTTCGGGATCCCCAGGATGGTGTCGCGACTGTCGAAGCCGTCGAAGATCCAGTGCGCGATTCTCTCGAGGGGCGCGGGGCGGAAAGCCTTCTCCATGGTGCTCCTTGTCTCGGCGCCTCCGCGCCGCCTGGGGAGAGGGGACGTCAGCGGGCGGCGGCCAGGACGCTCGGGAAGCGCGAGAGGAACGCGATCGTGTGCTGCAGCTCGCGCAGGTCGACGCACTCGCCGATCTTGTGGGTGTTCTGCTCGATCCCCGGCCCGATTCCGAACATGGCGGGGTGCTTGTAGGCTCCCGAGAGAACCCACTGCTTCGCCTCGCCGACAGGGATCGACGTGTCGTCCTTCGGCACGGGGAACCCGACCCCGTCGGTGGAGAAGATCCACCGCTCGACGCGCGGCTCCCTGGGAATCGTTCCCCCCTCGCCGCGCTGGCCGGTCACATGGGGGCTGATGACGCCCTTGTAGGTCGCGACCGCGGCCTGAATGGCCGGGTGCTCTTCGGGCGTCACCCACCCGAGGTAGATCTGCGGGTTGTTGAGGACGTAGCCCTTCCAGGACGCCTGGTCGTACGTCGGGACCGAAACCTCGACGGAAAGGCCGGCCTCGCGGGCGGTCTTCACGGCCGTCAGTGTCTCGACGTCCGCGACGGCCTGCTCGGGCGTTTCACCGACAGTCAGGCGACGGTCGAACCGGATCGTGAACCGTTCCGGAACGGCACAGTCGCTCGGGGTGTCGAGCTGAGCCCAGGAGGCCGTGCGGGTGCCGTGTCCCAGAAAGGCGTGATCGAGGAAGCCCTCTCGCTTGTTGTAGCGGTCCGCGGCCTCCCTGACGATCGCCCCGCCGTACTCGAGCGGGTTCAGACCTTCCCAGGGCATCGAACCGTGGCAGGAGCGGCCGGTGACCTTGACCTCGATCTGCATCCGGCCGCGCTGGCCGCGATAGATCCCCATCGCGCCCTTCTTCGAGCAGCCCGTCCCCTCCGTGAGGATGACGACATCCGGGATGAGCTCGGGCCTGGCTCCGGGAAGCACGTTTCTCATGACGAACATGGGACCCGCGCCGTCGTTGTCCTCCTCGCAGGCGGTTGCGTAGGCCCGGACGATCACGCCTTTGAGCGCCCCTTCCGGGGCGAGCTCGAGAAGGATCTTGGCGGCGACCGCTTCGGCGATGACGCCGCTCAGCTGGTCCGCGGAACCGCGCCCGAAGACGAGGTGATCCCACTCGGGGTCGGGCGGCAGCCATCCGAGCTCTCTCTTCAGGAACTCCTTGTTGACCTTTTCGGGCGCGATCATGCCGTTGTAGGAATCGATGCCGCCGCCGGTCTTCTCGATCCACTGCGGCCGCAGGGCGCGGACCGTATCGGAGTGGCCGTCCAAGTAGACGACCTTCTTTTCCGCAGCCGGGATCCCGTCGCCGGGGTCCTCCACGACCCAGACGAGATTGCCAAAGCCGTCATATCCGACGTCTTCCGGTTTCCTCACCGCGCCGATCTCGATGATCTTCTTGCGGAGGTACTCCAGACGCGGGAACTCGTGATTGGAGAGTCCGCAGAGCGGATCGCCTCCCTGATCGACCGGCCTGTCGACGTAGTCGGCCGGGATGCGGATCACTTCCTTCAACATCTCCGCCGCGAGTGGGCGGTACCGAAGCGCGAGCTCGGCAACTCGCAGATCGAGGCCGGTCGCGCCCAGGAGGTGCATCTCGGGAGCCTGGGCGAGTGCCGGGGTGTCGGGGGCGGGGGAGAGTGTCAGCGGATCAGACATTCGGGGTTCCTTTCGATTTCTTGCCAAGAAGCTTCATTTCGCGCATGGGGAGGGAGGTGCGGCGAACCCCGTCGAGCTGGCAGAGCGCGTTGGCCACGGCCGCCGCGGTCGGGACGAGACCGATCTCGCCGACACCCTTGGCGCCGTAAGGCCCGTTCGGGTCCGCGACCTCGACGCCGATCACCTCGACCGGAGGCATCTCGCGCGAGCGGAGGATGCCGAGGTCGGCCATCTTGAAAGAGACAGGCCATCCGTCCCTGGAAGGGAAGTCCTCGGTAATGGCGTAGCCGAGTCCCATGTGGACCGAGCCCTCGATCTGCCCTTCGAAGAGCGTCGGGTTCATGATCCGGCCCGCATCGTGAGCGGCCGTGATCCGAGTGATCTTGCCGGTGTCGTCGAGCTCGACGAGCTGCGCGGCGAAGCCGAACGAGTAGTGGGTCACGACCTTCTTTCCCGGCGGCGGCTCGTGTCCCACCTTGGTCGTCCAGTCGCAGAGCCATTCGCCGCGGTACTCCTTGCCGGCGAGGTCGGCGAGTGTCTTGCCGCTTCCGAGGTCCTTCTTCAAGTCCTGAGAGGCGACGCGAACGGCGTGGGAGAGGAGCGAGGTCCCGCGCGAGGCCGTCGTCATCCCGGCCGGGACCTCCTCGTCGGTCTCGACACGGACTTCGATGAAACGTGGGTCGATCCCGGTCTCCTCCACGAGGGTCTGGAGCGCCATCGTGTAGACCCCCTGACCCATCTCGCACCAGCCGTGGTGGATGACGACGTGGTCGGCGGCCTCGATGACGATCTTGGCGCGCCCCACGTCCGGCATTCCGCATCCGATGCCGGTGTTCTTGATTCCCGCGGCGATCCCGGCGAACTTCGCCTGGTAGAAGCGGTCCTTCAAGGCCTCCAGGCAGGCCCTCACACCGACGCCCCCTTCGAGCTTCTGGCCGGTGGCGATCGTGGCTCCTTCCACGAGGGCGTTCTCCCAGCGGAACTGCCAGCGGTCGAAGCCGCCGAGTTTGGCGAGCTCGTCCATGCAGGATTCCATGGCGAAGCACGACTGGTTGACGCCAAAGCCGCGCATGGCCCCGCACGGGACGTTGTTCGTGATGACGGCCGTCCCGACGACGTCGACGTTGGGAATGGTGTAGGCGCCCGCCGCGTGCGCGACCGCCCGTTCGATGACCTTCATTCCCACGCTCGCGTAAGCGCCCGAGTCGGCGTGCATCGTCGCGACGAGGGCGGTGAGCTTGCCGTTCTCGTCGCAACCGAGTGCGTAGTCCATGACGAACGGGTGGCGCTTGGGGTGCATCCGGAGCGATTCGGCGCGCGTCAGGCGGACCATCACGGGCCTGTCGGTGAACCACGAGAGGAGGGCTGCGTGGCCCTGCGTGGAGATGTCCTCCTTGCCGCCGAATCCGCCGCCGTTCTGCACCTGGACGACGTTCACGAGCCTTTCGGGAAGGCCGAGGAGCTCGGCGAGCTGCTTCCGGTCCTCGTAGACGCCCTGCCCGCAGTCGTAGACCTTGACGCCCTTCTCGCCGTCCTTCTCCCACGGGAGCGCGAGCGTGGCTTCCATCTCCATGAAGGCATGCTCGATCCGCTGCGTCGTGAAGCGCTGCCTGACGACGTGTTTCGCCCTCGAAAGAGCTTCCTCGGCGTTCCCCACCTTGACCTTCGAGATCCAGAGGACGTTTCCGTTCTCGGTGAGCCGTGGAGCCTCGGGCTTCAGGGCCTCGAAGACGTCCGTGACGGGCGGTAGGACCTCGTAGTCGACCTTGATCAACGATGCGGCCTTGCGCGCGGCGTCTTCGGTCGTCGCCGCCACCTCGGCCAGGACGTCACCGATGTAGCGGGTCTCTTCCCCCTCGTCGATGAGGACGGGCCAGTCCTTGAAGATCATGCCGATGACGCGCCTGCCGGGGATGTCTTTCGCGGTCAGGATTCGCTCGACGCCGGGAACACGGAGAGCCTCCGAAAGGTCGATCCCGAGGATGCGGGCGCGAGGGTGATCGGAGAACCGGAGAGCCCCGTAGAGCATTCCGGGCTCCTTCATATCGGCGACGAAGACGCGCTCGCCGAGGACGGCCTCGCGGCCGGTGACCTTGGGGTGCCGCGTGCCAACCCCGCCGGTGCCCGAGGGGAACTCGATCAGCTTGTTTTCGCGGATGGCCTCGGCCGCGCACTGGATCGAGTCGACGACCTTGTGGTAGCCGGTGCAGCGGCAGAGGTTCGTGGTGATGCCGTCGAGTACCTGCTGGCGGGTCGGGTCGGGGTTTCTCGCGATGAGGGCCTTCGCCTTCATGACGATGCCGGGCGTGCAGAACCCGCACTGGACGCCGCCCTTCAAGACGAAGGCGTCCGCGAACGCGTTTCTCTCGGCCGGGGGCAACCCCTCGAGCGTGAGCACGTTCTTGCCCGCGATGTCCTTGACGGTCATCCGGCAGCTCAGGCGGGGCGTGCCATCGACGAGGATCGTGCAGCACCCGCAGACACCCTCTCCCGAACAGCCGTCCTTGGGGCTGATGAGGCCTGCCACGTCTCGGATGTAAGTGAGGAGGTTCAGGGCCGGGTCGGCGTCGTACGTTCTCTGCTGTCCGTTGAGGGTGAACACGACAGCGAGCTTGCGTTCGGGGGACGCGGTTTCGAGAACGAGATCCATAAGCCTCCTCGGGCCCTTTTCGAGCCGAGGGCGTGGGGAAGGGCCTGAATTCCTGGGACTCCCGGTCTTCTCCTTGCCCAGGGGAGGATTATAGGGATCCAGGGGGTCGGATGGCAGGGCCGGCAGCTCGGGAAAGAGGGGCTGATCCCGGCTCACGTTTTCTTGACATCGGAAGAGCACCCTCGCATGCTTGATGACAAATCGCGCTCTGCGTTCGACCCGCACGGTTCTCCGAGTGGTCTCGTTAGGCTGCTTCGGGGTGAGGGGAGGGAGTCCATGGTTCGAGCCCTTCGACTGGCCTTGGCCTTCTTGGCGACGGGTGTTTTCCTGAATGGCTCCGACTCGCTTTCGTTGCCGAGTCAACCCGGTCCATCCTGTGAATCTGGCGGCGTGGTGGTCATCGAACTCCTGCGCCCGGATGGTGAAGGCGGAGTCACCCGCGTGCTCGAAGCTGGAACCCGTGTCCGCGACGAAGCGGCCTTCCCGGCCGGTGAGCGGAGCCGCCAAGATCAGGCACAGCCCGAGCTGGCCTGCCCGACTCTCCCCTGGGACTACCCCTACTACACCTACAACCCCGCCACGCAACTCCTCGATATCAGCTGGCCAGCGCCGACGGGCGCGGATGCCGGAACTGTCTATCAGATTTACGCCTTCCAGGGTGCGGGATACTGCTCGAGCAGTGGTCCCGAGACTCTCGTCGCTGAGACGTCGAGTCTGTCGTCGACGGTTTGGGTTCCACTGAATCGGTCCTACAACTTCCACATCAAGGTCAAGAACTGTAGTCTCTATAACCCCGGCGGTAGCAACTCGAATTCGTACTGGGGGGATGGCACCTTCGCCCAACAGGCGGCCGCCGCGGCGATTCTATCCGCCACCTCGGCCGGCACGACCGTCACTGTGAGCCACACGCTCGCCAGCGATCAGTTTGCCTACTTGGGTCTGGAGCGCTCGGCAGACGGGGTCACGTGGACCCCGCTGGGCGGCGTGATCGAGAGGGCGTGCCCGGCCGGTGCCACGGGCCGCTTCACGGTGCAGAACCAGCCGCCTGGAACGCAACGGTACCGGTTGCGACTCGATCACAGCGACTTCGTGCCAGATGTCTATTCGAACGTCGTCTCGACGGTAGTGGGCTGTACCTACTCCCTCACATCCTCCGGGGCCCAGCTCCCGGCCGGGGGGGCGTCCGGACAGACCTTCGGAGTAACAACCGCGACAGGTTGCGCCTGGACGGCGGTTTCGAACAACACGTGGATCACAGTCACCGGCGGGGCCAGCGGTTCTGGCAGCGGCACCGTGACCTATTCCGTGGCATCCAACACGGGAGGCTCGTCTCGCGTCGGGACGATCACGGCGGGCGGTCAGACCTTTACCGTGACCCAGGCGGGCTGTACATACGTCCTTGCGCCCTCGAGCGCGTCCATCCCGGTAACGGGTGCGTCGGGGCAGACGTTCGCGGTGACGGCGGGGACGGGCTGCACCTGGACAGCGGTATCCAATAACGCCTGGATCACAGTCACCGGCGGGGCCAGTGGTTCCGGAAACGGCACCGTGACCTATTCCGTGGCGTCCAACACGGGAGGCTCGTCTCGTGTCGGGACGATCACAGCGGGCGGTCAGACCTTCACCGTGACCCAGGCAGGGTGCACGTATTCGGTGGATCCAGCCGGCACGTCCATTCCGGCTTCCGGCGCCAGCAACCTGCGTTTCTCGGTGGTGACCGCCGCCGGGTGCCCGTGGACAGCGAGTTCCGGTCAGGCGTGGATCGTCCTTCAATCGGGATCCAGCGGCAGCGGACCAGGCCCGGTCACCTACTCGGTCGGACCGAACGGCTCGCCGCAGTCGAGAAGTGGCCAGATCACCGTGGCGGGCGTGGCCGTCTTCTCGATCAACCAGGCCGGCTTCAACTGCCCCGAGATCGCGATCGAGCCCGCATCGCTGAACAGAGCGGTGAAGGGCCTCGACTACTCGGCCGTCTTTTCGGCCACCGGCGGCACTTCACCCTACGTATGGAGTCAGACCGGAACCCTTCCGCCGGGAATGACGTTCGAAGGCGGGACGCTTTCGGGCGTCCCGACCGAGACCGGCACCTTCTCCCTGACGGTCGTCGCCACGGACGCTCGCGGGTGTCCCGGAAGCCGTTCCACCTCCCTCGAGGTCGTCGAGTGCGTGCCGCCACCGGCGCCCGTCTTCACCTCCTCGCCCGGGGGGGAAGTCACGGCGGGAAGCCCCGTGACTGTCTCGTGGACCGCGGCACTGGGGCAAGACGCGACGGGGCACTACGAGCTTCAGGTTTCCGAAAACGGCGCCTGCGCCAACCCGAGGACGATCGAGACGCGGGCCCCATTCGCGACCATACCGACAACGAGCGGCGTGAGCGCGACACTCTGCTTCCGCGTGAGAGCGGTCTCGGGCCAGGGCTGCTCGAGTTCCTTTTCAGGGCCTCTCCTTTCGACCGTCAGGGCCGCGCCCGCCGAGTTCGTCGTCGTGGCCGCGGCTCCGGCGCAGACAGTGGAGAAAGGGGCCGCCCTCCCGTCCAACGTGGAGGTCGTGATCCGGAACATCGGGAGTGCCACGGGGAGTCTCTCCGTCAGCTCGAATGGACCCCTGTTCGAACCGAGCCCGAGAGGTTTCGGCTCGGTCCGGCCGGGAGAAGACGTCCGGGTCGACGTGGTCTTTTCGCCAGGAGCGTCAGCGGAGCCGGGATTGAAAACAGCGAACCTCGTCGCGGCCTGGCTCGAAGGGGGGATTCCGCGCACCCTGGCGAGCCCCGTCTCGCTGACGGTTCTGGAAGGGGCACCGATCGATAGCCGGGGATCTCGACTCCAGTTCTTCCCGGCGAATCAGTTTTCCTTCCGGCAGGCGGGTTCGGGGAATCCGCCTCCCCAGCAGGTGACCGTCGTGAACACGGGGGAATCGCCCGTCAGATTGGCCTCCCGGATCGGACCGGGGGGCGGCTGGCTTTCGGTCGGAGGCGACTTCTCGTCCGTACTGTCCCCGGGAGCCACGAGGGAGTTCACGGTTGCCGTCGACAGAAGAAAGAGGTCGAGCAGTGATGGACCGCCGCCGCTCGTGACCGGCCTCATCATCGTCAACGTCGACGGGAATCCGGAGGACTCGGCCTATGCCCAAGTCATCGATGAGGAGCCGCCGGCTCCCGCTCCCGCCCCAGGCCGGCCGGTTCTGAAAGAGGGGGAGTTCTCGCTGATTCTCGGCTCGGCCGTGAACGCTCCTGGCTCTGGGGGAACAGCTTTCATCTCGGATGGCTGGATCCGGAATCAGGGCTCGTCGGAGGAAGCGGTCGACCTCTACTGGACACCGGGCGGCGAGGACGGTCTGTCGGGAGGCGGCGTTCGGAAGAACCGGCTCTCGATAGCGGGTTACGCCAGCTACCGCCTCTCGGACCTCGTCGGGAGCCTCTTCCAGACCGGCAACGTCAGTGGCCAGGTCGAGATCCGGTCGACGCGGCTTGCCCAGCTCTCCGTTCGCGCGACGACCGACTCGATCCGGTCTCTCGATGACGTCATCGCTCGATATGGAACGGAGATCCCGCTCGTGGTGTCGGGAAGCGGTGTCGGAAAGGGACCGAAGACGCGCCAGCCGCAGTTGGCGCGCCAGCCGCAGGTGGCGCGCAGCGGAACTGCGAGCGTGGGAGACGCCATCGTGTTGATTCCCGGGATCCGTGATTCGCACGCCGGATACCGGACGAACCTCCACTTCGCCGAGACGACCGGCAAGGAAGCGACGGTTCTCGCCCGGGTCTACGACGTGGAGGGGAGCCCTGTCGGAGAGAAGCTGGTCTACGTGCCTGCCTATTCGAAGAGCCAGGTCAACTCGACCGATGTGGAACTCTTCGGCACCGGCAAAAGGTTCGATGGCGGGACTGTCGAGGTGCTTCCGAAGATCGGGAGTGGAACGGTGGCCGTCTTTGCCACCGTCATTGACAACGCCTCCCAGAGCTTCGCGACGAGGGCCGGCGAGGTCTTTCGCGTGAACGACGCGCTGCGTGCGGTTTCGAGGGCTCCTTCTCCGCGGTCGGCCGAACCGGCGTTCATTCCAGCGGCGACCCGGTCCGTGGCGGCGAATGACTCCTTCTACACGACGCGGGTCACCATCGCGAACATTGCGAGAGTCGCGATCTCCCTGACGGCGACCTACCTCCCCGACAAGAAGTACCAGCAGGCGTCCATCGCGAGGCGAATCACGATTCCCCCCAGGGCAGAAGGACCTCGGGCGGTCGTCTTCCAGGACGTGGTGACCGAGCTTTTCGAGATCACCCAGGACTCCGCCGGGATGGTCAAGCTCGAGGGGGATCTCGCCCCGCTGACCGTGGCGAGCGAGACCTCGACGCCCATCGATCCGAAGAACCCCTCGCGCGGACGCTCCCTGTCGGCTCTGAATCCGGCGCCCTGCAAACCAGAGGGAGACCCCTTCGGAGTCTATTCTCCGAGCGCCACCGAAGTCGTTGGAACCGAAGCCTCTGGGTCATCCGCTTCCATCGTCACGCTCCCGGCGATCGAGGAGGGATACGCCTTCCGGACGAATCTCATCCTGGCCGAACTGGCTGGCGAGCCTCTCGTGGTCAAGGTCAGGCTCGTTCGTCCGGGTTCCGGTGCCGCGATCGGCGAGAAGGTCTATCCGCTGGATCGCAACGAACGGCTCCAGATCAACAGAGTGATCCGCGATGTTCTTCAAGTCGACTCGGGTGCGGCCGACTTCCAGGACATCCAGGTCGAAATCCATGCCGTGGAGGGGAAGGGAAGGGTCCTCGCTCTCGTCACGAAGATCGACAACAACCCGTCGTCGAAGAGAGCCGACATCTTCACGCTCGGGGGAGCCTGCGGCGGCTCTCCCCTCTCACCGGACAACTGACGGCGCTCTGCTTCGTTGAGGAGGACGGACCTTCCGGGCGACGATGGAGTGTCCCAGGTTCCCGCGGGGCGACTCCTCGCTGGGCGCGAGCCATAATTGGTTCGGGTTTGAAGGACGCAGCCGGAAGGAGACGGGAATGGGAGCGAGCGGGGCACGGAATCTCGGGCGGGTGGCGGTGGTCTGGGCAATCGGGTGGCTGTCCGTCAGCGCCACGGCCGAGCCGATCACCCGGCAGCAGCTCTTGCGGCTGGTCACGGAGGGTGTCGACTCGAAGGTGATCGTCGCCCTCGTCAAGAAGGACTGTGTCGGTTTCACCCTGGACGCGGCGGCCGTCCTGGAACTGTCCAAGCAGGTTCCGGCGGAGGTTCTCGCGGCGGCCATCGATTGCCAGAGAACGGGTCCCGCGAATCCGGTCCCTGCTGTCCCTGCCGGCCCTGCTGCCGCGGCGGTTCCGGCTCCCGCTTCCGCAAAGCCGGCAGCCGGGACTCTCGCGGCGCCGCAAGCCCAGACGGCGCCGGCCGTTCTGCCGGCCGCGACTCCGGCGGCCGCTCCGGTTGTCCCGTCTCCCGTGCCCGCCGTCCGCTCGGGCCCGACACCCGCGCCGGCTCCGGCATCGAGCGGGAAAGAGACCTCCAGAATTCGACTCTCCGCGTCTCAGGATGCCTCCGATGAGTCGGGCTACTCGTCAGGGGCCCCGGAGCGGTGTGTGGCCGTGATCGACTACGCGGGACCCATCAAAGTCTTGAAGGGGGGCGAGGGGTACAGGCCACACCCTTCGTTTCGCGATGACTTTCCAGGGGTGAAGGTCTTCGATCTCGACGTTCCGCGCTTCTGGGAGAAGGGGCCGCGGGAATGGGTCGAGGTCAGCCCTGGCGCGCACACCCTGTCGCTGTTCTGTCGAACCGCCTGGACCCGGACCGACGTGGACGTCGATCTCGAATCCGCCGTCGACTACCGGGTTCTCCTGCGGTTTGGCTGGAGTGGAAGGTTGCAGGTCGCTGGGGTCGAGCCGGACCGGTGAGCCTCGACTAGGCCTTCTTCAGTGGGCGTTCTTCAACGCCGCGATGTCGAGTTTCTTCATCCCGAACATCGCCTGGATGGCCTCCGGGCGGGCCAGGAGCTCCGAGATTTTCTCGGGGACGACCTGCCAGGAGACTCCGAAGGGATCCTTCAACCATCCGCACATGCTCTCGGTGCCCCCGTTCGCGGTCAGTTGGGACCAGAAACGGTCGATCTCGGCCTGATCGTGACAGTGGATGATGAGCGACACGGCCTCGTTGAACGTGAAGGCGTGTTCGCCGGGGCCGTCCATGACCATGAACTTGCATCCGGCCAGGGCGAACTGGGCGTGCTTGACCGTACCCTCACGGCCGTCCTCGTTCGGGCCGTAGTGCAGGATCCCGTCGATTGCGGAGTCCGGGAACAGGGATGTGTAGAGGCGCAGAGCCTCCTCGCCGCGTCCGAAAACGCCGCCAACGAAGAGAAGGCAAGGGGCGACCTTCTGTCCGACGTCCGCGACCGGGCCGAGCATCAGCTGCCACGTCATGCCGAACCGGTCAATGGCCCAGCCGTAGCGCTCGCTCCACGGGTAGGTGTCGAGGGGCATCATCGCGCTGCCCCCGTCGGTCAGCCGTGCCCAGAGGGTGTCGATCTCATCGCGGCTCTCGCACATGACGAAGAGCGAGATCGCCGGCGTGAACTTGAACTGCGGTCCCCCGTTGAGCGCCACGATCGAGGTGCCATCGAGCTCGAAGGCGACCGTGACGGGGTTGTCCCCACCGAAAGCGGAGCGCTTCACGATTGCGGAGCCAGGAAAGAGCGAGACGTAGAAGGAAGCAGCCTCCTCGGCGTTCCCGTCGAACCAGAGGCAGGGCGAGATCTTCTGGCTTCTGGGCACCCGGCGCTCCTACCGAGCCGCGGCGATGATGTTCTTGGCCGTCTCGGGGAGCGACGTGAACCGGATGATGAAAGTGCCGTGGCCCGCCTCACCCGCCAGGACCTTCGCGTAGACGTCGGTGGACGGGGCGGCCTGGAGGCGGAATCGGAGGTTCGAAAGCGGCTTGAGCGGGATGTCGCTGTTGACTTCGGCCTCGAGCAACTCCTCGGACACGGCCACGAAGGTGGCGTGGTGTTCGTCTCCGCGGGCGTCCTTGCCCTCGACCACGATGAACGTCGCGGGGAGTTCGGTCTTCATCTTTTCCCTCGAGACGTTCTTTTGTTCCAGGCGGATCCCGTTGTCGCCGGAGAGGCCCACGAGGTCGTAGATGGTCACGGGCTGCATTCCCTTGGGGTGCACCTGCATCTCGGAGCCGATGATGGCGAGAGGGCCCAGGGCCTCGCGGAGCTCCCGCGAGATGAGGACCTGTCCACCCACCGTGTACGACTCGACTCGAGAAGCGAAGTTGACCGCTCGGCCGACGACGCCGTACTTGGCGCGGAGCTTGGAGCCGATGTTTCCGACGACGACCTCGCCGGTGTGCAGGCCGATTCCCATCTCGATGGCGGGCAGCCCCTTCTCCTTGTTCATGGCGTTGACGCCGGGGATCGCGAGCTGCATTTCGAGTGCGCACGCGGCCGCGCGAACGTGGTCGTCTGGACGCAGGAGCGGTGCGCCGAAGAGTCCGAGGATGGCATCGCCGATGAACTCGTCGATGGTGCCGGCCCACTTCTGGATGATGCCCGTCATCACCTCGAGGTAACCGTTGAGGAGGGTGACGACCTCCGCCGGGTCGAGGCCGTCGGCCAGGGCGGAAAAGCCTCTCAGGTCGGTCATCATGATGGTGACCGTCCGCTTCTCTCCACCGAGCGCGAGGCCCTCTGGAGCCTCGAGAAGGCCCGTGACGACGTCGTCCGACAGGTAGCGGCCGAACGTCTCGCGGATGAAGCGGTTCCTGATCTCGAGCTGACGTTCATTCTCCTGCAGGACGAGCTTCTGCCTCTCGATCTCCTCGTAGGCCAGGAGCATCTTCCTCTGGTATCCGTCGCCCAGCCGGGTGAGCTTGGTGGCTTGCTTGAGGAGTTTCTCGTACTGGCGGATGACGGTGCCGAAGTCCGAGAGGCTCTCTTGAGAAGCCTGCTCCGCGGCCTTCAGCGAAGACTTCGCCTTCTCGAGGATCTCCATCTCCTTGGAGAAGAGTTCCTCCCGTTCGGGGCTTTCCGTTCGTGTTTCCACTTATCTCTCGACGAACTGGATGGGCAGCTCCGTGTCCTCGGCGATGTCCTGGCCCATCGTCAGGGTGTCCTCATCGTCCTTGGAGTAGAACCAGGTGACGTTGACCGTCCCCCCGCCGCTCCGGAACTTCTCGAGAACCTCCAGGAAATCCAGGAGGCACTTGGTCGAGCTGGTGTTGAGGTAGTCGAGGCTGAGCTCGGCATTCACGTTCTCTGGGTTTGTCTTGAGGTACTGGTCGAGCCAGGAGAAGACGGGCGCAAAAAAGGCGCGGGCGTTCTCGGGGTAAGACTCTCCCGTCAGCTGGAGTTTTCCCGAAACGGGGTCCAGGTCGATTTCCAGGGTGTACTTGGTTCTTTCAATCCTTAGTCTGTCCACGTTCGATCCCCTTGATGACGTCCTGAGACGAAATGGCCTGCGACAGCGAGCTGTTCTCTTTTCTGATTTCGACGAAGAGCTCGATGAAGGAAAACTCCTCGTTGATGGGATGGACCAGGTAGTTGAGTCCACCGCCGGATTTCTTGGCGATGTCAAAGAGACCGAGGCCGGCCCCGACGCTCCCCTCGGGGGGCGCGGTGGCCTTGATCTGTTCGCGATAGAGCTTCCTGAGCGCCTCGGAGCTGAGACCCTTCATCATTTCCAGGCGCGGGACGATGTAGCTGAGGCGGCTATTCTCGATCTTGTTTCCGGAGGCGACCGTGTACCGCCCCTCACTCTCGCTCACGACGATGATGCCGCTGCCCGTCTCGGATTCTCCGCCGGCTTCCACCCTCTCGGCCGAATAGCGGTTGATGTTCTGGGCGAGCTCGATGAAGACCGAGAAGACGGCCCGGATTTCCGACATCTTCTTGGACGTCGTGAAGAGGTCCTCGCGGATCATGTCGCCGAACTTCACGAGGAGCGCCTGGGACATGCTCCCCTTGAACATGAAGACGATCCCGTCCTGTCCCATCGTCTGGTAGTGCGCGTAAAGGCTCGTACGATCCATTGCCGCTCCTCGCTCCTCGAGCTTCCTTCAGGGGGTCCCTTTACCTGGCTGGATTCTGACCCCGACGACAGTAATGTCGTCCCGCTGCTTTTCCGTCCCCTGGTGAGTATCGAGAGCCAATTCTAATCTCTGACGTTGATCGGCTGCTGGACCTTTTGCGATCGACCTCAACAGGGTCTTGAACGGCTCGGCTCCGAATCGCTTCCCGGTGGTTCCGTTTTGATCCGAATAGCCGTCCGTCGTCAGATAGATCATGTCCCCGGGAGCGGTCTCGACGATCTTGGTCGAGTACGAGCGTGTCTCTCCCCGGCCTCCGATCGACGATCTGTCCCCCTTCAGCTCGACGAGCTCCGGCTCTGCATCACCCTTGACCTTGACGACGTACAGCGGTCTTTTCGCCCCGGCGAAGCTGACGCTTCCCGACTCTTCATCGACGACGCAGAGACAGACGTCCATGCCGTCCTGCGCGCCGAGGTGTTCCACGGTCTGCTGCAGGGTCTCGCGAACACCCGTGTTCAGGTGCTCCAGGATCTTCGCGGGATCCGTCAGCCCCTTCTCGACGACGACGCCCCGGAGGAGGCTTCCGCCGATCATCGACATGAACGCGCCCGGGACTCCGTGTCCCGTGCAGTCGACCACGGCGAGGAACACCCGGCCATTGCTCCTGTGGCACCAGTAGAAATCCCCCGAGACGATGTGGCAGGGCCGGAAGATGACGAAGTGGTCGGGCAGCGCGGCCGAGAGGTACTCCGGCAGGGGCAGAATCGATGCCTGGATGTGCTGGGCATAGCGAATGCTGTCGAGGATCTGCTCGTTTTTCTGCCGAAGTTCCTCGCCCTGCTCCCGGAGCTTCTCGTTCTTGTCTTGCAGGTCCACATCTCTCTTCTCGACCTCCACCAGCATGTGGTTGAAGCCGTCCATCAGAAGGCCGATCTCGTCCGAGGTTTCCTTCTGGGCGCGAAGGGAGTAGTCCTTCTTCTCGGAGACCTCCTTCGTGACACCGACGAGCCTGAGGATCGGGCCGGAGATGAGGTGTTGCAGCTTCGAGGAAAGGAAGAACGCCAGAAGGATGGCAGCGAGCAGATCGACGGTGAGGATCTTGGCGTAGTCGGCCTTTCTCGCAGCCAGGGCCGTCATGTCCAGGAAAAGGTAGACAGAGCCGACTTCCTTCCGGCCGAACTCCATGGTCTTGAAGAGGGCAAGGTGATCCTTCTCGAAGCGGTGGCCGCTTCGCTCCACCTTGGGGGGCTCCCACCCCGTCAGGCCGCTCCGCATGTAGGTCGCGAAGACGTTCCCTTCCTTGCCGTAGACGGCCGCCGCGACGACCTGTGACTGGGCCTTCAGGGTCGAAAGCGCCTCCTCGGCACTGCGCGGATCGTCGAAAACGACCGCCTGGGCGCAGGAGACCTCCAGCATGTTCGCCAGGACGATCGTGTCCCGCACCATCCGGCGGCGGAAAGAGACGCTGTCATAGGTGAAGATGGCCGCGGCAACGGCAACGAGAACCGCGACCGTCGTGAGAAGCGCAACGAGGATGATCTTCCAGCGGATCGCGACCCGCCCGAAGAACTTGATCATGCGGGCCACGCTCCGGACGGCAAGCGCCTGCAATCGGTTCTCACCGTTCCAGGATATCAGTTTTCGCGGGCCCGAAATCCCGGCGAACGAGACCGGAGCGGGCCTCTGGCCGCCCGGATCCGGGCGGCCAGAGGGGGCGTGGAGCTTACTTCTTCGCCTTCTTCGCGCTCCCGCTCGTGCTGGGCCCGAGGACGTAGGTGTCGAGCCGTCTCGATTTCGGGTCGGATGCGACCCGCGAGACGAGGGCGATCGACTTGGCCTTCCCCTCGAGCGCCTGAACGATGATCTCGATGTCCTTGTACTCACCCGTCCCGCTGGGCGGCTTCACGATCGTCGTGATGACCCGGTCGATCTGTTTCCTCTCGAAGGGCGCGAGCTCGACGACGAGGGGCTCCCCGAGGGCCGCGCCGCCGGGTTTTCTCAGGATGACCTTGACCTTGCCCTTCTCGCCCGCGAGCTCGGCCAGGATCAGGTTGGTCCGGTACTGGGAGCCCTCCTCGATCGCCGGCACCGAGACCTCCGCCTTGGCCGTGTCGCTCTCGGTCTGCCGGATACCCGTCACTTCTGGAGAGTTGATCGAGAAGGCCCCGGCGAACTTCGCGTCCGAGCCAGGCGCCAGATTGAAAGAGGATAGGGAGCGGCCCGCTTCCGGGTCCGTCTTGTCGAGGGGAGTCGAGGTCTCCGTGGCGAAGACGAGCGACTCGAGCTCACCTTCGATCTTCAACATTCCGCGCGCATTGGACTGGATCCCGAGGAGCTCCTCCAGGACGTTCCCGAAGGTCACGGACTTGGGGCCATCCTCGCCCTCGCCGCTTTCCTTTTTCGGGACGACAACGGTCACCGGTTCGCTGGGAACTCCGTAGCCCTTCTCGGGCAGGAACGTGACGTTGATCGTGGCATCCGACTCGGAGGCGTTGGTGACCGAGAGCCGTGTCGTGTAGAAGGTGTCCGGGCTTTCCTCCCGGCTGACGACCGGCAAAAACCCGGATGTGACCGCCTTTGACGTGCGGGTGGCCTGCGCGGGCCTTGCGGAAACCGTTCCGAGCCGGATGAAGTAGCTCCCCGAGGCGTTGTCGATCACTGTGGCCACGACCGAAACGAAGCCCTCTCCCGAGAGGGGTTCGACGACGACCGTTGCGTTGTCGTAGGGGATGGGGAAAAGCTCGGGATCCCCGCCGTTGACCTGGGTCTTGGAGTAGGGGTTGATGGCGACTTTCTTCTCGCCCAGCTTGCGGCCGTCGGTTCCGTAGAGGCGGGCCCTCACCGCGACCGGCTTGCCGATGGTCTCGGAGAAGATCAGATTGGTCCTGAATCCCGCCTTCGGACCCTTCATTCCCGCCAGAATGATGCGGTCCCCCGTGCCGGCGGAACCCTGCGCGGAGACGCCTTCTCCCGAGACGACGAGCGGGAACTCAGCGCCGTTGTTGTAGGGGATTCCGTTCCGGATCGTGACGGAGTCGACGATCTGCCGGATCGAGAGCTGGGGCAGCTGCCTCGAGCGGACCTCGACGAGTCCGCTCCCGTTCTCGGCGAAGAGGCTCTTCACGAAGTCCGAGAGCCGGTAGCTCCGGTATCCGTCGAGGGTGACCGTGTTCTTCTTGACGCCCGGGTCGGTGAGTCCCTGAGCGCTGTCAGGGGTGTAGTAGAGGTCGACGGAGATCTGGTCGGAGCTTCGATTCCGGATCCAGCCGTCGGACTGGTACTGGGTGTTCTCGGGGGCTCCGAAGAGCCAGCTCTTGCCGCCGGCCGGAGACGAGCTCGTGCTGACGGAAGAGCCGACGATGAGCGAGTACTCCGTGTCGAGGAGCTCCGCCCGGTTCGTGCCGGAGACGGGCGGGGGCGGTTCCTCGTCGATGACCTCGAAGACCGCCGCGTCGTCCGGGTTGCCATCGACGTTCTCGATTCTCAGGATGGTGGAGAGCGGCGGCGCGCCTTCCTCGGATGTCCGGCGGCTTCGATCCACGGAGAGCGTGAAGGTCCGCTCGGTGTAAGCCGGAATGGGCGTCGTGAAGTCCCCGGAAATGGAAAGCCACGTCCCTCCCGGCCCGATCGTCGGAGAGATCCTGACGGGAAGGGATCCGGTGTTCCTGATGAGCACGTCTTGCGGCGCTGGGTTGAGGACGTTCTGGCCGAACCGGACAGAAGCCGGTCCGGCGGGCAGGCTGAAGGTGATGGTGGCCGAGCCGACCGGCTCGAGCTTCATCCCACCCGTCGGCTGGCTCGATCCGGCAAGGACCGTCAGCGTGATCGGGGTCGACACCGAGAGTGCTTCTCCCGCGACGCTCCATGTGCCGGTGAGTTCGCCGCTCTGGATGCCCTCGACCGTGGTGTTGGCGGTGGTGAACAGGAGGCCGACCTCGAGATCCGTCCCGGCGGCGACCTCCAGAACGTTCTGGCGCGCGATGGAGAAGAACCCGCCCGTCGCGGAGAGCGTCAACGTTCCGGCCGACTCTCCGATGTTGCGGAAGACGACGGTCGATCCGGATGGCGGAGGACCGTTGACGTTGGTCCGGGCAGCCGGGAGCTGACCTTGAATGACAGTGAACGAGGCAGGCAGCGGGCGGACCTCGACGAGGACCGGCTCCGACAGGGGAGATGTGTTCGCGGGCGGGCAGATGCCTCCCGCGACGGATTGGATCTGGATGCAGTACGTGACCACCTTGCCGGGCTCGGTGGGCACCGTGACCGACAGACCCGTGGTGGTGCTCGAGACGGGTGAGGCGCACGCCGCGTTGTTCGCGATGTGGAGGCGGTAGAAGCCCGTGCTCGGAAGGTCGAGAACGGGGTCCCAGGCGACGGTGAAGCTGTTCCCGGCCAGGACCGGGGCGACCGGGTGGCTCGAGATGCGCGGGACCGAGGGAGTGAAGCATCCAGGAGCCTGATTGATGGTGAAGGCGGTACCGGCGACGGTGATCGTGCCCGTCCTGTCTGGCCCATCGTTGGGGGCGACGCTAAAGGTCACGGTTCCGTTTCCGGTGCCAGAAGCGCCCGCGGTGATCGTGATCCAGGGGTCCTCCGCGACGGCCATCCACGGGCAAGCGGCCGAGGTGGCGACCTGGAAGGTCAGGCCGGAGGCTCCGGCGACCGGAACCGATGCGCTCGACGGGTTGAGGGTCGCTCCCGCCGTGCAGGAATCGGCCTGCGTAATGGTGAATGTCTTTCCACCTGCCGTGATCGTGCCGGACCTTTCCGGGCCTGCGTTCGCCGCAACGCTATAGACGATCGTGCCGGCGCCGCTTCCCGGGGTCCCCGACAGGATCGAGATCCAGGCGGCATCGGAGACCGCCGTCCAGGAGCAATCCGGCGAAGCCGCGATCGAGAAGCTCTGCCCCACGGCCCCCGCGGCGGGCACGCTCGCGCCCGGCGAAGAGAGGGTGGTGCCCTCTGCGCAGCCGTCTTCCTGGTTGACCGTATGGAAGAGACCAGCTGCCGAGATCCGGCCGCTCCGCGCTCTCCCCGTATTTCGATCGACGCTGAACCTCAGGGTCGCATTGCCGGCGCCCGAGGTTTCCGAAGTGAGAGTGATCCACGGGTCCAGGGCCGAGGCGGTCCAGGGGCAGCCCTCCGCAATCGAGAGGTTGAGCACCTGGCCCGTGGCTCCCGCCGCCGGGGCGGACGAGCTCGCCGGAGTCAGGGCCGCGCCAGCCTGGCAACCCTCACCCTGGATGACGGAGAAGGTCTGGCCGGCGGTAGTGATCGTGCCCGTCCTGCCGAGTCCCGGGTTGGAAGCCACGTCGAAGGTGATGGTCCCCGGGCCTGTTCCCGCTGTCGCGGACGTGATGGAGATCCACGGAGTATTGGAGACCGCCGTCCACGGGCAGGCCGCAAACGTCTGGATCTGGAAGCTCTGTCCGGTGGCCCCGGCCGCCGGGATCGTCGCGGAGCCGGGGGAGAGAACCGTGCCCGAGGTGCAGGTGTTGGGCTGGTTGACCGTGAAGGTCTGCCCCGCGGCGGTGATCGTGCCGGTCCGGGCAGGACCCGCGTTCGCCGCGACGCTATAGGCGACGGTGCCGGGACCCGTGCCGGAGGCGCCGGCCGTGATCGTGATCCAGGCCACGTTGGAAACGGCCGTCCAGGCGCACGACGGTGCCGTCTGGACCTGGAAGGCCAGGCCCGCCGCGCCCTCCGCGGGCGGGGAAGAGCTCGCGGGGGTGAGTGTGGAGTTGGCGTTGCAGCCGTCCGTCTGGGTGACCGTGAAGGTCTTCCCTGCCGCGGTGAGAGTCCCGGTGCGATCCGGGCCCACATTCGCGGCGACGTTGTAGGTCACCGTCCCCGGACCCGTTCCGGATGAGCCGGCGGTGATGGTGATCCAGGCGGCGTTAGAGACCGCCGTCCAGGCACATCCGGCGGCGGTTTGAACCTGGAATGTCGATCCGGTGGCGCCAGCCGACGGGGGAGAGGCGCTGGTGGGAGCGAGGGTGGTGTTGGCGAGACATCCGTCCGCCTGTGTCACCGTGAACGTCTGACCGCCGGCCGTGATCGTTCCGTTCCGGGCGGGCCCTGAGTTTGCGGCAACGTCATAGGTGACGCCGCCCGGACCCGAGCCCGCGGCGCCGGCTGTGATCGTGATCCAGGCGGCATTGGAAACGGCTGTCCAGCTGCAGCCGACAGCGGCCTGGACCTGGAAGCCCTGGCCCGTAGCCCCGGCAGCCGGTTGACTGGCGCCTGTGGGGAGGAGCGTCGTGTTGAGAGTGCACCCATCCGCCTGGTTGACCGTGAAAGTCAGGCCAGCCGCGGTGACCGTGCCATTCCTGGCTGGGCCGGGGTTGGCGGCGATGTTGTAGACGACGCTCGCGGGGCCGCTCCCGGAACCGCTCGACGTGAGAGTGATCCAGCTGGCATTCGAGACCGCCGTCCACGGGCATCCCGCGCCCGTCTGAATCTGGAAGGCCTGACTGGACGCTCCGCTTGCCGGGTGGTTCGCGCTCGAGGGCACGAGGCTGGTATTGGCGGCGCAGCCGTCCGCCTGATTGACCGTGAAGGTCTGCCCTCCGGCGGTGATCGTGCCGACCCGGGCCGGACTCGGGTTCGCGGCGACGTCGTAAGTGACGGTCCCGTTTCCAGTTCCGGCGGACCCTGCCGTGATCGTGATCCAGGCTGCGTTGGAGACAGCTGTCCAGGAACACCCCGCGGTCGTCTGGACCTGGAACGTCAAGCCTGTCGCTCCGGAGGCCGGTGGGTTGGCGCTCGTCGGGAACAGTGTGGTGCTGGCGTTGCAGCCGTCGGCCTGGGTGACCGTGAAGGTCTGCCCGCCGGCCGTGAGGGTCCCGACGCGCTGGGGGCCCGGGTTGGCCGCCACGTCATAGGTGACGGTTCCGGGGCCATTCCCGGAAGCGCCTCCTGTCAAGGTGAGCCAGGCATCGTTCGATACCGCGGTCCAGGGGCACCCGGCTCCAGTCTGAACCTGGAAAGTGAGCCCGGTGGCGCCTGTTGCCGGGGGATTCGCGCTGGCCGGCACGAGAGAGAACGCGCAGCCGTCGGCCTGGGTGACCGTGAAGGTCTGCCCGCCGGCCGTGAGAGTCCCGACGCGGACGGGCCCGACGTTGGCCGCCACGTCATAGGTGACGGTTCCGGGGCCATTCCCGGAGGCTCCGCCCGTCAGGGTGATCCAGGCATCGTTCGAAACCGCGGTCCAGGGGCACCCGGCCCCTGTCTGAACCTGGAAGGTGAGGCCCGAGACACCCGCTGCCGGAGGATTCGCGCTGGCCGGCACGAGAGAGAACACGCAACCGTCGGCCTGGGTGACCGTGAAGGTCTGCCCGCCGGCCGTGAGGGTCCCGACGCGGACGGGCCCGACGTTGGCCGCCACGTCATAGGTGACGGTTCCGGGGCCATTCCCGGAGGCTCCGCCCGTCAGGGTGATCCAGGCATCGTTCGAAACCGCGGTCCAGGGGCACCCGGCCCCTGTCTGAACCTGGAAAGTGAGCCCGGTGGCACCTGTTGCCGGGGGATTCGCGCTGGCCGGCACGAGAGAGAACGCGCAGCCGTCGGCCTGGGTGACCGTGAAGGTCTGCCCGCCGGCCGTGATAGTCCCGACTCGGAGCGGTCCCACGTTGGCGTCGACGCTGTAAGTGACGGTCCCGTTCCCGAGGCCCGAGGCCCCCCCGGTGATGTGGAGCCAGGGGTCATTCGCGACCGCCGTCCAGGGGCAGGCTCCCGGGGTCAAGACATCGAAGGTCTGACCAGCGGCTCCTGCAGCCGGGGGGGTGGCGCTGGTTGGGTTGAGGGTCGTGTTCGAGGCGCAGCCATCATCCTGATTGATCGTGAAGGTCTGCCCCAGAGCCGTGATCGTTCCCACTCGAGCTGGACCAGGGTTTGCGGCCACGTCGAAGGAGACGGCCGCTGGTCCGGACCCCGAGAGACCGCTCGTGATCGTGATCCAGAGGTCGCTCGGAACGAGCTCCCAGGAGCAGGCGCCATCCGTCGAGAGCGAGAACCCGAGGCCCGTCGCGCCGGAAGCTGGCGGGTTCGCGCTTGTTGGCACGAATGAGGAGTTCGCGGTGCAGCCCTCTGCCTGGTTGACCGTGAAGATCTCGCCGCCGGCGTCGATGAAGCCCTGGCGGGCGGGCCCCGTGTTCGGGTCGACGTCATAGGTGACCGTTCCGGTGCCCACGCCAGGAGTGCCGCCCGTGACCTGGATCCAGCTGTCGTTTGTGGCGGCGGACCACGGGCACCCGGGTAGGGTCGAAACCTGGAAGGTCAGCCCCGTTCCGCCCCCGGCAGGCGGCGAGGAGGAAGCCGGGATGAGGGCGTAGGTGCACGAGGACAGCGTCGTGCCTGAAACCTCCGCGGTGAACTCGCTGGTGACGGTTCCCGGATTGAACGGGGGACCCAGGGGGTCCGTCACCGTTCGGACGACGAAGTAGTAGGTCGTCACGGGGTTGAGTCCCGAGACGACGATTCCCGTCGCAAGCTTGTCCGCGGTCTGTCCGACGTACGAGTACGGACCCCCCATCGTGGTGCTCGACTGGATCTCGTAGTAGCCGGAGCTTCCGTTGAAGGGGATGGATGTCCACGAGAGATCGATCGTGGTGTCGGTCGGGTTCGAAGTGGCCAGCCCCGGCGGCGGGATGGTCTGGGTACTCTGCCAGTCTCCGCCGTACTGCTTGGAGTTCAGAAACGCGATCAGGGGGCCGTCCGTGGTGTCGAGGGCGTTGAAGGAGATGTCCAGTCCACCCGCCACGAGCGCGGTCAAGTTCGTCATCGATGTCGGGATCGGGGATACCAGGCTGTTGCCATCCAGGCTGAGGAACTGGAGGCTCGTGAGGTTCCCGATCTCCGTCGGGATCGGCCCGCTCAGGAAGTTGTAGCGAAGGTACAGCTCCTGGAGGTTCGTGAGGTTTCCGACTCCTGCATCGATGGTCCCCGTGAGCTGGTTGGCGGCCAGCGCGAGAATCTGAAGGTTCGTGAGTCCCCAGATCTCTGGCGGAATCGAGCCGGAGAACTGATTCCCCGAGAGGACGAGAAGCTGAAGGCTCGGCTTGCCCCCGATTCCCGACGGGATGCTCCCGCTGAGCGAGTTGCCCGCGGCTTCGAACTCGATCAGGGCGCTCAGATTCGAGATCGATGCCGGGAGGCTTCCCGTCAGCGCGTTGCTGTTCAACCTCAGGTACTGGATCGCCGTCAGATCTCCTATCGTTGACGGAAGGGTCCCGCTGAGGCCATTGGCATTCAGGTTGAGACTCGTGACGTTGGTGCCTCCGGAGCACGTGGCGCCGTCCCAGCAGCAGACGCCAAACCAGGTGCACTCCGTTCCGGGCGTCTGCGTGTCCCATCCGGTCTGGGTGGCCCAGCCCGCCCCGTTCGTGTTGGTGTAGAGGTCGATCAGCGCGGTCCGCTCGGCTGGCGGGATCGCCCGTGCCGGACTCGACGCCAGCGCCCCTGCCAGGAGGACGGTGGCGGCAACGGCTCCGACGAGTCGACGGGTGAAGAACCGGTGCGGATCTGATGTCACGGACATGCTGGAGCCTCCTGTTGGTGGTGACCGGGAACCAGTCAACGGATCGGGTACGGGGAACTTCAGGAAGTCAAACTAGTACGAGCAGGACCCCGAGGGCAACTCCGAAGCGAGCGCGGTGCTCTCCCCCAAGAAGAGCAGGCGCCATTCAGAATCTGATCTCGCAGCCCAGAAGGGCCGTCCGGCCCGGAATGGGGACGTAAGAGATGACCTGAGTCGGGCTGGCAGAGAGCGTGCCTTCCGAGTCGAAGATGTTTCGGATGTCCAGGGACAGCGTGAGCGGGTAGAGAGCGATCCGTGTTTTCCACAAAAGCCGGGCGTTGGCCTCGATGAAGTCGCCGGCCGTTCCTTCCTCGTAGAAGGCGGGGTCCAGTTCCTGTCTTCCGACGTAGCGTCCGAGGAGGGACGCCGTCACGTCTCCGGCGTCGAATGACAGCCCGCCCGAGGCGAGCCATTTCGAGCTTCCCGGGATTTCCTGGTCCGGGGTGTTGGGCCTTTCCAGGTGGGCCTTCGCGTAGGCAACGTTCAGGTAGCCGCGAAGGGGGCCGGTCCGGCCCGTCACGGAAAGGCCCGCACCCCGGCCGGGCGCATCATCGAGGGCCTCGTATCCTCCCCCGCCCGAGGCTATTGCCCGGTTGCGAATGAGCCCGCTGAGGCGGCTGTCGAAGGCGTAGGCCTGCACCGAGACCGCGCTCGAGAGTTCCCACAGGAGCGACAGCTCGGCGGACCGCATCTCCTCGGGAGGCAGCTCGGCTACCTGTCCGGAAAGGTCCACGTAGGCGTTGGCGGCCTCGTAGAGCGACGGGGCGCGGAATCCGAAGCCGTAGAGAGCCTTGATGGAGAGGCTGGGGCGCGGCTTGAAGATGACCGCGAAGCGAGGGAGGAAGGTCTGCCCGCCGGGTTCGGTATCGGCGAAAGTCGCCCCGGCGACGAACGACAGGCTGTTGACGGGCCGCCACTCCTCCTGCAGGTACGCGACGAGAAGGTGGCCGCTGGTCCGAGTTTCGTCGCCCTGGTAGAGGACTTCGTGGGAGTTCCAGTCCTCCTCGACGTAGACGTCCTTCACCTGACGGTAACGGTACTCGACGCCGAAGGTGAGGAGGTGGACACCGCGCTTGTAGGTGAAGCTCGCCTCTCCGCCCACGTCCCACGTGCTGGCCGAAACCACCCCGAAGAACGCCTCCCTCCCCGGGTAGTAGAGATCTGCGGCGTAGGGAGACTGCCCCCAGTACTTGTATGAATCGGCGAAGGCGCGGACGAACCCCTCGACGTACGACCCGATCTTCGGCCGCCACTTGAGCTCGACGAAGTTCTTCGTGTCGCGGCGGACGGAAGAGGGGTCGCCATAAAGGGCCAGGTTCTCGGCGAAAACCTCGCCGTGGTCGCGGTACCCGACCCGCGCCAGGAGGGAAAACGGCCCGCGCTGGGCCTTGAGGAATCCAAAGGGGGCTCGTTCGAAGTCGGTTCCCGATTGCGGGCCTCCCCAGAAGGTCCCGCCGGAAAGGTCGACGGGCTCAAAGACGTTGACCAGCGGGAAATCGAGGTTCTCGCCGCGGGAACGGTAGGTGCCGGCCGCCGCGAAGATGTTCCAGGGCGTTCCCGGGTCGTCCTCGCTCGCTCCCGGGATGACACCCGAGATGCCGTACGAGGCCACTCCCTCGTAGGTGTCCCATGTGCCGCCGGAAACGCGGACCCTCGCGCCGGTCAGGCTCTCGCCGTTGCTCGTGACGACGTTCACCATGCCGAAGAGGCTGTACCCGCCGTAGAGAAGCGACGACGGTCCGTGGATGACCTCGATTCGCTCGACGAGGTCGAGAGGCACGAACATCTCTCGCCCGATGCCCGAGAAGTTGTTCCAGGGCTCGTTCAACGGATGCCCGTCCATCATCACGAGGATGCGGGTGTTGTAGTCCTCGAACAGGGTGAGGCCGCGGCCGCCCGCGAAGTCCCAGGTCCGGTCCGTCGCGGCCGTGTATCCAGGAACGGCGAAGTTCAAGACATCCGCCACCGTCCGGAAGCCGTAGCGCTCGATGTCCTCGCGCGTGATGATCGTGGCGGTCGCCGGGGTTTCCGAGAGCGCCTCGGTGTGCTTCGAGGCGCCCTCGATGGTCCGGGAGAGGAAGTACCCCTTCGCCTCTTCGAAGAAGTCCGACTGGCCCGCGGCCGGTAGGGACAGGCAAGAGGAGAGAAGGAGGGCCACGGTTCCGAGCGAGAGCGGTCTAGCGGACATCGGTGGCTCCGAGCCGGGCCTTGTCGAGCTTGAGCGGCTCGGCAGCCTTCTTCGAGAGGACGATCACGGTGCTATCGACCTCGACTCGTTTCTTGCCCTTGATTCCCGAGAACTCGGAGAGCTCGACGGCCTTGGCCGCCACGTCGTTCGGCGCGGCGACGATACAGACGGCGACGCCGAGCGACGCGAGCTCCCCGAGGAATCCGACGGCCGGCTTCTTCTGCGCGATCGTCTGCTCCACGATCAGGTCCACGCTTCGCGGATCGAGAATGAGGGGATCGACCGCAAGCACGAGAACGTCGACCCTCGGCAGCACTTCCTTCATCGAGCGTGCTAGCTCTCCGGGCGAAGAGACCGCGATCGGGTCGAATCCGACCGCCTTCGACTGCGCGGACTTCGCGAAGAGGAGGGCCATCTCGGCGTTTTGCGCGGGAGTGTGCAAGAACCCGACTCGCTTGGCGCTCAGCTTTTCCTGCAGGAAGGCGAAGACGCGGTCGAGCCTCGGATAGACCGAGAGGTAGGTCCCGGACGTGTTCACCTTGGCCGGGTTGGCGATCCCCAGGGCGATGACGGACGCGTTCGGGATGTTTGCGGCCAGGGACGTCGCGTCCGCCCCCATGGTGTAGACGACCGAGGCCTTCTTCGCCTCGCGTCCGACGAGGGCTCCGTCGGCGATGGGGTCGCCGCTGAGGTCGACGAGGATCGGGGCCCCCGCTCCCGGCTTCTTCTTGATCTCACCAGAGAGCGACTCGGTGAGGAGAGAAAGCGAGCCCTTTCCGGGCTTGCGGACGATGATCGAGCCTGGCTCGGCGGCGATGAGGGAAGAAGCCGAACTCATGAGGAGCGCGATCCCGACAACCGGCCCGAACAACCAGAAACGGCGGGGCCACACCGTCCGTGTTCCCTGATTCACGACATCAGAATACATCGCCCCTTGGCGATTCGAAGGATTCGCGTGCGGGCATTAGCCCGGCACGAGACGGAGTCTCGCGACCTCGCTGGCTCTCTGCTTTTCCCGAGAGAACGGGAGAGTCCACCGTTCCCCTCGGAGCGACGGGAGGAAGAAGTCGTCGTAGTGGGGGCTGAGAGGATTCCCCGACTGGCCAAGAGCGCCGTTGATCGTGAACGAATCGGGGTCTGACCAGTCGAGGACGAAGCGCATGCTGGGGCCGATCTGGGAACGGAATTCCCGCGTCTTCTCGTCCCAGCCGTTGAAGTTGGCGTTGAGCGACCCCGCGTCCCCACCCACCGGGACGGGTCCCCGGGAGAGGCGGAGCCACCTGTCCAGGAGGCGCACGCTCGAGAGAGGGTGAGACACCGTGAGGGTGTTGAGCTCGCCATAAGTGCGGTTCCCGCCTGTCGAGATCGCCCTCGTCATCGCCGAGGCCGCCACCTCGGCGGCCGTCTCGATCTCGGGGGTACGCCGGTCGTCGATCAATCCGGGCGCCGAGCCAGACAGGACCTGCTCTTGAATGGTTCGGGCCTTCTTCCAGTCGGAGCCGAAGTCGTCCTCGAAGAGAGCCCTCGTCAGCTCGATCCAGCAGAGCTGGAAGAGGGCCGCGGGCCGTGAAGGCGTCGCGACCGCGCCATCCCAGGCCTGCAGCTCTCTGGCGACATCCGCCTGGCCGATCTTCTCCGCGCCCTGGGCGCAGAGGTCCTTCCACCTCAGCGCCCGGCCCGAAACGAGATCGAGCTGCATCTCTTCGCTCTTTTCGCGCGTCCAGTCCGTCCCCTTGGCGAGGAGGGTGGTGGCGCGGGTGATCCGGTAAGGATCGTAGAAGCCGGGGAGGGGATACGGCCAGCTCGCCGCGACGGGCTGGTTGTTGCAGCTGGCGACGAACCCCGCCGCCGGGTTCAACACGTGGGGAGTTTCCGGAAGGGGCCGGTACCCCTTCCACCGGCTCGACGGTGCTTTTCCCGGGTGGCGGGCGTAGGTGTCCTCGTAGTCGCGAAGCGGGATGGGCACGCCGAGCTGGTAACCGATGTTCCCCGCCCTGTCCGAATAGACCCAGTTCGCATCGAGCGCGCCGAATGACGTGACCGATCTTCGGAACTCCTCGAAATCCCGGGCTCGCTCCAGCCTCAGGGCCGCGTCGACGAGATCACCGAGGGGAAAGTCGAAACCGGCCCAGTGGAACGAGATCCCCCTCGATCCTTCCTTTTTCAGGAGAGGTCCGTGCGGGGTTGCCTCGACCGTGACGCGCCGGAGCTCCTCGCCCTTGACCCGGATCTCCTCCACGAACTTCTCGAGGGGGCGGGGGCCGTCCGCCGTCTCGACCAGCGAGCCGTCTGGGCCGCTGAGCTCCTCGTCGAAGGAGTCCAGGATGTCGACCGACGAGACGGTGAAGGCGAAGCTGATCTCGGCGTTGTGGCCCATGAGGACGAACGGGAGGCCGGGCTGCGTGACTCCGGCCGCGTCGATGCCCTCGGACGAATGGATGGCCGCCAGGTACCACAGACCCGGAGCCTGATTGATGGCGAGGTGAGGGTCAGACGCGTGGATCGCCTTCCCCGATTTCGTCCGGGATGGAGCGACGGCCCACGAGTTCGAGGCCGCCGTGACTCGCCACGGGTACGGGTCCCCTCCGAGGAGCTCCGAAAGCGGTCCATCGGGCACGGTCGCGGGCGACCAGGGGAAGGAAACCCGAAGCGACGGCAAGACCTTCTCCCCACCCAGCTCTCTGAGCCTCTGGAACGACTCGTCCGCGTCCATCAACTCGTGGGAAAACCACGTCTGGTAGAGGGCGATGGCCAGGCAGTCGGCGGGCGTCCAGGGGCGAGGACGAAACCGCAGGATCACGAATTCGGGGGGCAGGATGGGGGCGGACTCGATCCAGGCATTGATGCCGGCGACGTACCGCTCGAGGGTCTCACGCCCTTTTTGAGAGAGGGTCGCCACGTCCCGTTCCGCCTTTCTGCCGAACCCGATTCTTCGCTGCCGCAGGTCGACGTCGAAGGCGAGCTTTCCGAAGACCTCGGAGAGGTCTCCGCGCGCCATCCGGCGGATCAGTTCCATCTGGAAGAGCCGTTCGGAGGCATGGACGTAACCGAGGGCAAAACGGAGGTCGGAGTCTGTCTCGGCCCAGATGCGGGGCACGGCCCTGGCGTCGAACGAGACCTCGACCGGTTTGGAAAGGTCAGCGCCCCTGACTTCTCCCGAATGGGGGCTGACCGAGCGGGAGAGGACGGCGCGCCCGCCGAACCAGACGACGAGGGCGAGCACGAATACGGTCACGGCTGATACGAGGAGGACCCTCGTGGTCTTACGGGCTGTCGGCATGTTTCTCCGGCTCTCCAGCGGGGAGCTTACACACCTCGGCGGGTCGGCCGGGCCGCCTGGCCGCGAGGGACGGGTTCCATGGCTCTGCGTTCAGAGCTGGTGCAGCCACGGCTATGATCGATCGCCAGAATGCTCCGGCGAGTTCGACTCGTCTTCTTGGTCGTGGCCCTCCTGGGCTCCGGCCCCGTCTCGGCGGACCCCGGCCCCCTTCGGACCGGTCTGCCGGGACCTGAGCAGTTCTTGACCTTCCGGGTCTTCGGGACCTTCGACGGTCTTCCGCAGCACACCGCATTCGCTCTGGCGGAGGATCGTGACGGGTTCGTCTGGGTGGGGACGCAGGCCGGCATCGCCCGCTGGGATGGGATCCGGTTCGAACGGATGATGCCGTTCGGGATGCTCCAGCCCGTCGAGATCTCCTCGTTGTTGCCCGATCTCGACGGGTGTCTCTGGGCGGCAACCCGTGGCTTCGGCCTGATGCGCCGATGCGGGGAAACGTGGACGACCCTGGGTGAGAAAGAGGGGCTGCCCAAGTCCGTGGAAGCGCTGGCCCCGAGCGGACGAAGCGGGGAAGTCCTTGCCGGGACAGCTTCGGGGCTATTCCGGTGCGCGGCCGCTCGTTGCGCCCCCGTCGCGGAGCTCAGCGGGAGGCCTGTCTCGGCGCTGGCGCGTCAGGGGGATGCGGTCTGGGTGGGATCTCGCCGCGGTCTCTGGCGGCTTCCGAATCCAGACGGCCCTCCCGTCCTGGTGAGGGAGGATCTCCAGGTGAGGAGTCTTCTGGTCTCCAGACGGGGGGATCTCTGGGCCGGGTCAGCTTCCCGGGGGATCGCGCTTCTTCGAGCTGGGTCATGGAACGTGATGGGGCAGGAAGAAGGGTTTCCCGAAGGCCAGGTCACGGCAATGGCCGAGGAGCCCGATGGCAGCGTCTGGGTGGGCATCAACCCCGTCTGCCTCATCCGATTCGGACCGGACGGCACGGGAGTCCGCTACGACTCTCGCCAGGGACTCCCGGAAAACTATGTGTACTCCCTCCACTTCAGCGAGCGAGGCCGGAGGCTCTGGCTCGGAACCGCCAGCAGCGGTGTCGCCAGGCTCGATCCCGGCCGCTGGTACACGTTCGACACGCGCCGGGGACTTCCGCACAACGTGGTGATCGGGGTCGGCGAAGGGGAGTTCCCGCCAGACGGGCGGCGTTCGCCCTTCATCGGGACGATCGGCGGTCTTTCCCGGATCGAGAACGGACGCCTCGTGGAGGAACGCCTCGGGCAGTCCGAGTCTCCTCTTGTCTATGGGATGGTGAGCGTCGAATCGCGATCGGGACCTCGGGTGACCTGGGTGGCGACGGGGAAAGGGCTTCTCTCCTCCTGGAAGGGCGAGTGGCGGGCCCTCAGGAAGGACAACTCCGCGATGCCGGACGAGAGGGTGATCGCGATCGCGGCGAGCCCCGACGGAGACATCTGGGCAGGAACCCTCGGAGGGCTGGTGCGGGTCCCCGCGGGCGAGTCCACCCCGATTCTGGAGCCGCGGGCCAGGGGACCCATCCGCTCCGTCCTCGTGACCGGAACGGGAACCGCCCAGACCATCTGGGCCGGGACCTCCGACGGACTGCTTCGGCTGGGCAGCGGGTCGTCCGGAATCGTCCCGTGTACCGCCGGCTTCTCCGTGAACCACGCAGAAGCGCGAACGGAGCCCGGCGGCCCGGCCATGCTCTGGGTGGGCACCAGCTTTGGCATCCGGAGATTCGAGATCGAAAAACCCGAGACGACGTGCGAGGCGCTGACCCCAGCGAGCGTGCCGCCTCTTCCCGACCCGATGGTCTACCAGATCCGGCACGATCGAGGCGGGCGAGCCTACCTCTTCACGAACCGTGGAGTCGTGCGGCTCACTCCGAGGGGTCCGGGACCCGCCCTTCTCACTCGGATGGCGGTTTACACCTTCGGCCTCGAGGACGGGCTCGGATCCCTCGAGTTCAACCGCGCCTCCTGGGTCGACCCCTCGGGACGGATCTGGGGCGGGTCGGTCGGCGGAGCATCCGTCCTCGACCCCTACGCGGAGCCGGTTCCGAAGAGCGCTCCCGCGCTCGTGATCCTGCGGGCCGGAGCGGGGACCCGGGGAGAGGTGCCGATGACGAGTGGAGCGGTTCTCTCGCACCGGGACACCACCGTCCGGTTCGATCTCGCCCTGCTGGCGCAGGGGCGGGAGCACGCGGTGCGGTACCGGACCCAGCTCGTGCCTCTGGAGAAGGTCCCATCCGAGTGGACGGAGGAGAGGCGTTTCGTTCTCGAGAGGCTGCCCGCCGGGGCGTACACCTTCACGGGTTGGGCGCGCGACGGGTATGGCCAGGAGGCCGGGCCGGTATCCCTTCAGTTCCAGATCGAGGAAGCACCGTGGCGCACCGTCTGGGCCTATGCCTTCTACTTCCTGGGCCTCGCAGGCCTGATGGGGGGCGCGATCCGCCTCCGCTCTCAAGCACTGGCCCAGCGGTCCCGGCACCTCGAGCGAACCGTCGAGAGGCGAACGGCCGAGCTCGAGGTTGCCAAGCTCCGGCTGGAAGAGAGGGAACGGGAGCTTCTCGAGACGCAGAAGAAGCTCGGCCAGCTTCTCGACTCTCCCCCCGAGGCTGCCGGGGATCTTTCGGCCTGGGCCCAGAAGGTGGCGCGAGATCTCGAGCAGGCCTTGCAGGTGGACGAGGTTGCAGTCTTCATCTTCCGGCCGGATGCCGGGGGGGATCGAAGGGGCCGGCAACTCGAGAGGGTCGCGGGCCACTCGAGCGCCGAACCAGGAGGGGGGATTCTCGAGGAGCTGTCCCGTCCAGGCGCGGCCCGGTTTCTGGATGTCAAGGGACAGACATATGCGGCGGTGCCAGGGCTCGGAGGGCAGCTGGAGGGGGTCGTGGTTTTCGCCACCCGGCCTCGTCTGCAGGAGGCGGAGCGGCGGCTGGTGGCCGGATTCGCGAACCAGCTCGGCGGGGCCCTCGAGGTCCGGCGGTTGAGCGACGAGCTCGCAACCGCTTCCCGCAGGCGCGAGCAGACCCTTCTCGAACTGCAAAAGAAAGGGATCGAGACTCTTCAGATCTGCCCGGAATGCGGCCGGTGCGAGAGCCACGAGATCCCGGTCTGTCCGGACGACGGCCAGAAGCTCTGGGTGCCCCGTCCCTTGCCTTTTCGCCTCGAGGGCCGCTACCGCTTCGAGAGGTTCCTGGGCTCGGGAGGCATGGGCATCGTCCTGGCTGCGCGGGACGAGCGCCTGAACCGGGACGTCGCCATCAAGCTCATCCGCTCCGACCTCTTCGATGACCAGGCGGTTCGCTCGAGGTTCGAGCATGAAGCCCGGACGGTTGCCAGGATCGCCCATCCGGGAGTCGTCGCGATCCACGACATCGGCGAACTCGAGGATGGTTCCGCCTATCTCGTCATGGAACGGCTGACGGGCTGCGACGTGACGGCCCTCTTGCGCGAGTTCGGCCCCGGGCACCCTCGCCAGATCGCGGAGCTCGTGCTCGAGGCCGCCTCGGCCATCGGGGCCGCCCACGCGGCCGGGGTTGTCCACCGCGACCTGAAACCCGGGAACATCTTCATGCACGTCACCCCCGCGGGTCTGGGCGTGAAGATCCTCGACTTTGGTCTGGCGAAGTCCCTGCAGGTCGACAGGAGCGCGACCGTCAGCGGCATGATCGTTGGAACTCCGGCTTACATGTCGCCGGAGCAAGTCCGCGGGGAGCCCCTGGATTCCCGCTCCGACGTCTACTCCTTCGCGGCGGTCGTCTTCGAGGCCCTGTCGGCCCAGCCGCTCGTGGCCGACAACGATGCGGGCGCCGCCATGGTCGCCGTCGTGAACGCCCCGGCTCCGAGCCTCTCTGCATCCTGTTCGTACCTGACGCCCGCGGTCGACGTCCTGCTCGGGGAAGCCCTCCAAAAGGACCGGACGTTCCGGCCCGCCGCCATCGGGGAATGGGCGGGCAGACTGGCCGCCGAGCTCCAGACGCTCGATCCGCCGTTTCCGGGCTGGCCGGCTCAAGAAGAAGAGCTCCTCGCCGTCGCGCAGGCCCGCGTTCGAGCTCCAAGAAGATTCTGACCCCGGGGATGTCCCCGGGAGAGGATCCAGTTACGGCCGCGTTGGCCTCGAGAATCGTTTCGGCTTTTGGCCGGATCGCAAGGCCCGTCCGGCTGACGAGCCTCGCCGGGCCTTACTCGACTCTTGCGCCCGAGCTGGCTCCCGCGAGAACGATCTCGTCCCTGTCCCGGCCCTTGGCCTGATACATCGCCTCGTCCGCGGCAGCAATCAGTCCCTCTCGTGAGGTCCCGTCCTCCGGGAACGACGCGATTCCGAAACTCGCAGTCAGGCAGTGATCGATGCCGTCCTCCGCCAGGAAGCTTCTCGACTTTAGGAGCTCGCGGAGCCTTCGCACCGCGATCAGCGCGTCGAGCTTGGACGTTTGCGGAAAGACGAGGACGAATTCGTCCCCCCCATAGCGAAACGCCGAGTCGATCAGGCGAATGTGTCCCTTCAAGAGCTCCGCGACGCGGAAGAGGAGCTTGGAACCGATCTGGTGGCCGTAGCGGTCGTTGACTTCCTTGAACCGGTCGAGATCCACGAAGACGAGCGACAGCTTGTAGCCGTAGCGCGACGCCCGGTAGATCTCGGAGTCGAGAACGAATGCAAGATGCCGGGCGTTGTACAGGCGCGTCGCGTCGTCGGTGATCGTCAGCTCGTGGATTCGGGCCACGTAGTGGGCGTTGTCCAGGGCGATGGCGGCGTACTCGGCCAGATTGACGAGGAGCGGCAGTTCCTCGAGCTCGAACCGGTCACCGATGGGGATGTTGACGAGCTCGATGACTCCGTGGGTCTTCTCGCGGCCGGCGATCGGGACGCACACGACGGTCTTCGTGACGATTCCCGTCAGCGCGTCGAAAGCCGCATCGAAGCGAGGGTCGTTCGCGGCATCCTTCACGACGACGGGAGTAGAGCTGGCCGCGCAGGCGCCAGCGATCCCCACTCCGCGCTTGATCCTCACATCACGGAGTGCGCCGGCTCCCTCTCCAACGGCGATCTCGAACTGGAGCTCGTCCGTGCGTTCGTCGAGAAGCAGGAGCGACCAGCTGGAGGGATGAAGAAGCTCGCTGAGCTTCTCCATGATCGTCTGCAGAACCCGGGAGACGTCCAGGCTTGCCGCCAGTTCCTTCCCGACTTCGTGGAAGAGCGAAAGCCGCTCCACCTCGCGCCGGAGCTTCGCGAGCTCCGCCTCGTGCCCGCTCGCCTTGGCCTGGCCGTCGATGTCCTCTGTCATGGGGCTGGGATTGTTTCATCCCGCGCGCCTCGTGGCCAGCCGGCAGGGGTGCGGCGTGAAACACCGGTGTCCCGCGAGCGTCAGGAGACCGGGAAGAGCGCCTCTTTGATCTCGAAGGGAGTTTGGAGATATCCTCCGGCGCGTCCGGAGCCTAGGGGTGGCCGGGAGACCGGCCTGAGATCACACCCTCGAACCTGAACCGGGTCATACCGGCGGAGGGAACGGCGACTGGGAAGATCGGCTTCCCATTCAATCTCAACTCCAGGGTCCGCTTCAGTGCCCGTGGTTCTGGCCGCGGGAGGAGGCGCATCATGTCTCGGTCTTCATTCCGGCAAGGCTGGTCCCGATCGGTCGTTCCCGTCGTGGCCTTCGTCATCTCATTGTCCGCGTCGGCTTGGGACCTCGAAGCGTCGAGCCTCGAGGGTTCGAGCCTCGAAGCGTCGAGCCTCGAGGGTTCGAGCCTCGAAGCGTCGAGCCTCGAGGGTTCGAGCCTCGAAGCGTCGAGCCTCGAGGGTTCGAGCCTCGAAGCGTCGAGCCTCGAGGGTTCGAGCCTCGTCGAGGTGAAGGGGCGAGTCACCGACCAGGCGAAACGGCCGGTCGGGGGCGCCGTCGTGCGGGCGGGGGACCAGACGGCCGTGACGGGGCCGGATGGCAGCTTTGTCCTCCACTCGCCCGTACCGGTCAAGGAGCTCGAGATCTCACACCCCGCGTTTCAGAGGATTCGAGTGGCTACGGGGAGGGAACCGGCCCGCTTGGAAATCACGTTGCCCCCGCCTTCTCGCAAGAGCGAGGAGGTCGTCGTCAAGGCCGTTCGCGCGGATCCAGAGACTCCCGTGACCAAGACCGGCATGGATCGGGAAGAACTCGAGGCGAAGAGCACCGGCCAGGAAATCCCCGAGCTCCTGAAGGAGGTCCCCTCGATCACGTACACGTCGGACACGGGGACCGGCAACGGCTACACGTACGTGTCGATGCGCGGAATCGGCCCGACTCGCATCAACTTCACGCTCGATGGAGCACCGCTGAACGAGCCGGAGGACTCGACCCTTTACTTCGTCGACTTTGCCGACCTCGCGAGCTCTCTCTCGAGCCTCCAGGTCCAGCGCGGAGTGGGCACGACCTCCGCCGGCGTGGCGAGCTTCGCGGGCTCGGTCAACTTCGCGAGCGTCGACCTCTCGGATTCCTTCCAGACTTCCGCCCGGATGGTCCTTGGATCGTTCGGGACGAAAAGGGCCACGGCCGGAATCCAGTCCGGCCGCCTGGGAGATTCGGGGTTGAAGGCCTATGTCCGGGCGAGCTACCAGTCGACGGACGGATTCCGCGACAACTCGGCGATCCTGCAGAAGAGCGTCTATGCGGGCCTCTCGCACGAGAGCGACAAGGGGTATTTCAAGTTCTTTGGCTTCATCGGTGACGAGAAGTCGCAGTCGGCCTACTACGCGGTCGAGCCCTGGATCCTCGACGAGAACCTGACGTACAACCCTCTGACAGAAGAGGAGAAGGACAACTTCGGGCAGCGCTTTGCCCAGGCCCAGTACACCCGGTTTCTCAGTGACGAGACGACTCTGGCCGGACAGCTCTACGTCAACGACGCGGGAGGCTGGTACCGGCTGTGGAACTCCGCGAAGACGGCGCTCCGAGAGTACGGTCTCGACTGGACGAATCTGGGGGCTTCCCTCAACTACGGCACGGCCTTCGGATCCTGGCGATTCACCTGGGGTGGCCACGGGAGCGACTTCACGAGCCGAAGGACCAGGGACGTCATTGGCGGGGAGAGGACCTACCTCAACTATGGCCACAAGAGCGAGGTCTCCACCTTCGTCAAGCTGGCGAAGCAGACAGGGCTGTGGTACCCGTATGGTGACGTCCAGGTTCGCTGGGCACGGTTTCGCTACGAGGGCGACCTCGACCTCGGGTCCGTGTCGTGGACGTTCGTCAATCCCCGCATCGGAGTTCGCAGGGATCTCGGGTCCGGGGTCTCGGCCTACATCTCGGCGGGGATGACGAGCCGGGAACCCGGACGCGGCGACCTTCTCTCGGGTGAGGAAAACGCCACCGTTGTCCACGACCTGACGGCGGTGAAGCCCGAGAAGGCCGTGGCCATCGAGCTCGGGACCACGATCGCGCGCGGGCCCTGGAATGCGCAGCTGAACGTCTACACGATGGAGTTCCGAGACGAGATCGTGCTGACGGGAGAACAGTCGGAGGTCGGCCTCTCGATCCGCCGGAATGCCGGCCGGAGCTTCCGCAGGGGCCTGGAATGGGACCTTTCCTACAGGCCCTCCGACCCGGTATCCGTGAGGTTCACCGGAAACTGGAGCTGGAACCGGATCGAGTCGTGGACCCAGTTCTACGATGTCTACGACTCGACCGGCAACTGGACGGGATCGACGAGCCGCACCTACCAGGATGTCGAGCCCGTCCTTTCCCCCGCCTTCGTCGGGAACCTCTCGGTGGACGCTTCGCCCTTGCCCTGGCTCGGCCTCGGCGCCTCGGTCCGCCACGTCAGCCGCGGGTGGCTCGACAACACGAACGCCGGGAAACTGTCCACGCCGGGCTGGTGGAAGGTCGATGCCTCCGCGAATTTCGATCTGACCGGGATCGTGAGGGCGGGCAACCCCCACCTCCGCCTCCTCGTCGACAACGTCCTCGATGACCACGGAATCCGGCCCAGCGGCTACAGCTACCTCTACGCGACGCGAGACGACGCAGGCCGGGAAACGCTGGAGGGAATCCCCTATCTCTTTCCCATGGCCACCCGCTCGTTCCAGGCGGTTCTCGACGTGAGCTTCTGACGTGGACCCGCTCGAGATAGCAGGGGTCCTGACCGGCGTCGTCGCCGTCTGGCTGACGACTCGACAGAACCCGTGGTGCTGGCCGATCGGGCTCGTGAACGTCCTCCTGTTCACCGTCGTGTTCTTCCGGGCAAAGCTGTATGCCGATGCGGGCCTGCAGGTCGTCTATGCCGTTCTCTGCGTCTATGGCTGGTGGGCCTGGTTGCGCGGCGGGTCGGGCGGTGAAGCCCTCAAGGTCGCGCGGACACCCGTGCGGGTGGCCGTCTTGTGTCTCCTCGCCGGCACCCTCGCAGCAGCCGCCCTGGGTCTGACACTGAGGCACCGCACGGACGCCTCGTTTCCCTTCTGGGATTCGGGAACGACGAGCGGGAGCCTGGTCGCGCAATTTCTCCAGACGAGAAAGTGGATCGAGAACTGGATCGTCTGGATCGTCGTGGATGCCGTCTACATCGGGATCTATCTGGCCAAGGATCTCAGGCTGACGGCCGGCCTCTATGCGGGCTTTCTCGTCTTGGCGGTCCTGGGGTGGCGTTCCTGGAGCCGCTCGCTGGCGGAGAAGGGAGCGCCGGCATGACGAGGCGGCCGCTGCGTGTTGTCGTGACGGGCTCGGAGTGCACCGGGAAGACGACCCTCGCGGGGGCTCTGTCGGCTCGATTCGGTGTGGGTGTCGTTCCGGAGTTCTCCCGCCTCTATGCGGCGACAAAGCTCTCCCCGCTGTCCGGGGAGGACGTCGAACCGATCGCCCGCGGCCAGATGGCGCGAGAAGACGCCGCGATGGATGGAGAGCCCTCCCTTCTCATTCTCGACACGGATCTCGTCTCGACCGTCCTGTACGCGCGGCACTACTATGGCTCGTGTCCGGAGTGGGTCGAGCGATCGGCGCGGGCGCGCCAGGGAGACCTCTACCTCCTGTGCTGCCCCGACGTTCCGTGGGTGGGCGACGGGATCCGCGACAGGGGCGACCGGCGGGAGGAGATGCACGGGCTCTTCGAGGCCCTCCTTCGGGAGCTCTCGATTGCGTGGTGCCCGATCCAGGGAGCCTGGCGAGAGAGGGAGGAGAGCGCTGTCCGGGCTGTGAGGAGCCTGTCTCGGGACAGTTGCGGCGGAAGGCCGCCAGAAAGGCCAATGGGGCGATAATCGAGTCGTGAATGCGCCCCTTTCCACCGAAGAGAAGGCTGCTCGCCGTGGACGAATCGAGTCCCTGATCTCGCGGCTCGGGCTCCGTTTTCCCGGCCTCTTCCTGCTCCTTTCCGTCATTCTCGTGGTGGATCTCTTCGTGCCGGACTTCATTCCATTCGTGGACGAGATCGTTCTCGCGCTTCTGACGACGCTCTTCGGTCTCTGGCGCAAGAAGAAAGAAGAGACGTCACCGGCCCCGCCGCTCCCCGGAGACGTCGAAGGCAAGCGCATCGACTGAGGCCTTCTCGACGGCGGCCTCCAGGGCGTCGCGTCTGTCCTCCATCGACATCAGGAGAGAGAGGTGAACCCTTGCGCGGTCGAGGTTCTGGCCTTGCCTGTTCGTCCTGAAGTAGGTGTCGCCCAGGAGGTAGTCGGTCAGGAACCTCAGGCCGAGCTCGAAGGTCAGCACCATCGCGGATGAGACGAGGAGACCGCGCTCCGCATCCCGGAGGGGCCGGCCCAGCCCCTCCAGCGTCCCTTCGACAAGGGCGGAGAAAACCGGCTCGGACAGGACGGCCTTCGAAGGCTCGGTCTCGTCCTCGCGGGCGGAGTTGGCGGCGCTGCGGACGAGATCCCCGAAATCGTGAAGGAAGAGACCGGGCATGACGGTGTCGAGATCGACGACTGCCAGGGCCTCGCCCGAAGTCGCGTCGAAGAGGATGTTGTTGACCTTCGTGTCGTTGTGCGCGGCCTGCCGTTCGATGAGGCCCCTTGCGAGCGGGTCCTCCAGGCACGCGGCGAGGGGCTCTCTCTTGGCGAAGGCCTCGATTTCGCTGGCCGTCTCGCGGGCTCTTCCCACTGGATCCTGCTGAAGGGCTGCCAGAAACGCCGCGAACCTTGAGCGAGTGTCGTGGAATGCCGGAATCGTCTCCGACAGCGCGGAAACCGGTAAGTCCGAAAGGCGGCGGGAAAAGCCGGAGAAGGCCCGCGCCGCCTCGCGGGCCTGACCCAAGTTCTCGACCCTGTCGACGCTCAGGGCTCCACGGATCTCCTCGTAGACGCGCCACGCCCCGCCGGTCGCATCGCGAAAGAAGGCCTTCCCGTCTCGAGAAGGAACGAGCGAGAGGCACCGGCGGGCTACGTCTGTTCGACCCTCCGCGACGAGGCTCGCCCTCACGTGTTCCGTGACGCGCGCGATGTTGGCCATGACCGCTTCGGGGTTGGCGAAGACGTTCGTGTTGAGGCGCTGCAGGATGTGGCTGAATGTCCGGGGCCCGCGCCCGGAGACGACTCGAAATGTGTCGTTGATGTGGCCCGACCCGAGGGGCCGGACGCCCCGGGGCGTTCCGGGGAGGTCGAAGCTCCGGGCAATCCCGAGGAGCTCGGCCTCTGGCCAGATCGTTCTCGTCATCTGGCCGAGTCTAGAGGGTCGCCCGGCGGCGAAACGGCGACGGGCTCGATTCCCCCTTCTCTCGCACTCGAGGGGGAAGAGGCCGAGGGATGGGGGCTCCGGCTGTACGGCTGAATGGTGGCGGGGGCGTGCCCTCGCCCCGCGAGAGCGGGCAAGGGGTGGTTCTCAGTGCCGAGGGAAAGTTTTCGGCTTGACAATGGGTGGGATCTGAAGTAGGTCGCCGATCCGCTAAACTAACCTATTTCTCAAGGAGACACCTTCAGATGAAGAAGGCTTTGAGTGCGCTCGTTCTATTCGTTTCGTTTTCGATTCTCGCGGGGTCCGTCATGGCTTCGCCCGGGCCAGAGCCCCAGCACAAGAAGAAGGGGAAGAAGGATAAGGCGTCGGTCACGATCGTGAACAAGTCCAAGTACGGTCTGCACCACTTCTACCTGGCCTACTGGGACGACAGGAACTGGGGACCGGATCAGCTTGGCAAGGACACGATCGAACCGGGCGAGTCGTTCACGCTTACCGACATCGATTGCGACTGGTACGACATCAGGCTCGTGGACGAGGATGGCGACGAGTGCATCGTCGAGGACATCGACCTCTGCGGCGACTCGGAGAAGTGGGTCATCACCAACAACGACCTCTTGAAGTGTCAAGGCTGGTAGGAGGGCGGCAGCCGGCAACGCCGGGGTCCCGGCGCTGAAGGTCCGGGCACCGCTGGCTCGTCTGGCGCCGCGTCGAAACTGCCCATTCAGGTTCGAAGGGGCCCCGCTCTTCCGCGGGGCCTCTTCCTATGCAGGGAGCTTCGCTTTGGGGTGGGCTCTTTTCCCCCGGCTCGCTTATCCTTGCCTTCGGTCATGTCAGATGGAGGAACGAGGAAGCGAGTTCTCATCGTCGACGACGAGCCGGCGAACGTGCACGCGCTCGCGAGCGCTCTGCGCGATCAGTGTCTGCTGTCGTTTGCCACGAGCGGCGCCAAGGCGCTCGAACTCGCGTCTGCCGGGGGAGTCGACCTCGTTCTTCTGGACGTCGTCATGCCTGGGATGGACGGCTTCGAAGTCTGCCGGCGGCTGAAGGCAGAGCCGAGCACTCGTGCCATTCCGGTGATCTTCGTGACGGCCCTCGGCGACGCCGAGGACGAGACGCGCGGGTTCGATGTGGGCGGCGTGGACTACATCGCCAAGCCGATCCGGCCCGGAATCGTGCGGGCCCGCGTGAGGACGCACCTCGAATTGAAGACGGCGCGTGATCTCCTGGAGCAGCTGGCCCTTCTCGACGCCCTGACCGGCATTGCGAACCGCCGCCGCTTCGACGAGGCTCTCGAGCACGAGTGGCAGCGGGCCCATCGGGCCAGGACATGGCTCACCCTCGGGATCCTCGACGTGGACCACTTCAAGAAATTCAACGACCACTACGGCCACGCGGAAGGCGATCGCTGCCTGCGGGCGGTGGCGCAGGCTGCCGCAGCCGCCCTGAGGCGTCCGGCCGATCTCATCGCCCGCTTCGGGGGCGAGGAGTTCGCCTTCATCCTGCCGGATTCAGGGCCAGCGGGATCAGGCGCGGTCGTCAGGGACCTCCTCGACCGGATCAGGGCTCTCGGCCTCGCGCACGCTGCCTCGCCGACGGTGGAACGGGTCACCGTCAGCGCGGGGGTGATCAGCCTGATGCCCGAGGCGGTTCCCCTCGGAGCTTCCTCCGCCATGGTCTCGGCGGACCGGCTCCTCTACGAAGCGAAGCAGAACGGACGGGCGCGGGCCATCCTGCTCGACTTCTCGACCGGTGCCAGGTCGGAACTCCTGGAAGCACCTTCTGACGGCCTCGTGGCCTGAACGCCCCGGGACCGGCTTGCTCGTCTTTCTTCTGACGGTTTCGAATGGCCCGGCTGACAGAGAGGCCTTCCACGCGGGCGCTACAATCGTTGGGAGTTCCGAGAGACCAGGAAAACACGGGCCTTTGAAAAGGGGGACGTCGTGCAAGGAAGGCAGTTCACGTCAAGGAGTTCCCATGGGAACGGCGGGCGGCGCCCATTCGGTCCGGTTCGGGGAGCATCGTCCGGCCAAGTCCTGGGGGCGCTCGTCGCGATCGCGTTCATTGCTCTGTGCGTGATCGTCATCCTGAACCAGAAGAAGAGCCACCCGGCCGCGGACTCGGCCCCGCAGGGGCCGGCGGCTGCTCCCGCGAACCCGGCAAATGCCCTCGAGCTCCTCTACTACTCGTCCAGCGCCAAGAAGACCTGGACCGAGGAAATGGTCAAGGCATTTCACGATAGCGGAGCGGTGGTGGGGGGCCGCCCCATCCGGATCAAGACCTTCCACGTGAACTCGGGAGAGAGCCTCGACCAGATGAAGGAAGGCAAGATCCAGCCGGACCTCTGGTCCCCGGGCGACGAGTCCTGGTTGCGCCTGGCCGCCGAACACTGGAAGCTCGTCAAGCAAAAGCAGCTCTTTGCGAACTTCAAGCATCTGGTCGACGTTCCCCTGGTCGTGGCGATGTGGGAGCCGATGGCCCGCGCGATGGGGTATCCGAAACCCATCTCGTGGAAGGACATCGACCGGCTCGCCGCCAACCCCAAGGGCTGGGAGTCCCTCGGGCATCCGGAATGGGGAAAGTTCCGCTGGGGCCACGCTCACCCCGACGCGAACTCGGGCTTCCTCTCGATCCTCTCGCTCGTCTACGCGGCGGCGGGAAAGACCGACGGTCTGACGGCCGAGGATCTCGCCCGGCCCGAGGTCAAGAAGTTCGTGAAGGAGCTCGAGGAGCGGGTCGAACACTACGGCCTCTCGAACACCTGGCTCGATGACCTCATGCACCTCAAGGGACCGTCCTACCTGTCGGCCGCGGTTCAGTACGAGAACACCATCATCGAGTCGAACGAGAAGTACAAGAACAAGCCCCTCAAGCTCGTGGCCGTTTACCCGTCGGAAGGAATGATCTGGACGACGCATCCGATCGTGGCCATCGAGGAAGCCTGGACCACGCCGGAAAAGACCGAGGCCGCCGGGAAGTTCATCGACTTCCTCCTCTCGGCCCAGGCCCAGAAACGTGCCATGGAGCTCGGTCTGAGGCCGATCTCCAAGGAGGTCGCGCTCGGGAGCCCATTCGATGACGAGCATGGCGTCAACCCGAAGCTCGCTTCCGACAAGCGGTTCACCGTTCCGGACGAGAAGGTCCTGCGCCGCGTCATCGACCTCTGGGAAGAAGTGAAAGTCCCCGCCACGATCATCTTGGTGCTCGACCGCTCGGGCAGCATGAAGGGGACCCCGATGGACAACGCCAAGGAAGGCTCGGTCCTCTTCGTCAAAAGCATGAAGGCTCGAGATCAACTCGAGGTCGTCGTGTTCAATCACCGCGTCACGACGCTCGTCCAGATGTGCCAGGTGAAGGAGTGCGGCGAGAGCGCGGTGGAGAGACTGCAAGGCGTCTTCGCCGAGGGAGAAACCGCGCTTTACGACGTGGTGGGGCAGACGTACCGAAGGCTCGTGGAGCTGAAGAGGAAGGACCCGGGCAGAAGGTACGGTCTCATCGTCCTCACCGACGGCCGCGACACCTCGAGCAGCACCCAGCGAAACGACTTCATGGACGTGCTGCCCACGGGGGAAGACTGGGAGGTCCCGAAGATCTACACCATTGCGTACGGCGCCCAGGCCGACAAGGACCTCCTGAAGGAGATCTCGAATCGCACGAACGCCCGCTTGTTCGAGAGCAAGGCCGAGGACATCGCCAAGACCTACAAGGAGCTGAGCGCGAACTTCTGATGAGGTGGAGAGCCGAGGGCGCAAGAACAGGTGGGGGGCCGCGGGCGTGAATTCGTTCGTGAAGGCCCTTTTCCGGCCGATCCCGCTCGTCGTCGTGGCCGCTTCGGGCCTGACGGTCTTCGCGACGGGTCTCTGGTGGCTCCTGCCGATGGGACTCGCGGCGGGCGGGATCATTGCCGCCCTCTCTGCTGGCGGCCACGAGTCCGCGGCCCCGCTGCCTCCGCCCGACGAGCTCGCCGGGTGCACGCCCGAACAGCGGGCGCGCTTGAAGCCCCTTCTGGAGGAGAAAGCGCGGATCCTCTCTGAGCTCGTGAAAAGAGAGCTCGAGACAGCTCTCGACCAGGAGGACGTGGCGGGCAAGGTCGAGGCCGTCGTCCGGACCTACAAGGAGCTCCTGACCCGGCTCGAAGAGCTCAAGCCGGTGCTCGAGGAAAAGAGCAGCCCCGCCCTGAGACGCTCCATCGAGGATCTCGAGCGTCAGATCGAGCGCTCGACGGATCCGATCGCCCGGGAGAGCCTGACGCTGGCTCTCCAGCACAAGAAAGACGAGGAAGCCCGCATCTCCGAGCTGTCTCGCCATCGGGAGCGGGTCGAAGCCCAGCTTCTCAGTCTCGCCTCGGCCCTGACGAATCTGAGAGTCCGCCTCGTGCAGGGCCGGGTCTCGCGGGACGGCTCCCAGGAGCCCGCGACGGGTATCAAGGAGAGCCTCGAGGGCCTCTTCCACGAGGTGGAAGTCGCGGACCGCACCTCCAGAGAGCTCGATCAGCTCGTCCAGGACGACCGCAGGGCCCCGATTCGGCGCCCGGCGCGACTCTCCACGAGCCGCTGAGCGGGCCGCCTTCAGCCTGCGGCCTTGCCCGCGGAGCGGCTCGCGCCGATGATGGGTGCGTGAGGAGTCAGCCCCTGCGCAAGCCGGTCGCACCGGTTCTTCCCCTCGATCGACACGTCGAAGGGAATCTCCGCTTCATAAGGGAGACGATGGAGAAGGGAAGCCGCGCGTTGAAGACCTACCTCGACCACATGGAATCCCTCATCGCCGCGATGCGGAAGTAGAGAAGCGGGGCTCGGTCTGCGCCCTCGGGCGCAGGTCTGAACCTAGAAACCGCAGAGCTGACGGGGAAAACACGGTAAAGTGTTGAAGAAGAACGGGGTACGGAGCGAAGGAGGATCACCCAATGGGTGAGGGCATCGAGAGGCGAAGGAAGGCGAATGGGGCG
>JAJVIN010000002.1 GCA_022071945.1 Thermoanaerobaculia bacterium | reverse complement strand
CTCCTGTTGCTCCGGACCCCGCTTCACAGCGACGCCCTTACATTCGGTTTCAGGCCGGAGAGCGTATTCCTGGAAAGGACTTCCACCTTTCTGACCTTGCATGCTCTCAGGCGCGCCTCTCCCCGCTCACGCGGGGCGAGGGCACGCCCCCTCCACTATTCAGTCGTCCCCCCCCTCAATCATGCACCCCTCAATCATGCACCCCTCAGTCATGCACCCCTCAGTCCCGCACCCGTCCGCTCGCCCCGTGCTTCCCCTACGGCTTCAGCGTCGCGTCACTCCGTCACCGCTTCAGCGTCCCGTCACTGGTGACGGAACCACTCCCTCCCAGAGCCTGCCTGATCACGACCTTCAGCGCTCCCCCTTCGAGACTCAGCGCGGCGTAAGACAGCGCCCCGGCAACCTTCTCCGTGAGTTCGGCCTTTCCCTTCGCCGCCTTCCCCCGAATCTCGTTCGTGTTCCACTTCAACGTCACGGAACAGTCTTTCGCCTGGACGACACTGAACTGGGCGTTTCTCTTCTGCCCCTTCTCGATCGAGGTGGTCCCGCTGACTTCCGATACGGTGAGCTGACCCGACCACGACCCTGAAAGGTCCTCACAGTTCGTGCAGGCATCCAGGGGCGGCTTGAACGACAGACCCGCGCGTACGGACTCCGGAATCTGCTTGTACTTCACCATCAGCGGTTCGTAGACGTCGCAGTGCTCCTTGATGTACGCCTCGCCTCGTTCCGCCATCTTCTGAAGCTTCTCGCGCGTCGACATCGCGGCACCGGGCGCGACGAAGGCCTTCCCACTGTCGAAGTAGATCTTCTGATCCCACGACTCCGTCGGGGCGACAATCCCCCCATACCAGGAGTCCGCGATGAACGCATCCTTGCCCCACGTCCACGGGATGTCGGGGTCCGCCCCGGCCGCCAGGCCAACGACCGGGAACGCGTGAGGACTGTTGCTCCTGAGAATCGTCACGTTCCTCACTCCCGCTCCGTTGAGGATGTGCTTCATCAACGACGCGTGCTCGTCGCACTGTCCGCCCTGGATGATCCAGGCGACCCGCGCAAGATCCCAACCCTTCTTCCTGGCTTCGTCCATCACCTTCGCCCGGTCGAGAATCGTCGAGCCCCCGAAGGCCTGGTTCCAGACATCGATCGGGATGGTCTGGAGAAACGTGCCCGAAACGTCGTTCAAGACCTTCACCCGGGCCTGGACGATGGTCAGAGCCGCCTCCGCTCGCTTCCTGTCCTGCTTGGCCGGATCGGGGTCCGTCACGGCCTTCACCTGCGCCACAGCCGCTTCCAGTGTGTCGGGGTCGGCAGCCCTGGCGCTCGCGAGGGGGACGAGAAGTACGACGAGACCCAGCGCACACAGCCTTTTCATCATTGGCGCCTCCGGTTACTCCGCATTCTAGGCCGGTCCCCCGCGCTCCGCCTCACCGAAGCGCCAGCGTGGCCTGCCTCCACGCGGGCGCTTGCCATTTCTGAAACGGCGTCAGGTCTTGCGGCCGATCCGCCTTCCGCTTGACCGCAAGCGTCTCGACATCCAGAAGCTCGAAGCTCCTTCGCACTCTTCCCCCCGCCTTCACCTCGCGTGCCACGAGAAGGTCCCGCCCATCCGGAGAGAAACCCGCCCACTCGAGATAGCCCAGGCCGAGTTCCGTTCCCGGGGACACCACCTCCGCCCGCCACTCGCCGTCCTGGAGCCTCGCAACGAGGAGTTCGCGCCACTCGGCCACCGGCTGCAGAGCCGCGGTGATCACCTGCCCACCTGGCGAAATATGAACGGAGCCCGGCCACACGACGGCGTACGTGCAGTGCACCAGCTCTTCTTCCCCGCCCTTGGCCATCCGGGTCACCGCGAGACAGGTTTCTCCCACAGCTCTCGGGATAAGACGCCAGGCCAGCTTCGACGAGACCGAGGCCGTCGTGTCCGAGGCCGGACGCGTCGCGCCCGCCCGCACGAAGGCCTCCGCCACGAGGTCCGCGTCGGACTCAGCCATCTCGCCTCTCGGGACACGAGCGAGATCCTCCACCGCACGCGCCGAGGCCTCGCGCGCGCGTTCCGCCTCTCCCGCACGGCCGAACCCGAACGCCAGACCTGCAAGGACCGAGGCCCTCCTCAACTGAAGCCGGTAACGAATCAGAGGAGGCAGGGAGTCCAGGGGCACGCCATCGAGAATCGCGGCGGCTTCCGCCAGGGCCGCCCGCCGCTGTGTCTCGGTCCCCGTCTGGCACTCGAGCCGCGTGAGACCGAGCGCCGCACGCGCCTGGAATTCGGGATTCCGTCCCGAGCCCGCAGGACCGGCTCCTGACGCACTCAACGTCAGTGCCGGGCCCCGCGCCAGGCTCAGCACCTGGCGGAACGCCTCGCCGTCGTAACACAGGACCGCCCGGCCGTCGGCCTCCACCGACTCGATTCTCACCCCGTAGCTCCTGGCAACCTCGAGGTGGCCCGCCAGGGAATCGCCCGGCTTTCCCGACCGGGCCGAAGCCCGGCGCGCCAGCCGGTCCGCCATCGTCCCGAGTGCATCGAAGACCTCCGCATCGATCTCAGCGGGCGGCGCGACCTTCAAGAACAGGGCCGCGTGTCCGATGCCGAGAGCCTCCATGCCTGGAAGATCCCTGAGAAACCGCACCGTCTCGAGGACTCCGGCCGGCCGCAATCCGTCCATCGGGTACTGCCGGGCCTGGCTCTCGAGCACGTACCCCGCCCGCTCACGCTGGTAGTTGTAGACCTGCAGGTAGCCGAGCCGTCCGCCACGTACCTCGACAACCTCTCCCTGCCAGAGCACCGCGTTGGCGGGAGCCGTCTGGCTCGGGGCGGCCCTGAGACTCGTGGCGTCCTGAGTGATGATCGCGAGAACGGCAGCCGCGGCGAGGAACATGGTTCACTCCTCTGATCCTGTCGCAGTCGGTTCTCCGGAGGCCGATGCCACCGCTGTCCTGGCGGGAGCGGAACTCGTCGAGTTGCTGGCCTTCTGGATCCGGCCGTCCATTCCGAGAAGGCCGCCCGCCACGAATCCGGGCTGGGGCGGAGCGATGATGACCTGGATCTTGTCCGAGAGCTTGTCGGCCAGGGCCTTCTGGATGAGGAGCGGATTCTGCGTGACGACGAGCCCCTCGCGCGCCATCTGCTCGCTCTGGGCCTTCCCCGTCACTTCGAGCCGGTAGGCCTCGGCATCCGCCAGACGTCTGCGCGAGTCCGCCTCGCCGCCCGCCTCGATCTTCCGCGCCTCCGCTTCTGCTTCTGCGTTCTTCAGCCGAGCGATCTTGGCGGCCTCGGCCTCGAGGCGCCTCTGCTCGATCTCTTTCTCCTTGAACGGCAGGACGTGGCGCATCGCTTCCGCCTTCGCCTTGGCCGCGATGATCTCCTGGCTGGCCGCCGCCTCCGCCTCCTTCTCCTGCCGGACCTTCTGCGCCTCCGCCTCCAGCTCGGCAGCCTTGACCTGCTTGCCCTTCAGATCGAGCGTGTAGCGCATCTGCTCGGTGCTCAGCTCCTCGGCCAGGAGCCGTTCCATTCCCGCCCGGTACTCCGCCGGCAGGTCGACGTTGCCGAGAAAAACCGCCCGAATGACGACACCGTCCCCCGAGAGACGCTTCTTCAGCTGTTCCTCCAGCGCCGCCTCGATCTCGTGCCGCTTGACGGAGAAGATGTCGCGCACCGTGTACTGCGCGAAAACCGAGTAGACCGCGGAGCCGATCACCGGCTCGACCAGTTCCCGTCCGACATCCTCCGGGAGCTTCATGGCGATCTCGCGGATCCTCTTGGCGTCCAGGCTGTAACGGACGGTGACCGAAGCGCCCAGGGAGAGTCCCTCGAGCGACCGGATCGGGGCGGGCCCCGCCGCCTTGGCCGCCTGGTGCGACTGGTAGACCTGCTCCCGGAGCGGATAGCGAACGACGCGCGTGATTCCGGGGAGCACCACCGACCAGCCTTCGGGGAGGATCGTCACCGTCCCGGTCAGACGGTTGATCGCAACGGATCCCTGTCCGGGCTCGACCCCGGTCACACTGCGAGAGACGAGATAGCCGATCGCCACCAGAAAGGCGAGAACGGCGGTCACGCGATTGAAGACGAGCCTGAGCAGGCGGCTCGAGACAGTCATGACGGTCTTTTCGGCAGCCGCCTCGGGGATGTTTTCTTCGAACATGGGAACCCTCCTTCTGCTGCGCCGGGAAGCTCTTTCTTCCGGCTTTCCGCGCCAGGGAAAGTGTGGTTCCGCGCCCCCTTTTCTCCCAGGCGACTGCCAACAGGGCGTCCCCCTGCAAGCCACAGCGGACATGCGGAGAAGAGCGTCTCTCGACTGCGGAAACCCACAGTCTGCTGCCGCCCGCTCCTGTGGGAATCCACATTGCGTGCCCTCGATCGAAGCCGGTAGCATGCCCCTCCGATGACGCTTCTCCTCGCCGAGGACAACCTCCCGCAGCGCCGGTACCTCGACGAACTCCTGCGCCGGGAGTTCCCCGCCCACGGCCCTGTCCTGGCCGCGGCGGATGGGGAGCAAGCGCTAGCCCTGGCCATGAGTGAGAGGCCGTCCCTCATCGTCCTCGACATCCAGATGCCGGGACTCTCGGGCGTGAAGGTCGCCCGGGCCGTCTGGCGAGATCTCCCGAAGACCCGAATCGTCTTCTGGACGCAGTTCCCCCACGCGATCTACATCAACGAGATCCGGAAGCTCGTCAAGGCGGTCACACCTCCGCCCGCGTACGGATTCATCCACAAGAACAACACCGAGGACCGGCTCATCCGGTTCCTTCGCGCCGTTCTCGAGGATGGCGCCGACATGATCGATCCGGCCTTCAAGGACTCCTTTCAGCAACCACTCTTGACCGAGTTCGAGTCCGAAGCTCTCTACTACCTGGCCCTCGGCCTCTCGAACTGGACGATTGCCCGCCGCTGCAGCCTCAGCCAGCGCGGGGTCGAGAGCCGCCTGACGACGCTGTACGAGAAGCTCGTCCCCGCGGCTCCGCTCGATTCCACCCTCGAGGCCTACGAGAGGCTCGCGTACAACCAGCGAACCCGCGCCTTCTTCGAGGCCCTCAAGAGGGGTCTCGTCAACAAGGAAGAACTCGAGGCGACAGAGCGCAACCTCGAGTCCTGGCTCGCGGCGGATGCGCAGCGATTCGCCCGCGAAAGCCGCTCCCGGGAAGGATCCTGATGCGCTTCCGGCTGGCGTTCGCGGCCGCGAGCCTGGCTCTCGCCGTCCTCATCCGAGCCGCCGCCCAGACGCAACCGGAGCCCGCCGCGACAACCGAGACCTCCTCTAAACCCGAGCGGACGGAGGGCGAAGAGCTTCCAGCCGAGACTCTCGAAACGGAGTCCCAGCGTTTCGAACCGCTCGGGTTGCCGTCGCAACAGTGGAGCGCCGTCACGGTGGTGCACGGGCTGCCCTCGGATACCGTCCGCGCGGTCGCACAGGGGCAAGACGGTATTCTCTGGATCGGCACGACGCGAGGTCTCGCTCGATACGACGGCCGCCGCATCGAGAGGCCGGCGCAAGAGCTCTCGCCCTCGATCGGGGCCCTCACTTTCGATGCCTCGGGGAATCTCTGGGTGGGCACCGAGGCGGGCGCTTTCGTCGCCCGGGGAAATGCGTGGGACCCGGTCGCCCAGACGTCAGGCCACCCCATCCAGTCCATCCAGGTTGGACCGAAGGGCGATGTTCTGCTGGCGTCACGAAACGGGACGCTCTTCAAAGTCTCGCCGCCGCCGGGCGCCGCTCAATCCTCCCCGGTCGAGCGCGTCAGCAAGGACGAGGCAACCCTTCTCCAGGGTCCGGCGGGGCCGGTTCCTCTTTCGGCGCTGGCAGCCGACCGTTCTGGGTGGCTCGTCGGAAGCCAGGGCCGTGGCCTGCTTCGATTCGACTCGGGTCAGGTCTCTCTGGCGTCCGGAAAAGTTGGTCCGTTCTTCGTCAACGCCGTCGTCCGTTTGGACTCCAAGGTTTATGTCGGAGCGGACGCGGTGACGACAGGCCACGGCCTTTTCGTTCTCGAGGAGTCGCGGCTTGTCGCCACGGGCCCCCGGACCGGTCCGGTCACGGCCCTTTCAACCGACGAACGCGGGGGACTCTGGGTGGGGACACGATCCAGCGGGCTCATTCGGCTCACGGAAGCGGGCGCGGTTGAGCACCTCGACTTCGCCTCCACGCGAGGGGGACTCCGCTCCGATCGCGTGCTCAGCCTCTTCGTCGACCGCGATGGAGTCCTCTGGGTGGGAACGGACCGGGGTCTCAGCCGCTTCGATCCGGGCGCCCCTCGCCCCGCACGGCTTGGGGCTTCACCTCAGACGAATTTCGTCCATGCCGTGCTGCGAGATTCCTCCGGCCGTCTCTGGGCCGGAACTCACCGTGGCCTCTTCGTTCGCGGAGCGGGCAGCGAAGAGTGGAGCCCCGCCGCCCGTTTCGAGCAGCGCGCCGTCTACGCCCTCTTCGAGGTGTCCCCCGGCAGGCTCCTCGCCGGAACACCAACGAGTCTCGAGGTCCGGGAAGACAACGGCAGCTGGAGACCTGTCCCCCCGCCTGAGGAGAGCCCCGGGCCTGGAAGCGTTCGCGCCATCCAGAGACTCGGGGACACGATATACGTCGCTCGCTTCGGCTCCGGCCTCGAGAAGCTCGAGGACGATCGACGGACCCATGTGTGGCCGTCGCCCCAACAGCCCGAAGCACTTCGGCAGGTCGTAAGCCTCTCCACCCTCGGGGACGAACTCTGGATTGGGACAGCCTCCGCCGGCACCTACGTCCTGCGAGGAACAGACGTGAGGGCGGCGGGATTCCCCGGTTCCAGCACGGTCTTGTGGTCCGCCGTTTCGGATGAGGGTGACTCGGTCTGGGCGGGAACGGGAAGCGGCCTCTTCCACATCGAACAGGGCCGACCGACCGCGGTATTGAAGGGGGTGGAGGTCCGCCAGGTCATCAAGGATGGCGAGGGGGTCTGGGCGGCCACGCTCGGCTCGGGACTCGTACGCGTGACGAGGCACCCGGGCGGCGGCTTTCTCTCCGGCCGCCTCGGGACCGATCACGGGTTGCCGTCCGACCACATCTACGCCCTGACCGCGCAACTGGGGGCCGATCGCGGACCGCTGGTCATCGGCACCAACCGGGGGATCGCGCTCTATGAGCCCGCTCGAAGGCCGCCCGGACTCCGGGTCGTGCGCGTCCTCAGCCGCCGGCCGCATCCCCCGGAGGACTGGGGCACGCTTCGCCTCGAGCACCCGCAGAACAGTCTCCTCGTCGAGGTCTCCGCCATCGCCGGACGGACCTATCCCGAGCACTACCAGTACCTGTTTTCGCTATCGCTTCCCGACGGGCGGTCTCGATCGATGATGCAGCGCGATCCTCAGTTCGTGGCCGACTCGCTCGAGCCCGGCCACTACCGGATCACCGCCCGCGCCTTCGGCACGGACCTTCTCCCCTCCGCACCACAGGACCTGGAATTCGAAGTCGGAAAGCCGCCCGTGCCGTGGGTCTCCATCGGGTTGGCCGTTCTTCTCGCGATTTCCCTCGCCGCGCTCGGCTGGGGGGGACTCCAGAACCGCCGGCTGAGCCGCGCGAACCTGGCCCTGGCGGAGACCCGGCTCCAGCTCGTCAATGAAACCGAAACGGAAAGGCGGCGCATAGCCCGCGACCTGCACGACCAGACACTCGCGGACCTCAGGCGGCTCTTGTTGCGGAAGGAGGACGGGGATCCGCGCGGGTTCCAGTCAGCCGTGGAGTCGATCTCGACGGAGATCCGGAGGATCTGTGAAGACCTGAGCCCTTCGGTACTCGAAAACGTTGGCCTCAGGGCGGCCCTGGAGTGGGCGCTCGAGCTCGCCGTGGCTCAGTGCCCACCCGAGAAGCCCTGCCGCAAGGTCTTCCGTTGCCCCGAGGAGCTCGACGAGATTGTTCCCATCAAGGCGACTGTCCAGATCCAGGTGTATCGAATCGTCCAGGAAGCACTGGCGAACGCGGTGAGGCATTCCGGAGCGAGCCTTCTTTCCCTCGATGTGGAACCGTCAAGAGATGGAGGACTGAGACTGTTCGTCACCGACAACGGGAGCGGCTTCGACATCTCAGAGGCGAAGAACGGACGAGGCCTGACGAACATCCGCTCGCGGGCCGCACTGATCGGAGCCAACGTCCGCTGGAGCCGGACTCGAGAAGGCGAGACTGTCTTCGAGCTCTCACTTGGGGGCCGGGGTCGTTCGTAGGTCTCGCGATCGACATCGAGGACAACGAGGGAGCCGAACTCGAACGCACCCTCGAGGGGCCGTCCCCACTTGGCCAATCGCTGCCGCCTTCGCCTTGGCCGCGATGATCTCCTGGATCCCGGCGAAGCCGGACTTCGCGAGCCGCCGTCAGTCCAGCGGCCGGGAGAGCGACTCCAGGATCTCTTTCAGCTCGGAGAGAGCGCTCTGGAGGCGGGGGTCGGTAACCTTGACCACCTCCACCGGGCTCCGGTCGACCGGTCGATCAGAGGGAAGACTCTCGATGGCAGCGAGCTTGGCCCCGACCTCGTCTCCTCCCGGAAGGGACGAGGCGGGTTTCGTGGGCCTCGGGATCCGCTTCGTCTTCGTGTCGGTCTTCGGCGCGGGCGGAGGAGGCGGCGGCGGGGCAAGGTCCTCGAACGGCAGTTCTGCCGTGTCGACGACCGGACGGGGCTTCTCGACCGCGGCCGCCGTCGACTCACCCGCGCCGGACAGGCCCTCCCGTTTCAAGTCGGCCTCGAGCCGTTTCTTCGCCCCGGCGATCGTGTATCCCTCGTCGTACAGGAGCCGCCGGATGGTCTTGATCACCGAGAGGTCCCGCTCCGAGTAGAGCCTCGGAGAGGCGCCCGGGCGCTCGGGAGCGAGGACGGGGAACTCCGTCTCCCAGTACCGAAGAACGTACGGGGGGACATCGGCGATCCGGCAGACCTCCCCCACCTTGTACCGTCCCGCCTGCGTGGCCTTCGCTTCGCTCAACTCCCTGGATCCCTCTGAGCTGATTCTATCCGGCCCTTCAGCGGCCGGATCGGATCTGCAACTTGATCGGGACACCATCGAGGGACCAGACGTCGCGCAGCCGGTTCTGCAAGTACCTCTCGTAAGAGAAGTGGAGAGGCTCGGCCCTGTCGGCGAAAAGCTGGATTCTGGGCGGACTCGACCCGATCTGGACGGCGTAGCGGATGGAAAGGTCGCGGCCCGATTTGCCCTTCGGCTGCTGCCGCTCGGTGGCCTTCTTGATGACCCGGTTGAGCTCACCCGTCGGGATGCGCGTGGCGAACCGCTCCGCCAGGTGCGCCGCCTCCTTCAGGATCCGGTTCACGCCCGAGCCGGTCTTCGCGGAGACGGGCAGGAACGGGGCCTTGCGCAGGAAGTCGAAACGGCGCCGAACGTCCTCCAGGAGATTCTTCTTCCGGCCCTCATCTCCCGAAATGAGATCCCACTTGTTCGCGACGAGGAGGATGGCGCGGCCCTCTTCCTCCGCGTACCCCGCAATCGTCTGATCCTGGGCCGTGATCCCCTCGAAAGCGTCGAAGACGACGATGGCAACCCGGGACCTCTTGATCGACTTACGCGCGCCGACGACCGACAGGATCTCGGCCGCGTCCGTCGTCTTGCCCTTCCGGCGGATCCCGGCCGTGTCGACGAGGAGGAAATGACGGTCCCCTTGCGCCAAGATCACGTCGACAGGGTCCCGCGTCGTGCCGGGAACCTCGGAGACCATCATCCGGTCCTTCCCGGAAAGGGCGTTGACGAGCGACGACTTCCCGACGTTTGGACGCCCAACGATCGCGACGGGAATAGGCACGATCTCCCCCGGCCGCGCCAGGTCGGGCGGAATCGCCTTTTCGAGGACCTCGTCGAGATCGTCCGCACCCGCGCCGTGGAGAGCCGAGACGCCGATCACCGTGTCGAACCCGAGGGCGCTTGCCTCTGGCTCTCGCTGTTGGGCCTCGCGTGTGTCGAGCTTGTTCCAGCAGACGACGACGGGCTTTCCCAGCAGCCGGAGCCGGCGGGCGATCCGCTCGTCCTCGGGCAAGAGGCCAGCGGCTCCATCGAGGACGAAGAGGAGGAGGTCGGCATCCGCGACGGCGAGGAATGCCCGGTCGCTCGTGAGCGCCGCGAAGCCCTCCGCGGCATCGATGTCGAGTCCGCCCGTGTCCACGAGACGGTAGACGAGACCACGGCTCGTCTCGGCGTTCTCCTCCAGGAAGTCTCGCGTCATTCCCGGTCTGTCGTGCACCAGGGCCCGGCGATTGCCCAGAAGGCGATTGAAGAGCGCCGATTTGCCGACGTTCGGACGGCCCACGAGGACGACTCGGAAGGCCGCGGGCGCCGCCACGGCTCGCTCCCGCCGGGGCGGAGCCGGAGAGGGAGTCATCTCTTCCACGGCTTCCTCCCGCGTTTCTCGGGGCCCGCTCTTCGCGGCCCCTTCCCTGGTCTCTCCAGCTTTCTCAGGGAGGGCTTCAAACCCACGAGAGCGAACTCGAGGGTCCTCCTGTCGTGATCGGCGTGCGAGAGCTTCACATCGACGACGTCGCCGAGCCGGTACACTTTTCCGGTCGAGGTGCCGGTCAACTGGTGCTCGCCCTCGTCGAACCGGTAGTACTCGTCCGACATCGTGGCGATCGGTACGAGCCCGTCGGCGTAGAACTCCTGCAAGACGACAAAGAGCCCGAAGGGCGCCACGGCGGAGACGTAGGCAGTGAACTCGTCGCCGATCCTCTCCGCCAGGAAGACGAACTTCTTCCAGGCGGCGGCCTCGCGCTCGGCTCCCTCTGCCCGGCGCTCACGCTCCGAGCAGTGCTGGCTCGAGCGTTCGAGCATCAGATTCGCAGCCTCGAACCGCTCGTCCGAGACCGGCCGGCGGTCGGTAATGGCGCGCGTCAGGGCCCGGTGAACGATCAGATCGGGGTAGCGCCTTATGGGAGACGTGAAATGGCAGTAGTAGGGCGCCGCCAGGGCGTAGTGCCCGCGGCACTCCTGCGAGTAGAGGGCCTTCTTCTGCGCGCGGAGCACGAGATCCGAGACGAACCGCTCCTCGGGCTTGCCTTCGGCGGCATCGATGAGAGCCTGGAAGACGGCCGGCTCGACACCGTCGTCCGTCTCCTCGATTTCGTAGCCGAGCGGTTCGAGGACCGTCTGGAGCTCGAGGATCCGCCGGGCGTCCGGAGGGTCGTGGACGCGGTACATCGCCGGGACCGGCAAGGACTCGAGGTATCGGGCCACCGCCTCGTTCGACGCGAGCATGAACTCCTCGATCAGCCGGTGCGCCTCGTTGCGCACCTCCTTGACGATGGCAACCACGTCACCCGTCTCGCCAAGGATGAGGTCCGCGTCGGGGAGGTCGAAATCGAGCGACCCGCGTTCGGTCCTCATCTTGCGCAGGATCTTCGCGGCCGCGAAAGCCGTCCGGAGCATGGGAATCACCCCTGCCGGAACGCTCTTCTCCCCCTCTTTTGCGAAGAGGGGGCTGGGGGCAGTGAGAGTCTGACCTTGCTCCGAGCTCGCACCCATGGCAGCGGCGGAAACCGGCCCCGCGCTCTCGCCACGTTGTCCTGGCGGGGTCTCCTCCAAGAGCGCCCCGACCGCCGTGTATGTCAACCGGGCCTGCGAGCGGATGAGACTGCGGCAGAACTCTGCGTTCACCGTCTCTCCCTGGGAGTTGATCGTCAGGATCGCCGACACGGTCCGCCGATCCTCGTCCGGTCTCAGCGAGCAGAGATCGTTCGACAGGCGCTCCGGAAGCATGGGGATGGCCCGGTCCGGGAAATACACGGAGGTGGCGCGCTCGAACGCCTCCGCGTCCAGAGCGCTCCCTTCCCGGACGTAGTGGCTGACGTCGGCGATGTGGACCCCGATCTTGAACCCGCCTCCGGGCAGGGCCTCGGCCTCGATGGCATCGTCGAAGTCGCGAGCCGTCTCTCCGTCGATGGTCACGATCACTCTCTGACGGAAGTCGCTTCTTGCTGCCAGTTCCTCGCGCGACAAGACGCCCGAGGCGGCCTCGGATTCCCTCAGGACTTCCTCCGGGAATTCCCGGGGGATGCCCCACTTGCGGGCCACGACCTCGACGTCGACGCCGGGCTCGCCCTCGAACCCGATGATCTCGAGGACTTCCGCCTTGGCCGAGCGGTGCTGATCTGGCTGCGTCAGGAGCCGGACCTCGACAAAGACGTCTTCAGGGGCCGAAAGGTCCCGGCCTCCCGGAATCCGGATCTCGGCGTCGATGCGGCTGTCAAACGGTTTCAGGAAGGTTCCGTCATCCGTCCGGTAGATCCGTCCGACGACTGTCTTCCGCTTTCGGACGAGGACCTTGACGACCTTTCCCTCGAAGGGCGAGTCACCCACCCTCCCTCGGGACGGCCCGCGGCGCGGCACTCGCGAGAGCTGGACGAGGACGAAATCGCCATCGAGAGCGGTCGAGAGTCCGCCCTTCGCGATCGGGACGTCGGGGGTTCCCCTCTCCCGGGAGAGGAGGAAGCCCCGGCGTTCCCCCCGGATGGCGAGGGTCCCGGCCTGGTAGTTCGTGAACTCGATGAGGGCGTACTTCTCGCCCCGGACGCGGACGACCTCGCCCAGGGTCTCCAGACGGTCCAGTTCCTCGCGCAGAGAGTTCTCTTCTCCCTCGCTTGCCGTGTGGCCGAAAACGAGGGGGGCAAGGTCGGAAAAGCGCAGGATTCGAGATCCGCGCGGGGTCAGTGCTTCTTTGATTCTTTGTTCGAGGGCTGACATGAGAAAAGAGCCCGGCTCCTTTGCTGCGAGGATGCCAGGCTCGGTTCAGAGAGAATTCCTGGTGCGAAAGGGGGGACTCGAACCCCCACGGCTTTATAAGAGCCACAAGGTCCTGAGCCTTGCGCGTCTGCCAGTTCCGCCACTTTCGCAGCGCGGTGGAGAATAGAGGGAAACCGGGGCTCCGTCAACCAGCGGCCGCTGGCCCTGCGAGGTACGAGATGGCCCCGGCCTCGTCCGGAAAGATGCGAAACAGGGTGTCGAGGCGGGTCAGGCGCAGGAGCGCGATGATCCGCTCCTTCGGCCTGACGATGGCCATCTTTCGGCCCCGTTCCTCGAATCTCTGGAGGTAGCCGATGAGCTCGCCGAGCCCGGTGGAGTCGAGAGTATCGATCTTCTCGAAGTCGAGCAGGACGGGTCCGTGATCCTCGTTCAGGATCTTCTCCAGAAAGTCCGAGAACTGCCGGGCGCTCTCGCCCAGCTTCACGACTCCCTGGATCCTGAGGATCACCGTCTCGCCGCGCTTTTCTCTGTAGATGATCATCGGGGCTCTCCGATCAACTCCATCACCATTCCCATTCCAAAAGTATGCCCTTTCCGGACCTCCGCCATCACGTGGCCGGGTTTTCCGGCCGAGTGAGGCCCTGTTTGACCGTGATCGACCCCGTCGCGACCGGCTGGCCGTCGTCCCGCCTGATCACCCCGGAGAATTTCACGGTGCTGGCGAACTGGCCCGCCATCCGCACCTCGATCACCAGCCGGTCGCCGGCCATGGGCGTCCTCTCGATCGAGAAATCCGAGATCCCAGCCAGGAACCCAGTTCTCCCGATCTCTGGATCGCCCCCCTGGATGAGCAAGGCCGCCTGAGCCAGCATTTCGGGCAAGAGCGTCGCGGGGAAGGCCACACGGGCGAGGGAACCGTTGCTCGTCCAGTCGGCCGAGACCTTACCAGAATATTCAGGAGACCGCTCCAGTGTCCGGCTCACGAATCTAAAAGGGAAAACGTGAGGAAGGGGCGGCAGCGAGGGCATCAGGCCGCTTTGGACCGGATGAAGTCACAGAGGGCATCGACGGAGGCAAAGGCCTTGACGCCCACCTCTTCATCCTGGACCTTGATGCCGAACTCCTTTTCCAGACCCAAGACCAGTTCCAGGGCATCGATCGAATCGAGCCCGAGGCCGTCGGCGCTCTCGCCGAAGAGCGGGGCCGAATCCGCGATGGCGGCCGGGTCGATATCGAGTTTCAGCTGCTTGACGATGAGTTCCTTGACCCTCGGTTTCAGTTCGGCGTCATCCATTCTCTTGCTTGTCCTTACGGCGAAAAGCCGCACGAGGAGTATAGAGGCGAATCAGCCTACGAAACCGCCATCCACCCGGATCGTCTGGCCGGTCAGATACGAGGCCCCGTCGGTACACAGGAAAGAAACGAGGGGCGCGATGTCCTCCGGCGTCCCGAACCTCTGCATCGGGATGCGCTTGGTGAAGTCCGCCCGCGTCTCGGCGCTCATGAACTCGATCATCTCGGTGTCCACGAAGCCGGGAGCGATGGAGTTCACGGTGACGCCGAAAGGCCCGACCTCCGCGGAAAGGGAGCGCGTGAAGGCGACGAGCGCCCCTTTCGCCGCGGCGTAGTTCGTCTGCCCCGCGGCCGCCGAGAACGCCGCCAGTGACGAGATGTTGACGATTCGGCCCCAGCGCCGCCGGAGCATCCCGCGAATGACGCCTTTCGTCATGCGGAAAGTGCCGCCCAGGGCCGTGTCGATGACGGCATCCCAGTTCGCCTCGGGCATCAGGGCAAAGAGCCCGTTCTTCAGCTGCGCCGCGTTGTTCACGAGGACGTCCGCGCCGTCGTGTTCTTTCTCGAGCCGGTCGCAGAGGGCCTGGATCTCGACATGGGAGGTGACATCGGCCTTGACGGCCTGGGCGGGGAAGCCCCGCGCGCGGATCTCTTCAGCGGCCGCCTCGGCCCTTTCCGCGTCGGCCCGGTAGGTGAGGTACGTGAGAAACCCGTCGCGGGCCAGGGAGTTCCCGATGGCCTTCCCGATCCCTCTCGACGCCCCGGTGACGACGGCGACTCTCTGTCTTGCGCTCATGTAGATTCTCCTGGCATCCGGGGCTCCAAGAGCTCGGCGCCCCGCGCGTGACGGCCCAGGGCAAACTTCTCGACGCTCAGAGGATCCTCGAGGACTTGCACCTTTGCCTGCCGCAGCGTCCAGCGGAGCATCTTGGCGAGGACGTGACTCGGTCCGGCCTCGATGAACTTGTGGCACCCGTTGGTCCAGAGCATCCGGAGAGTGGCTTCCCAGTAAGAGGGACGGGCGATCTGTCGGCAGAGTACCTCGACCGCCTCGGCCCGGGTCGTCACCCTGCGCCCCAGCATCGGGGCGTAAAGCGCAACGGAAGGCGAGGGGGCCCGGACCTCGATCCTCTCCTCGACGAACCGGGCGAGCTCGTCCGTCAAGGGGAGGAGCCGGGGTGAGTGCATCGGGGAGGAAATCGGCAAGACCTCGGCCGCGAGGGCAAAGGGCCGCGCTTCCTCGATGCACGCGCAGACGGCTGCGGCCTCCCCGGTCAATACGAACTGCTGGGGAGCGTTCTCGTTTCCGATCCAGACCTTCTCCCCGCCCGGCGCGATCGACTCGATCATGTCCACGACCTGCGGGCGCCTGAGCCCGATGACGTACCCCATCGCACCCGGGTAGCGTCCCGTGTCGAGGAGCCGCTGGACTTCCAAGAGCACTTCGAGCGCTCCCCACCGGTCCAGGCAGCCGGCCGTCACCATCGCGGCGTACGTGCCGAGGCTGTACCCCACGACCGCGTCCGGAACGTAGTCGAACTCGTGCGCCAAAACGTCCATCAGGGCGATGGCGACGCCGAAGAGTCCGACCTGCGCGGGTCCGTTCTCGTGGAGCTCCCTCGAGCCGCTCCCAAAAAAATGGTCCGGGATGCTGATGTCGCTGTGGCGCTCGATCTCGGCGAAGAAGTCACGGACGTAGGGGTAGGCCCCGTGGAGCTCTTGCCCCATTCCCGGAGCCTCCGAGAGCTGCCCCGGAAAAAGGGCGGCCGTGTGCGACGAGTGGTGGGCGGTCACGCGGCGACCCCGTGGAGGGCGTCTTTCGAGAGAACGTCGAAGCGGCGCGCCAACCGCAGTTGGCGCGCCGCCTCCGAGACGTTTCCGAAACGGATCTTCCGGACCAAATTGGCGAGACGTACCGGCATTCGGGAGGTGCCGGCGAAGTGGACGACCTGGGCAGCGACGCCGAGTTTCATTCTTGGGTGCTCCGGGTCGAATTCCCACGGATGTGCGTAGAGCACCGGGAACTCCCCCTTGTTACAGCTTTCTTCAATGAGGCGGACGAGACGGGCCTCGCGTGTGAAGCGTGAGGTCCAGCCCCCTCCCATCATCGCCGGGAACCCGAGGAACGTGCCTGCCAGGGGCGGCAGCTCGAGGATCGGTCCGGCGGGAGTCTGGATCATGACGGGCGCTTTCGGATTGGTGACGGGTCCCAGCGGAGGAACGGCCATGAGAGAAGAGTCGACCCGAAAGCCCTCCTCTGCCAGGATCGTGAAGGCAGGATTCCCGGCCGTGCGCATCGACCATTCAGGTGCCCGAAACGAGTGGATGGGCTGCCCGGTGACATCCTCGAGGGTGCCTCGAGCGCGAGCGAGGTCGCGCCGAAAGTCCTGAAGGCTCATCTCCCAGATCCTGCGGTGCTCGTCCCCGTGGCATCCGACCTCGTGGCCGGCCGCCACGATCTCGCGCACGAGGGACGGCGAGGATCGAGCCACCCACCCGAGGACGAAGAACGTCGCCACGGAACCGCTCCCGTCGAGGATCTCGAGGATTCGCCTCAGGGTGACGTGGAGCCTCTTGGAAAATCCGGGCCAGTTGCCGGGATCCGAGTAGACCGGGTGCCCGCAGACATGGAACCACTCCTCGACGTCGATCGTCAGAACTGGGGTCCCCATCATGACTCGATTATGACTCCTCGGATCCCGTGGTCTTGAAGTGGACCGTGGCCCAGGAAGTGACCCAGGTATCACGGAAAGGGCGGTAGTGACGCCGGCCCTCGCCGTAGATCGTCTTGACCGGGACAATCTCCAACCTCTGGACCTTCCGGCAGGACTTGACCAGGATCTCGTTTTCGATCGCGTACCGCCGGGAAGTCAGCGTCACCTGCCTGAGGATCGCGGCCGAGATGACGCGGTACCCCGACTGGCCGTCCTCGACGGGAAGCCCCGTCATGCGGGAGAGCACCTTGTCCCCGATGGCGTTGGCCCAGTAGTTCTTGGCCGGCATCGTCTCGCGGTTGGAAAAGCGGGACCCTATGACGAAGTCCGCACCCCGGCGGGCGGCGTCGAGAAGGCGGGGCAGGTCGGAAGGATCATGCTGCCCGTCGGCGTCGACGAAGGCGACGTGAGTGATGGGACGGGGCAGAAGGTCCGCCAGGCCCGTCCGGACCGCGGATCCCTTACCTCGGTTCCGGTCATGGACGAAGACCCGGGCCCCGGCGGCGCGAGCGGCCTCGGCCGTTCCGTCGCCACTCCCGTCGTCGATCACCAGAACGTCGCTCACGAGGGGGCACAGCCCCGAGACCACGCCAGAAACCGTCTCTCGACAATGATATGCGGGCACCAAAGCCGCAGGAGTAAAGGGTATCATCCGCCTCGTCAGGGTTGACGACTCCTCCAACTTTGTGAAAAGTATCACGCCGCATCATGGGAACTGCTGAAGCCTTCCTGCCCATCCTCCTGATGCTCACGGCCGCCATGGCCATAGCCGCGCTTCTCCTCCTGCTCAACACCCTCCTTGGCCGGAAGGTGAAGACGGTCCGGAAACTGGCTCCCTACGAGAGCGGCATGCCGCTCCTGGATGCCACCCGGAAGCGCATCTCCGTCAAGTTCTTCATCATCGCGATGATCTTCATCATCTTCGATGCCGAGACGGCCTTCTTCTACCCCTGGGCCGTCGTCCTCAGGGACGGCGGATGGCCGCTTCTCCTCGCGATGATGCCTTTCCTCGGCATCCTGGTGTTCGCCGACATCTATCTCTGGAAGAAGGGAGCGTTTGACTGGGAATGAGTGGAGGCGCCAATGTTCCTGTCGACTCCTTGCCCGGCCAACCCCCCGTTGGCGAGCACGGAGCCCTCTCCTGCGGAAAGGACGTGAAGTTCTCCGAGGAGGCCCTGGCGGAGTTCGAGAAACTCCTGACCCGGTACCCCACCAAGCAGGCCGCTCTCCTGCCGTCCCTCTGGATCGCCCAGCGGGAATTCGGCTGGATCTCCAGGGAGGCGGTCGACTACGTCGCGGGACTCCTGAGCCTCTCCCCGGCCTTCGTCTGGGGCGTCGTGACCTTCTACACGATGTACAACCGGGCTCCGGTCGGCAAGCACCTGATCCAGTTCTGCACGTCGATCTCCTGCCACCTGAACGGGGCCGAGGAGGTCTATCACGAGTGCCGGAAGAAGCTCGGCGGGTTGAAACCGGGTGAGACGACTCCGGACGGGAAGTTCACCGTCATCGAGGTGGAGTGCCTCGCCCAGTGTGACAAGGCCCCCGCCGTCATGGTGAACGGCGACGACCACGCAGTCATCACCAAGGACAACCTCGACAAGTTTCTGGAAAGCTTGAAATGAGCCAAAAGAAGTCTGGCTTTCATCCGGCGGGTTATGAGCCTGTCCTGCTTGCCCGACTGGGCAAGCCCAACTCCCGCCACATCGACGGGTACGTCGCCGACGGCGGCTATTCCTCGTGGAAGAAGATCCTCTCGGGGGTCAAGACCGGCGAGTGGACGCCCGTGAAGGTGACGGACCTCGTGAAGGCCTCCGGCCTTCGCGGACGGGGAGGCGCGGGCTTTCCGACCGGCCTCAAGTGGACCTTCGTTCCCCCCAAGGAGAAGAGGGGCGGCAAGCCCGTCTACCTCCTGTGCAACTGCGACGAGTCCGAGCCCGGCACCTTCAAGGACAGGCTTCTGATCGAGACGGATCCGCACCAGCTCCTGGAAGGAATGATGCTCGCGAGCTTCGCCCTCGACGTGAAGCACGCCTACATCTACATCCGCGGAGAGATGGTCCACGGGGCCGAGTACCTCAACGAGGCGGTTTCCGAGGCCTACGCGAAGGGCTTCCTCGGCACCGACATCCAGGGCTCGGGCCTGACGCTCGACATCACCGTCCACCGGGGCGCCGGGGCCTACATCTGCGGCGAGGAGACCGCCCTCATCGAAAGCCTCGAGGGGAAGCGCGGCCACCCCAGGATCAAGCCGCCGTTCCCCGCCGTCTCCGGAGTCTGGAGTTCCCCGACCGTCGTCAACAACGTCGAGACCCTCGCGTGCGTCAAGCACATCCTCGACCGGGGCCCCGACTGGTTCAAGACTCTCGGCAGAAACGAGAAGAACACGGGACCCAAGCTTTACTGCATCTCCGGCCACGTGGAACGGCCGGGGGTCTACGAAGGTCCGATGGGGCTCCCCTTCCTGGAGCTTCTGGCCCTCGCGGGAGGCGTCAGGGGCGGCAAGAAGATCAAGGCCGTCATCCCGGGCGGCGCCTCGGCCCCGATGCTGACGGCCGAGGAGGTCCAGAGCCTCCCGCTCGACTTTGACGGCGTCGCGGCCGCCAAGTCGATGCTCGGATCCGCCGCCATCATGGTGATGGACGAGAACACAGACATGGTGAAGGCCGTCACCAACATCTCGAAGTTCTTCGCGCACGAGTCGTGCGGCCAGTGCACCCCTTGCCGCGAGGGCACCCCGTGGCTCAACAAGATGCTGAAGAGGATCGTGGCTGGCCAGGGAAAGAGGCAGGATCTCGACTTGATGCTGCAGATCGCCAACCAGATGGGCAACGGCATGACGATCTGCGTCTTCGCGGACGCCGCCATCGCGCCGGTTCTCTCGGGAGTGACGAAGTTCCGTTCGGAGTTCGAGGCCTACATCGCGAAGTCGGCCGCCCTGGATTACCAACTCCCCGCTCCGGCCGCCGTCACCGACAAGGTAGCCGCTCGGGTCGCTGAAGGGATTCATTCCTGATGGCCAAAGTCACCGTCGACGGTAGAGAGGTTGTCGTCCCGGACAACGGGAACGTCCTGGAAGCCTGCCGGATCGCGGGAGTCGACGTCCCTCACTTCTGCTACCACCCGCGCCTTTCCATCGTGGGACAGTGCCGGATGTGCATGGTCGAGATCGAGGGGATGCCCAAGATCCAGGCCTCCTGCACCGTGCCCGTCCGGGATGGGATGGTCGTTTCCGCCTCGTCGGAAAAGGCCCTCGCCGCCCGAAACGCCACGATGGAGTTCCTCCTCATCAATCACCCGCTCGACTGCCCGATCTGTGACCAAGCCGGCGAATGCAAGCTGCAGGACAACGCGTTTGCGGCCGGGTTGCCCGTCTCCCGCACGAGCGAGCCGCGCCGCCAGTATCCGGGCTACGACCGGACAGGAATTGGCCCCCACGTCATCGCCGACATGACGCGCTGCATCCAGTGCACCCGCTGCATCCGGTTCTGCGCCGAGATCGCCGGAACCGGCGAGCTGACCTTCATCGAGCGCGGCGGCCACACGATCGTCTGGACGCACGAGGGGAAGGTTCTCGACAACGAGTGGTCCGCGTGTACCGCCGACGTCTGCCCCGTTGGCGCCCTGACCACGAAGGACTTCCGGTTCAGGAAGCGCGTCTGGTGGCTCGACAAGGCCCGCTCGGTCTGCACGGGCTGCGAGATCGGCTGCAACATCTCGATCGAGCACCGGGACCGGCAGGTCTTCCGGTTCCTGCCGCGTCCGAACCCCGACGTCAACGACTACTGGATGTGCGACTACGGCCGGTTCCGCGCCGAGGAGCTCAACGCGCAGGACTTCACTCGCCCGGTGGTCAAGGACGGCGGCAGCACGAAGGAGACCAACTGGGGAGATGCGCTCGAGCGGATCCAGAAGGCGGTCGACGAGGCCATCAAGGCCAAGGGGGCCGCGTCGATCCTCGTCATCGGGTCCGCCAACCTGTCGACCGAGGAGAACTACCTTCTCAACAGCCTGTTTCGGACGAGACTCGGCGTTCCCAACGTCGAGTTCGTCGTCGACAACGGCGCCCTCCGCCGGATCAAGAATCCCAAGGCCGAAGGGAACCAGGAGGGCTGGCTGAAGGGTCTCGAATCCGCGCCCAACTCGAGGGGCGCCGTCGCGGCCGGGGTGACGAGAGCGCTCTCTGATTCGGCTCTCGAGAAGCTCTCGAGCGGCAAGTTCACGCCAGCCGTGCTCTACGTCGCGGACGCCGCTTTCGCCAAGAAGGCCAGTGATCCCGCGTTCGTTCAGGCCGCGAGAAAGGCTGGCTTCGTCGCCGTCCACGCCCGGACGAAGAACGCCCTGACCGAGGTCGCGGACGTCGTCCTGCCCGTGGCTTCCCTCAGCGGGAAGGAAGGAACCTTCGTCAACTCCCAGCGGCGTATCCAGGCGTTCTCGATCGCGATCGTCCCGCCACCCGTCGTTCGCACCGACATGGAAGTACTCCTGCACCTTGGCAAGCGATGGGGCGTCTTCGACACCCGCTGGACGGCCGGGGACGTCTTCGAGCTCTTGAAGAAGGAGATCCCGCTCTATGCCGATGCCGAGCGGGAATCGAGGGCGGTGGCCGGCTACCCGGCGGTCATCTCGCCGGCTTCCGCCTATGACTCGATCTTCTCGCCCGAGGAGGCGGAAGCGAAGCTCATCGCGGCGGCGGCGGAAGGGAGGAACGGTTGAGCCCGGAACTCTTCAATGTCGCGGCGGCCGGCGCGAAGATCGCCTTCGTCTGGGGCGTCGTCCTGGCAGCCCTCCTGCCCATGCTGATCTGGGCGGAGAGGCGCGTGGCCGCCTTCATCCAGGACCGCCCCGGCCCGAACCGGGTGGGCCCCCTGGGCCTCTTCCAGTCCCTGGCCGACGCGATCAAGTTCTTCATGAAGGAAGACGTCACGCCGACCTACGCGGACCGCTTCCTCTTCAACCTCGCGCCCTGGATCACTCTCGTCCCCGCCATCACGACCTTCGCCATCATCCCGTTCGGGTCGAGCCTTCCGGTCACTCTCGGCGGCCAGACCTACGACGTCCCGCTCATCATCGCGGACGTCAACGTGGGCGTTCTCTACATGTTCGCCCTGACGTCGATCGGCATCTACGGCATCGTCCTGGCGGGCTACACATCGAACGACAAGTTCTCGCTCCTCGGCGGCATCCGATCGTCCGCCCAGATCATCAGCTACGAGCTGGCGATGGGGATCTCGGCGATCGGCGTCTTCATGACCGCCGGGTCGCTCCGCCTGCCCGAGGTGGTGGCCTACCAGCAGCAGCACATCTGGAACGTCGTCCCGCAGATCCTGGGCGCGGTGATCTTCATCATCTCGGCCTTTGCGGAGACGAACCGGCTCCCCTTCGACCTCCCAGAGGCCGAGGCGGAGCTCGTCGCCGGGTACCACACCGAGTACTCGGCCTTCAAGTTCGCGATGTTCTTCATGGGTGAGTACGCGAACATGGTGGCGGCCTCTGCCCTCATCGTGACGCTCTACTTCGGCGGCTGGTCGCTCCCCGGAATCGCCTTCACGGGAGTCGCCGGCGCGCTCCTCTCCATCGCGGTCTTCGCCGCCAAGACAGGGCTCTTCATCTTCATCTTCCTGTGGGTCCGCTGGACGCTCCCACGCTTCCGCTACGACCAGCTCATGGATCTCGGCTGGAAGGTCTTCTTGCCGCTGTCGGTCCTCAACCTGCTGTACGTGGCGATCCTGGTCGCTGCCGGGAAGGCGTGAGAGGGAGGACGGGCATGAACACCGAAACCATCGTCTTCGCCCTTGCCTCGGCGCTCGCGATCGTCTTCTCCCTGGTGATGCTCTTTCAGAGAAAGCCGGTCAAGAGCGTCCTGTCCCTCGTCGTGACCTTCTTCGGGCTCGCGATCCTCTCGGTGCTCCTGGCCGCGCCCTTCATCGCTGCGCTCCAGGTGATCGTCTACGCGGGCGCGATCCTCGTCCTCTTCCTCTTCGTCATCATGCTCCTCAACCTCGAGCAGGAGGCCGCGGACAAGGAGACGAGGAAGATCCACTTCTATCTCGGAATCCTCGCCGTCCTCGGGCTGGGAGGGCTGGTGACGGGACTGACGCTCCGGGCCGGAAACCCGCCAGTGCCGGTCGGGAACGGACCGTTCCTGATCCCGGCCAAGGACGAGATCCCGCTCCTCGGGAAGGTCCTGTTCACGGACTACCTCTTGGCCTTCGAGGCGCTGTCAGTCCTGCTCCTGCTCGCCGCGGTCGGCGCCCTCATCCTGTCGAAGCGGAGGTTCGAGTGAACGCTGTGGAACCGATGGCCGTGGCGCCCGCGGCGTACCTGACCGTCGGAACGTTGCTCTTCTTCATCGGGATGGCCGGTGCGCTCCTGAAGCGGAACGCTCTTTCGATCTTCCTCTCAATCGAGCTGATGATGAACGCGGCCAACCTGCTCCTGCTGACCTACGCGCGGATGCGGGGGGACATCTCGGGCCAGGTGATCGTCTTTTTCGTCATCGCCATCGCCGCCGCCGAAGCCTCGATCGGTCTCGCGATGTTCGTCGCGCTCTTCCGTGCCCGAAGCACGGTCGACGTCGACAAGATCAACCTCTTGAAGTGGTAGGGGGGCAGACATGAACTACCCGATTTGGCTGATCCCTGCCCTCCCCCTGCTGGGCTTCCTCCTCAACGGGCTCGCCTCTCTCCTCTACGGCGCCGCGCAGGCGCAAAAGCGGGGGGAGGAGTGGAGGAAGGCGCATCCGGACGAGGGACACGGTCACGACCACGGATCCCACGAGGCCGCGCACGGCGCCCATGACTCGCACGACGCACACGGTCACGATCACGGACACCACGACACGGGGCCCATGCTCCCGTGGGCGCTGCGCCTCTTTCACGGCGTCGTGGGCGTGGGCACCGTCGGGCTCGCCACGGTTCTCTCCTTCGGCATCCTGGTGCCCTACGCCAAGAGCGTGATGAGCAACGTCGAGGGCGCCCGGCCCATCGTCGAGACGCTCTACCACTGGATCCAGGTGGGCGGACTCTCGATCGACATCGCCTTCAGGATCGACGCGCTGTCGGCCCTGATGCTGTCGTTCGTCACTTTCGTCGGAACGCTCATCCACCTTTACAGCGTCGGGTACATGCAGGCAGAGGCAGGGTACGGCCGGTTCTTCGCCTACCTCAACCTCTTCATGTTCTCGATGCTGATGCTGGTTCTCGCAAACAACCTGCCGATGCTCTTCATCGGCTGGGAGGGCGTGGGCCTCTGCTCTTACCTCCTGATCGGCTACTACTACGACAAGGACTTCGCGGCGGCGGCCGGGAAGAAGGCGTTCGTGACGAACCGGGTCGGCGACTTCGGAATGGTGCTCGGGATCTTCGGCATCCTGGCGCTCTTCGGGACGACCGACTTCTCGTTCGTCGACATGGCGCGTCAACAACAAATGGCGTCCGGCACTCCCCTCGGCGTCTACGCGGTCTGCGCGCTCCTTTTCCTGGGTGCCTGCGGCAAGAGCGCCCAGGTTCCCCTGTACGTCTGGCTTCCGGACGCGATGGCGGGTCCGACACCGGTTTCCGCCCTCATCCACGCCGCCACGATGGTCACCGCGGGCGTCTACCTCGTGGCCCGCTGCTCGGCCGTCTTCCTCCTGGCCCCCGACGCCCTGACGCTCGTCGCGTGGGTGGGGGCCGGAACGGCGATCCTGGCCGCTTCGATCGGCCTGGCTCAAAACGACATCAAGAAGGTCCTCGCCTACTCGACCGTCTCCCAGCTCGGGTACATGTTCCTGGCGTGCGGGGTCGGAGCGTTCGCGATCGGCATGTTCCACGTCTTCACCCACGCCTTTTTCAAGGCCTGTCTCTTCCTCGGGTCGGGTTCGGTGATCCACGCCCTCCACCACGAGCAGGACATGAGGGCCATGGGAGGCCTCGCGAAGAAGACCCCCGCCACTCACCTGACGATGCTGGTCTCGGCGCTCGCCATCGCCGGCATCGTGCCGTTCGCCGGCTTCTTCTCGAAAGACCAGATCCTCGGGTCGGCCTTCGCGGGCGGCCATTACATCCTCTTCGCGGTCGGCCTCGTCACGGCGGGAATGACGGCCTTCTACATGTTCCGGCTCTACCGGATGACGTTCTCGGGCACGTACCGCGGAACACCCGAGCAAGAGAGCCACATCCACGAATCGCCTCTGACGATGACCGTGCCTCTCTGGATCCTCGGGGCCGGGTCGGTCCTGACCGGATTCCTCGGACTCCCCGAGGTCTTCGGGAAGAACCTGATGGTGGAGTTCCTTTCACCAAGCGTCGGCAAGATGCACGCGCACGAGGTCTCGCACGCAACCGAGTACCTCTTGATGGCGGTGTCGCTGGCGGTCGCGGGCGCGGGCATCTTCCTGGCCTTCAAGTGGTACACGGGGCAGGACGCGAAGTTCACGCCGGGAGCCGCGCCCGAGGACATCATCGCGTCTCCGGCCGCGCATGCCTTCTTCGAGAAGACCGGAACGCTCGGCAAGGTCGTCGCCAACAAGTGGAACGTGGACGAGGGGATCGAAGCTCTCGTGCTCTCCCCCTTCCGGAAGATCGGGACCTTCTTGTGGCGCGGCTTCGACGCCCTCTTCATCGACGGGCTCGTCAATGCATCGGCCTTCATGGTCGAGTTGACGGGCGACCTCGTCCGATTCTTCACCACCGGGAACGTGCGGAACTACGCACTGACTTTCGTGCTGGGTGTCCTGGGCTTCACCCTGTACATCTGGATGCGCTGACCGACGATGCTTGACTCGATTACTTCGCTGGACCTTCTGGGCGCCGACATTCTGACGACGCTCCTGTTCCTGCCGTCGCTCGGAGCGCTTCTTCTCCTCGCCGTCCCGGCGGAGGCGAAACAGGCGATCCGGGCCATGGGGCTCCTCTTCTCGGGGGCGACTCTTCTCGTCTCCGCGAAGATCGCCCTTCGATTCGATCCGGCCACCCCGGGGATCTCGGGGTTCCGGGTGGACTACCCGTGGATGGAGAGCCTCGGGATCCGCTATCAGCTCGGAATCGACGGCTTCGCGCTCTCCCTCGTCGTTTTGACAACCCTCCTGACGTTCTGCGTCCTCCTCGTGGCCGCGGGTCAGGACCTCCAGCGGTTCAAGGGCTACGTCGTCTCCTTCCTCATCCTCGAGACGGGGATGCTCGGAAGCCTCGTCGCTCTCGACACCATCCTCTTCTACGTTTTCTGGGAAGTGATGCTCGTCCCGATGTACTTCATCATCGGCATCTGGGGCGGCAAGCGGCGGATCTACGCGGCGATGAAGTTCTTCCTCTTCACGCTCGTCGGCTCGCTCCTGATGTTCATCGCGATCCTCTTCCTGGCGATCCAGCACCAGAAGACGACGGGAATCCTCTCGTTCTCGCTTCTCGACTGGATGAACGCGGCGAAGTCGAATGCGTGGGCGCTCACTCCCGGGATGGAAGCCCTGGTCTTCGGGGCATTCGCGCTCGCCTTCCTCGTGAAAGTCCCGCTGTGGCCGCTCCACACCTGGCTCCCGGACGCCCACGTCGAGGCGCCGACGGGCGGATCCGTCATCCTGGCGGGTGTTCTCCTGAAGCTCGGAACGTACGGTCTGATGCGCTTTGCGCTTCCGCTCTTCCCGAACGCGACGATGAAGTTCACCCCGCTGATCGTGGGGCTCGCGCTCGTCGGCGTCGTCTACGGGGCCTGGGTGGCCGCGGCGCAGAAGGACATGAAGAAACTGGTGGCCTACTCCTCGGTCAGCCACCTTGCGCTCGTCGTGCTCGGGATCTTCGCTGGCAACGCCGAGGCGGCGGCCGGGGCGATCTACCAGATGATCGGCCACGGTCTGACGACGGGACTTCTCTTCATGCTCGTCGGCGTTCTCTACGACCGCCGGCACACGAGAGAGATGGCGGACTACGGCGGCGTCGCGCGGCAGGTGCCGGTGACGACGACGCTCTTCGTCATCGCGACCCTCGGCTCGATCGGCCTTCCCGGTCTGAACGGCTTCATCGGGGAGTTCCTGATCCTCGCCGGAGTCTTCAAGGTCAACGTCGTCTGGTGCGCCATCGCGGCCACCGGGATGATCCTTTCGGCCATCTACATGCTCACGCTGATCCAGAAGGTCTTCTGGGGACCGGTCACGCAGCCCGTCAACAACGGACTGACGGACATCAACATCTGGGAGTTTCTCGGAGCGATGCCCCTGGTCGCGGGCATCGTGATCCTGGGTGTCTACCCCGGCCCCGTTCTGGATCTCCTGAAGCCGTCGATCACGTTCGTGCTCGAGGCGGCGCGCTTGCACCCGTGAGACGAAGAGAGGAGAGTCTGTAGAGATGCCCATCTCCATCCAACTCACGAGCGCGGATTTCTGGGCCGTGGCTCCGGAGCTGATCCTCGTTGCGACGGGGCTCCTTCTCGTCCTGCTCGACGCCTTCGCGAAGTTCTCCCGTCCCTCGTTTCCGTATATCGCCCTGGCCGGCGTCGTCATCGCGAACTTCTCGAGCCACTACACGCCGGGCAAGTTCTTCGCCGGCGCCATCGAGGCCTCCGACCTGACCCGCTTCGTCGACCTGCTGACACTCATGGCCCTGGCTCTCGCCATTCTGGGCGGCACCGCACTCCTTCAGCGGGACAACAAGGGGCACGGTGAGTTCTTCGGCCTGCTTCTCTGGTCCGCGTCCGGCCTGATGCTCATGGTCAAGGGGAACGATCTGCTCATCGTCTTCCTCGGGCTCGAGCTGATGTCGTTCGGTCTCTACGTCCTGGCGGCCTGGTATCGGGAGCTCCCCGAAGCCGTCGAGGCGGGGATGAAGTACTTCCTGATGGGAGCGTTCTCTTCGGCTTTCCTGCTCTTCGGGATCGCCACCATCTACGGCCGGATGGGCTCGACGCAACTCGCGAAGCTGGCGGAACTCTCTGGGACCCACTCGCCTCTCCTGGATCCGCTCCTCGCGCTCGGCCTTCTGGCCGTCATCGCGGCGCTCGGATTCAAGCTCTCGCTGGTCCCCTTCCACTCCTGGGCCCCGGACGTCTACCAGGGAATGACGACGCCAGCGATCGCGTTCCTCTCGACGGCCCCCAAGGCCGCGGCCGCGATCGTCATGGTGCGGGTTCTCCAGGCTCTCGCCCCCGCTGGGCTGGGCGAACCCTGGACTCCCCTTCTCGCGATCCTGGCAACGATCTCGATCCTCTACGGCAACGTCGTGGCGCTCGCCCAGCGTGACCTGAAGCGCATGCTCGCCTACTCGGGCATCGCGCAGATGGGGTACGCCGCGATTGGTCTCGCCACCTTCACGAAGGACGCCTTCGAGGGGCTCCTGTTCTTCCTGGCGGGCTACCTGATCACCAACATCGCCGCGTTCCTCGCGGTCGGCGTTCTCTCCAACGGCGAAAAAGGGCCGCACACGCTCGCGGACCTCTCTGGCCTCGGGAAGAAGCGCCCGGGCCCCGCGTGGGTGCTGACGATCGCGATGATCTCGTTGACGGGCCTGCCCCCGACTGTCGGGTTCATCGGCAAGCTCGTCGTCTTCAAGGCAGCCGTCGACCAGGGGCTCGTGTGGCTGACGATCGTGGGCGTCTTCGGAAGCCTGATCTCCGTCGGGTACTACCTGCGCGTCGTCTACTTTCTGTGGATGAAGGAGCCGGGCCGAGAGGTGAACCTCCCCGAGGAAGACGTGCTTTCCGGAGCGTCGTACCTCCTGGTCATGGCCGGAATGCTGATCCTCGGAATCGCGCCGAAGGCCCTCCTCGACCTCGCCCGCGCGGCGGCGTCGGCGGTCTCCCTGGCAGCGTTGCGATAGCCCCATTCACTTCGAGTCAGAATCCGAAGGGCGGGCCTCGTGCCCGCCCTTCGTGCGACCTGGGGGATGGGCCAGCGAACCGTGAGGTTCAACTCGGGGGGTGCCGGTGCGTCGTGCGGCTCCCGCCTCCGCTGCGGAGACCTGAAGCGATCTTCAGAAAGTCTTCAGATCCCACCGCCGAGCCCGTCGATACCATTTGACGGACTCGAAATCCGGGCGTTCGCCATGCGGTTTCGAGACGCCAGGAGGTGTCGTGATGAGACGGGAGCGGCGGCGACCGCAACGAGGGGCCGATGGTCAGGCAGGACGATCGCGGCGCCTCGGGGCGCCCCTCAGGTGGCTCGCGACTGCCGCGCTGACGACGGGCCTCGTCCTGGCTCCTGAAATGGCGGCGGAAGGCCTCACCGGGTCGATCACGGCGGGATACGTCTGGAGGAGCGACTCGGGAAGTCTCGGGTCTTTCAAGACCCAGCACTACCTCGGCGAGGGCGTTTCTCTGGAGGACCTCTCCCTGAAACTGGCGGCCAAGGACGGGAGCGAGCTTCTCTCAGCCGAAGCGTGGGGGTTCGGCGGATCCGAGCCCTATCAGAAGGCTCATCTCAGGTTTCTCCCGGCCCCTTGCTGGCGAATCGATCTCGGATACGACCGTCGTGACTCCGCCTTCGAGATCCAGGAGTCCGATCTGTCGGCGAGGACGGACACCTGGTCCATCAGCCGCTGGAAGGCCGGGGCGGTCTACGAAGGTCTCGAGAAGCTCCGGCTTTCGCTTCGGGCGCGGTACCTCGAGCGAACCGGGAACGCGATCCAGCCTTTCCTCGGCCTCAACCAGATCTATCCGCTCGCGGTCGCGTTCGATCGAAATCAGCTCGAAGGAGCGGTCCGGCTCGAAACCAAGGGCCTCGGAAGCTTTCACGGCTCCATCGAGCAGGCACTTGCCTGGGCATCTCGCAAGGACCGCTGGTCTCCCGGCGGACCCGGCAGCCTCGTCAACCCTCTGACCGGCGCAACGAGCACACGAGAGGACAAGCAGGTCATCCCGACGACGCGAGCCATGGCCTCGTACACCTCGACGCGCTTCGAGGTCACGGGCAGCCTCCTTTTCAGCAGGCCGGATCTCGACACCACCGGCGATGGCTCGAAGGTGTTCGACCTCTCGGGGGGACAGATCGGCCGGATCGAGAACCTCGACCAGACGGCTGGGTCCGCGACGATGGACACCTGGGCCGCCAACCTCAGGATGGGATTCGCGATCACCCAGAACCTGAAGCTCCGCCTCTTCGGCAACCTGAACGACTCCCGGACCGACTCCACTCTTCTGGGACAGCGGCTGCTGCGGCTGACGAGCCCCACGGGACATGTGAACGACATCGTCCTTCCGATCGACGAAGCCGGGATGTTCGACACGAAGGACCAGGGAGGCCGAATCGAGATCGCCTGGGAAGCCAGGACGTTCGCGATCTGGGCAGGCGGATTCGCGGCCCAGCGGGATGTTTCCTGGAAGACCACGCAGGCCGAGCCCGCTCATGACGCCGAGCGCGACACCCGAGGCACGGTTGCTGGAGCCTCGCTCAACCTTCCATCGGGATTCCGGCTCTCGGCCGAGTACGAACACGGAGCCTTCGACGGCTTCGTCTTCCGGACGGAACCCGAAACAGTTGACCGCCTGACCGGCCGCCTTCAGCTCACTCTGTCAGGGGGATTCTCGGCTTCCGTACACGGACGCTGGGAGGAAGGGTCCAACCCGCCCGCCGAGGCCGCTCTCGACAGGCAGTCCAAGTCCGGCGGCCTCACGGCCGGCTGGGAGCACCCGTCCGCCCTCCACGGAATCAGCGCCGGGGTGAACATCAGCAACTTCCACTCAGAGACCGGGATCCTCCTCCCGGCGCCGTCTGGCGGCATCCCGGGCACCTCGATCTACGACCTCTCCGCTGTCACCTTCACAGCCGCCGGACACGTCACGCTCGGCCTGGTCCGGATCGCGGCCGACGGCTCTCGCGTCGAGGACGACGGCGACACGTGGCCGCTGACATCCTGGACGGTGAACGGGCGAGTGAGCGTTCGGGCGTCCGCGAAGACGGAACTCTCCGCCTTCGTCCAGCACTACTCGTACGACGAGTCTCGCGCGGACAGAGATGACTACGAGGTGTCGCGCTACGGGCTCCTCGTGAGATGGGACTTCTGATCATGCGCGCTGTCATCACCCTCCTCCTGGGTCTTCTCCTCTCCCCGGGCCCGCGCGAGCAAGGCGAGCGCGGAACGGGGACCTCGTCTCCCGGCATCGCCGAAGAGACTCCCCAGACCGCCGAAACCTGCGCCGCGTGCCACGAGGAGCAGGTGACCGGGACGGCAGCCGGTCCCCACGGCCTGGCCATGAAGCGTTCGTCGGAGTCTCTGTTCCAGAACTCCTGCGTGGCCTGCCACGGAAACGCCGCCGCCCACCTCGAGAGCCCGGCCAAGGAGAACATCAGGCGAGTCCCGGGAGTGGCCGCCTGTGTCTCCTGCCACGCCGCGTCCGGCAACGTCTCGCTCTCGTCACCGGCACATGCGCGCGGTCAGGTCGCATGCCTCTCGTGCCACGCCTCTGGCCACAAGAAGCCTGGATCCACTCCCCTGCTCATCGCGGGCTCGCACGACCTCTGCGGCTCGTGTCACATGGAGCAGAAGTCGGCGACCCTCTTGCCCTACGCCCACCGAGACGGCCGCCGCCCCTTCGAGTGCAAGAACTGCCACTCGGTCCACGGCAAGGGCCGGCAGGGACGGCTGCTCGATGCTCGAAACGGCGGGGCCTGCATCGACTGCCACACCGACCTGGCGGGACCGTTCGTCTTTCCGCACGCCCCACGCGAGACAGGGGGAGCGTGCGTGACGTGTCACGTCCCGCATGGCTCGACCAACCCGCGGATGCTCACCCGCAGATCCATCTCTTCTCTGTGCCTCGAGTGCCACACGAGCCTCGGCTCGTCACACGACCAGACGAAACCCCGCTACCGCAACTGCACGACCTGCCACATCGCCATCCACGGGTCCAACCACGACCCGAAGCTCTTCGACGAATGAAACACCCGGACCACCAACGGTCAAGGAAAGGAGAAGGAGAGTGCGCATGAAACATCTACGGAGATTCGCTCTCGCCATCGTCGTCCCCCTCGCGATCCCAGCTCTGGCCGCGGACAAGCCGCTTCTGGAGCCAAGCCACGGTCAACCCGTGGAGCTGACGGCCCAGCGCGTGCTGAAGAACGGTACATTGGCGAAGACACTCTCGGGCTACTACACGAACGCCGAAATGGAGGCCGGAGTGTACGTCGGCTCGGAGTATTGCATCGCCTGCCATCCCGGTGTCTCACACTGGCGCGATACCAAGCACGCCAAGGCCTACCGGAGGCCGATGACGCAGTACGCGATGAAGGCCGGCCTCGGCGTCGTGAACGACTACGACAAGAACGGTGTCGACGACTTCGCCCAGGCGCTCGACTTCAACACGATCAGTTCGGTCTTCGACCCGTACAAGCCCAACGCCCCGAAGCTCTCCGTGGAGAGCGGCACGTACTACGTGAGCATTGGCGAACTGAAGATGCCGGTCCTGTACACGCAGGGTGGCAACGGCCCGTGGAAGCAGCGGTACGTCCTGAAGGTCCCGCTCGCCGACGGCACCTTCTCGAAGGATGCATACACCTCGCCGATCCAGTTCAACGAGGCCCGGGCTCGCTACGTTCTCTACAACCCCAACAACTGGTACGACGCCACGTCGAAGGCTCCGCTCTTCACCAAGGCGGTCGCAGCGGGCGACCTCGCGGCCAAGAACGGGAGCACACAGTCGAAGAAGTGCATCGGCTGCCACACCACCGGCATCCGCAAGATGGAGAAGACCGCGGCCGGTGAGTATCTCTACCGTCCGTACGTCGCCTCGCTCTACAAGGCGGACGACCCGAACTACTTCGACTTCGACGGCGATGGCGTCTTCGATATTCTGAACATCGGCTGCGAAGCCTGCCACGGCCCCGGCTCCAACCACATCTTCGGCAATGGCGATCCGGCCAAGATCGCCAACCCCGCCAAGATGGACACGAAGAAGGCGAATGAAGTCTGCGCCCAGTGCCACGTCCGCGTCTTCTCCGTACCGGGCAAGGTCCACGAGTGGCCCTACAAGGACGACACCGGCACCTCCTGGTACCCCGGCAAGAGCGATGCTCTCTCGACCTACTACACCGACGCGGCGGGCCGCTGGCCGGACGGTCAGACCTCCAAGCAGCACCACCAGCAGTCCTTCGACTTCGACGCCTCCGGCAAGCCCGCCTTCCAGTTCCACCCGGTGAAGTGCACCGAGTGTCACGACCCGCACAAGAAGACGGCGAACCCGTACCAGCTCGTGGAGAAGATCGTCGACGGCAGCCTCACGATCCCGACCAAGAAGGACAACAACACCCTCTGCCTCGCCTGCCACGCGACTCACGGACCCTTCGAGTCGATCAAGAAGGAAGACGTCGCCGAATACGACAAGAACGTCGACAAGATCGGGAAGGTCATCGCCGAGCACTCGCACCATCCGTACGCCCCGGAGCGGATGATGGGTCTCTCGCGCTGCATCGACTGCCACATGCCGAAGACCGCATCCACGGCCGAGAACTGGGATATCGCTTCCCACACGTTCGAGGTCATCGCACCGGAGAAGACCTTGACCTACCAGGACAAGGGCGGCATGCCGAACTCCTGCGCCGTCTCGTGTCACGGCACGAAGGTCAATTCCGCCGGCCTCGGCCTCGACCCGGACATCGCCGTCTGGAACCAGCCGCACGACGTCTCCAACGCCAACTTCCTGAAGACGTACTTCGGACCGGGCGGCAAGTGGTGGGACACGAGCAAGGCCGGTTCGATGACCCAGAAGCGGCTCTCCAGTTCCAAGCCGGCGGACGCTCCCGAGCCGGTCTCGGCCCACACGACCGACGACTAGAACCCGCCCCTCAAACTCTGGTTTTCGAAAAGGGGGCCTCGCGGCCCCCTTCCCGTTCGTGCCCCCGGGGCAAGGAGGTCTCGCTAGAATGACTCTTGCACGTGAAACCAATGACCGGTCTTGACGCCCCGTCCCTGCTCGTCGTCGAGGACGAGGGACGCGTGGCCCGCGCCCTGCAGGCAGGCTTCGAGGCCGAGGGGTACGCGGTGACGGTGGCCATGAGCGGCGAGGCGGGCTTCTTCGAGGCCTCGACCGGTCTCTTTGACGCCATCATCCTGGACTGGATGCTCCCGGGAAGGGACGGTCTCGAGATCCTCAGAGCCCTCCGTCAGAAGAGCGTCCTGGCTCCCGTTCTCGTCCTCACGGCCCGCGATGCCGTAGAGGACCGTGTCGCGGGGCTGGATGCGGGGGCTGACGACTACCTCGTGAAGCCCTTCGCCTTTCCCGAGTTGCTCGCCCGCGTGCGCGCTCTGCTGCGCCGGGGCCGTGGCGACCAGCTCACGCGGCTCACGCTCGCCGATCTCGTGCTCGACATCCCGAGCCGCTCCGTCTCGCGAGGTGGCACGCCAATCGAGCTGACCTCCCGTGAGTTCGCTCTCCTCGAATACCTCGTCCGCCATCGGGGCTCTCTGGTCTCACGCGAAATGATCGCCCGCGACGTCTGGAAAGAGACGGAGCGCAGCACGCCCCTCGACAACGTCATCGACGTCCACATCGGACGCATCCGCCGCAAGGTCGACCAGGGTCACTCCACCCGCCTCATTCACACCATCCGCGGGATCGGATTCACCGCACGCGACACGGACGAATGACCGGTTTCGCGAAGGGTCCTCCGCCCCTCCATCGCCGGCGGAGCCTCCGAACGAGGATCACTGTCTGGTACGTGGCGCTCCTCGGGTCCTGTCTGGTGGCCTACTCGGTTGCGGTGGGGTTCTCTTTCTCCTCGCACGCGAATGCCGACCTGGACCGAAGAGTTCACGAAGACATCGAACTGGCGAGCCGGGCCCTCGTGCTCGATGAAGCGGGCGAGCCCGCCTGGGCCGGGGGGTTCCTCGGCAAGCAGATCGCCGAGGAAGAAGGGGGCGGCCACTACGTGGAGGTCTTCGGCGATCGCGAGACACCCCTCCTCTCCGCGGGCACCATGGCCGCCCCGTTGACGGGGCGGCCACATCCTCGCCACGGAACTCCCGAGACCGTCCATCTCCCCTCGGGCCCCGTCCGCGTGATGTCCGAGTCCCTCCAGGTTGGCAGCGAGCGTTTCCTGGTCCGCGCGGCCGTGTCGGAAGCTGGTGTGAGGCAGCAGATCCGAGAACTCTGGATCGAACTCGCAGTCCTTTCGCTCGTGGTGCTGTCGGCGGGCGCCCTGGGTGGGTGGTTCGTCACCGGCCTTTTTCTGGGCCCGCTGTCCCGTCTCGCGGGACTGGCACGCGGGATCGGTCCTGAATGGCTGAGAGAACGTCTCGACATCCCAGACTCCAGCGCCGAGGTCGATCAGGTTCGCGACGCCTTCAACGGGACCCTCGCCCGGCTGGAATCCTCGTTCGAGCACCTGCGCCGCTTCACGGCGGACGCCTCACACGAGCTGCGAACTCCTCTGACCACACTGAAGACCGTCGGTGAGGTTGGGCTCAGAAACGGGAAGACCGCTCAGGACTACAAGGAGACGGTCGAGACCATGCTCGAGGAAGTCGACCGGCTCGCCAGGGTGTCCGACGATCTCCTCGCCCTCGCCCGGGCCGAGTCGGGTCAGGCCCAGCTCGCCAGGGAGAGAGTCGACCTCGCATCAATCGCCGGCGAGGTCGCGGAGAACCTCTCGGTCCTCGCGGAGGATCGGGGGCAAGAGGTCGAGACCTTTCTCGAGGAAGCCGCCTGGGTCCGAGGGGACCTGCGGGCCCTGCGCCGCGCGGTGATGAACCTCCTCGACAACGCCATCAAGTACTCCCCGGCAGGTTCCACCATCACGGTCCGAACAGCGAAGGAAGGCCCGTGGACCCACCTGTCGGTTTCCGACGAAGGCCCTGGGATCGCCACGGAACATCAATCCAGGATCTTCGAACGCTTCTATCGGATCGACCCGAGCCGTTCTCGAGACGTCCCGGGATCTGGTCTCGGATTGGCTCTCGTCAAGTGGACGGCCGAGGCCCACGGAGGCCGCGTCACGTTCGAGAGCGCTCCCGGCAAGGGGAGCACGTTCCGGCTGGTCTTGCCGCTCGCGATCGACTGACTCGGCAGCGGGACCTGTCGACGGGGCCCGGAAGCCATGGGTTACATGGGAACGGCCAGGCCCGGCAGGGACTGGGCGCCGAGAGTGACGGGCACGGGTTTCAGGTCGAGCACCGCCGGCCAGGGTCCAGGAGATCGTTGTTGCGAACGAAGTCCAGGCTCTTGCGATAACGGTCCTCATGCACGGCTCATGGCGGGTCCGGTCGCGCCTCGAGGTGCTCGCGCCTCCACTGTCGTCAGTTCTTCGAATCCCTCTTCAGAAGTTCGTGCAGTTCTTCAAGAGGTCTTTCGAGGTACCTCGGCAACTCACCGCGTACACGAGCCTGATCGAGAGCCGTCGCAACCATGGCGGCGCCCTCCCGGGATCCCGCCATCACCACCGCGAAGCGCGGATCTGTGCGCAGGAGCTGGATATCAGGATCGGTGAGAAGCCAGTCATAGGGTGGGGCCACGCCGACCTCGACGCTTCGGATGAGAATCTTCATCGCGTCGTCGGTCCATCCGAACCGCGCCAGCTTGGGAGCCAGGCACTGAGCGGCGTTCGCCACGGTGCTGCCATCCGCGCTGCCATCGAAGAGCTGAGGCAGGGTCTTGCAGGCTTGAGTCTCGAAAGCGGAAGTGTCCTTCCGGCTGGCAGCGATTGCCAGCCGGATCTGGCGGCACCATTCATGAACCGGCGAAGCCGCCGCGTACTCACCCTCCGCGCTTTTCAGGCTCTTCTCGGCTTCTTCCAGACGGCCAAGTTGCAGCAGTGCATAGCTTCGCGTTGCGAAACCGTAGGGCCAGCCGGGTTCAAGCTGCAGAGCCTGATCGATGACTGGAAGCGCCTCCTGTGGCCTTCCGCGCAAGGTCAAAGCAAACGCCATGTTGCTGGTCGCATACAGATACAAGGGGTTGAGTTCGTGCGACCGTTGAACTGCGGCCATGAAGAGCGAAGTCGATCCCGGGTTCGCAGCCCACAGGCCCATGCTCAGGTGGACCCAGGCTTCCCGTGGCGAAAAGGCGACAGCCTTGACTGCGTAGTCGACACCCCTCTCGGGGTCAGGGTGTGCCGCATACAGCTCGACCCCGCTCAGAGTTGCCCAGCCCTGCCCGCAACGCGGGTCGATACCGAGGGCGCGGCGCGCCCACGATTCTGCTTGTTTCCGCGCGTGGTTCACATCCCCTTCTCCCTCGAACCTCAGGATGTACAGGAATCCGGCTTCCGCGGCCGCCACTGCCTGGGAAGGATCAATTGCGAGTGCTCGTGTGAACGCTTCCATCGCGGCATCGAAATCGGTGGGCTTGTGAAAGTTGTTGTAGCGGTTTGACAGGTACTTCCCTTGCCGGAATGCAAGCTCGGCTTCGGATGACTGGCCCGTGTCCCCTATCGGCGAGGCGGAGGGCTTTACCGCCTGCCGGATCCCTTCTGCTGACTGCCTCGCAAGGTCGTTGTAGGTCTCGCGCGGCCCCTCATACTGCTTTCCCCACGTCACTTTTCTCGTCCGAGCATCGACGAGCTGAACGTTGAGAGCAAATCTCCCGGGCGCGGCGGTCACCGACGTGACGACAAAGAGAGTGACCTGATACAGATCGGCAAGCCGGCTCAGATCGCCCTTGACCTTCTCGACATCCATGCTGCTGGGCGGGACCTTCGTGTCGAGCCCCTCGATGCCGCTGAGAAGCGTCGAGATCGTTCCCGGCACCGCATCAGTGAGAAAAACGAACTCGGGCGCTCCGTATACCTTGCACGGCAGGGCCAGGAGGCTCACGGAGCCGCCAGAACTCGGCGGGCGGTGTCCGCTGCGAACGGCTATGAAGCCGGCCACGAGTGCTGTCGACACGGCTGCCGCCAACCAGATGAGCTTCCAGGGGATGCGTTCCGGTACCTTTGCAGGTGCGGGTGGCCGCTCCTTGCCTTCCGACAAGTGCACACGGCACGTCATCAGCTCTTGCACAAGGTCATGCGTGGACTCGTACCGCCGGGAGGCTTCCTTCGAGAGCAGCCTTTCCACGAGCCAGCAGACCGGACCCGCCAGTCCAGGCGCGGCCTTCTCCAGGGGTTCCGGCTCGTCTCGGATGATCGACGCCAACGTCTCGGCTTTGGAGGTTCCTCGGAAGGGCCGCCTGCCTGACAGCATCTCGTAGAGGACGATGCCGAGGGAGAACTGGTCGGAACGGTGGTCTACGGGAAGAGCGCGGGCCTGCTCCGGGGACATGTAGGAAACGGTCCCGAGGACGGTGCCGACGTCGGTGAGGACGGAGATGGTGGAGGCGTCCTCGTCCGAGCGGAGGGTGGTCTCGTGACGGGCAAGGCCGAAGTCGAGGACCTTGGCTTGGCCGTCCTTGGTGAGAAAGACGTTCTCTGGCTTGATGTCGCGGTGGACGATGCCTTTCTCGTGAGCCGCTGCCAGTCCTGTTGCGATGGAGATTGCGATGTCGAGCACCCGTTTGACCGGGAGAGCTCCCTGTGCGAGTGCGGAGCGCAGGGTCTGTCCTTCGAGAAGTTCGGTGACGACGAACGTTGTGCCTTCCACCTCCCCCAATTCGAAAATGGCGAGGATGTTGGGATGTGAGAGGGCTGCGACGGCTTTGGCCTCCGCCTGGAACCGCGAGAGCGCTTTCGGGTCGCCGGCGACGCCGTCCGGGAGGACCTTTACCGCGACATCGCGGTCGAGGCGTGTGTCACGGGCACGGAAGACTTCGCCCATGCCTCCCGCGCCCAGCGGGGTGAGGATCTCGTAGGGGCCGAGCCGAGTACCCCGAGCGAGGCTCATGACGGGAGCCTCCTCATCTCGATCGTTCCAATCCCTGGCGAAAAGATAGGGTCGGTGAAGAGAAAAGCCAAGGGAGCATCTCGAGAAGAGCGGAAGGTGGGATCCGCTATCGCGGCCTATACAGACGTCTCAAGGCCAGCTTCGCCTCCGTCCGGAAGGTCTCGTCCAGTTTCCAGGCAGAAGGCTTCCAGTCAAGTGGCGGATGCTCGGAAGCTCCGTAGGCAGGCCGGTACTGGTCCATCAAGTTGAGCGACTCCACCCTCTGCGTCCTGGCCTCCCAGATGCTCGAGGACTTCTGCGCATCCGGCGCCGACGCAACCTTCACCCACACCCTTCGCCGCTTCGTGAAACCACAGGCTTTACTCATCGACTTCTGTGCAACACGTGAGCGAGTCCACGAGGACATCGAATTCGCGGCACGGGCGCTCATCCTTGACGAATAGACAGGCCGGCCTGGGCGGGTGGCTTCCCCTCTTCGGCCTCGCCCGCTCGGCGGCGTCGGCGGTCTCCCTGGCAGTGCGGCGAAAGCCCGAAACACATCGAATCAGAATCCGAAGGGCGGGCCTCGTGCCCGCCCTTCGTGCATCCGTGGGAATCGCCGTGCTTGCTCCCCCGCCGCCAGATGGCTACGCTTCAGGCATGTCCGCCGTCCCAGTGACCCGCCGAGCGACCTATGCCGACATCCTGGCTCTCCCCGACATCGTCGTCGGAGAGCTGATTCACGGGGAGCTGATCGTCTCGCCGAGGCCAGCATCACCGCACGCGTATGCGAGTTCCGTCCTCGGAGGGGATCTGAACAGCCCGTTCCAGCGCGGTCGAGGCGGGCCCGGAGGCTGGTGGATTCTCGATGAACCCGAGCTTCACCTTGGCGACGACGTCCTGGTACCCGACCTGGCCGGCTGGCGCCGCGAAAGGATGCCCATCTTCCCTTCCACGGCCTACTTCACGCTCGCTCCCGACTGGGTCTGCGAGATCCTCTCGCCTCGATCGCTCCGGATCGACCGGATGCGAAAGCTCCCGATCTACCTCGCGCACGAGGTGAACTGGGCCTGGTTGATCGACCCGATCGCAAAGACCCTCGAGATCTTCGAAAGAGACGGAAATCGCTGGGTCATCGCCGGTCTGCACGAGGGAGACAAGACCGTCCGCGCCCTGCCGTTCGACTCTATCGAGATCGACATGGGCGGGTGGTGGATCCCGGACGTCCCCGACACGACGAAAGAACAGCAACCATAGCCCGCGGCAGAACCCGTGATCCGCTGGTTCGTCGCGACGATGGCCTTCATCCTGCCGGCCGCATCGAGTCCCACGACTCAGGGCCAGCATGACTCCTTTCCGAAACGCGTCCTGTGGGCCTGGGAGCGCCGTGAAGACCTCCGGTTCCTGAGCGGAACCGGTACGGGCGTCGCGTTTCTCGCGGTCACCCTCCAGCTCGAGAGCGAGAGCCTCAGCGTGGTTCCGCGTCTCCAGCCACTCCTGACCAGCCCTGACACCCCTCTCATGGCCGTCGCCCGGGTCGAGACACCTCACGGAGCCAATCCCGCTCTGACCGCAGGACAGCGCTCCCGCATCGTGGAGGAAGTCCTGCGGGTGAGCCGGGTCCCGAAAGTACGCGCCATCCAGATTGACTCGGACGCAACCGTCTCGGAGCGTCCGTTCTTTCGAGCCCTCCTCTCCGAGCTGCGCGACAGGCTCCCGTCCACGACTCTCCTCTCCTTCACGGCACTCGCTTCGTGGTGCCTCGGGGACAACTGGCTTTCGGGCCTGGCCGCCGACGAGATCGTCCCGATGCTCTTCGACATGGGGCCGGATGGCCCGGTGATTCGCCGGCGCATCGCCTCCGGGCACGACTTCTCGTCCCCCGAATGCCGGACGAGCCTCGGCCTGGCCACGCGCGAGCTCATCCCGGTCCCGTGGGCCGGGAGGCGGGTGTACTTCTTCAGCCCCGAAGCCTGGACGTCCGACAGCTACCGCCGCGCTCTCGAAGGCGCCACGCGAGAGCCCCGCGCTTCGCACCGCTGACCGCCTGCTGTGCTAGCGTTCCGTCCCCAGGAGTCGCGGCATGGCGTTGACAGAATCGACACAGCGCCTCCAGATCGGTGCGGAGGCGCCTGACTTCACTCTCGCGGACACGAACGGAATCCCCGTTTCGCGTTCGGACTTCGCGGGCAAGCCCCTCCTCGTGGCCTTCATCTGCAACCACTGCCCGTACGTCAAGCACCTCGCGGATGCGTTTTCGGCCTTTACTCGCGAGTACCAGGCGAAGGGTCTCAGCGTCGTCGGGATCAACAGCAACGACGTCGAGGCCTTTCCGGAAGACTCCCCGGCGGAGATGCGGGCGGAAGCCGCTCGCCGCGGCTACTCGTTCCCGTACCTTTACGACGAGACACAGGCAGTGGCGAAAGCCTATTCCGCGGCGTGCACGCCAGACTTCTTCCTTTTCGACGCTTCGCATCGTCTCCTGTACCGGGGCAGATTCGATGGAACCCGGCCCTCGAAGCTCGGTCCCGGCGTCTACGACTCGACCCAGTCTCCACCGACAGGCAAGGACCTTCGGGCCGCCGCCGATGCAGTCCTGGCGGGCGTCCCGCCGCTCTCACCGCAGCGGCCCAGCATGGGCTGCAATATCAAGTGGAAGCCGGGCAACGAGCCCCCCTACTACGGTTGACGATCGAAAAACCCGGGCAATCCTGAGATGAGGCTCAAGACCCGCCGTGGACCACCTTCCTGACCTGCCAACGGGATGGCCCGCCGATCCCGGCGTGACGTACGACCCGGGCCGCACGCGCCAGCTCGGACAGGGAAAGAGCGCGAATCTCACAGACCTCAGGCTCGTCCCCTGGATCATCCAGGACCCAGGAGATCTGGCGGAGGGAGAGAAGTCCGTACCAGCCTACCGACTCGTCAATGTGGCGGGAGAGGGCGGCTTTGGCGAGGTCTGGGAAGCCGTGCAGACGTCCCTGGGCCGCCGAGTCGCCCTCAAGCGCGTCTCGCGCAAGCGGACTTCGGAGTCCGGGGTGCTCTCGTCTCCGACTCTCTCCCGGGGCGTCTTCGAGCAGGAGGCCCTGATCACCGCGCGAATCGAACATCCCTCGATCCCGCCCGTTTACGACTTGGGCCTGGATTCAGAAGGACTTCCGGTTCTGGCGATGCGTTATCTGAAGGGCCGCCTGTGGACGCACGCTCTGCAGGAAGACTTCAAGACCCTACCGGTGCCCGACTTTCTGGCCCGCCATCTCCCAGTCCTCCTCGCCGTTCTCCAGGCCGTTTCGTATGCCCACTCCCGGGGTGTCCTTCATCGCGACCTCAAGCCCGGCCAGGTGATGCTGGGCGAGTACGGCGAGACGTGGCTCATCGACTGGGGCCTTGCGATCAGGTTCGGCGCCACCCTGCCTGCCGACGCCGTCGAGCGCGCCGCGTGGCTCGCCCTGCCGTCTCCGGAGACCGCCGTCAGCCCGGCGGGAACGCTCGCGTACATGGCTCCCGAGCAGGCGGCGGCCTCCGCCAGCGGGGTCGGCCCCTGGACCGACATCTACCTCGCAGGCGGAATCCTCTACCAACTCCTGGCCGGCAGTCCGCCGAGGCCCGGCATGACATCCGACGAGGTCTTTCGCCAGGCCGCGCGCGGCTACACCGTTCCTCTCGAGGCGGCTCTTGGGAGCCGGGAAGCCCCGGCGGAGCTCGTGGCCCTTTCCGAACGCTGCCTCTCACCCGACAGAGCGGCTCGCCCGACCGCGACCGCCAAGCTCGTGGAAACGATCCAGGACTACCTTTCCGGGACGAGCAGGCGCCGGGAGGCCGCCGCCATCCTCTCGAGCTTGATCCCGCGACTCCAACGACCGGACCCCGACTACGGTCACTTCACGGACATCCTTTCCGAAACCGCGAGAGCCCAGACGCTCTGGAGCTCGCACCCCGCGGTGCCGGAGATCCTCGAGTCGACAAACGAGCGCTTCGCACAGCTGGCCCTCGACAACGGGGATCTTGTTCTGGCCCGCGTCAATGCCAGTAGGTTGGCCGATCCAGTGAAGCGCTCACGGCTCCTCGAACGGGTCGAGGCCGCGGCGGGCCGCCATCGCCGGCAGGCCCTCGAGCGGAGAGCCGCCGCGGCGTCGGCCATTCTCCTTCTGGCCGTGCTCGCGGTCTCCGCCATCTTCCACGCCCGTACCGTCCGAATCGAGAAGGAGCGCGTCGAGAAGGCGCGCCAGGAGGAGGCCCGCGCCCGGTCCCGCTCCGATTCCCTCCTCGACTTCATGCTGAAGGACCTGCGGGAGTCGCTCGAGCCGATCGGCCGTCTTGACGTGCTCGATACCGTCCTCGTGCGCGCTCTCTCGGAGCTCGAGTCAGAGCCCGAGGCGACTCAGTCGGACTCTCACCGTTTTCAGAAGGCCCGCGCCCTCGACGAGATCGGTCACGTCCTGAGAGTCCGGGGAGATCTCGCGGCGGCCGAGCGCTCCTACAGCCGCGCGCTCGAGATCAAGAAGGCCCTTCTCTCCCGCGACGCCTCGAACGCGGAGTGGAAGAGAGGCCTCGCGGCGAGCCTTCAGAACCTGGGTACAGTCGAGGGCGTTCGCGGGGAGAACCGGGCCGCCTCCGCCCGGTTCGAGGACGCTCTCAGGGTCAGACAAGAGCTGCCGGATGCCATCCGTCAGAGCGCCGAGCAACAGGTCGAAGAGGCTTCCCTCGTCCTGAGGATGGGCGACATGTACGAGACCTCGGGCGACGTCGAGAAGGCCCTCCAGTCCGTGCGGTCAGGGCTCGGCCTGATCGAGAAGGCCCTCGCTCAGGAACCCGGGAACCGGCTCTGGAAACGCGACCGGGCTGCCGTTCACAGTAAGCTGGGAGATCTCCTCTCCGCTCTGGGAAACACGGGCGGCGCTCTCGCGGAGTACGCAACCTACCGCGACCAGATTTCCGCCCTCTCCCTCGAGGACCCGAAGAACCTGCAGCTGAAGCGGGAGCTCTCGGTCGCCCACAACAGCGTCGGATGGGTCTACAGGTCTCTGGGCCGTTACGACGAAGCCCTCGCGGAAATCCGCAAGCAGCAGGAGATCGCCCGCTTTCTGTCTACCCAGGACCCAGAAAACGCCGCCTGGCGCCGGGACCACGCACAGTCCACGGCTGCCGCGGCGCGGGTCCTGAAGGAGGCGGGCCGATTCCGCGAGGCCCTCGAGGAGTACAGGATCGCAGCGCGCGAAATGGCCGAGATCGCACGCCGGGATCCCTCCAACCGCTCCGCCGAGCGCGATGCGGCCTTGGTGGCCGCCTTGATGGGCTCCGTCATGTCTCGGACCGGCGCGACCGCCGAGGCTAGCCGAACCCTGGCGGACTCGGTGGCTACTCTCTCGAAGCTCGTCACCGACGAGCCGGGTAACGCCGCCTGGCAGTACGGTCTCGCGAGCGCCGAGGTGTGGCTCGGACAGTCCATGGCCGAGGGAGGGGACCGAACCGGCGCCCGAGTTCCCTACGCCCGGGCAGCGGAACGCCTCCTCCCCTTCACGAAGGACCTCGAGAGAGCCGATACCAGAATGCTGGCCACGCGGTGCGTGGCCCTCCTCCACCTCGGCCAGACCGGCGAGGCTGCGCCCCTCGTCGAGGTCCTGAAGAAGGCCGGATACAGGGATCCTGAGTTCCTGGAAGCACTCGAACAGAAGTCTGGTGCCAGGTGAGCGGCGAGGGACCCGACGAACTCAGACCGAGGCTCGAAGGGCTTCCAGGAGGCGGCCGGCCGTTCTGGGCCGCCGCTTCGGGCTCGCGGACAGGGCCGCCTCGAGAACGGCGGCGAACCGCAGAGGAACATCCGGAGCGAGCCTGGAGAGTGGCTCGAAGAGTTCGGCCTTGGCAAACTCGTAGATCTCGACGAGGCTCGCACCCGTGAACGCCTTCTTCCCGCTCAGGATCTCGTACGATGTGACGGCGGCCGCCCAGACGTCGGAGGCTGGCGTCGCGGGACGCCCGGACATGACTTCCGGAGCCATGTAACCGGGGCTCCCCACGATCGTGCCCGTCCGCGTCAAGTCACTCGGCACGGGCAGGCCCGCTTCTCCCTCCACGCCGCGGGCCAGACCGAAGTCCGCCAGCTTCACGGTCAAGTCTCCGCTCCGCCCCCTTGCGAGAAGCAAGTTGGACGGCTTCACGTCGCGATGCACGAGCCCGACATCGTGGGCCGCCGCGAGTGCCGAAAGCATCCCCTCAATGTAGGGCCACCCCTCGGCAAAGGGGAGCCTCCCGCGTTGCCGCAACTCGATCGCGAGGTTGCTCCCCTCCACGAGTTCCATGACATGGTAGGCCCCTGCGGGGAATTCCCCGGTGTCGAAGACCGCGACCGCATTGGGATGCTGCAGACGGGCCGCGAGCAGCGCCTCTTGCCGGAATCGTTGCCGGCTGATCTCGTGCCCGGCCTGATCCTGCCGGATGAGCTTCACCGCGACATCGCGGCGAAGCACGGTGTCGTAGGCCCGGTAGACCGCTCCCATCCCGCCCCGCCCGATTCGCTGATCGAGGCGGTAACGAGAGGCGACCGTTCGCGGCCCTGCCTGGACCGAGACCATCACCGCGCCCTCTGCCGGGCAGGTTCCCCCTCCGTCGGAACAGAGTCCGCAAAGCGGACATTCGTGGAACTCCGCGCCTCCCGGCAACAGGCTCGCCCCCTCGACCTTCTGCCGGCCCATCCGCTCGAACTCGACTTGCGACGCAAGCCGGTCGCGCTCGATGTGAAGGGCCATGGCTCGCGCGAGAGCGCCCAGGGCTTCTTTCTCCCGGCTTCCGTAGGGCTCCTCGCTCTTCTTCGGCCCGAGGGCCCACAGACCCAGGACCTCCATCCTGGAACCCGTGAGAGGAATCAGGATCTCGAATCCCTCGTCCCCCAACTCCTGAAACACCGGCTCCTCGGCTGCCGGAACCTCCGAGAGAACCAACACGGGATCCGCTGAGTATCTGGCCATCGCCGCGCGGAGCCTCCTTGGAGACCGGGCCGACATCACCCTCGTCGAACCGGGATCCGGGCGACCTAGTTCCTCCTGCGGGCGCGTTGCGCCGGGTTCGTCACCTCGAGCCGGTTCGGGCTGGCCATCGTCTATCCAGAGCCACTGCCTCTCCGGATTGAGCACCTGGCGCACGTGATCGCTGATCTCCGTGGGCCCGGCGGCGCTCCCGGGACGCGAGGGTTCCGGGACCATCGCGGCCAGAAGCAGCCTGTACGGATCGTCCCTCGTCTTGTAGAACGACGCGTCGATTGCCCTCTGCAGCTGGTCCCGCAGAGGCGTCATCAGGAGGACGAGCGCCGCGGCCAGGGCTCCCGCGGCGAGCTCTCTCACCCCCTCGCTTGCCGGGAATGCGACAGCGGCGCGCGAGGCCAGAGCGGGAGCCGCGAAGAGAAAGGCGAGGACGAGGAGGGCAGAGGCCGTCACGCGTGCAAGCCCGAGCCGGATCAGGCGATCGATCTGGAAGAGCTTCGTCTTCAGCACGGCGGCCGAGAGGGAGAGGGGGAAGATAACGGAGAGGAGGGCCGCCAGGAATACCGGCGCTCCAGTCCTACTTTGCAGAAGGAAGGAAAGATTGTTGACCAAGACCAGCAAGAGCACCCACGCCGCTGTCGGGAAGAGCACGATCCGGGCCCTCTGGCGGTCCCGCTCGGTCGAAGCGCTGAGGGCACCCGAGACGAGCCGGACGATCGCCGAAACGTTGGCGGCGATCACGAGGAGGTTGCAGAGGAGGAGCCGGATCGAGGGGCGGTTGAAGGCCTCGGGCCCGAGCCTCATGAAGTCGAAGACGGCCCAGGCGAACGGCCCCACCGAGAATGCGGCAAGGAGACCGGGAATCGCCTTCCTGAAGCGGGTTTCGGATGGAAAGACGGCCAGGAAAGCCAGGATCGGGCCCGCCGAGAGCGCCGGAATCCCCTGTCGGAGGAACACGTCCCAGGCTCCGAAGAACCCTGGCGGGACCGAGCCGAGCTCCAGGAAGTCCTGGGAGTGTCCCACTCCCAAAACCGGAAGGAGCACGAGCAGCACCTTCGGCGCCGGATCCGCCGTTCGAGCTCGCGCCAGAAGGACGGCCACAGTGAGGTAAACGGTCAGGACGAAGGCGCTCGCGAGGAGAGAGAGGAGCACGTTCGCCGGGGTTCTGTCCACCCGCGCCACCGGCCCGAAACTGACGGCCGTGATGCCCCACGAAGTCAGCGCGAGAACGAGCGCGAGTCCGACTCTTCCCCAGCCCACGGCGGGTGCCGGCGTCTGTGCCTGGCTTCTGGTTGACTTCGTTTCAAGGGCCTTCATCGCCAGCCCATGGGATTCTCAACTGACCGAGACGACGACCTTGCCGAAGCCCGCCGGGGATTCGAGCCGCTCGTACGCCTTCACCGGCTCCGAGAGAGGGAAGACCGAGTCGACGACCGGCCGGATGCGGCCGGCTTCGACGGCACTGAGAAGCCCCGTGAACTCCCGGCTCGTTCCCATCGTCGAGCCAAGGATGTCGAGCTGCTTCCAGAAGATGATGCGGATCTCTTCTTCCGGGTTCGGTCCCGATGTCGCGCCACAGGTCACGATGCGGCCCCGCTTGGCGGCAGCCGTCAAGGAAGCGCGCCATGTCGCCTGTCCGACCGAGTCGACCACGACGTCGACGCCGCGCTTGCCGGTGAGCTCGCGGACGCGTTTGCCCACGTCCTCCTTCGTGTAGTTCAACCCGTGGTCGGCTCCGAGCTCCATCGCCTTCTCGAGCTTCTGACTGGAGCTCGACGTGACAAAGACCGAGGCGGCACCGCACACCCGGGCGATCTGCAGCGCGAAGACCGAGACCCCGCCGCCGATGCCATGGATGAGGACGCTCTCGCCCGGCCGCAGCCGGGCCCTCGTCACCAGCATCCGCCAGGCGGTCATGCCCGCGAGCGGAAAGGCGGCGCCTTCTTCGGGAGTCAACCCCGCAGGGGCCCGGAAAACGTTGGCTTCTGGAACGGTGACGAACTCCGCAAGCGTCCCCGCCGCGTGTTCCCCGAGGATCCCGTAGTCGACGCAAAGGCTGATCTCGCCATCGCGGCAGAACTCGCACCGGCCGCAGAAGAGGCCGGGCTGAAGAACCACGGCATCCCCTTCCTTCAGCCGCGACACCCCGTCGCCCACCGCCGAGACGGTTCCAAAGCCGTCCGCGCCGGGTACATGGGGAAAGGCGAGCTTCACTCCCGGGATTCCGTTGCGAACGAAGAGATCGAGGCGGTTGAGAGCGGCGGCTGTGATTCGGACCTGGACCTCGCCGGGGCCAGGCTTTTTTTCTGGAATCTCTCCGATCTCGAGGTTCTCGTTGCCCCCGTGACTTCTCAGCAGGACTGCCTTCATCTAATCTCCTCCCAGAGTTTCGTTCCGGAGCGACCATGAAGTCGAACCTGCCTACATTACCGCCGGACGGGCTGCCCGGCCTCGCCCCCATAGATGTGTGTCCGTCCTGCGCCAAGTGCTGCAAGCACGTCGCCGTTGGCATCGACCCGCCCGACTCCGTTCGCCGCATCTCCACGATCCTGTGGTTCCTCTACCACAAGGATATCTCGATCTACCAGTCGCACGACAACGACTGGTTCATCGTCTTTCCGACGACGTGCGAGTTCCTCCGTCCGGACGGACTGTGCGGGATCTACGAGAACCGGCCTCTCATCTGCCGTGAGTACGACATCGTGGGATGCGAGGGGACCTCCCAGGAACCGGCCGAAAAGATCAAGTTCGAGAACGCCAAGCAGCTCTTCGTGTGGCTCAGCAAGACCCGCAAGGCCCTTTACCGCCGGTGCCTGGAGCGGGGCATCGTTCCCGAGAAACTGAGGGTGTGACGAGCTCGCCCGCCGCCTAGGCCTAGGCGTCCATCGCCAGAAGGGCCGCGAGAAGCTGGCCGGCGTCCTGGTACCTCTCCGGGCGGAAGCGGTGCATGGACTTCAACAGGACATAGACCTCGTCCTCGCCGAGGAACGGAGCGAAGTTGCGCGGATCTTCCGGATCCCGCTCGAGGCGCGCCACCAGGATGTCGTCTCCCGTGTAGGGCCAGCGCCCCGTGGCAAGCGTATAGAAGGTCGCCCCGAGCGAGTAGACGTCGGATGCGGGACTGGGCGTCTCGCCGCGAAGGAGTTCGGGCGGGAAGAACGCCGGGGTCCCGATGAGCTTCGACGTGAGGCCCGAGTCGGCCTCGGGCCTCGCCAGGCCGAAATCCAGGATACGCAGCGTCCCGTGTCCATCGAGCATCAGGTTTGCAGGCTTGATGTCTCTGTGCAGGATGCCCTTCGCGTGGGCGGCCGCCACTCCCCGCGCCGCCTGGATGAAGTAGTCCCGCCAGTTCTTCTGCACCTTCTCCAGGTCGCTCTTCATGTACGACTGGAGGGTTGGGCCCTCGAGGTATTCCATCGCGAGGTAGGCGCTTCCGAATCCTTCCCCGAAGTCGTAGAGCGCCACGACATTCGGGTGGCTCATGGCGGCGATGGCCTTGGCCTCACGCTCGAAGTACCTCATCGCCGTCTCGTCCCCCCAGAGCGTCGCCGGGAGGATCTTGAGCGCGACGTAGCGGTCGAGCTTTCTGTCGAGGGCCTTGTGGACCACTCCCATCCCGCCTCTTCCCAGCTCGGAGAGGACCTCGTAGCGGATCGAGGGATCGGCGATGAGCGAGAAGGCGGTGGAACGGCCACTCAACCGCGACGGCTGGAACACGCCTGATGGAGTCCTGGGATGGAGCGTGGGCTGGCTCGCCTGGAGCGCCTGCACGGCAGGCGGGCCGGCGGTCGGCATGATGGGTGCCCTGGAGAGCTGCGACGACGGGACGAGCTCCGGAGACGGCACGGAGGCAGCCAGGCGTTTCGTCTGGCCTTTTTGGCCGAGCGCCTGCGCCCGGGGCCCGGCGTTCTTGAAGCCGGGATCGATCTCCGCGATCCGTCCCATGATCTCGGCCGCCTCGTGGTACTCCCCTGCCGCCTCGAGTGCCCGCGAGAGGGCCTCGAACTCCACGAGGCTGTTCCGGGTGGGGTAGGTGGACCCGACGAATTCCCGCAGGACGTGGATCGCGTCGCTGACCTCGTTCGATCTCAGGTGCGCCTCGGCCAGCTGGATGAACATCTGAGGGATGCCGGGCGTGCTCCTGGGGACCGTGATCAAGTGCTCCCAGGCCTGGTCCCGGTGCCCCGCCTTCAGGGCACAGCGCGCGGCATCGAGTCCGCGCGAGGCCCTGCTGTAGAGCGGGATCGCTTCCTCGAGCCGTCCGACCATCTCGAGGCACTGGGCCGCCTCGGTGATCTTTCCGACCGTGCGGAAGAGCGCCGCCGCTTTTTCGTGGTAGCCCAGGTCGCGATAAAGGAAGGCGGCCATGTCGATCCGGCCCGCTGCCTCGTAGGCGGGAGCCGCGCGGCCGATGTCGCCAGACTTGTGGAGGAGCGGGGCCGCGCGATCCATCCGGTTCGCCTGCAAGTAGATCTCGCCGGCGCGCTGGATGTTCCCGCGCCGCTCGAAGATGGCGGCTGACCGGTCGAACGCCCCGGCCCGGAACCAGGCTTCCGCCGCGCGGTCGAGATCTCCTTTTTGCTCGGAGTCCCGCGCCAGGAGCTCGTAGGCGGGCTTCTCGTTGCCCGCTTCCTTCTGCGCCCGGGCGGCGTTGAGAAGGTCGCCCCCCCGCTCGAAGTCCTTCGCGGCCTCCAGGATCTTGCCGGCCTTGCGATAGGCGTCCGCGGCCAAGAGGAAGTCTCCTGCCGCGCGGTGGCACTCCGCCGCGCCCAGCATGTTTCCCCGGGCAACGGCTGCCTTGGCCGCTTTCTGGAAAAGCGAAGTTCTTCCAGGGCCGGCCGCCTTGCTCTCGGCCAGGCGGCGGGATCCCTCCTCGAGGGCCTCGAGATCGCCGGTTGCCTCCGCGATCTCGACCACGCGCTCCCACTTGGCAGTCGAGCGGGCGTCTGCCATCGCTTCCGTCAGGAGCCGGCGGTAATTCGTTTGATCTCCGGCCGCCTCGTAGCTCTTTGCGGCGTCCCAGGCGTGGGCGCTGCCGGCCTCCTCGAAGAGCCTGGCGGCCTCGGCGAAGTTGTTCTCTCGGAGCTCGAGCGCCGCGAGACGGTGGGGCAGGTTACCCTTCTTGAACGCCTTCTTGGCCGCCTTGACGTCTCCGGCCTTCAGATACAGATCGCCGGCCCGGCCCCAGTCACCGGACTTGGCCACATCGCTCGCGACCGACTCCTCGTCAGGTGGAGTCGACCCGATCCGAAACGCGACGAAGGCGACGACGACGCCCACGAGATCCATGGCGAGCCGAATCCAGTCGTTCTGGAAGAGAGTCTTGTAAAACCCGCCCTCGCGAAGTGTCCGGGCCGAGTCCCCGAAGGAAGGCGAGACATACCCGAGAAGCGCCAGAAGTTGATCGAAGTGCGCCCCGATCGGAATCGCGGCCGCGATCACGAGGTAGCCCGCGATAGCTCGCAAAAAGCCCCACCAGTCGATTCCCCGAACATCCACGATCGTCTTGAGAAGGCGATACGCGAAAAACAGGAAGAACGCGGTGAGAATGAAGGGGGCGTAGAAGTAGTTGAAATGAACCAGGACTCGAGCGATCTCGTCCGTCTCCGCCGCGGCCGGAGCCCACTCCATCAGCCGCAACGCGATGAACTGCCCGATGGTCACCCCGATCAGCGGAGGCAACTCGGTCTTCCAGGTCCTCTTCCTCACGACCCGCCAATTATGGACGAACGCGGCCAGGTCTTCACCTCACCTCGTGGAATCGACGAGAGAAGCTCTTTCTGGCACCCGGCGCGGCTCTTCTCTTTGCTGATCATGGCCGCCCTGTTCTTCTCACCTGCCCTGCTTCCGGGCAGCCTGGCGGCTCAACCTCTCTCCGATCCCGGCCTGGGCCTCGGCGGGTCCATCAGGTACTCGATCCCGACGGCGGAGAGCAGCGGGACTTTCTTCGGACAGTTCAGCGGGCGAGGCCGCATCACCGGGGGTCTCGGCGTCGAGGCCTCCCTGGCCATCCGTCAGGCCTCCTATGGCCCCGCGAACGCCAGGGATCTCGACATCCTCGAGGCGTCGCTCACCGTCTCGGCTCTCGTATTTCTCCTCGAGAACTCCAGGGTCCAGCCCCATCCGATCCTGGGCGGCGGCTACCACCTCGTCAGGAATTCGGGCGCGGTCTCCGGGACGGAACATGTCTTCGCGTTCCACGCGGGCCTCGGCCTGGAATACAGGCTGAAACCCAGGACGACGCTGATCGCGGACGGACGCTACGTCTTTCTCGAGGCCGAATCCGTACAGTCCATGACCGGACGCAAGGCGGGCTACCTTTCCGTGGGCGCCGGGCTCCTCATCCACCTTCGTTGACGAGCCAGTCCCCGAGGCGATCCAGGTCGACATTCCCCCCGGAAAGGACGACGCCGGCTCGAAGTCCGCGGCACCCGGGAACTCGGTCGGACAGGAGAGCGGCCAAGGCCGCTGCCCCGCCCGGCTCGACGACGAGCTTGAGCCTCTCCACCAAGAACCGGACGGCATCGATCAGAGCTCTGTCGGGAACCGTGACGATTCCGGATGCAAGCTCCCGGAGGATCGCGAAGGTGAGATTCCCGACTCTCGTCGTCTGCAGAGAATCCGCGATCGTTGCCGGGACGGGAATGGCCACGGGCTCGCCCTTCTCCAGAGACCTTCTGACGTCGTCCCCGGCCTCGGGTTCGACGCCGTAGAGGCGGATCCCCGGCCGGAGTTCGACTGCGGCGACACAACACCCCGACAGGAGCCCGCCCCCGCCGCACGGCGTGATCAGGATGTCGAGGTCCGGAACCTCCTCGAGAAGCTCCACCGCCAGCGTGCCCTGGCCCGCGATGACGGCACGATCATCAAACGGCGGAACGAGGACGGCGCCGGATTCGTCGACGATTCGCCTCGCCAGTTCTTCTCGCGAGGGTCCCGCCCCCGTCGAACGCGCGTAGATCACAACCTCAGCCCCGTATCCGCGCGTCGCGTCGAGCTTGGCCCGCGGCGCGTCGTCGGGCATCACGATCGTGGCCGGAATTCCGAGCTCTCGCGCCGCCAGAGCGACCGCCTGGGCGTGGTTCCCTGACGAGAATGCGACGACTCCCCTGCGCCTCTCTTCCGGCGACAGGAGCGTCAAGCGTGAGAAGGCACCGCGGACCTTGAAGGCTCCGATCCGCTGGAAGATCTCGGCCTTCAGGAACACCCGCGACCCAGTCCGGGAATCGAGGGTCCGGGAGGTCAGGACCGGGGTCTTGTGAATGAACGGGGAAATCCGGTCTCGCGCCGCCACAACGTCGGCGAAGGACACCGGAAGAAGGGGGGTCACGATCTGACCTCCAAAGACGCGGAGCCGGCCCGAGGCGCCCGTTCGCGCGGGGCTCCGGTGACGCCACACAGGCGGTCCGCCTCGGCGGTGGCGGCATCGATGGCGGCATCGACCCGGTTCAGGAACTCCTCGTCGGGTTCTCCCGGATTCTGCGCAAGCGCGGGACCGTGGACGAGGACGCAGCGGGAAAAGGGCAACGGAACGAAGAACCTGTCCCAGGAATTCAAGAACCGGCCGCGGACAGCCGATGAGCCGACCGGAACCATGAGGGCGTTGGTGGCACGCGCGAGAGTCAGAAAGCCAGGTTTGCTCTTCCGGGCCGGCCCGCGCGGACCGTCCGTCGTCAACGCACACCAGCTCGCCGTCCCCGCCACGAGCTCGATCATCTCCGAGAGGGCTTCCCGGCCTCCTCGCGACGACGAACCCCGGGCCACCCGGAATCCCCAGAACTTCAGAAAAGCAGCGATGATGTCGCCGTCCTTGCTCCGCGAGGCCATGGTGACTGCACCCCGGAACGGGTAGGCGAGGATTCCGAGAACGAGCCGCTGATGCCAGAGAAGGTGGAGAATGGGACGCCCAGCCCGGATCGCCGGCTCGCGGTTCTCGTCTCCGTGAACGCGCAGTCGAAGGGAGATCCGCCAGAGCGAGATGACGAGAAAAAGAAGGAAGCCGAGGAGCGTTTTGCCCACGGGAGGATTTTCCACCCTGTATCCTCCGCCCGCATGATCCTGACGTGTGATCGCGTCGCCCGCGCCTTCGGCTCGCGAAAGATCCTGGGCCCGCTCTCGTTTTCCGTCGGCCACAACCGCGTCACGGGGATCGCGGGAAGAAACGGCGCCGGCAAGACGACTCTCCTCAAGATGCTCGCCGGGCTCCTCCGCACGTCCTCGGGGACCGTCGCGGTGGCGTCATCCCGCGACGCCGGCTCGCCCATGCTCCCCCCTCGGGAGACTCCAGGTTCGATCGGCTGGACTGCTCCCGACCTGGCGCTCTACGGCGAGCTGACCCCGGCCGAGAACCTCGCGTTCTTCGGCCGCCTGAAGGGACTGAGACTCTCGACCGGGGCGATCGAGGACCTGATCGAGGATGCCGGCCTGGACCCGAAGCGCCTCAGAGAAATCGAGACCCGCTTCCTCTCGACTGGCCAGAGGCAACGATTGAAGCTCATCTTCGGCGTCCTGGCGGAGCCCCCTCTTCTCCTTCTCGACGAACCCAGCTCGAATCTCGACGAGGCCGGGAGAGCGATCGTGGCCAAGTTCGTTTCCCGGCAAAGGCGCGGCGGGGCGGTCGTGATCGCCTCCAATGACACGCGGGACCTCGCGCTCGCGGACGAGGTGATCTCGCTATGAGCGGCCGTCCAGGCTTTCTGGCGACGTCGATCGCGATCCTGTCCAAGGATCTCCGCACGGAGTGGAGGACTCGCGTGGCGACGAGCACGCTTCTTCTGTTCGCGTTCGCGGTCCTGGTCTTGGTGGGATACGCCGTCGGCCCCGCCGCAATCGCCCCCGAAGACCGGCCCGTCGTTCATTCCGTTCTTCTGTGGATCGTGATCTTCTTTTCCGCGATGACGGGGCTGGCCCGGATCTTCGTGAAGGAAGAGGAGAGCGGGACGGCTCCCGCCCTCAGACTGACAGCCTCCGCCGAAGCGGTGTTTTTCGGCAAGCTCCTGGCCAACACGGTGCTCCTTTTCCTCGTCTTGGCCATGATCGTGCCGCTCTACATCGGGATGATGTCGTTCCACCTGGAAAACCCCGGCCTCTTTCTGTGCGTCCTCGTTCTCGGAGCTCTCGGGCTGGCTTCGGCGAGCACGTTCACGGCCGCCATCGTCGCGAAGGCGACCGCCAAGGGGGCTCTCTTCGCGGTCCTGGCGACTCCCCTTCTCCTGCCTCCCCTGGTCGCCTCCGTGGCGGGCACACGGCTTTCCGCGACGGAATCCGAGTTTCTGGCCGGCATCGATGTGATCAAGCTGTTGATTGCATACGACGGCGTGATGACGACAGCCTCGTTCTTCCTTTTCGACGCCGTTTTTCGCGAGTAGCGTCACACTCCCTGGCCCGCCGAAGCCTTATCATTGGGCCGGGATGGGGAACTTGGGCCTTCTCGTCAGGGTCATTCTCGGGGTTTCGATGTCGGTCATCCTCTGGGCAGCGTTTCTGTACGCCCGTCCGGCGGAGAACTTCGTCGGCGAATCCTCCCGCATCGTCTTCTTTCATGTTCCGATGGCCTGGATCGCGACCCTGGCTTTCTTGATCGCCGCGATCCACTCGGGCCTCTACCTGAGAAACAGGCGGCCCGAATCCGATGACGCGGCCGCGGCCGCGGCGAGGCTCGGGCTTCTCTTCTGCTTTCTCGCCACCGTCACGGGCTCGATCTTCGCCCGGGTGATGTGGAACTCGTACTGGAACTGGGACCCGCGAGAGACCTCGATCGTGCTCCTCCTCCTCGTCTACGGGGCCTACACCGGCCTCAGGGCGGCGATCGAGGATCCCGAGCGCCGGGCCACCCTCTCGGCGGCCTACGCCCTGATCGCCTTCGTCACGGTGCCCTTCTTGATGTTCGCGGTGCCGCGAATGTACGCCTCCCTCCACCCCGACACAGTCATCAACCCCCGCGGCAAGGTGGAGATGTCACCCGACATCAGGCTCGTGTTCTTCTCTTCTCTCGCGGCATTCACCGTGTTTTTCTTCTGGATTTACTCCCTGGACCGCAAGGTCGCCCGGCTCTTCCGGGAGGCCGAGGCGGTCCGGCAGCAGGAGATGGCCTCTTGAGCGAGATCCCCGCGGCTCCGCAGCCCCTGTACGGAGCCCTTCTCTACGTCGCAGCCGTCAACATCGTCATCTGGGCGGGCCTCTTCGGCTATGTCTTCTACCTCGAACGCAAGCTGAAGACCGCCCTGAAACACCTTTCCCGGGGGGACCAACCATGAAGAAAGCCTACTGGGCCGGCGCCGTCATCATCATCGCGTTCCTGGCGCTCGGGCTCTCCACGTTCACGAAGTCCATGACTCCCTACGTCACGTTCGACGAGGCCAGGGAGGCCCAGCGGACGGTTCAGGTGATGGGCGGGCTCGAAAAGGGCACGAGCCGCTACGACACGTCCACCAAGACTCTCCACTTCAACCTGATCGACGAGAAGACCCGCGCGGTCATGCCCGTTGCGTACCGGGACATCAAGCCGGCGAACTTCGAGGAAGCAGTCTCGATCGTGGCCATCGGGAAGTACCACGGCAAGGAATTCGTGGCCGAGAAGCTCCTCGTCAAGTGCCCCTCCAAGTACCAGGGCGAAGAGGTCGAGAAGAAGTACGGCGGGCCCCAGAAGCTCTGAGCCGCCTTTTGCGCACCCGAGAAAGCGAGGCCCGATGAACCCGCAACAGATTGGATTCGCCCCTGGAACTCTTGCCATCTGGTTCTCCCTCGTGGCGGGAATCGCGACGTGCCTGGCCTACTACCGGGCGCTCCGGCTGGCCCCGGCCTCCGCCCCCGAGAGGCGAGCGGCCGAGTACGGCGACCAGATCCGCTTCGCCCGATCCCTCTACCTGGCCTTCGCCGGCGGGATCTTCGTGGCGAGCGCCCTCCTCCTGAGAGTGCTTCTCTCTCACGACTTCCGGATCTCCTACGTCGCCTCTTACTCGGGACTCGACCTGCCCCTCAACTATCTCTTCTCGACGTTCTGGGCTGGGCAGGAGGGCTCATTTCTCTTGTGGCTCTTCTTCGGCGGCCTGATTGGCTTCGCCGTGATCCAGACCGCGCGCGAGCAGGAACCGCAGGTGATGATCATCTACGTCCTGTCGTTTCTCGGCATCGTCGCGATCCTGGCAAAGCAGCCGCCCTTCCGGTTTCTGGCCGAGGTCCCGCCCGACGGGCAAGGACTGAATCCGCTCCTGCAGGACCCCTGGATGGTCATCCACCCGCCGGTGATGTTCGCGGGATTCGCGTCACTCTCCGTCCCGTTTGCCTTCGCGATCGGGGCTCTGTGGTCCAAGCGGTGGGATGGCTGGGTCGTCCGGGCGATGCCGTGGGCTCTTTTCAGCATGGTGACGCTCGGGACGGCGATCCTGATGGGAGGGTACTGGGCCTACAAGACGCTCGGCTGGGGCGGCTACTGGGCCTGGGACCCCGTGGAGAACACATCTCTCGTCCCCTGGCTCGCGACGGTTGCCCTCGTCCACGGGATGTTCCTGCAGAAGAACCGCGAGAAGCACAGGAAGATCAACCTGATCCTGGCCATACTCGCGTTCTGTTGCATCCTCTATGGTACCTTCTTGACGAGGTCAGGGGTCCTGGCCGACTTCTCGGTCCATTCCTTCGTCGACCTCGGCATCACGGGCTGGCTCGTCGCCATCATCGGAGTCTTCTTCTTCGGCGGCCTCGGTCTCCTGGCTTACCGCTGGCGAGAGATCCCGAAGGAGCCGGTGATCGATCCAGAGACGGGCAAGGAAAAAGAGGAGCCTTTCCTCTCGCGCTCCGTCCTCTTCATTCTTTCCGTGACGCTCTTCTGCGCCTCGGGAATCGTCATCCTGCTGGGCACGTCGGCCCCGATCCTCACCCGGATGTTCGGCAAGGCGTCACAGGTCGCCACGAGTTTCTACAACGTCACCCACACACCGGTGGCGGCCATCATGGTGCTTCTGATCTCGCTCGTTCCGTTCATCACCTGGCGTGGAGAGGCACCCGGATCGCTCCTGAAAAAGTCGGTCTTCTCTCTTCTGATCGGGCTCTGCGGCTTCGGGCTCGCCTTCGCGGCGGGCGTCCGCAAGCCGATGGACCTCCTCATCATCGGGCTTTCGGCCGTGGGCCTCGCCGCCTCCGCCGAGGCGATCGTCCTCTACGTTCGCCGCAGGGCGATCCGGTCGATGGGCGGGTACCTTTCGCACGCCGGGACGTCGATCATGATCGCCGGCATCCTCATCTCGGGTGTCTACGAGGAAAAGGCGCAGGTCACGCTCCCGAAGGGACAGCCGATCCAGGTCGGCACCTCGACGATGACGTTCACCCGGACGGTCTTCGTCAACGAGGACGGAGAAGTCAAGCAGTTCAATCAGCTGAATCCCGCCTTGCTGCCGGACCGGAGGGCAAAGCAAGCGATGGAGGTGGAGGTCAAGTCCGGAACGGGCAAGGTCTGGAAGGCCTACCCGAAGATGTACCAGAACGAGCGGACGCAGCAGTTGATGGCGAATCCCGATGTCCGCTCGACGCCGCTGATGGACCTGTACCTCTCGCCCCAGTCTTACGATCCCGGATCGCCCGCGCGGCAGGAAGGAACGGTCCTGAAGCTCGAAAAGGGCATCGCCAAGACGGTTGACGGGGTCACCTTCAAGTTCATCGACTTCAGCGCCGACAAGTCGCAGGTCGAATCCGCCACTCCCCGAGTCACGGTGACCGCGCGACTTCTGGTGAGCGCGGGGGCGGGGCCCGCGGAGCTCGAGGCCCGCTTCGTCACCCTCATCGGCGCGTCGGGACCAGGGGGAACGCAGGCCGACGACGTCGCGATCCCGGGGACCGAGGGACGGTTTAGAATTCGAAAGACGGCGGCGAGCGAAGGAGTGATCGAGATCGAGGTTCTCGGGCTCAACCCGGGGTCTGATCTGAAGCCCGCCACGCCCGAATCGTTCTCGGTCGATGTCACGCGGAAACCCCTGATTTCTCTGGTCTGGACCGGCTTTTACATCATGATGGCAGGTGGAATCCTGGCCTTGTTCCGTAGAATGCAGGACGCCAACAGGGCGTCGCTGGCCTAGGGAGCGGCGGGGCCGGATCATTTCGGCCCGGCCCCGCGCTTGGAGCCGCGGAACGGCCTGGAGCCGCATCGGAAGCTTCTCGAAAGGAGACTTATGGCGTACACCGCAAAGGACTACTCGCATCTGATCGGAATGGAAGGCTTCAGCGAGACTCTCCTGAAGAATCACTTCACGCTCTATCAGGGCTATGTCACGAACTCGAACAAGCTCATCGACAAGATGGCGGCGCTTCTGGCCGACGGCAAGCAGGGCGACGCGGAGTTCGCCGAGCTGAAGAGACGTTTCGGCTGGGAATTCAACGGGATGCGGCTGCACGAGTACTACTTCGACAACCTCGGAGGCAGCAAGCCCCTCAACCCCGATGGCCCGCTCGCCAAGGCCCTGGTGGCGCAGTTCGGCAGTGTCGAGGCGTGGGAGAAGGACTTTCGGGCCACGGGCGCGATGCGCGGAATCGGCTGGGTCGTTCTCTATCAGGACCTCGCCTCCGGCCGGTTCTTCAACACCTGGATCAACGAGCACGATGCGGGACACTTCGCGGGCTGCAATCCGGTGCTCATCATGGACGTCTTCGAGCACGCCTTCATGCTCGACTACGGCCTCAAGCGCGCCGACTACATCGCCGCGTTCTGGAAGAACGTCAACTGGGACGTGGCCGAAACCCGGCTGAAGTAGCCGCCCTTCACTGCTCTGTAGCCCAGACGCCCCGGCAGGAGCCGGGGCGTTTCTTTTCCCGAAGGATCGGCTGGATCCCGACGCGCCTACTTGTACGAGAACCCGCTGCCGCCGATGAACTCCCGGAGGATGCTCGTCGCCGGGACATCGTTGGGCCAGACGGGAACGAAGAGATCGAGGAACCTTAGGAGGTGGTGACCTCTCGCTTGCGCCGCCGAATCGGGCGGGATCTCGAGAAGGTATCTCTGGGCGAAGTTCTTGATGACCGAGGCTTCGTAGGTGAGCGCGGAGTTGAACATCGCGTCGCACCGTTCCTGGAACGGGAAGATGTGCTTCTCTTCCCCGGCCCTAACCTTGGGCCAGCGCAGGATCGTCTCGGCCGCGGAGTAGTTGCGGTAGAGGCGGTCCCTCACGATGCGCCTCAGAAGCCGGGTGTCGCTGGTCCGGATCCGGTTGTACGAGTCGATGCAGAGCTGGGTCAGGGCGTTGATGAAGATCTTGAAGATCAAGGAGTCGGGAACACTCTGCGTCAACGCCGGGTTGAGCCCGTGGATCCCCTCGATCACGAGGACGTCGTGCGGGTCGAGACGGCGCTGCCGCCACTCGGATTCCGGACGCCTCAGGCCCGTCTTGAAGTCGTAGACCGGGGTCCTGACCGGCTTGCCCTCCACGAGGAGCTTGAGGTGTTCCCAGAAAAGAGGCAGATCGATCGCCTCGAGGGCCTCGAAATCGAGATCACCGGATTCGTCCAGGGGCGTCTTTTCGCGATCGACGTAGTAGTCGTCCAGGCTGAGGGTCTGCGGGTTGACGCCGTTCACGAGGAGCTGGATCGAGAGCCTCTTCGTGAAGGTGGTCTTCCCCGCTGACGAGGGTCCCGCGACACAGACGACCCGGATCCCCTGCTTGGGGTCGGAGATCCGGTCCGCGAGCTGAGCGATCTTCTTCTCGTGCTGCCCCTCGGCGATCTTGATGACCTGCTTGATCTGGTCTTTCAGACAGAGATCATTCAGGTCCGAGACCGTGCTGACGCCGATCCGGTCGTTCCACTCACGGGTCTCCTGGTAGGCACGGAAGAGGACGGATCCCCCCTCGGCCCCTGACGGGCTGAAGCCGCGCTGCCCCTCGAAAACCAGGATGAGCCCGGGCGGGAATGCCTCGATCCGGAAACGGCGGGCGCACCGGGAGTTGAGGGCGTACGGACCGTACCGGATGTCGACGAAGTCCATGCAGCTGACGAGGGGGACGCGAGGGTTCGACCAGACCCTGAGGATCCGGACCTTCTCGGGATCGGTCTGGGCGAAGAGGGCCTGGGCAGCCTCCAGGCTCACGTCTCGGCGAACGATCTGCCGTCCGGCTTCCGCCTCTTGCTGGAACCTCTGGTTGAGGGCGGCGGCCATGTCCGTCAGGTCGACGCCATTGCCCGAGATCGAATAGTGATAGCCGCCCCGGAGGCTCTGCCCGACCTGAAGGCGGAGCTTCGGGTAGAGTTTTCGGGCTATCGAGTGGAACAGGAGCGCGGCCGTCCGGCGGGCAACTTCCTCGCCCTCGACGGAATCTGTTTCCACGGGTTCGACGCGGCAGGGCCCCTCGAGCTTGAAGTCGAGGCCGACGAGGCGGCTGTTGACCTTTGCCGCGATGATCTCCTGGCTCTGGACCGGACCGGAAAAGAGCACCTCGCTCACCGGCGTTTCTTCCAGAACCTCATTGGCTCCCCAGGGAAGCTCGACTGATATCAGACCCATTCTGGCCCCCGTGACCGCCTCCGGATCGACCCGGAAGAGATGAAGAACCCGGCGCGGCGCGCCGGGTTCGAAGAGGAAGTTTGGAGCCCTCGGGGGCCCAAGTCAAACTATTGATGGATCCTGAGGAAGACGCCGATGCGGTTCGCCTCGTAGTTCCCGTAGACCGGTTGAGCGTACTTCTCCTCGTACTTGTCCCAGCACCACTCTCCGGCCACGCCGAACAACTTCGTGATGTCGATGTCGGCCATGATGCGAGCCCGCTGCAGCTTCAGCGCGTACGTTCCGGTGTTCTCGTACCAGCCGTAGCCAGCCTCGAGCGTGACGGGCTTCAGATGCCCCGTCAGAGAGGCTTCCCACGACCGGCCGCTCTCTTCCTGATAGGAGAGATTGGTGGGATCCGGGTTGTCGAAGGTGTAGGGAACCTTGTAGGGAATGGAGGTGTCGCCGTCGGACTGTCCGTAGTTGAAACCGAGGGTCAGCTGCTTGATCGGAGAGACCGAGAAGCCGAGGCGCCAATCCCGCATCGAAGCATCGTAGGCGTAGCCTGTCCGGTCGTTCTCGATCTGGGTGTCCCGGTAGACGCCGTAGAGGTCCAGGAGCTCCTTGAACCGGTAGCTCGCCCTGAGGGAGAAGGTGTCCTTGTCGAGAAAGTCGGTCCTCATGACCGGCTCGTCGGCCGACTCGTGCTTGTAAGCTCCCGTGAACGAGAACCCGGCCATGGCAAAGCTGAGCGCCGCGTCGAACCGGTCGATCTTGCGCTCGTACTGGCCAGACTGGCCTCCCGGGATCACGATCTCGGAGACGTCCTCGGAGACCTTGAGATCCTGATTGGACTGGGAATACCCCACGCGAATCCCGACGGGACCGAGGTGGCGGGCCGATGCCTGCACGTCCCAGGTGTCCTCGGTCTTCTCGACGCCCGTCTTGGCATCGATGATGACGCGGATGTCCTTGGGATCGACGTTGGTGAACGTCGTGGTGCCCGAGAAGAGACTATCGATGAGGGCCGTTCCCTCCAGGGTGTTTTCCCTGCGGGCAAAGCCAGCGGAGACGTCGACCACATTGAGAATGTTGCCCTCGAGACGGCCGGCGCCCCGCCAGTAGGTGTTGATGGCGTTTGCGCTGCTGGACTCCCTCCAGCCCTTCGCGTAGCGGTCGATGGCAAAGGAGACGAGATTGCCCGCCGACGCCTCGCTCAAGTTGGAATCCAGATCGTCCTTGGCCCTCACGTAAAGGCCGACGAGCCGCCAGGATTCGAACAGCCGGAAGTTCACGACGGCATTGGTGACGGGAGCCGTGCTCTCGTAGCTCATCGTCCGCGTGAGGTCCGTGACGGAGACATCCTTGTCGAGAACGGTGATGCTGTTGTTGCCGTTGTTGCCGCCGGGAGCAAGCGTCAGCTCCGTGTTGCTGTCGTACTTGCGCCAACCCTGGATGAAGTGCCCGTTCACGGGTCCCGCGTTGAACGCGAGACCGGCCCGGAACTCTTGTTCCTTGTCGTCCAGCTTTTCGGTCAGGCGGAACTCGTCTTGGGAGAAGTGATAGGTGGTCGCCCCGGGTCCGCGGTACTGGGAATACGTGTAGCCGAGGATGGGCGTGACGGCCTTGCCCGGGAGGATTTCGACCTCGACGTCGTAGACATCGCGGTCACGTTCCCATGTGTGCTGGCCGGGGATGATGCCCTGGCCGAGGAACGGATTCGCGAACTCGGGCAAGAAGCTCGTGTGCTCGCTGTGGCGATAGTTGAAGCGGAGCCTGTAGGTGCCCTCGCGGACCGCCTCCAGGCGGATCATCCCGGCCGGGCCGGCGCCGATGTCGGCGACGTCGAGCCGGAATTGATCGATGAACTGGAGCTTGCCGCCGAAGTCGGCGGTCTGCAGGGTCAGCCCGCGAAGGAGGAAGCCTTCCCGCTCGCCGACCTGCGTGCGGTACATGTCCTCGTTGCCCTTCACGTCGACGAAGCGGTAGCCGACCTCGACATCGGTGACGACCTGTGCCTGGACCGCTGAAGCAAGGAGGAGGGACGCGAGAGAGAGCGAAAGCCGTGTTCTTCTCATGGCGCGGCTCCTACTTCAACAGCTTCGGCGAACGGTTGGAACCGTGGATGGCGGTGTGGCACGTCGTGCAATTCCGCCACCTCGGGAGGAGGAGGTTGTGCGTGGCGACGGGCTGGGAACCGAGGGAACCCGTGCCAAACGGCGAATGGCACTCGAGGCACAACTTGTCGACGGACGCCCGGGTCAGCTGGTGCGGATAGTTCGAACCGTGGGGTTCGTGACAGCTCTGGCACGTTCCCGTCCCGGAGGCCAGGTGCGGAAAGACGTGCGGCCCGCGCTTGTCGGTGTGGCAGCTCACGCACGGAGACTCGTCCGCGCGGTTGATCTTCATCATGTCCTTGCCCGCGCGGCCGTGGGGCTCGTGGCACGAGCTGCACTCGATGACGTTGCGGCCGAGGTGGTGCTTGTACGGCTTGTCCTTGAAGCTGGCCGCCACGTTGGAATGGCAGGAGGCGCAGAGATCGAGCTCCTTTTTCGCGAGGAGCTTGCTGCTCTTCTTCTCCGCCTTGTGAATGGAATGACAGGTCAGGCAGTTCACGGCATCGGTGGACGCATGAACGCCGAGCCTGTAGGAGTAGTGTTCCTTCGTCTCCTTGTGACAGGAGACGCAGGTCTCGGAACCCTGGCGTCCGCTCAGAGTCTTGATGAGGCTCTTGTCGCCGCCCGCTTCCATGTGCGCTTTTCCGTCGCCGTGGCACGTCGCGCAGATCTCGGCCCGCGCGGAAGGAGACTCGCACGCCTTGCGGGCATGCGGGTTCAGCGCGAACTTCGAGGTCTGCTCCTCGTGGCAGTCGGCGCACGTCGGGCCGCTCGCCTCAGCCGAACCCGTGTTCTGCGGGTTCGCGAAAAGCAGCCCCGGGAGCAGGATCCAGGCAGCCCCGACGGCCAGCCACAGACGAATCTTCATAGTCCCCTCTCTTGCCGGATGTTTCCTGTCTCTCCGCCCGGATGAGCGGACAAAGGTGGAGAGCCAGGGTTCTGGCTCTCCACCGGGACAAACACCGTTACCGGGCGTGGACCTTGGCCGGAGACCAATCGGAATTCGCGCCGTGGCAGGCGCCGCAGGACTCGCCAAAGGGGGCCGTCATCAGGTACGCGTGAGAGGCGGAGTCACGATTGTCGTGGCAGCCGAGGCACGCGACCGTGGACGGACCCTGCGGGGCAAAGTAGTCACGCTGAGTGTTGACGCTCAGGCGACCATTGAGAGGCGGCTGGTATCCGGTGGAGGTATGGCAGGCCACGCAGTTGCGACGGTCTCCCGGATACAGGATCTCGTTGAAGTTGACCGGGTTCGGCGGGTTCGGCGGCGTGTAGAAGCCGTAGACCGTGTAGTCCTGGGTGAGCTCCTCGCCGGTGTGGATGCGGTGGATCATGCGGGCCATCTGGACGGACTCGGGCGGTCCATCGGCGGCCGGCCGGCGGCTCGTGTCGGTCTCGTTGGCGTTGTGGCAGATCACGCACTCCTCGATGACGAGGCGCTGGCCGCCGTGGAGGGCGAGACGGTCGTGGCAGCGGTTGCACTGCGCGAGCGTGACGGAGGTTCGCCGGTTGACGACGTCGCCCGTCACGGCAACATACATCATCGGGTTCGTCGCGGCCTCGCGGAGGGTCATGTCGGGCTCGCCGTCGCCGCGCTTGATCGTCGAGTTCAGGTAGGCATCGGCGGAGAAGGCCAGCGTGCCCTTGAAGTCGGCCGGGATCGCATTCGTGAAGGTGTAGGTCGCGTTGCCCGTCGCGGCGTCGAAGGCCGGCTTGTTCGTCGCGGAAACCGCTTCGCGCTTGTACCAGGCGTAGTCGCCCGTGGGACCGGCCATGATCGGGGCGAGAGAGCCGACCGGCGCGTACATCGTGCTGGGGTCGATCGCCTTGCCGGCGTTGTCGGTGATCTTGAACGTCATCGTCGGCTTCTGGCCCGCCTTGGCGTTGGCGACCGAGACGATCGTCATCTTCAGGCCCTTGAGCTGCTTGGACTTCTCTGGGATGACGTGCGCGCCCTTGATCGAGGCATCGAACTCCCGATCCCCCTCGGGGGCGTGGCAATTGGCGCACTTGGTGTCATCGGGCTGCGCGGGGTGGTTCGTGCCGCCCGCGAAGTCGACGCTCGCGTGGCAGCCGCCGCAAGAGGCGCGCGTCGGACGGGTGTACCAGCTGTCGCTGCCCGCCGCCGTGGAGTCGTGGCAGTTCACGCAGTTGCGCAGATCCTGCGGGTAGGTGACGTGCCCGATCTCGTGGTCATTGGAGGAGTGGATCGCGTGCCAGAACTTCTGTCCGTTGAACGGCTCGAGGGTCGCGCCCTTCATGTTGTTGGGGTTGTGGCACATCTCGCAGGTCTTGATGTCGCGATAGTTGCCGCCGTGCAGAGCGAGCGGGTCGTGGCAGTTGTTGCACTTGGCGTTGGTCGTCGCGTTCCAGGTCGTCGCGCTTCCGCCCGTCGCGGGGACGAAGTCCTTGAACGTGTTGTTCGCCCAGTAGTCCTTGCCGATGATGTCCGTCATCGTGCGGCGGCCGCCGATCATCAACGTGGCGGGCTTGTTCACGTCGAAGTTCGCCAGCGCGAGCGAGAACGTGTACTTGTAGCGGCCGAGCTCGACCGTCTGGAACGTGCCGGCCGTGTCGCGGGTCGGGAATCCGGTGGAGGCCGCGACGAGGAGGTCGGTGTAGGAGCGCGTGTCCTGATCCCATGTGGCGGGGACGAACCGGACGGTCACGGGACCCGGGGTCTCGCCACCCAGCCTGTCGAGCGGCTTTCCGAAATCGTCCGTCATCGTGAACTCGACGGTCGGCTTCTTTCCCGGGGCGAAGTCCGTCACTCCGAGAATGGCGAGCCTCAGGCCCGGCCGAATGTAGGCGATCGCATCGGCGTCCAGGTAGTACTCCGCCTGATCCGGCGTGTAGAGCTTCGACCCGTCAGCGATGGCGGGCGCCGAGCTCTTTCCCGTATCCGGCAGCGGAATCCCCTTGTCGGTTGGAACGATCGAGGGAAACGCCAGGACTCCCGCCGAGGCCAGAAACAGGAGGCCACGTTTCAGCACACCCATGTTGTTATTCCTCCTCTCCCATGTCCCCCCGGCGGCAAGGCCCTTCATGGTCCCAGTCCAGGGGAATCTTCATGGGAAAGGCTACTCCCGTTCGGCCCCGCCGGGTATGAGCGGAATGGATCAATCGGCATGATGCATACGTACTACGCACCACTTTTCTGAGATCAGGTCGCAGAGGATGCGAATCCGGCTCGAGCCCGCCCGTGTCCCGTTCCCCCAGGCATCTCAAGAGAAAAGCCCGGCGCTCGGCCGGGCTCTTCGATTCGAGACCACCCGGAGCACCTCCGGGTGCGCGAGGCTACTTCGCGATTTCCAGGAGCTCCACCTCGAACGTGAGCGTGGCGCCCGGCTTGATGGTCGGCGGGGCCCCGCGGTCGCCGTAGGCAATTTCGGATGGGCAGGTGATCTTGGCCTTACCCCCCACCTTCATCAGCTGAACACCCTCCGTCCAGCAGGGGATGACTCGGTCCAGAGGGAACTCGGCCGGCTGGCCTCGCTGAACGGAGCTATCGAAGACCGTGCCGTCCGAAAGCGTGCCGTGGTAGTGGACTTTCACCTTCGAGTTCGACTTGGGTTGCTCCCCCGCTCCGGCCTTCAGCTCTCTGTAGACGAGACCGCTGGCTTTCTTCTGAGCGCCCGGCTCGGCAGCCATCTTCGCCAGGTAGCTCCCCGAGGCCTTTTTCTCCTCCGCGGCGGCGGCGGATTGCCGCTTCTCGAGGAGTTCCTGGATCCTGGGACCGTTCTTCTCGACCTCTTCCTTCTTCTCCTTGCCCGCGAGGCCGTCGGTGAGGCCGGATTTGAGGATCTCGACCTCCGCCGGGGTCAACCGGAACTGCTTGAGGTTTCCGCTGATGACGACACCGAGCGCATAGATGGTCTTGGCCTCGTCGAGAGGCGCGGCCGGCGCGGGCGCGGCGCCGGGCGCCTTGGGGTCCGCCGGCTTTGCGGCGGGCTTTGCGGCGGGTTTATCGGCCGGAGCCGCCGAGGCGGCGAGGGACGTGAGGGCGAGGATGGCCAGAAGACCACCGACTCTAGGTTTCATCGTTTGTACTCCTTTTGTGTGAGGAACGCGCCCGGATAGGGGCGATCCGAGGGCTTCATTCGGGCGGTTAGTAGGATGGTTTCGGCCCCCTGGGAGCGGCCTTGGCTGGCATCTCTGCCTCGACGACGCCCGCGGGCGGGACGAAGCCGATCCGCTTCAAGACCTGCCAGGCATAACCGATGAGGGTCTTCTCGGGGATCGGCTTGCGGATGAAATCGACAGCCCCGAGCTGGATGCCGAAGGCAAACAAGCTCCGGTCGAGCCGCTGGGACGTGAGGAGAATGGGAATGGCCGAAAGCTCCGGCTGCGACTTGATGATCCGGGTCACGTCCAGCCCGTCCATCCCGGGCAGCGAGATGTCCAGGAAAATCAGGTCGACCGAGGTCTTCATCAGGAGCTCGAGGGCCTCCTGGCCGCTGCGAGCGATCACGACCTGCGTGCCCGAGGACTCCAGGACGGATGCCGAGGTCAGGACGTTCTGCGAATCCGCGTCCACGACCAGCACCTTTGGCACGCGGCGCTTGACGACCGTGCGGTCCAGCTCACGGCCTGGGGCCGCCGGCTGGACGGGCGGCGAGGCGGGAGCGGGAGCCGAGTAGGCCGACGTCATGACTGGAGGACCCGCCGGTTTTTGCTGCAGCGGAGGCAGCGCGGCCGCCGGGATCGCCTGGGGAATCGATGGGAGGGGATAGACCTGCGGACCGAGCGAGAAATCAGGCTGGGCTGCCTGTGGCGATGGCTGGGGAGGAGGGACCTGTGGAGCCGGGGCCGCCACACCCGCGGTGGCTGGCGCGCCTGCGGTGGCTGGCGCGCCCGGCCGGACGTGCCGGCGCATCGCCGCGCGCGGAGTGTCTCCTTCCGTCCGGGACGGCGGGAGACCCTGCGCGTCGGGCGGGGCCATGAGAGTCTCGATGCTGCTCGCCGGGCGCTCCGGGATCGGCATGCCCGCGCTCGAAGGGGGCCCGACCTCGAACGTCGCGCGCCGGATCCGGCTCTCCGTGTCCTCTTCAACCTTGTGTTCGAGCATGGCGATCTCGGCCTCGAGCTCGGCCGCCGAGCTGAAGCGGTCCGAAGGGCGCTTCGCGAGCGTCCGGAGAACGATCGCCCGAAGACCGGGAGAGACGTCCGGAAATCGGGACATCGTGTCGGGGACCGGGGCCGTCACCTGCTTCATCGCGGTCGCGACAGGCGTGTCCCCGATGAAGGGGACATCCCCCGTGAGCATCTCGAACGCGATGATGCCGATGGAATAGAGGTCACTCCGCGCGTCCGCCTGCCCACCCAAGGCCTGCTCGGGAGAAAGGTATTGAGGGGTGCCGAGGACGATCGAGGAGGCGGTCAGGTTGTCGTTCGTCCGGCCGCGCGCCAGGCCAAAATCCAGGATCGCCACCGCTCCGTTCCCGTCGAGCATGACGTTCTGGGGCTTCAGGTCCCGGTGGATGATGCCGACTTCGTGGGCGGCCTGAACGCCGCGGGCGATCTGTCTGAGGATCGAGATGGCGTCGGGCGGCGGGATCCGTCCCCGATCCTGGATCGTCGCCTTGAGGTCCTTGCCCTGTATGTACTCCATCGTGATGTACGGGAACTCCCCGCTCATCCCGAAGTCGTGGATCCGGGCTACGTTCGGGTGCTTGATCTTCCGGTTGAGGTTGATCTCGCGCTTGAAACGGGTCAGGAGATCGAGCTCCGTCCCGTCGAAATCAGGTTGAAGCACCTTGATCGCGACGATCTCGTCGAGCTCCTTGTCCTTCGCCTTGTAGACGATCCCCATTCCGCCCCGGCCGAGGGTGTCCACCCACTCGTACCTCGGGACGCCCTCGAAAAAGCGCTCCTTGAATCCTCTCGAACTCATGCCGGCTCAGACGCCTTCCCAAGTCTAAGTCCTATTTGCCCCTCCCCCACAACCGTCCGAGCTCGGGTTCGCCCAGAGCGCCGACGTTCGCTCGTCCGATCCTACCCGTTCCGCGCACCCTGGCGGAAGGGACGCCATGACATGAGACAGTGTCTCGGCATCCTGGCTCCTCACCTCGGGGCTCTTTGAACCATGCCTCCGTTCGCTGCGTGCCCTCGTTCCGTCCTCCACCGCCACGATTTGCCCGAAGCCCCGACTTTCCGTAGATTCGGCCCCCATGACAGCGATCCGCCCGTCGTACCCCACCCTCCGAATCGGTCTCGCCGGCTTCGGCACCGTGGGTCAGGCCTTGGCCCAACTCCTGACAGCGTCCGGTCCTTCCGCCCCCATTCATCGGGATGTGGAGCTCCGCATCACGCGAGTCGCGAACCGCAACGTCGAGAGAAAAAGGGCCGGGTGGCTGCCCGGGGTCTCTTGGCACGAGGATCCCCTGGCCCTGGCGACGGCCGCTGATGTCGATGCCGTCGTCGAGCTGATCGGGGGGATCGAGAAGGCTTACGAGTTCGTCAAGCTCGCTCTGGCAAACGGCAAGCACGTGGTCACGGCCAACAAAGCCCTCCTCGCCGCCCATGGCGACGAGCTCCAGGCCGTTGCGGCCGCCTCCGGCGCCAGTCTCAGGGCCGAGGCCTCCGTGGCGGGCGGGATCCCGCTTCTCCGCGTGCTGCGCGAGAGCTTCGTCTCTCACCGTCTCACCTCCATTTCCGGCATCCTCAACGGCACGTCGAACTTCATCCTGACCGAGATGGAACGAGAAGGCCGCACCTACGGCGAGGCGCTGGCGGATGCCCAGCGCCTCGGGTACGCCGAGGCGGATCCGACGGCCGATGTCGGAGGCACGGACGCCGCCTGCAAGCTCGCCATCATTGCTCGCATCGCGTTCGGCCAGGGCGTTTCCCTCGGTGACATCCGGACGGGCGGAATCGGCCAGCTCCGCCCCTGGGATTTCATCTACGGCCGCAAGCTGGGCCGCACCCCTCGCCAGCTCGGCCTCGTGCGGCAGATACCCGGTGACGGGCTCTTTCTGTCCGTGCGGACGCACATGGTTCAGACCGACTCCCTGTTCGCGAGCGTGGCCGGACCCTCCAACGCCGTCCTGATCCAGTCCCAGGACGGAGGGGATTTCTTCTTCGCCGGGGCCGGAGCGGGGGGAGCCGCCACGGCGACGGCGGTCTATTCGGACCTCATCGAGCTTTCCCGCTGCGGTCAGCGTCCCGAAACCCCGTTCTTCGGAACCTACGAGGCGGCCCCTCTCCATCGGGCAACCTCGAAGGACTTCGTCGCTCCCTTCTACCTCCGCTTCGTCGTCCGCGACCGGCCCGGAATCCTCGCCGACATCGCGCGCTGTCTGTCCGACCACCACATCAACATCGACGCGGTTCTCCAGCTGCCCGACCAGCACAAGGAAGCGTTTCCCTTCGTGATCACGATCGAGGCGGTCGCCGAGAGCCAGGTCGAGGACGCCATCCGCCAGATCCTGGCGATGGACTTCAACGTCGAGCCTCCGCTCTCTTGCCCGATGACTCCGTGAGACAGAAGGCGCCGTCAGCAGGTCCGTCCTTCAGGGGCTGGGTCCGGCCGGGTCCCTTGCCACCGGGTGGACTCGAGCCCGAACCCGGAGAGACCCTCAGCTTCCTCTCCGGCCACTTCCGGATCTTCCAGTACGAGAGAGGCCACCGCTTCTCGGCGGACGATCTCCTCACGGCGTGGTATGCCTCCGTCTGCGCGCCGAGGATCGACTCCGGGCTGGACCTCGGTTCAGGAATCGGTTCGGTCGCGATGCTCCTTTCCTGGAAGCACCCTTCCAGCAGATGGGTCACCGTGGAGGCCCAGGCAGAGTCCCTCGCGCTCGCCAGGAAGAGCCTCGCCTACAACGGCCTGGAGGAGAGGATCACGCCGCTTCACGGCGATCTTCGAAACACCTCGTCCGTTCTCCTGGGCCCCCGGTCCTTCGACCTCGTCACCGGGTCTCCCCCTTACTTTCCGGAAGGGACCGCGACGCCGGCCGCCCACCGGCAGGCGGTGGCGGCGAGGATCGAAACGCGGGGGTCCGTGCCCGACTACGTCCGAGCCGCGGCGCCTCGCCTCGCCCCCGGGGGCTTTTTCATCTTCGTTTACCGGGCCGGGCAGGAGACGTTCGTCTCGAAGGCTCTCGAGGACGAAGGCCTGAGGCTCGTCCGCAGACGCGACGTTCTCTTCCGTGACGAGGAGCCCCCCAGAATCACTCTTCATGCCGCGGTCCTTTCCAGTGACCTCTTGCCGGAGGCCCTGGCCCGCCAGGCAACGCCGATCGAGGAGCCCCCACTCTCGCTCAGAGACCGCGCGGGCGCCGTCACGCCCGAGTACATGGCCATCCGGCTCTCGATGGGGTTCCCTCCCGGCGAGGCCTCGATTCCCTCCCCTCGCGACCGATCGGGTACCATCGAACCATGCTGAAAGGGAAGAGAATCTCCATAGTGGGGGGCGGGACGATGGGCCGCGCCCTGGCCGGTGGCCTCTTGAAATCCGGCAAGGTCGAGACGGGACAGCTCGTCGCCTCCGCCCGCTCCCGGAACACGGCCGAGAGGCTCGCCGCCGACCTGGGAATCGTCTGCACGACGGACAGCGCCGAGGCCGTGAGGGGAAGCGACATCGCCATCCTCTGCGTGAAGCCGAAGGACGTCCAGAAGGCCGTCGAGACCCTCAAGGGCAAGGGCGCCCTCGATCACAGGCCCCTCCTCATCTCGATCGCCGCGGGCATCAGCACGGCCTTCATCGAGGAGCGCGCTCCCGAGGGAGTCCCGGTCGTGCGCGCCATGCCCAACACGCCGTGCTTCATCGGTAAGGGGATGACGGTCGTCTCGAAGGGCATCCACGCCAACGACGAACACACGGCCCTGGCACGCGAGATCTTCTCCACGATGGGGCGCACGCTCGAGCTCGAGGAAAAGCACATGGACACGGTCACGGGCCTGTCGGCAAGCGGTCCGGCCTTCATCTACGTGATCATCGAGGCGCTCGCCGATGGCGGGGTCATGAGAGGACTTCCCAGAAGCGTCGCCCTCGAGCTGGCCTCTCAGATGACGCTCGGCGCCGCGGAGATGATCCTGACGACCGGCAGGCACCCGGCAGCCCTGAAGGACGACGTCACGACTCCCGCCGGCTGCACCATCGCCGGCATCCTCGCGCTCGAGGACGGGCGGATCCGCTCCGTGCTGGCTCGCGGCGTCGAGACCGCGGCCCGGGTGGCCGGCGATCTCGGCAAGTAATCCCCCGCACGGGAAGCGGTCTCACCTCTGGGGCGCGGGTGCCGGGGAGGCAAGCGCCCCCCATTCGACGAGGCGCTGACGGGCGTAACGGGTTTCCTGCCCGTCGGGACCGTTCTCGACGACCCACTTGTATCTCTCGGCGGCGCGGTCGCGGCTGCCCGATTCCTCGTAGGCCCTCCCCAGGAAGAACGAGCTGGCGACGGAGGGCCCGCCCGCCTTCTCGGCCAGCTCGAGATCGCGGGCCGCATCACGCCAGCTTCCGAGCTTCGCCGACGCGATTCCGGACACGAGCAATCCGAGGTGAAGGCCGCGATCCTTCTCGATCGCCTGGGCCGCGGCCGTACGGGCCATCTGGAAGTCCTCGGCCAGAAGGCGCGCCACCGCCTCCTTGGCGGGGAGGATGGCCTGTCTTGGTGCCATCCGGGACGCTTCCATGAACTTCGACACGGCCGTCCTGTAGTCCTTGTTGGTCAGGGCCTTCTCGCCCTCATCCGCGACCTTGAAGGCCGGAATCTCGGCCTTGAGGTTCTTCAACGACCCCTCGAACTCCTTGGTCCTGATTGGCCGGGCCGACTCTGACGGGTAGAGGTTGGCGGCCCTTTGCCGCCCGGTGTCGATCCGCTCGGAGGTGATGGGGTGGCTCTGGAACAGGGCCTCGAGTTTCGAGGGCTCTTTGTCGTGAGCCGTTTTCAGGATCTCCATCGACTCGACAAACCCCTTTGGGTTGTAGCCCGCCTTGGCCATGTAGGCCATCCCGAGTTCGTCGGACTGCCGTTCCTGATCGCGGGAGTAGCGCATCAGGATGAGTTGCCCGCCGATTCCGGCGGCTGCCAGGTAGAGGTTGCGGTTCTTCGTCTCCCCGGCTTCCATCGCGACGGCACCGGCCGTCAGCACGGTCTGGGCAAGGATGCCGCGCGTCACGGAGGCCGCCCCGTGGCGGGCGGTGACGTGCCCGATCTCGTGCCCGAGAACCCCGGCCATCTGGTCTTCGGTCGTCATCTGGGCCAGGAGTCCGCGCGTGATGCACACCTTTCCTCCCGGGAGCGCGAAGGCATTGAAGTAGTTCGCGTTGACCACCGTGAACTGGTAGTCGAGCGCCGGCCGGTGAGAGGCCTTCGAGAGGTCGCCCCCGACCCTCTGCACGAACGCCTGCAGGGGCGGATCGGTGACGGTCCCGTTCGATTGCTGGATCATGGGACCGTAACTCTGGGCCCCCAGAGACTTCTCTTCCTCCTCGGAGATCAGGGAGAACTCCGATTTCCCCGTCACCGGATTCGTCACGCACGAGATCAGGAAAGCGGAAGAAACGACGGCACCGATGACCATCTGGAGGATGAGTTTCTTCATGCCGGGATTATGGCCCGGGGAACTTTTTCCCCGCACCAGGGATCAGTACTGGTTGAAGGAGGCAGCCATGAAATCCCGCCTGATCGCAGCCCTCGCAGCCCTCACCCTTTTCTCCACTCCCGCCTGTGCGTGGGGCTTCGACCGGCCCGAGCGCGTCACCTTCAACATCGACGTCCTGGTGGACGGAGTTCCCCTGACGGAGTACCCCGCCCGCGGCACCACCTACGTCGAGGCTCTGAGGGGACGCGAATACGAGATCCGGATCACGAACCCCACGTCGCGCCGCGCGGCGGTCGCCCTCTCGGTCGACGGCCTCAACACGATCGACGCCTCGCACACCGCCGCCAAGAAGGCCCGCAAGTGGGTCCTCGAACCCTACTCCTCGGTGACGATCTCCGGATGGCAGGTCAGTGACTCCTCCGCCCGCCGCTTCGTCTTCACCGGAGAGCGGCAGTCTTACGGCGCATTTCTGGGACAGACCGACAACCTGGGGGTCATCGAGGCCGTGTTCTTCCTCGAGCGGGAGCGCCGTCCCCCGGTCACCATCTGGGGACGCGAGAAGGATGCGGAAGAGAAGAGGCAGGCCTCGCGCGATGCTGGCGGGATGCCGGCTCCCTCCGCAGAGGCTCCCTCCGCACAGGCTCCCTCCGCAGAGGCTCCGTCCTCTCAGCCGGCGCCGAAGGGCGAGGCCAAGCTCTCCGACGAGTACGCCGCCACCGGTATGGGCGACCGGACGCGCCACGACGTGGTCCGGGTCGACCTCGAGCTCGAGTCCAGTCCGGCCGCGTCGGTCAGGATCCGGTACGAGTTCCACCAGCAGCTCGTGAAGCTCGGTATCCTGCCCGACCGCTATCGCAACCCTCTCTCCCGCAGGGAAGAGGCCCGCGGGTTCACCAGCAGCTACTGCCCCGACCCGAACCGGTAAGCCCATCCGAACGAGCACCCGCCCTTCTCCCGCCCTGCGGGGGAAGGGCTTTCGCTTTCTTGGGGAGGCACGGGGGGACGAACCAGCCAGCCAGGGCCACGATCCGAGAGACTCCATAATCGGTCTCGATGGGGGACATGGTCCTCTCCGCCTTCTTCTTCGCGGTCATGGCCGCCGCCATCAAGGTCCTCGGCCGAGTCATGCCCCTTCAGGAGCTCATCTTCTTCCGCGCGCTCGGCTGTGTGCTGATGACGTACTGGTGGGTTCGTCGAAAGAACCTCCCGGTTCTGGGCAAGAGGCCCGGCGTCCTGGCCGCCCGGGGCGCGTTCGGTCACCTCGCTCTCTCCTGCTATGCCTGGTCGCTTTCTCACCAGCCGCTCGCGGAGGCCGTTCTCTTGCAGCAGGTGAGCCCGTTGTTCACGGCCATCCTCGCCTTCTGGCTGCTGCGTGAACCCGCGGGAAAGATGTTCGTTCCCGCGTTCGTCCTGGCCGTGGCCGGCGTGGCCCTCCTGCTGCCCGCGGGGCCGGCGGTGGTCGCCCGGCACCCTCACGCTCCCGCGGTGGCGCTTCTCGGCGCCTTGTTGAGCTCGGGAGCCTACGTTGCGGTCAGGGACGCGGTGAGGACGGAGCACCCGATGACGATCGTCCTCTGGTTCCCGTTCGTCTCGCTCGCGATGTCGGTGCCGGGAATGGCCCTGGAGGGTGTGGTCCTGCCTGGCGGGAGGGACTGGGTCTGGCTTTTCGCGGTGGCGCTCTCCGGGCAATTCGGTCAGGTGTTCCTGACTCGGGGCCTCTCGAAGGTGCCGGCGGGCCGGGCGACTCTGGCAAACCCGCTGACGACAGCCTTCGGCGCCGTATTCGGGTGGCTGGCTTTCGAGGAGGCGGTGGGATGGAACACCCTGGCGGGCGGGTCCGCCCTCATCGCCGCGATCCTTCTGGCCGGACAAGCGCGACGAGGTCAGGAGCACCGCGGCGGGGCTGCCGATAGCGACCCCATTTCGCCGGTGTGAAGGAGGCTTGGGCCTCCGCCTGCGCAGACGTGCTGCGGGGATGCCGTAGGTCGTGCGTTTCAGAAACGCGGAAGCCGCCCCAGGCCTGGGCCGGAGCTTTGGGCTCAGGCGGCCGGACGCACCAGCGTGGAGATCGAGGAGGGCCGGCCCAGGAAGTACCCCTGGCCGAGCGGCACGCCGAGACGCCTGAGCGCCTCGAACTCCTCGGAGTTCTCGATTCCCTCGGCGATGACCTGCGTGTCCATCTTCATCGCGAAGGCGAGGATGGCTCCCAGAAGATCCTGCTTGATGCGATTTCTCTGGATCTCGCGGGTGAAGTGGTGGTCGAACTTCAAGAACTCCGGCTTGATCTCGGCCAGGGCGGCGAGATTCGAGTACCCGGACCCGAGGTCGTCCACCGCGACGCGGAAGCCTTCCTGGCGCAGCCCTCGAATGACATTCGAGAACAGGTCCTGATGCTGGGCGTACGTGCGCTCGGTGATCTCGATGACGATGCGGTTCGGGTCCAGGTGGCACCGCGCAACCGAGCGGACGAGGGCCCCGTCGACGAAGTCCGAATCTGCGGCAGCGGCCGGGGACATGTTCAGGAAGATCATGTGAGGCCACAGGACCTTGCCCGCTTCCTCGAGAGAGCGTTCCCGGCAGAGGCGCTCGAGCGGGATGACGAGCTCGGTCTTCTCGGCGAGGGAAAAGAGGGACTCGGCGTTCTCGAAACCGCTCCCGGCCGGACCCCGCGAGAGGGCCTCGGCGGCCGCCATGCGGTTCTCCACCAGGTCGAAGATCGGCTGGAAGACGGAGACGATGTCCCGTTTCTCCAGAATGTCGCGAAGGACCATCGCGCCGTGTTCCTCGGCAGAGGCGTTGCGCCGGAACACCTCGCTTCGGGCCTCCTGCAGGCCCCGGTAGATCAGCCTCTCGAACCGGACCTTGTCGTCGTAGCTGATGAGGGCGTAGCCGACGTGCGAGCAGTAGCGGTCGAAGGATGCCAGCCTTTCCGCCAGGAACTGGGTGACGGCGCTGTCGAGGGAGTTCGCGAGCGTCTTCAGCCAGCGCAGGCGGGCGGTTTCGGTCACACCGGCGTGTTCCTTGACCGGGACGAAGAAGAGGATCTCGTCGCTGCGCACGGAGGGAACGCAGAGGACGCCCTGCGGGAGCCGGCTCTCCGCCATCATTCCCTGGAGAAACCGCACGAACGAGGTGATGAGCCGGTCGTACTCCTGCCAGCCCCAGAGGTCTTCCACCTGCCGTTCGGCATTCATCATGAAGGTCAGGACCGCGATTCCCCCGTCGTCCTCGATGTCGCGCCTGAGGCTATCGATGACGAACGCGAGAGTGGGCAGGCCGGCATCCCGGTCGAAGAGCATCGACCTGTACTGGAGCCACTCGACCCTCAGGGTTGCGCTGTTATCCAGGTCCGACATGTCACCTCTCAGCGGGGCGGGACGCGGTTGAGAAGGTCCTTGACTTCCTGGACGACTTCGGATGGCGAGAAGGGCTTGGCGATGTAGGCGTCGGCTCCCTCCTGCAGGCCGATCATCTTGTCGCGCCGCTCCGCCCGGGCCGAAAGCATGACCACGGGGATGTGGCGGGTTCGTTCGTCCCCCTTCAGGATCTTCAGGACTTGCCAGCCGTCCATCTCGGGCATCATGACATCGAGGACGATCACGTCGGGAGGGTTCTCGTAGGCGCTCGCGACCGCCGCCTTGCCGTTTCCAGCCGTCCGTGCCAGGAATCCGTTCGTCTCGAAGACCAGCTGGAGCAAGCCGACGACGTCATCCTCGTCGTCAACGATCAAGATGCTCTGTTCACCTTCCGGCATGACTCACCTCGTTTTCGCCCAGGAGAGCCACTCTGCCGCGCTCTTGGTCACGCGTCATGCCGTTGCTCCCTTCATTCTCTCAATAGGTTTCTTTCCGAGGGCCCGCGACGCGGCCTCGATCAGCTTCGCCCTGTCGATCGGCTTGACCAGGTACTCGACGGCACCGAGGCGCTTCCCCTCGATCCTCTCGTCGACGACCGACACGATCAGGATGGGGACGTCCTTGGTGGCGGACTCGTGCTTGAGGGCATAGAGAAGATCCAGACCATCCCGGTCCGGCAGCCTGATGTCGAGGAGGATCAGGCGGGGTGTTCTCTCCTTGGCCATGGCGAGTCCGTCGCCCGCGGTCGTGGCGACCCTGACGGCGTAGCCGTGGCTCGAGAGGGTGTCCTTGATGAGGGCGAGGAAGTCCTCGTCGTCGTCAATCGCCAGGATTTCGGCCGCCGCGTTCTCGACGGGCAGGAACCCGTAGAAGATCCCCGACTCGGTCGTGACGTGGACGGCGGTGAGACTGAACCTGAAGACGGTTCCGCCGCCGACCCGTTCGTCCACCTCGATCTCGGAGTTATGCGCGTCCAGGATCGATTTGACGATCGCGAGACCGAGGCCGATTCCGCCGAACTTGCGGGTCGGTGTCGCGTCGAGCTGGAAGAACTTCTCGAAGACGCGCTGCCTCTGCTCGAGAGGGATCCCGACGCCCGTATCCGACACCCAGATCTCGACCTTGTTCGTATTCGAGGACGGCCTTGCCCCGACTTCCACCCATCCGCCCTCTGGCGTGAACTTCAACGCGTTCGTGACGAGATTCTCGAGGACCTGGGTGATCCGGTCCCGGTCGGCCTCCACCGCCCGAAGCTCGGGCTCGAGCCTCATCGTGAGCCGGACCTTCCTCCGCTCGGCTTCCTTCTCGATGCCCGAGACGACCTGGGCGATGAGGCGGCCCACCTGGAAGGGCGCCGGGCGAATCGTCACCCTGCCGAGCTCCATGCGCGAGAAGTCGAGGAGCATGTTGATCGTCTTGGTGAGCCGGTCGGCATTCCGCAGCGAGACGTCGAGGGCCTTCCTCTGCTGATCGTTGACGGGCCCGAGACGGCCCTCGAGGAGGAACTCGACGTAACCCCTGATCGCGGCGAGCGGCGTCCGGAGTTCGTGGGAGACGTTCGCGAGCAGGTCGGTCTTCATCCGGTCGAGCGTCGCGAGCTCCTTGTTGGCCTGCTCGAGCTTCTCGACCTGGGTCCGGATCCGCTCCGTCATCTCGTTGAAGGTCCTGGAAAGCTCTTCGATCTCGTCGCCGGTCGCGACGAGCTTGACGGCCTCGCCGCTCCCCTCCGAGAACTTCCTCACCTCGCCCGTCAGACGCAGGATGGGACCCACGACCTTCCGCGCCATGTAGGAGGAGACCGCCGCGACGACTCCGACCGCCAGGAGGGTCAGAAGGAGCGTCGACCGGACCGACTCCCGGACTCTCTCGTGCAGCTTTTCATAGGTGAAGACATAGAGAACCGAGTACGGGTGCCGCCCCCACTCCTCGAAGAACGGCGCCACGATGAAGAGCGCCTCTCCCCTGCCCGGGATCTCGGTGGTCTTCACCCACATCGTCGGCAGGGCCGCCGCCCGGACGAGCTCCGGGTCTTCCAGCCGCCGTTTCACACGCTCCGCCCGGAGAGTCAATTCCGGACTCTCGAAGGAGTCGTAGTGCACTTCTCCGGAGACAGAGAGGATCAGGATCCGGTGGAGATCTTGGTTGAGGGCCTGCGTCTGTCGGACCTGCTCGCGGAACTTGTACGAACCGGACCAGTAGTAGAGCTTCCAGATCTCGCAGAGCTGCCGTTTTGTCGTCTCCGCGAATCCCCGCGCGTTCGTCTCGAGGAGCAGGCGCTGATCCCGGGCACGGACCGCGATGAGGATGCTCCCGATCAGGATGACGAGAGCCGCCATCAACGAGGAAAGAATCAGCGCGAAGCGGGTCCGGATCGAGCGGCGGAAGTTCAAAGACCGCCCCCTCCCCGGCCCGCCCGGTGCTCATCCATGGTCAGCGGGCTGCGATAGGGGGTCGCCCAGGGGAACTCCTCGAGGAACTCGGTCTCCGCTTTCAGAAGCTGTTCGCGCTCCCAGGACTCTGGGCTGTTGCGCTCGGCGAAGGGAGCCTGGTCTCTCACGCAGCGGCGCAGGGCGATCTCGAGGAGGGCCTGGTCCGTGCGGGACAGAGGCTTTTGCAAGGCCTCGACCAGGGTGTTCATCGCGGACGAGAGCGTGCGGCGGCGGCCCCCCTGGGCTCCGGAGACGATCGTGAGGATGTAGGGACGCCTCAGATCTTCCTGGCCGTGGAAGGGCGCGTCCCGCATGAGGTCCTCGTCCTCCTTCTCGAGCTCGGACCAGGCCGCCTTCGTTTCGGATTCTTCCTGCTTCCAGCGCTGCCGGCGCTCGCGGATCTCCCTCTCCTCGGTCTGGAGAAGCTCTTCGCGTTCTTTCAGCGCCAGAGCTTGGCGAGCCCCGTGCGAGGCCTCGACGAGCTCCCGCTTCTTTTCGTCCAGGTCTCTCTCGGCGTAGGTCAGGTGGCCGTCCTCTGCTCTCAGCCTGCGCATCTTCCGGGCAAGGAGTGTCCAGCGTTCCTGCAGCTCTCGCTTCTTCTCGATGAAGCTCCGTGTTCGCCGCATGTGAATCTGCAGGGCCACTGTCGCCATGACGAGTTGCGGGAGCGTGAAGCTGCGGATCAGCTGGTTCGCCATGTGCTCGACGGCCTCGAAGGACTCGTCCACGAGCCTCCCGTCGAGCTGCCGGATCCGCGGGGCGATCTCGATCTTCAGGTACGGCTTCGCGAGCCCGTCGACGACGATGGGACGGCTGATGAGACGGGAGCCCGAAGCACTCCAGTCCCAGAAACGCGGCCTCCGATCCTGCTGAAGATTGAAAACCATGCTCGAGTCGTATCCCGCCACTCCGCTCTTTTCCGGTCTATTCGAGACCGTTATCTTCCCGTCAACGGCTCCTTTAGTCCATAGCCGATTTCAGGGTTCATGGCGGTTCCTCGAACGAGGCGGGGTCCTCGATGGGTTCGAGGTGAGTCAGGACCGAGGTTCTCGGCAGCGCCTGCCGGATGGACCGCTCGATCTCCTCGCAGATGTCGTGGCCCTCCTTGACGGTCCACAACCCCGGCACCAGGACGTGCATGTCGATGAACCTCAAAGGCCCGGCCGAGCGGGTGCGTAACGCGTGGACCACGATCCCGCGCTCGCGAAAGGGCACCAGGGCCGACTCGAGCACGGCCTGCTCGCTCCTGGGCACCGCGCGGTCGAGGAGGCCGTGGCCGGTCTCGATGAGAAGCCTCATGGCGGTCAGCAGGATGTTCGCCGCCACGACGAGGGCGATGAGGGGGTCGAGAACGAGCCAGCCCGTCAGCTTCACGACGAGGACGGCGATGAGGACCCCGACAGATGTCCAGACATCGGTCATCAGATGGTGGGCATCGGCTCTGAGAGTGATCGAGTTGAGCCTCTTGCCCGCCCGGAAGAGTACCCAGGCCACCACCCCGTTGATGGCGGAGGCCGCGACGGAGACGAGAAGTCCGACGCCGACGTTCTCCAGGGGCTCGAGATGCTTCAGCCGGATCACCGCCGTCGCCGCGATCGCGCCCGAGGCGCCCATGATCGCGAGTCCCTCGAATCCGCTGGCGAGGTACTCGGCCTTCGTGTGCCCGAAGGCGTGGTCCTCGTCCGCGGGCCGGCTTGCGAACTTGAGAGCCCAGAAGGCCACGAGAGCGGCGAGGAGGTTCACGACGGACTCGACCGCATCCGAGAGGAGGCCAACCGAGCCCGTCATCAGATAGGCAACCGTCTTCAGGGCGATGGTCACGACCGCGGCCGCGATGGAAAGGAGGGCGAAGCGGGCCGGAGAGTCGGTCTTCCTGGTGGAGGCCATCAGAGTAATTTACGCCGGACCGGGGGTGGTGTCACACGGAACCCGCCACGGCAAGACATCCGCATGCTCGAGATGAAGTCCGTGGCGCACGGAAGTCCGTGGCGCACGGAAGTCCGTGGCGCACGGAAGTCCGTGGCGCACGGAGGTCCGTGGCGCACGGAAGTCCGTGGCGCACGGAAGTCCGTGGCGCACGGAGGTCCGTGGCCCCCAGATGGCCGTGGCGGCCCGACACTCTCGACCAGGCACGACTTTCGCTTCGGACCCTGCCAAGCCGCGGGTTCGTCTCCAAACCGGGACGAACCGGATCGAGAATCACGGCACGGAGGTCATCATGCAGATCAACAGAATCGGCCGCGCACTCGCCCTGGGATCCCTCGTGTCCTTCCTCGCGCTGCCGGGCCTCTCTCTTGCCGCCAGCGACGGCACCGTCAAGCAGCTCGGCCGGACGGTGATGCGCTACAAGGACGACACCATCCAGATCGTCATCGGGTACAGGTACTCGAGCAACAACCTGAAGGAACCCTGGCTGATGTTGGATACGCGCATTCATGGCTGGGCGGGCAAGACGGTCTCCATCAACCGCGAGGACGTCAGCTTGGCTCTTCCCGATGGGCGGGAGATCCCGCTCCCCACGCAAAAGACCTTCGGGGAGCGCTTCACCGACATCGAACGTTTCCTGATGGCGGCCCAGCCCTCGCGGGAACCGCTGAATGGCTACTTCGTGGGACCCCGGTACGAGGAGAAGATGCGGTTCTTCACCGTCCCGGGCCGAGACGTGGTGCGGGACGAGATCTACGCCTCGCACACGTATCTCTTGGTCGGGGATCTCTTCTTTCCGTCACCGGAGGGCGAGTGGAAGCCCGGTCTTTACGCGCTCATCATCAAGAACCGGGACATCAAGGTGAGGCTGCCCTTCCAGCTGCCTGGGCAGGATGTCGGGAAAAAGAAGACCGATACGGCCGTTCCCTGGTAGCCAGGAAGCGAGCTCGGCTCAACCGGTAGGAGGGCCCAGGTCTCGGGCTGCGCCCTGAGAATGGCTTTCACGTCATCTTTGCCGGGTATTCACGCCCCATTCGGTCCCTGACGGGCTATCCTTTAGGTCCCGACTCTCTCGGGATCAGGAGGAGAGTAACCTTCATGTCCGCCCGCAGAACACCTTCCCTCTTGGCGCTTGCGAGCGCCCTATGCTTCCTTTTCGCCTCGACAGCCAGCGCCCAGGTCGTCATCAGCCAGGTGTACGGCGGAGGAGGCAGCAGCTCCGGTCCCCCGACCTACACCCGCGACTACATCGAGCTCTTCAACAGGGGAGGGACTGCCCAATCGATCAACGGTTGGTCCGTTCAGTATGCGTCCGCCACGGGAACCTCCTGGAGCGTGATCAGCCTCCCGAACGTGAGCATTCCGGCCGGCAGGTACTACCTGATCGTGACCGGGAGCACGGGATCGGGGGGGACCATTCCGGTGACGGCTGACCTCACCAGTACCACAATCAATGCCGGCAACTCCGCGGGGAAAATGGCCCTCGTGAGCTCAACGGGGCCGTTGAGCGGCACGGGTTGCCCGCTGGGCGCCAGCATCGTGGACTACGTCGGGTACGGATCGACCGCGAACTGCTCCGAAGGGGGGAGCCCGACACCCAACGTTTCAACCACGACTGCCGCTGTACGAAACCTGAACGGGTGCACCGACACGAACAACAACGCGGCAGACTTCACGATCGTCTCGAACCCCGTTCCGCGCAACTCGGCTTCCCCGGTGAACTCCTGCGGACCCGTCCCGACGAACCCGACGGGGGTCGGAGCGTCGAACCCCTCGGTCGTTCCGGCCGACGGCACGACCCCGGTTCTCTTCACCGTGACCGTCACTCCGGGAGCAAACCCCGCGAGCACCGGGCTCGCCGTGTCTGCGAATCTGAGCGCGATCGGGCGAGCGAATCCCCAGACGTTCTACGACAACGGAACGAACGGCGACGCGACCGCTGGCGACAACATCTTCTCGTACCAGACGACCGTTGCGGTCGGCACGGCGACTGGCACGAAGACGATGCCGTTCACCATCACGGACCTCGAACTGCGGACCGGCACCGGGAACCTGACTCTCCTGGTCGGGAGCGCCCTCACGATCCCGCAGATTCAGGGAACGACGGGAACGTCCCCGTACCTTGGCCAGGCGGTCTCGACGAGCGGCATCGTGACCTACCGCAAGAGCAACGGATTCGTCATCCAGTCCGAGACACCGGACACGAACCCGCTCACCTCGGAGGGCCTCTTCGTCTTCACGAGCAGCGCGCCGGCCGACTGGGTTGTGCCCGGAGCCAAGGCTTCGGTCCTCGGGAACGTGGTGGAGTTCCGCCCGAACTCGACCCCCAACGCCCAGACGATAACCGAGATCGGATCGATCCCGTCGGTGCCCGGCACACCGAACGTCTCGCAGGTCCTGGGGACCTATCCCCTCCCCGCCCCCGTCATCCTGACATCGGCGGACTTCTCTCCTTCTGGCGCCCCGGTTCCGCCGGCCGACGTGACGGATCCCGACGCGGCTTTCAAGCAGCCTCTCGAGCGCTACGAGTTCATGCGGGTCCAGATTGACACCCTGAATGTCGTTTCTGGCTCCGAGGGATTCAAGGATCCAGAATTCGCCAATGGCGGCACGAACGGCCGCTTTTACGGGGTGCTTCCCGGTACGAACCGGCCCTTCCGGGAAGCCGGCGTCGATTTCTTCGTGAACCTTCCCGCGACGCCGCCTCCGCCTTGCTGCGTCCCGCGTTTTGATGGCAACCTCGAGAAGTTCCGCATCGACACAATCGATTTCCCGACGCGCTACACGGTCGCGAACAACACCGTCGTGACCGGCGTTGTCGGCGTCCTCGACTTCCTGTACACCCCCACCAATTCCTATCTCGTCGTTCCGACGGAGGGGCCAACGTCCCCTGCGGAGAACTTCGGAAGCTACGTGGCCGTTCCCGCATCCGAGGGAGACGAGTTCACGGTGGCATCGATGAACGTCGAGCGGTTCTTCAACGACGTCAACGACGGGATCGGCGAACCGGTACCGACGGCCGTTCAGTTCCAGACCCGTCTCACCAAGCTCTCCCTGCAACTCCGGAATGCCGTGAGGCTTCCCGACATCATTGGCTTCCAGGAGATCGAGAACATCGCGACCCTCCGGGCGATCCGGGACAGAGTGAATGCCGACGCGGGTACGCAATACGAGGCTTATCTCTTCGAGGGAAACGACGTCGGAGGGATCGACGTGGGCTTCCTCGTCAAGACGAACCGCGTTCAGGTCACCTCGGTCACCCAGGAAAACAAGGCGGAAACCTGGACAAATCCAACCGGTGGCACGGAGACCCTCAACGACCGGCCTCCCGTCGTCCTCAAGGCGAACATCCTCGGACCGGCTGGCCCCTACCCCGTCACGGTCGTCGTCGTCCACCAGCGCTCGCTGAACGAGACGGAGCTGGACAACGCAACCGGCCGGAGAGCGCGGGCCAAGCGCCAGGCACAGGCGGAATCCCTCGCAAAACTCCTCAGTAATCTCCAGACGGGCTCTCCGACTCCTCGCGTCATCTGCGTGGGCGATTTCAACGCCTACGAGGTCAACGACGGATATGCCGACGTGATGGGAACCACCCGCGGCGATCCCGCTGCGGCCAGCGAGGTTGTCATCAACGTCCGAAACGACTTCGTAACTCCCGACTTCGTCGAGCTCCTCGACCTTGCCCCCGCTTCCGAGCGGTACTCCTACGTCTACGACGGACACTCGCAGAACCTCGACCACATCATCGTCAATGGCCCCGCGCGTTCCGTCGCCACGCGTCTCGAGCACGCCCGCGTGAACGCTGGATTCCCCGAGGTCCTCAGGTCCGACGCGACGCGGCCCGAGAAGGTCGCCGACCACGATCCGACCGTCGCCTACTTCAAGCTCCCCGGAGTCGCCATCACCGCCCCGGCGGCCGCCTGCGCTTATTCGACGCAGACTGCTTCCGTCGCCGATCCGGGAGGCCCGGCCACGTACCACTGGGCGATCGCCAACGGCTTCATCCTCGGACCGAACAACGACCGGGTCGTCACCTTCACCGGCATCGGACCCCTCCCGGTCACCCTCTGGGTCTCGGTGAACCGCAACGGCTTCTCTTCCGAGGCCCAGACCACGGTTCCCATCACCCCCGGCCCGATCCAGCCCTTCATCACCGCACCGGCCAGCCTCTGCGCGGGCGCGACGAACCTTTCGGCGTCCGTCGACGCTCAGACCGGGGCGACCTACGCATGGACCGTCACGGGCGGAACGCTCGTCGCCGGCGGGAGCACGAACGCCATCCTCTTCAATGCCGGTTCCGGGCCCTCCGTGACCCTCGGCGTGACCGTCACCCTGAACGGCTGCGCCCGGACGGAGTCCAAGACCATCCCCGTGGGCTCGATTCCGTCTGCCCCGGGCATCGTCAACCCGCTCAGCGGCACGACCAACTTCACCTCCGGCTACCTCTCCTGGACGAACACCGGGGCCCTGGAGTACGACGTCTATTACGACACCGTCACGCCACCCCAGAAGAAGGTCGCGACCACGTCCTCCAACTTCATCTCGACACCGGCCTGGTTCCCCGGCACCACGTATTACTGGTCGGTGACGGCTCGCACGGGCTGCGGAAGTGCGTCCTCGAGCGTGGCCTCGTTCACCACCGGGGCGTGCCCCTTCACGGGTGCCGCACCGGCTCTCGCCGCTCCGGCCAACGGATCGCTCGGTCTCTCTCGAGTGCTGGTCCTGAGCTGGTCGGCCGTCCCCGGCGCGGGGCGCTACGACGTCTATCTGGGCCCCTCCGCCTCACCGTCGTCTCTCTACAAGATTTCGTCCACGCCGCTCACCTCGCAGCAGGTTTCGCTCAACCCCGGAACCCTCTACTTCTGGCGGGTCGTTGCCGTTCCGGCGTGCGGATCGAGCGCGGCGGCCTCGTCCGTGACCTACAGCTTCACGACGGCCGACTCTCCGCTCAAGCTGTCATCGCTTTCGCCCTCCTACGTGAACCGCTGGACGGGCGGGAACCTCTCCCTGTTCGGGTCAGGCTTTGGCCCGGGGACGACTCCGTTCACGAGCTACAAGGGCCAGTCCGCTGGTTCCTTGTCGATCACCTCGTCGCAGTCGTCTCGCATCGACGGCTTCCTCTCCCCCAACTCCCTGGCTCCGGCGGGAAGGTATGACGCCGGGATCCTCGAGAACGGAGTCGAGCAGGCCAGGTTGCTCCAGGCCTTGGCCGTTCGTGCCTTCACCGACGTGACCGAGAACGACTTCTACTTCGAATCGAGTGCGAGAGTCGTGGATGCCGGCATCATGGAGCCGGACTTCGACGGTGGCACCGCCGGTCCCCAGTTCTCCCCGTCCGCGACGGTCCTGCGCCGCGACATGGCGGACTACCTCGCCCGCGCCTATCAGTGGTGGCGCACGGGCTCGACCGCCCTGCCGGCCGCGACCTGCGTTCCGTCAGGAGCCGGCTCGACCGACTTCCCCGACGTCCCGTGCACGGATCCCGACTGGCTCGCGATCCACTGGATCAAGACTTGGGGAGTCACGCTCGGCTCGCCGTGCGCACAGGGTCTCTGCTTCCTGCCGGAGAACGGCGTCGACCGGGCCCAGATGGTGACCTTCTTCGAGAGGCTCCGTCAGGGCGCCCTGCTCAACACCCTCCTCTCGACCGTGGGCGAGACCGACCCGGGCTGCGCGCAGCCCTACCCGGCGTGCTCGGGCTGGACGGACCCGGTTCTGAAGACCGCGGGGTGGCCGCGCCGCGAGGTCAACGTCGCCTTCGCGGACCGGCTGACCGTGGGCTGCTCGGGGACTCCGGGCAACAACCTGACGATGTGCGCAACCTCCCTCGTGACACGGGGCGAGATGGCCGAATTCCTCGGCCGCACCATCGGGCTGGTCTCGACACCGTAGTTCCCCTCTCCCGCTCTCTTTTCCCAGAAGGGGCCGCGCTCGCGGCCCCTTTTCTTTTCGTGCTCGCGTCTCGTTCGGTCGTTCCTGCCCTAAGATTCGCCCCCTGATGGCCTCCCCGACTCTTCGGATTCCCACCTTCCGCCTCCTTGCCGCGCTCGTCCTCCTTTCCCTTCCGACTGTTGCCCGGTCAGCCGACTACTTTGTCGTCAGCACGCCGAATTCCGAGGCTCGGGACCGGGCACGGGCGACCAACGACGTCGTGAACGACTATGGCTCGTTCCTGCTCGTCCGGGGGAAGGCGGCCAGCTTCCCCGGCGACAGCACGCCCGTGAAGAAGACGATCGAGATCCGCGGCGTTTCCTTCGACCCCCTCGTCGAGGCGAGCCAGCCCGCGCGGAACACTCGAGCGGCCCTCGCCGCGCCCGGAACCGACGCGGCCTTGCTCCACCTGGTTCAGTTCATCGGCCCCGTCACGGACGACTGGCGCCAGGAGGTCGAGAAGCAAGGCGTCGAGTTCCTGCAGTACGTCCCGCACAACTCCTTCATCGTGAGGGCCTCCCTCGCCCAGATCGGGAACGCGGGCGGCCTCTCCTTCGTCCGGGCGACGGCCCCGTACGGCGGACCCCTGAAGCTCGCCCCGGCCATTCGCGAAGCCCTCCAGGCGGGCAGCCGGGGCGTCAGGGCCGTCGACATCATGGTGACGAGCGGCACCTCCGCATCCGCCGCGGCCGGGCTCGTGACGTCCGCGGGCGGATCCGTCCGCGCCAGCATCGCTCTCCCCTCCTCGTTCTTCCGCATTGTCAGGGCCGAGATCCCCATGGACGCGATCGCCGACATCGCGGCGAGCCCGCTGGTCCTCGGAATCGACCCATACGTGCCCCCCGCGCGCGAGGACGAACGGGCCGCCCAGATCGTGGCCGGGAACTACAGTTCCTCGACGGTCCTCAGCGGCCCTGGCTACAACCCGATGGCGCAGTTCGGGGCCGACGGCACGGGCGTCACGGTTGCCGTGGTGGACGACGGGATCGGCATCCCCGGTGACGGCGGGTTCTACGTGACGGCCGCCAACGCGGCGGACGCGGCGCTGCGCGAGGCCGCCGCCGGCGCGGACGGCCACGGCCACCTCAACGCCTCCATCATCGCGGGGACCACTCCCTACGCGCCGAACCTCGACGGGCTCGGATACAACTACGGCTCGGGGGTCGCCCCGAAGGCCAACGTGACGAACATTCCGCTCCTGAGGGACGGCTACTCGGGGACCGAGGCCAATACGGCCAACGACGCCGTCGTGACGCCGGGCCCCAACGGGGTCCCCGGGTTCATCTCGAGCAATAGCTGGGGCGCCGGGACGAACGCCAACGCCTACGACTCCCTGGCCGCCCAGTACGACGGTTTCGTCCGGGACGCCTCCGCCGCGTCCTCGATCGACCCGCTCCTGATCATCTTCTCCGCCGGCAACTCGGGGGCCTCGGGGTTGACGCGTCCCAAGGTCGCCAAGAACGTCGTCTCCGTCGCCGCGGGCGAGAACATCCGCCCCGAGTTGAGCCCCTACGGGGGCAACCCGAACGACAACATGGACGAGATCTCTTCGTACTCCTCTCGAGGTCTCGCCGCGGATGGGAGGATCAAGCCCGATCTGGCCGCGCCCGGAACCGCCGTCACGGGCGGCCGGTCTGGACCGGATACTCTCTTCGGCAACATCGACACCTACCATCGCTGGAGTACCGGGACCTCCCACGCCTGCCCGCAGGTCTCGGGGGCCGCCGCCCTCATCGTCCAGTGGTGGAAGTCCGGGCACGGAGGCGCCAACCCGAGTCCGGCCCTGGTGAAGGCCGCCCTCATCAACGGGACGGTCCCGATGGCCGCGGGAACCGCGGGAGGCCCGATCCCGAACGGCGCGCAGGGCTGGGGCCGCGTCAACCTGAAGAAGATCCTCAACACCGGTCTCGCGATGACCCATCTCGACCAGGAGTCCGTCCTCGACAGCCCGGGACTGTCTTCCTCGGTGAGCGGCGCGGTCGGAAACAGCCTCGCGCCGTTCCGGGTCACGCTCGTCTGGACCGACCCGCCCGGAATCTCCGATCCGGCTCTCGTCAACGACCTCGACCTCGAGGTCACCGTCGGAGGCGTGACCTACAAGGGGAACGTCATGAGCGGCGGCATCAGCGTGACCGGCGGCTCGGCGGACACCCTCAACAACGTCGAGAACGTCTTCCTGCCCGCCGGAATCGCCGCCGGAACCCCCTACACGGCCAAGGTCACGGCGCGTGCCCTGAACGGAGACGGCATTCCCGGCAACGCGGACGTCACCGACCAGAACTTCGCCCTCGTGATCTCCAACGGCTCGAGCTGCCCCGCACCGCCTTCCACGATCACCGCCCCGCCTCACGTCTGCAAGAGCTCGACCGGAAACACCGCGACCGTTGCCTCTGGGGCCGACTCCTACGTCTGGACGATCACGAACGGAGCGATCACGGCAGGCCAGGGGTCGCCCTCCGTCACCTTCTCGGCGACCGGTTCGAGCCCGGTGGAGCTCGGCGTGACCGTCACGAAGAACTCGTGCTCCTCCGCGAGCGCGATCTCGATCCCCGTCATCACGGCCGCGATCTCCGCTCCGGCCGCGACCTGCGCGAGCTCGACCGGAAACACCGCCTCGGCGCTGCCGGGCGGAAGCCTGTACACGTGGACGATCACGAACGGCACCATCACCGCGGGACAGGGGACGAACTCGATCACCTTCTCGGCGGGTGCGTCCGGAAACGTGACCCTCGGCCTTTCTCTCACCTACGGGGCGTGCACGGACAGCTCCACCGTCAACATACCGATCAATCAGTCAGGCAGTCTCACGATCACGGCTCCGGCAAGTGTTTGCAGCACGTCGACCAACAATTCCGCCTCGGTGTCGGGAGCGTCCGCTCCCTACACGTGGTCCATCACGAACGGCTCGATCGTGGCGGGCCAGGGTACGGCCTCGATCACCTTCTCGGCCGGCACCACCGGCCCGGTCGGGCTTGCCGTCACCGCGACGCAGGGCAGTTGCACCTACACCGGCTCCCGGTCGGTCCCAGTGAACGGGACGCCGCAGGCGACGATCACGGCCCCGGCAGCCGCGTGCCCGAACGCGACCGGCCTGATCGCGACCGCACCCGTCGGCGCCGACACCTACGCATGGTCGATCCTGAATGGCACCATCCTGTCGGGTCAGAGCACACGCCAGATCACCTTCTCGGTGGGCTTCTCGGGCTCGACCGTCCTGTCGCTCTCTGTCACGGCCGGCGGGTGTGCCGGAAGCTCCACGAAGGACATACCGGTCTCTCCTCCCGCAGCCCCCCCGGCCGCGCTGATCCCGGCGAACGGGGCGACGGGATTCACGGGCGGGTTCATCAGCTGGTCTCACACGGGCTCGGTTCCCTTCGATGTCTTCCTCGACACGGCGGCTTCGCCGGAGAGGCGCCTGGGAACGACCGCTTCCAACTCGCTGGGTCTTCCCGTCTGGTTTCCGTCGACCACCTACTACTGGAAGGTCGCCGCCAAGGAGGCCTGCGGGGATGTCTCGTCGCCGGTGTTCTCCTTCACGACCGGAACCTGCCCGTGGACAGGAACGGCCCCGGTGCTCTCCGGCCCACTGGACAACGCGACGGGCGTCTCTGCGTCCAACGTGGTTCTCACGTGGCAGGCCGTTCCCGGAGCGGCCTACTACGTGGTCCATCTCTCGACGGCCGCTTCGCCCTCGGCCTACAGAACGATCACGGTCCCTCAGACCAGCACGACCCTCAGCTTGAACCCCGGCACGCAGTGGAACTGGAGGATCACGGCCTTCCCGGTCTGTGGAACCGGGGCAGCCGTCTCCTCGCCGGTCCGGACCTTCCGGACAGGCGCGGGCGGCTCGGGGATCGGGAGCGTGACGCCCTCCACGCTGAACCGCTGGATGGGCGGCACTCTCCAGATCGCGGGCTCCGGACTTCTCAACAAGACCTTCAAGCTCGACCGGGAAGGGCAGGGTGGCGGGGCCTTCTCGCCGGCGACGGCCACGGCCACGCTGGTGACCGGCAGTGTCGCGGCCTCTCCCCTGTCGCCCTCCGGCTCTTATGACCTCGTCATGCTCGAGAACGGCGCCGAGAAGCTGCGGGTTCCGGCTGCCGTGAGCCTGAGGGCATTCACGGACGTTACGGAGGCGGACTACTTCTTCCTGTCGTCCGCTCGCATCGCCGACGCGGCGATCATGGAATCCGACTCGGATCCCGGCCTCGCGGGCCCGCAGTTCTCGCCCACGACTGTCCTGACAAGGGCGAAAGTTGCGGAATACCTCGCCAAGGCCTACCAGTGGTGGCGGACGCGGAGCGTGACCCCGCCGCCGGCAACGTGCGTGAGCCAGGGTACGGGTTCGGCGGACTTCCCCGACGTCCCCTGCGATCACCCTCAGTGGCTCTCCATCCACTGGATCAAGGCGTGGGGCGTCACGGTCGGGGCCCCGTGCCCCGAGGGCCTCTGCTTCTTCCCTTCCAATTCGCTGACGAGGGCGGAAATGGTGACGTTTCTCGAAAGGCTGAAGCAAGGAGGGCTTCTCAACTCGCTCCTGGCATCGGTCGGCGAGACAGATCCCGGCTGCAGTCAGCCGTACCCTGCCTGCAGCGGGTGGGAGGATCCGGGACTCAAGGTGGCGACCTGGCCCAGACGGGAAGCAAACGTGGCCTTTGCGGACCGGCAGACGAAGGGGTGCGCCGGAGCTCCGGGGAGCGGCCTTTCCTTCTGCCCGTTCGAGCCCGTCGACCGGGCCCAGATGGCGGAGTTCCTCGCGCGAACGATCGGACTGATCCCGAACCCATGAACCAGTTCCACAAGTGCCCGGTTCTCCGGATCCCGGAATCGGGGGAAGATCTGGCCGGAAATCGAGCACGGAAACCCATGCTTGGAGGATGAAAGAAATGGAACGTGAAAAAGCCGTGAACTTCGCCGGGAACATGCTGACGGTCATCGGGCCTGAGCTGAAACCCGGCGATGCCGCCCCGAATTTCAAGCTTGTCGCCAACGATCTGTCGGAGAAGACCCTCGACTCCTTCGCGGGCCAGACCCGCATCATCTCTGTCGTGCCGTCGCTCGACACGTCCGTGTGCGACCGCCAGACCCGGAAATTCAACGAGCTGGCTGCCTCGCTGCCCGATACCGTCGTCCTGACGGTTTCGATGGACCTCCCCTTCGCCCAGAAGAGGTGGTGCGGCGCGGCTGGCATCGACAAGGTCCACACCCTCTCCGATCACCGGGACGGGAACTTCGGAGCCAGCTACGGGACGCTCATCAAGGGGGTCCGGCTGCTCCAGCGAGCGGTCTTCGTCGTGGACGCGGCCGGAACGGTCAAGCACGCCGAGTACGTCGTTGCGACCGGAACGGAACCCAGCTACGACGCCGCGCTCGCGGCCGCCAAAGCCTGACCCGCTGATACCCGCGGTTCGATCAGGGCCGGTGCCCCGCGACGGGCGCCGGTCCTCTTCGTCTCAGACGGCCGAAACCCGGCCCGAATACTCCAGTGCGAGCACCGAGATGTCGTCGCGAAACCTCTCTTGACCGCTGAAGGCGTGAAGCTCGTGGACGAGGCCCTTGCAGAGATCCGAGAGGGACCGGTCGAGACTGTCCGCGACATTCGCCGCCAGGCCGGACATCCCGAAGAGCTCCCCGGCGGCGTCAACCTGCTCGAGGACTCCATCCGTGATGACGACGAGCCTGTCGCCGCACCCGAGCTCGATCTCGCCTTCTTCCCACGGCAGGTCGAGCCCGAGGCCGATGAACGGCCCGCCCTTTTCCAGGGGCACGACCTCGCCCGTCCGGCGCAAGACCACCGGAGCCGGGTGCCCCGCGCAGGAGTACCGAAGACGGCCGGTGGAAAGCTCCAGGACCAGGTAGGCAAGGGTGAAGTACTTGTCGAACCGCTCGAGCGGGTAGGCGATCTCGAGCCTCTCCAGGACATCGACGGGCCGGGCGATCTCGAACCCTCCCGAGTGATGGCGCCCGATCAGCCCCCCCGCGGGAGACAGACTCTGGAAAACGCTGGCCGAGACCAGGGCCGCGGGGACGCCGTGTCCCGAAACGTCGAGCATGTAGATGACGACATGGTCGGGCCCGGCCTTCACGACGTTGAAGATGTCTCCGCCCACCTGGTCGCACGGCTCGAACACCCAGGCGGCCTCGACGCCCTTGATCCCGAGCGGGGGCCGCGGAAGGAACATCCGCTGGATCTCGCCAGCCGCCTTGAGGTCCCTGCGGATGCGCTCTTGCTTTTCGAGAAGCTCCCGGTTCAGCTCCCGAAGAGACCGGGTCATCTCGCGGATCCGAAGCTGCGTCCGGACCCTGGCGACCACCTCGGCGCGATCGAAGGGCTTCGTGATGTAGTCCTCCGCTCCGAGCTCGAGGCCCCGGACCTTGTTCGAGGCCTCTCCCAGGGCCGACAGGAAGATGACCGGGATCTCCTTGGTCTTCGGGGACTCCTTCAGCGCCTGACAAACCTGGAACCCATCCATCTCCGGCATCATGATGTCGAGAATCACGAGGTCAGGCTGATCGCTCTGGGCAAGGTGGAGCGCTCGCGGACCGTCCTGAGCCTCGATGCAGGTGAATCCCGCTTTCGTCAGGATCGCCGAAAGCACCTTCAGGTTCACGGGGGAATCATCGACGATGAGGATGGCCATCTACGGTCCGCGACCCGCGCATTCTACGGCCATTCACCGGTCCAGGACGCCCGCTCGCCGGTACCCGTGGAGCTCCGACGGATTAGAGGGCGAAGACCCGCCGCTTTGGCCCTAGATTCCCCTTCGCGGGGAGGCGAAATCCTCGCCTGGAGTTCAAAATGACGGCAAGCATGGAAACAGAGAGGTCCAGTCAGCGGCTCATCTTCGGCATCGTGATCATCGTGATCGGCGTCGTCTTCACCCTCGACAACGTCGGTCTCGTCTCCGCCCGCTTCGTCTGGAAGCTCTGGCCGCTGATCCTCATCGCCCTATCGATCCCTCACCTGGGCCGGTCCCGAACGTCGGACAAGATGACAGGGTTTCTGCTCTCGGCAGCGGGCGTCCTATTGCTCCTCCGGAACTTCGATGTCATCGAGTTCTCCATCTGGCGGCTCTGGCCGCTGGTACTCGTGGCGGTAGGAGTCCGGATGGTCCTCAATACCCTTCAGCGGCCCCATCCGGGGATGGCGAGCGAGGAGTCGAAGAAGCTCGACGACTGGGTCGCCTTCGCCGGCCTCGAGAAGCGCATCATCGACCCCGATTTCACGGGAGGGTCGGTCTCGGCGCTCTTCGGAGGGTGCACCGTCGATCTGCGGGGACTGTCACCTGCCGGCACCGGCGCCGTCAGCCCCACGATCACCATCGACGCCTTCGCATTCTGCGGTGGCGTCGAGATCCTGGTCCCCCCTGGCTGGGATGTCGTCCTCAACGTCCTTCCGATCCTGGGAGGCTGCGACGACGAGACCCGTCAGGGTGCCGAGTTGCCGTCCCTTTCGCCTCGCCCGCGCCTCGTGGTGACGGGAACGGCCATCATGGGCGGAATCGGCGTGAAGAACTGAGGAATCCCGATGAACCCAATCCTTCACCGGAGAGGTGGCCTCTGGCCGTATCTGGCCCTCTGGGTGCCGTTCGGCGGGATTCTGGCCCTTCTCCTGGCTGCCTCCGCGGACCTTGCTCCCTCTACGGCGCTTCTCGTGTCCTTGCCGATGGCGGCCGTTTACGCGTTCCTCTGCCTGAGCAGCTGGTACGTCTGCAAGGCGACTCCTCCGAGGGCCGCCAACTACGGCCGGATGGCCCTGACGCTCCTCACCGCGGCGGCCATCGCGAGCTGCCTGTGGGTCCTCGCGCTGGGGACCCTCGTCAACTTCGTCTCGATCGTGAAAGACGCCGCGGGCCTTCCGGAACGCATGCCCCAGATGGTGCCCGTCGTCTTCAGTCTGGGCGTCCTTCTCTACCTCCTGTCTGCCGCCCTTCACTACGTCCTCTTGATGCTCGACGAGGCGGCAAAGGCCGAGCTCGAGAAGGCCAAGGCCCGCGAGCTGGCGCGCGAGGCGGAGCTGACGGCGCTCAAGGCCCAGGTCAATCCCCACTTCCTCTTCAACTCCCTGAACTCCATCAGCTCCCTCACGAGCCACGATCCGGCGAAAGCCAGGGAGATGTGCACTCTTCTCGCGGACTATCTCAGGAAGACCCTCGGTCTTTCCGAAAGGCGAAGCGTCCGCCTCTCGGAGGAGATCTCGCTCGCCCAGAACTACCTGGCCGTCGAGAAGGTCCGGTTCGGAGAGCGGCTCAGGTTCGCGGGCGAGATCGATCCCGGCGTCGAGGATTGCGAGGTCCCCCCCCTTCTCCTTCAACCGCTCGTGGAGAACGCGATCAAGCACGGCGCGTCCGCCGCCAGCGGAGGCGAGGTGAAGCTCCGCGTAAAGAAGCGGCCGGGTGAGATCGAAATCCGGATCGAGAACCCGTTCGAGGAAGGAGAGGAGGCCCCGCCCGGCACGGGGCTGGGACTCCGCCTCGTCGCGCAGCGCATCCGTTCCTTCTACGGCGCTCGCGGCCGGATGACCCACCAGGTGGAACCCGGGAGGTTCCTCGTCGAGTTGAGCCTGCCGATGGCAGAGGGAACGCACTGAATTGGAACGGGCTCTTCGCGTCCTCATCGCCGATGACGAGCCCCTGGCCCGCGCGCTCTTGAAGGAGTTCCTCTCGTCTCATCCGGACGTGGAGATCTGCGGCGAGTTCGAGAACGGCTTCGACGCGGCGCGCGCGGCACTCGCCCTCAAGCCGGACATCGTTCTTCTCGATATCGAGATGCCGAAACTGAACGGGTTCGAGGCCCTCGAGCTGATGGACCCGCAACCGGCCGTGATCTTCACGACCGCCTACGACCAGTACGCCGTCAAGGCGTTCGCCGTGCACGCGGTCGACTATCTCCTCAAGCCGTTCGACAAGGGACGCTTCGACGAGGCCCTGAAGCGCGCCGCGCGGACGGCACGAAGTCAGGACGGCCCCGTCGTGGATGCTCCGGCCGTGGCCGCCCTCGCCCGCTCTCCCCAGAAACACCTCACGCGGATCGCGATCAAGGACGGATCCCAGATCACCATCCTGCCCTCCTCACGGATCGACTACATCGAGGCACAGGACGACTACGTGCGGATCGTCAGCGGCGGCAAGGGACACATGAAGCAGCAGACCCTGGCGAGCCTGGAGTCCGCGCTCGATCCCGCCCGGTTCATCCGGGTCCACCGCTCGTACATCATCAATGTCGAGAAGCTCACCCGGCTCGAGCCGGGAACGGCGATTCTCATCTGTGGGACCGAGATTCCCGTGAGCCGGGCAGGCGCGTCCCGCCTCCGAGAGATTCTCTCGGGCAGGAGGTGATGTGACGGGCCCCGGAAGCGTCGAGGCCATCACGGGCAGCCTGCTGGGTCTGGCCGCCGGGGACGCCCTCGGGCTCCCGTACGAGGGGCTCTCATCGCGGCGCGCGCGCCGCCTCCTCGGAGAGCCCGAGCCCTACCGCCTCGTCCCCGGTGGAAGGGGGATGTTCTCGGACGACACCGAGCACGCCGCGATGACGGTACAGGCCCTCATCGAGAGCGGAGGGGAGCCGGGGTTGTTCGCCAGGGCTCTCGCCAGAAGGCTCCGGTTCTGGCTCCTCGCCCTGCCAGCCGGAGTGGGGTTCGCCACACTCCGGAGCATCCTGAAACTCTGGGTGGGGATCCCGCCTTCTCGCAGCGGGGTCTTCTCGGCCGGGAACGGACCCGCGATGCGAAGTCCGATTCTGGGGGCGGCCGTTTCGGACCTCTCCCGCCTGCGGGTCCTGGTTCGGGAGTCGACCCGGTTGACCCACACCGATCCGAGAGCGGAGCAAGGGGCGTTCATCGTCGCTTTGGCCGCGCGTCAATCGGCCCTCGGCGACCCGTCCCCTGAGGCCTTCCTCGCCGTTCTGAAAGACCAGGTGACGACGATGGATCCCGAACTCTCGCACCTCATCGCCTCCGCCGCGCGGAGCGCGCAGAAGGGCGAATCGACGCCGGACTTTGCTCAGTCCGTTGGCCTCGAGAGAGGAGTCACGGGCTTCATCTCGCACACGGTCCCGGTCTCCCTGCATGCCTCGTGGAGCCACCCCGGCGACCTTCCCGCAGCTCTTTGCGCCGCGGTCCTCGCCGGAGGCGACGCCGACACGGTCGCGGCCATCACGGGCGGGATCGTGGGAGCGGGGACGGGACCCTTGCAGCTGACCGGCCGGTGGCGCGCGGGCCTCGCCGAGTGGCCCCGGACGCTCCAGTGGCTCGAGCGGCTCGGCCCGGCGCTGGTGGAGGTCCTCCCGTCCGGACCCGCGCGGCGCCCTCCTGGCCTTCCCGTGGTGCCCCTCCTTCTTCGAAATGTTGTCTTTCTCGTCCTCGTGCTCGCTCATGGCTTCAGGAGGCTCTTCCCGCCGTATTGAGCGGCAGGCCGCGGCGGGCCCTCGAGGCCGTCCGCCGCTTCCGATGGACGGGTAAGATCCGCTCGTGGCCACCTTCGAGAGAAAACGAGTGGAGGGCAAGACGGCTCCCGGCGCCACCGGCAGCGCCGGAGGGTGCATCGTCCTCTTCGGCCTCCCATTCCTGGGTGTCGGGATCGGGATCTTCACGATGGCCCTGATGGGCAGCTTCTCCGCCGAGAGCGATGAGCCCCGAGGCGTCATGCTCCTGACCGGAGGGGCTTTCGCCGCCTCCGGGCTCCTCGTCGTCGCGGCGGGGATCCGGCAGCTTCTCGCGGCGCGCTACCGAAAGAAGCAACAGGTTCTTCACCCGGACGAGCCGTGGCTCTGGGACTACAAGTGGGATCCCGGAGGAGCCCATCACTCCGCCGGAAAGCAGACCACCGGGACTTTTTTCGGGCTCCTCTTCCTCGCCGTTTTTCTCGCCCCTTTCAACGCCGTCGTCTGGGGCGGACGCATCTGGTTCGGGATGTTCATCGTCGGGATCTTCGATCTGCTGCTTCTGGGTGGAGTGGTGATGTGGATCTACCAGATGCTCCAGGGCCTCAAGTTCGGCGACTCGCGCCTCGCGTTCCGGCGATTTCCCTACTTCACCGGCGAGACACTCGAGGCCGCTCTTCTCGACACGGACCGGCTGAGGGGGCTCACAAAGCTGACCGTGACCCTGAGTTGCTTCGAGCAGGTCCAGGAGAGCTCAAACGGAAAGACGACCCAGACGGTGTACAGCGTCTACGAGGACCAGCGGGTGTTTGAACCACACGAGATCTATTTCGGGACAGGAGGCGCGGCCGGAATCCTGAAACTCTCTCGCAAATCGGATCCTCTGGCCAGGCTCGAGCTCGCGTTTGCGCTCCCGGAAAAGGACCTCTCGACGCGCCTCTACGGGCAGACGAGTCCACGATTCTGGGAGATCGAGGTCAAGGCCGACCTGCCCGGTGTCGACTATGCCGTCCCGTTTCTCGTTCCCGTCTATTCGCGCCGCCAGACTCGGGCCTCTGGCTAGGACGGTCTTCGTGTCACCTGGCGAGATCGAAGAGGCTCTGGCGGCCCTCAGGCTCTCCCGAAGGCCCGGCATCGGAGCGGCCCGTTTCAAGCTCCTCATCGGGCAGCACGGATCGGCCCGGGCCGCCGAGGAAACTCTCGAGAAGGAATCGACGGAAAAGAGGCGGCAGCCCAAATCGGGGACGGAGGCGGGACTCGAGAAAGCCCAGGAGTTCCTCGGGGCTGGGGGAACGGTTTTGATCTTCGGCTCTCCCGGCTACCCTCCGCGCCTGTCAGAGATGTCCGAGCCGCCTCCCGTCCTTTTCGTCCGCGGCGGACCCGAGATCCTCTTGCGTCCCCTGGTGGCCGTGGTCGGGGCCCGGGAATGTTCCGAGACCGGGCTCAGCCGGGCGGATGAGGCGGCGCGGGAGCTTGTCGAGAGAGGATTCGGCATCGCCAGTGGAGGCGCGCGAGGCATCGATGGACGGGCCCACGCGTCCGCGCTGGCGGCCTCCGGCTTCACGGTGGCCGCGCTCGGGACCGGAGTCGACGTCGTCTATCCGGCCTCGCACCGTGCTCTCTTCGAGTCGATTGCGACGACCGGCGCCCTGGTCTCCGAGCTCTTGCCCGGAACTCCCCCCGCACCGAAGTTCTTTCCGACCCGCAACAGGATCATCGCGGGCCTCTCGCTCGCCGTGATCGTGATCGAGGGCCGCAAGGTCAGCGGCTCACTCTCCACGGCCCGCTGGGCGATGAAGCTCGGGCGGCCGGTCGCGGTGCCCCGAGCCGAGAGCGGCGAGGGCCTCGGAGAGGCCGCAACGGTGTTGCGGGAGCAGGGAGCCTGTGTTTACGCAACCCGCGAGGAGCTGTCGGCATTCGTGCTCGGCCTCAAACCGGGTGTACTTGGTCCGTCCGCGTAACGCGACGGAGAATGAGAACCGCCATGATCCCCGAAACCGCACACCCCAGGCCGGGCGAGGCCCGGAAAGTCCTGATCGCTCCTAGCATTCTCTCCGCGGACTTCGGCCGCCTTCGGGCTCACGTGGCCGAGGCTGTGGACGCGGGCGCCGAGTGGCTTCACGTCGACGTCATGGACGGTCACTTCGTCCCGAACCTCACCATCGGACCCCTGATCGTCGAGGCGCTCCGCGAGTACTGCCGCGAGCGGAAGGTCATCCTCGACGTCCACCTCATGATCGAGGAGCCTGACCGGTACATCGCGGATTTCGCCAAGGCCGGAGCGGACGTCCTGACGGTCCACGTCGAGGCGAGCCGGCATCTGCACCGCTCCATCCAGGCGATTCGCGCTCTGGGCGTCACGCCCGGAGTCACGCTGAACCCGGCCACGCCGCTGTCTACTCTCGAGGAAATCCTCCCCTACGTCGGGAACGTCCTCGTGATGTCGGTGAATCCGGGCTTTGGCGGGCAGTCGTACATCCCGAGCTCCACGAGGAAGATAGAGCGGCTCAGGAAGATGCTCGACGACGTCAACCCCTCAGCCTTTCTCGAGGTCGACGGTGGGATCAAGCCAGGGAACGCCCGAGAAGCCGTCGCGGCGGGGGCGCAGGTTCTCGTGGCGGGCTCGGCCGTCTTCGGCGGCGACGTCTTTCAGAACATCGGGGCGCTACGCGCTGCGGCCGCCTCCGCCCAGGATCACGCGAGCCAGTGACCGCGGAGAAAGCTCGCCCCGATCCTCCTCGCGCCGTCGTCTTGCTCAGTGGAGGGCTCGACTCCGCCACCGCTCTGGCGGAGGCCGTCGCGGCCGGGTTTCTCCCCAGTGCCCTGTCCTTTCGGTACGGACAGAGGCACGCAATCGAGATCGAGGCCGCCCGGCGGCTGGCGGAACGCGCCCGGGTCGAGCGTCACGTCATCCTCGACATCGATCTCAGGGTCTTTGGAGGGTCCGCCCTCACCGCGGACCTCGAGGTCCCGAAGGACCGTCCGGGCGCGGAGATGTCAGCCGGCGTCCCGATCACGTACGTGCCGGCCCGGAACACGATCTTCCTCTCGTTCGCGCTCGCCTTCGCGGAGGTCCTCGGCTCTTTTGACATCTTCATCGGCGTCAACGCCCTCGACTACAGCGGCTACCCCGACTGCCGTCCCGAGTTCGTCGCGGCCTTCGAGCGCGTGGCGAATCTGGCGACCCGGGCGGGTGTCGAGGGGACGGGACGGTTCAGGATCCACGCTCCCCTGCTTCACCTCTCCAAGGCCGAGATCATCCGTCGCGGAACGCTTCTCGGAGTCGATTACGCCTTGACGGCGAGCTGCTACGACCCGTCACCCGAAGGTCTCGCGTGCGGCCGCTGCGACTCCTGCCAGCTCCGGCGGAAGGGGTTCCTGGAAGCGGGCGCGCCGGACCCGACCCGCTATTCCTGAGCCGTGTACAGCGTCAAGGAGATCTACTACACGCTTCAGGGCGAGGGGGCGCAGACAGGCCGAGCGGCGGTCTTTTGCCGTTTCACGGGGTGCAATCTCTGGACCGGACGCGAGGAAGACCGCGCCCGGGCCATCTGCCAGTTCTGTGATACGGACTTCGTCGGGACGGACGGACCCGGGGGCGGAAGATTCGCTTCGGCTCGAGAGCTGGCCGGAGCGATCGACAGCTGCTGGAGGGAGACCGCCGGGAAAGCCGGAGGCCGGTACGTCGTCTTCACGGGGGGAGAACCCCTGCTCCAGCTCGACGAGGCGCTTTGCCAGCTTCTCCACGAGCACAGCTTTGAAGTCGCGGTCGAGACCAACGGGACGAGGCAGGTGCCAGCGGGAGTCGACTGGGTGACGGTCAGCCCCAAGGCGGGCGCGCCGCTCGTGGTGACGGCCGGCAACGAGCTGAAGCTCGTCTACCCCCAGGCCGGAGCGCCTCCAGAGCTGTTCGCCGGGCTCGGGTTCTCGAGCTTCTATCTCCAGCCGATGGACGGACCCTCGCGGGAGGACAACACCCGCCTCGCCATCGAGACCTGCAAGAAGAACCCCCAGTGGAGGCTCAGCTTGCAGACCCACAAGCTCGTGGGTCTTCCGTGAGGGTTCCGGGCGCGGCCCGGACCCTTTCAGGAAGAAGAGCGTCCGCGGCGGGCGGGAGCCTCTGTTTCCTCGATGTGCGCGGCCAGGAGTTGCCGAACAGAGGGCGGAAGCAGCATGTTCGAGAGAGGGTAGACGAGGGACATCTCCCGGGCCTGATGGCTCGACATGAGCTTGCGAAAAGCGTCGAAGCTCTCCTTCGGGTCCCGGCCCGAGGCGATGGCCTGGCTGAGGATCTCGAGCCGGCGCATCAACTCCACGTGTTCTTGAAGCAGGACATCGATGGCGGCACGGGCCTGGTTACCCGTCACCAGGAGGAGGTTTGGAAAGAGCTCCTCTTCCTCGAACCGAAAATGGTTCCCGAGCGTTCGGGCGAAATGACTGAAGGCCTCCGCGATTTCGTCCCGCGTCGATTCGCCGGCGATTCTCCTGTCCAGAACGCGAAGGGATCGATTCAGGCCTTCATGAGCCCTGTTCAACCCGTTCGAAAGGGGACCCTGGTTCGTGTGAGCCGGGTCGACGTGCTCTCCTATCCCCGTCTGCCTCTTCATGCGGTAACTGTAGTTCGCGGAGGGAGACGAAAGAAATGAGCCGGATGATCTCTTTTGTGAACTGTTTGAATCACACCGGAGCCGATTCTTCTCAAAATCAGACACGAATCCGGTCGAGAATCCGGTCCCGAGTTCCCTCAGAATAGGGGCTACGCCCGAGGGCGTCGCGCGAGGAGTTGATGAGCGAGATCCTGGACGGACGGTACGAGATCCTCGAGAAGATCAAGGAAGGGGGGATGGGGGCGATCTTCAAGGCCCACTACATCCCCCGGAACGAGATCCGTGTCGTCAAGACGATGAAGGCCCACGGGCAGACCGATGAACGGAGCATGAACCGGTTCAAGAGGGAGGCTCGGCTGGCGACCTCCCTGCGCCACCCGAACATCGCGACCGTCCACGAGTTCTTCCCGACCAAGGACGGCCAGATGGCGATGTCGATGGAGTTCATCGACGGGTTCAACCTGACCGAGTTCGCGCGCCTCAGAAAACGACTCTCGGTCGCCGAGGTCCTGGAAATCGCCGTTCAGACCCTGGACGCCCTCGCGTACCTCCACAGCAAGAGCATCGTCCACCGCGACATCTCCCCAGAGAACATCATGCTGCAGAAGGTGGCGGACGGCACCTTTCGGGTAAAGCTGATCGACCTCGGAGTCGCCAAGGAAATCAAGGAAGAAGGTCTCACCGAGACGGGGATGTTCGTCGGGAAGATCCGCTACAGCTCGCCCGAGCAGCTCGGCGTCCTGGCAAAGGGGGAGAAGATCGACGGACGCAGCGACATCTACTCGCTCGGCTGCGTTCTCTACCAATTCCTGACCGGCCAGTTCGCCGTGAACGCGGACTCGATGCAGGGGTACATCCTGGGTCACATTCGCAACCCGCCCCGCTCTTTTGCCGAAACGGATCCCGACGGGATCGTCCCGTTCGCCGTTCGGGCTTGCGTCCTGAAGGCCCTGGAAAAGAAGCGGGAAGACCGCTGGGCCACCGCCGAGGAGCTCGGGCAAGTCCTTCAGCGGATTCTGGAGGACGTCCTGGCCGGCCGGCCGTATCCCAACCAGGCAACCGACGAGAACGGAAACCCCTGGATTCCTCCTGCCCACGGCGAGCTCCACGGCGAGACCGAGCGCCTCGACATGAGCGCCCACCGGCCGAAGGCGGCGGCACCCCACGGAAAGCCCCACGGGAAACAGGAGATTTACGACGAGCCGACCTCGGGAGGGTCCGAAGCCGTCAACATGGGCGACTACAGCCTGGAGGCCCCGCCTGGCCGGGAAACCCGGCCCTTGCCCACGGCCCCCCGGCACACACCGCCCGCGCACGAGTCCTTCCCTTCAAAGGGTTCCGAGGGCCAGAAGAATCGCAAGCTCCTCTGGCTTCTGGTGTCGGCGGCCGTGGTCATCCTCGGGGCAGGAGGGACTCTCGCGTACTTCGCGGTACCTGGATTGCGCCCCGCCCCCCCGCCTCCCCCACCCGGCACCGTCCTGTTCACGGCCAGCCCCTGGGCGGAGGTCTCATCGGTCTCCGACTCGGCAGGCAAACCGGTCGCCCTGGCAGGGACTCCGTTTCAGACTCCCGTCAGGCTGACGCTGCCGTCGGGGCGCTACTCGTTCCATTTCCGGGGTCCCGGACTCTCCCCCGGAACCGAGATGAAGCTCGATGTCGAAGTCCGAGCGTCCGAGGAAACGCATGTCCACCAGAACCTCCCCGGATTCGATCCGGAGAACATCGTCCTTCAATATGCGCCCTGATTCGGTTCTCCGCCTTCTCCTTGCGGGCCTCCTCGTCCTCCTGCCAGCCCGTGGACTTCTCGCCGGCAGTCCTGCTGGCCGCACTGCGTACGTCGAGGGACAGAACGCCTTCATCGCCAGCGACTGGTCGAGTGTCGTCTCGAAGATGAGGATCGCGATCCAGGACGACCCGGAGGAAGGTCTCGAGAAATTCAAGAGCCCCAAGGGTCTCAACATGGTGGATTACGCCCCCCACCTCTATCTCGGGCTGGCCCTGGAGAAGCTGAACCAACCCGAGGAAGCGCAGAAGGCCCTCAGGGAATCACGCCGTCAGGGTGCCGTGCTCGGCCGCTCGGGGCTGAAATCGATGCTCGAGCGCGCGCAATCACGGCTGGAAGCCCGCCTGGCTCCCGTTCCGGCCGCACCGCAGCCGACGGTCGTGGCTGTCGTGAGGAAGGACGAACTCCCGGTCATCGCGACACCGGCAGGCCGGCCGGCTCCGACCACAGCGGCCCCCACACCGACGGCGGCGCGAGTCGCCGTCCTCGTTCCGACGCTGCCGCCCCTCGTTCCCGTCCAGCCGACCGCCGCCGTGGCTCGGCCTGCCGCCACGGCGGCCGCCGGCCCGGACCCTTCCAGGGACGTCCTCAGGAGCGGCATCCGGCTCTATCTCGCCGGAAAGTACCGGGAATCCCAGTCGGTCCTCGAGCCCATCCATGTCAAGAACCCGTCGGCCAGGCTCTTTTTCGCCTACTCGCTGGCCTCCCTCTACTTCGCGCTCCCACAGCCCGACGCGGCCCTGAAGGACAGGGCGCTCACCGAGTTCACGGAGGCGAGGGCGGCCGGAGCAACACCGCTTCCCGCGGCGCAGTTGCCCCCCAAGGTCAGGGATCTCCTCGGTATTCGCTGACGCCTACTGGAGCTGGGCCGCCAAGTCCTGGGGAGAAGCGAACGTCTCGTTGTGCTCGGCGACTTGACCGGTGAGGACATTCACCGAGATCTGCCGGCGCTCCGTCCCGACGCCGCTCACGAGGTCGATCAGGTAGGTACCCGGTGGGAGCTCGAGAACGGCTGGCGTGGCGAGATCGGCCGGGATCGGGAACACCGCACCCGTCGCACTGTTCTTCACGACGATGACGCGCGCCCACGGGAAGGCGGACAGGGAGAGCTTCCCCATTCCCTCGGCGGGCGGCGGAGGGGTGGGCACGACCGACACGGCGGGGGTGGCGGGAATCACGGGGGTTGATTCGACTCTGTCGCGCGTGAGGTAGTAGCCGGCGCCGGCGAAGACGGCTCCTGCCGCGACGATGCCTGCCAGGAACGGCACGAGCGGAAACCCCTGCTTGACAACGGCTTCGGTCGTGACCCCGGGGACGGCCGCGGTCGCGCCCGTCAACTGGTTGGTCACGGCCGTTCCCGCGAGCTGGCCGGTCGCGGATGTCTGAACGCCGGGATCCGTGATCTGAGTCGCGGTGCCGGCAGCCACGCCGGCCGCCATGATGCCGGTCGTCTTCGTGCCCACGCTGCTCGCCGAGGTGACGCCCCAGGGCGAGGTCTGCGCCGTACGGGTCCGGGCTTCCTCCGGGAACATGTCCGGCGCGCTCCGGACCAGGACCGCGCACATCTCCTCGTAGCTCTGGGGCCGGTTCTCGCGCTTCTTCTCGAGCATCCGCTCGACCATCTGGACGAGCTCGGCGGGCAGCGGCGGGTTGTTGGGAGGAGCCACAACGGGGTCCGGCCGCTCCGAAAGGTGCTTGGTCGCGAAGGAGAACGGACTGTCCGCCGTGATGGGCAGCTTCCCCGAGAGAACCAGGTAGAAGATGACGCCGAGGGCGTAGACATCGCTCAACCAGTCGAGGGTCTGGCCCGGACCGAGGGAGCCGAGCTGCTCCGGCGACCAGTAGGCGGGCTTGCCCATGACGAGGCCCGTCTTCGTGAAGCTGTCGAGCGTCCCCTCTCCTTCCAGATTCTTGGCGATGCCGAAGTCCAGCACCTTGCAGAGCGGCCCGCTCTCGGTTCGGGACACCATGATGTTCGAGGGAGAGAGGTCCCTGTGGACGATCGACTTTCCAGCCAGATACTCCATGCCACGAAGGACCTGGTAAAGAAGGGGCACGGTTTCGTAATAGGGCTTGCCCCGGTAAGCCGAGAGGGGCACCCCGTCGAGGAGCTCCATCGAGTAGTACTTGCGGTCGCCCGCGGTTCCGACGTCGAGGAGATTCACGATGTTCGGGTGCCTGAGCTCCTTCAGGATCTTGGCTTCCCTGAGGAAGCGCTTCTCCGCGTCCTCGTCTTCGGTCAGGCCCGCCAGGATGACCTTCAGCGCGACCTCGGTCTTGGGATCCTCGCGGTGAACGGCCCGGTAGACCGTGCCCATGCCGCCCTCGCCGAGCCGCGAGATGATCTTGTACGGACCGATCGAGTCAGGGAGCTTGGCTCCCGAGGTTTCCGCTACACCCATATCCTGCATTCTAGGCCGTGAAGGAGCCGATCAGGCCGGGTTAGACTCATCACCGTGCTTGGCATGCGTGCGGTGATCCGGTGTGGACTCGTTGGCCTTTGCCTCTTGATCACGGGCCTCGTTCTCGCCGACAGGCGAGACCAGAAGGCAGCGGACTACTACACGGACGCCGTCAACGCGATCAAGAAGAAGGACCACAAGAAGGGCATCGAGCTCCTGTTGAAGGCCCTGGAGCGAGGGGCGACCGAGCCCAACGAGCAGCAGGGCAGCCAGACGCGCTTCCTGGTCTATCAGTACGACCCCTACTACTGGCTCGGCGTCGCCTTCATGGAAACCGGAGACGACGAGAAGGCGCAGCTCTACTTCGATCAGTCAGAGAAGTACGGCGTCATCAAGAAATGGTCGGACTTGTACGGAGATCTCCAGAAAAGAAAGGCCGCGATCGAAGGGAGGCTGGCCCAGAACCTGCCGCCCCCGACGCCGACCGCGATCCGGATCGTCATCGCCCCACCGACCGCGACTCCGGTCGCGGTGGCCCGCGTGGACACCCAGCCCACCCCGGTCATCAAGGCTCCTGGCCCCCCTCCCACTCCGGCTCCGCCGTCCTACACCGTCGGCGCGAAGGACATCGAGGAAGTCAAGAAACTGTCGTCTCTCGTCGGAACCTGGGGTTCCCTCGCGGGCCTGACGAACGAGCAGCAGGCCACCCTGTCAAAGAAGCGCGTGCGCCTGGACGAACTGGCGGCGGCCGCGCAAGCGGGAAAAGCGGGACAGGACTGGGGCCAGTCCGTCCTCATGGAAAGAGCCATTCTGCTGGATCAGCTCCGGCCCGCTCTCCGGCGGACGCTCGTCGAGAAGGGCCTGACCGCTCTCTCGAGGCGCGACTGGAGTGGGATGGAATCCGCGGCCGCCTCGATCAACACGGTCGACCCGCAGGCGCACCACGCCGATCTCCTGCGGTTCCTCAGCGCCGGGACCCGCTACGTCCTCGGGGAGCGCCGAGACGTCGCGCTTCTGCAGACGGCCCGGCAGGCCCACCAGGGCTGGCAGCAGAAGGCCGGGGCGGGAAAGCCGCTGCCGCCTCTCGTCTCCCCCGCTCTCAGAGCCCTGATTCCGGCTTCTTGATCCCTCGCGCTCAGGCGGACGGCTCGGCGGTCTTCTCGAGGGCTTCGCGCTTGGCGCGGGCGACCGCCTCGGCCCGGCTCGAGTCGTTCGGCCGGTCGTCCGAGATCCGGCCGTCCCGGATCCTGATGATGCGGCTGGCGTTGGCGGCGATGTCTTCCTCGTGCGTGACCAAGACGATCGTGTTGCCCGCGTCGTTCAGCTGGCGGAAGAGCCTCATGATCTCCTCGCCCGTCTGGGAATCGAGATTTCCTGTTGGCTCGTCCGCGAGGAGGATCGACGGTCTCGTGACGAGGGCTCGGGCGATGGCGACGCGCTGGCGTTGACCTCCCGAGAGCTCGTTGGGGTTGTGGGTCGCCCGGTCCGTGAGGCCGACCTGAGCGAGCGCCTGCTCGGCCATTTCCCGTCTCTGTCGCTTGGCGATGCCTGAGTAGACGAGCGGGAGCTCGACCTGATGGAGCGCATTGGTGCGGGCAAGCAGGTTGAAAGTCTGAAAGACGAACCCGATTTCCTGGTTTCGGACCCGGGCCAAGTCGTCGTCGCTCATCGACTCGACGAGCTTTCCGTTCAGCCGGTAGCTCCCGCCGGTCGGAGTGTCCAGGCAGCCGATCAGGTTCATCAAGGTCGACTTGCCCGATCCCGATGGGCCCATGATCGCGACGTACTCACCCTTATCCACGTTGAACGTCACACCACGCAGGGCCCGGACCTTCTCCTCTCCCACGATGTACGTCTTTTCGATCTCCACCATTTCGATCAGCATCCGTGCCTCCGCGCAATCATCCGAAAACCGCATTCCAGCCGGTCTTGACCAAGACATAGACGACCCACAACCCGATGGGGACTCCTGTGGCCGAGGCCCGGCTCAGACCGGGGAACTGCCTGAATCCGAGAACGAGGAGAACGAGAGCCCAGAGCGCGAAGACGTCGAAAGAGCCGGCGAGCGCCCGGAGCCCGGCCCCCGTCTCGGGAGACAGGAAAGCGCCCACGTTGCTCTTGAAGAAGAACGGGATGTCCTGCTGTTTGAGAGCGCCGTCGGCGAGGGTGAGAAAGACGGGAAGGCTGATGAGGGCTCCGAGGAGGTTGGGGAGATTCGCGTGGGCCCAGACCGCGGCGGTCTGGTGGTACGAGACCTCGGCACCGAAAGCCTTGGCGGCCCCCCACAGGATGAGAACCGTCGCGAGAAAGAAGGCGACCGAGGCCGCCGCCATCACGGGCGGGATGACCTTCGAGAAGCTCTCCGAGATCTTCACCTGCTGCGCGATCATGGCTTCGGAGACCGGTTGCCCGGTCTTGGCCATTCGCTTCTCCAGGGCGTCGCGCACGGAGCCCTCGACATCCACCTTCGGCGTCACCGCGAACACGGATGCGAGGACGACGATGGCGAGGAGGACGACGGGAAGCCCCCACCGCGGGCGCTTCATCAGCTCGGCAAAGGCGGCCGAGGGCTCGTAAAAGACGCGGACGATGACGCCCCAGGGAGACGGCGCAGCCGGGCTGGCCGCCGGGTCTGGAGCCTGTCCGGACTGGTCTTCGTCCATCGGATTCCGCCGCGCGGTCTAGCGCAGCGCCCCTTCCTCACCCGGCGTGGGTCCGACTGTCACCGGAAGGCCCGTCAGCTCGATCCCCTTGACCGTGAGGATGTCGCCCGTGGACTTGTGCCAGGCGGTGACGGCCTTCAAGTAGCTCGAGAGGGCCACGAGCTCGGCGGTCTGGGCCGTCGTCAGGTCGTTCTGGATCTGGGCGACCTGGAAGGACGTCGTCATGCCGTTCTCGAACTTCTTCTGCTCGGCCTCGAGGTTGCGCTCCGCCAGCTCACGCGACTTCTTCGCCGCCACGACCGCCTTGAAGGTCGTGTCCAGCGACCGCGCCGCATTCCTCACCTCGAGGGCAACGTTCTGCCTCAGCAGCGCCAGGCTCGTGCGGGAGAGCTCCAGCTCCGTGGCCGCGGCCGCCGCATTGCCCTTGGCCACGCGGTTCCCGATCGGGATCGAAAGGGTCAGACCCACGGCCCAGCTCGGGTAGTCGGCGCCCCTCATCTGGTAGTACGCGTCGATGTAGTCGATCTCCTTGGTGATAACGGTCCCCCCCTGGGCGACACAGTCGGTGACCGACACGCCCGCCAGACTGCATTCCGACAGGGAGGCGTTGGCGCCGACCCCGCCGAGCCCGTAGGACCCGGTAAAGTCCAGTCTCGGCTTGAGCTGGTTGCGGTTGTAGACGAGGGTCAGCTTCTTCGACTCGATGTCGACGACCCGCTGCTTGACTTCGGGCCGCAGCGACAGCGCCTTCTCGATGGCCTTGTCGACATCGACGTCGAGACGGACCGCGGCCGGAGCGTCGGTCGGAACGATGCGGCGCGCCCAGTCGGCGCTGCCCGTGACGTTCAGGAGCCGCTTGAGGCGGTCTTCCGCGTCCCCAATCAGCCCCTCCGCGTTGATGATCTCCTGTTCCCGCTGGGCGATCGAGACCTCGGTCTGGACGATGTCGATCGGGGCGAGCGCCCCCACGTCGATCTTGATCTTCGTGATCCGGTTGAAGTCCTGCGCGCGCTCGAGAGCCTCTTTCTTCGCCTTCAGATTCGAGATCGCGTTGACGAGGTCCCAGTAGGCGTTCTCGACGAGCTGAACCGCGTTCTGGATGGACAGGGCGAAGTCCCACGCGGCGGCATCGCGCGCGATCCGCGCCTGAACGACGTAGCGGGTGTTGACTTCCTTGCCAAAGTTGCGGAGCAGGGGCTGGGTGATGGCAACGCCGAAGCTCGACGAAAGGGTCGGGTTGATCAGCGTGAAGCCCTGAATGACCGAGTCGCGCCTGTTGTTGTTGAGGCTGACCTGGTAGGTCCCGCCCCACTCCGAGAGCCCCCCGAACGAGAAATTCAGCTTCTGCTGCTTGGTATCGGAGGCGTCGAATCTCGAGAAGACCGGCGAGCTCGTCCCGGAGAGACCGCCGTCCACGCCGAAGGCGGGATCAAACGCGCCCGCGGCCGAGGTGATCCCCGAAACGCTCCGTTCGTAAGTCAGCGCGGAAACCTCGAGGTCGAGGGCATTCTTCAGCGCGAGTTCGATGGCGCGCGAGAGGGAGAGTTCGATCCTCTCACCCGCGGGGAGCGGCTCGGCCTTCCTCTGCTTGGCGGCCAGGGGGACCTGGAGGACGTCCGCCGCCGCCAGAGGCGGAGCGGGCAGCAGGGTGACGAAACCTAGAAACGCGGCCAGAAGGACGCGAAGAATGCGATTCGGAGACGCTCCAGTGGCTTCCTGGGCTCGCGGCGCCCGGGAGGCGGCAGAGTTCTTGATCAACGTCATCCTCTCCTCTTGATGAAGGGAACCGGCTCCGTGCCCGTGCTTCCCCGAATTCAACACGTCGAGATTACGATGAGGGACCCCGAAAAGTTCTGCGATCTGCCGGTTCGGACTCGATCGGCAGCGGGTGAAAGCAGGCCACGAGACGGCCAGACTTGCCTGAAAAAGGGGTCAGGACCGGCCTCTCCGAAAGACATCGAGCCGCAACCCTGGGGCAGCGGCTCTGGAACGCGCACCCGGCTGGAAGCGCCGCGGCGGACGCGGGCTCGCCTGGTGGAACGGCCACGACCCCATGGCCGGGCTCCGAGTCCCTCAAGAGGGCCGTGTAGGGGTGCAGGGGAGCCGTGAGAACCTCTCGCGCGGGTCCAGACTCGACGACCCTGCCGAGGTACATCACCACCACCTCGTCGGCGAAGTGCCTCACGACCGGAAGATCGTGGCCGACGAAGAGAGTGGCGGGACGCGGAACACTGGCTTCTTGCAGATCAAGGAGCAGATTGAGGATCTGGCCGCGCACGGAGACATCGAGAGCCGAGACGGGCTCGTCGAGGACCAAGAGCTTGGGCCGGGCGGCCAGCGCCCGGGCAATCGCGATGCGCTGCCTCTGGCCCCCTGAAAACTCGGAAGGTCGCGCCCGTAGGCTGGTGCCGGGAAGGCCCACGGCCGCCAGGAGTTCCTCGACCCTCCGCCGGCGCTCGAGAGAAGAACCGATCCGGTGAATGTCCAGCGGCTCGGCGATGATCTCTCCGACTCCCATCCGCGGGTTGAGGGACGTGGCCGGGTCCTGGAAGACGATCCCGAGCTTCTGCCGCTTGCGATTCAGCTCCTTTCGGGGCAACGAGAGCCAGTCGTCGCCATCGAACTGGATGGAGCCAGAGTCCGCCTGGAGCAGGCGCAAGATGAGCCTCAGGGTCGTGGTCTTGCCTGACCCCGACTCCCCCACGATGGCCAGGGTCTCTCCCTCGTTCACGGAAAACGACACTCCGGAGACGGCAGGAACCGGCCGCCGGCTCTTCAGCCAGGAACCCGACGCGAAGAAGGACTTCGTCAAGTCCTGGACACAGAGGAGACCCCGGCTCAAGAGTTCGCCTCCACCCGAAAACAGGCCGCCTGCCGATAGCAGGCCCCCTGCCGGTGGCAGGCCCCCTGCCGGTGGCAGGTCCCCTGTGTCACGACCTGCTGCCACTCGTCGGGGGCCGGAATCCGCGCCGAACACTCCGGGACGGCCAGGGGACATCGTGGCGCGAAGGAACATCCCGGGGGCCACTCTCCCGGGACTGGAACCATGCCCGGCAACACGGGGAGCCGGGACTTCCTGGCTGACGCTGGATCTCGTCCCGGCAGGCATCGGAGGAGGGCTTTCGTGTAAGGGTGTCTGGGAGCGGAAAGGAGGTCTTCGACCGGCGCCGACTCGACAATGCGCCCCGCGTACATCACGAGGGCGCGCGAGGCGACGTCCTTGACCACGCCGAGATCGTGGGTGATGAGCAGGATCGCGAGTCCGAGCTCGGCGGCGAGCGAGCGAAGGAGGGCCAGTATCTGGGCCTGAATGGTTGTGTCCAGCGCCGTCGTCGGCTCGTCCGCGATCAGGAGTCGCGGACCGCCCGCCAGGGCCAGGGCGATCATCGCGCGCTGGCGCATTCCGCCCGACATCTGATGCGGGTAGTCATTGAACCTGGCCTCGGGGCCGGGCAGGGCGACCCGCCCGAGCACCCCGAGAGCCTCCGCGCGGGCTTGGCGCCTCGACATCCCGCGATGTCGCCTGATGACGGCCACGATCTCAGGGCCGATCTTCCTCACCGGATCCAGAGCGGCGCCGGGTTCCTGGAACACGAGCCCAATGCTCCCGCCACGGAGCCGGCAGAGCTCGGCCTCCGGCATCGACAGAACATCGCGGCCCGAAAAGAGGACCTTCCCAGAGACCCTCGCGTGTTCCGGCAGGAGCGCGAGGAGAGCCAGCGCCGTCAGGCTCTTGCCCGACCCGGACTCCCCGACGAGGGCGGTCACCTCGCCCGGCGCCAGATCGAAAGAGACGTCCGAGACGGCGGCGGCGAGGCCCGAAGCGAGAGGGAAGGCGACGGTCAGGCCACGAACGGAAAGCAGCGGCGGCTCTCCGGTCACGTGCCTTCCCCGACATCGCCGCGCTTCATCGTGCGCGAATCATAGCGAGGTGATAGCGTTGCCGTCCGCGATGACTCAGTCGAAAGCAAAACGTGAAAGCCCCTTTCTCGGGGGCCGGCGCATCCGGCCCCGGCCCGTCACCGGGTCCGTCAAGGCCGCCGATCTCGTCGAATCGACTTTCTCCGCTTACAACGCGGCCCGCCTCAGAGAGGCGTGCACCCTCTTCGTGAAGCGGATGCTCGAACCCGATGTGACGGTCGGCCTCTCGCTGACCGGCGCCCTCACGCCGGCCGGCCTCGGCCTTTCCTGCTTGATTCCCCTGATGAGAGCGGGCTTTGTCGACTGGATGATCTCGACGGGCGCCAATCTCTACCATGACGTTCACCACGGCCTCGGGATGCCCATCCACGAGGGGCGGCCCAACTTCGATGACGTCGCCCTCAGAAACGACGGCATCATTCGCATCTACGACATCGTCTTTCCGTACGAGGTCCTGCTCGACACCGACGCCTTCTTCCGCGAGGTCTTGCGCGCGCCCGAGTTCGACCGGCCGATGTCGACCGCCGAGTTCCACTGGCGAGCCGGCCGCTACGTGGAGGAGCGAGCGCGAGCCCTCGGAATCGGGACGGATCAGTCCGTCCTGGCCTCGGCGTACCGCTATGACGTCCCCATCTACACGAGTTCGCCGGGCGATTCCTCGATCGGGATGAACGTGGCCCGCAACGCCCTGGAAGGCCGCAAATTCTCGTTCGACGTCTCGGCCGACGTGAACGAAACCGCCGCGCTCGTCTATGGAGCGAAATCGGCGGGCGGCAAGAGCGCCGTTCTGATCTTCGGGGGTGGGAGTCCCAAGAACTTCTTGCTCCAGACAGAGCCCCAGATCCAGGAAGTCCTCGGCATCGACGAGGCCGGTCACGACTACTTCGTCCAGTTCACCGATGCCCGTCCCGACACGGGAGGCCTCTCGGGCGCCACGCCCGCCGAAGCGGTCTCGTGGGGGAAGATCGACCCGCAGGCTCTCCCCGACACCGTGGTCTGCTACCTCGACGCGACAGTGGCCATGCCGCTTTTCACGGCGTTTTCTCTCGCCAGGCACAAGAAGCGCCCCCTCAAGAGGCTCTACCGCCGCCGCGAGGAACTGATGCAGAACCTGGCGAGCGCCTTCGCCGCCGCCAAGGAGGGCAAGGGCCTGTCCAGGAGGGCTCCAGTCGACTACGTCGAGAAGCTCACCGGGAAGGAACCAGCCGCAAAGGCGCACCGCGGCCTTCGCACCCACTCACAGTTCGGCAAGAAGAAGTAGATCAGGTCCCAGGGCCCGGGCTCAGTTGGCCTGGGCTTCGAATTCCTTGATCCGGTCCGCCACGTCGCGGAACGATGCGTCCGTTCCGTAGATCTCGAGGAACGTCTTGTGAGCGTTGTCGGAATCGCCCACGTTGGCGTAGACGCTCGCCAGATCGTACTGGAGGCCGAGCCGGTCGGATTCGAGGATTCCGGGAGTCTCGAGACCCTTGCGGTACCACTTGATCGCCAGTTGTGGAAGGCTCTTCTCGAGGAAGCAGAGTCCGAGCATCGAACAGCACTCCACGGCGTGGAGCGGGTCTTTCGACGCGATCTGGAATTCGCCGATCGCCTCGTCGGTGAGGCCCATTTCCTTGTACGCGATTCCCAGGTTGTAGTGGGTCTCGTAGTCCTCGGGCGACAACTGCTGCTCGACGCCCTTCTTGAACTCCCGGAAGATCTCCTCGAGGGAAACCTCTTGCTGGGGCCCGGCCGCCTTCTCGACGATTGATTCCTGCTTCATCTCGGACTGGAGCTCTTCGGCGAAATTGAAGAAGTCCTGCTCGTCCGAGAACAGTCCAGATTCGTCCACCTGCACCGAGGGGACCTCAGGTCCGGGAGCGGGTTCGGCCGCTCCCTTGGCCATCTCGTCGGTGAGGGCCTTGCCGAGCTCGGCGTCGAGGACCATTTCGAGATCCTCGGAGAAGATCTCGTTGATCGCCTTCTTCGCATCCTCGGCCGAACCGCCCTCGAGCCGCAGACGGCGGGCCGCGACATCGGGGTGGCCCGGGAAGCGGCCTTCCAGCGTCTGCAAGCGTTCGGCGGCGTCCACGACCATGCCTTGGTCGAGGCAGAAGTCGATCTCCGAGAGCTCTTCCGGCGTCGGTCCGGCCGGGACAACCGTGACGGGCTCCGGAGCGAGGAGGGCGGGCTCTTCAATCGGAAGAACCGGGATCTCGGGTTCCGGCATGGGCGGAGGGGCAACGGGGAGCTCGACCGGCGGTGCGCTCGCCACGGGAGCCGGAGGCTCGGGTGCGGGAGCGGCCAGATCGGCCAGGAGATCGGGAACCTTGATTTCCTCGGTTCTCGGGACGGCCTTCTTCGGCTTGGCAAGCCCCGCCAGAGCGTCCAGTTCGAGGAGATCCAGGCGGGCCGTCTTGCCCGAGTCCTTGGAAGGTGCCTTCTGGACGGGCAGTACGGTGGTCTTTCCGAGCCCGAGCTGAGCAAGCGGGTCGAGTTCGGGCTTTTTCTCTTTCTTCGGGGCCGCCTTGGCCGCCTGGGGCATGGCCAGGGCAGCGGCAAGGTCCTGCGGCGACAGCCGGGGCCGGACCGGAGGCGGGGCCACCGGGTGAGGCGCGACGGCGGGAACAGGCTTCTCTTCCGCGACCACGGCCGGAGCGGGCGGAGGAACCGGCGGGGGCATCTCCACGACAGGGGGAGGCGCCACCGGGAGCTCCACCTCGATCACGGGCGCAGCCTCGATCGGCATCGGGGGCGGCACGAGAGAAACACCTGGAGGGACCACGGGTACCGGCGGAGGAGCCATCACGGGCTCCGGCAGGATCTCGGCCGCCGCCATCGGCTGCGCGGGCATCGGGGGCGGCGGAGTTGCCGGAGGAGTGAAGAGGCCCTCGGGAACCTCGATGGCTTCGATCGCCGGGGCAACGGGTGGTGGCGGGACGGCCGGGACCTCGACCGCGGGCGGAGCTTCCTCGACGGGGAGGGGCGGGGCGGCGGCCTTCGGTCCTTCCTGGACTCCGGAAGGCGGCTGAGGCTCGCCGAGGAGGCCTTTCAGCCCCCGGATTCTGTCTTCCCGGCCCGATTCGGCATAGAGCTTCATGAGCTCGTCCGCCTGCTCGCGGGCCAAATCCTTCTTCCCCTGCTCGAGGAGAACCTCGAAGAGCTTCTCCCTGACCTTCAGGCTCTCGGAGAATCGGGGCAAGAGCAACCGCAGCTGATCGGCTGCCTTGTCGTAGAGCCCGTACTTCCGGAAGATCTCGGCCTCGACCAGGGCCTCCTCGACCTCGGTTTCCGCCGACACGGAGCGGAGCCCGGCAGGCGACGCGGCCACGGGCGGCGGGCCAGGCAGAGGCGGCGGCGCCGTAACCGGCGGCGCCGCAAACGGCGGCGCCGCTTCCGGCGGGGCCGTTACAACCGGCAGGGCGACAGGCTCCGGCTTCGGAGGCGGGAAGTGGGCAGCAGGCTCTGGCATCGCCGGGGCCGGAGGAGGCACCGAGTACTGCGCGGCCCACGAGGGCGCCTGGCTGGCCGGTGGAAACTGGGTGGCGAGAGGGGGTTCCTCGACCACCTCGACCGCTTCGTCGACGTCGGGGCCGACGACCTCGTCGGGGCCCACGACCTCGACGGCCTCATCGATGACCTCGACGGCCTCGGAAATGCCGGAAGACTCGCCGATCTCGACTTCGACGGCGTCTTCGATCTCCTCGGCGACGGGCAGGCTCTTCTCATAGACCGGCGCGCCGATCTCGAGCTCGAGATCCCCGCCGGCCGATACGGGCGAGCCGTAGCCTTGACCGGTGGGCGTCTGGAACTGGCCGAAGCCCGGGGGCGGCGGAAAGCCCTGGGGACCGCCAGGGGGCGGGCCTCCGGTCACGGAGCCGAAAGTCGGGAATCGCGGAGATGCGCCGTACGCGGGCGGAGCGGGAACCGGTATGGCCGGCCTCGATGGGGGGCGCCCTTCGTCGTCGGAGAAGTCGATCTCGAATTCTCCCGAGGGTGTCGCGACGGGGCCGACTGGCGGCCGGACCGTGGTCTGGCGTTCGGCTTGTGGTGGAGGCGCGGGAACGGCTTGCTGCTGCCTCGCGGGCGGCCTTGCCTGCTCGCGAGGGGGCTCGACGACGGCGGGCCGAGCCGCTTCCGGCGGCGGGAGCTGAGACTCCAGGTGAGACAGCTGGGCGCGGTACTCGGTGTTGTCGGGTACCAGGCGCGTGCAGAAGCGAAGGGCTTCGGCGGCCTCGGCGATCTTGCCCTGCTTTTTCCAGATCTCGGCGAGGGAGGCGCGAAACGGGACCGACCCCTTTTGATCGCCGGCCGCCGTGTGGGCGTCCACGACCTTTTTCAGCAGGTCCTCGTTTTCGGGCGCGAGCTTGGCGATGGAGACGAGAAGCCCAATCGCCTTCTTCGCCTCTCCCCTCTTCAAAGACTGCTCGACGAGCGGCAGGGCTGACTGGTAAGCGAGGTCCGGCCGGCGGCTCTTGATGTGGATCTTGACGACGAGGTTGACGACGTCCTCGTTTTCGGGATCCACCGACTGGGCCTTGGCTCCGAACGTCCGGGCCTCCGCCATGTCGTTGGCGTTCATCGCCGTCTCGGCGGCGAGGACGAACAGCGGAGTCGAGCGCGGCGTGGTCTCGATCGCCCGGCGCAGGTGAGTCCGGCCTTCCTCGCTCCGTCCGGACTCCGCCAGGAGCGGGACGAGGATTCTGAGGATCTCGAAGTTGTCAGGGGCGAGCTTGAGCGCCTTCTCGTAGACCTGGATCGCCTCGGGAAGGGCGTTCCGGTCCTTCAGCATCTGGGCGACGACCAGATACTCCTTGAGGGCGTCCTGGATCTTCTTCGCCTGCGTGTACAGATCGGCCAGCTTGACGTGCAGCTGGATGTTGTTCGGCTCGATCTGCAGCATCTTTCCGTAGATGCCGATGACGCCGGCCAGATTGTCCTGCTTGAGGTAGTAGTCGGCCAGAACCTGGTACTGGCTCTTGGCCTCCATCGCGAGGCCCTGCTTGTTGTAGAGCTCCCCCAGACGGTCGTAGACGTCCAGCCGCGACGGATCGAGCCGGTTGATGCGCCGGAACATCGCGATCGCCTTGAGGTAGAAGCCGTCCTTCGAGTAGTGCTCGGCGATGCGGGTGAAGTACGGGAGAGCTTCCTCGTTGCGGTTGAGGCGGGCGTAGAGCTCACCGACCTTGCTGAGGATGTTGATGTCGTTGGGCGTCTCGTCGAGGACCTTCAGGTACTCCTTGAGCGCCGGTTCGACCTTGCCCTTGGCGAGGGACTTCTCCGCTGAAGCGATCAAGGATTCGCGTTTGCTCGCCACTCCGCTCAGTACCCCCAGAATCCGAGTTCACGCTGACCCTGGCGAGAGGCGGGAGCCTCTGCCCGGGGGGTTCGCTTTCGCGCTGCCGGCGGGACCGGAAAGACCCGGTCGAAACCGAAGCGGTGGATGGGACTTGGACCGTGGAGAGTAAGAGCCGAGAGGTGCTCGGGCGTCGCATAGCCTCGATGCGCCGAGAACCCGTACCACGGATAGGTCTCATCGAGCCGGTCCATCTCTCTGTCACGCTCCGTCTTGGCCAGAATCGAGGCCGCCGCGATGCAGGCGACCTTGCTATCGCCCTTCACGATTCCCTTCTGGGGCCACGGGAGCCCCGGAATCGTGAAGGCATCCACGAGGACGAAGTCCGGCGTCACACCCTTCCTGACGAGCTCTCGAAGGGCCCGCGCCATCGCCAGCATCGACGCCGTGGAGATTCCCAAGGCATCGATCTCGGGAGCCGAGGCGGAACCCGTTCCGAATGCCGTGGCCCGCCTCCTGATCCTGGCGGCGAGGTCCTCCCGAACTTCCGGAGGGAGCACCTTTGAATCGTCCAGGCCGGGTACCGCCGTTCCCGCCTGGAATACGACAGCCGCCGCGTAGACGGGACCAGCCAAGCACCCCCGGCCGGCCTCGTCCACTCCGGCAACGGCCCGGCAGCCCTTCTGCCAGGCGTCCCGCTCCTCGGAAAGGAGGCGGCAGAGCCGCTCGGCCTCACCGGCGAGACTGCACCAGGCAGCCCGGCGGCGAGGGGGCGGGACTTCTGTCTCCGCTCCCATCTCGCCTTCTCTCCGGGCCGTCCTGGGTGCCTGTCTGCCCGCCATTCGACCTCTGCGTCCTGCCTGACTCCTTGTGGACCCTGGAGCTAGTTCTCGCGCCGCTCGGCGATGCGAGCCGCCTTGCCGCGCAGCGACCTCAGATAGTAGAGCTTGGCGCGGCGAACCATGCCGTGCCGCTCGACCTCGATCTTCTCGAGGACCGGCGAATGAACGGGGAAGGTCCTCTCGACCCCGATCCCCTGCGAGATCTTCCGGACCGTGAACGTCTCACGAACTCCGCCGCCCCTGCGGGCAATGACGATGCCCTGAAAGACCTGGATCCGTTCCTTCTCTCCCTCGCGGACCTTCACGTGAACCTTCACGGTGTCTCCGGGGACGAAGGCCGGGACATCGGTGCGCAGCCCGTCGCGCTCAGCTACCAACAACTTGTCCATGAACCTGGAACCTCCAACGTGATCGCAAGTCCGAGGACGAGAGGGCACTGAGGCGACTCCGATCGTCGGACCAGACCTGAATTTTTCATTTTATGGGCTAGGGAACCTTCCGGCAACCTCTTCCCAGAGTTCTTTTTCGTTCTCGTTCGGGCGATAGGCCTTCCAGAGATCGGGCCGGTGCCGGGCCGTCGCCTCGAACTGGGCCTGCCTCCGGAACCGTTGGATGCGGGCGTGATGGCCCGAGAGGAGAACCTCGGGGACCGCAAGGCCCCGAAAGTCCCTCGGCCTCGTGTAGTGAGGATAGTCGAGAAGCCCATTCTCGAAGCTGTCGAGAGTCACGCTGTCGGCGTCGCCGACGACCCCCGGAACGAATCTCGAGATCGCCTCGACCAGAACGAGCGCGGCGGCCTCTCCGCCGGCCAGAACAAAATCCCCCGCCGAAATCTCCTCGTCGATCAACCCGAGCTCCAGGACTCGCTGGTCCATCCCCTCGTACCGGCCGCAGAGGAAGATGATCCGTCCCTTCCCGGAGAGCTCTCTCGCAAGGGCGGCATCGAACTTCCGTCCCCTGGGCGACAGGTAGATGGTGAAGGGCGGCGGACCCTCCGGCTCCGCCCTCAACGATTCCAGGCAGTGGACGACGGGCGGAGCCGCCAGGACCATCCCCGGCCCCCCTCCGTAGGCCTCGTCGTCGACCTTGTGGTGAGAGTCCTCGGAGAAGCGCCTCAGATCGACGAGCCGGACCGCGAGGAGGCCCGCATCGATGGCCCGTCCCATCAGGGCTTCCGACAGGGGCGAGACGAAGTAGCCCGGAAAGATCGTGACGATGTCGATCGACAGGAGGGGCGGGGAGGTCAATCGAGAAGCCCCTCTGGCGGATCCAGCACCACCGTCCCGCTTGCCAGGTCGACCGAAACGACGATCGGGGCGACGAAGGGGACATCTCTAAGACCGCGCGCGGTCCTCACGGCGAGGAGAGAAGACGGCCCCAAATCCTGCAGATCCTCCACGTGCCCGAGGGAAGCGCCGAGGCGGTCGACGACCAGGAGTCCCCTGAGCTCGTGGTGAAAGAAGTACCCCTCGGGCCTCTTGACCGGCTCGGACGGATCCGCGCAGAGGTCCGCGTCCCTCAGGGCCTCCACGTCTTCGACGGAGGTCAACTCGGCGAAGCGAACCAGGAGCGCGCCCCTGTGCGGCCTCGAGGCCGAAACCGTCAGGCTCACGAGACGCCCGCCCGAGCGGGCGAAGAGACGGCGCCCCTCGCCAAACCGCTCCGGGAAGTCGGTCCACGGCTCGACGACCGCCTCGCCTGAAAGCCCGTGCGGCCGCAGGACCCTGCCAGCCGCGACCCAGTCTTCGGGCGAGACCTCCTCCGTCATCCTTCCTCTCAGGCCTTCGAGATGCTCGAGAGAAGGCGTTTCACCGTGGGGGTGGCCTGGGCGCCCTTGGCGATCCACTGCCTCGTCTTCTCGGCGTCGAGCTTCAGAAGCGTGGGGGTTTTCGTCGGGTCGTAGTAGCCGAGTTCCTCGACGACCTTCGCCGTCGGAACCCTTTCAGACTCGGAAACCACGATTCGATAGGCGGGTGCGTTCGTGCCGCCGGCCCGCCGGAGCCGGATCTTGACCATTGAGATTCCTTTCTTTTCTGAGGGGTCGCCGCGGGCGGCAATCCGCCCAGGCACCCCCCGATTATCCACGAGAGCCGTCCCGGTCCGGAGCGCTCAGAAGCGCATCCGGGGGGCTCCCTTCATCATCTTCTTCATCGTACCGAACTGACGGAGCAGCTGGTTGATCTCGGGAACCGTGGTCCCGGACCCCAGAGCGATCCTCTTCTTGCGGCTCCCATCGATGATCCGCGGGTCCTCCCTCTCGGCGGGAGTCATCGAGTCGATCATCGCCTCGAGTCGCTTTGTCGCGTCCTCGGGAATATCGATGTTCGAGAGCTCCTTCAGGGGCCCAACCTTGGGGAGGTGCCCCAGAAGGCTGCTGAACGACCCGAGCTTTCGCATCTGCCTCATCTGGTCCCGCAGATCCAGGAGGGTGAACTCGTTTTTCCGCAGCTTCTCGGCCATCTGGAGGGCCTGCTTGCGGTCGGTCTCCTGGGAGACCTTCTCGATGAGGGTGAGGACATCGCCGAGACCCAGAATCCGGGAGGCGGCCCGATCCGGGTGGAAGACCTCGAGATCCTTGACCTTCTCGCCGACCCCGATGAACTTCACGGGCTTGCCGACGACCCGCGCCAGGGAGAGGGCCGCGCCCCCGCGGGCGTCGCCATCGGTCTTCGTCAGGATGACGCCCGTCAAGGGCAGGCGGTTCGAGAAGGCCTTGGCGGAGTTGACCGCGTCCTGTCCCGTCATCGAGTCGGCCACGAAGAGGATCTCGTCAGGATCCGCCAGAGACTTGATCTCGGCCACCTCGTCCATCAATTCGTCGTCGACGTGCATGCGCCCAGCCGTGTCGACGATGGCCACGTCGTATCCGAAGAGCTTCGCGTCCTTGACGGCGGCCCGCACCCGGTTGAGCGCCTTTGTCTCCGTCTTGGGATCGAAGCACATGAGGGCGTTTTCTTTCGCCAGGGTGCGCAGCTGCTCGGTGGCAGCGGGACGAAAGGTATCGGCGGGAACGAGCAGAACTTGCTTGTTCAGGTTGCGCTTCAGGTGAAGGGCGAGTTTCGCCGCCGTCGTCGTCTTGCCCGAGCCCTGCAGACCGACCAGGAGGACGACCGTCGGGCGGCGCTTGAGGTTGAGGGGCTGCGCCGCGCCTCCGAGGAGGCTCGTCAGCTCGGCCTGGACGACCTTCAGCACCTGTTGCGCCGGAGACAGGGCCGTGAGAACCTCCTGACCGACCGCTTTCTCTCGAACAGTGCCCGTGAATTCCTTCACGACGTCGAGGTGGACGTCCGCCTCCAGGAGAGCCGTCCGGATCTCCTTGAGCGCCTGGTCGACGTGGAACTCGGTGAGGTGACCTTCCCCTCGAAGCTCCTTGAAAACGCGCTGGATCCTGTCAGATAGGGAATCGAACATCCTGAAGAGCGCGTAGTGTAGCAGCCCCCCGGATGGGGCGAAACATGAAGACCGGCATCGAAAACAGCAAAAAAGCCCTTGACACCGCGCCGAAGTTCCTTATTCTTTTGTGCGGAAGCTTGGGTGCCCTTGCAGGAAGTCTGTTGAGGTGCGCCTTACTTTTCTTCTTTTGTCTTCGAGGATAGTGATTGGAGAAATCTCCTTGGTTCGAATCAGGTAACGCTAGGAGATTTCCCATTTCCCCCCTCATGAAGATGTCCAGTTGTTCCCTCGCTGAGTTCAGCGATTCTCAACCCATCCATTGAAGGAGTTCCACATGAAGAAGTCGATTTCTGTTCTTGCCATCGCGGCCCTTGGTTTCGCCCTTCTCGGCACCGTCGCCTGTGGCGGCGGCGAGAAGAAGGAGCCCGCCCCGGCCGAGGCCCCGAAGGTTGTCGAGGAGAAGCCGACGGCCGCTCCCGAAGCTCCGGCCGCTCCGGCGACTGACGCCGCTGCCCCTGCCACCGGCGCTCCCGCTGCTGACGCTGCCGCCCCCGCTGCCCCCGCCACCGGCGCTCCGGCTGCCCCGGCCGCGAAGTAAGTCACCCTCCATCTGGTCTTCCAGAAAGCGCCCCGCCAGTCGGGGCGCTTTTTCTTTTCGCCCCGGCCGGGTGACAATCCAGCAGCGCGGTGAGCCAGGCCAGCCCTCGCTCTTCCGCGGACATCGGAGGTTCTGATGCGGCCTTTCTTGCTTTCGGCTCCGCGGCTGGGATTCATGGCCCTCACCTTGGCCCTGGCCACCGGGAATCCCCTCACCGCGGACACCATCGCCAGTTCCCGCTCGTTCGTGCCCCTCGTTCACACCAAGGGGGCCAGCGGAGAGTGGCGAACGGATCTCACCCTCTTCAACCCCGAGCCAGAGAGGGCCGCCACGATCGACCTCCTCTACACGCCGGCCGGATCGGACGGGACGAACGCCCAGGGCAAGCGGTTCGAGCTCCTGCCCCGGATGAGCGTCACCTTCAAGGACGTTCTCTGCAACAACGAGATCAAGTTCGACTATTGCTCGGGCTACGGCCTTGCGGATATCCATTCCTACGACAGGAACGGTGATCTCTCGATCCTCGTGACGAGCAACACCTACAACATCGGAAGCGGCGCCGGCACGTTCGGACAGTTCGTTCCCGCCTTTCCCGCCAGGAAAGCCCTGGGATTCAGCAACTCGGTGTTCGGAGACCTCTACTGCCCGGGACTCCCCTACGGCGCCAACATCATCGTCAACGCGGCGGTCCTCAACGCCTCGGCGTTTCCTCTCACAGCTACCGTCCTGTTGACCGACCGCTTCGGCGTGAAGGTCGCCAAGGAGGTCACGCTCGAGGTTCTTCCGTACTCCATGGAACAGTTGAACAACATCTACGACGTCGTGTTCGCATCGGCCGGACCCTTTAGTGCCGAGAAGGCCCCCTACCGCCTGACGTTCTTCGTCAGCAAGAACAACGGGGCCCGGATCCTCGCCTACGCCACCGTGACCGACACCGATACCGGCGACCCGTATCTCATCACCGCCGAGCCGATGAGGCCTTGACCCGGGCCTTGACGCGGGCCGCTCCCCGGGCCCTCTTCGTCGACCTCGGCAACGTCCTCGTCCGTTTCGACCACGGCAAGACGATTCGGGCTCTCGCCGCGCACGCGGACGTTCCTCCGCAAGACTTGGCGCCCGGGCTCTTCGGGGACCTCGAAAGAGCCCTCGACTGCGGCGAGCTGACCGCAATCGAGTTCTTCCGGGCTGCCGAGGCCCGCTGCGGGCTCCCCAGAATCGAAGACTCGGTCTGGATTCCCGCCTGGCGCGACATCTTCGAGGCCGTGCCCGAGGCCCTCGAGGCCCTCTCCGCGGTCCCCCCGGGAATCCTCAGGATCCTCGTCTCGAATACCAATGCCCTCCACTGGGAGGGAGTCCTGAAGATCGCCCCCATCGAGGCGGTCGTCGATCACTGCGTGCTCTCGTTCCGCGAGGGGGTCAGAAAGCCCGATCCCGTGTTCTTCCAAAGAGCCCTCGCGCGCGCAGGCGTCTCCCCTGGCGATGCTGTCTACCTCGATGACCGGCCCGAGTTCGTCGCGGCCGCCCGCGATCTCGGGATAGAGAGCTTCGTCGTCGCCCGCCCGGAGGACCTCGCACCCGAACTCGCAAGACTGGGTCTTTCCGGAAACGCGAGAGGGCCCTCCGTCATAAAGTCCAATCGGGAGTCACCATGAAGTCGAATCACCTCCTGACCCTCATCGTCCTCACGGTCCTCGCCGTGTCTCACCTGGGCTGCGGCCGCGGCCGCGAATCGAGCTCCGCTGATTTCGAACGCAACCCGGTCGTTCCGGGCGGTGCGCCCCAGCCGGCCGGCACGGGACTTCAGTTCGTCTCGCTCTCGTACGAAAAGGCCATTGAAAAAGCCCGGTCCGAAGGCAAGTTCGTCATGGTGGACTTCTACGCGGACTGGTGCGGCTGGTGCAAGAAGATGGAAAAGGAGGTCTTCTCGGATCCCCGCATGGGTGCCGCGACCGCCGGCTTCATCCCGATCCGGCTCAACACCGAGGAGGAGGGCCAGGCCCCAGCGGAGCGGCTGGGCGTCGATGGCCTCCCGACGATCGTCTTCGTGGATGGGTCGGGAAAGGTCGTGGAGCGTCTCGTCGGGTACACGGGGACGGAACGCATGCTCCAGGTTCTCGAAACGCTCTCGAAGAAGCGTTCCTGATAGGCCCTTGCCCCTTTCCCCACCTCTCCTTCCGACCCGGGAACTGGCCTTTCGAAGAGGCCTCGTGGACTTCGCCGCGGGGCGGTTCTTCGAGGCACATGAGGAGTGGGAGCGGCTCTGGCTCGCAGCGGCGGGCCAAGAGCGCCTCTTCCTGCAGGGGCTCATCCAGTTCGCGGCTGCCTGCGTTCACTTCGAAAAAGGCCGGCGGGCCCCAGCCGCGCGGCTTCTCGTTCTCGCGCGAACCAAGCTCGCCTCAGTCGTCGAGCGACGCTCCGAGTTCGATCTGTCCGGTCTTCTCGCCGTCCTCACTGCCTGCGAGGACGAACCCGGCGAGTCTCTCGCTCAGGAGCTCCGCGGCTTCTTCGATCGAGCGGCTGTGGGAGGCTTCGCCCCCGAGAAGAGACCGGCCGGCCAGAGTTCGGCGGCCGCCAACCCGACAGAGGCGAGCACTTCCGAATCGGGCTGACGGGACCCCGAAAGCGAGCGCGCCTTCGCCTTGCCAATGCCGAGGTCCGAGAGCGCCCAGGCCAGGGCCGGCGGCAGGACCCTCGGCGCGGCCCAGCCGGTGACGGCTTCCTCGAGTGTTTCGAGATAGAGGCGCGCCGTCTTCGACGGGTGCCTGGCCTCTGCCCACTCGAAGGCCAGGGCCGCCCGTTCGAACCTCGCCGGCCCCTGTGCCGACAGGTTGCGCAGAGCCTCGGTCAGGGTCTCGATCTCGCCGTTCCCCACGGGCGCCTTGAGGCAGAACGAGTCCGGGAGCTCCCGAAACCAGCCGACGTCGCTCACGATCATCGGAAGCCCGAAACCGGCCAGCCTGCAGATCGCTCCGGAAGTCTCCCCCATCGTCGGAAACCGAAGGTTGATCGCAAAATCAGCCGCCGAGGCCGCCCGGAAGAAGTTCTCCTCCGAGAGGAAGCCTCCGAAAGCCACGTCGCGAGAGAGACCGAGGGCACGCGTCTTTTCGTGAAGGGGATCGTCGGATCCGATCGCTCCCCCGACGAAGAGAAAGGGACGTTCCCCTGGGCTCAGGACTGAAAGGGCCTCGAGAATCTTTCCCACCCGCTTCGCCGGCGTAACGACACCCAGGGTCACGCCCACCGGTCTGTCGAGCGGGATTCCCAGAATCTGCCGTGCCTCGGCCTTGGGCGTCTTTTCCACGGGAATGACGTGGTGCGGGATCTCGACCACGCGAGTGCCGGGCCTCTCCCTCATCACGGCTCCCCTCACGAGCCGGGAATGGACGATCACGGAAGTCGCGTCCGAGATCACGCCGGCCGAGAGCGGGAACCTCCAGGGCTCCAGATCCCAGACGGGAATCCTCTCCCCCCGAAGGACCCCCTCGCCAAAGACCCGGCCGCGCTCTCCGTGGGCCCTGGCGAGCTCGGCGGCGTAGTCCTTTTCACGCCCGCGGTCGAGGTAGGCCGCCGCGAAGAGGTGATGGAGGACGAAATCGTGCAGGACGACGACCGCCGGAAGGCCCGCGGGACGCCGTCTCAGCGCCTCGAGCGAGGGGGCGTGGAGCGGGTCGTTGCCGATCTGGAACAACAGCACCTGGTGACCGGCCCCAAGCGCCGTCCCGGCCTTCTCGGGCGGGTAAGCCGTGACCTTCGCCAGAGATCCGAGGTATTCGAGAAGCTCCTGGCTGTAATCGGCGATGCCCGATGGCGCCGGGGGCCAGGGACTGATCATCCCGACATCCAGAAGCGCCATCAGTCGATCCCACCCGCAGCGAGCAGCTTCGTGACCACGTTCTCCCAGGTGATGTCGCGAACCCGGTCGTACCCGGTCTCCCCCATCCGGGCGGACGCTTTCGAGTCGCCGAGAAGCTCCTTCACCGCAGAGGCTATCTGGGCCGCTTCCGGCGCGACCACCCGGCCCGTCTCACCCTCCGAGACGAACTCCAGCGGCCCTCCCGAGTCGGTGCAGGTCACCACGGGCTTCCTCGAGAGAAAGGCCTCGAGCGCGATGTAGCCGTAGTCTTCGTCGGCGGGGGGGAAGACGACCACGCCTGCTCTCGCATACAGCGAGATGAGGTCCTCGTCGCTGACGCCGCCGAGGAAGTCGACGCTCGCGCCCGTGCGGGACGCCACTCCTGAAAGCCTCTCGAGGTCGGGTCCCCGGCCCGCCACCACGAGCTTCCACCCTCCGGCCGCGGCGGCCTCGATCGCCAGGTCGACCCGTTTCCATGGATCGAGCCGCCCGGCGATGAGGGCGAACGGCTCGAGGCCCTCGAACCGGTAGCGGCCCGCCAGGGGCGGCGGGTGGTAGAGCGCTTCCGCCTTGATGCCGTTCCACCGGGCCAGCCGCTGAGCCGTGTTTTCCGCATTCGTGAAGATCTTCCGGGCTTCCGACAGGGCGGTCTCGTCGGTCGCGGCGATCAGCTCCCGCCAGCGAGTGTCCTCGGGCCCGGCATCGAAGTCGCTCCCGGCGGTTCCGAAGCGGTCGTACGCCTGCCTGAACTGGTGGATCAACCAGACCACCTTGTTGGGGTGCGAGACCACGTAAGACGGGAACTTCATCGGGATGACGAGGTCGATGGACTTCCCATCGCTTTCCGACAGATCCAGGAGCCGCCACGACATGGCGGACAGGAGGATCTGGCGGCGCGGGTACCACTTCCAGGGCAGCTGGACGAGCTCGACCTCGTGTCCGGCCTTGCCGAGCTCGCGAACGAGGCCAGCCGCGTGGCGCTCCGCTCCTCCGGAGACGAAGGGAACCTGCGCGGTGCAAACGGCGATCCTGGCCATGCTCACTTCTCTCCGATCGCGGCCACGTCCTGCGCCGCGAAGAGCAGCTCGGCCATCTTGGAAAGTCTCGGATCCTGGAAGACCTCCGCGGGCGGGGCGGCATCGGCCGGGACCGGGGAACGGTAGTCGAGCCTCACGTTCCGGAATCCGCTCGCCGAAAGGAGCTGAGCCAGGCTCCCGCCCGGAACGGGCCGGACGTGTGTCAGGTCCATCCAGAACCACTTCATGGCGAAGACGGACTCGGGATTGACGGTCTCGAGGAGGATCCGGCCTCCTCGCGCGAGCTTCATCGAGGCGAGTTCCACGAGCCGGAGCAGATCCGCGGAAGCCAGGTGTTCGACCACTTGGAAGGCTGTGATGCCCCCAAGCGACTCATCCGGCTGTCTGACGAGCCACGCGAAGAGATCCTCCTCGGCGACGGCGAGGTTCTTTTGCCTCGCGCGCGCCACCGCCACGGCGTTGATATCACAGCCCTCGCCAGCCACACCGAGCTGACGGAGCGCTTCCAGGAACTCTCCCCTTCCGCATCCCAGGTCGGCGACGAGGCCCGGAGCCCCGACGAACAGCCGGGCATCGCGCATCTGACGCTCCCGGATGACATCCTCCCGGCCCCTGAAGCGTTCCTCGAAACCCGCATAGATTCCGGCATCGAGGGGCGACGACGCGGGCGCGAGAGGAGCCGGTGAAGCTGACGGAGCCTGCGGTGGAGGCACACTGACCCGCTCCCCAGGTTGGGCCTCCCCCCCCGTCAGACCCCTCAGACTCGACCTCAGGGCCGTCCACTCGAGCCGCGACAGCCGGGCCTCCTCGGCGAGCTCTTCGACCCGCTTCGACAGAAGCCCGAACCTCCGGGACGCCTCGTCGCCCTCGACCCGCAGGGCCTTGGTGACGTCCTCGTGGCGATCGCTCTCTCGCTCGAGCCTGTCGAGCCTGGCCAGAGCACGCGAGAGCTCCAGCCCGACGAGCTCCCGCGCCTTTTCCTCGCCCTTCATCACCCCCTGGATCTCGGCGGCCAGCGCGGAGCGCATCCTCTCCTGGTGTTCGAGACGGCGTTCCATCTCGGTCGCGACCATCTCCCGTGATCTCGCTTCGCGCTCCAGAGCCCCGGCAAGCTCCGTGGCCAGGGTATTTCGCAGGAGGTCCTGGTGCGCGATCCGCTGCTCGTAGTCCTTCGCCAGGGCGTTGCGGGCCCGGCCCTCGTTCTCGAGCTCGTTCTCGATTCGGCCCAGGGCCGCCTGGAGCTCTCTGACGAATCGCCCTCTTCTCTCCTCGAGCTCCTGAAGCTGACGCTCGAGGCCTTCCGCGGTCTTCTCGCGGTTTCGGGCTTCAGACGTGATGGCTGCGTTGGCCCTCTCGAGGCCGGATGCCAGTTCCGCCAGGAGCCTGTCCACCTCGGCTCCCCGTCCCGAAACCGAGGAAGCGAGCTCATCGATCCTGGTCTTGCTCTCGCTTCCGAGCCCCTCGAGGGAGCGCAATTTCTCTGAGAGCGAACCTGCATCGGCGGCCTCGCGCTCCCGGCTCCTCCGGACCCCGTCCTCGATCTCCTTCAGGGCGATCCGGAGCGCCTCGGTGACGGCGGAGTTGAAGACCGACTGATCCCTCGTGATGATCCGCAGGGACCTCAGGATCAGTGATTTCGCCGCCCTGAACCGAGCATCAGCCGGCAGGAAAGGCGCGACATACCGGGCTCCACCCTCCAGGACGGTCCGTGGCCCGTCGAGGGAGAACGGCTCGACCCCCTGTCCTTGGCCGGGGCTGGAAGCAGATGAGGACGCCTGCTGGAGGCCCCCGCCTGGAAGCGGGGTCTGAAGGGCTTCGAGATCAAAGAGAAGTTGGCGAGCCACCTCTTCCACGAGGCTCGCGCGAGAGCGTGACGGGCTGTCATGGAGTTTCATCGATCAGTACCGCGCCCGAGAGTTTTACCACCTGGTTGCTACACTCCCCCGCACCACATGGAGAGATCCGAGAGACCCCTCTTTCGTCTCACCCTTCGCACAGGAAGTGCCGGCATCGGGCTCTGCCTCTCGCTCCTTTCGTGCGGAAAGCCGGCCGCCCCCGTCGCCCCGCCTCCGAAGCCGCCCGCGCCCACCGCCGCGGCCACGCCGACTGCGCCGCCGGCGCGTCCCGGCAACCCGTACGAGGGCGTCCTGTCGCCCCTGACCTATCCGGGAGAGCAGCACCTCGCAAACGTCCGTCAGCTCACATTCGGCGGCGAGAACGCCGAGGCGTACTTCTCGGCGGACGGCAAGAAGCTCATTCTCCAGTCCAAGCGGCCGCCCTACTCTTGCGACCAGATCTTCATCCTGGAAGATCTGGACCGACCGGAGCCCGTGGCCAGGCTCGTCTCCACCGGAAAGGGCCGCACGACCTGCTCGTACCTCTTCCCGGACGGCCGGATCCTCTATTCCTCGACGCACCTGGGATCCGAGTCCTGCCCCCCCGAGGCCGACATGTCACAGGGATACGTCTGGGCCCTCTACTCCGACTACGAGATCTTCACGGCCCAGGCCGACGGATCAGGCCTGAAGCGCCTGACGAACTCCCCCGGGTACGACGCCGAGGCGACGATATCCGTGGACGGCAAGAAGATCGTCTTCACGTCCGTTCGGGACGGCGATCTCGATCTCTACTCGATGGATGCCGACGGCCGCAACGTCAAGCGGCTCACGACCTCGGCCGGCTACGATGGCGGAGCGTTCTTCTCCGACGACGGCAACTGGATCGTCTACAGGGCCTCGCGGCCCGTAACCGAGGCCGCCATCGTCGACTTCAAGTCCCTCCTGGCCAAAGCCCTGATCCGGCCGTCCCGCCTCGAAATACGCGTCATGCGCTCCGACGGAACCGAGGATCGCCAGGTGACGAACAATGGCGTCGCGAGCTTCGCCCCCTACTTCTTCAGGGGGGGCCACGACACGATCATCTTCTGCTCCAACCTCGCCGATCCCAAGGGCCGAAATTTCGACCTCTGGTCGGTCCGCTCCGATGGAACGGACCTCGAACGGCTGACCTACAACCCGACCTTCGACGGATTCCCGATGTTCTCGCCTGACGGAAGAAAACTGGTCTTCTGCTCCAACCGGCACAACGCCAAGCCGGGTGAGACGAACGTCTTTCTGGCCGACTGGATCCCGTGACGGCCCGGGCTACGCGTCTGGCTCCGCAGGGGACACGAGCCGGGCTTCCTCGCGCAGGATGTCGAGCATCGTCGTCACCAGGGCGAGGATGATGGGGCCGAAGAAGATCCCGAGAAGACCAAACGCCCCGATCCCGCCGAAGACTCCCAGAAAGACCACGAGGGTGTGAAGCTCCGCCCCTCCTCCGATCAGGAGGGGCCGCAGGACGTTGTCGGCCAGGAACGAAACGACCACGACACCCCAGACGACCAGGAAGATCGCGGCGCCCTTGTGCCCCGCAATCCACAGCCAGATCGCTCCGGGGCCCCAGATCAGGGCCGTTCCGCCAAGGGGCAAGAGCGAGAACAGCGCCATCGCGGCACCGGCCACCGCCGCCGACGGGAGCCCGGCGAGAGCCCACCCGATTCCGCCCGTGATCCCCTGCACGAGCGAACACAAGAGCGAACCCCGGAAGATCCCTTGCAGCATCGACCGCAACCCGACCATCAGCTTCTTTCTCGACTTGTCGTGAATGGGCAGCGCGCCAAACGCGGCCGCTCCCCACGCATCCCCGTCCCGGAAGAAGAAGAAGAGCAGGAAGATCGTCAGCGCGAACGTCATCATCGCGTCGAGGATCCCCTTCAGGAACCCTCCGCTCATCTGGGCCAGCGAAGACGAGATCCTGCCAAGCGCCTCGACTCCCTTGGCCTGCAGGTCCGCGGCCGTCATGCCCGTCTTCTCGTGGATGAGGTCGAGCACGCGGGTCACCGGGGGGATGTGAATGAAGTCGTCGACGGACCGGACGTTCCTCTTCGAAAGCTCGTTTCCCAGAAGTCCGATCGCATCCGCTGCCTGGTTGATCAGGACGATGGCAAGGACGGTGGCGGGGAGCAGGAACACCAGGGCAACTCCCAGGGACATCAACGTGGCCGCGCCATTCGGGCTCTTCGGCATCTTCGAGCTCAGCCACTTCCAGGGCGTATAGAAGCCGGCGCCGAGAACGATCGTCCAGGCGATCGCCGCAAAAAACGGCTCGAGGATTCGAAAGGCGAAGAAACCCATCGCCAGGGCGAGAACCACGAAGCTGAAGATCTGGTAGAAGCGGGAAGCTGGTGGACTCGTCATCGTTCTGCTCCGGTTCTGGGATCATAGGACGCCGGATGAAGACCGCGCCCGCATCGCCCCCGCCGCTCCCGAGAAAGCGGCCTCCGAGATTCCCGCCTCCCCCCGAGCCTTCGGACCCCGCGGGGCTCGGAAAACTCGCGCTCACCCTCGCCGGGCGGCACGGCTTCTGTGCCGCCGGGGTCCTCTCCGCGCCCAAGCCGCTCACGTGGGACCGTTTCTGGAACTGGGTCGCCGCCGGCTACGCGGGCGAGATGGACTGGCTCGCCAGGGACGCCGCCGCCCGGCAGGACTTCTCGCACATCCTGCCCTTCACCCGGTCGGTCCTCGCGGTGGCGCTTCTGCTCCCACCAGGAGGCCCCGGAAACGTCGCCCGGTACGCCCGGGGGGACGACTATCACGTCACCGTCCGCCGTGCCCTTCACAGAATCGCCGCGGAGCTCGCCAAATCCTGCCCCGAAGGGACGCACTTCCGCGTCTGCGTCGACACGGCGCCGCTCCTCGAACGCGAGGTCGCGGTGCGGGCCGGGCTGGGGTTCATCGGCAAGAACGGGATGCTCATCATCCCCGGGGTCGGATCCCACGCCGTCCTGGGTGAGCTCTTGACGGACGTCGATCTCGGGCCTTCCTCCGCGACGGTCCCCGAGCCGGCAGAGACCTCCTTCTCGGAGTGCGGTTCCTGCACCGCCTGCCTCGACGGCTGCCCGACCTCCGCGTTCAAGGGTCCCGGGCTCCTCGATGCCCGCCTTTGCCTCTCGTACCTGACGATCGAGAAACGCTCGGACTTCGAAGCCGGTGAGGCTGACGCGATCGGCGAGACCCTCTTTGGCTGCGACATCTGCCAGGACGTCTGCCCGTGGAACGGTCCGCCCCTGAAGACGGCCGCGGCACAGCTCGACCCTGGGGAGATCGCCTCGCTCACAGAGGAGGAGTTCGACGCCCGCTTCTCTCACACGGCCCTCACGCGGGCCGGATGGCGGGGGCTTGCGCGCAATGCCCGGGCCGTTCTCGCCAATCGAGGAAAGTCGTGAGACAGACTGTCTTCGTCGCCGCCGGGATCCTCGTGCGCAAGGGGCGAGTCCTTCTCGCCCAGAGGCACGTGTCGGCCGCGTATGGCGGCCTCTGGGAGTTCCCCGGGGGAAAGCTGGAAGCAAACGAGAGCCCGGCCCACGCCCTGTCGCGCGAGTGGCTGGAGGAACTGGGCGTGTCGGTCGATGGCTCCGAGCCCTACGTATTCGCCTGCGACGAGAAGCCCGGCATGACTCTCGTGCTCCTCTTCATGAAGGTCACGGCGATGATGGGCTCCCCCGCCGGCACGGCGGGTCAGGAGGTCCGCTGGTGTCTCCCCGGCGAAGCCCGCACCCTCCCCATGCCTCCGGCGGACCACGAGATCCTTCGCCGCCTCGAAGTGGAGGGCGGGGGCAGTTTCCTCGACACGGAAGAGCCCGAGACCGTCGAGGTCTTCGTCCCCCTGCCGGATGACGGAAGCACGCCAGAAGTCCTGACATTCGAGGCTGAATCTCGGGACCTCGGGAGGGTCAGAGGGTTCCTGATCGCAACTCCTGACGGCTGGCGCGCGTTCGAGAACCTCTGCCCCCACCGTCCGCTGCCGCTCAACCCGCACGGCGAGCACATTCCGCTCGACCCTCATGGCAGACTCGCCTGCCTCAACCACGGCGCGCTCTTCGATTCCCGCTCGGGTCTGTGCGTTTCGGGACCCTGCCGCGGTGAGTTCCTGAGGCGATTCGACACTCTCGAAGCCCCTGGCGGGCTCACGGTCGTCGTCGAGTGAATCCTCCGGTTTCACGAAGATCGGAGAGAATCCGGCGGTTTTGAAGGAAATGCCTCGAGTCATCTTCGCGGGCAGTGGACAGAAGGGAACCGTGCGGATCGGGTCGACCGTTCTCGATGCCGCATTGTCCCTTCAGGCTCCCATGGAACATGTTTGCGGCGGAAGTGCCTCGTGCACCACGTGCCGGTTCGAGGTGGTCTCTGGCCCCGAGAACCTGTCCCCGCCGGCTCGCGCGGAGCTCGCGCTCGACCTCGGGCCGGGCTTGCGTCTGGGTTGCCAGACGCGGATCCTCGGCGACGTCACGATCCGGATCGTGAAGTTCCCCGGAAAAACCGTCTTGTAGAAGGAAAGCCATCGAGAATGAGCCGCCCTGCGCTCCGCCGCGCTCTGAAGCGAGCGGGACTCGCCACTCAGCCAAAGGAACCCAGGTGTCAGGGGCCGAGAAGCCGCGGCGTCACCCCTCCGCCCCGCGTCTCGCTGCCCGGAGAGGCCGAATCCGGATCCCACGCCGACCTCCCCACCCTGTTCGGCCGGGAGGCTCCCGTCGAGGTCGAGATCGGCACCGGCAAGGGGAGATTCCTCTTCGCCGAGGCTCAGGCCCACCCCGAACGCAACTATCTCGGAATCGAGATCGAGCCGGATTACGTGCGGATCGCGCAGGTCAAGATCGCCCGGCTCGGTCTCTCCAATCTCAGGATCGAGTGGCTGGACGGGCGGGAATTCGTCAAGCTGAGGCTCGCGCCCGCGAGCGTGGCCGCGATCCACGTCTACTTCTCGGATCCGTGGCCGAAGATGAGGCACCACAAGCGGCGGGTCTTTCAGCCGGACTTCGTTGCGGCGGCGGCCCGGGCGCTTGGCGAAGGGGGCCTCTTCAAGGCGGCCTCGGACCACGAGGAGTACTGGAAGGCGATCACGTCGCTCATGGATTCCTGTCCCGCCCTCGAGCGGCTGCGACCGGAAGAGATCGCCGGCTGGGAGACCGGAACGGACTACGAAAAGAAGTTCCTGCTGGCGCAGAAGGAGATCGGGAAGGGCATCTGGCGGCGCCGGTGAGCCGGGGACCTCAGGGAGAGGTCTTGGCCTCGCGCTCGAGAGTCGGCTTGAGGTACTTCCTGAAGTAGTCGACGCCCGAGGCGAACGCGATCGCCGTCATCACGTAGAGAGCGGCCCTGCCGGTCTTTCGCCAGAGCCCGATGTCGTCGAGCCGGGCGCCGAGGATCATCAGCGAGATGGCGACGACCTGCGCCACCATCTTGAACTTTCCCCACTTCGAGGCCGAGATGATGATCCCGTGCGCGGCCGCGATCGAGCGAAGCCCGGAAACGGCGAACTCTCTTCCGATGATGATGCAGACCGCCCACGCATCGGCTTCCTGAAGGTCGACGAGAGAGATGAGAGTCGCCGAGACGAGGAGCTTGTCGGCGATCGGATCGAGAAGCTGACCCAGGGTCGTCACCTTCTTGAACTTTCGCGCCCAGTACCCGTCCAGCCAGTCCGTCAGGGCGGCGAAGAGAAAAACGCCGAGGGCGACGAACTCCCGCGCCGGCATCCTCGTCAGCAGGAGGACGACGAGGAGGGGAACCAGGAAGATGCGCAAGAGGGTCAGCGCGTTGGGGACGTTCAGCTGCACCGGAACGGCATTCTAAACGCACTGGTTGCCGGGCCCGGTTTCCTCCGAGAGAATCCGGGCGCGATGCAGAAGTACCCAGTGGTCTTTGGCACCGATGGCTGGCGAGGACGAATCGGCCGCGAGTTCACGTTCGAAGCGGCGGGGAGCGTCATCGAAGCGATCGGAGCCTGGACAGCCTCCCGAAATAACCCCGATCCGGGGGACCCCAGGACGATCGTCGTCGTCAACGACACCCGCTTTCTTTCCCCCGAGGTGGCCCGGGACGCCGCGGACACTCTGGCGGCGAAGGGGTGGAGAGTCCTCCTGACGGACCGGCCCGTCCCGACACCCTGTGCCTCCTATCACGTCAAGAACCGGGGTCTGCGGGGCGGGATCGCCATCACGGCCTCCCACAACCCCTCGATCTGGAACGGGATCAAGTACAAGGCACACTTTGGCGGGAGCGCCCCGCCGGCCACCTACCAGGCCGTCCTGGAATGCCTGGGCCGGCCCCTGCCGGCCTCACCGGGGGGCGCGGTCGAGGTCACGGACCTCGAGAGCGACTACGCGGCCGCGATGGCGTCCGCCGTGGATCTTCCCGCCATCCGCGAAGCCGGTATCCGGGTCCTGTGGGATGCGATGCACGGAGCGTCGGGCAACCTTCTCGAGCGAATCGTCGGGCCTGATTCCCGTACCCGTGTGAGCACGGTGAGAGGCGAGCGGGATCCCCTTTTCGGGGGAGTCAATCCAGAACCGATCCCCTCGAACATGGAGACGGCGTTCGCAGCGCTCCGCCCAGGCGGCTTCGACATCCTCATGGCGAGCGATGGAGACGGGGACCGCCTCGGAGTCTTCGACGCCTCGGGCCGGTTCATCACTCCGCACCGGATCCTCGCCTTCCTGGCGGAGAAACTCTGGAGGGCCGGCCGCATTCAGGGAGGCGTCGGCAAGACCTTTTCCACGTCTCTCGTCGTCGACCGGGTCTGCCAGGACCTTGGCGCCCCGCTGATCACGACCCCGATTGGCTTCAAGTACCTGGCCGAGCGCATGCTCGCAAACGAGATCGGAATCGGCGGAGAGGAATCCGGGGGTCTCGGCGTCTCGTTCTACCTCCCCGAAAGGGACGGCGTCTTCTCGGCCCTTCTCGTCCTGGAGGCGATCGCGCACTCCGGAAAGACCTTCAAGGCCCTGCTGGGGGAGCAAGAAGACTCGTACGGGCTCTTTCACTACGACCGGCGGGACCGGCACGGTCCCGCCATGGCCCTCGCAAGCCTCGTCGAGGGTCTCCGCCGGAATCCCCCGGATCGAATCGCGGGAGAGACCGTCACGGCCGTCGCAGACCTCGACGGGTTCAAGCTCGAGTTCGGCACCCGGGGCTGGCTCCTGTTCCGGCTTTCGGGAACGGAGCCCATCATCCGGCTCTATGCCGAACACGAAGACGAACAGAAGGTCTCTTCCCTTCTCGATGCGGCGGAGGACCTGGTGAAGGGGGCGTCCCCGGCGTACTGAAGGAAAGGGCGGCTCAAGACTCGGGGACCCAGTCCGGGCGAGGTTTTCCGGATTCCAGCCGCGCCCGGATTCTCCCCAGGCCAGGCCGGGTTTCCTCCCGCCGCCACTTCTGGCATTCTGGACGCGGTTCTGGGGCTCCTCGCCCCCCCATTCCGGAAAGGGTTCGGCACACCATGACATCGATCAGCGTCCTCTCATCAGACCTGCGTGGCTGGTACGGAAACTCGTTCTTCTGGGGAATCGTGCGCAGGGCGCGCGAGGAATCGGTAGACGTCATCTGGTTCCCTGGCGGGCGTCTGTCGCAGGCCGAGAAGGGCGTCGGGGGCCTCTACGATCTGGCCTCGAGGGTGAAGACCCACGGCGTCATCCTCGTCGGTGACCTCGCCCTGGGCTCCACCTCGGAGACGATTCGAGGGTTCTGCGGGAGCTTCGCACCCACCCCCGTCGTCGGCGGAGTCGTGGACGCGGACGGGGTCCCGGTCGTCCTTCCCGACAGCAAGGAAGGGATGTTCCAGCTGGTCTCCCACCTGATCGAGACTCACACGTTCAAGCACATCGCCTTCATCTGCGGACCTTCGGGCCAGCTCGAATCGAGCGAGAGGTTCGAGGCCTACAAGAAGGCCGTCACGACACACGGCCTGTCGATCGATCCCGAGTTGATCGTCCCGGGGGACTACCTCGAGGAGAGCGGCCGGGCAGCCGTGCGGCTCCTTCTCGACGAGAGGCGCGTCCGGCCCGACGCGATCGTGGCAGCCAACGACTCGATGGCCCTCGGCGCCCTGGCCGAATTCAGAAGCCGCGGGATCCGCGTTCCGGAAGACATTGCCCTCGCGGGTTTCGACGACATCGAGGCGGGACGCCTCGCCCTCACCCCTCTGACCACCGTGAGGCAGCACTTCTACGAAGCCGGTTACCGGACCGCCGACACCCTCCTGGAGCGCATCCGAGGGAACGGCCCGGAGGGCAAGATCCTCGTCCCGACAGAGGTCGTGATCCGCTCGTCGTGCGGGTGCCTGCCGTCTGAAGTCGACGATGCCCAGCTCGAGGAGGGCGCGGAATCGAGCCTCGTTCCGATCGGAGAGATCCGCGAGAACCTCCCGGTCCTCGTTTCCAGCATCCTGGAAGCCGCCCTGAAGACGGGCAGGGCCAGCCATAGCAACGCCTTCGGAGTACCCCCTCAGATTCCGTCCGAGCAGACCCTGCTCGACGTCACCGAGGCGCTCTTCGCCGAGCTCGTCGATGGCAAGGCCCACCACTTCCTCCCGGTTCTTCGCAAGGCGGTCCAGCCCGAACGGGTGGAAGTCGAGGAGACGGCCATCTGGCAGAACACCCTTTCGGCCCTTCGCTCGGGCCTCCTGTCGCGGCTCGGGGACCACAAGCTGGCCTTCAAGGCAGAAAACCTCTTCCAAAAGGCGCGCATTCTCCTGGCCGAGACCGGCTTGCGCGTGCTCACCTACAGGCGAACCGTCGTCGAGCAGTACGAGCGAGCCTTGCAGGACCTCGACCAAGCCCTGAATGGGATCCTCGATCTGGAGGAGATGCCTCCGCTCCTCACCCGGTTCCTTCCAGCTCTGGGAATCACGGCGTGCTACGTGGTGATGTACGAGGGCGCCGGCCACCTCGACGCGTCGGAGTCCTCGCCGAAAAGCGCAAAGCTCGTCTTCTCCTACAGCGAAGGGACCTTCAAGGCCTCTCCCCCGCAGTCGTTCCGGCCGTCCGAGTTCATCCCCGCCGCCGCGGCCACCTGCAAGAAGCCCGCGATCCTCATCGTCGAGCCGCTCGTCCAGAGCACCAAGCCGCTCGGCTACATGCTCGTTGAGGCCAGCCACAGCGAGTTCGAGGTCTACGCACAGCTCCGGAACCTCGTCAGCGGCGCGCTCTTCAGAACCCTCCTTCTCGCTCAGCGAGAGGAGGCCAGCCGCGAGCTGAAGGAATTGCAGGCCGAGGCTCAGCGCTGGGCAGAGGACCTCGAGGAGTTGACGGCCAAGGAGGAGCCCGCCGAGCGCCGCTGAGCGGGCGGGCGAGCAGAGATCTAGCCGCTGTCCGCCAGGACGTGGCCGGTGCCCGAGAACCGGATGACGGGGCCGAGCCCCGCCCTCTCGAGAGGGTCGGCCCCCTCGAGAATGTCGACCTCGATCCCCTCGGAATAGGCCACGACCGAAGTGGCCGTCAACGACAGCGGGTTCTCGGGTGTGACCTCGAGCCGCGCCGGCTCTGTACTCGCCGAGAGCGCCAGGACGCCGGTCCCGAAGAGCTTCAGGAACGGAAGCGGAATGAGCCGCCGGAACTCGAAGGCCGGATCCTCGCGAAACGCGAGGCTGTCCTCGAAGGCCAGCACGTGCAACGGATCGACGGACAGGAAGCTGTCAGAGAGCGTGAGGAGCACCGGCTGTCTCTGCTTCTCGACGAGAAGCAGGATTCCCGGTCCGCGAGCCTCGACGAAGAGCCCTGCCAGGCTGCCGCTCTGTGTCCGCTCCGGCTGGATGTAGAGAGAGCCTCGCCGTCCCGTGATGACGTTTCGCCTGACGATCAGGCCCTTTCGGCAATCCGCGGAAAGGAACCCTCCGGTTCCCGGTGTGAAGGAACCGGCGGCCCTGACCGTGTCGGGCGGACGGGTGATGACCGGAATCGGCCCGCTTCGCGCGATCAGGAGGGTCTCCGCCGCGGCGATGGCGGCCGGCTGCGTGTCGTCCAGCGACGACTTCGGGGCCGTCTCGGCGGGAGGAGGCGGCGGCGAGGGTGGAGGAGGCGGGGGTGCCGGCTTTGTCTCGGCTGGCGCCAGACGCGGGACCTCCGCCGTCGAGATCTGGTCGAACCGCTCTGGCTTGACGATCGGAGAGGTGTCGAAACCGCGGGGTCTGACTTCTTCCTCGGGTTCCGGTTTCGGCTCCTCCGATTTGGCCGCGGCGCGAGCGGCCCGCGACACCGTGTCATCGAGGTCCGTGCCCGCCTTGCGGTCCGCTCCGGCCGACTTCAGGTGTTCCTTCGCTTTGTCAGCCGAGCCCAGCCTCTGCAGCGCCAGCCCCAGGGTCAGGTGCGCCTTGCGGTGTCCCGGCTGCAGGGCGAGAACGCGCTCGAGAGGCTCGACCGATTCCTTGGTCCGGCCCGACTTGAAAAGGATCAGCCCCAGGTTGAAGAGCAGCGGCACCGACGTGGGATGCGTGAGGAGAACGTGCCGCGTGACCTCCTCGGCCTCCTCGAAGTGCCCGAGATGAAAGAGCGTGAACCCGAGGTTCGCGAGGACCTCGGGGTCGTTCGGGCGGAAGCGGCGCGCATCCTCGAGCTCTTTCTTGGCCTCTTCGTAGCGGCCCTTCCTGAGCTCTTCCTTTCCCCGGTTCAGGTGAAGGAGGAAGAGCCCGTGGTCGAAGAAGGCCACGTTGCGAGAGACGCCGCCGTCCGTGAGAATCGGGCTCATCGCGCTGCCGTCTGGCCGGGAGACATGACGTGCCCGAGGACGGGACTCATCTTCGGCTCCGGAGCCTGGTTGGCGATGAGCACGGAGCCATCAGCCGTACGCCTGAGCTTGACCGGGGGACCAGTGGGTACGGCGCGGCTTTGCCTCGCTCCCGCCGAGAGAACCGGCGTCATCCCCTTGAATCCCCCTCCGAGAACCGGCGTGGAGCTCTTTCCGTCGAGGATGACCATGGCGCGCCGAACGTATTCCTGCGTCTCGGCATACGGGGGGATCCCCCCGTACTTCAGGACGGCGTTCTCGCCCGCGTTGTAGGCCGCCAGGGCGAGGGCCGAATTCCCGGAGAACATTCCGAGGAGATCCGCGAGATAGCGGACGCCGCCCCTCACGTTTTCCCTCGGATCGTGAGAATTCCTCACGCCGTAGCGGGCGGCCGTTCCGGGCATCAGCTGCATCAACCCGCGCGCGCCCTTGCGCGAAACCGCGAGCGGATTGAAGTTCGACTCGATCAGCATGACGCACTTGATGATCCGCTCGTCCACGCCCTCCTTGACCGCATGCTCCTTGATCAGATCGTCAAACGGAGACGGCTGGTCGCGGCGCGCGATGAGGTACGCGTCCGTGGGGGCACGGCCATTCACACGCCACCCGCTGCCGATCTGATTGAAGATCATTGCCTTGCCATCCGCCTTGCGGACGAGATGCACCTGGGAGCTGGCCGGGGCTGACAGCACGAAGAGCAACCCGGCACACACGAGTCGCGCCGAACGGAACATCGCGGAGAGTATACCCTTCCGTCTCCTGGTCCCGGGTCAAGTCCCTATGCCCGGCTCTCGACCCGCTCACGAACCGCGGCGAGACCGGCGGAGAGGGCCTCGTCGATCTTCGTCGCGTCCTTCCCGCCCGCCTGGGCGAGATCGGCCTTGCCGCCTCCCTTCCCTCCGACGAGAACCGCCATCTTCTGCGCGATCTCGTTGGCCGGAACCTTCTCCGTGAGGTCCTTGGTGACGGCCGCGATGAGGGTGACCTTTCCCTCCACCTCGGTTCCGATCAGGACGACGCCCGACTTGACCTTTCCGCGGAACGTGTCGGCGAGGTTCCGGAGCTCGTTCATGGGCAGCGGCGCGACCCGGCGCGCCAGGACCCGGATTCCGCCGATCTCGACGATGCCGGCGTCCTCGGACGACGGCCCCGCCGCCCCGGATGACGCCAGGGCGACCTTGAGCTTGGCGATTTCCTTCTCCTGCTCCCGGAGCCGCGTCGAGAGCTCCCGGACCTTCGCGGCAACGTCGTCGTGCCCGACCTGAATCGTCTCCGCGACTTCCCCGAGCAGGTGGTCGTGTCGCGAGAGACGCTCGATGACACCGAGCCCGGTCACGGCCTCGATGCGCCGCACGCCGGCGGCGAGCGCGCGGTCGGAAACGACCTTGAGCCCGCCGATCTCCCCTGTTCGCCGCACGTGGCAGCCGCCACACAGTTCGGTCGAGAAGCCGGGAACGGAAACGACGCGCACGCGCTCGCCGTACTTCTCCCCGAAGAACATCATGGCGCCCTTGTTCCGGGCCTCGTCGATGTGCATGTACTCCTTGCCGACCCCCTTGTCCCTCAGGACTTCCTCGTTGACGAGGCGCTCGATCTCCGCGATCTCGGCCGCTGTCGTGGCGCGGGCCGCGGAGTAGTCGAAGCGCAGTCGTTCGGGCGCGACGAGCGAGCCCATCTGCCGCACGGTCTCGCCGAGGACCTTCCTGAGAGCGGCATGCAGGAGGTGGGTTCCCGTGTGGTTCGCCTGCGTACGGCGGCGCGTCCACTCGGGCACCGACATGGAGAGGATGCTGCCCTTTTCGAGCTCTCCTTCCACCACGCGAGCGTGGTGGATGATGAAGGCACCGGTGACTCCCCGGTGGGCGGACGTCACCTCAGCGCGGCCCCCGGCCCAGGTGAACGAACCCAGGTCGGAAACCTGGCCGCCCCCTTCCGGATAGAAGACTGACTTATCCGTAATCACCAGGCCTTCCGAACCAGCCGGGAGGGCCGCGAGGGGTCCTTCCGCTTTGCCAGGTGCCAGGACGCGGAACAGGGCGAGCGCCCGAGCTCCTTTCAGCTCGACGAAGTCGTCCTCGGGGTAGCCCCGGAACTCGGTCGTCCAGGACGGGTCGATCTTGTCTTCTGGGATGGCGGAGACATCGGCCTCGAACTTGGAGCCCGCCTTCGAGCGCTCACGCGCCTTCTCGAGCTCGGCTTCGAAGCCAGCCCTGTCGATGCCGACGCCCTCGTCGGACGCCAGCTCCTCGATCAGCTCGAGCGGGATGCCGTAGGTGTCGTAGAACTTGAAGACCTGGGCTCCCGAGAGCCGGTCTTCTTCACGCCTCCGGGCCTCGGAGATGGCCTCGCCGACCCGGTCCGCGCCGACCGAGACGGTCTTGGCGAAGCGGCTCTCCTCGGCGGACAGCTGATCGCGAACGGACTGAGAAATCGATGGATTGAACGGTTCGGGAAAGTAGACGCCCGCAAAAACGCGGGTGATCGCATCGACGCCTTCGGCCAGAAAGGGCTTTTCCAGCCCGAGCCGGCGGGCGTAGCGGAGCGCGCGCCGCACGATCCGGCGCAGGACGTACCCGCGGCCCTCGTTGGACGGCATCACGCCGTCGGCGATCAGCATGGTCGCGGCCCTGAGATGATCGGCAATGACGCGAAACGGCGCGTCCTCGACCGCCATGCCCCCGCGATAGAGCTTCCCGGTCAGGCCCTCGAGGATCGAGATGACGTTCGCGAAGAGGTCCGTGTCGTAGTTGTTGTTCTTGCCGCAGAGGATGGCGGTGATGCGCTCGAGACCCGCCCCGGTGTCGACAGAGGGCTTGGGAAGTGGAGTCAAGACTCCGTTTCCGTCCCTCTCGAATTGCATGAAGACGAGGTTCCAGATCTCGATGACGCGGTCGCCTTTGCCGTTCGGAGTCGCATCCCCGGGCACCCCGGGCCCCTGGTCGTAGTGGAGCTCGGAGCAGGGTCCGCACGGTCCCGTGTCGCCCATGGCCCAGAAGTTGTCCTTTTCCCCGAACCGGGCGATCCGCTCTTTCGGCAGGTACTTCTCCCAGAGCTGCGCGGCCTCGTCGTCGTCGTTGTAGACCGTCGCCCAGAGCCTCTCGGGCGAAAGCCCGTAGTACTCGGGAGAGGTGACGAGCTCCCATGCGAAATCTATGGCGTCCTTCTTGAAGTAGTCGCCGAACGAGAAGTTGCCGAGCATCTCGAAGAAGGTGTGGTGCCGGGCCGTGTAGCCGACGTTGTCGAGGTCGTTGTGCTTGCCACCCGCCCGCACGCACTTCTGCACGGTGACCGCGCGGCTGTAGGGGCGGTTCTCGCGACCCAAGAAGACGTCCTTGAACTGGTTCATCCCGGCGTTGGTGAAGAGCAGGGTCGGGTCCTCGGCCGGGACGAGCGGAGAAGAGGCCACGCGCTGGTGTCCCTTTTTCTCGAAGAAGGACAGGAACGTCTCGCGGACCTCCTTGGAGGTCCACTCACGGGGAGTCGTCATCGATGGAATCGCCTTTCTGTCTGAGGGCCGCGATCACGGCCTCCGGCTCGAAACCGCGCCGGACGAGATAGTCGAAGAGTTTCTTCGACCGTTCTCTCGCCGTCAATCCAGCCGGGAAGGTCCTCTCCTTCTTCCGGATCTGCGCGAGGATCCGCTCGCTCTTCTGAGCCGGATCGTCCTCCGAGAGGACTTGGGTTACGACTTCCTCGTCCGCGCCCTTGGCCCGGAGCGCGGCCTGGATCAGGCGGGGGCCCTTCCCTCGCCGCCTTCCCGAGGCGACGGCCGACTCGACGAATCGCCTCTCGGAAAGGAGCCCTGTCTCCAGGACGAAGCGGAGCGCCTCAGCAGCGTGCTCGGCCGCAAATCCCTTTTCCAGAAGCCGTTTCCTCAGCTCCTCGGCGGAGCGGTCCTGACGTGAAAGAAGCCGCAAGGCAGCTTGCCTGGCGGCTTCAGGAGTGCTCTCGGAAACGGGGAGAGGTTTTCGTCTCACCCCTGGTTGCTGAAGTCGAAGGGCGACTCTTCCTTGAGGGGGTCGAGCTGGTCCGGCGACTGGATCGCCATGTCCATCGACTCCTGCGACAGGTCCGAAGTGGACTGGATGCCCTGGACGCGCAGCTTGAACTCGTTGGGGTTCGTTGAGCGGCGGATCGCTTCCTCGAGGGTGATGAGGCCCGCCCGGTACAGGCCGTAGAGCGACTGGTCGAACGTCTGCATCCCGTACTGCGAGGTGCCCGCCTTGATCGCGTCGTGGATGTACTTCGTCTTTTCCTTGTTCTCGATGCAGTCCCGGATGTAGTTCGTCATGATGAGGACTTCGACCGCGGGCACACGGCCCAGGCCGTCGGCGCGGGGCAAGAGGCGCTGAGAGATGACGGCCTTCAAGACGGCGGCGAGCTGGAGCCGGATCTGCTTCTGCTGGTGAGGCGGGAAGACCGAGATGACGCGGTTGACGGTTTCCGTCGCGTCCATGGTGTGGAGGGTCGACAGGACCAGGTGACCGGTCTCGGCGGCCACCAGCGCGGTCTCGACGGTCTCGAAGTCTCGCATTTCGCCGACGAGGATGACGTCGGGATCCTGCCTGAGCGCGGCTCTCAGGGCCGTGGAGAAGGAGCGGGTATCGACCTCGAGCTCGCGCTGGTTGACGATCGATTTCTTGTCGCGGTGCATGAACTCGACCGGGTCCTCGATCGTCATGACGTGCTCCGCCCGGACCGCGTTGATGTAGTCGATCATGGCGGCGAGCGTCGTCGACTTGCCGGAGCCGGTGGTCCCCGTGACGAGGATGAGGCCCCGGCGTTCCTCGCAGATCTTCTCGATGACGGGCGGCAAGAGGAGGTCCCTGACCGTGAGAATCCGGGCCGGGATGACGCGGCAGACGAGGCCGACGGTGCCTCTCTGCTGGAAGATGTTGCAGCGGAAGCGCCCGAGACCCGGAACCGAGTAGGCGATGTCGATGTCGAGGTTGTTCTTGAACTTCTCTTTCTGACGGGAGGACATGATCGAGAACGCCATCGCGATCGTGTCCTCCTGCATCAGGCGCTTCAGGTCGACCAGGGGGATCAGGTCGCCGTCGACGCGGATGATCGGATGCGCTCCGACCTTCAGGTGAAGATCGGAGGCCTTCCTCTCCACGGCAATCTTCAGCAAATCATTGATATGCATCGGCGGCCTCCTTGCTCACCTCGAGAGTCTCTTTTCTGGGTCGATTCGAGGATAGATCCCGGATGGGCAAGGGGTCAACGGCGATCGCGGCCCGGTCAGAGCCTCCGCATCACGAGGCAGGCGTTGGTGCCGCCGAACCCGAACGAGTTGGACATCCCGACCCGGATCTCGGCCTTCCGCGCCGCGTTCGGCGTGTAGTCGAGGTCGCACTCCGGATCCGGGGTCTCGTAGTTGATGGTCGGGGGAATGACCCCGTGCCGGATGGACAGGGCCAGAATCCCGGCCTCGAGTCCTCCGGCGGCGCCGAGGAGGTGACCCGTCATCGACTTCGTCGAGGAGATGGGAACCTTCTGAGCGTTTTCCTTGAAGAGGCGTTTGACTGCGATCGTCTCGATGCGGTCTCCGGCGGGCGTCGACGTGCCGTGGGCGTTGATGTAGTCCACGCTCTCGGGCGAAAGCGCCGCGTCGGCGAGGGCGTTTCGCATGACCCTGAACGGGCCGTCGCCGTCCTCCGAGGGGGAGGAGATGTGATAGGCGTCGCCCGACATCCCGTACCCGCAAAGCTCGGCGTAGATGGGGGCGCCCCGCTTCACGGCCCGGCCCATCTCTTCCAGAACGAGGATTCCCGCGCCCTCGCCGAGGACGAATCCGTCCCGGTCGCGGTCCCAGGGCCGCGAGGCCCTCTTGGGCTCGGCATTCCGAAGCGAGAGGGCCCGCATGGCCGAAAAGCCGCCAATGGCCAGGGGTGCGATGACCGACTCGGTGCCGCCGGCGATCATCGCGTCCGCGTCACCGCGGCGAATGATGTGCAGGGCATCACCGATGGCGTGGGCCGAGGTGGCGCACGCCGTTACGGTTGCAGTGTTGGGTCCCTTGGCGCCGTAGAGGATCGAGATCAACCCGCTCGGCATGTTGGCGATGAGGCCCGGAATGAAGAAGGGGCTGACCCGGCGCGGACCCTTCTCGAGCAAGGTGGAATGGGTGTCCTCGATGAGGGGGAGGCCGCCGATGCCCGACCCGATGGCCACTCCGACCCGCTCGGCATCCTCCTCGGTCACGACGAGGCGCGCGTCCTCGATCGCCTCCCGGGCGGCCGAGACCGCGTAGTGGATGAAGGTGTCGAACTTCTTGACTTCCTTCTTGTCGAGAACGGTGAACGGATCGAAGCCCTTCACCTCGCCCGCGATCTGGCAGGCGTAGGCGGAAGCATCGAACCGAGTGATCGGGCCAATGCCGCTCTGGCCCGCCTCGAGAGCCCTCCAGTTCTCGGCGGTCGTCAAGCCCAGCGGGGAGAGGAGGCCGACGCCGGTGATGACGACTCGCCGGCGAGAGCGATGATCGAGAAAGTCCTCGGTGCTCACAGCGTGAGCCGGTCTTTGTTAGACGCTCTTCGCGTGTGCTTCGATGTACGCGATGGCGTCTTTGACTTTCTGGATCTTCTCGGCGTCTTCATCCGGGATCTCGATTCCGAAAGCTTCTTCGAACGCCATCACGAGTTCGACGGTGTCAAGAGAATCGGCTCCGAGGTCGTCGACGAACGAGGCCTCGGCCTTGACGTCCTCGGCCTGGACGCCGAGCTGCTCGACGATGATGTTCTTCACTTTCTCTTCGATGGATGCAGACATGTACTGATTCCTCCAATCCAAGTCAGAAACGGCGGCATTCTCCCCGGGAGCCGCCGTGATTTCAAGCGAGGGCCCGGCCTCAGCCGATGAAAAGCCCGCCGCTCACGTTGATACAGGTTCCCGTGATGTAAGACGCCGCGTCAGACGCCAAGAATAGCGCAGCACCCGCCACGTCCGTGCCCGTTCCGAGTCTTCCCAGGACGATCTGGGCCGAGAGCTTCTCGCGCTGCTCTGCGGAAAGCTCGTCCGTCATGGCCGTCTCGATGTAGCCCGGGGCGACGGCGTTGACCGTGATCCCCCGCGATCCCACTTCTCTCGCAAGCGCCATCGTGAAGCCCACGACGCCCGCCTTGGCCGCCGAGTAGTTCGTCTGCCCGGCGTTCCCCATCAGCCCGACGACCGATCCGACCGTGATGATTCGGCCCGCTATCTTCTTCTTGATCATGGACTTGACGGCTTCCTGGCTCACGAGGAAGACCCCGGTCAGATCGGTTCCCAAAACCTTGTCCCAGCTCTCCTTCGACATCCTGAGAATCAGCCCGTCGCTCGTGATGCCGGCATTGTTGACCAGGATATCGATCTTCCCCGCCCTCTCCAGAAAAGCCTTCATCCCCGCGCTCACCGAGGCGGGGTCGGACACGTCCATCTTCAGGGCGAAGGCCTGCCCGCCCGCCGCGGTGATCGAGGCCGCGACATCCGCGGCTTTTTCTTCGTTGCGGGCCGCGAGCCCCGTCAGGGCACCGGCCTCGGCGAACTTTCGCGCGATCGCAACGCCGATGCCTTGTGAGGCCCCCGTCACCAGCACGGACTTTCCTTCGAGCGAGATCGTGACTGCCATCGGTTCCGGTTCCTTTCGTCCTACTCTTCGATCAAGTCGGCCGCCGTCGCCCCCGCGGCCCGGATCAGGTCCTCACCCTTGACGACGAGTTGAACGCCTCTGCGGCCCGCCGAGACGTAAAGAGAGTCCAGATTCCTGGCGGTCTCGTGAACGAAGACCGGGAGTCTCTTCTTCATTCCCAGGGGCGAGCAGCCCCCCTTCACGTACCCCGTCAGCCGCTCCATCTCCTCGACAGGGACGAGGGCGACGGTCTTGTTGCCCGAGACGCGGGCGAGCTTCTTCAACGAAAGCCGGGCCGGAGTCGGAATCACGGCCGAGAGCGCACCCGACCGGTCCCCCTTCGCCACCAGCGTCTTGAAGACGGTCTCGGCGGGCACGCCGAGCTTCTCCACGGCTTCCTCGGCCGTGAAGTCGGCGGCCGGGAACTCCGCGAGAGCGAACGGCACTTTCAGGGCCTCGAGTACGCGGGTGGCGTTCGTCGAGGACGGACCCGGCGTCATACCGGTGACTGTCCTTCGAACTGTTTGACGAGCCCGGCAAGGTCGGTCGTCGTCCGGACGGTCCAGCCCTTGACGGTCCTCTTGGCAAGCCCGGAGAGGACGGCTCCCGGACCGCACTCGAGCCCTTCCCTGGTCTTCTGAGAAAGGAGCTCGAGGGTCTCCACCCAGCGAACGGGAGAGCAGACCTGGCGCCGGAGCGCCTGGCGAGCCTCCTCCGGGTCCGTGATGGCCCGCGCGTCGACGTTCGAGACGACCGGAAAGTCGAGCGGCGCGATCTTCGTCGCGGACAGATGAGGCCAGAGGGCGTTTTCGGCCGGCTTCATCAAGAGGCAGTGGAAGGGGGCGGAGACCGAGAGCGGCAAGACTCGCTTGGCTCCGCGGCTCTTCAGAAGGTCTCCGGCGCGGCCCACGGCAGCCGACGTCCCGGCAATGACCGTCTGGTCGGGAGAGTTGAAGTTGGCCGCCGAGCAGATGTCGTCGTCGGTCGAGACCTCCTCGCACGCGAGCCTGACCTGCTCCCCGTCGAGGCCAATGACGGCCGCCATGGCGCCCTCCCCGACCGGGACCGCCTCCTGCATGGCCTGGCCGCGGCGCCGCACCAGGACGACGGCGTCCTCGAGGGTCAAGGCGCCCGCCGCCACCAGGGCGGAGTACTCACCCAGCGAGTGCCCGGCCGCCATCACGGGCCGGATTCCCCGCGCCTTCAGAACGGCGAGGACCGCCACCGAGTGGACGAGAATCGCGGGCTGCGTGTTCGCTGTCAGCTTGAGCTGGTCTTCCGTCCCGTCGAAGGAGACCCTCGAGATCGCCACGCCGAGGGGATCCAGGGCGGCGTCCGCGCGGTCGTAGACCTCACGGACTTCCGGGTAGGTCTCGTACAGGTCCTTTCCCATGCCCGGGAACTGGGACCCCTGGCCCGGAAAAAGAAAGGCGATTCCGTCCATTCGCTGTCCCTCCTCTCACCAGCGGACGAGCGCCGCTCCCCACGTGAAACCGCCACCGAAGGCGGTGAAGAGGATCAGGTCCCCCTTCTTGATCCTGCCCGAACGGACCGCCTCGTCGAGCGCGATGGGGATCGAGGCGGAACTCGTGTTGCCGTAGCGCTCGATGTTCATGATGCACCGGTCCTTCGGGATGTCGAGCCTCTCGGCCGCTGCCGTGATGATCCGCTCGTTCGCCTGGTGCGGCACCACCCAGCTCACCTCCGACGCCTCGAAGCCCGACTCTTTCAGGACTTCCTTGCAGACCTCGGTGATCGAACGAACCGCCATCTTGAAGGTCTCTCCCCCCATCATTCTGATGTAGGGGAGGTTCTGTTCGAGGGTCTGGGGCCTGTTCGGGGGGTGGGTGGAGCCACCTCCGGGCATCTGGATCGTGTTGGCGCCCTCGCCGTCGCAGCGGACGACAGTCGAAAGGACGCCGTGGTCCGACTTCGTGGCCTTCAGGACCGTGGCGCCGGCGCCGTCTCCGAAGAGGACGCAGGTCGTCCGGTCGGTGTAGTCGGTGAACCGGGTCAGGAACTCCGCGCCGATGAGAAGGACGTTCTTGGCCTTTCCGGCCTGGAGAAGGCTGTCCCCGATGTGGAGGCCGTAGAGCCAGCCGGAGCAAGCGGCATTCAGGTCCCACGCGGCGGCCTTCTTGGCACCGAGCTTCTGCTGGACGAAGCAGGCCATGGATGGAATCAGCTGATCCGGACTCACGGTCGCCACCATGATGGCGTCCAAGTCCTTGGCGGTGATCCCGGCGGCCTCCATCGCCTTCTGCCCGGCACTCACGGCATAGTCGGAAAGGACATCGCCCTCCTTGGCCTTCCGGCGCTCCTGGATTCCGGTCCTCGTCCGGATCCACTCGTCACTCGTGGCCACGAGCCTGGAGAGGTCCTCGTTGGTCAGAACCGTTTCCGGAACCGCGTGGCCGGTGCCCGCTATGGCAGCATGGAACATCTCGTTGCCTCCTCTAGGGGTGACGTGTACCCGGGGCGAACTCGAGAGCTTTTCGCCGGATTTTCTCGGGAATGTCTCGCCGCGCAAAGTCGGAGGCAGCCCGGATGGCGTTTCGCACGGCCTTGGCGCTGGAGCGCCCGTGCCCGATGAGGAGCGCGCCCTTGACTCCGAGAAGAGGGGCCCCCCCGTATTCGCTGTAGTCCAGCCGCTTTCTGAAGGCACGAAAAGCGTCCTTGGACAGGAGGAACCCCATCGACGCCTGCAGGCTCCGGGTGACCTCCTGTTTCAAGGCCTCCTCAACGAGGTGCGCCAGACTCTCGGAAGCTTTCAAAACCACATTCCCCGTGAATCCGTCCGTCACGATGACGTCGAAATCCCCCTCGTAGAGGTCCCGGCCCTCGCAGTTGCCCGCGAAGTTGAGACCCGACTGGCGCAGCAGGGTGAAGACTTCCCGGGTCGTTTCCGTCCCCTTGCCTTCTTCCTCGCCCACCGACAACAGTCCGATCCGGGGCTTCGCGATCCCCATCACCTCCTGGGCGTAGAAGTGGCCCATCCAGGCGAACTCGCGATAGTGCTCGGGCCGGCAGGCCACGTTCGCCCCCACATCCAGGAGGAGGCGCCTGCGGTTCAGACCCGGCAAGACCGCGGCCAGCGCGGGACGGTCGATGCCCTCGAGGACGCCGATGATCATCTTTCCGACCACCATCGCCGCCCCCGTGTGCCCCGCCGTGAACATCCCTTCCGCCCGGCCCTCGCGCACCATCTCGGCCGCGATCCGGATCGAGGAGCGGACCTTCTTGCGTAGCGGGGTGATCGAGGGCTCGTCGAACTTCACGACTTCGTCGGCATCGACGATCCGGATCCTGTCCCCGCGGTAGCCAAGTTTCCGGAGCTCGGCCTCCAGCTCGGACCGGCGGCCGACGAGGAGGGAGTCGAGACCCAGTTCGGTCGCGGCGGAGACGGCTCCTTCCACGTTCGTGGCCGGACCGAAGTCTCCCCCCATCGCGTCGACCGCGATTGCCATCTATTTCTTGGACCGGCTTTTCGGATCAGTCTTTCTTGGCCCCGGCCGTGACCTCGCGGCCGCGGTAATACCCGCACGATGGACACACGCGGTGCGGAAGCTTCTCGGCCCCGCAATTGGGGCACTTGCTGAGCTGGTAGGGCTTGATGAAATCGTGGGCACGGCGAAGGTCGCGACGCGTCTTGCTGTGCCGGTGTTTGGGATTCGGCATACCTGAGACCTCCTCAAAATCAGCGGCTGAGACAGCCGGTCAGATCGTAATGGATGGGTTTTCCGGGTGCGAAAAGGGCCTCTAGCGCGGCTTCCTTTCCGTCAGCACCTTCAGAGTCTCCCACCGGGAATCCTCGCCCGGAGTGCACGCGCACGTGGCGGAGTTCCGGTCGATCCCGCAGGTGGGGCAAAGGCCCTTGCAGGACTCACGGCAGAGCGCCTTGAGCGGAATCTCGAGCTGAAGCTCCTCCTCGATGAAGGGATCGAAATGGATCCGGGGCTCCCGATAGTGCACCACGTCGAAGTCGTCCCGTCCCAGGAGGATCTCTTCCTGAGAGGGGCCGTGCTTCGGGTCGGGCGCCGGCGAGAAGACCCACGAGACCGTCTCCTCCCCCTCGAAGGTGACCGGAGCGAGACAGCGGCTGCACGCGACGGATCCCGAAAAACGGACCGTGCCCGTCACGATGAAGCCCGCCTCGGACTTCGTCAGCCTCCCCCGGAACTCGACGGGGGCAAGAGCCAAGAGCTCTGGACGTTCCAGCCGAGAGGCATCGAACGAGAAGCGATGCGAAAGATCAACCGGCCCTTCACGAGCCTCTTCGAGATTCAGTTGCATACCGCCCCCCGCCGCGCGGGGGAACGCGGAGTGTAGCACGAGGCCCTTCGGGTTCCAGACAGCGCCGCGGGCGGTTTACCATCACCCCGTGCGGATCGCGGTCGATGCCCGGGCCTTCGAGAAGGAACGAACCGGCATCGGCCGCTATCTCGAGGGCCTCCTGGCCTCCTGGCTCCAGGAGTATCCGGCCGACGAGCTCACTCTCCTCTCCCCCCGGCCGATCTTCCTCCCCGAGACGCTCCAGGGCCAAATCGCGATCGTTCCCGCCCTTGCCCGTCTGCCGGGAACGCTCTGGCTCCAGACCCTCGCGCCCCTGGAGGCAAAACGAGCCGGCGCCCAGATCTTCTTTGGCCCCAATGCAGTGGTTCCGCTCGGGTCCCCCCTTCCCCGGGTGGCCACCATCCACGACCTCACGCCCCTCCTCTTTCCCGAGTGGCACAACGTCAAGCAGCGGCTCGGGATGGTGCCGTTCCTTCCCGCCGTCGTCCGCGAGGCCGCGCATCTCTTTTGTGTGTCCAGGGCCACCCGGCTGGACCTGGTGAAGCGTTTCCCCGAGGCCGAGGCGAAGTCGAGCGTCGTCTGGAACGGCCTGACGCCCGTGACGAAGGAAGAAGCCTCGCCGGACGCGAACAGGCCGGACGTGGCGGAGCCCTACATCCTCTACCTCGGGACCAGAGAGCCCCGGAAGAACCTGGCGAGACTCGTCTCGGCCCTCGAGGAGATCTGGGACCGGCGGCCGGTCTTTCCCCGCCTCGTCATCGCGGGCGGCTCGGGGTGGGGCATGCAGGATTTCGAAACCAGGGTCCGAGACTCGCGGCACCACCGCCGGATCCAGATGCTCGGATACGTCTCCCCCGCATCGACGAGGAGCCTCCTCAAGAAAGCATCGGCGCTCGCCTACCCAAGCCTTTACGAGGGCTTCGGCTTTCCACCCCTGGAAGCCCTAGCCGCCGGAATCCCCGTCGTCGCCTCGTCCTCCTCTTCCCTTCCCGAGGTCCTCGGCGACCTCGCGCTTCTCCCCGACCCGTCCAGCACGCCTGCAATCGGGGAAGCCCTCGAGCGAGCACTGGACGATTCCGAGTTCAGGGAGCGCGCGCGGACGGCGGGGCCCCCTCACGCGGCGGCGTTCACCTGGGCGCGGGCCGTACAGTCCATGAGGCCCGTGTTCCTGAGCGCGATCGGCGGGGGCCCCTAGGTGGAGGCTCTCGGACTGGCCCTGGACGCCCGCAAGGCCCGGGATTTCGGCATCGGGAGGTACATCCTCGGCCTCCTGCGGCCCCTCGTCGACTCGGGCGCGGTCACGGTGACGGCCCTCTGCCGAGAGGGCGACGAGTCTCTCTTTCCGCCCCGCGTCCACACCGTGCCCTCGAGGATCCGTCCCTACAGTCTCCGCGAGCTCTTCCTTGCCGGCAGGCCGATGGGCCGGATGGCGGCGGAGGTCGTGCACTGGCCCCACTACGTCGTCCCCCTTGGAACCCCCCGGCCCGCCATCGTGACGATTCACGACCTGATGCACCTCACCGAGCCCGAGCACGCCTCCGTGGGAAAGCGGGCCTACGCGCGCCTGGTCCTCGGACACGCCATCTCAGTCTCGACGGCCGTCATCACCGTCTCTCTGCACACGGCTCGCGAGATCGAGACACGGTTTCCCTCCGCCAGCGAGAAGCTCGAGGTGATCTGGAACGGAATCGAGCCTGTTTTCTTCTCGGCGAGGGCCTCGGATTCTCCCGTCCCGGCGCCCTATGTCCTCTACTGCGGGAACGACAAGCCGCACAAGAACCTCGACGCGCTCTTTGAGGCCTTCTCTCTCGTCATGGAGGCGCTTCCTGGGCTGAAGCTCGTCCTCGCCGGCGTTCCGGCTGCCTCCGCGCCGTCTCGCCTTCTGAAAGCCAGGGCGGCCAGGATCGAGGACCGGCTCGTCGAGACGGGCTTCGTCCCCGACTCCGAGCTCGCCGCTCTGATGGCTGGCGCCGAGGTCTTCGTTCTCCCGTCCGTGACAGAGGGATTCGGTCTCCCCGTGCTCGAGGCCATGGCAGCCGGAGCTCCCGTGGCCTGTTCGAACCGAGGCTCACTGCCGGAGGTCGCCGAAGGAGCCGCCCGGTTTTTCAATCCCGGGGACCGCCGTGACATGGCGGAGGCGATCCGTTCCCTGCTTCTCGACCGGGAGGCCCGCCAGGGAGCCCGCGAACGTGGCAGGATCCGGGCCGCGTCGTTCAGCTGGGAGAGAGCGGCCGAGAAGCACCTCGCCGTTTACCGGCGCGCGGCCAGGAGATCACGGTGAAGATCGCCCTCGTTCACGACTGGCTGACCGGGACCAGAGGGGGCGAGAAGGTGCTCCTGGAGCTGGTCCGGATGTTCCCCGAGGCGCCTGTCTTCACGCTGTTCCACTTCCCTGGATCGGTGCCCGCGGAGATCGAGGCCCGGAAGATCCGAACGACGTTCCTGCAGAGGATGGTTTCCAGGGAGCGTAACTACCGGACCCTCCTTCCCTTCTTCTTCCTGGCGGCCGAAACCTGGGACGTCTCGGACTTCGACATCGTGATCTCGAGCTCGCACTGCGTGGCAAAGAACGCCGGGCGAGGCTCCCGGCGAGGGACAGGCTTCTTCCACATCTGCTACTGCCACACTCCCGTTCGCTACATCCATGACCAGTTCGAGGCCTATTTCCTCGAACGGACTTTGCCCGTGAGGACCCTGGCCCGGCTGGCGAGGGGCCCCCTGGCTGCCCTGGATGTCAAGAGGAGCGCCCGGGTCGACGCGTTCCTGGCGAACTCCGAGAACGTGCGGGGACGCATCCAGCGGCTCTACCGGCGCGAGGCTGAAGTCGTCTACCCGCCCGTTGACACCACCTTCTACTCGCCGCCGGAGAAAATCGCCGAGAGGCGTGGCTTTCTGATCGTCTCCGCCCTGGCCCCTTACAAGAGGATCGAGGACGCCATCCGGGCTGCCGGTGCCACCGGGTTCCCTCTCACGATCGCCGGGTTTGGGCCGGAGGAAGCGCGGCTTCGAAAGATGGCGGGACCCTCCGTCACTTTCGTAGGGACGCCCGATGACGGAGAGCTGCGGAGGCTCTACCGTTCGGCCCGGGCCGTCCTCATGCCGGGCGAGGAGGATTTTGGGATCGTGCCCGTCGAAGCTCAGGCGTGCGGCACGCCGGTGATTGCCCTCGGGAAGGGCGGCGCGACGGAGACCGTCCGGGACGGAGAAACCGGAATCCTGTATCCTCAGCCCGGCCCGGAATCGCTGATTTCCGCCCTAGAACGGTTCGCGACGGTTGCCTTTGAGACGGCCGTCCTGAGATCGAATGCCGAGAGATTCAGTTCCCGCACCTTCCAGGAGTCTTTCATCCGAGCCCTCGAGGGGAGCCTCTCGCGAGAGGCTCCGGGTCTTCATGCGTGCTGGAAGCGCTGGCGGCGGGACGCGGACGTCGAGGAGATGAGGCGGCCGTGATTCGTCGACAGACACGGCGCCTGCAGGCGGTCTACGCGGTCTCGGACGTCGTCACGACGATCTTCGCCCTCCTGGCCGCCTACCTCATCAGGTTCGAGTCCATCTGGCCCGCCCCGAAGGGCCACCAGCCCATCTCCGACTACCTGACTCTCTTGCCGGTTCTGGTGTTCGTCTGGCCCGTCGTCTTCTATTTCCACAGGCTTTACCAGCTCCGCCGGGACCGGTCGACGATCGACGAGAGTCTCGCCATCGTGGTGGCCGTCTCGCTCTCGGGACTCATGCTCGCGGGCCTCCTCAGCTTCTGGCGGGCGTTCTCGTTCAACCGGCCTCTCTTCCTGATGTTCCTCGCCCTCGATGTCATCCTGGTGGGTCTGGCCCGGTTCGGGATCCGGAAGTACCTCGAGGAGATGTGGTCTCACGGGATCGGACTCCGCCGTGTCCTGATCGCGGGCGCCGGCGAACTCGGCAAACAGCTCGCGGACAAGCTCCTCGACCACCCGGCTTCGGGCATGAAGCCCGTCGGGTTCGCCGACGACGACCTGGGGAAACGGTCCTTCAAATATCGGGACCTCCCGGTGCTCGGAACGACAAAGGAGCTCAGGGACGTCCTGGAGCGAAACCAGATCGACACCGTCTTTCTGGCCCTCCCGGTCTCCGCTTACAAGACCATGCTGAGGATCCTGAAGGACGTCGGCAACGAGATGGTCGACCTCCGGGTCGTCCCCGACCTCTTTCAGTACGTGACCTTCAAGGCGGGCGTCGAGGACTTCGACGGCCTGCCCGTCATCAACCTCTCCCAGGTGCCCCTGGACGGCTGGAACTCCCTCGTGAAGCGGAGCATGGACATCATCCTCTCCGCGGGCGGCCTCGTCGCCCTGGCCATCCTCTACCCCGCCATCGCGCTCGCGATCTGGCTCGAGGACCACGGCCCGATCTTCTACACGCAGGAGCGGATGGGCCTCGACGGGCGCGTCTTCAAGATCATCAAGTTCCGGTCCATGAAGGTGGATGCCGAGGAGGAGACGGGCGCGACCTGGGCGACCGAGGAGGACCCGCGGCGGACGGCCGTCGGCGGCTTCCTCAGGAAGACCTCACTCGACGAGTTGCCCCAGCTCATCAACGTCTTCCGCGGCGACATGTCCCTCGTCGGTCCGCGGCCCGAGCGCCCCGAGTTCGTCAAGGAGTTCAAGGAGAAGTTCCCGCAGTACATGCTCCGCCACAGGGTCCGCGCCGGCATCACCGGCTGGGCGCAGATCCACGGCTGGCGCGGGAACACCAGCCTCTCGAAGAGGATCGAGTACGACCTCTACTACATCGAGAACTGGAGCCTCGAGCTCGACCTGAAGATCCTCTGGATGACGCTCCGGACAGGTTTCTGGCACCGGAACGCCTACTGATCCCCCTCGGGCTTTCTGGCGCGGAGAGTCTGCTCGCGCTTCCACTCGAAGAGCGGCGTCAGGTCTGACTGGCCCGGTGCCTCTTCGAAAGAGGTGAGGCCCCCGTCGATGGGGGCACTCATCGTTCGGAGCAAGGCTTGATGTCCCGCAGGTCTTTCTTTTCAGGGAGCCCTTGACAGAACAGCCTTCGGTGCCCATCTTTAGGCGCGGAGGACAGAATGATCGACGCCACGGACCTCGAAATCCTGAAGAACCTTCAGGAAAACGCCAAGATCACCAATGCTGATCTGGCGAGGAGGGTCGGTCTGGCCCCTTCGGCCGTGCTGGAAAGGGTTCGTAAGCTCGAGGAGAGGGGCTACATCCGGGGCTACTCGACGCGCCTGGACCCGAAAAAACTCGGGCTCGGGCTCCTGGCGTTCGTGATGGTGAGGACGACGGACCGTGGCGACATGGCCACCGCCCGGCGCCTCTCCCAGATGCCGGAGGTGCAGGAGATCCACCACATCGCCGGAGAAGACTGCTACATCGTGAAGGTCCGGGTGGCGGACACGGACGCGCTCGGGACTCTTCTCAGAAGCGAGATGCTCTGTTTCCCCGGAGTCACGGGAACCCGGACGACGATCGTACTCGACACCCTGAAAGACACCACCGACATCCCGCTCCCGGCACCCGAGAGCATCGAAGCCTGATATCGGAGATCGACCATGCCTCGTGCCCTCGCTTCCGAGAAGGTGAAGCTCATCCTGGCCTTTCTGGCCGTCTACATCGTCTGGGGCTCGACGTACCTGGCGATCCGGATCGTCCTCGAGTCGTACCCGCCCTTCCTGATGGCGGGAGCGCGTTTCCTCTTCTCCGGAACGATCCTGCTGTTGATGGCGCGGGCAGCGGGTCCGTGGCGTCCGTCGGGGCAGGAACTGAGGAGCGCGGCGCTGCTGGGCTTCCTGCTGTTGCTGTGTGGGAACGGCGGGGTCGTCTGGGCCGAGGAGCGGATCAGCTCCGGTCTGGCGGCGCTGGTCGTGGCGACGGAGCCCTTGATCGTCGCGGGATTCAATGGCGCCCTGAACCGCCGCTTCCCTCCGGCGCGGACCCTCGTCGCGATGGCGCTGGGGACCCTCGGCCTTGTCACCCTCATCAATCCGGCAGGTTCCCTGAGCGGCGAGACGCTTGGGATCCTGGCGGTCGTCTTCGCGGCGGCGGCGTGGGCGATCGGATCGGTCTCGGCGACGAGAATGAAGCTCCCGTCCTCTGCACTCGCGTCCACGGGGTGGCAGATGCTGGCGGGGGGCGTGTTCCTGATGATTGCGGGAGGCCTGCACGGAGATTTCGCGGCCTTCGACCCGGCCCGCGTGACCCTTCGGTCGACACTGGCCTGGCTTTACCTCGTCGTCTTCGGATCCCTCATCGGCTTCACGAGCTATACCTACCTGCTCAAGCGTGCCGCTCCGGAAAAAGTCGCGACCTATGCCTGGGTGAACCCGCTCGTCGCGGTCCTTCTCGGCGCGGCACTCGGCGGCGAGACCCTCACGCTCCGCACGCTCCTGGCGGGCGGCATCATCCTCGTGGCGGTTCTTCTCGCGACGCTGCCCGAGGGCTCCGGCTGGCGCACCAGCGGCGGCTGGCGCGCCGCCTGGTTCAACCGCGCCCGCACCGCGCCGGAGTGCCAGGACTGCTCTCCGAAGCGGCTCGACCCCGCGTGAGTCCGGGCCGTGAGGGGCGTCGAGAGCCGGCGGCGCCCCCGCTCGAGCAGCTCCGCTGAAGCGGGGACCTCCGTTCAGACGACCCTGTTGACGACGGGCTCTCCGGCCAGGGCGCGACGGATCTCGGAGGAGGCCGTTCTGGCCATCGCGAGCCGCGCCTCGACGGTGCCGGACCCGATGTGGGGCAGCAGGACGACGTCCTCCCGAGGGAGGAGGCGGGGATCGATGCGCGGCTCTTCCGGGTAGACATCGAGGCCCGCTCCCGAGAGGCGCCCGGAGTCGAGCGCCTCGATCAGCGCGCCGGTGTCGACCACCCCGCCGCGGGCGGTGTTGATCAGGATGGAACCCGTCTTCATTCGCTGAAACTCCGCGGTGGAGAACCGGTTTCGGGTTTTCTCCGTGAGGGGGCAGTGAAGGCTCAGGACATCTGATTCCGAAAGAAGCCTCTCGAACACGGTCCTGGAATCCGCCTCGGTCATCCCGATGATGCGCATGCCGAAGGCTTCGCCCCGGCGGGCGACCGCGGACCCGATCCGGCCGAGGCCGTAGATCCCGAGGGTTTTCCCCGACAGGGACATCCCCAGGAAGTCCGTGGGCTTCCACCCGTCCCACCTCCCGGACCGGGCCACGGCCTCGGCGGCACGGATCTTCCTCGCCACGCAGAGGATGAGGGCCCACGTCAGGTCGGCCGTCGCCTCGGTGAGGACCCCGGGAGTGTTCGTCACGGGGATCCCGCGCTCCTTGCAGGCCAGAAGGTCGATGTTGTCGGTCCCGACGGCGCCGTTGGCGACGATCTTCAACTTCGGAGCGTTCTCGATGAGCTCGCGGCTGATGCGCACGGGTGGCGTCGCCAGGATCGCGTCGGCGTCCGCCACGAGGTTCTGCAGCTCGGAAAACGGTAGGCCCGCCTGACCCGTGACGACCTCGTGCTCGCGAAGGAGGTCGGAAACCGATGGTTCCGGCTGCGCCTGTGTGACGAAAACCTTCATGGTTGGGCCTCCTCTCGCCAGAGTCGAATATTTGCGGGCTTCGCTCGCCAGTTTCTCGGTCTCAACTCGACTGGTTCTGCCTATCGAGCAAGACTTTCACGAGGCGAGCGGAATCTCGACGATCCTGTCCTCAAGGTACGAGGCCGCGAACAGAAGCGCCTGCTGGATGTCCTCGTCTTCCAACTGGGGGTAATCGCGCCGCAGCTCCTTACGATCTGGGTACAAGGCCGCAATTTCCACAACGCGCCGGACCGTCAGCCGGAGATTCCGGATGCAAGGTTGGCCGTTCATTCGGCTCGGGTCGATCGAGATCCGGTCAAGTTTCATGGCGTCTCCATCCTCTCACCATCCCTTCTCAGCGATCCAGATTCTGTGATCCTGGACATCAGAGTATCGACGTTTTGCCGCCGGCGAAAACGTGAAGCGGAAAAGCCATCAGAATTCCCCGCCGGCTAACCCCCTCTTTTGTAAAGAGGGGGCAGGGGGAGTTAGAGCTCGAATATCGGGTACGCCTTTGAAACCCATCAACTCGACCCGACGGGAGCGCCCTGAGCTGTAGCCGCTCTCCCTGCTCTTCCGCCTCTTCTGGCCGGGACGGCATCATGATGGTTCGTCGGAAAGTGAGAAACCGGAGTCATGGCTGACCTTTGCTCGCTGCATTCAACCGCTGAATCAACAGCCACGCTCTAACTCCCCCAACCCCCTCTTTACAAAAGAGGGGGCTTCGGGGTTCGACAATCGCCTCGCGACCCCTCTCGAGGAGGACGCTCCGCGGCGACCCGAACCTCGTCGTTTCACCCGCGGCCCGGAAGCCCGATTCCAGGATCGCGCATCGAACCCTTCCGCCAGTTGCGCAGGCGTCTCGGTTCCTGAACGGCCGTGCTTCCCTCCTTCCCGAGGGCGGTCTATTCTCCGGTTGCTGGTATGAAGGCAAGCCGCCTCTTCGCTCTCCCTCTCATCCCGGTTCTCCTCGCAGGCGTTTCTGGCTGCTCCGTCAAGACGATGGCCGTTAACGCGCTGGGCAAGGCCCTTGCCGAGGGCGGCGGCTCGTACGCACGCGACGAGGATCCCGAGCTCGTGGCGGGCGCCATTCCGTTCGGACTGAAAACGATCGAGTCCCTTCTCGAGACCTCGCCCAGGAACTCCGACCTCCTCCTGGCCGCCGCGAGCGGGTTCACCCAGTACGGCTACGCCTTCGTCCAGCTCGAGGCCGACTACCTCGAGTCCCGCGACTTTTCGGCGGCCGCCGCGCAGAAACAGCGGGCGAAGAAGCTCTACCGCCGGGCGCTCACCTATGGTCTTCGCGGGCTCGAGGCGAGGCACCCGGGCTTCGAGAGCCAGCTTCGGCGAGACTCGAAGGACGCCGCCGCCTCCGCCGGAAAGGCCGATGTCCCGCTCCTCTACTGGACCGCGGCCGCATGGGGCGCGGCCATCTCGATCTCGAAGGAAGACTCCGAGCTCGTCGCCGACCAGGGCCTTGCGGAGGCACTCATCCGCAGGGTGGTCGAACTCGACGAGGGTTTTGGCGGTGGAACCGCTCATGACTTCTTGATCTCCCTGGAGGGAGGCCGGCCGGCCGCGGCGGGCGGGTCAGCCGAACGCGCCAAGAAACACTTCGAAAGGGCGCTGGCTCTCTGCAACGGATCACGCGCCGCACCGTATCTCTCTTATGCGGAGTCCGTCCTCGTCGCCGCCCAGAACCGGGCGGAGTTCGAGACGGTCCTCAACAAGGCCCTCGAGGTCGACGTGAACAAGGTTCCGGACTACAGGCTCGCCAACCTCATCGCGCAAAAACGGGCGCGCTGGCTCCTGTCCCGGCTCGACCAGCTCTTCCTCGATTGAGGCTCGCTTCCAGGAGGAACCTGACCGTGAAAACGCGATTCGTCATCGGCATCCTGGCCGCCCTGCTGTCGTCCCCGGCTCTCTCGCAGACCGTCGTCAAGATGGCGACGATCGCCCCGGAGGGATCGAAGTACCACCAGATCCTCAAGGAGATGGCGGAGAAGTGGAAGTCCGCCTCTGCAGGGAAGGTCGAGGTCCGTCTCTATCCCGGAAGCGTCGCCGGTGACGACGTCGACGTCATCCGGAAGATGCGGCTCGGAACGCTGCACGCGGCCCTGCTGACGAGCGTCGGGGTCGCGAACGTGGACAAGTCCGTCTTCGCCCTGCAGGTCCCGATGCTCTACAAGACGAGCGACGAGGTGGACTACGTCCTTTCGAAGATGGGTCCCAAGCTCGAGGCGGCGCTCGAGGCCAAGGGATTCGTCGTCCTGAACTGGGCCGATGCCGGATGGATCCACTTCTTCACGAAGAGTCCGGCCCCCAGACCCGACGACCTCAAGCCGCAGAAGCTCTTCTCCTGGGCAGGCGACAACCAGGCCACCGAGATCTGGAAAGGGGCCGGATTCAACCCGATCCCCCTCCCGTCGACCGAGATCGCGACGGCGTTGCAGACCGGGCTCGTTCAGGCCGTCCCCACGACGCCGCAGGCCGCGGTCCTCTTGCAGTGGTACACCCACGCCAAGAACATGACCGACGTCAAGTGGGCCCTCTTGCTCGGCGCGACGCTCATCAACAAGTCGACGTGGGAGAAGATCCCCGCGGACGTGCGCCCCGCCCTCATGGCGTCCGCGCGCGAAGCGGGAGCGAAGATCCGCGCCGAGATCCGGGCCGCCGGCGAGCGGGACGTCGAGGCGATGAAAAAGCGCGGTCTGAATGTCGTCGCCGTCGACGCGAAAGCCGAGGAAGCCTGGCGCGCCGCCGCCGAGTCGATCTACGACAAGGTCCGGGGGAAGATCATCCCGGCTGACATGTTCGACGAGGCCAAGCAGCACCTCGCCGACTTCCGCAAGCAGAAGCCGGCCGCGGGCGCGCGTTGACGGCTCCGCGGATCCTCGGCCGGATCGAGGGAGGCTTCTTCCTCCTCGCTCTCCTGGCCGCGACCTTTCTGCCCCTCATTGACGCGCTTGGCCGGCCTCTCGGGAATATCCACATCCCGGGTTCGGCGGGCCTCGTCCAGCAGGCAACCCTGTGGATGGCCTTCCTCGGAGCGCTCCTTGCCGCACGAAATCGTCAGCACCTGACCCTCTCCACGGCCGAGCTGCTGGGAGAGAGCCGCTGGAAGGACCTCGCGCACGCCCTTTCGTACGCGGTCGCCGCGGCCGTGACGGCCGTCCTCTCCTACGCCAGCATCCAGCTCGTCAAGGCCGAGAAGGAACAGGGCGGTTACCTCATCGGAAAGATCCCCGAGTGGTGGAGCGAGGCGGTGATGCCCGTCGCGCTCCTCATCCTCGCCCTCTGGTTCGTCTGGAACTCCTCGACGGGGATCCTGGGCCGTGCGGGAGCCCTTCTCGCAATCGCCGTCCTTCTCGGATTGCTGTACCGCTACCCGACCCTGGCGCCCCCCTTCACGCTCCCGCTCGCGGCGTTGATCCTCGGGGCCGTCCTTCTGGGCGCACCGGTCTTCGTGGCAATGGGGGGACTCGCTCTTCTTCTCTTCTTCCGCGACGGAACCCCGGTCGCCGCCGTCTCCGCCGAGATCTACCGCCTCATCGGGTCGCCGTCGATTCCGGCGATCCCGCTCCTGACCGCCGCCGGGTACATCCTGGCGGAGGGACAGGCTTCGGCAAGGCTCGTCCGGTTCTTCCGGAGCCTGTTTGGCTTCATGCCGGGCGGCCTCGCGGTCATGGTGGCCGCGGTCTGCGCCGTCTTCACGACGTTCACGGGCGGGTCCGGAGTGACCATCATCGCGCTCGGAGGCCTCGTCCTGCCGATGCTCCTGGACGATTCGTACCCCGAGGGCTTCTCCCTGGGGCTCGTGACGGCCGCCGGAAGCCTGGGCCTCCTGTTTCCCCCCAGCCTCCCCGTCATCCTCTACAGCGTGGTGGCGGGAGTCCCCGCGGATTCGCTCTATCTCGCGGGACTCGTTCCCGGCGCGCTGCTCGTCATCCTGGTCGCCCTGTACGGAATCCGCATCGGCAAGAAACTCGAGGCCTCGGGACACAAGGAAAGGCCGAAGTTCGTCCTGAAGGAAGTCCTCGTCTCGGGTTGGAAGGCCAAGTGGGAGCTCGGACTCCCGGTGTTCGTGATCGTCCTCTTCGCCAGTGGCTTCGCCTCGATGGTGGAGGCCTCGGCCGCCGCCTGCGCGTACGCCATCATCGTGTCCTGCTTCGTCGAGAAGGACCTCCACCCATTCCGGGACCTCCCCGGGGTTCTGTTGAAAGCCGGCTCGCTGATGGGGGCCGTCCTGCTTCTTCTCTCGGTCGCGATGGGCCTCACGAGCTGGCTCGTCGACGCTCAGATCCCCGCGAAGCTCCTCGAGACGGTCAAGACGAACATTCATTCCCCCCTCGTCTTCCTGCTCGTCCTGAACCTCATCTTGCTCGTTCTGGGGAGTGTCCTCGAGATCTACTCGGCAATCGTCATCCTGGCCCCACTCGTGGCCCCGATGGGAGCCGCCTTCGGGATCGACCCGGTTCACCTCGGGATCATCTTCCTCGCGAATCTGGAGCTGGGATTCCTGTTCCCTCCGGTCGGGTTGAACCTCTTCCTCTCCTCATCGCGTTTCGGAAAGCCGCTGACGAGCCTTTACCGGCACGTCGTTCCGTTCCTCGTCATCCTCGGCATCGGGGTCCTCCTGATCACCTACGTACCATCGATGTCGCTCGGGATCCTGAAGGCGACTGGTAGGTAGAGGGGAACCGCCGGAGCCCCTTCAAGGTCACGACTCGATCGCGCCCCCACACGAGCTTCCGGCGCCGGCCGTGCAGCCGAAACAGTGCCGGCCGACAACGACCGGGCGGGCGGCCAGCACGGCCGGATCGAAATCCCACACGTGGAATCCCGACCCATCGCTCGCCACCGCCGGGAGCTCGAGCATCTGGTTGAAGTCGCAGTCGAAAATCCGGCCATCCCAGGACACCGAGATCGTGTTGCGGCACATCAGGCCCGCGATCGTTCCGGCGTTGAACGAGGTGACGAGGAGCTCCATGTAGCGCTTCAGGTTCCCCGTCTCCTCCAGCCACTCGAGGTAGCGCGAGATCGGCATGTTGTTGAGAGCGAGGAGCCGGTCGAACGTCACTCCGTGCTCGCGCTCGAGGGATTCCTTCCACTCGCGCTCCATCGCCGCCTGGTTGGCGGGAAGGAACGCCCCGGCGGGATTCGTCACCAGCGTGAGGCGCCGGCCGGGATCTCCCTTCCCGTAGCCAGCAGCGTTGAGAAGCCGCAGCGCCGTGATCGATTTCTCGAAGGTCCCGTCTCCCCGCTGGATGTCCGTATTCCTCCTGCGGTTATGAGGCAGCGAGCAGACGAGCTCGACGCCTCGTTTTGCGAACCACTCGGGCAGGTCCCGGTGGCTCGCGGTCAGGAGGATCGTCAGGTTGCACCTGTCGATGACGTGCTTGCCGCGCGAAACGAGCGCGTCCACGAGGGTGCGAAAACTCGGATTCAGCTCCGGCGCCCCGCCGGTCAGGTCGACGGTGTGGGCTCCGCACCGGTCGATGGCGGCCAGGCAGGCCTCGACTGTCGCGGGGTCCATGACTTCGTCCGATCGGTCTGGACCGGCATCCACGTGGCAGTGCCGGCAGGACATGTTGCAGAGTTTGCCCAGGTTGATCTGGAAGATCTCGATGGGGGCGGGTTCGAGCCTGGCCCAGCCGTTCTCGCGGAGCGCCCTCTCGAAGCTCCCCGCGTACGGCATCGCCGAAAGATCGACCCGAGAGACCGTCTCGATCTGAGTTTCGGCGGAGGCCAGTTCAGAGCCTCTCGACCTGAGAGACCGGACAGCCCGCGGAGAGGCGGCCGGCAGCCCCGGTCCCGCCACGTCCGGGCCCCAGGTGGGCAGGAGCGGAACGTCACCCATCGGCACTTTCTCCCTTCTCTCTCACATCGAGGATTTCTTGACGTGCTCGAGCATCTGGACGCCGTGAACGAGCGACGCGCCTCCTCGAATCGCCACCGCGACGTGGAGAGCTTCCGTCATCTGTTCGAGATCCGAGCCGTTCTTCAGGCACTCCTGGCTGTAGGCGTCGATGCAGTAGGGGCACTGGACGGTGTGGGCAACCGCCAGGGCGATCAGCGCCTTCTCCCTCACGGAGAGTGCTCCGTCCGCGAAGACGGCACCGTAGTAACTGAAGAACTTTTCGGCCAGCGCCTTGTTCCCCTCCGCGATCGAGGCGAAATGGGACAGGTGCTCGGGCTTGTAGTAGGTGTCCATCGGGTTTCTTTTCTCCTCGTCGAAAGGACTCACTCGTGGTTCAGATGCTCCGGGGTGTGGCGATGTTACGAGGTTCACTTCCGCGGCGAAGACTTCTGCGGGGCGGACTCTTGAGGGCCAGACTTCTGGGGCCCAGACTTCTGGGGCCCAGACTTCTGCCGGGCACGGACGGCAGCCTTCACTTCCGTCGCCACGAGGCCGAGGAACTCACCGAGGCGGGACTCCGCGGACTCGGGTGTGCGCCTCCCTCCGAACGATTCCAGGAGATAGGCGCGAACGATCTCCGCGGCCGGCTTCTCGACCAGGGGACCGAACCCGCGAGCCGACTCCAGGACTTGGCCGGGCGCGGATGCGGGCGTCACCGCGGCCCCAGCCGTTCGCAGGGTCTTCTGAAGCCGTCTGTAGGTGGTGAGAGCGGGTGAATCGCCCGAAGTGCTCCACGGCAGCTTCGGAATCCGCCCCGTTCGCCTGAACCTGAGAAACGGCAGGAGCACCATTCCAGAAACGAGGAGGACGAGACCGAGAACGAGGAGCGCGTGGGCCCGGATCCAGTTCCAGGCGGCCTTCAGAGATTCCAGGACGGCGAAGACCGCGTCTCTCATCGCCACCATGATCGAGGCCTGATCGGTCTGACCGAACGAGAGGACGTAGCGGTCGTAGAAGAAGACCACGCTGTCCGCCGCGTTGCGGACCTGTCGCGTCCAGGGAACCGATTCGAAGATCGGACGTCCCGCCGCCGGAGTCGGGTCGAAGGCCACCCAACCTCGTTCGGTTCCCGTCCAGACCTCGACCCACGCGTGCGCGTTCCGGCCACGGACGAGGTAGTAGCGCTGGAAGAGCCCCTCCTCGCCCCCCAGGAAGCCCGTTGCGAACCGAGCCGGAACCCCGACCTCTCGAAGGGCCAGCGCCATGGCCGTCGCGAAGGCCTCGCAGTGTCCTTCCTTTCTCTCGAACAGGAACTCCTCCAGGGGTGAAGCTCCGCTCATCGGGATGTCGAGCGAGTAGGTGAACCGCGTCGAAAGGAACGCCTCCATCCGGGTCGCGAATCGGAACGGCTCGCGAATCGGATCGAGGGAACCACCCACTTCCCTCGCCCATGCCGCCACCCTGGCCGAGCCAACTGCCTCGCGCGAAGCGTCGCCGGGCGGAGGCTCCCCGAGGTCCGGAACAATCGGACCGCCGTGCAGGACCTCGTACTGGATGTTCTGGCTGGGTTCGACGAGCAGACGGACATTCCGCATCCGGTCCCTCTCGATCCAGCCCCCGCCCGCGGCGCGCAGCGAATTGCCGCTGACCCGGAAGGCCACTGGTGTCGGCGGCAACGGCAGGAACCGGCTGTTGAGGGGCGTCAGGTCGATCGTCATCTGATACCTCGAGCCCTCCTTCATCGAGGTCTGCGCGACGAGGGGGACGAGCAGGTCCGGCGTGCCGCCGAGGGGACGGAAGGCCTCCTTTTGCTTGACCCAGGTCCGCCCGTCCCACTTCGAGAAGGTGAGCGCGCGGAAGCGAAGGACTTCGGGCGCATCAGGCCGGATCGTGGCGTTGGTCTCGACCCTCATGAAGATCTTCTCGCTCTGTTTCAGCCTGCCGGTGATCCCCGGGTCGACCGATTCCGAGAAGCCCGTCCAGACTTCCTGGCCGCCCGTCGTACCCCGCACGAACGGCTGGCGGATGCGCGGCAGGATGATGAAAAACGGCAGGGCGATGAGAAAGACCGCCCCGACCGCGGTGAGCGCCGCGGACCGGCCCGGGAGCTCGAGGTTCCTCGGGTCCCGCGTCCACTCCTCGGGAACCGCGGCCAGGTCCCGCCAGAGCGCCCACCTGACGAGGATCGTCCAGGCCAGAAGCGCGAAGAAGATGATGAAGGGCAGGATCGTCACGTGAAACGACGTGGCAATGGCGCCGACGAACAGAAACGCGACGAGGACGAGGATCGTCGAGAAATCCCGGTCCTTGACCACCGAGAGGAACTTGAAGACCGTCGTGAAAAGCAGGATGTGGACGGTCGTCTTCAGGAGGCTTCGCGATCCGTAGCGCGCATCCTGATAGGCGAGGAAGAAAAAGATGAAGCCCGCCAGGTTCAGGACGAAGTTGGGCAGGACGAGGATCCGGCCGCGCCGGACGAACAGGAGGTGCGTTCCCAGTACCACGAGGAACAGGACGAGATAGAGGAGGTTGACGGAGTCCGAGAAGGGCAGCGGCAGGGGCGCAAGAAGCGCGAGAAGCCCGGCCGACAGGATCCGTTCCTTGCGAAACGGCAGCGAGGCGGGATCAGGCTTCTTCTTGCTCACGCGGCCCTCCCGCCCGCCCCGGAGCGGACCCGGAACAGCAAGGAACCGGGCGGAATGGACGGCGGGAGTTTCGTCGGGACGGGCTCGGCGAGGGCCAGGGTTGTCAAGAGAAGGCGCCTCTGCATCGGACCGCTGGCGGCCGGGATCAATCGAGTCGCGTGGGCGAGGCCCACCCGGTCTCCCCGGCCGAGGAGCTGGATGACGAGCCCCGCGGCCTCCGACACCGCCTCCTCGAAAGCTTCCGGGGACGTCCCCCCGGGCGGCACATCCAGGACCACGAAGGCGTCTCGCCCCTGGTCGGCTGCCCGTTCGCGAACGATGAGCGTTCCCTGCCGGGCCGTCTGAGGCCAGTGGATGTCTCGCGGATCGTCTCCCGGCGCGGCCTCGCGGAGATTCCGGATGTCGTGACCCCGCCCCCGCTCGTTCCTGTGCGGCACCTCTCCGTCCCGGCTCGCGGGCTCGGGTCTGGGGACCGGGCGGGCCAGGACCCGCGGATAGACGAGCTGCTCGAGTCCGTGCGAGTGGACGTAGCCTTTTCGAAAGAGCCCGATCGGGTAGCCGCTGTAGACCAGGAGCGAACCGATCTTCCGTTTTCCCCGGCGGGAAAAGACGAGGTCGATTCCGCGGCGCTCCTCGGTGCCAGGCTGGATACCGGAAAAGAGCATGGGCTTGTCGTGATTGGCCAGCCGGACGAGGATCGCCCGCCTCTCTCTCTTGCCGCTGTTGGCGATCCGGATCGAGAACCGTGCCGGGGTCTTCGCGAAAACCTCATCCGGTCCCTCCAGACGCGGCTCGAGATCCTCGACGTTCACACGCGAAACCACACCGGAAACGACGAGGACGCTCAGGAGGATCGCGAGGAGGATGTACAGGCCGTTGTTGCCGGTGTTCGTGGCCCCGATCGCCAGAACGAGGGTCAGCAGGATGAACCCGAGTCCGAGGTTCGTGACCCGTACCAGGATCCCCGTATCCCAGTACTTCCGGAATCGCTCCTTCCAGGACGGCGCGGGCGCGACGGCTTCGCCGACGTCCGCGACCTCTCCCATCACCGCGCTCACGTCTGGCCCCTGCCTCAGAGCGGGACGGGAATCTCGTCGAGGATCCGCTGGATCGCCTCCCGCTCGCGCTGCCCGGACGGGCCCGAGTCGTACGAACCGGGGAGTGTCGCGAGCACACGGTGTGAGAGGACCGGCACGGCGACCCTCTTGACGTCGTCGGGAGTGGCGAATCCCCGGCCCGAGATCAGGGCTCGAGCCTGCACGGCCCGGAAGAACCCCTGGGCTCCGCGCGGGGAGACTCCGAGCAAGAGGTCCCGGGTCGCCCGGGTCCGCTGGACGATCTTCATGATGTAGTCGAGGAGCTTTTCCGCCACCCGGACCTGCTCGGTCGCCACCTGCGCTTCCTCGAGCGTGCTCTTGTCCATCGCGGGCCGCATCGCAGCCAGGACCTTGTTCGCGCCTCCACTCACGAGGAGCCGCTTCTCGTCCTCGAGGTCGGGATAGCCGAGGGCGATCTTCATCAGGAACCGGTCGAGCTGCGACTCGGGCAAGGGGTAGGTCCCGAGATACTCGACCGGATTCTGCGTGGCGAGGACGAGAAACGGCTCCGGCAGCTTGCGCGGCTGGCCGTCCACCGACACGGCTCTCTCGTTCATGGCCTCGAGAAGCGCCGCCTGCGTCTTGGGCGTGGCCCTGTTGATCTCGTCGGCAAGCAGGATCGGAGTGAAGATCGGACCGGGATGGAACTCGAAGACCTGCGTCTTCTGGTTGTAGACGGTCAGGCCCACGATGTCCGAAGGCAGGGTGTCGGGAGTGAACTGAAGACGCTGGACGGCGAGTCCCAGCGCCTTGCCGAGAGCCAGGGCGAGGGTCGTCTTGCCCACACCGGGCACGTCCTCGATCAGGAGGTGGCCGCGGGACAGGAGACAGGCGACCGCGTCTTCCACGGCCGCGGCCCGTCCTCGATAGGCTGTCCGCACGCTCTCTACCAGAGAAGCCACCCCCGCGATGACCTGGTCGGGCGCCTCGACACTCGCTGTCACCCTGCCCTCCTCTTCATGTCTGCCTCGACCGATTCCCTCAGGAGGTCGGAGGCGTCCCTTCGGGTCACGAGAACTCCATCCTCGGAATCCACGACGATGACGTCATCCAGTCCAAGGACCTTGACGGGTCTGCCGGATGCGAAAACGAGGGACCTTTCTCCCCCGCCGATCTCCGCTTGCCCGCGGAGGACGTTCGATGCGCCCGACCCTGCCCGGTACTCCCAGACAGCGTCCCACGAACCGAGATCGCTCCACCCACATGAACAGGGTACGGTTTTCACGGCCCGGGCGTTTTCCATGACCGCGTAGTCGATCGAGATCTTGCGGGCCAGCGCGAACGCAGAGCGAAAGCCTTCCATGTTCCCCTTCCTACGTTCGCGGGCCGCCTCCTGGACGGCATGCAGGATGTCGGGGCACTGCCTCTCCATCTCCGCGAAGAGGACCGACACCCTGAAGACGAAGATCCCGGCGTTCCAGAGAAAGCACCCGGACGAGAGGAACTCCTCGGCCTTTTCCCGGGTGGGCTTCTCGACGAACCGGACGACCTTCCTGACGGGCCCGCCCTCTCCTTCGGCCGTCTCGAGGTACCCGTACCCTGTCTCGGGCCGCGTGGGGAGGATCCCGAGGGTGACGAAGGCTTCCTCGGCCAGGGCTGCTTCCACCGCGAACCGGAGGCCCGCGGTGAAGGCCTCCTCGTCCTTGACGGCCTGATCGGAGGGAAGGACTGCAAGGACGGCGCCGGGATCATGGGCCCCGATGACGGCCGCCGACAGCCCGATGGCGGGCGCTGTGTTGCGCCGCTCCGGCTCGAGGATCAGGTTCTCTTCGGGCACGGCAGGCAGGGTCTTTCTCAGAAGAGGCGCGTGCGTGTCCCTCGCAGAGAAGTAGACGTGTTCCGCTTCGACCACGCGCCGCGCCCTCGCGAAGGTGTCCTCGAGAAGCGTGTGGTCTGACGCCAGAGGGAGAAAGGGCTTGGGTCGCGCGTCCGTCGACAGCGGCCACAGCCGCGTGCCGCTTCCGCCGGCCAAGACAAGGACGCGGGCGTGATCGTCTCGTACCACCATTGGGCCGGATTCTACGGGTACGCCCTCGCAGCGACGGGTCTGTGCCCCGGGACCGCTGCCCCTTCTCTCCCCTCCTGGATTTCAGGAACCGGGCCGCAGGCGCTTCACCACGACGAAGGTCCGGTCGTCGGCATAGGGCTCTCCCTGCACGAACTGGTCGACGTCCTGCTCCACGGCGCCGGCGAAATCCCTCGCGGAGAGGTCCCGGTGCCGCCGGGAAAACTCCAGAAGACGAGGGAGGCCGTATTCCTCGTCACCTCGATTCGTGGCTTCCGTGATGCCGTCGGTGTAGACGAAAAGGAGATCACCGGGCGCCAGAATCACCTCGCCGCAGGCATAGCGGGCGGTGGGGAAGAGCCCGATCGGCAGTCCGTTCGATTTCAGAAGGACCGGCTCACCCTCGGTGCGGACGAGGAGCGGAGGGTTGTGTCCGGCGTTCACGTACCGAAGACGCCCCGTCTCGGTCTCGAGGACCGCCACGAAGGCCGTCGCGTATTTCTCCCTCGGAGTTCGCTGATAGAGGAGCGCGGACACGACGGAGCAGACCGCGTCCGGTTGCTGGCCGCTCTCCAGCGGGAAGGAGAGAAGGGCTTCGAGGGACGCCGTCAGGAGGGCGGCCGCGACCCCCTTGCCCGAGACATCCGCCACGACGAGGGCGCATTCCCGTCCCTCCGACCGCATGGAGAACTCGAAAAAGTCCCCGGAGACGCCGCGGGAAGGCACGTTCCCGCCGTGGATCTCGTAGCCCGCGACCGTGGGAGCCGAGCCGGGAAGGAGCGCAACCTGGATCGTCCGCGCCAGGCGGAGCTCTTCTTCCAGGCGCTCGTGTTCCAGGGCCTCCGCCACGAGTCTGACGTTCCGAATCCGCATGGCCGCGACTGAAGCGAGCGAGACGAGAAGCTCGAGGTCTTCCGGCCGGTACGCGCGGGCCCCTGCCGGAGCCGCCAGAACGATCATCCCGAGGACGCCCTGCGGATCCAGAAGAGGAGCGGCCACGAGTGTTCTGACGCCCGATGCCACCAGGCTTCCGGCACCCGCGAAACGCTGATCCTGCGAGGCATCCACGACAGAGGCCGCCATCCCCTTGTCGATCACCTCGTGGAGCAGGCTCTGGGAGTGAAGCGGCCGGACCTCTGGCCCCCGCGTGCTGCGCCGGGCGGCACACACGTCCCGCCCGTCCGGACCGCGAAGGAAGATGGCGGCCTCCTGGGGCCGGAAGTGGGCGAAGGCCCGATCCAGGATGAGCTCGAGGAGTTCGTCTTGGCTGATCGACCGCGCCAGGGCGTGATGAACCTCGATCAGAAGGCTCAACCTCTCCACCAGCCGCAGGTTCACGTCGCTTCCCTCGACGAGGACCTGGGTTCTCGGATCGGGCGCGGCGAGCAGGTCCCGGGCCGGGCGGTAGACCACGGAATCGCTGGAATGCTCGAGCTCGGGCAAAGGACGGGAGACGCTGATCGCGACCAGGGTCGAGTCGCCGACGCGGACCGAGTCTCCCGGCGTGAGACGGTAGGGGTCGATCACCTTGCCACCGTTCACAAACGTTCCATTGTGAGAACCCAGATCCTCGACGAACCAGTCCTGGCCGCGGCGGAAGAAGCGAGCGTGCTCCCTCGAGATCGATCGGTCGGCCAGGGTCAGGTTCGCCCGGCTCGACCGCCCGACGACGACGGCATCGCCACCGGCTTCGTGCTCGAACTGCCGGCCGTCACACGCGACGATTCCCAGCCTGAGCGTCACATCGTTCTCCTGGAGGGCGGATTGCCGGCATTCTACGCTCGATCCGCGGCCCCTCACCGGGTCAGAAACGAGATGTTTCGGCCGGAATCCGGATGACCTCGATCTCAGGGACGAGCTCGATTGAGAAGCGCTCCACCACGGCGGTTTGCATCCGGAGCATCAGCTCGAGCACGTCCTGCGCCGTCGCGCCGCCCGCGTTGACGATCACGTTCGCGTGCCGCTCCGAGATCCGGGCACCCCCGTGCGAAAGCCCCTTGAGTCCGCATTCCTCGAGGAGCTTGCCGGCGAAGTGCCCCGGGGGGTTCTTGAAGATCGATCCCGCGTTGGGCTCTCTCGGTAGAGCGTTCTTCCTCTTCGCGGTCACCTCCGCGAAGCGCCGTTCGATCTCCTCCCGCTTTCCGCGAATGAGCCGCAGGACTCCCCCGACGACGTACCCGGGCCGCTCCATGAGGGCTGACCAGCGGTACCCGTGGGCCACCGTCACGGCGTCCAGCTCTTCCATGCCGCCTTCCGATGAAACCCAGGTGATCGACTCCAAGACGTCGAAGATCTCCGATCCATATGCCCCGGCGTTGATGCGGATCGCTCCCCCGACCGTCGACGGAATCCCCGAAAGGTTCTCCAGGCCCGACAGGCCCGCGTTTCTTGTCTGGATCGCAAGCGACATGAGGGACGCCCCTCCCCCGGCCCGGACGGCTTCGCCCTCGATCGCGATTGTGAGCAGCTCGCCGCCGAGAGTGACCACGATGCCGGGGAATCCCTCGTCCGGGATCAGGATGTTCGAGCCCTTTCCAAGGGCGAGGAGCGGGATCCCTTCCTCCCTGGCGAACCCGACCAGATCACGGAGCGCCTTCGGACTGCCGGCCTCGCAAAAGAAACGAGCGGGTCCCCCGATCCTCAGCGTCGTTCGGCCCGCCAGCGGCTCGTTCTCGCGAGTCGCAAGGCCCGGAATCCGGCGGAGCCTCTCGACCATCATCGAGAGAAGATCGCTCCCGCGCCGAAGAGTACGAGCCCCACGACGAGTCCGCCCAGAATGTCGTCGGCCATCACGCCCCACCCTCCCGGAAGCTCCTCCGCTTTCCCTACGGGCCCAGGCTTGAAGATGTCGATCGCCCTGAAGAGAAGGAAGGCGGTGCAGAGACCCGCCCAGTACGACAGGCCGGCCGCTGCCGGGAAAGCGAGGTGCCACCCGAGAAGCGAGAAGGCCTGCCCGGCCACCTCGTCGATGACGGTTTCTTTCGGGTCCTTCGCGTGCCGCATCCGGACCACCACGTCACAGGACCAGACGCCGAGGAGGGAGGCGGCGACGGCGAAGACGACGAGCCCCGGGCCCGAGCCGAATGCCCAGGCTGCCTCTGCCGCGGGGATAGCCAGAAGGCTCCCCCACGTGCCCGTCGGCCCGGGCAGGAGACCCGTTCCGAACCAGGTGGCGAGGGAGGCGGCCACAGGTCGTTTTCGATAGACCTCGGACCAGGCCGGAATCGGCGCGGAGCTCACGTCCCGCATCCCCCCGGCATCGGCCCTACTTGACCCGGACGAGCTTCAGGTTCTTTTCTGCCGGGAACTCGGTGCCGGGGAAGAAGAAGCGCTTGCCGATCGAGAGGCCCTCGGCTGACACCGTGACGTCCTCCCTGTCCCCACCCAGGAGCTTCGCTGGGTTCTTCCTGCTCCTTAGCAGGATGTACTGCTGGCCGGCCGACTTCTTCATGGCGGGCAGGGGGGACTCGAACGAGTAGAGCAGGACGATCTCGCCACTGTCGATCTGGCCGCCTCCGATCTCGTATCGTCCCGAGCAGGCGGAGTTCTTCTCTTCGAGCTCGACCCGGACCGCTGCCGTCTCGGTGGGGTCGGCGGTCTCTCCGGCGATTCCGGCGGCCCTCTCGAAGACTCCCTTGCACCCGATCGGGCGGGCGCTGATCGACCCGTCCGGCTCGATCACGAGAGGCACCGAGTTGACCCGGAGAGTCCACTGGCCGCTCTTGAGGCGGAGGAACTCGCGCCGGATCTCCTCGCCCCCGCGCTTCCAGCTGGCCGTGGCGACGGCATTGAAGCCGGACATGGAGAGGTCGGGTGAGATCGCGGAGGTCCCTTTCTGGGTGACCTCCGCGGGCAAGTCCTCGTTGAACTCGATCTTCACGGCGGTCTTCAGGACCTCGACGGGAACGTGGTCGAAATACGAGCACCCGGCACTCCCGGCAATCAGAAGGCCAGCGAGAAGGATCGGCAGTCGGTCCAGAGGGCCGGCGGGGTCTCTGTGCATCCTGAAGGTGCCTCCCGGTCAGGTCTTTCCGGCGGGCAGTCTACCCGATGGGACGAGACTCAAGGCCTGGCTTGGCTGACCTGGGGGTCATGCGAGCGAACGAATTCCCCGGAATCTCTATAATCCGCCGGTTTCTTGGTGAAAGCGAGGCGCACATGCCCGGAACGATCGACAGAGACAAGCTCAAGGCCCTGGAGGCCGCTTTCCAGCAGATTGACAAGCAGTTCGGGAAGGGCGCTCTGGTGCGCCTCGGCGACAGGCCGCAGGAGGCGATCCAGGCCATTCCGACAGGCTCGATCGCCCTCGACGCGGCCCTGGGCATCGGCGGTGTTCCCCGTGGCCGGATCCTCGAGATCTACGGCCCGGAGTCCTCGGGCAAGACAACCCTGACGCTCCACGTCATCGCCGAGGCCCAGAAGCTCGGCGGCCTGGCGGCCTTCATCGACGCGGAGCACGCCCTGGACGCGGAATACGCCAGAAAGCTCGGCGTCGACATCGACAACCTGATGGTCTCTCAGCCGGATTCTGGCGAGCAGGCACTGGAGATCGCGGAAGCCCTCGTCCGGTCGGCCGCCATCGACATCATCGTCATCGACTCGGTCGCCGCGCTCGTACCGAAGGCCGAAATCGAGGGCGAGATGGGGGACGCCGTCGTGGGGCTGCAGGCCCGCCTCATGTCTCAGGCCCTGCGCAAGCTCACCGCCGCCGTCTCGAAGTCACGGACAACTCTGATCTTCATCAACCAGATCCGGGAGAAGATCGGCGTGATGTTCGGCAACCCCGAGACCACGACAGGGGGACGCGCCCTGAAGTTCTATGCGTCCGTCCGCCTCGATATCCGCAAGACCAACGCCATCAAAGAAGGCGAGGACGTCGTCGGGAGCCGGACGAAGGTGAAGGTGGTGAAGAACAAGGTCGCCCCGCCCTTCAAGGCCGCCGAGTTCGATATCACCTATGGAGAGGGGATCTCCAAGACGGGCGAGATGGTCGACCTGGGCCTCGATCTGAAGCTCGTCGAAAAGTCCGGATCCTGGTTCAGCTACGGTGACCTCAGAATTGGACAGGGGCGGGAAAACGCCAAGAATTTCCTCCGCGACAACCCGGATCTGAGACACGAGCTCGAGGTGAAGATCCGCGAGAGGCTCGGGCTGCCCGCCGTGGAGGCCCCGGTTCCCGCCGAGCCGAAGGACCAGAAACCCGCCACAGAGAAGAGGAAAGCCTGAGGACTGGGAGGGCATCGGACGCGCCAGAAGTCCGCGGGCCCTTCTCTTGCGTACAGGAGCCGCGATGATTCGCGCGCGCGCGGCCCTCGTTCTGGCCCTGTTGATTCTCCGTGTGAGCGCCTCGGCCAACGACGAGGCGCTCCCTCTCTCCGCCCAACCCCATCTGGCTCCCTGGATCGTCGTCGGCCCTTCCGATCCCAGGATTGCGCTCATCCAGAAGGCCCGTCCGGCTCTTCTCTCCCCCAATGCCCCGGGGCTCCTCCTGGACGTCCGTGCCGGCACCTTCCAGGCTGCCGGCCTGGCCGCAACGGTCCGGGAGCTCACGAAGGGCTGCGCTTCGGCGGGGTTTCGGAGCGGGCTCGTCGTCGAGCTCCCCAACGTCCCGGTCCCGACAGACGCCCGGGGCGCGGAGGTGGCGACGGCCGACACGCTCTACCCGGGACTCGGCGCGCTTCTGGAGGCCGCGGAAAAGGCCGATCTCGTGGCGCTTCTCTTCCCGGACCTCACCGGAGACCTTGCGGCCCGCCGGTTCGTCCTGAAGAAGATCGCGGCCGAGATCCGGGCTTTGAACCCCACGGTTCAGATCGCCCTCGTGCTGGACCAGGAAGAAAGCGGCAGGTTGTTCCCGGCGGCCACGCCGAGGTTCAAGACGGAAGAGACCGCGGCGTTTGCCGACATCCTGGGTTTGCGAGCGAGGAGGACGCCCCCCTCGCCCGAGGCCCTTCGTGCCGAGGCGGACGAGATCGCCTTCGGCCGCCCTCTGATGGTGATCGTGCCGCCGGTCGAGACTGCCGTGACGCTCCTCGACCTCGCGGCGCGGTACGCGGCGGCCGGGGCGCCCTTTTCAGCAGCTCCTCTTCACTCGGCCGCGGTCGAGGACGGAATCCTGGTTCGCTCCGGGATCGCGCTTCGTGGAGACTACGGCCCCGATACCCGGCCCACGACGGCCGCCACGCGGGACGGTCTTCCTCTCAGCGTCTACCGGTACGTCTCGGGACTGGACTTGGGCGGGCTCGTCCTCGTCACGGGAATCAAGGAGGGCGGAGAACCCTACCGGGGCCCCGTGACGGTCACTCTGGATGCGCCGTCCTATGCGTCCGCCGAAGTCACCGAGCTCATGACGGGGCGGACGGGACGCTTCGACATTCCGAAGAGCTCGGGCCCGCCCAAGCTTTCGGTGTCGACTCAGAACGGGCCAGTCGTGATCCGTCTGACGGCTCGCGAGAAGACGCCCGCCGAGGCGGCGAAAGCCCGAATCGGAGTCTCGGCCGAGAGGCTCGCCACCGCCGAGGAGATCCTGGCACGTCACCAGGTCTGGCGGGCCGCCCGCGATGCGAGGTGGAACCGCTTCTCGGCAATCAACCAGACCGCCATCCGGTTCAAGTTCCCCGAGCTGAACAACACGTTCGAGCTCACCTTCAGGGGACCCTTCTTTTTCGAGCCGGGGAAGGGCTACGACTGGGCTTGGACGGAGGCCTACTTCAACGGTGTGAAGTGGCGGGGCAAGAAGTTCCCGGAGCTCCCCCTGCTTCAGCCCGAGAAGGTGTCGGACCTCCCGCTCGAGATCACCTTCAACGACGCTTATCAGTACGCCTTGCGAGACGAGGAAACGGTCAACGGAATCCGGTGCTTCGTGCTCGACTTCTCCCCGCGAGAGAGGGCCGCGGGCGACGCCGTCTACGAGGGCCGTGTTTTCATCTCGAAGAACGACTACAGCGCGATCCGGGTGGTCACCCGGCAGCTCAACCTCAAGGGAGAGGTGCAGTCGGTCGACGAGGTCTCGGACTTCGAGATCGTCGACGACCGCGGAGACGGGATCGCCCTCAGGTTTCCCGTCAGGACGAAGGGCCAGTGGATCCTGAAAACCTTCTCCAGGACGACGGTTCTGGAAAGAGAGACGGTCCTGGAAAACGTCCGGCTCGACCCCGAGGACTACGAGGCGGAGAAGGCTGCCGCCGCAGCCTCCAAGGCCGTCATGGTGCGCGACACCGAGAGGGGCGTCCGCTACCTCGAAAAGGACAAGGAGGGGAACCGCGTCGTCGTGGAAGATCCGAAGACGGCGAAGCTCTTCGGCCTGGCCGGGCTCTTCTACGACAGCTCGTACGACTTCCCGCTTCCGCTCGTGGGCCTCTACTACCTGGACCTCGACTTCCGGAAGCGGAAGGAACAAATGCAGGTCTTCTTCGGCGGGGTTCTCCTGGCCGGCTCGTACAACGATCCGGCGCTCTTCGGATCGAAGATCGATCTGGGGGTCGACATCTTCGGGATCGCGATCCAGGGCAGCGACACCGTCTACCGGAACGGCGAGAAGGTCGATTCCGAGGAGGTCAAGCAGCGCCCCGCGGCGGGGAATCTGAACTTCGGGTTCCCGATCGGGCGTCATCTGAAGTTCACGGCCACGGCGGGGATCTCGTACCGGGACTTCGCGGCGGGAGACGACATGGCCCCCGGGTTCGCCGTGCCGTCCGACCACACGGTCACCCGGCTCGAGGGCCGCCTGATCTGGGACCTCTCGGGCTTCTCGATCAGCGCGCGCTACGGCTGGAATCACCGCTCGAAATGGGAGCCGTGGGGGTACCCGGGCAATCCCGACTACGACCCCGGCAAGGATGACTTTCAGACCTACGCCCTCCAGCTCTCCAAGGACTTCCATTTCTCGGGATTCCGGCGTCTGCGGACCTCGGTTTCGTACCTCGGGACCGAGAACGCCGACCGCTTCTCGAAGATCACTTTCGGGTCCTTCGGAGGGAACTCGCTGCGCGGCTTCAGCTCCGGGAGCCTGCGGGCCGAGAAGGCGGGCATTGTCCGCGTGGCCTACGGGCTCGTTTTCGGTCAGGCCCTCCGGCTCGAGGGTCTGTACGAACACGCCTTCGTGAAGGACGAGCCGGCTAATCTTGACTGGGCCAGCTTCGGCGGAGCCGGAATCTCCGGCCAGTTCTCCGGACCCTGGTCGACCATCGTCCAGCTCGATGCCGGTCTCCCGGTCGTCGGCCGCGATCGCGGTCAGAAAGGCCTCGTCCTCAACCTCACGTTTCTCAAGCCCTTCTGAAACATGAGATTCGCTGTACTCTTCGCCGTTCTCCTGATTCCCGGCCTCGCGCGGTCCCAGGGTGCAGCGCCCTCGTGGCCTCTGCTGGCGCAGCGCATGATGGCGGCGGACACTTCTGTATACGCGCCCCCCGATCTGAAACGCCAGATCGCCCGGCACAGGGAACGCCTGATGGCGGGAGTTTCCGAGGCCGCGGCCCGCGAGAACCACGCACTGAGCACGCAGGAGCACCAGGCCGCGGCGAAAGCCCGGGCCAGTCAGATCGTTTCGGCCCTCCGGAACAAGCAGTCGTTCTCGGAGACCGTCTACGCTCTCGGGGTTCTCGTCCACTCGGTCGCCATGAGTTACCCGCCCCCGGCCGCCGACGCCAGGGCGATCGAGGCCGCTTTTCGGAACCGGAGCAGCTTCTTCGGCTACCCGGCGTTCGCGCTCCCCGAGCGGCCATCCGTCTTTCCGGCCGCGCCCCCCGCCGGATCCTTCACTTCGGCATACGATTCGGCCGTGACGGCGGGGACACGCCTTTTCACCTGGATCTGGAACGGCGTGGGCGGGGATGTTTCAGTCGTCCTGCAGTACCCCGAGTCGAAAGGACCGTACGGTGTCAGATAACAAGAAACGGGCGCTTCTCTCGGTCTCGGACCGCACCGGGCTTGCGGGCTTCGCCCGGACGCTTCACGAGCTCGGTTTCGAGCTGATCTCGACGGGGGGCACGGCCCGTCACCTGTCCGAATCGGGTCTTCCGGTCACGCTCGCGAGCAACCTGACAGGCTTCCCGGAGATCTTCGGCGGGCGGGTGAAGACCCTCCATCCGGCCCTCTTCGGCGGGATTCTCCTCGACCCTGCCGTCGCCGCGCACCGGCAGGAGGCGGCGGACAACCGGATCTCGCCGATCGACGTCGTCGTGGTCAACCTCTATCCGTTCGAGGCAGCGGTCACGAGGCCGGTCTCCCTTGCGGAGGCCATCGAGGAGATCGACATCGGTGGCCCGTCTCTTCTGAGAGCCGCCGCCAAGAACCATGCACACGTCACCGTTCTCTGCGATCCCGCCGACTACCCGGAAGTCGCGGAGGAGCTGACATCGGGGCACGGCGCAACCACGCTCGAAACGAGGCAGAGGCTGGCCGTCAAGGTCTTCCGGCGAACGGCCGCCTATGACGCCGTCATCAGCGACTGGCTCGGCCGTCAGACGGAGACTCCCGCGTTTCCGGAACGGCTCCCGGCCGCGTTCGAGAAGGTGCAGGAGCTGAGGTACGGAGAGAACCCTCACCAGCGCGGGGCCCTGTATCAAAGCCCGGTCCGGGCCCACGGGACCCTCACCTCCTTCTCGAAGCTCCAGGGGAAGGAGCTGTCGTACAACAACTTCCTCGATGCCGACTCCGCTCTCTTCTCGGCGAGGGCGCTCGGCCGGGGAGGAGTCGTGATCGTCAAGCACCGGGTCGCCTCGGGCATGGCGTCGGGCCCCGAGGTCGCGGCAGCCTTTCAGGCCGCCTGGGAATCTGATCCGATCGCGGGTTTCGGCGGGGTCGTGGCCGTTCTCGGGACCATTGACGCGGAGGCGGCCAAACTGATGACGAAGAACTTCCTCGAGGTCATCGTGGCCGAGAGCGTCGACGAGGACGCCCTCGAGGTCTTCTCGAAAAAGCCGAACCTCCGCGTCCTCTCGATTCCGGGTCTTTCCGCCCTTCCGGCCCGGCCGCTGGAGTTCCGCACCATCGACGGAGGACTTCTCGTTCAGGAACTGGATCTCGGAGTCGATGATTCGAGCGGCTGGAAGTCCGTCACGGAGCGAGATCCGACGGATGAAGAGGTAGAGGCGCTCGGATTCGCCTTTCGGGCCGTTCGAGGCGTGATCTCCAATGGCATCGTCATCGCAAGGGGCACGGCCACCGTCGGGATCGGTGGAGGCCGGACGAGCCGGGTGGATGCCTGCCGGGACGCCGTCCAGAAGGCCGGGCCCCGGGCCAAGGGAGCGGTGGCCGCTTCCGACGCCTTCTTTCCCTTCCCCGACGGGCTGGAGGTTCTGGCCCAGGCCGGCGTGACGGCCGTCATCCAGCCCGGTGGGTCGATCAAGGACCGCGACGTCATCGAGGCGGCCAACAGGCTGCATGTGGCCATGCTGTTCACGGGGAACCGCCATTTCCGGCATTGAGAGAGCACCCATGCGCCATCGGCTGACCGTCCTTTCGGCACTCCTCCTGGTTCTCGCCTGGCCCGCGACCGGCCAGGGCCCCCTCTCCCCCACGACGATGCTCGAGAGAATCCAGAAGAAGTACTCCTCGAGCCCGTCGGTAAAAGTGACTTTTGTCCAGACCTACGCCCCCTCCGGATTCGGCGAGACGGCGCCGGAGACGGGAACCCTGGTGCTGCAGGCTCCCGACTCCCTCCGGTTCGAATACGACGGTCCGGAGGGCAAGCTCTTCACTTTCGACGGCAAGGCGGGACGGCAGTACGTCGCGAGGGACAGGCAAATGATCGTCAAGACGCTCACGAACGAGGAGAGGGCTCGCCTCCCGCTCCTGTTTCTGAGTGATCCGCGTCAAGTCCTCTCGCAGTTCGAGGCCAAGGTCGTCGAGACGGCCGCGGGGGCCGTCGATCTGCAGCTTTCGCCCAGGAGCGGCCGCGAGCCGGGCCAGATCACGGTTTTCGCGAGCCGGGACGGCGAGCTGAAAAGACTCGTCGTTCTCGACCCGGCCGGAAACAAGACCACCTTCACCTTCACGAAGCTCGAGCCCGGCAAGAAGAGGCCCGCCTCGGACTTCACCCTGAACCCACCCGCCGGCACCAAGATCGTGACCGGCTAGGCAAGGAGACCCCCCAGTCCCATGAGCGACCCAAGCTTCGACATCGTTTCCGAGATCAACCTCCAGGAAGTCGCCAACGCCGTCCTTCAGGCTCAAAAGGAGGTTTCGCAGCGCTACGACCTGAAGGGCACGGCGGCGCGGATCGACTTCGACGAGAAGGAGAAGACGCTCACCCTCGCCGCTGACGACGACTTCGGCATCAAGGCCGTCAACGACATCCTCCAGAACAAACTCATCGCCCGGAAGGTCGCTCTGAAGGCCCTCGAGTACGGCACCATCGAGCCGGCGGCCAAGGCCACCGTGCGCCAGAGCATCAAGCTCCAGCAGGGCATCGAGTCCCTCAAGGCGAAGGAGATCGTCAAGGCGATCAAGGACGCCAAGCTGAAGGTCCAGGCGGCCATCCAGGGCGACCAGATCAGGGTCTCGGGCAAGAAGAAGGACGATCTGCAATCCGTGATCTCCTTGATCCGGGAGAAGGACTTCGGTCTTCCGCTGCAGTTCACCAACTACAGGGGCTGATCGGATTGAAGCCGCGGCGACACGGCCGGAGGGAATTGCGGGTTAAGATCCGCGCCGCCGGATGAGCGAAACATCTCTCAGAGACCGTCTGCTCCTGTCGACCCTGAAGGACGACGAGAAGGAGAACGGGCGGCGCCTCCTCAGGGCTCTCTCCCTCATCGAAGGGAAGCTCAAGGACGTCGAGAAAGTCCTCGAGGAAAGGGCTCATTCGGCCGTGCCCACGATCTCCCTCATCGCGGACTACCTCGTCGAGGGCGGGGGAAAGCGGATTCGGCCCGCCCTGCTTCTCCTCTGCGCGCGTCTGCTCGGATACGAGGGCCGCCGGGATGTCCTGTACGGGGCGGTCGTCGAGTACATCCACACCGCGACCCTCGTACACGACGATGTCATCGACGCGGCCGAGACCCGCAGGGGCCGAGCCAGCGTCAACAGCCGCTGGGGCAACGAGCTGACCGTTCTCTTCGGCGACTACCTCTACATGAAGGCCATGGAGATCGCCCTCGACGAAGGTGATCTGGGTGTCCTGAAGCTCCTGTCGGATGTGACCCTAGGCATGACCGAGGGCGAGATCCTCGGTTCCGAGAAGCGTGGACGCCTCGACATCGAGCTCTCCACCTACCTCGAGATCATCCACCGCAAGACGGCGCTCCTCTTCGGCGCGGCTTGCAAGATCCCGTCCTTCCTCGTCACCGTCGATCCGTCGATCCAGCAGGCTCTCTGGAATTTCGGGGTCGCGCTGGGTAAGGCCTTCCAGATCCAGGATGACCTCCTCGACTTCACGGCCTCGGAACGAGACCTCGGCAAGCCCGTCCTCTCCGACCTTCGGGAAGGAAAGCTCACCCTCCCCCTTCTTCTCGCCATGCCCAGCCTCTCCCGCGCCGAGAGGAAGCTCCTGGAGAGAGTCGTGGCGGATGCGGGGTTCGTCTCGGTGTCTTCCACCGACGTCCTCGAACTCGTCACGCGGCACGGAGGGCTCGAGAAGGCTCGAGACATGCTCGACCGCTACGCCGAGGAGGCACGGGGGTGGGCAATGGCCCTTCCTGAGCACGAAGCACGCAATGCGCTGATTCTGGCATCAGAATACGCAGCGCGAAGGCGCAAGTAGGGCGCACAGGGCGTAAGTTGCTCTTTCCGGCCTGTTTGGCCGGATAAATCCCGAAAAACTCACCAGGATGTCTCGAATTGGGACACTGTACGTGATTTCCATCGCATGCTGAAGTTACGCTTTTCCCTTTTTGGGATCAGGAGGCTTGATTTCGGACTCTGGTCCGCCTAGTATTGGCGGCTAGCTGGGAGCACCGATGACCGTACAGAAACTGTTCCGTTCCTTCCGGACGTCTCTTTCGCTATCGAGTCTCCGAGGGTACAAGCTCGAAGACGAGGTCGCTCTCTACCGGCTCCGGGCGGAGATTGCCATCCGCGAGGAGCGGTATCAGGATGCGCTGGTGTTTCTCGCCAAGATTCTCCGGCTGAACCCGTACGATCTGGGCTGCCGGATGGACGTGGCCGAGATCTACCACCACGCGCTCGGGGAGTCCGAGAAGGCGGTTCTGGCTTATCGGCAGATTCTGGCGACCGCGGGCTACGACGAGACGAATCCGTTCTGCTCGGTGGCGGCCGAGGCGATCTCGGACCTGACGGGGGCGGCGAATGCCTCGGAGCACCTGGTGGAGGAGCTCCCGCTGCAGCCGGTCCGGGTCCAAGCCGTCGTCTAGGGAAACCGGAACCCAGCACCAACCTCTGCATCCATGAGAACTGCCGTTGCCGTGATTCCGGCCCGGTTCGGGGCGCAGCGTTTTCCGGGCAAGCCGCTCCACCCGATTGCTGGCGTGCCGATGGTTGTGCGGGTGTGGGAGCGTGCCCGGCAGGCTCGGGTCCTCTCCTCCGTTCTCGTTGCCACCGATGACGAACGAATCGTCCGCGCGATCGAGGAAGCGGGGGGCCATGCGGTTCTGACCCCTCCCGAGCTGCCGTCCGGAACGGACCGGGTTTTCGCGGCGGTCAAGGGGCTGCCCGTCCCCGCGGAAGTCGTGTTGAACGTCCAGGGAGACGAGCCCCTCATCGACCCTGGCGTGATCGAAGCGATCGCGACCTTTCTCATCGAGAATCCCGGTATCGAAATGGCGACTGCCGCGATCCGGATGCGCCCGGAGGATGCGGACAACCCGAATGTGGTCAAGGTGGTGTCGGGAAACGACGGGTGCGCGCTCTACTTCTCGAGGAGTGTCATTCCGTACAGGCGGAACCCCGTCCCCGAGCTGCCGGCGTTCAAGCACCTCGGGATCTACGGGTACCAGCGAGAAGCTCTCGCAAGGCTCACGAGCCTCCCGCCGCACGCTCTCGAGCGGGCGGAGAGCCTCGAGCAGCTCCGGGCGCTCGCCGCGGGGATGAAGATCAAGGTCCTCGAGTCGGAAAGGGATTCGATCGGCGTCGACTCGCCGGAGGATGCGCGGCGTGTCGAGGCCCTCCTGACGGCCGGACTCGGTGACGGCCGGGCTGTGGGGTAAGCTCTCTACTCGTTTGCGCGCGGGGGCAGGGAACCCGCCCAGCGGTCCACGGACGCTGACCACCTCTCAACCGGCCAGCGAGCAGCTGTCCAAAACCTCCGGGAGGACGATATGGGGACGAAGTTCATCTTCATCACGGGTGGAGTGGTTTCCGGGCTCGGAAAGGGGATCGCGGCCGCATCGATGGGCGCCCTCCTCGAGGCCCGGGGGTTCAAGGTCACCTTGCAGAAGTTCGACCCGTACCTCAACGTCGATCCCGGCACGATGTCCCCGTTTCAGCACGGCGAGGTCTATGTCACGGATGACGGCACGGAGACCGACCTCGACCTCGGCCACTACGAGCGCTTCACCTCCACGATCTGCAGCAAGCTCAACAGCGTCACGACGGGGAAGATCTACCAGTCCGTCATCGAGCGGGAGCGCCGGGGGGACTTCCTCGGCAAGACGGTTCAGGTCATCCCGCACATCACGGACGAGATCAAGGACTGCATCCGCCGGGTAGCCGGAGACAACGACGTCGTCCTGATCGAGATCGGGGGCACGGTCGGGGACATCGAGTCTCTCCCCTTCCTCGAGGCGATGCGCCAGTTCCGCAAGGAAGTCGGCCGAGGAAACGTGCTCAATGTCCACGTCACCCTGGTTCCCTACCTCTCGGTCTCGGACGAACTGAAGACCAAGCCGACCCAGCACTCGGTCAAGGAACTCCTGTCGATCGGCATCCAGCCCGACATCCTCCTCTGCCGCGCGAGCCGGCCCATTCCCGAGGACATGAAGAAGAAGATCAGTCTCTTCTGCAATGTCGAAGAGCGGGCCGTCATCACCGCCCAGGACGTTTCGACGATCTACGAGGTCCCACTCGCCCTGGCCCGGGAGGGGCTCGACGAGATCATCCTCGACTACCTCTCGCTTCCCCACTACTCACGCGACCTGTCCCGCTGGGACAACATCGTCAACAGGATCAAGAACCCGACCGAGGAAGTCACGATCGCCATCGTCGGCAAGTACGTGCAGCTCGGAGACAGCTACCGGTCGCTGAACGAGGCGCTCGTGCACGGCGCGATCGCGAACAACATCAAGGTGCGGCTCGAATACGTCGACTCCGAGGAGCTCGAGACGGCCGGGTTCCCGGAGGTCCTGACGGCGGCCGACGCCATCCTCGTCCCGGGGGGATTCGGCAAGCGCGGCATCGAGGGGAAACTCCGCGCCATCCGCTTCGCCCGGGAGATGAAGGTCCCGTTCTTCGGCATCTGCCTCGGAATGCAGTGCGCCGTCATCGAGTTCGGGCGCCACGTCTGCGGCCTGAAGAACGCCAACTCCACCGAGTTCGACCCGCTCTCCCCGCACAAGCTCATCTACAAGCTCCGGGACCTCCTGGGCGTGGACGCGATCGGCGGGACCATGCGCCTCGGAAAGTACCCCTGCGAGCTCGCGGACGGTTCGCTCGCCCGCCGGGCTTACGGGGAGTCGCGGATCTTGGAGAGGCACCGCCACCGCTACGAGGTGAACCAGGAGTTCCTGCCGCAACTCCGCGAGGCCGGCCTTGCCTTTACCGGCATGTCCCCCGACCGGAAGTTCGTCGAGATGATCGAGCTTCCCAACCACCCGTGGTTCGTCGGATGTCAGTTCCATCCCGAGTTCAAGTCCAAGCCGGTCGCCGCTCACCCTCTCTTCAAGGATTTCATCCGCGCTGCGCGCGCCCACAAGCACGCACGGGCAGAAGGCCTCGCCCTCAAGGCGAACTCCCTCGATGTCGTGGTGGCGGCCCCGGCCAACCTGCCGGCCCCGAACGGAGAGACGGCCTAGGAGCTCTCAAACAGACGATTCGGTGACGGTGCTTCTGAGTTAGGGAAGACAGGGGACGGGGACAGACAATTTTCAGGGGCAATTTTCAGGAACGCCGGACTCGTACTGGTTTTCGTCGGAGCTTCCCCTAACCCCTAACCCGACTTTCTCAACTGGCTGCCGGGACTGCCGGTAAGTGCTTGAGCTGACTCGGCTGGATCCCGAAAACTCTCTCAGGGACAACTCTCTCAGGGACAGACAATTTTAAGGGGGTTTTTCGGAGTTCAGCGCTTGAGAGATTGGAGGGCCAGCCGTAAACTTGGCGTATGAGGACGGCGCGAGCGTTTCCGGCGGAAGGCTCCCAGGCGGGCTTCTTTCATTGCATCTCCCGCGTGGTCGATCGTCGCTTCATCCTCGGAGATCCCGAGAAGGAGACATTCCGCAAGATCCTCCACGCGTGCGAGACCTTCTACGGTCTGAAGATCCTGACCTTTTGCATCATGTCCAACCACTTCCACATCCTCGTGGAAGTTCCTGAACCACAGGAGCTTACGGAGGAAGAGACCCTGTCTCGAGTGGGGGCCCTCTACTCTTCCAAGTTCGTCAGCGTGCTCAGGCAGGATCTCGACGCCTTCAGGCAAGCCGGCCTTGAAGAGCGGGCTCAGGCTCTCCTCGCCTCCTTCACGCGCCGGATGTGGAGCCTCAGCAACTTCATGAAGTCGCTCAAGCAGCGCTTCTCTTCCTTCTACAACCGGAACAACCAGAGATGCGGCACACTCTGGGAGGAACGCTTCAAGAGCATCATCGTCGAGGGAGACGAATCCGCCCTACTCACCATCGCCCTCTACATTGACCTCAATCCCATCCGCGCTGGCCTCGTGAGCGATCCCGCTGAGTACCGCTTCTGCGGCTACGCGGAGGCCGTCGGGGGTGGAGAGGCCGCCCGGGAGGGCCTCCGATCACTCCTCTCGGGAAGACCAGGATCGTGGAAGATCGTCCAGGCAGAGTACCGGCGCCTGCTCTATTCCAATGGGGAGGAGACCTCGGTCCGCAGGGGTTTCACCCGCGGGCAGACCTCAGAAGTCGAAGCCGGGGAAGGACATCTGCCGGCCGGGACGGCACTTCGCCACCGGATTCGCTACCTCTCGGAGGGCATCATCCTGGGGAGCCGCGCTTTCATCGAAGCATGGCTCGGTCGCAATCGGTGGCGATTCGGGGACAGATCGGGAACTCGAGGCTCGAATCGCCTCCTCCCGGACCTGGCAGCCCTGGGAATTTTCCCTCCTGCCCCGGCTTGATTCTCGACCAGTTCAGATACACAGGATCACCCGGCCAAAGAGGCCCCTCACCCTCCGCGCTTCGGCGAGGCGAAGGCCTCGCCCTGCAAGCGAACTCCCTCGAGGCCGTGGTCGCGGCACCGGCCAACCTTCCGGCCGCTGATCGAGAGACGGCCTAGCGGGAGTTTACTGCGGGGGTGGTAAAGGGAGGGTCCAAGCAGAAGGTCAGGAATGAGTTACGCGGACTTCCGCGTCTTACCCACGGCGGACCTGCGAACGCGAGGTGGGGAGCCCGACTGGA
>JAJVIN010000046.1 GCA_022071945.1 Thermoanaerobaculia bacterium | reverse complement strand
CCACCGCCATGAGCGCCGCGCTTCTCCAGTTCGAAGCACAAATCGATCGTGCCGTCGGCACCCTCCGCCTGGCCGCCTGACAAACTTGACCAGTCCGCACAATACTTTTCAGGACAAGGGACCTAGACGACTTCCTGCCGGATCTCGATCGTCAGGGCAGGAGGAGAAAGGCGGCCGCCAGGATCGCGGTCGGCAGGAGGGCTCCAAGGAAGAGGCCACCCGGCGCGACTCCGTCGGGAAAGTAGCGGGCCAGGGCGGACTGTCCCGCCGGATTCGGAGCGTTGGCGATGACGGTCAGCCCTCCGCCTGTCACGGCGCCGGCCACAACAGCGTATTTCGCCTCGTCCGAGAGCCCAGGCACGAGAGAAGCCAGGTACGTGATTGCCGCGTTGTCGTTGAACGCCGTCAGGATGATGGCGCCCTCCATCATCGCCAGCGCGCTCAGACGTCCGAGGATCGGCTCGATCCACCACTGCTGAAGGGCCCCGTGAATGACGAGCCCCGCCAGGAAGAAGCCGACGAGGAGCGGGGGCCGCAGGTCCACCGGGTCCTGATGGGGGGCCGTCGCCTGGTGGAAAGCCAGGAAGAAGAGGAAAAGACCGATGATGGCCGCCGGGGTGTGCGCGAAAGTGACGACGAGGCCGAGCACGGCGAAGTGGACCACAGCGATCCCCGCGGGCACCCGCTCGCGAGGTTCCTGCGTCAACGGCTCCACTGCCTTGAGCTTCAGCTCGAGGAGGTCCTTGCGAAAAAGGGCGGCGTACATCGTGGTCGAAAGGACGATGCCAACGACGGCCTTCCAGCCGAAGTTCTGGAGCATGAACATGAAGTCCCAGTCGAACTTCCCCGCGACCATCAGGACTGGCGGGGCCGCGAAATGCGTGAGCGTCCCGCCGACCGAGATATTGACGAAGAGAAGTCCGAGCGTGGCATACCGGAGCCTGGTGCTGGGGGAGAGGTCGAACACCCTTCGGCCGAGGAGGAGGGCGCAGATCACCATGGCCGCGGGCTCGGTGATGAACGATCCGAGGCAGGGGCCCACCACCAAGATCGAAAGCCACCACGCCATCGGCGATCCCCCGGCCAGCCTCGCAAGGCCTCCCAGGACGGCTTCCGCCGCCCACAGAACGGGGCGGGTGGCGGCGACGGACATGATCACAACGACGAAGATCGCCTCCGTGTAGTTCACGTTCCCGACGAATCTCTCCGCTGAGCGCGGCCCCTTCATGGCCTCGATCATGAGGAGGAGCGGCACGACCCAGATCCCGAAGACGGCCTCGATCTCTCCGAAGAAGTGAAGGACCTCGACCCAGAAACTGTGTCCGTCTCCCCCCCGTTCCCGGATGATCTTGTCCCGCAGGTGGTGCGAGGCCGCCAGGAAACGCGGGGCGAAGAAGGAGTGGAGGATGGCGAGGAAGAAGATCGCGGTCGCGATCGCGTTGAGAGGCTCCACGGACACGCGATGCCGGAGCACCTCCAGAAGCGAGAGCCCCTGTTCTCCTGCCTGGTAGCTCGAAAGGGGCGGCGGAAAGGCGGCGGCCGCCTGCGGCGAGGAGGCCGCGGCGGCCTCGCCATGGCCCGTCACGAGAACCAGAAGCACCAGGAGAGCGAGCCGCCAAGGCAGCATTGCGTGAGTCCGCTTTGTTCTTCTGTCCGGCGTCAGTGACGTTGCGGGCGCGCAGCTTCTCACGCTCTTTCCTCCTCGAAGCGGTCTCAGTGTTCCGCCTGTCGTGCCGTCCCGGAAGACGCGCCGCCATTGGGTGGAGGTCCAAAGAGCTCCCGCGGGCGCTTCAGGACGCGGACGAGGACCTCTTTTAGCACGCCTCTGAGCTCGGGACCGGTCATGTCGTAGGCATGGGCCGCGTTGAGAAGCGCCAGCGAGAACGCCACCGAGAGATTGAGGACGAACATCACGGCGATGCCCGAGAGGCCGAGGAGGAAGCTGCCTCCGCTGAACCAGTTCTCACCGAGGCTCGCGGCGGCCAGCGCGAGCATCCCGGTCGAGAGCGTGACGTGGCGGACGTCGAACGGGATGCCGAAGAACCTCCCGACGGCGGGAGCGAATCCGAGGAGGAAGCCGAGGGCGATGTTCGTGGCCCAGCCAGAGGCATTCCGAGAGAAGGCGGCCGCGAATCGCTCCATCCGCTCACGTCCGATCCGGCGGCCGATCGGGTGCTGCGCGAGACCCTCCGGAAGCCTGTGATACGTCGCCCAGTTCTCGAACCAGCCGCCGGCCAGACTCCCGAGCCAGAGCAAGACCCCCGTCAGGGCGGCGAAGAACACGGTTCCACTGTTGACGGGGCTGAGCGTCTCGAAGGTCTCGCGGGCGATCTTCTCGTCCACGTACGGACGCCCCAGGAGAGCACTGAAAAGGAGAACGAAGAGCGAGCTGCCGATTCCGACGGAGAGGACATTGGCAACCGCTGCGGCGAACTGGGAGCTCGTCAGCCTCGTGAAGAACGCCGCGATCCGCTCTTCCCGGTCGTCGCCCTGAGTGTCGCGGACGATCGTGGCGAGGGTCGCCCCCGTCATGGCCGGCTGCTTGGTGGCGAGGATCAGCCCGAACGCCTGCAGCAGAAGGAAGCTGATGGCGTAGTTGAGGCCGTAGAGGAAGCTCTCCGGGAAGGCGGCGAGGTGCCACTCGTGAACCTTCACCTTGCCGGCGGCGGTGAAGACTGTGACGGCTCCGCCTCCGGCGGCCGCGAGCCAGATGTGGCGGTATTCCTTGCGGCTGGCCGCCACGTAGTGCTCGCCCGTCTGACCCGAGCGGTCGACGATCTTCCGGTCGAGAAGCTGGAGGTTCCACCCGACCAGGTGCCGGATGCTCCGGTCGCGGTGCGCCGACTCGGCCAGCTTGACGAGGAGGCGGTGCAGGGCCCGTGAACGCTCCGCCGGATCGGGGTTGGCGAGAAACTCCGCCATGAGGGCCGTGCGGGTCAGGCATCTTTCGATCACCTCGAGCCCGAAGACGATGTCGACGGAGACTCCGGCGTCCTCAAGGTGCCGCGCGATGACGCGGAGCTCCTTGCGGCAGTCCGCCGAGTCCTGCCGGAAGGCCTGGTAGGCCGCGGCGAGACCTTGCCTCGTCTGGCACGCCTCCAAGAAGGCCCCCCCGGATCGGGCGATCTTGAAGAAGGGCGACTCCGAAACGAGGCCGGACGTGCTGCGGGGCCTGAGCTTTCGCGACAGGCCCTGCGCCTGGATGCGGGCGAGAAGGAGGCGAAAACCGTCGGCGAAGGACTGGTCCAGCGATTTCAGGGCCGCTGGGGGACAGGCCGCGACCGTGAAGCGGACGAGCCGGTCCACATCGGAGGGTCCCAGGTCCTTCAACCAGCGAACGTGGCTCTCTTCCTTGAAGAGCCGCTTCATCAGGTGAGAGAGATCCCTGTCGTCGCGAGGCGTGGGAACGAGCCGCTCCGAAAGCCGGTCGCCGAGCTCGGCGAGGAAGCCTCGCTCGCTCGGGATGCCGGAATCCCCGAAGAGTCCCGTGGCCCATGTGTCGCCCAGAAGCTGGCCCCAAGCGGCGGCGAAGGGCTCCCTCATCTCGGGAGTCGTCTCGACCGTGTCGAGCAGCAGGGCCAGGGACGAGCCTGTTTCCTGCTTCGACCTTTCCCGCCGCGAGACGCTCACGAGTTCGGCGAAGGCGTCGATTCGGTCCACCAGGGTGGGGGCGGCGAGGAACGCCTCGAAGGTCATTCGGAGTTCCGACATGGGACGCCGGCGATTCTAGTGCCCGGCCGCTCCCGGCTGACGCCTGGGTCTCCCATTGCCTGGGGCCGGCCGAATCTGGTATCACGCCACCCGCCAGGAGACAACATGCCGGACTCTTCCCCCACGCGCCTGCCTGAAGACGCGCCAGCGGCGGCTGGCGCACCAGCGGTGGCTGGCGCACCGCCGGGGCGGCTGGCTTCCGAGGCCGTGCCCGAGACTGTCGTCAGGCGGCTGCGCCGCGTCTTCCTCGAGAGCTTCTCTGCCCTCGACATCGCCGAGGATCTCTGTTCCTTCGATGAGGACCGGCCGAGCACGGACGTTCTGGCCTTCATGAACGAACGCGGCTTCGACCTGATCGGCGTCCGCCAGGCGGGGGTCGTCACCGGGTACGCTCCGAGGATCGAGCTGACGGGCGGGCTCCTGGGCGGCCACAGGCACCCGTTCGGTCCCGACGACCTCGTTTCCGGCTCGGCCTCGCTTTCGGAAACCATCCGGTCGCTCCACGTCAACGGCCGGTGCTTCGTCACGGTTCTCGACAGGGTCGGGGCCATCGTGACGGTTCGGGATCTCGAGAAGCCCGCGGTGAGGATGTGGCTCTTCGGGATGATCACGGTCCTCGAGATGGTCATCACGAGGAGGATCCGGGCGGCTTTTCCGGGAGACGCCTGGTCCTCCTACATGAGCCCGGAGCGGCTGTCCCTGGCCTCGGCCCTCCGAGATGAGCGGCTCCGCCGGGGACAAACCCCGGACCTTCTCGATTGCGTTCAGTTCGCCGACAAGGCGACGATCTTCCTCAAGGAGCCGGGGCTGATGGACGCCTGGAGGTTTCGCTCGCAGCGGGAAGCCAAGAAGGTCTTCAAGGATCTCCAGTCCCTCAGGAACAATCTCGCCCACACGCAGGAATTCATCGCCACGGACTGGGAGATCGTGGTTCGCCTCTCGAACTGGATCGAGGGGCTTGTCGGCCCGGTCTGACCTGCTCCGAGGGCGGGTCAGGCGGGAGCGGCGAACTCGAGGACCCGCACGGGGCGCCGCCGGCCTCCCCACGTGCCCGGGTCCCCGTCGAAGACACCCGGGCACGCCCGGCCGCAGAAGAGGCACTCCCCGGAAGCGTTCAGGTTCCAGGCCGTGACCTGGAAGCCCGACCTCCCGATGACGATCTCGCCACACCCCGCACAGGTCGTCGAGGAGCCCTTGCGATCCGAGACGTTGCCGAGATAGACGTTCTGAAGACCGTTCTTGAAGGCGATCTCCCGGGCCGAGGCGAGAGTCGAAAGGGGCGTCGGCGGGACGTCCAGCATCTTGCCGTCGGGGTGAAAGGCCGTGAAGTGGAGGGGTACCTCGGGACCAAGATGCTCACCGGCCCAGCGGGTCAGAGACTCGAGCCCCTCGATGGAGTCGTTGTAGCCCGGGATGACGAGATTCGTCACCTCGAGCCAGACCCGCGTCTCGTTCTTCAAGTAGAGAAGGGTGTCGAGGACGGGACGCAGGTGGCCGCCGGTCAGGTTCTTGTAGAAGTCCTCGGAGAAGGCCTTCAGGTCGACGTTGGCGGCGTCGATGTGACGGTAGAAGAGCTCGCGGGCCTCGGGCTTCATGTAGCCGGCCGTGACGGCGACGGTCTTGATGCCGCGTTCGTGGCAGGCCTGGGCGACGTCGATGGCGAACTCCATGAAGATCGCCGGGTCGTTGTAGGTGAAGGCGACGCTCTTGCATCCGGTCCTGACGGCAGCCTCGGCGACCTGGCGAGGAGAGGCCCGCTCGGAAAGGATGCTCCACTCGCGCGACCGGGTGATCGTCCAGTTCTGGCAGTAGCGGCACCCGAGGTTGCAGCCGGCCGTGCCGAAGGAGAGGACGGCGCTTCCGGGCAGGAAGTGGTAGAGGGGTTTCTTCTCGATCGGGTCGACGCACAAACCGGTGGTCCGGCCATAGGCCGAGAGCTCGATCCGTGCTCCCTTGCGGGTCCTGACAAAGCAGAAACCGCTCTGACCCTCGTGCAGCTTGCACTCGCGAGGGCACAGATTGCACTGAAGCCGGCCATCTGCCAGAGGCTCGACGAACGGGACCGACCACGGGCGGCCGTCCTGACCCATGCAACATCCCCCCTTTCCTTCGCGGACCCTGGGGAAAAAGTAGGTCAAAAGACCGCGGCGCGCCAGGGGGAAGGCCCCAGGCAGGCTGCGTCAGGCCAGAGCGAATTGCTTCAGCGCCGTCTTCTCGTCCTCGAAGACCTCGAACAGGGGCAAGATCTGGCTGAGGTGAAGGGCCTTGCGGACGCGCTCGTGCAAGTTCAGGATCTTGATGTCGGCGCCCAGGTGCCGGGAGGTGCGAAGGCTCCCGACGAGTTCCCCCACGCCGGCGCTGTCGATCGCCGTCACGTTGGTCAGATTGAGGAGGATCTTGCGGTGCTTCTCCGCGAGGAGCTCGTTGACCACGTCTCTGAGGACTTGGTCTCCCACGCCAGCAACGAGCCGGCCTTCCAGATCCACGATGACCACATCGGAACTCTTGCGAACCTCGAACTGCATACCCGTCAAAGTGTAGCGCCAGATCCGCGTCCCGGGCGACCGTTCTCCCCGGGAGGATCCCAAAGGAGGGACGATTCTTCACAGAACTGCCTTTCGACCCGCCTGGTGGCTCCCTGGCCCTCATTTGCAAACGGTGTGGGGACCGGTTGCACGGAAGCGCCGCCTTTCCCGGCCGCACCGCGAGACCCTCACCGCTCCGGACGGCGACGAGCTCATCCTCGACACCTTCGAGGGCGCCTCTGGTGTTTCGGCGCCTCATGTCCTCCTTCTCCACGGCCTGGAAGGGAGCTCGGACAGCGTCTACATCCAGGCGCTGGCGGAGCGGTTCTTGGGGATCGGGTGGAGCGTTTGCGCCCTCAACTTCAGGTCGTGCGCGAGGCTCCCCGAGAACTTCCGGCGGTGGATTCCGAACCGGCGCCCGCGCCTCTACCACTCCGGGGAAACGACCGACACCAACTTCGTCATCGGCGTTCTCGCCTCGCGCTATCCGGGGCGTCCGCTCTGTGCCATCGGCGTCTCTTTGGGCGGGAACGTCCTGCTGAAGTGGCTGGGGGAGAACCCGGGCCAGACGGCCGTTTGCGCGGCCGTCACCATTTCCGTTCCCTACGACCTCGAGGCGGGCGCGCGGCACCTGGAGACGAGGGTCGGCAAGCTGTACGTTGCCAACTTCCTCAGAACGCTCCGGCCCAAGGTCTTCCACCTTCTCGAGAAGTTTCCCGAGACGCGCCGCGTCCTCGATCTCGGCCGGATCCTGGCCGCGGACAGCTTCTACACGTTCGACGACGCCGCCACGGGCCCCCTCCATGGCTTTTCCGGCGCGCACCACTACTACAGCTCGTCGAGCTCTCTTTTCTACGTGTCCCGGATCACGACCCCCGTCCTGTGCATCAGCGCCGAGGACGACCCGTTTGTTCCGAAAAGCGCGCTTCTGGCCGCACGGAATGAGGCCTCCCCGGCCGTCAGGTTCGAGACGGAGAGGCGGGGAGGACACGCCGGGTTCGTCACCGGCCGGACACCTTTCCGTTCAGAATCCTGGGCCGAGGCCCTGGCGGTTCGTTGGCTCGTGAGCGGGGAGTGGCGGTGAAAGGAACGCCACCGGGACGGGTTCTGGGGATAATTCGCTCCCGTGCCGCTTGCCAGGATGAAAGAAATCCGGGCGGGTGGCACACTCCATGAGAGAAAACCGGAGGTGAACGTGTTCCGAATCCCGCGGTCCCTTTTTTTGGCCCCAGCCTTGACTCTCGCTCTCGCCGCTCGCGCGGAGAACCCGCTGACGACCCAGTGGGTCCTGGCGACCACGAGTGACCGCGGCGCCAACGGCGAGGAATACGTCAGCTCCCTGCGCATCGTGAATCCCAACTCGACGGCCGCCACGGTGTCGATGTCGTACTACCCGCAGTCCCCCTACGCGGGCGGCGTCTCGACCGGGGACAATTCCGCCGTGACTCCCGTCTCGGTGACGGTCCCGGCAAACCGGACGCTCCCTCTGGAGGACGTCGTCGCAAACACCTTCGGCGGCGCCGCGCCGTTCGGTCCTAGGAGCGGCGGCATCCGGATCGAGTCGACCGTGCCCGTTTCCGTCCTGTCCCGCACGTACGTCGCCAACGCGAAAAACGCGGACGGCAAACCCGGGACGTTCGGACTTTCCATCCCAGCCCAGGGAGCCGACAGCCTCCTCAACCCCGGGGACACCGTCTACCTCTCGTACACGTCCTCGGCCCCGGACCGTTCCCAGGGGTTCCGGAGCAACTTCATCGCGCTCAACACCGCCAGCGGCCCGGCCACCCTCGAGGTCGAGGCGATCAAGGGCGACGGGGGCTCGCTCGGGAAAAAGGACTACACGCTGGCGTCCTACGGGTCGGCCCAGGCCGTCGATATCGCCGCCAACGACTTCAACTACCGGACGAAGGACGACAACATCACCCTCGTCGTGAGCCTGAAATCCGGAGGGCCCGTCCTGACAGGCCTGACCGTCATCGACAACGCCATCGCGTCGGTGAACTACGTGCCGCCTTCCAAGAAGGCCGTCCCCTACAACGGGGCGTACGGTCTCATCCTGGACGACGGAGGGTTCGGCTTCTCCGGCCGGCTCGACTTCACGAAGGAGAGCCCCGACTTCATCTCCGCCGGGATCGTCGTCACGACCTGCCCGGGGGCAGAACCCATCAAGCTCTTCTTCGTCCAGGGCTTCGGGGCCGGCGAGTACAAGAACACGACCTTCACGAAAAACGCGGACGGGACGTTCAGTTTCGCCGGGAACTCGGCCACCGCGAGCTGGCTGGGCAACATCGTCCCTCGCCCGGACGGTTCGGTCTACGGATCGATCACGTACAGCCGGATCCAGAACGCCACGGATTGCCCGGGCGTGTCGACCCAGATGTCGTACAGGGGCTCCAAGGGCCTCTCGTTCTCCGCGCCCTGAATCATGGAGCGGCGGACTCTTCTCCTCGGAACGCTGGCGCTCGCGGCCCTGGAGGCGGCGGGCGCGGCCCGCAATGCCGGGACGGAGCTTTATGGCCGCCCGCTGCGGGGGCTCACCCCCGTCACGGTTCCCGAACTCCTCAAAGAGCCCGCCAAGTACTCCGGACGAGCCATCGCGGTCCGCGGAACCGCCCGGTCGATCGGCCCGCGCGGCTTGACCCTCGAGGAGGGCGGGGCGTCCTTGACCGTCGTTCCGGATGGTACATACTCCTTCCCCGAGGGTCCGGCGGGGGCCGCTGTCCGCGCTGAAGGGAAGCTCGCGGAAGGACAGGGGGCCGGCGGCCCGGAGTTCATCGCCTCGGGAGTGGAGCTCTCTTTATGAGGACAATCCGTCCTGCCTTCCTTTCCTTCCTTTTCGTCTTCGCCTGCTCGGCCCTCGTCGCGGGGTGCAAGAAGGGACCGGCCGTTTTCGCGGACCACATGTTCGTCAACTTCGACCCCGAGACCACCGACGGGCTCCTGAAGAAGGGCTGGTCGGGGTGGGAGCGGACCCCCGAGGGCGACACCTTCGTCTGGAGCCTCTCTCGCGTCGCCGAGGTCTCGATCATGGCACCCACGAAAAACGACAAGACCGTGCGGATGCGGGTCTGGCCGTTCCGCTATCCGGGATGCCCGAACCAGCAGATCACCTTCTACCTCAATGGGGTGCGGCTCAAGACGATGGATGTCGGGACCGAGAAGCCGACGGTCTTGACGTTCGAGACGCCGGAGGCGGCCTGGATCGTGGGGGAGAACTCCTTGAAGTTCGAGTTCGCTTACGCGGAATCTCCGAAGGAGAGAATCCCCGGTTTCGAGGACCAGAGAACCCTCTCCATGGCCTTCGACTGGATCGAGGCCTTCCCCATGAAGAAGGCAAAGAGCTGACCGGGGCCGGAGGGGTCTAGAAGACCATCCCCTGGAAGGGAATCCTGATCTCGGATTTCTCCGGGTCATTCGTCGAGATCTTGAGGGTTCCCTCGAACTCCCCCTTCTTCTGTTTCGAGTTCATCCGCAGAAGGACCCGAAAGCGGTTCGCATCCGCTTTCACGATCTCGGCCGTCGCCTCGGCCCCCGATACGTCGGCGCGGGTCACGGCAAAGGAGATGTTCTTCGGGTCGTTGTTGGTCAGGATCACTTCCCGCTCGACGAGCTGCCCCTTGAACTCGAAGTTCCCGAAGTTGAGGAAGTTCGCGCTGACGCTCAGCGTGGGCCGGATGAACCCGGCCACCGGAACCTCGATCTCGGGCTGCTTCTGGATCCCGGTCGAGACCTTCACGGAACCGCCGAGGATTCCCTCGGGAGAGCCCTCCGCGGAGGAAAGCGTGAGCTTCCACTGATTCGGGTTCTTGCCGGGGACCTTCTCCGTTTCCCCGGCGCGCTCCAGGACGGCCGACAGAGACCCACTGGACGGGGGCGACGCCTGAGACGGGGAAAAGGAAGGGTCGCTGGAAAAGAGAATCACGCTCGCGGATGCGGAGACTCCGGCGAGCGTCTGGATTCGGAGAAATCCCGGGGGGGCGACCTCGACGAAGGGCCTGACGACCGCGTTGACCGTGAGGGTCACCTGCGGGTTGGCCGCATCGTTGGAGACCAGGACGGCCGTCTTGGAAATCGGACCCTGGAAAGTCCGGGTCTCGATGGCGAGATCGACCTTCCCCTCACCTCCGGGACGGATGAGGCGGTCAAAGGTGGAGACCGTACAGCCGCAGGAAACCCGGACGTCCGTGATCGACAGATCCGCCGTTCCCTCGTTCCTCACGGGGAACGAAACCCGGATTGTTTCTCCCTTGGGCACCGGCCCCGCATCCTTCCGGGTTTCTCGGACGGCGATCCGGGCCCCATTGCCGGAACCCGTCTTCTGCGCCCTCGACTCCAGCGCGCACAGGACTGCCGGCAGAAGAAGGGCCGCGAAAAGGCTCCGAGTACCCCTCGAGGGGGAGCGGGCCACACGATTCCTCAGCATTCGGCGCCCGTTCTCTAGTTCTTCTGGAGCTGGACCTTGGTGGAGCTCAGGTTGGGGTAGATCGACTTGAAGAAGTCGAAGATCTCCTGCGACTTCTTGCTGGATGATCTTTCCCACGCCACGTCGCGGAACCGGTACTCAGCGGTGGCGGTCCTGATCCCCCACTCGAAGCACTCCGAGTCGATCTCTGCGGGCTTGAGACATCCGAGCTGCTGCTCCTTGAGGGCCGACCCGGGGATCATCACGTTCTTGGCCTCGTTGAGGGCATCGGACCACATCAGTTTCTCGCCCTTGAAAGTCAGGCTGCCCTGATCCCACCGGCTCTTGAAGAGGATGACGCCGCGGTTCCTGAGGACCATCTCGCTCCAGGTCCGGTCAGCCTTGGCGGCTGCCGGCTCGACGATGGGCGCGAGAGTGGGGAGTGCCGGAGCGGCTGTGGGAGGTGGAACGGCAACAGCCGGAGGTGGAACGGCGACAGCCGGGGATGGGACGGCAACAGCCGGAGGTGGAACGGCGACAGCCGGGGATGGGACGGCGACAGCCGGGGATGGAATGGCGACAGCCGGGGATGGAATGGCAACAGCCGGGGATGGAATGGCAACAGCCGGGGGTGGAACGGCAACAGCCGGGGGTGGAACGGCAACAGCCGGAGGTGGAACGGCAACCGCCGGGGGTGGAACGGCAACCGCCGGAGGTGGAACGGCAACCGCCGGGGGTGGAACGGCAACCGCCGGAGGTGGAACGGCGACCGCCGGAGATGGGACTGCGACCGCCGGAGTCGCCTTGACGGCCGAGGTCGCCTTGACGGCCGGAACCCCGGCGGCCGGCATTGCGGCGGCGGGCATTGCGGCGGCGGGAGCCGGGGAGACCGGCTTTTGGGGAGAGGAGGCTGCCTGACGCTTGGTCTTCATCATCGTCTCGATGAGCGACTCGGGAACGCCACTCGACTTCAACGCGATGATGTCGTCGATGCTCAGGTCGTAGACGGTCCCGTCGCTCTCGATCTTGCGGCGGATGAAATCCTCGGAAAGCCCGGCTTTCCAGAGTTTGACGACGTCCTCGTGGGGTCGGGGAAGAGGGGCGGCGGAGGCAGCTTCACGCGGGGCCCGGGCGGACTCTGAGGGGGCGGGAGGCCGAGCCGTCTCCTGGGCGAGGACGGCCAGGCCAAATCCCGCCGAAAGAAGGCAACAAACCCAGAATCTCACGTTGGTTCGCATCGCGTCCGTCCTCCCATCCCGGTCCAGAGCGTGCCCCTCGGAAAGGAAAAATCCTGCGGGGCCGAGGTGATTCTCGTCTCCCGCAGGATTTCGCTCAAGCCTTCCGTGGGGCCGGGCGCGGCCCCGGGCGTTTTCAGGAAACGGTGCCCGAGAACGCGACCTTGAGGCTCTTCTTCGTCGGATCGTTGGTGTTGATCGTCAGGTCGCCGTCGAACTTGCCCTTCTTGACGGTCTTCGGGTCGACTGAGAGAACGACCTTCACGCGGCCGCCGCCCTGCGGCTTGACCTCGGCCTTGATGCCCGGAACGCTCGTCGTCGCGCCGGTCACCTGGAAGTCCGCGTTCTTCGCGTTGCGGTTGATGACGTCGACTTCCTTGGTGACGGGGGCCTTCAGGTCGACCTCGCCGAACGTGAGCTGAGTCGGGACGACTCCGACCGCATCGGCGATGGAGCCGCTGATGTTGATCGTCGTCTCGGGCTGCTTGGCGATCCCGGTCTCGAGGCGGACCTGACCGTTGAGGATGCCCATCGCGGCTTCCTTGGCGACCGTCAGCTTCAGCTTCCACTGGTTGGGGCCCTTGCCCGCCACGCGCTCCTTCTCGGCTACCTGCGCCACCGACGCCTTGACGAAGGGCGACATGTCCTGAGCCGCGGAACCCGTTCCGGTGATGGTCCCGGTGACCGTGACGTTGGTGGGCTTGAACTTCGGGTCCTCGGAGATCAGCGTCAGCTCGCTCGTGACCTCTTCACCGGAGATTCCCCTCAGGCTGAAGAAGCCGTAGGGGAGCGTCTCCACGAAGGGCTTGACGTTCGCCATCATGAAGACGGTGACCTGGGGGGTCGTGGGGTCGTTCGTCATGATCAGGGCCGTCTTGGAGATCGGGCCCTGGAAATTCCGGGTATCGACGCTGAGATGGACCTTCCCCTCGGCGCCGGGCTTGATGACCTTGTCGAACTTCTGAAGCGTGCATCCGCAGGCCGGCTTGACGTCGGTGATGAGGAGGTCCGCATTTCCGGTGTTCTTGACGACGAAATCGTGTTCGAGCATCTCGCCCTTCGGGACGTCGCCGTATTCCTTCCGATCCGAGGTCAGAACCATTTTGGGGGCGGCGCCGTCGGCGGGCTTGACGGGAGCCGCGGGAGCGGCCGCGGCGGCAGGAGCGCCGGCCGGGGCTGCCTTGGGGTCAGCCGGCAATGCAAGTGCGGGCGCGGCCGCGAGAGCACCGGCCGTCAAGACGAGCGTCATCCGGCGCGCCAGGGTGGAAATCTTCCGCTCAGCACCAGTCTTGTCCAAGTTCGTATTCACCAGAGGGTCCTCCTGTCCTGTTTCCAACTGCCATTTCTCCTGGCAGCACGTTCCAAGTTTAGTCCGCCACGCCCGGCCTCTTCGACTTCGATCGCTGCCGCGTTGACGGGTTCCTTCTCCTGAAGCAAACTGCGCGCCCATGTCTTCCGGGCGTCCCACTTACTACTTGATCGCGATCGGGGGGACGGCCATGACCCCCCTGGCCTCGCTCCTTTCGGAGCGCGGCTGCACCGTCCTGGGATCGGATCTTCTCCCCCTTTATCCTCCCATGTCCGACCGGATCGCGGCGCTGGGGGTCGAAGTCAGACCCGGCTTTCGAACCGAGAACATCAGAGGCGACATTGACGTCGTGGTCGCGGGAAACCTCGTCCGCCGGGACAACCCCGAGCTCCTGGAAGCTCAGCAAAGGGGTCTTCCGGTCAAGTCGATGCCCCAGACCCTTCATGACGAGTTCCTCTCCGGGAGGCACCCCGTGGTCATCGCCGGGACTCACGGCAAGACGACCACCACGGCCCTGACCGCCTGGCTCCTCTCTGCCTGTGGACGCGAGCCCGGCTACCTGATCGGCGGGGAACCCGCGAACTTCCCGGGTCCGAGTGCCGTCGGGCGAGGCGACCCCTTCGTCATCGAGGGGGACGAGTACTCGACCTCGTACGATGACAAGGGGCCGAAGTTCCTCCACTACGCCCCGAAGACCCTGGTCCTCACCTCCATCGAGTTCGATCACGCCGATCTGTACGGGGACCTCGACGAGATCAAGGCGGCCTTCCGGAAGGGGGTCGACCTCGTTCCGCCAGACGGCCGGATCGTGGCCAACGCAGACGATCCGAACGTGGTCGATGTGGTCCGGGGCGCGCGGGCTGAAGTCCTTCTCTACAGCCTCGACGGGTCATCGCCGGCCGGCCTTTCGGGACGGCAGCTCGAGCTCGGCACGGAGCGGACGAGCCTGGAAGTCTGGCTGGCCGGACGGCCCTTCGTGACGCTCGAGTCTCCCCTGGCCGGGCGGCACAACGCGGGGAATGCTCTCGCCGCCATCGGGGCCTCTCTGTCCTTCGGGCTCACGGGAGACGAGCTCGCCCGGGCGGTCCGGTCGTTTCGGGGTGTCAAGCGCCGGCTCGAGGAGCGCGGGACCGTCTCTGGCGTCACCGTCATCGACGATTTCGCCCACCACCCGACGGCCGTCGCGACGACGATCGACGGCGCCCTGCGGCGCTACCACGGGCGCCGCCTCTGGGCAGCCTTCGAGCCTCGCTCGATCACCGGCGGACGGGCCGAGTTCTATGAGGCGTATCTCGCGGGCCTCTCCCGGGCCCACGGCGCCGCGATCGCCCTGCCGTTTCACCGGGAGCGGCTGTCCCGGGAAGGGGGACCGGGCGCCCTGGACGTTCCCAAACTGGCCGAAACCCTCCGCCAGAAGGGCTGCGACGCCTTCTGCGCGCCTGATGCAGACGGACTGATCGGTCAGCTCTTGCCGAAGCTCGGGGAAGGGGATGTCGTCTTGGTCATGTCCTCCGGTGCTTTCGGCGGGTTCTGCGTCCAGCTCCTCGAGAAGCTCGCCAGCCTCCCGGCAAGGGGAATCTGATTCCCTGAGGCCCGGACTGGCCCGAATTCGGCCGGGATTCGGAGGCCCGGTCCCCGGCGGGCGCGCCAACCACGGCTGGCGCGCCAGCTGCCGCTGGCGCGCCTTTCAGCGACGCCGTTCGGCGACGGGTTTCACGCCACGCTGACCGAGAGCGAGCCGACGTGCTCGATGGCGACCTCGATCGACTGGCCGCTGGCGATGGGGCCAACTCCCTCGGGTGTTCCGGTCAAGATGACGTCCCCGGGCTCGAGTGTCATGGCCTGCGAGATCCAGGAGACCAGCCTTGGCAACGAGAAGATCATCATGGAGGTCCTGGATGACTGTCTTTTCGCGCCATCGATCCGGGTCTCGATGGCGAGGTCCGAGGCGTCCACGTCCGTCTCGATGGCCGGTCCGATGGGACAGAACGTGTCGAACCCCTTCGCGCGCCACCACTGTCCATCGACCTTCTGCAGGTCGCGGGCGGTGATGTCCAGGGAAGGCGAGAAGCCAAACACGTGAGTCATCGCCTCCTCCTCGGGAATCCGCCGCCCCCTCTTGCCGATGACGAGGGCGAGCTCTCCCTCGAAGTCGACCCGGTTCGATTCGGGCGGGAGGACGATCTGGCCTCCATGGGCGAGAAGCGAGGATGGGGGCTTCATGAAGACCAGAGGCTCCTTCGGGACCTCGTTGCCGAGTTCCTCGGCGTGTGCCCTGTAGTTCCGGCCGATCGCCAGGATCTTGGACGGCAGGACCGGGGGCAGGAACCTTATGGACGCCAGGTCGTATGTCTGGCCGGCCAGAGTCGCCGCCGGGTCCCACGGAGCCGACGAGAGGACCTCGACGCCATCTCCTGAAAGACGTCCCCAGAACGTCTCGCCCGTGACACCGAATCGCACGTATCTCATAGAGCCTCCTCTGTCAGCTCACCCTCGAAAATGAACCGGGCATCTCCCGAAAGCGTCACCCCGGTGGCCTCGTTGCCCGACAGCTCGAAGCCCACGTGAAGGACGGCTCCCGACCGGGTCAGAAGGCTCAGGGGAGGGGCCATGTCTCTCGTCAGGGCGGCCGTCACCGCCGAGGCCACCACCCCGGAGCCGCACGCCAGGGTCTCGGCCTCCACGCCCCGCTCGAACGTCCGGATAGCCAAGTCCGAGGGACCCGTCACGGCGAGGAAGTTCACGTTTGCCCCCTCGGGGAGCTCCGGGTGATGGCGGAGCCTGGGACCCAGGCCCCGGACGTCCAGATCGCGGAGATCCTTGCCGGGCCTCAGGAAGACGGCGAGGTGTGGAACGCCGGCGAGAAGGAAGTAGGCCTTCTCCTCGAGGAACTCCCCGCCGGCATCGAGGGAGCTCACGTAGCTTCCCGGTCCGACGGATTCCGGCAGGTCGAGGGTGACCCGGCCCGCGACGTCGATCCTGGCTGGCACCGGTCCCCAGCCGGTGTGGACGATCACGGACGTGCACCCCGAAAAGAGCCGGTCCGCCGCGAAGCGGGCGGCGCACCGTGTCCCGTTGCCGCAGAAGCGGGCCCGCCCGCCGTCCGCGTTGAAGTACTCCAGCCGGCACGAGGGGGGCCCGCCCGCTGACGGCAGCGCTTCCACGAAGAGCACACCGTCCGCTCCGACGCTCATGCCACGCCGGCAGACAGCCTGTATAGCGGCCCCGAGGTACGGGGCGGCCCCGAGGTCCGGGGCGGTAGGCGCGGGTCCCCGGAAGACCAGGAAGTCGTTTCCCGCGCCGCTCATCTTCGTGAAGAACCGCGGCAGGACAGAGACCGAGCCAGTCCCGGATGCGTTCATGGAGTGCCCTTTCCGGTTTGTTCCACCGCGCGCGGACTCTCGTTGCCGCTCTTGTCGAGGGCCGTCACGAAGTAGCCCTCCGTCGAGGCGGCTCCGCGTTCGAAGAACGTCGTGTCGAGGAGGCTGCCCGAGACGAGCCGGGTGTTTCCGGTTGCGGGGTCCGTGCGGTAGAGGCGGTAGCTGTCGAGGTCGCGGGCCTCCACCGGGTTCCAGACGAGGCGGACGCCCTCGGGCTCCCGGAGGACCTGGAGTCCCGTCGGGGCCGGGGGCGGGAAGACGTCGTTGACGAAGACGAGGACCTCGGCCGCGGGCGGGCCGAGGACGAAGGGGGGCCCCTGCGTCACCGAGGCTCGGACCGTGTAGAAGAACGCCTTCCCCGCCTCCTGGATGGGGTCGAGAAAGGTCGCCTCGCCCTTCAGGACGGCGAGCGGGTCCTCGTAGATCGCGTCGCCCCCGGCCGGACGGCGGTAAAGGAGGTAGGCCTCGACCTTTCGGGGCTCGCTTCCGTCGAGCATCTCCGTGGGGGGCCGCCAGATGATGCAGACGCCTCGCTCCTCGACCGCCGCCTGAAGCCCCTCCGGCCAGGAGTGAGGCAAAAGCGGCTTGATGGCGACGAGAGGCGAGAGCTGGGACTCGCTCTTCTTTCCCATCACGGCGGTGACGCCGTAGCGGACGAACACCTTCCCGAGCCTCTTCTCCTCGAAGAGCCGTGTCAGGGAGTCGCGCACCATCAGGTCCCCCTCGAAGAAGGCCTGGTCGATCTCGGTCTCTTCGAGGCGGCGGACGCGCTCGGCCCTGAGCAGGAAGTTCTTCTCCTCCCGTTCGAGAAGGGGTCCCTCGGGAGGCGGCGGAGGGGAAGCCGCCGAGCCGGCGGGCAGGAGCTCTCTGTAGACCTGTATGGCGGAAAGCGAGGAGATCGGTTCGCCCGTCGTCGTGGACTTAGAGACCGGGAACCTCAAGATCGCGTCCGAGCCTTCCTGCGTGACGGTGAGCGGCTGGGGGCGTACGGGGAGGACCTCGACCGGCGGCAGGGGCGGGAGCTTCCGCCCGCAGCCGGCCGCCAGGAAGACGACGAAAAGAAGAGCCCGCGATCTCACAGGACGAAGCGGGAGAGGTCGCGGTTCTTCACGAGTCCCGAGAGCCCGCGCTCGACATAGGCCCGGTCGATCGTGACTCTCGCGCCGGAGGCGTCAGGACCCGCGAAGGAGATCTCGTCGAGCACCCGTTCGAGGATGGTGTGGAGCCTTCGGGCTCCGATGTTCTCGAGGTTGGTGTTGACCTCGGCCGCGGCGCGGGCGATTTCCCGGATGCCGTCCTCGGCGAAATCGAGCGTGATCCCCTCCGTTTCCAGGAGGGCCGACGCCTGCCTGGGAAGGGAGTGCTCGGGCTCGGTGAGGATCCTGACGAAGTCCGTTTCGGTCAGGGCGTCGAGCTCGACGCGGATGGGAAACCGGCCCTGCAGCTCGGGGATGAGGTCGGAGGGCCGGGCCACGTGGAACGCGCCCGCCGCGATGAACAGCACGTGGTCGGTCTTCACGAGGCCGTACTTGGTCTTCACGGTCGTCCCCTCGACCAGGGGAAGAAGGTCGCGCTGGACTCCCTCGCGGGAGACGTCGGGGCCGCCCCGGGCTCCTTCCCGGCCGGCGATCTTGTCGAGCTCGTCGAGAAAGACGATGCCCGATTCCTCGGTTCGCCGGATGGCCTCCTGAGGGACGGTCGCCTCGTCGGTCAGGGCGTCCGCCTCGCGCTCGATCAGAACCGGCCGCGCGTCCGAAACGGGCATCCGGACCCGTTTCTTCTTCTTTTGCCCGCCGAAGAGGTTGGGGAGCATGCCCGGAAGGTCGATCCCCATCTCCTCGACTCCCTGGGGGGTCATGACCGAGATCTGGGGCACCCGCTCATCGGAGACCTCGACCTCGATCTCGCGGGATTCGTACTTTCCCTCGCGGAGGTCGCGGCGGATGCGCTCGCGTCCCTCGGCGAGGCCACCCCCTTCACCCGCCGTGGCGGAGACGAGGAGATCGACGAGCCGCTCCTCGGCGGCGGCCGCCGCCCGGTCGAGCACCCGGGCGCGCCGCTCTTCCTTGACGAGCTGGATGGCCGCCTCGACGAGGTCGCGGGCGATCGAGTCGACGTCGCGGCCGACGTAGCCGACCTCTGTGAACTTGGAAGCCTCGACCTTCAGGAAGGGAGCATCGGTGAGACGGGCGAGCCTCCGGGCGATCTCGGTCTTGCCCACGCCGGTGGGACCGATCATCAGGATGTTCTTCGGCGTGATCTCGCGGGCGAGCGCCTCGGCAAGCCGCTGGCGGCGCCAGCGGTCTCTGAGGGCAATCGCCACGGCTCGCTTCGCCCGCGACTGTCCGACGACGTGCCGGTCGAGCTCGGCCACGATCCGCCTGGGTGAGAGCTCGCGCAGACGCAGGTCGCGCATGGAAGCGGGCTTGGGCGGCCGGCCGCTCATGGCAGGGTCTCCACGACGATGGCGTCGTTTGTGTAGATGTCGATCGCGGCTGCGATCTTGAGTGACTCGGTCACGATCTCCCGGGCGGAAAGGGAGCTGTGCCGCAAGAGGGCCCGCGCCGCGGCACACGCACAGGGACCTCCGGACCCGATCGCGATGACTCCGTCGTCGGGGGAGATGACGTCCCCGGTCCCGGAGAGGAGAAGCGCGGTTCTCTCGTCGGCCACGACGAGGAGCGCCTCGAGGGAGCGGAGCGTCTTCTCCGTGCGCCAGTCCGTGGCCAGCTCGACCGCGGCTCGCTCGAGCGCCCCGCGGTATTCCTCGAGCTTCCGTTCGAAGCGGGTGAAGAGGGTGATGGCGTCGGCCGTCGATCCCGCAAAGCCCGCGAGGACCTGTCCCGCAAGGAGCCTTCGGATCTTCGAGGCGCCGTGCTTGACGACGGTGGTGCCCATCGTGACCTGCCCGTCGCTTCCCAGGGCAGTCTGTCCGTCTTTGCGGACGCAGAGGACGGTCGTGTGGCGAAAGACCGGTTTCTTCACCCGGGGGAGTCTAGCCCCGTTGAAGAAGAATCCGCGGAGAAGCTCCCTTCCCATCGGTTTTCCCCACGGCGCCAGGGACCGCGACGCCTATACTTCTGCCATCCAGGAGATCGAGTGAAAGGAGGGGTGGCGGGCTCCCGAGGGGCCGGTCACGCTGATTCGATGGCTTTCATTACGAAGGACGACCAGGCCAGGATAGACGACGCCTTCAACTTCATCGCCGGCACGACTCTCGTCCCGGCCAGGATGAAGCTCGCCGTCTCGACGTTCGTATCCGACTTCATCAAGAGGAAGCTCCCGACGGGGTCCTCGAGGCAGGAGATCCGCAACTTCTCCCGCGGGATGTCGATGGCGAAGGTCCACCACTCCGGGACAGAGGGACAGAGGGCTTTGAGGCGCGCGATCCACCTCCTGTGGGAGGCCATGGAAAACCACGAGCGGGCCGAGCAGGCGAAGCTGACCCCGGGGATCGACCTGGTGTACGACTTCAAGCGGTCGATGGAGAAGGCGTGGATCGTCTCCGAGAAGAAGGGCGGCGGTCTCGTCGCGCACAAGTGGGTCTTCGACAACGGGCTGAAGCTCTACACGAAGGCGTTTCTGAGGCGGAACCGGCTTTTCATCCAGGGGAGCAGCAAGATCGACGGCACCCAGGGGGACCAGAACGTCCTCGACTTCGAGTTCGGTTTCGACGAGCTGAAGGACCGCTACACGATCGCGCCGAAGGGGCTCGGAGGGTACTCCTTCAAGGCGGTCAGCGTTCCGGCCGTCCACTGGACCGACGTGCCCCGGCGCGGAGTCACGGAAGACAGCGGTTCCTTCGGGGCCATGAACGGCACGGAATTCGACGGCGCCTCCGTCATGGTCACGACCCAGTTCACCGGTTGCTCGTTCTGCCTGAAGGACGCTGGACGGCTCCTCGGCGCCCACATCTCGCCGAGCGTTCCCGGCCGCCCGCATCCGTTCAGCAGCGGGACGAAGCTCGCTCAGCAGCTCTCGGGGGTCCAGGAGCCAGCCGTGGGAAAGGGAGACTTCGCGAATGGGAATCCCGGGACCGGGCAGCTCCTCGTCTACGGGCGCGGATACTCGAACATGACCGGGTTGAGGGACGGGTACGACCCGCGCATCCAGGGTGGCGGCTCGAGCGGGATGTACATCGTCGGGTTCAAGCGGCCGACCGGGCAGTGGAAGGTCTTCTCGCAGGAAATCGTCGACAACCACATCGTCAAAGCGATCCGGATCTATCCGACGAAAGCCTGAGGGCGGGGCTCAGGAATTCCGGGCCGCGGCCTTCAGCTGCTCCCCCGTCATCCGGGCGGCGCGGCCAAAGCCGCCGACGTAGCGGGCGGTCTCGATCGTGAAGCGGAAGAGGATGAAGTCCCCGAGCTCGAATCGCTCGGCGGCGCCGGGAAGCCTCGTGATGTAGAGCCGACGCGCGGCGGCGTACTCCTCGGAGCTGGGGTCCAGGGCCTCCACGGTTCCATTCAGCGTGAGGCGGGGCAGGAGCTGTGGATCCCCCTGGCCCGTGTCGGGGCGGCTGACCACGAGAGAGGCGGATGGATTCGCGAGGAGGGCCTCTGTGTGAGCCGCCATCTGGCTAAGGTGAAAAAGCAGGCCGGCCGATCCCGGTTCCACGACATACGCGACGGACGAGGCGAGGGGGTGTCCCTCGTGAATCGTGGCGAGGGCCGCCCAGCGTTCCGACTGAATGAGCTCCAGGGCTTCGGAGTAGACCGTCATGAGCGGAGTCTAGCTGGCTTCGATCGGGTCTTCGAGGCGGACCGCGTTACTGCTTTGACTTCCACATCTGCAGACCGATCCGCCACCGGCCCTCGACCTTCTCCATCGTGACCGTGCCGGTCATCGTTTCCGAATCGCAATAGAGTGTCGCGGCGTTCTTGTCCTCCTCGACCCTGAGGTACTGGACCTTCTTCGGGGCTCGCTGCTTGAGGCTCTCGAGACTCTTTGCAACGTTCTTGTCCTCGTCGATCTGCTTGGCGATCGACGGGATCAGGATCGTCTTCAGGGCCTTCGCGTCCTTGGCGGCCACGGCCTTCAGATAGGTCTCGTAGACCTTTGCCTGAGGGCTCTCGGCGGCCGCCGAGGGGTTCTGAGCCGAGAGGAAGCCGGGAACGAAGACGAGAAGAACGGTGGCGAGGGCGAGGCGAACCAGTTTCAAGAATGCTCCTTCCGAGGTGCAGGAGGCCCTGGGCCCGGCCGTCCCACCCGGGTAGACCGCGAGTTCTACCATCGATCGGCGGTCCCGTCGCTCCTGCCCGGGACAAGGGCACAAGGATCGAACGCTCCCTCGGAGACGAAGGGGGCCGGCAGGATCTCTTCGACGACACTCGTGCCGCCCCGGTGCGGGTTCAGACCTTTCTGAATTCCGGCTCGAACGTGGCCCGGCCCGGCCCCGGGAAAAAGGGCCTCACGAGCATGGGCCGGTTGACGTTGTGGTACTCCTTGACCTCGACGGTCTCGGTGACCTCGCGGTCGACGGTCCGCTGCCGCCCGAGGAACCCCCGCTCGGTCGTCGAGACGGTCTTCTGCTGCGACTGCTTGAAGAGCCGGTAACGCTGGATGGTCGCGTTTTCTTGCAGGTAGAAGCTCCAGAGGCGGCCGTAGCGGATCCCGAAGACACACCCCCACGGGATCACCTGTTCGATGGAGAACGGGCCCGGAGGCATGCGGTCGAGCCACCGCTTGTACCGGTCAGCATTGAGAGTCTGTGCCTTGCCCGATTCCCCCGTCTGGTTGATGTAGTCGGTGTTGTTGACCTCGAAGACCGTGCCCCGAAAGTCGCCGTTTGAGGAGCGGTGGGCCGTGTAGAGGTCGCGCCAGAACTGCGCGGCGTCATTCCCGTATGGGGTCGTTCCCTGCGAGATCCCGAGGTGGGCGATGGTGGGGTGCCTCGGGTCGCCCTTCACGAACACCGAGCAACCGTTGATGGCGGCGGTGAAGAAGAGGTACGGATCGTCGTCCTCGTCGCTGTAGGTCCGCTTCTCCGGGATCGTCATCTCGACGATCGTCTTGCTCTCCCACGGAAGGAAGTAACACGGAATCCGGTCGGCGGCAGGGTTCAGCTTGACGTCGAAGGTCAGGGCTCCCAGGAGCCGGGGGTCGGTCGCGGGCTGGAGCTTGATGTACCCGACGGGCTTGTCCACGTTGGCGAACCGGTACTCGCCCTGGTGGGAACTCACCCCATCCCTGAAGAAGCGCGAGAACATGCCGTCTATCGCGACCTCGGTCGGCTTCTCGAACGTCCCTCGGGAATTCCCGATCCGGTTCCCCCTCGAATCGGTCGAGTAGGTCGTGATCCTCTCCGTCCCGTCAGGAGGCGAGACCGAGAAGGAGCGGAAGAGCTGAAGCGGTTTTTCGAGCAGCTGCCGGGTCCATCTATTGAGGCCGGCCTTTGGATCTCGCACATGCCCACGTACCCACATGAGAGCCCTCCCCTGCGAAATGTAAAACCTATAGTGTACACCTCTCCTGCACAGCCGCCGGAGGGAAGAAAAGAGGACTCGTCGATTCGGCCGGGAGGGCGGGATGAGACGGCGCCGGGCCCGCTGCTAGGATTCCGGGTCATGACACCTCCAGCGGACCGGCGCCTGGGACGGAGCCGGATCCGGGGCCGCAGCCGCGGATGACGCTCGCGCCCGGGGCCCGCATCGGTTCCTACGAGATCCTCGGGACGATCGGCGCCGGGGGAATGGGTGAGGTCTACCGGGCTCGCGATCTGAAGCTCGGCCGGGATGTCGCCGTCAAGGTCCTCTCCTCCAGCCTGAGCGTCGATTCCGAGAGGCTCCTGCGCTTCGAGAGGGAGGCCCAGTTCCTCGCGCAGCTGAACCACCCCAACATCGGGGCCATCCATGGAGTCGAGGATCAAGGGGGCTCCCGCGCCTTGATCCTGGAGTTGATCGAGGGCGAGGATCTTTTTCAGAGGCTTGCCCGCGGTCCCATACCGGTCGCCGAGGCGATTCCGATCTGCCGGCAGATCGCCGACGCTCTCGAGGCTGCCCACGAGAAGGGCATCGTTCACCGCGACCTCAAGCCCGCCAACATCAAGGTGACCGCGAGCGGCCTCGTGAAGGTGCTCGACTTCGGGCTCGCGAAGGTCTTTTCTCCCGACTCGCCCCAGCATCCCAGGAGCCTCCTCGATTCCCCGACGCTCGATCATTTCGGCACGGAAGCCGGTGTGATCCTGGGAACGGCGTCGTACATGTCGCCGGAGCAGGCCCGGGGCAAGACCGTCGACCGGCGCAGCGACGTCTGGGCCTTCGGAGTGGTCTTCGTCGAGATGCTCACGGGGAAGAGGCCGTTCGACGGGGAAACCGTGTCGGATGTTCTCGCCTCCGTCCTCACGAGGGAGCCGGACCTCGACTCCCTGCCCGCGGATACGCCTCCCGCCATTCGGGACCTCATCGGCAAGTGCCTGAGGAAAGACATCCGGACCCGGCTGCAGCACATGGGAGACGCCCGCGTCCTCCTCGAGGAGCTCTCGGCACCCCGGTCCGCGACTCCAACCGTCATCCTGAAGCCGGCTTCTGAGGGGCCCCGGGCGCCCGGGCGACCCCTCCACCTTCCCGTGGCGATCGTTCTTTCGGCCCTGATCCTCGCCGGGGCGATCTGGCTTCTGCCCCAGCGGCGTTTTTCGGCAGGCCCGGCCCCTGTCTACAGTCAGATGACGTTTCGCCGGGGGACGATCCACTCCGCCCGCTTCTCTTCGACCGGCGACGCCGTTCTCCATGCCGCGGGGTGGGAGGGACGTCCCGTCGAGATCTTCGAGAGCCGAAGGGGCAGTCCAGAGTCCCGCCCCGTCCTGAACCGGTCCGCGAGCGTCCTGTCGGTTTCCACGAAGGGCGAGATGCTCGTTCTCCTGCTCTCGGGCCGCTCGTTTGCCCGCGGAACCCTCGCCAGGATCCCGCTCGTCGGGGGAGCTCCGAGGGAGCTCGCCGAGGGGGCGGAGTGGGCGGACTGGGCTCCCGACGGCGAGAAGATCGCTTCCATCCGGGCCGTTCCCGGGAAGAAGCGCCTGGAGTTCCCCTCCGGCGAATCGCTCCTGGAAACGTCGGGCTGGCTCTCGCACGTCCGGGTCTCGCCGGATGGCCAGACAGTCGCGTTCCTCTTGCACCCCGTCCCGGGCGACAACCGGGGCTCGGTCGAGGTCTTTCACAAGGGTCAAAGACGGACTCTCTCGGAGGGCTGGAAGGGGGTCTGGGGCTTGGCCTTCAGCCGGAGCGGCGAGGAAGTCTGGTTCACGGCCGCCCTGCGGGAGACCGGGCGCTCGCTTTACGCGGTGGACCTGTCAGGAAAGCAGCGCGTCGTCGCGTCGCTTCCGCTCCGTATGACCCTGCACGATGTCGGAAGGGACGGCTCCGTCCTCCTCAGCCATGACCTTCTCCGCCGGTCGACCTTCGGACGGGGACCTGGCGACGAACAGGAGAGAGACCTCTCCTGGCTCGACTACTCGAACGCGAAAGACCTCTCGGCGGACGGCAAGACGCTTCTCTTCTCCGAGGACGGAGAGGGGGGAGGCGCAGCCTACGCCGTGTACATCAGGGGAACCGACGGCAGCCCGGCCATCCGCCTCGGAGAAGGCAAGGCGACGTCGCTGTCTCCCGATGGGAAGTGGGCCCTGGCGATCCGGACGGGCAGCGACGGGACCCACCAGCTCGTCGCGCTGCCGGCGGGCGCGGGGAAAGTCCAGGAGTTCCCTCGCGGCGCGCTCGTCCGTCAGGAGTGGGCCGTCTTCATGCCTTCGGGAGCGAGCATCCTGATTGCCGGCAGCGAGGACGGAAAGCCGGTCAGCCTCTGGCTGCAGGACTTCCCGGCCGCGGGCCCCCCCCGCCCGGCCGGAGGCGAGGGTGTGAACTCCGTCTTCGGCGCGCTGGCGGTCTCCCCGGACGGGAAGTGGGTGGCGGCTCCCGGGCCAGAAGAGAAGATCTGGCTCTTTTCCCTCGAGGACAGGCCCGCGAGGATGGTTCCGGGGGCGGAGCCTCGCGAGGTCCCCGTCCAGTGGACGCGTGACGGGACGCACCTCATCGTCTACCAGTCCCGGGACCTGCCCGCCCGGGTTTCGCGAATCGAGGTCGCGACCGGGAAAAGAGAGCCGATCCGGCAGATCCAGCCCGCCGACGTGTCGGGCGTCCTCTCGATCACGAGACTCCGGATGACGCCCGACGAGAAGGCCTACGTCTACACCTTCAGCCGGATCCTCTCGGACCTGTTCGTCGCGGAGGGATTGCGGTAGACCGGGTCGCGCCGCGCCTACCGGATCTCGAACCTCACCACCACCGGGTCGTGGTCGCTCGTCCGCTTCGTGAATGCGAAGTCGGCGTTGATGTGAGCCACCTCGATTTCGGCCCCGCGCGAAAGCTCGGGCGAGACGACGACGTGGTCGAGAACCTGCGACATCCCCTCGAAGTTGAAGGTGTAGCGATCGGCCTCGGGAACCTTGAGGATGAGGTTCTCGAACGGTTCCCTGGAAAGGTGCCGGACGGACTCCGTGAACTCGAGATCGTTGAGGTCTCCCAGGGCGACGACACGCGCCTTCGGGTCGGCCGCGAGCAGCTTCTCGAGGAAGGTCCGGATCTCCCTGGCCTGTTCCATCCGCCGTGGCACCGTCGGGGTTTTCGGGGGCTGAACGTTCCCGAAGAGCTTGTCGTCGTCGGTCTTTGACGACCAGTGATTCCCCACCACGAAGACCGTCCGGCCGCGGAACCTGAACTCGGCGGCCAGTGAGCGCCTGACCCCCTCTCCCTCGGCGAGCGTGAAGGCACTCGAGGACGGGGCGACTCGCCCGGGGCTCAGCGAGAGCTCGAGCTTCTTGCCCTTCCCTCGAGGTTCCGTCGCGTCGAGAGGACCGGCCGTTCCCCGCTTGACGAGCTCGACTCGCTCGGGATTCCACAGGAAGGCCAGCCGGATGTTTCCGCCGGGCTGCCCTCCCTCCTTGCCCTCGATCGGGTCGATCCAGGCTGCTTCGTACCGGGGCCCGCCGGCAGCCACGATCGCGTCGATGAGAGCCCCGAGGGTCTTTGCCGAGGTGACGACTCCATCTCCCTTCGCGGGCCCGCTGTCGTCCTGGACTTCCTCCAGGGAGAGGATGTCGGGCGAGAGGAGCCTTTTCGCGATCGACTCGGCCAGGCGAGCGGCCTTGTCGGCGGGACCGGCGACGGAGAAGTTCTCGACGTTGAACGTCGCCATCGTCAGGTGCTTGCGGTCTTTGGCCAGGGATGTGACGGCGGGTGTGGCCGGACTCTCCTTCTCGACCGTCAGGGGCGCGAGAACCTGGATTTTGAAGATGCTCCCGGAGTAGTCGACGATGCCGGTGATCGGCCCCTTCAATCGGGCTCCCACATCGACCTTGGGCGGGGGACCGGCGGCTCGCGGGGCGAGCGAGACCTTCTCCAGCGGAGGCAGTGGGGATGTCAGCCTCAGGCCGCCGAACCTGGAATTCTGGATCGGAGCCAATCCGTCCGGACGGTAGAAGACCTCTCCCCGCGACAACGCGGGACCGATGGCCGTCCCCGCCGGTATCTCGACGCGCATTCCCTCGAGGCTTTCCCACAGGTCGATGGCGAACGAGGCTGGATCGAAGCGCGAGAAGGCCTCAGATGAGATGACCTTGGGGATCGAAACCTCGGAAAACAGTTTCACGGGGGGAGGCAGCGAGGCTCCCGCGCCGGATGCTGACACGGCGACGCCCCGAATCCGGGTCACCGAGAGTCCCCGGGGTTGCGCGAACTCCTCCACCTGGCCATTGACCGAGACCGGCGTTCCAACGGTCAGGCTCGCCGCGCCCGGCCACGACACGAAGATGCCTTCGGACGTGTACGGGTCGCCGTCTGGCGTGGCCGATTCCATCCAGAACCCTGGGAAGCGGCCGTCCCGGTCGATGCCCGTGATCACGCCTGGAAGGGCTCGAAGCCAGCTCCCCACGAGGGGGGACTGGTGCCGGGATCCCTGCACGCGCGAAATGGCCACGGGTGATAAATCCAGCGCGTAAACCAGGAACGTCGTCCTTTCCTGGCTGTCGTTGAAGTTGTCGTCACTCACGATGACGAGCGTCCGCCGCCCGTCGGGAAGCTCTGGTCCGAAGGTCATCCCCTCGAAGTTCTCGAGCGGTACGCCCGTTCCCGCCAGGTCGAGCAGGATGGACTTTCTCGCGGGGACCCACGTCGTCGAGGAAAGCGAATCGAGGGAGGACACTTCGGTCGCGGTGTCGAAGCTCGCTTCCCAGACGAGGGCCTGGTTCCCGACTCCCTCGACGAACTGCCGTTCGAGCACCAGCACCCTGTTCTGATCCAGGACGAGGATGTCCGAGAGGCCGTTGAGCTGGAATCCGCGTTCCCTGGGGGGCTTGGCGCTCACGGGCTCGACGGTGTAGACGAATTCGGCGGGACGGCCACCCTTGACGAGATCGAATCGCAGGACCCGGCACGGGCTCGCCTGGCCCTGGCTCGAGACCGGGCCGTCCTGCGCGAGCGCGTTCTCGACGGCCGCGAAGAGCCAGCGGCCGTCGGGTGAGAGTCCGAGGGCCTCGAAACCGAGGTTGTGCCTCACGCCGCGGCCCGGAGCTGGCAGGAAATGCGCCGGGAGTTCCAGCTGCTTTTCCAGCCTGCCCGCGGGCGACAGCTTGGCGATGATCGGGGGCACGTTTCGATCGAGGATCGGCTCGGTGGAGAGAAACCAGCCGCCATCCGGGGCCGCCGCCCACCCCTCCGGATCGATCGAGCCGGTCTCGTAGGGACGCCCCTTTGCATCCGAGAGAGCGAGCGTTCCCTCGATCTCGACGAGCGGCTTCTCTCGCGGGGTGCCGTTCGGGTTCGACATCTGCAGGCGAAACCGGTACGCGCGAACGGGGCCGTGCTGGGCCCGGTCGTCCGACAGCGCCCAGAAGCTTCCAGATTTCGGATCGAACTGGAGCGCGGAGAGGCCTCCGATCCGGACTCCCTCAAAGGTGAGATCGTCGGCCAGGACCACCCGGCCCGCCAGGGAAACGACGGCGGGAGAGGCGAAGGGCGCCGGGGCCGGACCCGAAAACGCGCGGGTCGCCGCCAGGAAAAGAGCGGCCAGAAAAAGGGCTCGTGAGTGCATCAAATCGAGAATCTCCCCGCGAGGAGAATAGAAGCCCGGCACCTCTCCCGCAATCCGGCGAAGGGGCCGGTCAGCTCACCCCGATGCGGCCGGCCCCCCGGCTGGTGAATCCGCCAATGGCGCGAGCGTCCGCGACCCCCCGGTCACGGAGCGCCTGAAGAAGCGCGTCCGACCGGTCCTTCGCCACGGCGATCAGGAGCCCGCCCGAGGTCTGGGCATCCGCCAGGACGAGCTTTTCGGCGCGGGTGATGCCGGCCGCGAAATCCACATGGGGGGAGACGTGAGCCAGGTTCTCGATCGTGCCTCCCGGCACGATGCCGGCCGCGGCGAGCCGGCGGGCCGGCTCGAGGACCGGGATGGTTCCGGCGTGAAGCTCGGCGTCCAGGCCGCTCGCAGCGGCCATCTCCCGCAGGTGTCCGAGGAGCCCGAAACCCGTGACGTCGGTCGCGGCGTTGACCCCGGTCTCTTCCATCGCCTCGGCGGCGGCCCGGTTCAGAGTCTTCATGACGGAGACGATCCGGCGGACCACTTCATCGCCCGCCTGGCCCATTTTCACCGCGGTCGCCAGGATACCCGTGCCAATCGGCTTCGTGAGGACGAGGACGTCGCCAGCCATGGCGGAGGCGTTCGTCAGGATCCTCTCCGGGTGGACGACCCCGGTGACCGACAACCCGAACTTCGGTTCCGTGTCGTCCACGGTGTGTCCTCCCAGGATCGGGATCCCCGCCTGCCGGGCCATTTCCGCTGCTCCGGCCAGGATCTTCTCGAGGACCTCGAGGGGGAGCCGCTTCGCCGGAAAGCCCACGACGCTGAGGGCGAACAGGGGCCGCGCCCCCATCGCGTAGATGTCGCTGAGCGAGTTGGCGGCGCTGATGGCGCCGAAGTCGAACGGGTCGTCCACGATGGGGGTGAAGAAGTCCACCGTCTGGACCACGGCGAGGTCCGGGCCGAGCCTGTAGACCGCGGCGTCGTCGGAGGTCTCGGGGCCGACCAGTACATCCGGGTCGCCAGTTTTCGGCAGGTTCCGGAGCACCTTCTCGAGGTCCTGGGGCCGCAGCTTGCACGCGCACCCCATCCCGTGCGTGAACCGCGTCAGCCGGATCTGTCCCGGCTCCGGCGGGGCCGTCACGGTATCGCCGGCATGGGGCCTGAGCCGTTCGACGGCCGCCGAGACGATCTCGGCCGCCGCGTCGAGCTCGGCGGCCGTCGTCGACCGCCCGACAGAAAAGCGGACGGTGCCCATCGCGTACTCGAGCGGCACGCCCATGGCTGTCAGGACCGTCGAAACCGTGACGCCCTCGGCGTGGCACGCCGCGCCCGCCGAGGCCGCCACACGCTCGCCAACCTCGGCGAGAAGCGTGCTCGCCTCTATGCCGTAAAAGCCGATGCTCAGTGTGTTCGGCAGACAGCCGTCCTTCGGGCTGTTCCGCCGGGCGCCGGGAAGCCGCCTCGTCAGTTCCGCGAAGAGGCGTTCTCGCATCTCGATGAAATGGGCGGCATTCCTTTCGAGATTGCTGAGGGCGACCTCGGAGGCCTTGCCGAGCCCAACGATCGAGGGGACGTTCTCGGTGCCGGCCCTTCGCCCCGCCTCGTGAGAGGCGCCGTGAATGAACCGGGGGAGTTCGATCCCCGAGCGGATGAAGAGCGCGCCAATGCCCTTGGGCGCGTAGAGCTTGTGGCCCGCCAGGGTGAGGAAATCGACGCCGAGCTCTCGGACATCGAGACGGACTTTCCCGGCCGACTGGGCCGCGTCGGTGTGGACGAAAACGCCACGCGACCTGGCGATGGCGGCGATCGCCGCGATGTCCTGGATGGTGCCGACCTCGTTGTTCGAGTGCATGACCGAGACCAGGATTGTCTCGGGAGTCAGGGCAGCCTCGACTTCCGAAGGGTCGATCCGGCCCCAGGAGTCGACCGGCAGGCGGGTGATCCTGTAACCCTCCGAGGCGAGGACCTCGCACGGCTCGATCACGGCAGGATGCTCGATCGCCGAGATGATGACGTGCCGGCCCCTTTCCCGAAGGAGTCTCGCGACGCCGAAGATGACCGAGTTGTTCCCCTCGGTTCCGCCGCTCGTGAAGACGATCTCCGCCGTCTCGGCTCCGAGAAGCGCAGCCACCTGGGCCCGAGCTTCCTCGACGGCCTTCCGGGCTCTCGAGCCATACGGGTGGCTGCTCGAGGGATTGCCGAAGTGCTGCCTCAGGTACGGCAGCATCGCTTCGGCCACGGCGGGGTCGATCGGGGTGGTCGCGTTCGTGTCGAGATAGATGGGATCCATCGTGCCGGTATTGTCCGCCCGGCCGGGGCGCCGCTTCTTCTTCGTTCACCTCACGCGCTACCCGGCGCTAACATCACGAAGATGGCCTTTCGCCCACCCGGTGGACGGGGACGGATGTGTTCTCGACAGGTTTCGGGGTTCCTGGCCGGGTTGATGATCCTGGCCGCTTCGCCCTGCAAGGCTCTCACGCCCGAAACGGCCGTGACGCAGTACGTGCACTCCTCCTGGTGGGCGGAGGATGGGCTTCCGCAGAACACCGCCCTCTCCCTGGCACAGACACCGGATGGATATCTCTGGATCGGAACCGAGGAGGGGGTCGTCAAGTTCGATGGGATTCGCTTCACGGCCTTTCATCGCGGCAATACCCCCGAGCTGCCTCACAACCTGATCTATGCCCTCCTCGCCAGCAAGTCCGGACGGCTCTGGATCGGGACTCCCTCGGGCCTCACTTCGTTCGATGGAGCGAAGTTCAGGCTTTTCACGACGAAGGACGGCCTGCCGTCGAACCAGGTTCGGTGCCTGGCGGAGGATGCGGCCGGTGTCCTGTGGATCGGGACGTGGGGAGGGGGGCTCGCACGGCTTGCGAATGGCTCGTTCTCTCTGATCCAGCACAGGGACGGCCTCGGCAGTGACGAGGTCGCGTCGCTTCTGGCCGGAAAGGATGGGAGCCTGTGGATCGCGACGACGGGTGGACTGACTCGTCGTCACCCGGATGGGCGGCTCGAGCTCCTGACGAGCCGGGAGGGCCTGTCGAGCGACCGGATCCGCGGGCTGGCGGAAGGGCCAGACGGAAGCGTCTGGGCGGGATCGCTTCAGGGTCTCAACCAGATCAGGGACGGAGCGATCCTCAGGCTCGGGACCCGCGACGGCCTCCTCAGCGATCGCATCCACTCCCTCCTTTTCGACCGTGATCAGAGCCTGTGGATCGCGACGAATGCGGGCCTGTGCCGGCTCGCCGCGGGGAGCATTTCGTGCGTGGGTGAAAAGGAAGGGATCTCCCCCAGCCAGGTCTTCCCGCTTCTGGAGGATCGCGAAGGGAGCCTCTGGTTCGGCGTCGGCGCTGGCGGGCTTCACCGCCTTCGCGACGCGCCCTTCTCGGTCCTGGGAAAGGCGGAAGGCCTTGGCTCCGACATCATCCTGACCATCCGGGAGACCCGGGACGGCAGTCTCTGGATCGGCAGCTGGGGCGGGGGAGTCTTCCGCGTCGCAAACGGGGGGATCACGGCGTGGGGAAAGAAGGACGGGCTGCCCGACGAGACGGTCGTCTCGATCTGGGAGGACCGGCAGGGCCTCGTGTGGCTCGCGACCAAGGGAGGGCTTTCCGTCATCAGGGAAGGGAAGGTCCGGCCGGATCTCGTCCCTCCCGGCCTGCCGAGCCCCGAGCTCTTCTCGGTCGTGGAAGACCGGGAGGGGACGCTGTGGGTCGCGGGTGAGGGAGGGCTGTCGCGGCTCTCCGAACGCGGATTCGTGACCCTGACAGAGAAGGACGGATTGCCGAGCCACCGGCTCCGGTCGCTGCAGGCGACCCGGGATGGCTCGATCTGGGTGGGAACCGTCGAGGGCGGCCTCTGCCGGATTCGGGGCGCCGAGCTGGAGACCTACGGAATCGACAAGGGGCTGCCCCGCGAGGTGGTCTATTCCCTTCACGAGGACGAGGACGGCGTCCTCTGGGGAGGGACCCTTGGAGGCGGGCTCTTCCGTTCGGAGGAAGGGAGGTTCCGGACGTTCAGCGAGGCCGACGGCCTCTTCGACGGCACGGTCTACGAGGTGGTGGACGACCGCCAGGGCGGTCTCTGGCTGACGAGCAACCGTGGCATCTGCCGCGTTTTGAAGGCCGACATCGGTCTCTATTCCCGGGGCAGGTTGAAGTCCATCCCGTACGTCTCGTTCGGAACTCTGGACGGCCTGAGGTCGCAGGAGTGCAACGGGGCGGGTGAACCCGCGGGTTTTCGGGACTCGAAGGGGCGCCTCTGGTTCGCGACCCTGAGGGGTGCCGCGGTGACGAATCCGGGGAAGAAGCCCGCAAACCCGCTGGAGCCCCCGGTCTTCATCGAGGACATCCAGATCGACGGCTCGAGGCTCGCCCACTCCTCGGCGGTCGATGTTCCGCCGGGGAGAGACACCCTCGAGATCCGTTACACGGCCACGAGCCTCCGGATCCCCGAGAGGGTGCGGTTTCGCTACCGGATGGAGGGTTACGACCGGGACTGGGTCGATGCGGATCATCGCCGGACGGCGTACTACACGAAGCTCCCGCCCGGCACCTACCGCTTCCGGGTGATCGCGGCCAACGACGACGGAATCTGGAACCGGGAGGGCGCGGCCGTCGCGATCGTGGTGGCGCCCCTGTTTTTCCAGACATGGTGGTTCTACGGCCTCTGCGCGGCGGCGCTCGCGGCCGTCGCGGGGGCAGGGCACGGGCTGAGGGTGCGATTCTTGAGAAGGCGAGCGAAGGAGCTCTCCCTTCTCGTGGAAGACCGTACCCGGAGCTTGACGTTCGAAAAGGACCGGGCCGAGGCGGCGCTCGAGAGGGCCGAGGCCGCCCAGAAAGAGGCCGATCAGCTGCGGCTCCTGGCCGAAGGGCGCCGCGAGGAGGCGGAGGCCCTCCGGATCCGGGCCGAGGAGGCGAGCGGGGCCAAGAGCCAGTTCCTGGCCGGTGTCACCCACGAGCTCCGAACACCGCTGAACGCCATCATCGGCTACAGCGAGCTTCTCTCCGAGCAGGCGCAGGAGCTTCAACTCGTCGACTTCACGGCGGATCTCGCCAAGATCCGGGGGGCCGCCCAGCACCAGCTCGCCCTGATCAATGACGTCCTGGATTTCTCGAAGATCGAGGCCGGGCGCCTCGAACTAGCCCTGGAGGAAGTCGCGCTGGCTCCCGTCGTGGAAGGAACCCTGTCCACGGTCGAGCCCCTGATCGCAAAGAACGGGAACAAGCTTCAGGTGTCCGGCCTCGAGAGCCTCGGCGTGAGCCGGACCGACCCGACTCGCGTTCGTCAGATCCTGTTCAATCTGCTCTCCAACGCGGCCAAGTTCACATCGAATGGAACGGTGAGGCTCACGGCGGGGAGAGACGAGACGGCGAGGCCTCCGACGGTCGTCTTCACCGTCTCCGACACGGGCATCGGGATGACCGAGGAACAGACGGCGAGGTTGTTCGCCTCCTTCACTCAGGCGGACCCGGGGACCGCGCGGAAGTACGGGGGAACCGGCCTCGGCCTGGCGATCAGCCGGAGGCTGGCTCGCATGATGTCGGGAGACATCTCGGTGGAGAGCCGGCCTGGCGATGGGTCGACGTTCACCGTGACCCTGCCCGCCAACATCAACGGGGAGACAAGCTGACCGGGTGGCGTCTGGCGCCCTATCCGCCGTGGATCTTCAGCGAGGAGCCTTCCCTTGCCGCGATCCTGGCCTTGAGTTCCTCCGAGAACGGGATCTTCTTCTTGCCGTTCCAGTCGTAGAGGACCTGCACGGACTTTCCGGTCGCCACGAGCCGGAAGTCGGTGTCGCTCGCGTCCTTCTCCGCGGAGATGATGCGGTAGTGGAAATCGAAGGACGTGGTCTTGATGTCCGAAAGGCGGCATCCGACCAGGAGGGGCTGGCCCAGAAACGCGGGGGAGTGGAAGGAGCACTCGATGTGAACCACCACGAATCCGAGCCGCCTCGGGTCGATCTCGAACTCGTTGGGCTCCCGGCCCATCAGGGAGAGCCAGTACTCCGTGCGGGCCTGTTCGCAGTAGCTCAGGTACACCGCGTTGTTGACGTGCCCCATCGCGTCGAGATCCCGGAACCAAACCTGGACGGGAAAAGTGAACGAGAAGTCTGGGAGCCGGACGTCTCTCATGGAAGAATCAATCTACCGCAGTTTCCTCCTGCCTGGATCGGCGGGGGGTGACGGGCGCGGCAGACCGTCATGACCGACGCTCCCGAATTCCTCGACAACGTCTTCGAAGAGGCCCTCCCGGCGGTTGGTGCCGGCGGAGACGTCCTCATCGACTTCATCGCGTTCCCGGTGGCTGTCGCGGACGCCTCGGGAGCCCTCGTTCGGCTCAATCCTGTGCTTTCGACCCTCCTCGGCCGCGGACAGGATGAGCTCGCCGGCCGTCCCGTCGTGAGTCTCTTCGACCCGGTGAGCCACGACGCCGTGAGGCGGCTTCTTCAGATTGCAGGGGAAGCGGGGCGAACGATCGAGGTGGAGCTGCGGCTTCTCGGGCGATCGGGCAGCGTTCTCGCTCGAGGGGCGGTCGCCGGCCGCTTCGATCCAGGGGGCGCCCTCTCGGAAACCGTCTGGAGCTTCCGCCAGCCCGAGCCGCTCCCGGTCCTGAGCGGCGGTGCCCGGGCCGAGTGGCTCGCGACGACCCTTGGCGACGTCACATCCGACTTCGCCAGCCTGTCCTCGACGTTCGAGGAGGGGCTGAAGAAGGCCCTCTGGTGTCTGGAATCCACCCCGGGATGGACCGTGAGTCCCGAGCTGAAGGCAACGCACGCGCGTCTGAGCGAGACCCTGGGCGGCCTGAAGCGGTTCGGCGACGAGATGGGAAGTCTGAACCGGCTTGTCTCGCCGCGTGCTCCGCTCCCCGGTCCCGTCGATCCCTCGACCTGCCTCGAACGGGCCGCCCGGATCGTGGGACGTTCGCTCAGAACCGCTCGCGTGAGGCTGAGGAACGACATCCCCGAGCCGCCGCCTCTCGTCTGGGCCGACGAGGACCGTCTGACCGAGGTTTTTCTCCTCATCCTGATCAGTGGCCGGGATGCCCTCCGGCGCAGCCGGGACGCCAGCGGCGAGGAGTCGACGGTCGCTCGCAAGCGGAGCATCCAGGTCGAGACGGGAACGCTTCCGCCCTGGGTTCAGATCCTCGTGTCCAACAATGCGCGAGCCCTCCTGTCCGAGCCCGTCGAGGACTTCCGGACTCTCGGCAGGTCAACCCTGAACCGGGCCGGGATTCGGGCCCTCGCCGAGGCCGCCGAGATCTTGCGGGGCCTCGGCGGCGCCCTGATGTATCAGCCTCTCGGCGAGGCCGGGAATCGCTCGATCCTCACGCTCCGGCAGGCGTAGGCTCTAGGCCAACCCCAGGGTTTTTCGGGCCTCGGGCGTCATCATGAAGGCGCTCCATGGCGGGTCCCAGATGATCTCGACCTCCGCCTCGGTGACGCCGGGGACCGATTCGATCTTTCCCCGGGCATCCGAGGCGATCGCCGGACCCATGCCGCAGCCCGGTGCCGTCAGCGTCATCTTCACGCCGACGCGGGTTCCCCCCTTCATCGGGGCCAGCGTGAGATCGTAGATGAGTCCGAGGTCGACGATGTTGATCGGAATCTCGGGGTCGTAGCACGTCCGCAGCTGGTTCCACACTGCCTCCTCGAGCTGGGTCCCTGTCAGAGGGGCCCTCTTTCGAGGGGCCTCTTCCTCCTCGGGAGGGGCGAGGCCGAGCGCATCCCCATCGCGGGCCTCGATCCGAAAAAGTCCACCCAGATCGGGTGCCTCGACCGTGTAGCTGCCCCCGAGGGCCTGCGTCACGTGGACGTGGGTCCCCTCGGGAAGGAGAACCGAGGCGCCGCCGGGGACCTGTGTCGCCCGGACCTGGCGCCTGAGGTGGTGGTGCTCGTGAGACGACATCAGTCCGCTTTCTCCTTTCCCAGGGCGTCCTCGCGCGCCCCTCCGCCCGCGGTCGCGGCGATCAGGAGCGCCGCCAGGCCGTACAGGGCCCCGGATGTGCCGTAGGCCCCGGGGGGGCCGATGCGAAGGAAGATGTTCTCGCCAGCGAAGGGGCCGAAGATCCTCCCGAGCGACGACATCGACTGGAAGACTCCGAGGATCTCTCCCTGCTCGTGGGCCTCGGACCGCCGGGAGACGAGCGTCATCAGGGAGGGATTCATGATCCCGGCGCCGCCCGACAGCAGGACGATCGAGGCAAAGAGCACGCCCACGGGAGGGACGCTCAGGAGGACCATGAAGGCGCAGGCGATCATCAGGCTGCCGGCGAGCATCAGCCGGATCTCGCCGAACTTGGGCACCAGGTGCCGGATGAGCCCCCCCTGCACCGTGACGGAGGTCACGCCCGAAATCACGAAGGCCCAGGCCGTCTCGGACGGGTTGAACTTGTAGGAGGTCGCCAGGAACTGGGCGAAGGTCGCCTCGAAGGCCGCGAAGGCCGTCGTGGCGAGAAACGCGACGGCCAGAAGGGGCCGGATGGTCTGACGGCGCGCAGCGCTGGCGAAAGCAGCGCCGGGGAAGAAATGGAAGCCGCGAGCCAGAACGGCGCCAGCGGGACGGGTCTCGGGGAGCCGGAACGTGGCCCACAGACACGCGGCCAGAGAAAGGCTCGCGGCCACGAATCCGGGCGCCGAAGGACCCAGCTTCACCGAAAAGCCCCCGATCGCCGGTCCCAGGATGAAGCCGAGGCCGAACGCCATCCCGATCAACCCCATCCCTCGCGCCCGCGCCGGTCCCGTCGTCACGTCGGCGATCACCGCCTGGGCCGTTCCGATGTTGCCTCCCATCATCCCGGCGAGGATTCGCGAGGCGAAGAGGAGAGGAAGCGAGTGGGCCAGGGCGAAGAGCACATAGCCCCCGGCCGAGCCCAGAAGCGAGAGCACCATCACGGGCCGGCGTCCGTAGCGGTCCGAGAGCCAGCCAAGAAACGGGGCGAACAGAAACTGCATCGCCGAGAAGCTCGCCATCAGAAGCCCGAATTCCACGGGTGACGGGTCGTACTTCTGGGCGTAGAGCGGCAACAGGGGGATCACGATGCCGAAGCCCATCAGGTCGATGAAGACCGTCACGAAGACAATGGGCAAGGCGGAGGATGTCGAGGGCTTCACGAACGGGGCACTATAGCGTCAATCGCACGGGGCTGACCCCAAAGCAAAAAGGCCCCGGGCAAGCCCAGGGCCGAGTCAGGATCCGTGGGTGGAATCTCAGCTGAAGCTCTTGCCGCAGCCGCATCCGCCGGTGGCGTTGGGGTTCTCCACAGAGAAACCGGCGCCCCGGAAGTCTTCCAGCCAGTCCACCGTGGCCCCGTGGAGCTTCGTCGCGCTCATCCGGTCGACGAGGACGGAGATGTCCTTGATCGCCAGGACGAAATCGTTGGGCTTCTGGTCGTCGAAGGTGAAGCCGTACTGAAAGCCCGAGCAGCCGCCTCCCTGGATGAAGACTCGAAGAGCCTTCCCATTCGCCTCCGGCATCTTGGACGCGAAGTCCTTCACCTTGTCCACGGCCCGGTCCGTGAGCGAGAGCGCGAATTCGCCAGAGGCAGCCGGGGCCGTGCCGATTTCGGGGAGAGACGTGGACATCGAGAGAACCTCCTGTGGGCTCCGGTACGAGCCCGAAGCGTCTCCTGGATTCTCTCTGGTGTTGAGACGACGTGTCAAGAACCGCGGCACGGGGGGCCCGAAAAAAGGTGGTGCAGCTAAACAGCTCTTCTACAGTATCTTGTGGTCTCGAGGCCCTGAGGCCCCCAGGAATTGTGTGTCAAGGGGTTGAAATCGCGAGCCAGGGTCACTACTATTCCCACCCGCTTTCACCTCATGAAAAGGAGCCCAACCCGATGAGTGCCGTCGAACAGTCTCAGGTCTCCCCGTCCCTCGAAACCACTGGAACCGTCTCCCAGAAGCGTGGGCCGGGTCTCACATTCAAGCGGCTGTTCAGCGATGGCGTGACCGCGCCCTTCGATGCGGTCGAGTGGGAACTGAGAACCGCAGCGATCACGAACGAAAAGGGAGAAGTGTTCTTCGAGCAGAAGGATGTCGAGGTCCCGAAGTCGTGGTCGATGACGGCGACGAACATCGTGGCCCAGAAGTACTTTCACGGAAAGCCGGGGACGGAAGAGCGGGAGCGTTCGGTCAGGCAGTTGATCGGCCGGGTCGTCGAGGCGATCACGGCGTGGGGCGAGAAGGACGGGTATTTCAGGTCGGCGGCCGACCGGGACATCTTCAGGGACGAGTTGACGGCGATCCTGGTCAACCAGGTGGCGAGCTTCAATTCGCCGGTCTGGTTCAACGTCGGGATCGAGGCGCGCCCGCAGGCTTCCGCATGCTTCATCAACTCGGTCGGCGACTCGATGGGGTCCATTCTCGATCTCGCCAAGACGGAGGGGATGCTCTTCAAGTACGGATCGGGGACGGGGTCGAATCTCTCGAGCCTGAGGTCCTCGTTCGAGTCGCTCTCCTCCGGCGGCATCGCGTCGGGACCGGTGTCATTCATGAAGGGCTTCGACAGCTTCGCCGGGGCGATCAAGTCGGGGGGCAAGACGCGCCGCGCCGCCAAGATGGTGATCCTCAACGTGGACCACCCGGACATCGAGGAGTTCATCGTCTGCAAGGAGAAGGAGGAGCGCAAGGCCTGGGATCTGATCGACGCCGGATGGGACGGCTCCTTCAACGGGGAGGTCTACAGCAACATCGCGTTCCAGAACGCCAACCACTCGGTCCGGGTGACGGACGAGTTCATGAGGGCGGTGGAGGCGGGCGGTCCGCACATGGCCCGGGCGGTCACGAGCGGAGTGCCGGTCCGGACGTTCGACGCGCGGACGCTCTTTCGGAAGATGGCCGACGCGGCGTGGGTCTGCGGGGATCCCGGGATGCAGTACGACACCACGATCAACAAGTGGAACCCCTGCAAGGCGACCCACCGCATCAACGCGTCCAACCCCTGTTCCGAGTACATGTTCATCGACGATTCGGCCTGCAATCTCGCGTCCTTGAACCTGATGAAGTTCGTCCGGGAGGATGGCGGCTTCGAGGTCGAGCGATTCCGGCACGCGGTGGAGATCGTCTTCCTGGCGCAGGAGATCCTCGTCGACGAGTCGTCGTACCCCACGCCGGCGATCGAAAAGAACTCTCACCACTTCCGTCCGATCGGGCTCGGCTACGCCAACCTCGGCGCGCTCCTGATGTACCAGGGCCTGCCCTACGATAGCGACGAGGGGCGCAACTACGCGGCCGCCATCACGAGCCTGATGCACGGCGAGGCCTTCCTGGCCTCGTCGAAGATCGCGGCCGAGAAGGGTCCGTTCGGAGGCTATCCCCCGAACCGCGAGGCCTTCCTCGGCGTCATCGAGATGCACCGGGATGCCGCCTACAGGATTCCGAGGCCCGGAGTCCCCAGGGATCTCTTTGAGTCGCAGCGCGGAGTGTGGGACGTGACTCTGGAGTCGGGGCGCCACCACGGCTTCAGAAATGCCCAGGCCACCGTCCTGGCCCCGACGGGAACGATCGGGTTCATGATGGACTGCGACACGACGGGCGTCGAGCCGGACCTCGCCCTCGTCAAGTACAAGAAGCTCGTCGGCGGCGGAACCATCAAGATCGTCAACCAGACGGTCCCGCACGCTCTCAAGCGACTCGGGTACAGCGAGACCGAGACGAACGAGATCGTCGCCTATGTCGACAGGACCGGCATGATCGAGGGCGCCCCGTTTCTCGCGCCCGAGCACCTGGCCGTCTTCGACTGCGCCTTCAAGGCCGTCAACGGGACTCGCACGATCGCTCCCATGGGGCACGTCCGGATGATGGCCGCCGTCCAGCCCTTCCTCTCCGGCGCCATCTCGAAGACCGTCAATCTCCCGACCGACGCAACCGTGGAGGACATCGAGAACGTCTACCTGGAAGGCTGGAGGCTCGGGTTGAAGGCGGTGGCGATCTACCGGGACGGCTGCAAGAGGACGCAGCCTCTGAACACGGCCGCCTCGAAGACCGACGACGCGGTGAAGGGGGGACGCAAGCGCGAGATCGAAATCCTCCCGGCCGCGCCCGCCGTGGAGGCTCCGCGGCGCCGGAAGCTGCCGGACGAGAGGCAGGCGATCACCCACAAATTCTCGGTTGGCGGCCACGAGGGCTACGTCACCGTCGGGCTCTACGAGGACGGAACACCGGGCGAGATCTTCCTCGTGATGGCCAAGGAAGGCTCGACGATCTCCGGCCTGATGGACTCCTTCGCCACGGCCATCTCCTTGACCCTGCAGTACGGCGTTCCCCTCGAGACCCTCGTCGAGAAGTTCAGCCACACGAGATTCGAGCCCGCTGGCTGGACGAAGAACCCCGAGATTCCGATCGCCAAGAGCCTCGTCGATTACATCTTCCGGTGGCTTGCGTCCAAGTTCCTGCCGGCCGAGACGAAAGAGCGCCTCGGCATCATCTCCAGGGAGTCTCGATCCGGGGCGGCGTCTCTGACAGACGAGGGGACGGCGGGGGGAGGCGGTGTTTTGGCCACGGCGGCCGCGACCCCGCCGGCGGCCGCGAGCCCTTCGGCAGGCGTGCCCCAGGCCTCGGCGGGGAAGCCCGCGGGGAGCCGGTCGATCGGGTTCGTCGCTCCCTCCACGGGCGGCGGGACCGCTACGCTCCTGCCTTTCCAGAACACGGCCGACGCTCCGAGTTGCCACGAGTGCGGGGCGATCATGGTGCGGGGGGGCAGCTGCTACAAGTGCCTCAGCTGCGGCGCCACGAGCGGCTGCTCCTGATTCTCCCGGGATGAAAGCGTGCCGGGACGGCTCTCAGGGTCCTTCCCGAGGGCCGCTCCCGGGACCTGCCGCCCCGGAGATGTGTCAAGGCGGGCGCCAGGTGGGGTATTCTTTTCCATCGGCCCCGGAGCGTTTCATCGTCTCGACGGCGGAGGTGGGTGCGCATGACCTCGGCTCCCCCAGGACCCGGCTCATTTTGCCTGGCCGGGCAGCTTGCCGACTTTCCAGTCGGAGACGTCCTCACTTTCCTCAACATGGGTCTCAAGACCGGTGCGCTCGAGGTCGAGTCGAAGGCCGGCAACGTCGACATCTTCCTCCGTGACGGAGAGGTCATCCATGCGATCTCCACGCTCCGCCGGTTCCGCTTGCAGGACTTTCTCGTCGCGCGCGGAATCCTGACCGAGACCCTGGCGGCCCGCCTCATCGCACGTTCCCGCGCCGAGAACACGACCTTCCTCGAGCTTCTCGTCTCGACGGGCATCGTCTCCGAGGAGGAGGTCTGTAACTTCCAGAAGATCCTCTGCGGCGAGATCGCCTTCGAGGCCCTCCGCTGGCGGGACGGGAAGTTCCGCTTCATCAGGGACCGCCTCCCCTCCGAGACCTTCGTCGAGCTTCGCATCGGGATCCAGAACTTGATCCTCGAGGGTGTTCGCCGGCACGACGAGGCGATGCGGTTCGAGCAGGAAGTCCACATCGACAGGGACATGGCCGTCACCCTCGTCTGCGCGACCGGAATGCTCGAGCAACAGGTCGTCCTGACACCGGCTGAATGGGGCGTCATCTCCCTCATCAACGGGAAGCGGACACTCGGGGATCTCCTCGACCTGTCGCCCGCGGAGTCGGAGCTGACGACCTGGAAAATCCTGCAGCGCTTGCAAATGGCCCGGCTGATCCTGATCCACGAGCGCGATCCGCTAGAGACCGAGAAGACCATGATCGCCATCCGCACGGGAGAGACGGCCGCGATGCCGGCTCTCGCCGAGCTCGTGACCGGCAGAACGGCCCATCAGCCCGAGCGCGAGCGCCCGGCCCCAGAGGAGGCCGAGGCGGAGCGCTCGGACGTTCGGCTCTTCACGAGCGGGGACGCCACCTCCTCGCAGCGGATCTTCGGCCGGCGGCTGCCCGCCCGGCTCCTCGGAGTCTCCGACCCCGCCAGGGCGATCGGCCCCTTCCTCCTCTCCAACCCCGTCATGACGGTCGGGCGCGCCAACTCCAACGACCTCGTCCTGCCCGATCTTTCGATCTCCAAGCAACATGCCCAGATCTCGCAGGATTCGCGCGGCTGGAGGGTCGCCGATCTGAACTCGACCAACGGCACCTGGGTGAATGGCGAGAGAAGCCCTCAGAGAAAGCTCAAGTCGGGAGACGAGCTCCGGATGGGGATCTACACGTTCCGTTTCGAGCAGGACGAGTAGGGTTTCGAGCGGCGCTGGACCCTTCTCCCCTCGCTCTCGGCCGGCGAGACCGCGCTGGGCGCGGGTGCCGCTGGCCACGGCCACACATAGCGGGCGAACGTTGCGGCCTCACGCAACAGGCGCGGCATGCTGCGGGCCCCGTTGGTAACGGGCTCCGTCCGCGATGGGCCCCGGCAAGGGGCGGCGGGGGCGTCTACTTCTTGAAGAGCCTGTCGAAGGCCGCCCGGGCGTCGTCCGGGGTGGCCGCCGTGGCCTTCTTCCCGGTCAGGTCCAGCATGGTGGCGGGCTCGAAGAGGAAGCAGTCGTTCTTCTTGGTCTTCGACTCGAACGGCGCCTGGAGCGGCTGGCGGCACTGGAACCGGGCCGAGGTGTCGAAGAACTTGCACTGGTTGCAGGCGTGCAGGGGGGCCTTGCACTTGTTGCACTCCGCGCTCGGAGCGAAATCGGGCGCGGCGAGCTCGCCGCAGAGCTTGCACCTGAAGACCTCTTCGCGGTTTCGTTCCGCTCCACGCCCTCTCGGAGCGCCCTCGATGCGCCGCGGCGCGTCCGAAAAGCCGCCCCCCGAGGGGCGAGGCCCGGCTCCGGACGAATCCTGGTAGCCCTTCTGCCGGTACTTGCGGTCGGACATGTCAAACCCCTTTCTCTAATGGTCCACAGCGAGCCGCACCCGGCGCGATCCCGGCGGACGTGGTTCAGAATGTTCTCCGGGATCCGGCTGGCCGGACCCGGAGGCCGACGATGGTTCACCTTCTCGTCAAGCTCGTCATCAACGCGGTGGCGCTCTGGGCGGCCGCGGAGTTCATTCCGGGTATCCGGGCTGGCGGGCCCGGGTCCCTTCTGCTGATGGCCGTCATCTTCGGGCTCGTCAACGCCCTGATCCGGCCTGTCCTGAAACTCCTGAGCTGCCCCGTCATTCTGCTCACCCTGGGGCTTTTCACCCTGGTGTTGAATGCCCTGATGCTCTGGCTGAGCGCCTGGCTCGGCCGGGGACTCGGGGTCGAGTTCTCGGTCGCCGGGTTCTGGCCGGCCTTTCTGGGGGCTCTGGTCGTTTCGATCGTTTCGACGGTCCTTTCCTTCCTGCTTCCGGGAGCCCGCTGACGGGGTGAGAGCCGGCTACTCGACGGTCTTCAGGCCGGCCTCGGCGCTCTTCTCGAAGTCACTGCCCGGCGTCGAGCGGCGCTTCACATCCTCGTAGAGACGCCGCGCGTCTCCCTTCCTGCCCGCGGCCCGGTAGAGCGCGGCGGCTCCGAGCCGGGCGGCGTTGGCCTCTGGCCGGTCCGGAGTCCTGGCGATCAGCTCCTCGTAGAGAGTCAGGGACCTCATCGAGTCCCCTCCGTGGTCGGCGGCCATGGCCAGCTTGAGGGTCGCCCACGAGTAGGCGGCCGGATCCGCGCTCTTGGACATCTCCTCGTGAATGCGCCTGGCGGCCGCTCCTTCGCCCGTTCGCTCCAGGATGTCGGCCTTGATGATGACGGCCCTCGTCCGGTTGTCGGGGTCCGTCCGGATGATCTCCTCCGCCGATCGCAGAGCGAGCTGGAGGTCGCCAGCTTTCACGGCTGTCTCGCTGATCGTCAGGAGGATGATGGTCTTCTCCGCCGGGAACTCCGCCTTGGCCAGAGCCGCCTGGTAGAAGGCCAGCGCCTTGGTCATGCCGGATTCCTTCTCGACGAGGGCTCCCTTCTCGAGGACCTTCTGGGTCCTGATCTCGGCGGTGTTGAAGCGGCCGCCCGGAACGGGGGTGAAGCCCGGCGCGGGCGTTTCCTTCAGGGACGAGACGAGGCCTTCCGGCAGGGGTCCCGACTGCGTCAGCTGCCGCGCGGGCCCCTTGACCCACCAGAAGCCGATGCCGATCAAGACGACGACCAGGGCCGCGACGATCCAGACGCTCTTGCCCGAGCCCTCTTCCTCCTCCCCGGCTCCCGGCCGAACCGTCACGAGCGCGGGGGTCGCGGCGACGGTGCGAGGGGCCACGGCCGCCGTCTTCGACATCGAGGTGGCCGCAACGGCCGCGGGACGCTGCTGGCTCGTGACGAGCCCGGCGATCTGGTTCTGCGTGTAGACGTCCGCCGGTGCCAGGTGCTTGAGCCTGTAGTAGAGCTTCATCACGCCCAGGATGTCGCGCTCGAGCCGGTAGAGCTTCGCGAGCTGCAAGAGCAAGTTGACGTTGTCCGGATCGCGCCGGACCTGTTCCTCGAGGTCCCGGATCCTCGGATTCTCCACGGGCTTTTCCCGCTGGCCGGCACGCTGCGCCGCAGTCCGAAAGAGTGTCATGGCCTTCTGGTCGGAGGGAGCGACACTCACCGACTGAAACGCGAACCAGAGCGCCTCCTCGGGCGAGGCGGAGGAATCGGACAGCATCTCCTCGGCCTTCTGCGCCGACTTCTCCATCCTCTTGCGATTCAGCGCCGACACGTAGCCGGCCGGGTCGGCGGAGAACCTGCGGAACTCCTCGGGCGTGTTGTCCGAGCCTTCTTTCAGCCGCACGTCGCGCAGCGCCTCGAGAGCCTCCTCCGCGGTGGCGAAGCGCTGGCCCCTGTCCTTCCTCCAGATCTTTCTGAGGACCGAATCGACGGCCAGCGGGAGGGTGGGGTTGCCGAGAGCCGGGGGTTCGGGCTCGAAGTCGACGATCCTCCGGAGCGTGACGGCGACCGAGTCGGCGGTGTACGGGTTCGTCCCCGTGAGGAGGACGTAGAGCACCGTGCCGATCGAGAAGATGTCGGAGCGGGAATCAAGGGTCTCGCCACGGGCCTGCTCGGGAGACATGAAGGACGGGGTCCCGACGACCATCCCGGTCGTGGTCAGCCGGGTCAGGTGCTCGGCCTGGCTGATCCCGAAGTCGGCGATCTTCACCCCTCCCGCGCGCGTCCACATGATGTTCTGCGGCTTGACGTCGCGGTGGACGATCCCCTTCTTGTGGGCGGTCCCGAGACCCCTCAGGGCCTCCTCACAGCAGTAGAGGGCGATCTCCCAGGGAAAGGCGCCGCTCCCGTCGATGAGGCCCTGCAGGGAGCCTCCGTCGATGTACTCCATCACGATGTAGGCGTTCGTGATGTTCGGCGAGCAGTCGAGGAGTTCCACGACGTTGCGGTGCTTGAGCGAGATCTGGATCCTGATCTCGTGAAAGAAGCGGTTCAGGAAATCCTGGTCCGACGAGACGTGCGGCAGGATTCTCTTCAGGGCGACGTGCCGGCCCGTTCGCTGGTCGGTCGCCAGGAAGATCTCGGCCATCCCTCCCGTCGCGATCCGCTTCTCGAGGAGGTAGTTGTCTATTCTCGGGGCCGTCCCCGAGGGGCCTTGGGCCGAAGATGCCACGGACCGAATTCTATGTGGAAGCTCCGGGGGACCAAATACGGACAGGGGTTCCGGTGTCACGAAAGGTGGGTTATCTTTCTTCCGTGGCAGATCTGAACGAAGAAAAGCGGGTCTTTGCAGAGTTTCTGAAGCGCCGTGGGTTGAAGACGACGCGCGAACGCACCGCGCTCTTCGAGGAGATCTTCTCCACCCATCACCATTTTGACGCGGAGGATCTCGTCAGCCGGATGAGGGAACGCGGAAAGAAGGTCAGCCGCGCGACCGTCTACCGGACCCTGGATCTTCTGCACGACTGCGGCCTCGTTGGCCGGGTGCGGCTGAACGAGGAAAAGTACCGCTACGAAAGGCAGATGCAGGGCGAGCACCACGACCACCTCATCTGCACGGCCTGCGGCCGGATCATCGAGTTCGTCGAGCCCAAGATCGAGGTCCTGCAGGAAGAGATCTGCGCGCGCTACGCTTTTCAGCCGACCTCTCATTCGCACCAGATCCGGGGCATCTGCGTAAGCTGCAAGAACGCGCCGCCGGTTCCCGCTCCGGAATGAAGACCGCGGCGGTCTGGTTTCGCCGCAACCTCCGCCTCGATGACAACCTGCCTCTGCACGCCGCCCATCGCGAGGGTGCGCGGGTCGTCCCGGTCTTCGTTCTCGATGACTATTACCTCGACGAGGACTACTCGCCCCCCAGGCTCGCCGTTCTGGCGGACTCCATCCGGGAGCTGGCGTGTGGGATCGAGCGGCTCGGCTCTCGCCTGATCGTTCGCAAGGGGCCCGCCCCCGAAGCCCTGGCGCGCCTGTGTGAGGAGACAAGAGCGGAATCCGTCTTTGCCCCGGCGGATCTCGAACCCCACCCGGCCCGGTTGCAGGCGGAGGTGGAGAAGGCTTTGGCCGCCTCGGGCAGGAGACTCGTCCTCTTCGATGATCACCGGCTGGTTCCCGCCGGACGCCTGAAGAACGCTCAGGGCAAGCCGTTCGTCGTCTACACGCCCTACTCGAAGCGGTGGCTCGAGGCGGAGAAGATGCTTCCCGTCCCGGCTCCGGAGAGGCTCGAGAGCCCCGCGCTCATCCGCGAAGACGCGTTCCCGTCGGTCCCGATCGACCGGCCTCGCGGCTGGAGAGAGACCGGGGCCCCGCGGAACCCCCGTGGCGGGATGCGGGAAGGAGAGAAACGGCTCCGGGAGTTCCTCGAATCCTCACTCGCGGCGTACGGCGAGCGAAGGGACCGGATGGATCTCGACGGGACGTCGCGCCTCTCCCCGCACCTCAGGTTCGGAACGGTGGGGATCCGGCGCCTCCTCTCCGAGTGCCGCGACGCGTGGAGGGAAGCGGACCCCGCGGGAAGGAAGTCCATCGAGACGTTCATTAAGGAGATCTGCTGGCGGGAGTTCTACGGCGATGTCCTCCACGCGTTTCCCGAGTCGGTCTCGAGGAACTTCAGGAGCGAGTTCGACCGCTTCCCGTGGGTGACGGGGGAGGAGGAGGAGCGGCGGTTCGCCGCGTGGGCGGAAGGGCGGACTGGCTACCCGGTCGTCGATGCCGGGATGCGGCAACTATTGGAAGAAGGCTGGATGCACAACCGGGCCCGGATGATCGTGGCCTCGTTCTTGACGAAGGACCTCCTGGTCGACTGGAGGCGCGGGGAAGCGTTCTTCCGGCGTCAGCTGGCCGACGGGGATCTGGCTTCGAACGTCGGGGGGTGGCAGTGGTCGGCGGGGACGGGTACGGACGCGCAGCCCTTCTTTCGGATCTTCAACCCCGTGCTCCAGGGAGAGAAATTCGATCCCGACGGGGAATTCGTCAAAAAGTATGTTCGCGAATTGGCCAGGTGGTGGCGTCCGGGGAGGCCGATTCACGCTCCGTGGACCGCGGATTCGCTTCCGGCGGGCTACCCGCGGCCGATCGTTGACCATGCGGTGGCGCGGGACCGGGCGCTCCGGGCTCTCGGCCAGCTCAAACTGTGATCGAGTCTCAATAAACTCTTTGGTTCCAGGGGCTTGTGATTGTGTGAGCCCCGTCACATCCTGCGTCGATTCCGGGTGCCAGCCCTTGCTTGGCGGTGGTTTTCTCCTCAAGATTCTGGCGTCCTGAGTTCCACCCCCTGAAACATTACCTCAACCATCAGCTATTTCCCGGGAGGATCTGTGAACGTGCCCGCGGCTCGCAGAGAAACATGAGCGACAAACGGGGCTGAGTCTCGGCCTCCCGAGAGGTTCCAGAAAGATCCTGCAAGCGACTCGCGGCAGGGAGCTGGAGGCCGCGCTGCCAACACGCTCACGGGATTTCGTTGACCGGACTCACTCGGCGGCTCCCCGAGAATCTGATCTTAATGGCACAGCGGGAGACGTGCGATGAGTGAAGGGGCCAGGAGCGGTTTTTCGGAGGTTGTCACCGATGCGTGGAACGAGAACCACCTGATCGCGGTCCTTTTGGAGCTGACCTACCGGTGCAATCTCGACTGCTTCTTCTGCTACAACGACCTGGGAAAGAAGGGGCGGCTCGTCGCCACAGAGCGCTACCTCTCGTTTCTCGAGGAGTGCCGGGAGGAGGGAGTTCTCGTCCTGGCGCTCTCGGGCGGAGAACCCCTCATGCACCCGGGGTTTTGGGAAATCGCGACACGGGCGAGCGACCTGGCTTTTTCCCTCCGGATCAAGACGAACGGGCACGGCTTCACGGAGGATTCGATCGAGCGCCTCTATCGCGATGTACGGCCCTTCCGGGTCGAGATCAGCCTTCACGGAGGCCGGGCGGAGACCCACGACCGCCAGACTCGCGTCCCGGGGTCGTTTGCACGCCTGATGACGGTGATTCCGGCGATGCTGCGCGCTGGCCTGAGGGTGAAGCTCAACTCCACGCTGACGTCCTGGAACGTCGCGGAGGTCGAGGAGATGTGGAAGCTCGCCGAATCACTCGGCGTTCTCCTGACACTGAACCCGGTGGTCAGCCCTCGCGACAACGGGGACCTGACCCCCCTGATGATCGCGCCGTCGAGCGACGAGATGGAGAGGGTCTGTGCGCTCGAAGCTGTCCGGCAGGCCCGCATCCAGGTGGAGTCCGAACCTGATGAGGTCCCCCGCGAGGCGGGCTCGGAGAAGGCGTGCGGCGCCGGCTCCTCGAGCGTCACGATCGACCCCTTTGGCGATGTGCTTCCCTGTGTTCAGTGGCGGCGCCCGGTCGGAAACATCCTCGACCACAGCCTCCGCGAAATCTGGTCGGGCAACGGGCGGCTTGGCGAGGTGAGGGAGCTTGCCGTGGCCGCGAAACGGACGCGGGATTCCCTGCCGCAGCTTCCCGCGGGCGGGTTCTGCCCCGGGATGGCGGAGATCGCCTCGGGCTTCGCGGCGTCCGCCTACTCTTTGCCCGTCGTTCCCGGGCTTCCGGACGCCCAGCTTCCCGATCGTCCCGGCTCCAGACGGTCCCTGTCCTTGCTCCCCGTGTCCGTGGGGGGAGGGGGCGCGGCCGGCAGTCAGTCCCCGAACTCAGGCGAGACCGGTCCTGGCATTTCCTGATTCCGTTTTTCTTTTGCGTGAAGGAGACCCCGAGTGGAGAAGACACGGCCCGATAACGAAACGGAGGAGCGGCCCCGGGAGCGAAAGCGGTGGGAGCCTCCCGCCTTCATTTCGGAGGAACCCCTCGAGCTGATTGCCGCGGCGTGCAACAGTGGTCCTATCAAGACCCTTTCTCAAGCCGGCTGTACCGTCGTCTCATCCTGAATACGAGAGAAGAGGGAGGATGGGGTCTGTGATGGCGGGGTTGATTCGACCGGAAGCCTTGGCCGGGACCGGGTTTCGGTTCGGCGGGCCGGGCCTCGCCTTCGAGGTGGCCGGGGAGATCCCGGAGCAGACGCTCGATCCCCGGGCGTGGGCCTCTCTTCCTCCCGCCGGTGCGCCAGCCGCGGTTGGCGCGCCAGCCGCGGTTGGCGCGCGAAGGGTCCGACTCCGGGCGATCCCCGTGCCAGCCCGCGACCCGCGGTTTCTCGATCCTTTCGGCCCCGAGCCCATGGTCTGGAGCGTCGCCGGGCGGCAGCTCTCGATCCGGGGGCGGTGTTTCGCGTGCGAAACGAATCTGGACGAGCTCGAGACGGGCGAGATTCCGTTCTGGTTCGCGGAGGACGGCGACGCCCACGCATTCAATGGAACCGTCTCGAACCTCCTGCGGGTGCTGATTGCGATCGGCAGGATCCGTCCCGAGTGCCTCATCCTGCACAGCAGCTCGATGATTACCTCGGGGATGGCCGCGCTCCTGTACGGTCCCAGCGGGGCGGGGAAGTCGACCTTCGGCCGGCTCGCCCGCGAGGCGGGATTCGGCGTGGCGAGTGATGACCTGAATCTCCTCCACGTGCCCCGGGACGGGTCGCTGGAGTTGCAGGCCTTTCCGTTCTCGGGCGACTACGGACCGAGGAGCTGGAACGCGGCTTGTGCCTTTCCGGCCGTGGCGATCTTTCGGCTCGAGAAGGCGGATGAAAACGAAGTCTTACCGCTCGATCAGGCGGAGGCCCTGGCGGGCCTGGCCTCCTGCTCGCCCTTCATGAACGGCGACCCCTCGCTGTTCGGAGAGTTGCTCGACCTCCTGACGGAGGTCACGAAGCGAGTGCCGCTGTAGAGGCTGAGGTTCCGGCAAGACCTCGAGGCCCCGAGGCTCGTCGCGGAGGTTCTGCGAAGGTGAGCCCGGCCCTCGATTTCGTTCCCCGGCTCGAGCGAGGGGTTGGGTTCCGGCGGATCGCGGGCAAGGGCGTCGTCTTGGTCGCAGAGACGTCGAAGGCGATCGTCATCAACGGAACCGGGGCGCGCATTTTGGAGCTCGTTGATGGCAAGCGCTCGACGAGCCAGATTCTGGCGGTTCTCGAGGAAGAGTTTGATGCGCCTCGCGACATTCTGGAGGCCGAGCTTCAGGCCTTCCTGAACCGGGCGGTCGAGGCCCGGATCGTTGCGAGAGAACCCGGAGGCCCTGATGGGGCCTAGGAGCGGGCGTCGCGGTTGCCGGGTGTCGACATTTCTATCCAGGCCGGAGGCTTGGTCCTATATTCATTCGTATTGCGGAGCGGAACTGAGTAATGGTTCGGCGGGCTGGCCAACTGCCCGGAAGGAGGGCTGGAGATGAGAGGCAAACTAGCTGTCGCGTGTAGGGTGGTCGTTGCGTGGATCTTCGTGGCGCTGGTGATTCAGGGCCAGCCAGCGTCCAGCCAGGCCGTGTCGGGGTACTCCGAGTACGTCCTCCCCGGCGACGAGCTGAACATGTACTACATCTTCAATGAGCTCGACAACAACACCGGGGCGACGGCGATGCACTCGGTCACGTCGGTCGTTGCGTGGAGCGCCGCGACGACCGTCTACTACGACCACTGGGAAAACGGGTATGGCTTCAATCCGTCGAACCCAGTCGCGACGGCCGACGAGATCGTGACCCTGGCATCGCCGGGCAGCGTCCGCGTCTTCGAGTCCACCAACGTCCCCTCCGGCGGACCGCCTCCCAATCCACGAAGCGCATCAGCGACCTGTCCCGGCCAGGGGAACCCCGGCAACCGTTGTTACGACGGCGGGGACCGCATCTATGTCGCCGGAGGGGTGGTGACCGTGACCAGGGCGGTCTGGATCGACAGCCGCGGGGTCGGCAATCAGGGGGACGCGTGGGAAATCTACCCCGTGAAACCGCAGTTGACAACGTACATCCTCCCGTTCGGCGAGGACCTCTTCGCGACCTCTGCGACCTACTTCTATGGTTTCGAGCGAGTCTACGCGTTGATACAGGCCACCGAGGACAACACGACCTTCACCGTGGACCTCAACAACGACGGGACACCAGACGTTCTCAATCAGAACCGCGATGCGAACTGGAACACAACCGGTCCGGGGACGGTGGCGGCGACGAACGGCTCGACGGTCATCACTGGAACATCGACGGCCTTCACGAATGCGTTCCCCGGGAATCCGATCGCCATCAATGGCGTGGTCTACAAGATCCAGAACATCGCGAACAACACCAGCCTGACCCTCGCGACAGCCTATACGGGAACAACAGGCAGCTTGCTCACTTACGTCCTCGGCGACAGCTCGACCGTATTCCTCGAGCGTGGGCAGACGTTCCTGCTGGACCGTGTGAGTGCCTGCCGGCTTCACGCCAATTGCACGACGAACCCCGGAAGCCTCAATACCGGGGTCGCCATCTACGGAAACAAGACGCTTCAGGTGAAGTACGTCGCGGGGAATCCAGGCGACCAGTACCTGGCGCGCGGCCTCAGTGCCTTCCCGAGAGGCTACTGGACCAACACGTACTACGCCCCATTTGGCCAGCCCACCGGGACCGGAGCCAACAGGTTCACGGATTACTATCTCTACAATCCGGGGAGCTCGGCGCTGACGGTCAACTGGGAAAGCCTCACCGGTTCCGGCTCGTTCTCGATTCCGGCGAACGGTACACAGTCTTTCAACCGTGCCCTGGGCGCAAACCCATCGGTTCCAGTGGGATCAGGCATCTACTTTAGTGCCGCGACCCCCTTCTGGGGCGTCGGCTTCGGAGACTCAACCTTCGACCTGTATGAGTGGGGCTATAGCCTCCTCCCGACGAACCTACTCTACAAGGAACATTACTTTGGCTGGTCGCCAGGCTCTCTTCCGCTTCTGACCGCGCCCGTGAACGGAAACGGCGTCTTCTTGACGGCGGCACAGGACAACACGACGGTCTTTGTGGACTATGACAACAATGGGACGGCAGACCAGACGTACACGCTTTCCCGGCTCCAGAGCCAGTTCGTTCCCCCCGGACCCGCAGGAGACCTTTCCGGCGCGAGAGTCTGGGCGACCGGGCTGTTTACGATGGCGTATGGCCAGAATCCGGAGTTCGCCACGACGCCGACTCCGAACCTGGACCTCGGGTACGTCGCGCTTCCGGGGGACGACTACGTCTCTCTCGTCCTCACCGTCGACAAGACCGCGAATCCCGAGATCGTTTCGACCGCTTCGGGTTCCACGACGACCTTCACCATCGACGTCGACTCGCAGGAGTACAACGTCGACGAAGTGACGGTACAGGATGTCCTGCCGCCTAACTGGGAGTTCGTCCCCGGCAGCGCAACGATCACCCTGCCGAATCTCACCCAGATTACTGGCGCCTCCGCGAACCCCCAGCGGGTGATCACCTACAAGGACCGCTTCAACACCATTGCGTACAACAACAATGACAGCACGCCCTCCGGAACGAACTGGACGACCGTCTGGCGGGAGAGCGGCGAGGGAACGGATCCGGCCGCGGGCCGGATACGCGTCATGTCCGATACCGGGGTCAGCCCCAGCGCGACAGCCCTTCGGATGTGGGGAAGCGGAGGACGCTACGCCGCGCGGATGGCGAACCTCACGGGGACAGCGGCGACTCTCCGGTTCAAGTACCGGCGGGAATTCGCGGACGCCGCGGACAACGTCTCGATCGATGTCTGCTCCAACGCGACGGACACCGGGACCACGATCACTTGCGGGACCTGGTCGAATGTCACGACGATTTCCGGAGTTGGGAACAACTTCACCGACGCAGCCTATGCCGAGGCCTCCTTCGCGCTCGGCCCTGCCTTCAACGCCACGAATTTCGCGGTCCGGTTCCAGTCGAATGTATCCGATAACACTGGCGCCGAATCGATCTGGATCGACGACGTCGAGATCGAGACGGTGGGCACGGGGCTTTCGGGACCGATCCTCAGATGGCCGTCCAGTCAGCTTGGGGGTATGGCGCAGAACCAGCGGATCCGGATCACCTTCACGGGCCGGACGACAGCCGTGCTGCCGTCGGGGACCCTGAGCCGGAACGACGTGACGGCCACCGGCACCCGGACCGTGGCCGTCGGAGCCACGCAAACGTTCAATACCTCCGACTTCGCGTATGTGGCATCGGGCCAGATCTCCCTGACGAAGACCTCGAGCGTGCCGTACTCGACGCCCCTGTATCCAGGCGATACGTTCAATTACACCGTGACCGTGGACAACCCCGCGGGAGCTCCGACGGTAACGGGTGTCAGCCTTTATGACACGCTTCCCGCGGGAGTGTCGTACGTGGGCCCGGTCTCTTCGAACCGCTCGACCGTGGGCGACCGGTTCCGGCAAGTGCTCTACACACTGAACGACGGGACCAATAGCTGGTTGGCCAACTGGTCGGAAGTGAATGACGGGGGAACGGACCCCACCACAGGGGACATTCGAGTCGTCAACGGCGAGTTGCGTCTCGATAACAGCGCTAGCAATGAACCGTCCGTCCGTCGGACCGTGAATCTTTCAGGGGCGACAAGTGCTGTACTTTCCTTCCGGTACCGCACCGATACGGGAGTGGACGCGGCCGACACGATTCTGCTACAGGCAGCAGCTGCAGGCGTCGGGGGACCCTGGACGACCGTCGGCACGTTCACGGGAATCGTGGGTGCCGCGTCGGCTACCGCCACGGCCGACATAAGCGCACACGTTGCGGCGGGTACCGCGATTCGATTCGTATTCACGAACGGGAACTACGAAGGCACGAACGAGAACTTCTTCGTCGACGACCTCTTCATCACCTACAACGTTGCCGACGCGAATGCCGCCAATAGCAGCGTGCCCGATCTCATCTACGGACCGACGCTCCTGGCCGGGCAGTCACTGACTCTCACCATCCCGGTTCGCGTGGACAACCCGCTGGCAACAGGGATCGACACGCTGACGAACGTGGTCTCGGTCACGGCCCGGGAGTTCCCGATCGCGCTCACGGCCTCCGCGACGAACATCGTCACCAACCCGAGTGCCCTGTCGTCCTCCGCCGCCGGCAGGATCTGGTTCGACACCGATGGAGACGGGATCGACGATGTCGGCGAGCCCGGTATCGCGAACGTCGATGTCACGCTCAAGGACGAGTTCGGGACGCCGATCGCGACCGTCACGACCGACTCCAATGGGCGGTATCTCTTCCCCAACGTCCTTCCCAAGCCCTGCACGGGCTCGTGTCCGCGCGATCCCGCGACGACGGCCCCGTACTACTACGTCGAGGTCTCGGGTGGCCTGCCCGGAGGGCTCTCACAGACTTGCTGCTCCGGACGCATCCTCGACAACCAGACACGGCGCTTCTACCTTGCCGCCGGCGAAAACCGCACCGGGCTCGACATGGGGTACACCACCCCGGCCGGCACCGTCGCATTTGGCGACACGGTCTGGGTCGACACCAACGGGAACGGCGCGGAGAATCCGGGTGAGGTAGGCCTCGCGGGCGTCACGGTCCAGCTCTACCGCGACGCCAACGCTGATGGCGTGCTCCAGCCGGGCTCGGATACCCTGGTCGCGACGGCGATGACGGCCCCTGACGGCAGCTATCTCTTCGCCGGAATCACGCCGACAGGGGCGACGTACTTCGTCGCCGCCGCCACGCCTGCCGGCTACATCGCCACGACGCCCCTGAACCAGAGATTCACGTCCGTGACAGGAAACACCTCTTACCTGACGGCCGATTTCGGGTTCCAGCCCACGGGCACCACGTATTCGATCAGTGACCGGGTCTGGCTCGATGGGAATGGGGATCAAGCTTATGGCGGCGGTGAGATCGGAATCGGGGGCGTCACAGTGGACCTCCTCGACGCGAGCCTGAACGTCATCGGCACGACGACGACGGCCGCGGACGGCACGTTCACGTTCGCCGGACTCGCCGGTGGGGGAGCGGATTACACGGTCCGGATTACGGACGTCAACGGCGTCCTCGCGGATTTCGCGGGCACGACGCCCTACGCCCAGAACCGGCAGCGCGGAGAGCCAAACCTGACGGCGAACATCGACCGGCGAAACGCCAGTCCCTGCGCCCCCGCGATCGCTCCGTGCCCGAGCTACGGCTTCCGGCCGACCCGGGCGATCGGTGACACCCTCTTCTTCGATGCTGACGGCGATGGAGTCCAGGACTCCGGCGAGGGGGGAATTCCCAGCGTCGTCGTCAGCCTGTACAGCGACGCCAACGGGGACGGGGTCATCAATGGCGCGGACGCCGTCATTCGTACGGTGACCACGGACGCCGCCGGACAGTACCTCTTCTCGGGCCTCAACAACGGGAACTACATCGTGAGCGTCCCCCTCCAGTCCGGCTACACCTACAGCCCTGACGTGTTCGCGGATAGCGATCCGTCAGCGGCCGGAATCCAGAGGGCCGTGCCCATGACGGGCACCAACGTCTTCACCGCGGACTTCGGTTTCGAGCCGAACACCCCCACATCCGTCTCGGGAACCGTCTGGGACGATGCCAACCGGTCCGGAGCGGGAAGCCCAGAGCCGGGCGAGAGCGGGCTGGCCGGGGTCGTCGTCAGCCTCTACAGCGACGCCGACGGTGACGGAATCATCGAGACCGGCGACGTGGTCGTGGCGACCACCACCACGGACTCCAGTGGCAACTACTCCTTCACCGGCGTCGCTTCGGGAACCTACGTCGTTCGCATCACCGACGGCGCCGGGATCCTGACGAGCTACGAGTCGACGTACGAAGTCACCGGTGGGAGATCGGGACCCTTCAACTTCCAGGAAGCCGTCAACCTCACGGGCGGAAACGCCAGCGGCATCAACTTTGGCTATGCCGTTCCGACACCGACGTACGCCTCGGTCGTCGCGTTCGAGGCGACGCTTTCGGCCGGGTCTGTCGTTGTCGAGTGGCAGACCGCGAGCGAGGTCGGAACGATCGGATTCCATGTCGAGCGCCTCGACCCGAAGTCGAACGTCTGGATTCGCGTCCATGACAGCCTCCTGCCGGCGATCCTGACCGGGCCGCAGGGCGGGTCCTACCGCCTGCGCGACGCGACGGCTCCCACACGGGAAACCCTGACCTACCGCCTCGTTGAAACCGAGGCTTCCGGCCTCACCCTCACCTACGGGCCGTTCCGGGTGACCCCGGAGAAGACCTCCACCTTCACGGGAACCTTCGAGAGGACCGCTCGGCCCATCAGCCCGGAAAACGCCAGCCGCTTGACCGCGAGCGCCGCTGAGAAAGCCGTCTTTGACATCGGAGGCGAGGCCCAGACCGGAGTCAAGGCCAAGATCCTGACGGCCCAGACGGGCCTTCACCGGGTCGAGGCTGCGGACATCGCCCAGCGTCTCGGCGTGCCGCTCGCCACGGTGACCTCCGCGATCGCCTCGGGCGGCCTCCTGCTCGAGAACCAAGGGAACGTCGTTTCGTACCTGCCCGAGGCTGGGAACACAGCTCTCTACTTCTACGCGGAAGCCATCGAGAGCCCCTTCACGGCCCAGAACGCCACCCTCGCGAGCCTCGCTCCCGGTTCCCTCATGCAGGCGGGAGACACACCGTTGACCCTCGGCCGGACCCCGGCCACCTCGTTTGCCGACAAGGTCGTTCTCGAGGAAGACCGTTACCCCCTGATCCTCATCTCGAGCGACCCCGCCGGCGATCTCTGGGCCTGGGACTATCTCTACGCCAGCGATCCGTCTCTCGCGTCCCGGGTCCTCAACGTCCCCGTTCCTTCCCCGGCGTCCGACATGACGCCGATCCTCACCGTTCGCTTGAGGGGCAGTTCGGATACGCCGCCCGCGGTCGACCACGACGTGAGCTTCTCCTGGAACGGCTCGACGCTGGGTTCCGTCGGCTGGGGCGGGTTCGAGCCTTTCACGGCGACTTTCGAGCTCCCCGCGCAATCGTTGAAGGCGGGTGACAACGCCCTGTCGCTCTCATCGCGCCTGGTACCGGGCGCGCCGTACGACCTCGTCTACATCGACTCGATCGAGCTCTCGTACCGAAGGGCTTACCGGGCCGTCGGGAACGAGCTCTCGTTCACGGTCGCTCCGGGCGCGGACGTCACGGTCCAGGGCTTCACGACGAACGCGATCGTTCTTCTCGACATCACGGATCCGCGCCGGCCGGTTCCCGTCTGGGGCGCCCGTCTCGCACCGGCCTCCGATGGCACCTTCGGACTCAGGTTCGGAAACCGCGGAGCCAGCGAACGCCGCTTCCTCGCGACCACCCTCGCGAAGGCCGGCAAGCCGTTCCAGGTCGCGGCGGTCAAGGCTTCGTCCCTGCGCTCAGAGACCAACGCCGCCGATCTCATCGTGATCGCCCCCGATTTCCTCGCCCAGGCGGCCTCGGAGCTCGTTTCCTACCGCCAGCGCCAGGGCCGGTCCACGCTCCTCGTCAGCCTGGAGTCGATCTACGACGAGTTCTCGCACAGTCTCTCGACGCCTTACGCGATCCGCGACTTCTTGAAGTTCGCCTCGGAAAACTGGCGGCGGGCCCCCCGCTACGTGACGCTCGTGGGCCGGGGAACTTTCGACTACAAGGGGATTTCCGGCACGAACGACAACATCCTGCCGACGCTCCTGACGCCGACCCCGATGGGCCTCAACGCATCGGACTTCTCCTTCCTCGACTGGGGAACCCCCGCCAGCCGGAACATGTCGATCGGCCGGCTGCCGGTCCTCACCTCGCAGGAACTGAAGGACTACCTGCGCAAGATCACCGCGAACGAATCCGCATCGGGAGCCCCGGCCCTGGCCGTTCTCTTGACCGCGGACAACCCGGATGCCAGCGGAGACTTCCTGGCGGGAAGCGAGAGTGTCGGAGCGTATGTTCCCCTCTCGAGCCCGGCCAGTCGCGTCTACCTCTCCTACGTCGATGCTTCGAGTGGCCGCGAGGCCATCAAGTCGGCGCTTTCCAGGGGCGCCGGAATCTTCAACTACGTCGGTCACGGCGGGCTCGACACCCTGGCTCACGAGAACCTCTTCTCCTCGGCCGATGTAGCCGCCTTGACAAAGGTCCCGAGGCTCTCGAGCTTCGTCGCCATCACGTGTTCGGCCGGCAACTTCGCCATTCCGGGCTACCCGTCCCTGGCAGAGACGCTCGTCCTGGCCAAGGACAGCGGGAGCCAAGCCGCGTGGACCGCCTCCGGGCTCTCGAACAACGACGCCGGGGTCCGGCTGAACCAGAGGTTCTTCGAGCGTCGCTTCGTTCTGGGTGAGCGCGTTCTCGGTGACCTGGTCCGGCAGTCTCTCCAGGACATCGAGGTGAAGTCGGAGGTCGGCTACGTGAAGAAGATCTACAACATCCTGGGCGAGCCGGTCAGCCAGCTGCCGTAGGCTCGAGTCACAACCGCTTTCTCAGGGCCCCCGCTCCCTTCCGAGGAGCGGGGGCCTGGGGAAGGGGCACAGGGCCCCCATGCGAATCGACGCCGGAGCATGCGAGGATTCCGGCATGTTTCTGCGTGTCGTGAGTGCCGTCGTGATCTCCGCCCTCGTCCTGTCGGCCTGGCGGCCCCATGATCTGGCGACCTGGGCGATGGAGATCGCTCCGGTCGTCATCGTTCTGCCCCTCCTGTGGGCGACGCACCGGCGGTTCCCCCTCACGCCCCTCCTGACCGGTCTCATCGGCCTGCACGCCCTCGTCTTGATCCTCGGCGGGCACTACTCGTACGCCCGCGTCCCGCTCGGCTTCTGGATGCAGGGGCTCTTCGGACTCTCGAGGAACCCCTACGACGGAATCGGCCACTTCGCGCAGGGGTTCATCCCGGCGATCGCCGCCCGCGAGCTCCTGCTTCGACACACGAAGCTCGAACGGGGCGGGTGGCTCTTCGTTCTCGTGACGGCCGTCTGCCTGGCCATAAGCGCCCTCTACGAGCTCGTCGAGTGGGGGGCCGCGCTCGCTCTCGGGCAGGGAGCAGACGAGTTCCTCGGGACCCAGGGAGATCCGTGGGACACCCAGAAAGACATGGCGCTGGCCTGGGTGGGAGCCATGCTCGCCCAGCTTCTTCTCGCACGCTGGCACGACCGTCAGCTCGAGCACACTGGCGCCATTGATGAGACTCACTCCTGACGACGGATGAACCCAGAAACGGCAATTGAACCTCCCAGAGACCGCAGTTGGAGGGTCTGGAGGGGGCGGATCTGGGCCCGGTGGGGCGTGGATCAGACGTAACTGGGGGCAAGCGGAGTCTTCTGAGTGGCCTTGATCCGGGCGCGACACCAGGGGGGCCGGGGACAGCACTGCGTTTGTCCCCGGCTAATGTCCTCCGGCCCCAGGGGGGCGGCAGAGATTAGCCGGGGGCAAGCTATGCGCTGCCCCCGGCTCCCCCCGCGGGGGGCAGGAGGGCCTGCAGAGCCGATGATGGGAGTCGCGGTGTCGAGGTCCCCCCCCCGCGCGCAGGAGGGCCGGTGAGGTCCGGGTCGATTGGCTGCCTCGGAGGTCCTGATCCTCGGATGCGTCAGGAGTGGTTTCTTCGCGATGTGTCGAAGTGAATCCGAGACTCTCACCATCCAGGGTTGACGTTTAAGGTCCGGATCAGATCCGCGAAGACAGCAGCGCCCGCTCCTCTCGAAGCGGGCGCCGTGTGAGTCAGGGGAGAGAAGAGGAAGGAGAAGGAGACTGGGTTACTTGGCGATGAGGACGAGGAGGGCGCGGGCCTTCAGGCCGTAGACGTACCACTCGCCGCCGATGTAGGCCTCGCTGCCCGGGGCGGCGAACTGGTTGGCTCCCTCGGCCCAGTTGGAGGTGTCGGTCACGCGGTACCAGCTCTTGCCGGTTCCCGGCCAGGGAAGGGTGAAGTTCACGTCGCCGGACCAGCCGTTGTAGGCCACGTAGATCGCGCTGGCGGAGTCACCGAACTCGCTGCCGTCGATCCGGTAGGCGATGGCGTGGTTGCTGCTGTTCGTCATGTAGGAGCTGTCGGCCACGGATCCGTCGGTCTTGAACCAGCGCATCTGCTCCATGACGTTGCCGTTCGTGTCGTTGGATGCGTAGAAGTTCGTGGGCCGAAGGGCCGGGTGAGCCTTGCGGAAGGCGATGAACCTCTTGGCGAACGTGTTGAAGTTGGTCTGGTCGGTCGTCCAGGTGTAGTTCATCCAGTTGGCGGAGGAGTCGAGGTTGTAGGTGTTGTTGTTGCCGTACTGGGTTCTCAGGAACTCGTCGCCGCCGGTGATCATCGGGACGCCGCCGGAGAGCATCATGAAGGCGAATCCGTTGCGGGCGGCCTTCCTCTGGTCGGCCGCGATGCCGCCCTGGTCCCACGAGTTGTTGTTGTCCTCGCCGCCGTCGGAGGGGCCGTAGGGCCACGCCTGGTTGTTGTTCTTGCTGTTGTAGGCGTAGAGGTCCTTCAGGGTGAAGCCGTCGTGGGCGACCATGAAGTTGACCGAGTGCCACGGGGAGCGGCCGTCATCCTGGTAGAGGTCCGAAGAGCCGGCGAAGCGGGTGGCGAGCTCGCCGGGGGTGACGGCGTCCATGCCCATCTTGTTCTGGTCCTTGCGGAAGGTGTCGCGGTAGGCGCCGTTCCACTCGGCCCAGCCGGAGGGGAAGTTTCCGACCTGGTAGGAGTTGCCGCCGATGGCCCAGGGCTCGGCGATCCAGTCGACGCCGGTGCCGCCCGCGGCCGGACGGGGCGCCATCTCGCGCACGATCCGGTTGAGGGCCGTATTCGAGTTCATCTTGTCGTAGTTGAAGCAGCCGTGCTCGCAGGTGTTGCCGAGGACCGAGGCGAGGTCGAACCGGAAGCCGTCGACGCCGAGGGTGTTCTTCCAGTAGGCGAGGGAGTCGACGATGAGATTCTGGGCGATCGTGTTGTAGGTGTTGAAGTTACCGCCGCAGCCGGTGTTGTCCCACGAGAACTGCTTGTCGTTGGTGAGGGAGTAGTAGACCGGGTTGTCGAGGCCGCGGAAGGAGATGAGGTTGTAGGTCGTCTTGTCGTTTGCCGACCAGGCGCCGCCCTCACCCGTGTGGTTGTAGACGACGTCGATGTAGACCTTGATCCCGGCATCGTGGAAGGCCTTGACCATCGCCTTCCACTCCTTCGTCGGGCCGCCCGGGGTCTTGTCGTAGGCGTAGCGGCGGTCCGGGGCGAAGTAGTTGAGGGTCATGTAGCCCCAGTAGTTGTCGCCGGTGGTGCTGTTGGGGTCGACGTCGTTGGTGTCGTTCTGGGTTTCCTGGACCGGGAGGAACTCGACCGCCGTGACGCCGAGGGAGGCCAGGTAGGAGGCTTTCAGGCCAGCGCCCTTGTAGGTGCCCTGGTAGGCGGTGGCGATCGACGGGTCGCCCTTCGTCAGCCCGCGGACGTGAACCTCGTAGACGATGTCGTCCTTGAGCGCGCGGGTCGGCTTGGTCCCGATGGAGGTCGAGTCGGAGAGAAGGACGATCCCCTTGGGGGCCTTCGTGCCCGTGTCCTTGTTGCGGTGCAGGGATCCGGAGGCATAGATGGTTCCGTCGGTGTTCGCGGCCGTCGTCGGGTCGTGGCTGACCTCGCGGGCGTAGGGGTCGAGGAGGAGCTTGTTCGGGTTGAACCGGTTGCCCGCGGCGTCCACGTCGGAGGAGAACCCGGTCGCCGAGCCCTTCGTCCATGTGGAGACATACGGCCAGTTCGGGCCCCACGCGCGGTAGCCGTAGTAGACGGTTCCGGTGACGCCGTAGGAGTTCTTCAGCGTCGAGACGGAGACCGTCTTGGACCAGACGTTGTTCGCGTCCTTCGTCATCACGTAGGCCACGGCTTCCTGCACGCCCGTCGCCTGCTTGTAGATGTAGACCATCATCCGCGTCGCCTTCGAGGAGTAGACGCGGAACGTGATGTTCGCGGCCGTCGCGTCGTACCGCGCCCCCAGCGTCATCGAGTCGATGGCGGCGGTGGCCGTCGGGGCGACCAGCGTCAAGAGCGACAGGAGGATCGTGGCTCCAAGGAGCTGCTTCTTGGTCTGCTTCGAGGTCTGGGGGGCGTTTGACATGGCCTTCTGCTTCCCTTCCGTTCTCGACGAGATTTGAAGCAAAGCCGATGCCTGACGTGCGTTAACGCGGTGGTGATTCCTTTATATTATTGAAATATAACGGCTTAACCCTAGTTATTGCTCCCGGGGGACGGCGCCGCCGTGCGCGGGGGAACGAGATCGACCCGGGTCTAAGATCTTTCATGGGTCACATGTTGACCCTTACAAGGGGCCCTTCCCGGCCTGGATCCGTTCCGGAAACCGGTACTCGAAACGGTCCTTCAGCGACAGGCACGGCCCCTCGAGAAGCCTCCACGACACGATCGCCAGGAGCGTCACCGCGCCCACGATCACCCCGAGGTAAAGACCCCAACCCGCGACCCCGGGCACGAGGCCCGGGTGGAGTCCCCTCTCCCTCAGAACCGTCGTCACCGGCCAGTGAAAGACGTACATCGCGTAGCTGTACTTTCCCGCCAGCCTCAGGGCCTTGGCGCTGAGCACCCGGCCGTACGCCGTCCCGGAGGGAACCGTCACCGCAAGCGCGACCAACGAACCGAAGAAGAGCGAGACGACCGTGAACCCGAGGGTCAGCATGGCCGGATTCGTCCACATCGCGTTCCCGCCTTCCCGAACCAGAAGAGAAGCCAGGACGACCGCCGAAAGGACGAGTCCCACGCCTCCGGCCTTCCTGATCCTCTCCGCCGCTCCTCCGGCTCGCAGGAGCAGCGCGAGAAGGCTGCCCGTCGCCAGGGCGTCCAGTCGGAAGGGCGCCAGGATGTAGAGCCCGATCTCCGGCGCCCCCAGGATCCAGGCCGTCACTCGCGCCGCCGGCACGAGGATCACGACGGCGCCGCAGAGGACCGAAAGCACCTTCCGCGGGGCCAGGAAGACGACCAGAGGCCAGATGAGGTAGTACTGCTCCTCGACCGCCAGCGACCAGAAATGCGAGAGGGGCGCTTGCGGCCATCCCGCCGAGGTCATCCGGAAGTTCGAGAGATAGAGCCAGTACCAGGCCGATTCCGCCGCCGAAACCCGGTAGGCGGCGACGAGAACGGCAAGCGACAGGTAATAGAGGGGGAAGATCCTGAGAAACCGGCGAGCATAGAAGGCCCGGAAATAGTTGGAAGCCCCCTTGCCGTCCAAGAGGATCCCCGTGATCAGGAATCCCGACAGGACGAAGAAGAGGTCGACGCCGCTCCAGCCCGCCCGCGCCACGGAAAGAAGCGCCGCACCGAGGGCACTGTCGGTCCGTTCGAAGACACAGGCGTGAAAAACGATCACGGCCAGGACGGCGATCCCGCGAAGCCCATCCAGCGGGGCGATCCGGACTGGCTCGTGACCGGCGCTCACCGTGTTTACTCTATCGCCTCCCTCGCTCGGTCCGCCTTCTGGACCGTTGCCCTGATGCGCTGCTTCCTCGCCATGGTGCAGCGGATCCAGGTGTTCCCTTGCCCGGGCCGGGTTCCTGAGCCATGCTCTCCCAAACAAGGAGCCGGAGATGCCGGACAAGAAGATCCTGGTCTTCGCGGGGAGCAGCCGAAAGGGTTCGTACAACAAGAAGCTGGCGCGGGTCGCGGCATCCGCGATCAAGTCCGCCGGGATGACTGCCACCTTTGTCGACCTCGCGGACTTTCCCATGGCCCTCTACAACGCGGATCTCGAAGCCTCGGGAGGAATGCCGCGCGAGACGGTTCTCCTCAAGACCTTCCTGCGCGAGCACCAGGCGCTTCTCATCTCTTCTCCCGAGAACAATGCCTCCGTCAGCGCCCTCCTGAAGAACACGCTCGACTGGCTCTCCCGGCCGGTGGCGGGCGAAAAGGGAGTCCAGCTCTTCCAGGGCAAGCCCGCGGCCCTCATGGCGGCCTCGCCGGGCGCCCTTGGCGGGATCCGGGGCCTCTTCCACCTCCGCGAGATCCTGACCACTCTCGGGATGCTCGTCCTGCCCGAGCAGTTCGCCCTGGGGAAAGCGAACGAGGCCTTTCTCGATGACGGATCCTTGAAGGACAAGGCTCACCAGCAGAGTGTCGAGAAGGTCGCCGCCCGGCTCGTCGAGGTGACGAGAAAGCTGGGGAGCCGATGAACGGCGGCGAGTGGATTGCCGAGGTCCTCGTCCGTCGGGGCGTCCGGCACCTCTTCACGCTGTGCGGGGGCCACATCTCTCCCATCCTCGTCGCGGCGAAGAGCCGCGGGATCTCCGTCATCGACACGCGACACGAAGTGACGGCCGTCTTTGCCGCCGACGCAACCGCGCGCCTCACCGGAATCCCAGGGGTCGCGGCCGTGACCGCAGGGCCCGGCGTGACGAACACGTTGACGGCCCTGCAGAACGCGCGGCTCGCGCAGTCACCCCTCGTCCTTCTCGGCGGGGCCACCGCCACCGTGCTCAAGGGGCGCGGGTCACTCCAGGACATCGACCAGCGGTCGTTTCTGGCTCCGGTCGTCAAGTGGGTGGCGTCCGCCCGCAAGGTGCGGGAGCTCGCTCCTCTCCTCGAGGAGGCCTTCTTTCGCGCTCAGGAGGGGGTGCCGGGTCCGGTCTTTCTCGAGTGTCCCGTCGACCTTCTCTACGACGAGACTCTCGTCCGTTCCTGGTACGGGGGCAAGACGTCCACAAAGCCGGCCTCGATCGCCGCGCTGGCCCTGCGCTGGTACCTGAACCGTCACCTGGATTCGATCTTCGACGGCGCGGCCGATGTGAGGCTCGAAGAGCCGGCCGCCGTGGCGGTGCCGGAGCCCGAGGCGGGCGCCGCCGGAACGGCCGCCATCCTCATCGACCGGGCGGAACGCCCCGTCCTCGTCCTGGGGAGCGGGGCCGTCCAGGAACCAGCGCGCGCCATCGAGTTGAGAAAGGCCGTCCAGGTCCTGCGCCTGCCCGTGTACCTCTCGGGCATGGGACGGGGACTACTCGGAAGAGGTTCGGACCTCCAGCTCCGGCACAGGCGAAAGGAAGCGCTGCGCGAGGCCGACCTCGTGATCCTGGCCGGGACCCCCTGCGACTTCCGCCTGGACTACGGCCAGCACATCAACCGGAACGCCGTCCTGATCTCGGCGAATCGTGACAGGGCGCTCCTGACCCTGAATCGCCGTCCCTCGCTGCCGGTTCTCGGGGATCCCGGGCGGTTCCTCGGCGCCCTCGCCGACGAGCGGCCGAAGGGGTTTTCCCGGCCCGCCTGGCTTTCCCGGTTGAAGAGCCGCGATGGTGAGCGTGACCAGGAGATCTGGACGGAGAAGCCGAAGAGGCGCAAGGCACCACTGGAGGCCGTGGACGTGTGCCGCCAGGTCGAGACGTACCTGCCCGAAGACAGCGTGATCGTGGCCGATGGCGGGGACTTCGTGGCGACCGCCTCGTACGTCGTCCGGCCGCGGTCCCCGCTCTCCTGGCTCGATCCCGGAGTCTTCGGCACGCTGGGTGTCGGAGCGGGCTTCGCCGTGGCGGCTGCTCTCCATCGTCCCGATTCGGCCGTGCTTCTCCTCTGGGGAGACGGGTCCGCGGGGTACGGTCTCTCGGAAATCGACACGTTCGTGAGGCACCGGCTCCCGGTCGTTGCCGTCGTCGGCAACGACGCGAGCTGGAGCCAGATCGCCCGTGAGCAGGTCGAGATCCTGAAGGACTCCGTCGGGACGGACCTTCTGGAGACGAGCTACCACAAGGTCGCGGAAGGTTTCGGCGGGATCGGGTTCGAGGTGAGGGACACGGACGCGCTCCCGTCCGTTCTGGAGAAGGCCTTCAGCCGGGCGCGAGCCGAGAGGCGGCCCGTCCTCGTGAACGTTCACCTGGGCCGCTCGGAGTTCCGAAAGGGCTCGATCTCGATGTGAGGCGGGCTCACCGGTAGCGAACGTCGGCCGCGGACTCGGGAATCTCGGGACCGATCTCGGCGAGGGTCGTCCGATCCCGGCCCTTGCGCTTGGATTCGTACAGGGCCACGTCTGCCCGCTGGATCAGCTCCTCGACCGTCGACGACTCGAACTGTCCGAAGTGCAGGGTGATGCCGGCCGAGACAGTGATCCTCTCCGGCACCCTCGGCGGCTCGATCGCGGCGATGGCGGCCCGCACGCGCTCGATCGCCGGGATGGCTCCCTTCTGATCGACGTCGACGAAGAGCAGGACGAATTCCTCGCCGCCCCAGCGGGCCACGAGGTCGATGCCCCGCACGGTCGTCTGCATCGCCTTGGCGACGGCGACGAGGACCCGGTCTCCCTCCGGATGTCCGAACCGGTCGTTGATCGACTTGAACCTGTCGATGTCGAGGATGGCGACGGCCAGGGACGATCCGGCTCGCGAGGCTCGCTCCATCTCGCGCCTCGCGCGCTCGAGAAACGCGGTGCGGTTCGGCAACCCGGTGAGGAGGTCCGTCGTGGCCCGCGTCAGGGTCCTCTCTCCCTCGTCCGCGACCGCTACGAGGAGGAACAGGGTGAAGAAGAGAAACGCCGGACCCACGAGCGGGATCTCGAGCCTCGGGACGAGGAGGACCCCGCTGTTGATCCCGGCCTCGGCCAGGACGGCCAGGACGAGGGCGCCCGTGCCGACGAAGAGGAGCGGGGCCTCGGGACGCCGGCGTCTGCCTTGGCGCCAGAGACCGGAGAGGAACTCGAGGGCCAGGGCGAGAAGGATGATGCCGGACGCCGTTCCGAGGTGAGGCTGGGACCCTCCGGCGGGGGACAGGGAGAGGAGAAACCCCATCACGGGAAGGGAAAGGAGAACCACCCGCCCGGCCGAGAAGCGGAGCTCCGAGAAGCTCGCGAGCAGAAAGTAGCCCAGCGCCGGCAGCGCGAAGGAGAGAGCGAGCGCGAGGCGCGGGGCCACGCTGCCGCGCTCTTGCGGGGCGAGCGGCAGGAGGAGGTAGGCCGAGATCCCGATCGCGAGGGCCGAGTAGGAAAGGAGCCAGCGCCGTCCTGGGCTGCGCAGGAAGAACAAGAGGGCGGCCAGCCCGAACGAGGCGACGGGCGAGGCCGTGGCCACGCGGACCAGGACCGGGAGGCTGGCCGCTCCGGAAATCGCGGCCGGTTCGAGGGGCATCGCGATGAGTGTATGTCAGGCACCGGCGAGGCCCGGAGACCTCCGCTATCCTTCAACCGCGATGAACCTGGCAGCCCTCGCCCGAGCCATGAGACCCGGCCAGTGGACGAAGAACCTGTTCGTCGTGGCGCCCGTCCTCTTCGGCAAGGGCCTCTTCGCTCCAGGTCCGCTCGCAAGGACCATCGCCGCGGCAGCCGCCTTCTGCGCCGTCGCGTCGGCGCTCTACATGGTCAACGACATCGCCGACCGGGAGAGGGACCGGCTCCATCCGGTCAAGAAGACCCGGCCGATCGCTTCCGGGGCCCTCTCGATCCAGGGGGCGGCCGGGGCCTCCGCGGTCCTCGCCGTCCTGGGGTTCATCACGGCCGGGCTCTTCGTTCCGGCCACCCTCGGCGCGCTTCTGAGCTACGCCGCGCTCACGCTCGTCTACTCGTACGCGCTGAAGAAGGTCGCCCTCGTCGACGTCCTCGTGATCGCGAGCGGGTTCGTCATCCGGGTCGTGGCCGGTGCCAAGGCCGCCGCGGTTCAGCCCTCGCACTGGCTTCTCCTCTGCACGTTCTTCCTCGCCCTCTTCTTGGCGCTCGGCAAGCGAAAGAAGGAGCTCCTGGACCAGGGCTCGGTCTCGCGGGCCTCGCTCTCGGCGGCGACGCCGGAACTTCTGGGAGACTTCCAGAACGTCGCGCTCGGCATCACGATCGTTTCCTACACGCTCTACACCGTCGCCCCGGAGACGGTGTCGTGGTACGGCTCGGACCGCCTGCTCGTCTCCGTTCCATTCGTCGTGTTCGGCCTCTTCCGCTGGCGCCTCCTGGAGGTGAGAGGAGGCGGGGAGGACCCTTCGTCGGACGTATTCCTCGATCCGGCGCTTCTCATCAACGTCGCTCTCTGGGGGGCGGTCTGCGGGGCCCTCATCTACCTCGTTCCGCCGTCCTACACGTTGTGGTGATCCCGGAGACCGGTCTGGACTGCGGGCCGTGCCGCCTGCGGCCCTGGAGGCTGGGCGACGAGGACTCGCTGAAGAGAAACGCCAACAACAGGAACGTTGCGCGGAACCTCCGGGACGTCTTCCCCCATCCCTACACGATCGAAGCGGCGCGGGAGTGGATCGCGCACGCGAACGCCTCCGCCTCCGAGGTTGCCCTGGCCATTGAAGTCGCTGGAGAGGCCTGCGGGGGCGTGGGGCTGCGCCGGCAGGGCGATGTCGACCGCGTGAGCGCGGAGATCGGGTACTGGCTCGGCGAGGCGTACTGGAACCGCGGGATCATGACCGCGGCCCTCCTCGGATTCGTCCCCTTCTGCTTCGGGACCTTCGAGTTGACGTCGATCTTCGCGCGCTGTTTTTCCTGGAACGAGAGTTCGATCAGAGTCCTTCAGAAGTGCCGGTTCGAGCGCGCCGGCCTCTTGCCCCGGGCAGCCATCAAGGAGGGCGAGATCGTCGATGTCGTGATCCTTGCCACGACCTCTGATAAGTGGTGACGCGGTAATCTCCGTCTTTCATGCCTTCGATCTATCAGCTGAAGCCTCGCTTCCAGGCCCTTCTGCGTCCCCTGGCTCACGGCCTGGGCAGATGGGGAGTCACGGCGAACATGGTCACCGCCACCGCCGTCGTTCTCTCGGCCGTGGTGGGCGGCGCGATGCTCTTGTTTCCGAGGGAGCCGAGGGTCCTTCTCGCGATGCCCGTCTGGCTCTTCCTGCGCATGGCGCTGAATGCCATCGACGGGATGATGGCGCGCGAGCTCGGGATGATGTCGAAGAAGGGCGCGATCTTGAATGAGCTCGGCGACGTCCTCTCCGACACGTTTCTCTACCTTCCGCTGGCCGCGCTCGGAGAAGGGAATCTCTGGGCGGGCGTGGTGTTCACCATTCTGGCGGCCCTCACGGAGTTTGCCGGGGTGACGGGTCAGGCCGTCTGTGGCGAACGGCAATACCAGGGCCCGATGGGCAAGAGCGATCGGGCGTTTCTCGTAGGGCTGGTCACTCTGGTGACGGCCTTCGCCCCGGCGCTTGCGAACAACTGGCGCTGGGTCTTCTGGGCCGGGTCGCTCCTTGCGGCCGTGACCGTCCTCAACCGCTGCCGGGCCGCGCTTCGCAAGGCGAACGGAGTCTGATCGATGTCGTCACTTGCCCCGTATCTGTCTCACCCCGTCGCGATGATGGCGGCGATCGTCCTCGGAATCCTCGTCGTGGCCTCGACGGTCTATGGCGTCCTTCTGGTCGTCCGGAAAGACAAGGACTGGAGCGAGCTCAGGGCCCGGATCGGGGCCTGGTGGATCATGGCCTCGCTCTTTTTCGGTGTCCTCCTGGGCGGGAACAAGGCCCTCATCGTCTTCTTCGCGCTGATCAGCTTCTGGGCCCTGAAGGAGTTCATCACGCTCCTGCCGACCCGGCCCGCGGACCACGGAGCGCTCGTCCTGGCCTTCCTGTCGATTCCCATCCAGTACTACTGGATCTGGACGGGCTGGTACGGGATGTTCATCATCTTCATTCCCGTCTACATGTTTCTCGCGCTTCCGATCCGGCTGGTCTTGTCGGGTGAGACGTCCGGGTTCGTCGCCTCGGCCTCCCAGTTGCAGTGGGGGCTGATGGCGTTCGTCTTCGGTCTCTCGCACCTCTGCTATCTGTCGACGTTCCCCGACTTCGCGGGTACGAAGGCGGATGGCCGGACCGTGGTCCTGTTTCTCGTCTTCGTCGTCGAGATCAGTGACGTCCTGCAGTACATCTGGGGAAAGACGCTCGGCCGGCACAAGGTGATCCCGCTCGTCAGTCCGAACAAGACGTGGGAGGGGCTTGTTGGAGGCGTCATCAGCGCGTCGGCGCTGAGCCTCGTCATCCGGTTCCTGACGCCCTTCGCATTGTGGGAATGCGTGGCCGTTGCCCTCCTGATCACCGTGGTCGGGTTTTTCGGCGGAGCCGTCATGAGCGCCGTGAAGAGGGACTACGGCGTCAAGGACTTCTCGAGTCTGATCCCCGGGCACGGGGGTGTTCTGGACAGGCTCGACTCCCTCTGCTGGGCCGCGCCCGTCTTTCTCCACTACATCCGCTACTTCCACATCCCGAAGACATGACGAGAAAGGGGAGTCTCGCGGACGCGGTTCAGAGGGCGTTCTTCTTCCTTCTTGGGCGTCCGTTCCTGGCGTTCTTCATCGGCCTGAGGATCAAGGGACGGCAGAACCTGCCGGCAGACTTCCCGTTTCTTCTGGTGGCCAATCACACGAGTCACCTCGACACGCTCTCGCTTCTGGCTCTCTTCCCCCTGAGGGATCTCTGGCGGGTGCGACCGGTCGCGGCCGCGGACTACTTCGAGTCGACGAAGCTGGTTTCGACCGTGACCCGGACGCTCTTCAACACGCTGCCGATTCCGAGAAAGGGATTCACGGCCGAGAACCACCCCTTGAAGACGATGGGGGCCGCGATCGACAGGGGTGAGGGACTGATCCTCTTCCCGGAGGGAACGAGAGGGATGCAGCAGAAGGGACTCGCCCCGTTCAAGAAGGGGGCGGCGCATCTCGTTCTCGAAAGGCCCGGGCTCCGGGTCGTTCCGGTGTTTCTGGACAACATGGGCCGGAGCCTGCCAAAGGGGGCGTGGATTCCGGTGCCGTTCTTCTGCACGATCTCGATCGGCCAGCCACGTGTCCTGACCGGCACGCCGGAAGAGATCACCGCGAGGCTCGAGGGAGAAGTGAAGGCCCTGTCGGCCGAGAGCCGGCCGGGGCGGCCCGTCTAGTCGTCGTCCAGGGTGAAGCGGGGGGCGTCGTCAATGGGGATGGCGGCGAGCTGTTCTTTCGTCCAGTGGAACTGCTTGACGAACTCCGCGTACTCGACGAGCGACATCGGGCCCGGGCGGTTCTTTTCGAGAGCCTCCGCCTCTTCGGGGGTACGGGGCGCGGGGAGAAGGTCCAGATCGAGAACCTCAGGAACTGGTCTTGAATCGACGGTAGAGATCGAGGAGTCTGGCTCTTTCGAAGTACCCACGGACCTGATTCTCGTTGATTCCAGGCAGGTTGAGAAGGAACTGCAGATCGGGAGCATCGCGGAACGCCCGGCCCCTCTCGTCAGCTCTTGAGCTTGAACGTCCGCAGGTCGAGCTCGGAGGCGAGGAGGCGCTTGAACTCCTGCGCGTCGATCGAGGCGGCTTGCCGTCCCGTCTTGTGCTCGATCGAAAGGAGGGCCTTTTCCCAGGCGAGCTCGCGCCGGGCGATCTCGTCCAGATCGCGGAGCTTCCCGAACTCCTGCACGTACTTGTTGTGGCGGCACAGCATCCGGAAGGCCGCTCGCGTGTCGGGCCGCCGGATCGGCAAGCCCAGGATCCGCACGTCGTTGCCCACCTCGTGGATTGGCTGGCCCCATTCCGAGTAGCCGCCGAACACGGTCCCCAGCTTGTCGATCACGTTGGCGAGCTTCGGTTCGTTGAACTTCACGAGAACCGCCTTGGCCACGGGGAGCGTGACGTTGCGAAAGAGCGTCGGGTCGGACATCCGGACCTCGACCCCCAGCTCCTCGCGGACGATCTGGCCGATCTCCTCGGAGCGGATCCGGTTGTCGGTGGCGAGGTGGATCCTCTCCCCGATCGCATCGGGGACGAAGAGAGCCGCCAGGATGCCTTCCACGACGCGGTCGACCGGGACGATGTTGAGCTCGGCCGACCGGTCGGAGGGAAACGTCCCGGCGACGTAGCTGATGAGAGTCGATTTCCCGCGGCCGAGGAGGTCCCCCGAAAGCTGCCCGGCCATCTCCTTTGCGCGGCCGAAGGCATTGACGGGAGCGTTGACGACCTTCGTGTCGCCATAGTTGTTCCCGGTCCGCGAGTGCCCGATGACGATCGAGGGGAGAAGCTGGGTCACCCGCAGTCCTCTTTCGATCATGTACCGGTCGGTTTCGAAAGACGCCATCGCCTTCGTCAGCTCGTAGAAGTTGTTGTAGAAGTTCCTGGGGAAGACCAGGGCGCCCTCCTGGGCGATCGTCCGTTTCTTGCGGCCGTGGATGTAGGACGTTTCGATCGCGCAGTGGGCGACGAACCGGGATTCCCGCGACTGTTGCAAGAGGAGCGAGAAGTCCAGCGCATTCCGGCTCCCGGCCACGTTGGCCCTGTAGGAGTTCTCGTAGGTGTCGTCGAACGAGACACTGGCCGCGCAGTGGATGAGGTGCGTGACGGACTTCTGGAGCGTGGCCAGTTCCTCTGGTGAGATGCCGAGCTTCTCTTTCTCGATGTCGCCGTTGATGAACCGGTATTTCCTGGCGCGTGCCCCGGTGATTCCGAGCCGCTCGAGCAGGAGTCTTCCCCTTTCCTGCGGCGAGAGGACCTTGATGACCTCCTTTGTCTTCGGGTCGCGGATCTTCTCGGGCCGGATGACGGAGATCACCTCCTCGATCCGGCGTTCCTCGACCGTTTGCCGCAGGATCTCCTTGCCTAGAAACCCAGTGGCGCCGGTCAGAAGGACGCGCAGGCGGGGATTCCTGCCCCGGGCCTTCAATGCGGCGGCCGCCTGCTTCTTGAGCTTGTCGATCCTGAGCTTGACCTCCCGCTCCGACAGGTGAGAGGGCTCGCGGAACTTGTAGAAGACTTCCCGTTCGACGACTCCCATGAGCTTCTTGGCGGACCGTTCGATGGTCCGGGAGCCAGTGACGCCGCCGAGAACGCTCGCGACCTTGAGGCCGAGGGAGTTGATGGCCCGAAGGCGTGCCCGGACCGTGTCTTCATCTCCCGTCAACTGGATCAGGCGGCTCGCGAGGAACTGAGCCGTCAGTTCGACCGGGTTGTTGTCCCTGTGAGCATGGACGAGCAGGTCTTCCGGGTCGATGGGCCTGAGGATCTCTTTTCCCGTGACCAGGCTGATCTTGGCGATGTACCGGGACGGGGAGCTTTCCCAGATGAGCTCCTCGTTCGGATCCACGCGAGGCACGAAGTCCGTGGCCTCAGTTTCGACAGCTTCCTTCGACTCCGGTTCCGGATTCATCGTCAACGCGGTTCCTTCCTTCTGGCTGGGTTTGCCGGATTCTCCGACATTTCCGGCGCGTTCTTCCAAAGATCTTCGATGGGATTCCTTGGAAAACGCGCGAGAACGGCGTCAGAATCCTCCTGCGATGGCGCTGCGCGCGCTTCTGAGGGAGCTTGAAAGGCTGGGAATCGATGCCGGGCAGGGCCCGGCATCGGCGGAGCAGTGGCAGGCGCTTCTTGCGGGGCTGGCGGCTCTGGAGCCTTCCGGGGCGGCTCTCGAGCGGCAGAAGGCGGCTGACGAGCTCGCGCGCCTGGCGCATGTCGCCCGCTCGATGGGCGACTTCGTCGTCATCACGGATCTCGAGGGGCGGATCGACTTCGTCAACCAGGCCGTCCTCGACCGCTTTGGCTACTGTCAGGAGGAGCTCCTGGGGCAGAAGGCCCGTATCTTTCTCTCGTCGAGAAACCCGCCGGGACTGGCGGGACAGGTTTTCCAGCTGACCTCGAGCGGGGCCGGCTTTTCGGGCGACGTCATCAACGTCACCCGCTCGGGAGAGGAGTTCTGGGTCTCGATGACGACATCCCTTCTGAGAGAAGGCAGCCGGGTCCTCGGAATGCTCGCGATCTCGCGGGACGTCAGCGACCGGAAGAAGGCGGAGGCCGAGCTCAAGAAGGCAAAGGAAGAGGCCGAGAGGGCGAATCGGGCCAAGTCCGAGTTCCTGGCCAACATGTCTCACGAGATCCGGACTCCCATGAATGCCGTCATCGGCATGACCGGGCTGCTTCTCGACACCGACCTCTCGGCCGAACAGCGAGACTTCGTCGAGACGATCCGGACGAGTGGAGATGCGCTCCTGTCGATCATCAACGACATCCTCGACTTCTCGAAGATGGAGTCGGGCAAGCTCGATCTGGAGCAGCAGCCGTTCGAGGTGAGAGACCTCGTCGAGGAGTCTCTCGACCTCATCGTTCCCCGTTCGGCCGACAAGAACCTCAATCTGGCGTACTACATCGAGCCCGACGTTCCGGCCGCGGTGGTGGGAGACGCGGCGAGGGTCCGGCAGATTCTGGTCAACTACCTCTCGAACGCCATCAAGTTCACGCAAAGAGGGGAGATCGAAGTCCGGGTGGCGGCGGATCACGACAGTGGACCCCGGCCCGAAATCCGGTTCTCCGTCAGGGACTCGGGCATCGGCATTCCGCAGCACAGGCGAGACAGGCTCTTCCAGTCGTTCTCCCAGGTGGACGCCTCGATGACGCGCCAGTTCGGCGGCACCGGTCTTGGCCTGGCGATCTGCAAGCGGCTCTCGGACATGATGGGCGGCCGCGTGTGGGTCGAGAGCGAGTTCGGCAAGGGATCGACCTTCTTTTTCGCGTTCCGGCCGCTTCCGGCCCGCCCGGCGGAGGAGCCGGTCCCGGGCGAAAGCCGCTTCGCGCTCGCGGATTTCCGCCTGCTCGTCGTCGACGAGTTCCCGAGCAACCGGCGGATCATCGAGGCCTATGCCTCCTCCTGGGGCGTGGCGGTGAAGAGCACCTCCTCGGCGCTCGAGGCCCTCGCCTGGCTCAAAGCCGGGGAGGAGTTCGACGCGGCCATCGTCAGCCGGGAGCACACCGAGATGGATGCGGCTGCCCTGGCGGAGGAAGTACAGGCCCGGACCGAGAGAGAAATGCCCCTCGTCCTCCTGACGCCGGCCCGCAAGCGGGAGGAAGTCCCCGGGGGGCGATTCGCGGCCACCCTCACGAAGCCCGTCAAGCCGCTTTCGTTGATGAACACCCTGATCCGGCTTTCCGAAAAGGCTCAGATACGGGCGTCCCGAAGGGCGCAGGAACCGCCCATCGACCGGCACCTCGGGAGCCGCCACCCCTTGAGGATCCTGATCGCCGAGGACAATGCCGTCAATCAACGCGTTGCCCAGCAGATGCTGTCCCGGCTCGGCTACCGGGCCGACGTGGCCGCCAACGGGGTCGAGGTGCTCGAGGCCCTCAAGCGCCAGCCCTACGACGTCGTCCTCCTCGACGTCCAGATGCCCGAGATGGATGGGATCGAGACCGCCCGCCGGATCAGGGCGGAGTCGGGCGCGGGCAAGGGGCCGCGCCTCATCGCGATGACGGCCAGCGCCATGAAGGGAGACCGGGAAGAGTGTCTCGCATCCGGCATGGACGACTACGTGAGCAAGCCCGTGCAGATCCAGTTCCTGCAGAGGGCGCTGATGGCCGCCAAGAAGCGGGACCTCGACCCCAGCCTGCACCGGCAGGTCACGTCCGGCATCGCGGTCGACATGTCGGCCTTGGCCGGACTGCGCCAGTACCAGGAGGACGGGCAGCCGGACATCGTGACCCAGCTCATCGACGACTTCCTCAAGGAAGCCCCGAGGAAGCTCGCCACGATGGAGGGGGCGGCGGCCCGCGGCGAGTTCGAGGTCCTCAGACGGACCGCACACAGCCTCAAGACGGCGGCCGCTTCCATCGGGGCCCGGCGGCTGTCAGCCCTGTGTGCCTGGATCGAGACCGTCCCCACGCTCGAGAACCTCAGAGAGACCCACCCGCGCCTCCTGCAGGAGTTCGAGAAGGTCCGTCAGCTTCTCGGGCGCGAACGGATCGAGGAAGCGCCCTCGGCCCCTTCCTGAGCCAGGCCTCCCTGGAGGCCGGCGGAAAGCCGGCGCTCCAGGAAGGTGGGGACCCGGAGAAAACGGGAGAGGGTTCTCTTTTAGAGGGGCCTCAATCGAGGGGTTTGAGCCCCCAGATTTCCTCGGCGTACTGCTTGATGGTCCGGTCCGAGGAGAACGGGCCCATGCGCGCGACGTTGAGGATGGCCTTTTTCGCCCATTCCTCCCGGTGCTGATAGTCGACCGCCGCCCGGATCTGAGAGTCCGCGTAGGAGGGGAAGTCGGCGGCGAGGAAGTAGCGGTCGCCGTCATCCACGAGGAGCTTCTTGACCCAGTCGAAGATCCCCGGCTCACCCGGCGAGAAGAGGGGGGAGGAAACCGCGTCGAGGACGCGGCGGAGCGGCTCGCAAGCGTTGATGGCCTCCCACGAGCGATAGCTCCCCTGCCGGTTCATCTCCTCGATTTCCTGGGCGGTCTTCCCGAAGATGTAGATGTTCCCGGCTCCGACGGCCTCGGCGATCTCGATGTTGGCCCCATCGAGCGTTCCGATGGTGAGGGCTCCGTTCATCGCGAACTTCATGTTCCCCGTGCCGGAGGCCTCGTGGCCGGCCGTCGAGATCTGCTCGGAGAGGTCGCAGGCGGGGATGATGACCTCGGCCAGGGTGACGCGGTAGTCGGGGAGGAAGACGACCTTCAGCCGGTCGCGCACGCGGCGGTCGTTGTTGACCCGGTCGGCGACGCTGTTGATGAGCTTGATGATGTTCTTCGCCGTCCAGTAGCTGGGAGCGGCCTTGCCCGCGAAGAAGTAAGTCTTCGGCACCGGGAAGTCGACGCCGAACTCCACGATCGAGAGGTAGTGGTGGATGACGTGCAGAATGTCGAGGAGCTGCCTCTTGTACTCGTGGATTCGCTTCGCCTGAATGTCGAACATCGAGTCCGGGTCGACGTTGATCCGCAGGAGCTTCTTCGTGACCTGGGCGAGCCTCACCTTGTTCTCGCGCTTGATTTTCAGGAACTCGCTCCTAAAGCCCGCGTCCTCGGCCTTCGGCTCGATCTGGCGGAGCGCATCGAGATCGGTGATCCAGCCGTCGCCTATGGTGCGGGTCAAAAGCGAGGCGAGCGAGGGGTTGGCCTTGAGGAGCCAGCGGCGCGGGGTGACCCCGTTCGTCTTGTTGTTGAACTTGTGGGGCCAGAGTCTGTGGAAGTCCGGGACGAGCGAGGTCTTGATCAGCTCGCTGTGGAGCGCGGCGACGCCATTCACCGAGTGGCTGCCGACGATGGCGAGGTTCGCCATCCGGACTTCCTTGGTCTTCCCTTCCTCGAAGATCGAGACCCGCCTGGGGAAGTCGGGGTCGGACAGGGAGTAGACGGCGGCCTCGTCCAGGAACCGGCGGTTGATCTCGTAGATGATCTGCAGGTGACGGGGCACGATCTCCTCGAACAGCGGCACCGGCCAGCGCTCGAGGGCCTCGGGCAGGAGAGTGTGGTTCGTGTAGCCGAAGGTCTCGGTCGTGATCTGCCACGCCTTTTCCCAGGTGAAGTCGTTCTCGTCGATGAGGATTCGCATCAACTCCGGGATGGCGAGGGTCGGGTGCGTGTCGTTGAGCTGGATGGCGGCCTTCTGCGGGAAGAGAGTCAGGTCGGAGTGCTTCTTCTGGAATTTCTTGACGATGTCATTCAGGGCGCAGGCGACGAAGAAGTACTCCTGCATGAGCCGGAGTTCTTTTCCCGTTCGAACGGCGTCGGCCGGGTAGAGAACCTTGGAGATCGTCTCGGTCTGGATCTTCTGCTCGACGGCCTTGATGTAGTCGCCGCTGTTGAAGATCTGCATGTCGAAGTCGGTCGAGGGCTCGGCCGAGTAGAGCCTCAGGAGATTGACGGCCTTGCCGCCGTAGCCGACGACCTGGATGTCGTGGGGCGTGCCGATGACGACCTTCCAGTCGAGCCACATCGGGTTGTAGCGGCCGTGGCGGTCGAGACCCTCGACGATGCGGCCGTAGGCAGGAATCATCACCGATTCCTCGGGACGCTCGAGAACCCACGGCATGATGACCTGCTGCCAGCGGTCGGGCTTCTCGCGCTGGAAGCCGTTGTCGATCTCCTGGCGGAAGAGGCCGAACTCGTAGTAGAGGCCATACCCGAACCCGGGGTAGCCGAGGGTGGCCAGGGAGTCGAGGAAGCAGGCGGCGAGGCGGCCGAGGCCTCCGTTGCCGAGGGCCGCGTCGATCTCGAGGTCCTTGAGGTCGTCGAGGGAGAAGCCGAGGTCTCTCACGGCCTCGGCCATGGGCTCGTCGATCCCGAGGTTGACGAGCGTGTTGCCCAGCAGCCGCCCGATCAGAAACTCCATGGAGAGGTAGAAGACGACCTTCGGGTCCTGCTCCTCGATCTTTCTCTGCGTCGCGAACTGCTTCTCCAGGGCGATCTCGCGGGCGCTCAGCGCGACGGCGAGGTAGATGTCCTCGGGAGTGGCCCGCGAAAGCGACTTTCCGAGTCCGAACTTCACGTGACGCCGAATCAGAGACTTGAGCGATTCGCGGTCGACGCGCTGGAATTCCGCTACGGTTGTGTCCATGTGGTCTCCTCGATGAAGAAGCCCGGGTGTCCCCGGGCGGAGGATGTGGGGTCAGCCCCCGGAGGGGCCGAAAGATCGCAGGGCGTCGTCGACGTCGTCGAAGATCGAGAGCACCTTGTCGATCCGGGTCAGGCGAAGGACCGTGCGGACGGGGTCGTTCACGGCCGCGAGCCTCAGGTCTCCGGTGGAAGGGAGCGACTTGACGACCGACAGCACCGCGCCCAGGGCGCCGCTGTCCATGAACTTCACGGCGGACAGGTCCAGAACGAAGTGCGAAGCCCCGGACGCGATGTACTCCGTCATCCGCCGCCGGAACTCGTCGGAGGCCTCTGCCTCGAATCGCGAACTCAGGAGCCGTACGACCACGACGTCTCCCTGACCTTCGAACGAAAGATTCATCTACTTCTCCTCCCTGATAGCTCGTCACCCAGCGGGAAAACACTCACTCGGCGCCACCGAGTTTCGCCAGGGCCGCGGACTCGTCCTCGACGCACTCCAGAACCCTGTCGAGACGCGTCAGACGGACGAGGGTCCTGACGATGGGGGCCGGAGACAGCAAGAGAACGTCGCCTCCCTGGGCCCGGGCAGCCTTCAAGGCCGTCACGAGGATCGAAAGCCCGCTCGAGTCCATGAAGGTGACCTGCGAAAGATCGACCAGGATCCGGTTGCGGCCACCTTCCAGGATGGCCTTCAAGTCCCGCCGGGCCGAGGGCGTCGCGGCCGCATCGAGCGCCCCCGAAAAGGAGACGACCTCGACCGGGCCGGCGGAACGGTGAGACAGCATCGGTTCTCCCCCAAGACAGGGCGAAATCGACGCTAACGCCGAGGCGGGGGCAAAGTCAATGCGAGGGCGCTGCGGTCTGGCCTATCCGAGGGCGCCAAGGCAGTCGTCGACGTAGGAGGTCTCCCTCATTCCCACGAGCACGGCCGTGACGCCCTCTTGCCGGAGGAGGAAACGCAGGGTCTTCTGCGAGACCGTGCCGCTGCCGAGGTCGCCGTAACGCATCGAAAGGTAGTTCTCCATCTCGGCGACCCGCGCCCTCTCGGAGGCCTCGGCCTGGCTGCTCTCGCCGCCGAACATCCGCCAGTTCCTCGGTGCCCGCCAGTCCACGGGCGCGAACCTGACGAGGCCCTGAGCCCCGAAGGCGTTGAAGGGCCGATTGACGAGGACGCCGATCCCGGCCTCGGCGGCGACGCCGAGGACGCTCTTGCCTCCTGGTGTGTGGATGCCCTGCGTGGCGCCTGTCTCGATCGGGTTCAGGGGGAGCTGGATGACCTTGAATCCCCTACCGGAGAGCTCGAGAACCCGGACGAGACTGACGGCGTCGTACTGCTCGTGCGGGACGACGAAAGTGTTGGAGGAAATGCCATAGGCCCGGATCCGGCCGGCATCGACTTCCCCCTCCAGGTGAGAGAGCGCCCGCTCGATTCGCCGGTAGAACTCCTGCCGGGCCTCGTCCTTGGGCACGCCCCTGTGCTCGGCGTCCTGCAAGAAGTACTCGGGGTTGTGGAGCAGAAGGACGTCGACGGCCGGCAGCCGGAGCCTCTCCAGGGAGTAGGAAAGCTGGTCCGCGAGGAACTCGGGCGAGATGCAGTGCCAGCACTCCGGGCTGTACTCCGTCATCTCGGGCCACGGCTGGCCTTCGCCCATCCGCCGGATGGCCTCCTCCTGGTTCGATCCCTGAACGTAGCCGGCCTTCGTCACCACCGTGACGCCGTCTCGCTGCAGCGGGCCTTTTTCGAATAGACCGTCGAGGACGGTGCCCACGAGCGTCTCGCTGTGCCCGTCGCCGTAGTTCGTGGATGTGTCGATGAGGGTGACCCCTGATCGAAGGGCGTAATCGAGCGCGTCGTGGTGGCGCGGGACGCGATCGTCGATCCGGTAGCAGCCGAAACCGAGGGCCGAGATCCTCGGTCCCCCTGCCCAGAGCGGACGTCGATCGAACTCAGAGAGCGGCATCGAAACCTCCGGTCGGCTGATTCTCGTCCGTTTCGCGAAAACGCGGGAGCCCCCGGAGGGGGGTACATGTGTTTCAGGCGGAATGAATCGTTTGCTCCCTGTCTCCAGACCGGCGGCTTGCCTACAATCCCATCCCGGGGGTGGCGGAGACTTCGGATCCCCGCCCGTCTGGTCCCAAAGCGGTGGCGCGCCCTCGCCTCCGGCTTCGGGCCCGATCCCCGTAACCTGGAGGTTCGATGGCGCAGACGAAGATCCTGATGGGGGGCACGGTCCGCAAGGCGGGCTGCTACTGGGACCGGAAGGCCTGGTCGCTGGTCATGCTCAGGGACGATGGTGACGTTCTTCCGGGAACACCGGCGAATCAGTACATCCGGATTCCGTTTCTCCTCGCCCTCGCCTTGATTCCGGCCATGGGCGCTCTCTACGTGGGGTTTCTCCCCCTGATCGGGTTCCTGATCGCGGGCGACGTCGCCATCAAGAAGATCCTGCGAAGAAAGCCGGCGGGGTCGCCCGCCGGATGACGCCGCCCCTTCCGGGAGCGTGCCGGCGGCCTGTCCTGGTCAGAAGACGCCGCGTTCGCCGGTGAGGAGCCTGACCGCCCGCTCCCAGCCGTCCTTCTCGCTCCCGAAAGCCTCGTGTCTCGCCTCGTGGTCGCTCTTGCGAATGAACTCGGAAAGCTCCTCTCTGATCCCCTCGAGCTTTCTTTTTTCAGAAGCCACGAAGAAGCGGCGGGGTTCCTTGTCCTCCAGGGCAGAGAGGACGGAGCCGATGTGGGGCGCGCAGAACCCGGGCGAGGAGTCGAAGGCGAGGCGGAAGGCCTCGTCGCCGAATCCGAGCGCCGCCGCCGCCGCGTAGCGGCGCCGCACCGAGTGCTGTTCCTTGCAGGCCGGACACGGCACTCCGGGCTTGAACCGGGGCTCGCTTGGTCCCGAGAACGGCCAGCGGCGCGGCGGATCTTCCTTCCCTTCGAGGAATCCCAGGAGCGCCCCGACTTGATCCTTGTAGAGGATCGTGAGACCGAGAGCGTCCTGCATTTCGAGGAGTTGATGAGCGTGCCGGGGACAGTACCCTCGCGACTGGGAAAGCTCGGAGCGGATTCCAGGGTCGTTGACGTGCTCGTAGAGGAAGGACTCGAACCATCTCTTGACGGCGATGATCTCGAGGCCGCAGAGGGCGCAACCCTTTCCGGGGAGCGCTTCTAGGATCTCGAAATACGAGTGACTGGCCCTCGGCCTCTTCATGCCTCGAAGAATACCGTCATGGGTTCCCCACGAGTCCCAGGCTGCGCGCCAGAAGCTCGCCGATCTGGGAACGGTTGAGGGGGTCGAAGACACACAGGGTCAGTCCATTCCCGGGGGTTCCGCCACAGCCGGTGGTCATCCGGTCCGCGAAGGCGACGTTCCCCTCCCGTCGCGGCCACCCGGCCGTCTTCATGCCGGCGTCCGTCCAGCCGCTGCAGGCCGGATAGGGCTCGGTGCAGCCGGGATCGATGTCCCCCACGGAGGAGGAGAGGAGGGACGGAAGGAGAGCGCCCTGCTTCAGGCGCTCGAGAAACGTCATGGCCTCGGCGCGGGTCAGCGTGTTGGCGGGGTTGTAGCAGAGTCCGGCAGGGCAGGGAGCTCCGATGGTGACGCCCCAGGTCTTTATCCAGTGGATGGAGAGCCACTGCGGGTGACTGCATGGGACGTCCGGAAAGTCAGTGGAGCCCGTGCCGCTCGGCGTGCAGGCCGCGGGCGTCAGCGCCGTCGATCCCGTTCGCCACCACATGTACGCCCGGGCCAGGTAATCGGCCATCCGGGCACGAGTCACGAGCTCGAGGGGACCGAACTGTGGGCCATTCGCGAGGTTCCCGTCGAAATCCGCCTCCATGATCCCCGTGTCCGCCATGCGGGAGGAAGATTCGAAGTACCAGTCTGTTTCGAAGACGTCGGTGAACGCGCGCAGAACGAGACCTCGTGGAAGCCGCGCCTTCTCGACGCCCGCCTCCGCGATCCCGGCGTCGTAGAGGCCCGCGGAGGATCGCGACACCGGCTCGAGAACGCCCGATATCTGTGTCCCCGAGGATGTCGTGGGTCTGAAGGCCCCCGCGTCATCACCGGAGAGATCCGTGAACGGGAGCGTCGACCCCGTGAAACCCGTTCCGTGGAGGGCCACGCTTCCGCCCGTCCATCTGTTGATGATGAAAGGTGAGAGGGTGGTGAGCGCGGGCGAGGACGGGGCCGTCGAGAAGGACCGGATGCTCGAGGAGGAGACGGCCGAGGTCCCGCATCCCGGGTAGGCGACGACTTGCCAGTAGTAGAGAGTTCCCGGATTGACCTTGACGGCTGTTTCGAGCGCCGGGGCCGGGACACTCCCGTAGCGGGTCTGGGGCGGGGAGGCCGTCCCGAAGAGGATCTCGTAGCGGTTGGCTCCCGGAACTCCCTGCCAGGTCAGGGTAACGGTGGTGCCAAGGCCGGTCGCGCCTCCCGCCGGGGAGGTCAGCAGGGGCGGAGCCCCCGTGAAGGAGCAGGCCCCGGTCGTGAAAGAGGAAACCGGTGAGGATGCGGATCCGCATCCGTTTCGAGCGATGACCTTCCAGTAATAAGTAGTGGCGGGGAAGAGCGGGGGCAGACCCGCGGCCTGTCCGGTGACCGTCGCGAGCCGCTTCTCGGGCGGATTGACGGTGTCGAAGAGGATGTCGAAGGAGACGGGACCGCCCGCGGTGGTGCTCCAGGAGAGCGAGCTCCCGGTGAACGAGGGGGTGCCATTCGCGGGGGTGAGTCCCGACGGCGCGGGAGGGCAGGAGGGCTGCCATCCGAGCTGGAGAACCTCGAAGTCGCTCGCCTTCAGGCTCGAGAATGCAGGGTTGAGAACGTCGTTGTTCCAGCGGGTGTCATGGGTGCCCTGGATGTACATGTCCGAGCCGTTGTCGGCCACGATGAGGCCGTAGGTCTTCATCGCCTGGAAGATCTTCTGGACATGGGGGGTGTAGCCGGAGATGTCCTTTGAGGCCTTGAGCCTGAGCCTTGCCCCCATCGGGAGCGCGCCGGTCGTCGAGCCGGCTCGATGCGAGGCCGGAAAGACGTATCCATTCGTGGAACGGACCGTCACGCGGAACGCGTGGCGGATGGGCTCGGGTCCGAAAGCCTCGTCGTAGCGGATGAGCCCGGGGAGGATGGCGAGCCCGGCGGCATCGGCGCTGGTCCAGCCATCGGGCCGCCTCGCATTCGAGTCGATGGAGAAGACAGCACCGGAGCCAGCTCTCCACGAGCAGGAGGGGGAACCTGCGGGGAGGCAGCGGGTGTTCCACGTCTCGAAGAGGAATCCGTTGTCGCGGTCGACGATGAGCATGTGCTTGTCGCCGCTTGCGGAGCTGTTGCCGGGGTACCCTCCCTCTATCCAGCGTGGCTGCGTCTTGGCCTCGACGGGAATCGGGTATCCGGAGGGCCGTCCAGGCGCCCCGTAGTCGCTCTCGTCCGCGTAATCGAAGGCGACCGGCTCCAGAGGTGTGTCGCCAGGGACGACGATCGTGACCATCCCGTAGATCTCGGGATCGTCGGGAGCATTCCCGCCGAAGTCAGGGTGGAGGGAGCGATTGACCCCGATGAAGCTGATGAACGAGGCGCTGGCGGGATCGACGGGGGCCTGGCTGACGTCGGTGTTCCACCAGTTGTCGGAGGGGAAGAGGGGGAGAGGATGGGGAAGAGGGCCTCCCGGCGAGACCGCTCCTGACGCCGGGATCGCGTGGAGGAAGAGGGCCAGGGCCAGGACGGCTCCGTGGGTTCGAAGGCGAGGGGCTCTTCTCATGGACTCTTCCTCCATCGTGAACTGTATGCGGATTCCTCGGTGCCAGGGGGTCGTGTCAGGGGTCTTTCAGGGGGGCGTGGGTGCCGGTTTGGGGCTTCTGCCGGGGAGTGTCTTAGGGGGTCTGAATCCTGCGTGATGGGGGTCACCAGCAGGTCGGGTTGTCCGGGAAACCTCGCGGAGACAGGGTTCTGTAAGATCGCGGCCGGACCGAGGCCAGAACAAGAGATGTACGGAACGACGCTGACTCGAAGCCTCAACGCGATGCGGTTCATGGTCCGAAGACCGAGGGATGGAGTGCGGTGGTGGACGGACCGCGTGATGCGAAAGAGCCCGATCGAGCTGGGAGTGCCGTGGGTTTCCTGGCCCTGCATCGACTACCTCCGGTCTCACGTGAAGGCCGGGATGAAGGTCCTCGAGTGGGGGGGCGGCGGGTCGACGGTGTTCTTCGCGGCTCTGGGCTGCGAGGTCACGAGCGTCGAGAGCAACGCGAGCTGGCAGCGGAGGATCGACTCGGCGCTGAAGGCTCACGGACTCTCGGGACGTGTCCAGTCACGCCTGATCGAGTGTGAGGGCGGAGATCCGGTCCTCCGGGAGCGGTACGTTCACGCGGCCGAGGAGGGGGGGCCCTGGGACGTCATCCTGATCGACGGGTGGGAGGGGCCGGAGCTGACGCGGATGGACTGCGCGCGCACGGCGGCTTCGTGCCTGTCACGGGACGGGATGGTCGTGCTCGATGACGCGTGGGTGGAGCGGTACCGGGAGGCACCGGTGATCTTCTCGGCTCTCTCGCGTCTCGAGTTCTGGGGACTCGGACCGGCCCGTCTCGGGGTGACGAAAACGGACGTCTACCGCGCGCCCGGGTGAGACCCGCGGAGGAGTGGTTTCGCGAAGCCGCAAGCCGGGTAGTTGGTGGGGCTGGGACGCGGCGCGAACACGGCGCGAACACGGCGGAAGGGCAGCGCACGGACATCGAGGCCGGCCTCCTCGGACTGGGCCAGCCCGTCAGCGCCGGAGCCGGGAGGACACCTTCGGCACGGGCTCCGCGAGGACGATGCTCGACTGGCTCTCCCTCACCGCCAGCATCACGGCCTGACCATCCGGCGAGACGCCAAACGACTCCGCCGGGAGGCCGGGATCGAACCTCACAAGCGGACGGCGAGACTTCGCCGTGTCCTTGCCGGGCGCGAAGTCCTGGACAAACACCCCTGCCGTTCCCCGCTCGTCCAGACCCACGAAGGCGATCGCGCGACCGTCTGGCAGCCAGCGGGCCCGCCCGGCCTCGGCCCCGGCGGATGCATCCTGGATGTCGAGGCCGATCTCGAACACCGCCACCCCGTCATCCAGCCGGAGCACCTTCACGAACCGGCGTCCGGCGCCGAGTCCGCTCCGGTAGAGAAGGAACCTGCCATCCGGAGAAACCTCGGGCAGCATGTTCGCGGCTCCTGGGGCAAGAAGCGAGGCCTGTGTCCCATCCGGGTTCGCCCTCCAGATCCCCTCGCGGCCGGGGGCGAGAGAGCCATAGAACAGCGTCCGGCCATCCGGGGAGAGCACCGGATTCTCGGCATCCACTCCGTCGCTGGAGAGTTGCCGCTGGCCCGTTCCGTCGAGTCCGGACGTCCAGACCTCGAAGTGCCCGGTCCGGTTCGAGCTCCACAGAATCCGCTGCCCGTCCGGAGAGAAGGCCGGATCCCAGTCGTCGGAGGTGTCGTCGGTGATTCTCCTTACGGCGCCGCTTTGCCTCGACGCCATCCACAGGTCGAGGTTGCCCGAACGGTCCGACGAGAAGAGGATCCAGTTCCCGTCCGGCGAGTAGACCGGCTGGCGGTCCGTTCCCGTTCCGCGCGTGAACCACCGGTGCGACGACTCGTTTGAGAGGCGCGCCTCTCGCAGGTTGCCCCTTGTGGAGAGCGACTCGTAGACGACACGCCCCTCTCCGAGGACATCGAGAATCGATCCGGCGTTCGGCCACCAAGTGAGGGGATGAACCTCCGCGGAGCGGGCATCCTGCCGGTAGAGAAGCCCTCCCGAGTTTCGGGCGTGGGCGATTCCGGTATCGCGGACACAGAGCAGGAGGTCCTGCCCGGAGCCGAGCCAGCAGACTGCGGAGAGCGCTCGCCTCGGGATGGGGGCCGGCAGCCGTCTGAGCTGCCCGTTCATCCCGACGAGGGTGATGGACCCGATGATTCCGGACTGCTCGCTCCCCGACTCGGCGATCGCGATCTCCCGGCCGTCGGGAGAGAAGCGGGGAGCGTGGATCCAGGATTCGAACCGGGCCAGCTCCCGTTCCGGGCCTCCGTTCACTGGCGCGACGAAGGCCGCGCGGACCGGCTTCTTTTCGTCCACGACCCTCAGAAAGGCGATCATGCTGCCGTCGGATGAAACGTCTCCGGAGGTCGCATCGCCGACGAGACGGCGGGGCTCTCCGCCGAGGACCGGGACCCGATAGAGAGAGCTCTTACCGTTCTCTTCGTGGCGTGTGAAGAGAACGCTCTCGCCGTCAGGGAAGAACCTGGGTCCGGAGTCGCGTGGTCCAGCGGTGACGGCCACTTCCGCTCCCGTTTTCACGAGCGAGACAAAGATGCGGGACGACCGGTCGCGTGTCGAGGAGAACGCGAGCATTCGACCATCCGGCGAAGCGGCCGGCTCCGCGTCGGCACCGCTGTAGGTCAGTTGGGTCAGGGACACGGGTGCCGGCACTGTCCGCGGTGTAGCGCCCCTCCCGAAAAGCACGCCGAGGATGAGACACACCAGGCAGGCAGAAGCCACGGCGGCGGAGCGGGCCAGAGGCCACCTCGCAACCGGCAGGGAGGACCAGCGGAATTGCGGTACGGTCCGGACGGAGGCCGTCGGCGAGACGGACTCTAGCGCGAAGGCCAGATCCCGAGCCGACTGGAAGCGGCTCTCCTTTCGCTTGTCGAGGCACCTGTGAACGATCCCGGCGACTTCGGGCGGGACATCCGGAACGGCCGCGGCTATGTTCCTCGGCTCCTCGACCAGGATGGCGGACATGGTCTCGACGGCGCTCGGCTTGGCGAAGGCACGCTGGCCGCTGAGCATCTCGTACAGGCACACGCCCAGCGCGAAGAGATCGGCGCGGGAATCGAGCTCATCGCCGAGGACCTGTTCCGGTGCCATGTAGCCCGCCGTCCCGACGATGCAATCGCTGCGGGTGAGCGTCTTTCCTCCCGGTCCCTGGATCGCCGATTCGGGACGCGTGGCCTTTGCCAGGCCGAAATCGAGGAGCTTCACCTGGCCGTCCGAGGTCAGGAACACGTTCTCCGGCTTCAGGTCTCTATGGATGATTCCCTTGTCGTGAACAGCCCCGAGACCGCGCGCGATCTGTGCTCCGATGTCCAGGGCCGTTCGCAGGGGGACGGGTCCCCGGTTCAGGCGTTCGCGGAGAGACTCCCCGACGAGGAGCTCGGAGACGAGAAACGACACGCCATCGTGAGTCCCCACGTCGTAGGTCGCGAGTACGTTGGGGTGGTTGAGGGTCCCGGACGTCCGTGCCTCCTGCTCGAACCGGCGAAAGCTCTCTGGATTCGCCGCCAGCTCGCGAGGGAGCACTTTGATGGCGACGTCCCTCGCGAGGCGCTCGTCGCGAGCCCGGTACACCTCTCCCATCCCCCCCGCGCCGATCGGCGCCAGGACCTCGTAGGGCCCGAGTTTCATTCCAGGGGACAGGAGCATCTCTACACTTGAAGAGACGATACTCCCGAAGCAGCTGGCCAGCGTCCCCGTTCCTTGCATGGAGATCACGGCGGAAATATCCTGGCTCTGAGGAAACCAGCGATGGACGAGCCAAAAGCCGGGCGCGAGAGCGCCCCGAGTGCAGTGGCAGGCCCCGGAAGCGAGACCCTGCCCGCGATGGGACGAACACTCATGCACGTCGCATGGATGTCCATCGTTCTCGGTCTGATCCTCGAGGTCACCGTACTGATCGTTTCCACGGCTTCCGGGAAACCCCTCGCCGCCAGGCCGATCCTGGCCGACGTGGTGCAGAAGGTCTCATGGTCGGTCATCGTGTGCATCGGGCTGGCCCTTGGAAGGGGTGCGAGCCGGGTCCTGGCGACCGGTGGAGTGGCCGTCACGGGCCTTTCGGGCCTCATCGCCGCCCCGCTCGCCTTCACGATTGCCCGCAGCCTCCACGAGGGCGCACAGGAGGCGCTTTTCATCAAGGTGTTCGCGGGTGGAGGCGGGTCCCCGATCCTCCTCGTCCTGATCAAGGGCTTGGAGTATGGCTGCCTGGGGGCGCTCTTCGCATGGCTCTCGAAGCGGGAGTCGGCGCGCGCGGGGTCGTACGCCGGCGCGGGGCTCGTCACTGGGATCGTATTCGGTGCCGCCATCCTGGCCAGCATGTTCACCGGCAAGACGCCTCCGCCTCCGGGAGCCTTGATCTCACGCGCCCTCAACGAGCTCATCAATCCCGTGGGATGTGCGCTGACCCTCTACGCGGCGGAGGTGCTGGGCCGGAGCCGCCCGGGCGGAGCTTCCAACGACAGGGATCCCGAGGCCTGAGTCTTCCGAGACGCACAGCGTTCTTCATCGAAGCCGCTCCCACAAGGTCGCCGACGGACTGATCGAAGGCTGGCGGGAAGAGACCTCAGCCTCCTGATCTCCATCAGGAGGTTACCGCTCGGCCGGGGTCCCCCTGAATGTCTCTTATCCCGCGCGCGGAATAAACGCCACACATTCGCCTCGAACCTCGCCGCGATGGGGGGCAGCCTCCAGCTGATTCAGCGGCAGCTGGGCCCCGCCTCGGTCACCCAGACGGAGCGCTACTCCCGGGTCTCGAACGACGCCGTCCGCGAACTGGCGATCTATTAACTGGATCGGAAGCCACACGAACTCGGGCTTCCGGACGGGAGGGGTAGGTGAGTGCCAAGTCGTAGATTTTGCTTGGTGCGCCCAGGAGGACTCGAACCCCCAACCTTTTGATCCGTAGTCAAACGCTCTGATCCAGTTGAGCTATGGGCGCGCTCACGCAGGGAGAGAGAAGGTAAGGGATTTCAATCGAAAAAGCAACCCGGTGAGTCCCTGTAACCGGGTGGTTGCGGCGCACGTCTTCTCACGCGTGCGGGCCCGGCACGCCACTGAACAAGAAGAGAAAGAAAGGAGCCCCACCATGTCCTTCCCGAGACGCCGCGGCCCCCTCGCCGCCACCCTCACGTTCCTCGCGGCAGCTGCCTTGCCGCTCGAACTTCAGGCCCACCCGCCCGCAACACCGCCACAAGCCCCGCCGCTCGCGGTCGCCTTCCGCGACTACGTCGAGGACCTCGACCTCTCTTCGGCCCAGCGCGACGCGATCAGGGCCGTCTTTCGAGCTCACTCCACGAGACTCTTCATCATCCTCCAGCAGGAGGCCCAAGCCCGCACCGCGCTACAGACGGCCATCCACCAGGTCCCATCCAATCCAGCCACCCTTTCCCGCGCCTCCGCCGCCGTCGCGTCCGCCGATCAGGCCCTCGCCCTTGAGCGCGCACGGATCTATGCCGAGCTGTCCCCCATCCTCACACCAGATCAGCGTGAACGGACCGAGGAGTTCCTCGACACCGCCCGAGCCCTGATCGAGACACGTCTCTTCGCCTCGCGCGATCGGCTCCAGGAGGCCATCGAGACCGGCACGCCCTTGCCCCTCCTCTCCCGGCTCGACCTCAGCCCTTCCCAGAAGGAGGCCCTGAAGGCCCTCTACACCCAGTACCAGCCTGTCGTCTCCGGCCTCCTTGCGGAGGAGCGAACGGCGCGCGCCGGCCTCGTTGCCGCCATCCGGAAGCCCTCCGTCGACGCGGACGCGGTCACCCGAGCTTCCGCCGCCGTTGCCGTCGTGGACGCCCAGCTCGCCCAGGAGCGCGCCCGAATCTGGACCGGGGTCTCGAACATCCTCACCGCCGAGCAGCGAGGGCAGGTGGAAGAGGCTCGGGCGCGCCTTCAGCGCTTCGTCCGCGCGGCCGTCAGGGGATTCGCCACCTTCTTCTTCGACCTGATGTCATGACACTCGCCATCCGGGCCGGGAGAGAATGGCGTCCGTCCCTCCCAGCCGGAATCATGGCCGTGTCCGAACCTCCCGTAGCCACCCTCGAAGACGACCGGCGCCTGGCCCGAGAAATCGGCGCCGGAAACGAGGCCGCCTTCGAGGGGCTCGTCACCCGCCTCTCGCCGCGGGTCTTCCAGATCGCGGGACGATACTTCCGGCAGCGAGAGACCGTCGAGGAGATCGCCCAGGATGTCTTCCTCAAGGCCTTCGCCAACATCTCTTCCTACAGGGGCGAGATGCCCCTCTCGCACTGGATCAGCCGGATCACCGTGAACGCCTGCTACGACACCCTCAGGCGCCGCCAGAGCCGCCCCGAAAGCCTGGAATCCGATCTTTCGTTCGGTGAAGACGGCGAACGGGCCGGGTTCCTCGACCAGCTCGGCGCCCGGAGCCCGGCGTCCGATTCGTACTGGGAGAAAGAAAACGCGCGCCTGATGGCGGAACAGCTCCTCTCACGGCTCTCTTCCGCGGAACGGATCGTCCTCTCCCTCCTTGTCTTGGAAGACCTTTCCGTGGCGGAGGTCGCGAAGCTGACCGGCTGGTCCCGCGCCAATGTCAAGATCCGCGCCTTCCGCGCCCGCAATCGCCTGAGGAAGATCCTCGAGTCCCACTCCAGGAGACCGGCACCATGAAAAAGCAACCAATGGATGACGAGAGCTACGCCCTGGCCGAGAAGAGGCTTCTTCAGGCCGCCAGCGCCGGGCCTCTCACCCCCTCTCCGTTCTTCGTCAAGCGCGTCGTTGCGGCCTCCCGGTCCGTGCGTCCCGCCAGTCCGCTGGGTTTCCTCGCCTGGAGACTCGTTCCCGGCGTGGCCGCACTCACGGTTGCCCTGTGTGGCTGGGGAGCCTATGAGACCCGCCGCCTCGAACGGGCGACCGAGAACGTCCTTTCGAGTCTCGCGGGCCGGGAGAGCTCTCCGTCGGATGCCGTCCTGGCGGCGGCCTTCCTGGGCGGCTCGACACCGTCAGCCCAACAAGAAGGAGGAGTGAGGTGAGCTCCCTCAAGACGTGGGTGGCGGTCCTTCTCATCTTCCTTCTGGGTGCCGTGTCCGGGGCCGCCACGTACCACGTGGTCCGGACGAGGATCGAGACCCGGCTGTTCGAGTCGAAGGACGTCGTCATCGAGATCATCCTGTTCCGGATGACGCGCGACCTCGACCTGTCCGCCCAGCAGAGGGCGCAGGTCCGAGCAGCGCTCCTGGCGGGGCGCCGCGACCTCGTGATGCTGGAAAAGGATCTCGTGCCGGTGGTCGAGCACATCTTCGACCGGACGGCGGGACGGATCTCCGCGGTCTTGACCCCGGAGCAGAGGGCGCGGTTTGCGCCTGTCGTCGAGAAGCGCCGCCAGATGATGCAGGATGCCGTCAAACGCGCCCGGGAACCCGTCGAAGAGGAGCGGAAGTGACGCCGGTCACCTTTTCCGGGCTTGAGCCCGCAATGGAGCCGGTCTAGGCTACGGATGAGGATCCAGTCTTGCGGAATTCACCGGCCCCGCTGAACCCGATCATGACTCACCAGTCCGACGAAACCCTCGAAAGCGAGTTTGGGCGGCTTCCCGAGAAGCTGCGGAGGTTCTTCCTTTCCCGGGGCGTGAGGACCGAAGACGAGGCGCGGGAGCTCGCGCAGGAAACCGTCCTGAGGGTCTTCCAGCGGATCGAGCGGGGCGAAGCCGTCGAGTCGGCCGAGGCCTACGCGCTCGGGATCGCCAAGAACGTCTTCTTCGAGTACTGCCGCAGGGTGACGCGGGCCGAGATGCACGACGGGATCTCCGGGGCCGTGGAGCTTCCATCCTTCGAGAACCCGCTCACCGACGCCCTCGAGAGCAGCCGCCGCCTGATCGTCAGACGGGCCCTGTCGCTCTTGCCGGAGAAGATGAGGTCGCTCCTCGTGCGGCGCTTCATCGACGAGATCCCGTCCCGGACGATCGCACGCGAGGAGGGCATCAGCACGGACGCCGTGGACATGCGCGTCTACCGTGCCAAGCGCGAGCTCAGACGCCGGATGGACGAGACCAGGCAGAGGCGCGATTACCGGCCGCCCAGAGATCCGGCTTCCCCATGAGCAGCGCGGCGAACCTGAAGAACGAGGAAATCCGAAACTACCTTCTCCGCAGGCTTCCCGAGAAGGATCTGGACCGCATCGAGGCAGCCTACTTCTCGGACGACTCGCTCTTTGACCGGATCGAGGCCGAGGAAGACAGGATGATCGCGGAGTACGTCATGGGCCAGATGCCGCCGCCCGACCGGCGAAGGTTCGAGGACTCCCTTCTGGCCGCGCCCTACTACCGCGAACGGGTCGAGACGACCCGCCGGATCCAGCTTCAGCTTTCGAAGAGGGCGGTTCCCAGCCCTCCGGCCCGCGCGGCCTCCGAAAGGCTGTTCCCCGGTCGAACCGGGGCGATCGTCCTCTCCGGACTGGGCGGGCTCCTCCTGATCTCGGCCGTCGTTTCCGCCCTGTACTTGAGGGGCCAGGTTGCGGTCCTTCGCGGGCAGGTCCAGGAGCGGAGTTCCTCGGTTCACCGCGCGCCCCGCCTCCTGGATATCGCCGCGTCGATCCCGGTGGCCCCGGCCGTTCCGGAGGGACCGGGCCTCGTCCGGCTCCCCAGAGACAGAAATCTTCCCCTCCAGCTGACATTCCCGGGACGCGTTCTGCCCCCCGCCGCCGGCCGGCGCTACGTGGAGGCGGTCGATTCCAGCGGCAGGAGCCTCGGCCGTGTCGAGGCCTCTTTCGTCCTGCCGGAAGGGCGGTCGCTGTCGCTGACCCTGAACTCGGCCCTTCTGTCGAATCTGCCGCTCGAGATAGAGCTCGTCACCGAACAGGCGGCTGGCCGGGTCCGCGTTCCCCTGGCGCGACTCGAGGAAGAACCCCCGCCTTCTCCCCCTTCTCCCTGAAAAAAGAACGATTTGCACGTTAGGTCGATCGGGCTCGCTGCACTTCAGAACGAGTTAGGGGCGACCCAATATTTACTGCCGCCGGTACTCCTCCTCCTTACCAGCGGCAGTTTTTTTGTGCCCTAGCGGTCCTTCCAGACCGGTCCCCGCTTCTCCAGGAAGGCCTCCACGCCCTCGGCGGCATCGCGGGTGGACATCAGCTCCTTGAGGTAGACGCGCTCGACGAGGGCTAGCCCCGCGATCGGATCCGTGCTGCCCCCCAGAGCGAGAGCCCGCTTGGCCATCCTCAGACTCGAAGCCGAGAAGGGCTGGAGCCGCTCGTGCATCAGCTCCAGGGCGTTCACGAGATCACCGGGATTCACCAGCGCGTTGATCATCCACCGCCTTTCGGCGGCTTCCGCGTTGACGGCCGCGCCACACAGCACCAGGTCCGCCACCTTGGTCCGGCCGATCCGCCGCTCCAGGAGCACCGAGGCCACCGGCGGAAACAGCCCGAGCCGGATCTCCGGGAAGCCGAAAGTCGCGGTCGTCTCGGCGAAGACGAAGTCACACGCCAGAGCCAGTTCGGCCCCGCCGCCGAGGGCACGCCCCTGCACCAGGGCCATCGTCGGGACCTCGATCGTCAAGAGGAGGCGGACGAGAGAGTGGAACGCCTTGATCAGGAGATCCGCTCTTTCCGGCACGAGCTCGTTGGCCTCGAGTCCCGCGCTGAAGTCGTGCCCCTTCGAAGCGAGCGTGATCAGCTTGGTTTCGCGCCGGCGCGCGGCCTCGCGGACCTTCTCCTCGAGGCTCATGACGAGGTGCCGGTCGAGCGTGTTCACCGGAGGGTGCTCGAAGGTCACGATCGCCGAGGCTCCGTCGAGCGTGAGCGTGACTCCCCCAATCTCAGACACGGCAGTCTCCTTTCTCGTCACCCGTGACCAGGGGTCGAAGACCCGGCCGGGTGAGGCTCGACTCCAGAAACCGAGGCTTCGGCGAGGTTATCAGCCGAGACGGTGTCGAGAGAAGCCCGTCACCCCAGGAGGGGAGAGAAATGGTCGGGGCGAGAGGATTTGAACCTCCGACCCCACGGTCCCGAACCGTGTGCGCTACCAGGCTGCGCTACGCCCCGACCCCGAGCGAGGAGGCGAAAGATAGCACCTTGATCCCCGGAAATCCAGCCCCCCTTCGAGAATCCCCGTTGTCAGATCTCCCGGGCGGAGCGCCACTCCCTGATAATCGAGGCGCGTGTTGTCAGCGGCCGCCGTTTTGAACCATCTCCCCTCGTCCTCTCCGCTCCCGGCCCCAAGTCCTCTCCGGAGCGCGGCCCTCGAGAGGACTCTCTTCGTGGTGGTCTCCTGGAACTCCGAACCCCATCTGCGCGTGCTCTTCCCGTCTCTGCCTCCCGGGGCCCGGGTGACCCTCGTCGACAACGCCTCCACCGATGGGTCGGCTCCTCTCGCCCGCCAGGCCCGCTTCACGGTCCTGCGCCTGTCCCGCAACGAGGGATTCGGCCCGGCCTGCAACCGGGCCGTGACGGAGGAATCCGCGCCTTTTGACGCCATCCTGCTTCTGAATCCCGACACCGAGTGGCTGTCGGGGACGGCCGGACTCGAAAAGCTCTTCTCCGAGCTCTTTGCCGGCGGCGCAACCGCGGCCGTCGCCCCCGCCCTCGAGGGGGACGGACAGGCCGAATTCCAGCTCCGAAAGCTCCCTTCCCTGGGCTCGCTCGCTCGCGAGGCTTTCCTCGTCAACCGCCTGTGGCCCAAGAACCCCTGGCTCCGCCGCGAACGATATCTTTTCCGCGAGCCGCTCCAGGCCCTCGAGGTCGAGCAACCCGCGGCCGCCGCCCTTCTCGTGAAGGCGAGCGTCTTTTTGGACCTTGGGGGGTTCGACCCCCAGTTCTTCCCGGCGTGGTTCGAGGACGTTGACTTCTGTGCCCGGATCAAAGAGGCGGGGTTCTCGATTCGCTACGTGCCGGCCGTTCGCGTCAGGCATACGGGCGGATCCACCATGAGGGCGCTCGCCTATCGCGACTACCTCCCTCTTTACACACGCAACCTCTTCCGCTACCTCGGGAAACACGAGCCCGCCTGGAAGACCGGTGTGGCCAGGGCCATCCTCGCCCTGGGAACCGTCCTTCGAATCGGGCTCCTCCTCGGATTCAGGGGGGACCACACCCGCCGGGACGCCTGGGCCGCCTACTTCCGCGTCCTGGCCGGGCTGGCCGGCCTGGGCTGGCGGACCTCGCTGGCGGAGTCCCCTCGCGTCTAGCCGATGACACTCCTTCCGCTCTTGACCGTCTCGATCGTGACTCACAACGAGTCCCGTGATGCCGAGCGGCTCCTCGAGAGCCTCGAGAAGCAGACCTACCGCGATTTCGCGATCGAGGCGATCGACAACAACTCCGAGGATGGAACCCGGTCGCTCCTGAAGGGGTGGGAGCGTTCGGCCCGCCTTCCTCTCCGCGTGACGGATACCCGGCGAAACCTCGGCTACACCGGCGGCCACAACCTCGGGATCGAGGCCGCGATCCAGAACGGCTCGCGCTGGGTCCTGGTTCTCAACACCGATCTCGTCCTGGCGCCGGACTTCATCGAGACGCTCCTCGAGGCGGCCGAGGCCCCGAGGCACGAACGAACGGCCTCGTTCACGGGGAAGATCCTCAGGGCCCACGGTCCGGATCTCGCGCCGGCCCGGGACCTCGACTCCGTGGGAATCTGGATGACGAGGAACGGCCGGCACTTCGACATCGGGTCGGGGCTCCCCGACGATGGCCGGTTCGACCGCGAGGCCGAGGTCTTCGGCGTCTCGGGCTGCACCGCCCTCTTCCGGGTCTCCGCCCTGACGGAAGTGAAGATCGCCACCGGCTATTTCGACGACGACTTCTTCCTCTACCGAGAAGACGTCGATCTCGCCTGGCGCCTCCGGCTCTTCGGATGGTCCGCCTGCTCGATTCCCCGCGCGCTCGCCTGGCACCGGCGGCGAGGTCTTCCACAGAACCGGTCCACGATGCCGGCCTTCGCGAACATGCACTCCGTCAAGAACCGCTTCCTCCTCAGGATCAACAACGCCGGCCAAGAGCTGATCCGGGCGACCCTCGGGCCCACCCTCTTCCGCGATCTCACCGTCGCCGGGGGGTGTCTCTTGACCGAACGGACCTCTCTCCCCGCTTTTCGGTGGCTCCTCGACAACCGGCCCCGGCTCGGAAAAAAACGCCGGGACATCCAGGGCCGCCGGACCGTTTCCGACAAGGAGCTTCTGCCCTGGTTCACCCAGAGTCCGGAGGGGGCCTGGAGGCCTCTTTCCAGGTGATTTCGGCTTGAGGATCGCGATCCTCGGAACCCGGGGGATTCCCGCCGCCTACGGCGGGTTCGAGACCCTGGCCGAGGAGTTGTCCGTGAGGCTGGCGGCCCGTGGTCACGACGTCACCGTCTATTCCCGTCCGGGAGCCGTGCGGGAAAGGGTGGCGTGGTATCGCGGCGTCCGCGTCGTCGAGTTGCCGACCTTCCGCCACAAGTACCTCGATACGGTCGTCCACGGGTTTCTTTCGGCCCTTCACGCCGCGGCCCGGCCGTACGACGCCATCCTGTTCTGCAACGGCATCAACGCCCTCGCCTGCCGCCTCACGAGAGTCCTCTACTCGGGGAGCCGGGTCGTCATCAACGTGGACGGTCTGGAGAAAAACCGGAGGAAGTGGAACGCACTCGGACGGATCGCCTACTCGGTTTCCGAGAGGCTCTCCTGCGTCCTGCCGGACGTCGTCCTCACGGACGCCCGGGCCATCCACCGCTATTACCGGGACCGGTACGGGATCGATTCCGTCTTCATCCCGTACGGATCGGATCTGCCCCGGCCGGATCACACCGGCGTCCTCTCGAGCCTCGGTCTGGTGCCGGGGCGGTACGTCCTTTACGTCTCGAGGTTCGAACCCGAGAACAACCCCGACGGGGTCCTCATCGGCTACCGGCAGGTCCCCGGGGAAACCCCCCTCGCCCTCATCGGTTCCGCGCCCTACTCCCATGGCTTCATCAGCAAGCTGCGAGAACTGGCGGCCGAGGACCCGCGCGTTCGCATGCCCGGAGCGCTCTACGGAGAGGCCTACCAGCAGCTCCTGGCAAACGCCATGGTCTACGTCCACGCGACCGAGGTCGGAGGAACCCACCCGGCTCTGGTTGAGGCCATGGGCTACGGGCGTCCGATCCTGCTGCACGAAACGCCGGAAAACCGTGAGGTGGCCGGCGACACCGTTCTCTATTACGACGCGCACCGGCCCGAGACCCTGGCCCGGGCCCTGTCGCGGCTCCTTGGGAGCGAGGACGAACGGCGGCGCCTGGGGGAGGCTGCTTTCCTGAAAGCCCGGCGTGACTATCTCTGGGACGACGTCACTACCTCCTACGAGGAGTTATTCTCTCGGGCGGTCTCTGATGTGCCATGAGAGTTGAGTTGACCCAAAAGACATGCTGAAACAGCGCGCCCGAACCGTGGCGGCGTTTCTCTATGCGGCCGACCTGGTCTCCATACTGGCCGCCTTCGTTGCCGCCTACTTCATCCGCAGCGAGCTTGTGACCTCGTTCTTCCCGGGCCGGCTCACGAAGCTCGCCCCCTTTTCCCTCTATCTCACCCTCGCGGGACCCATCGTCGTCATCTGGACCGTCCTTCTGGTTCTCGGCCGGGCCTACAAGAGCCACCGGACCTCGGGTCTCAGAGACGAGGCCGCCGTCGTGCTCAAGGTTTCCGCCATGGGAACGGTTCTCCTCGCCCTCTTCGTCTACGGCGCGAGGTGGGACTTCATCTCCCGTCCGTTCCTGGCCATCTTCTGCGGCCTGAGCATCCTGTTCCTGACGATCGAGAGGTTGACCGTCCGGATGACGGCCCGCCGGGTCCGGGCGCTCGGCTTCAATTACCGCTCGGTGGTCTTGCTGGGTGACACGCCGCGCGCGGACAACATGGCCCGGCTCATCCACCAGCACCCCTGGTGGGGTCTCCGGCTCCTCGGAGTCATCCGGGAAAAGCCCGCCGCGTCGCCGCAGGGGACCACGGCCGGCGGGATTCCGATCCTCGGGACCGTGCAGGACTTTCCGGCCATCGTGACGTCGTTCCCGATCGACGAGGTGATCCTCGCGGTGGATCGCGGTGACCTCGAACGTCTCGAGGATGTCTTCTTGATGTGCGAAGAGATGGGTGTGCGCACGAGGCTCGTCCTCGACTTCTTCCCGCACGTCATCGCGAGGGTCGAGCTGGAGGAATTCCAGGGCACGCCTCTTCTCACCTTCACCACGACGCCCGCGGATGACTTCGCCATGATGGCCAAGAGGGTGATGGATGTCGCCCTCGCGATTCTCTTGGGCGCCATCTACCTGGTCCCCATCGCTCTCTCCGCGCTCCTCATCAAGATCAGCTCGCGTGGACCCGCTTTCTTCAAGCAGACCCGCTGCGGGCTGAATGGCCGTCCGTTCACCCTGTTCAAGCTGCGGACGATGATCGAGGGGGCGGAGGAACAGCTCCAGGACGTGTTCCATCTCAACGAGCACGAGGGACCCGCCTTCAAGTCGAAGGCCGATCCGAGGATCACGCGCCTCGGCCGGTTCATCCGGCGTTTTTCGCTCGACGAGGCCCCGCAGTTCTGGAACGTCTTGAAGGGGGAGATGTCGCTCGTCGGACCCCGGCCTCCCATTCCCGAGGAGGTCGTTCGCTACGAGCGCTGGCAGCGCCGGCGCCTCTCCATGAAGCCGGGGCTGACGGGGCTCTGGCAGGTCTCGGGGAGGAACGACATTCCGAGCTTCGATCACTGGATGGAGCTCGACCTCGCCTACATCGACAACTGGAGCCTCGGTCTCGACGTCAAGATCCTCCTGAAGACGATCCCGGCCGTCCTGGGAGGCAAGGGGGCGAGGTAGGGCCTCTCACCCCGCCGTCGGCGGTGCCCCTCCGGGCGGACCAGGCCGAGAGGGACCGAGAGAAGAGAGTTCAGATCGTCGGCTCGGCGTCCGCGGGCCCCTCCGCGGCCTCGCGTTCGGGCATCGGGCTCGGGGCTCGCCTGCCCGCTCGAATGAGGCCCGCGGCGAGGCTGAGCAGCAGGACGATCTGGAAGCCCTGGGAGGCCAGAAACGCGATCGGCTTGAGGGGCGCGAAGGCCGGGCCGGCGAACCTCACGAGCCAGCCCGACGCCTCGTTGAGGAACGCCGCCGCGAACGTGCCGATGATGCCGGCAACCTTCACGCTTCTCTTGACGGGAAGGAAGATGGCCAGGTGGGTGAGCAGCAAGAGGACGACACCCATCATCGCCATGTGCCCGTGCGTCACCTCGACCATGGATCCGAACGTCCGCGGGGGCTGAAAGGTCTCCTCGGATCCTCTGTAATAGGCGATCACGCTCTGGGGATCCAGGCTGAAGCGCGAGAAGAACATCCCGAAGCTCGACACCCAGAGGCCGAAAAGGAAGACGAGCGCTCCACCGAGCGTGAGGCGCATCAGACCACTTCTTTCATGACCGCCGGATTCGAGGTACTTCATGGATCTCCTCAGGGTTTCTTCCCGGGCGCGGCTGGCGGACCCAGGATGGAGTCGAGAGCGAGGATTCTACGAACTGCAGCGGCAATCGCGCGTGTCGTCAGGGTCGCCCCCGTGACGTGCGCCAGGGCCCTTCCAACGAAGAGCCCTTCTTCCTGCCTTCTTCCGTCGAGGCGCTTCAACCACCCCTCGCGCGGAAGGTAGTCTTCGGGCTCGGCGAAGGCGAGGACGTCCACGGACCGGACCGTCCGGTCCGGCCCGACGACGATCATCAAGACTTCCGGCGCCGTCCTTACGGTGTGCGTGTCGAAGTAGGCCGTGCCGATCGCCTCGCCGGATGCGGTGAACCCGCCGTAGCGGGTCACCACGGCGGATTCGACCGGAGCCTCGGCGAGCTTGGCCGCTCGCGCTTTCTGCTCAGCCGTCAGGAATGCGGTGGCCCGCGTCACCTGCGCCGGTGGCGGGAAGACGCGGGCCAGGGCCGCCGCCTGGGTTTCGAAGACCTTGGCCGGTGCTCCCGGAGCCGACAGGAGCCCCAGGAGAACCGCGGTCTTTAGAAGAGGTAGCCGATGGCGAAGTTCCACTGCGAGATCCCGGTCTTGGCTTCGTTCTTGTAACTCTGGTAGTCGAGCTTCACGGCGATCTGGGGAAGGGGTTTGAAGTCGAGGCCCGCCGTCAGGATCGTCCGGTCGTTGGCCGGGTCCTTAGAGAAGCCGGCCGGCACGGACTTCTGCGTGTCGACCTCCTCATAGCGGACGAAGGGTGTCAGGGCCGTCGAGACGTTCTCGGAAAGGAGAGGCCAGACGTCGTAGCCGCCCTGGAGGTACCAGCCCTCGATGGTCTCGCCGATCGACTTGTTCCCCGTCAGACCGGCGGCCCTGTTCAGGAGGGCGGCGTCGTCTATGGTGCCCCGGCTGAAGACCCCGCGGACCTGGAGCCCGCGGTGGCGGTACTCCGCGTGAAGGTCGAGAAGCGTCGTGCGGGCTTCCACGGTCCGGCCGTCGACGACGAGGCCCTGGCCGGTGTTGCCGGTGAAGAAGGAGACCCCGGCGAGAAGACCCGGGACCGAGACGAGGTCGGCCCGCCCGGTCACGGCCAGATCGTCGGCTTTCGCGCGCGCGCCGCTCTGCCGTCCCCCCCGGATACCCGAGGAGGCGGTGAATCCGGTTCCGTTCAGACTCTCCGTGACGTACAGCTTGTAGGCCACGGGGCCTGCCTCGCCAAAGAGACCCACTCCGTTCATCCTCCAGGTGGAGGGGATGACCTGGGTCTCGACGTCGGGCCTCCTGGCTCCGAGAAAGGTCGGCGGCTCGTGCATCTCGTTGACGAGACCCATGGGAGCCAGGACCATTCCGGCCCGGACGTTGGCGTATCTGGAGAGGAGGGCATCGAGGGTCGCGAACTCGACGGACACCTCGCCCCCCTTCCCCGTGGAAGCGTGCTCGTACTCGATCTCGGTGTTCAGGACGAAGACCGGCGAGAACTTCCAGCCGACATAGAGAACGGCGCGCAGGTAGTCCCACTCGTTGGTCTTGCCGGCAGCCGTTCCGTTTTCCTTCTCGCTCTCAAAGGCCTGGTAGATCGACTCTCCGTAGCCTCCTATCGAGAGGCCCTGTTTCTTGGTGTAGACCTTCGAGGCGGCCGGGCCGAGCCCGTAGACACCCTTCCCAGGGCCGGCGTCGTCCTTGGTGGCGGCCTCGCCGAGCTTCATCGACTCGAGTTCCTTCGTCAGAACCTCGATCTGGCGGGCCAGTTCTTCGTTGCTGGGGCTCTCCTTCGCGGGCTCCTTTTGCGCCTCGACGGGCTGGGCGACGGCACAGTGGGCCATCAGGGAGCAAGAGAGGGCCAGGAGAGCGGCCGTTGTGGTCATTCGCGGCATTTCAACCTCGGCTTTGTGACCCGGGCAGGGCCCGGCTGGGATTTGGGGCGGGTGAACCCTCCGGCGTCCTGGGGACAGACGAACCCCCGCCCTCGGGAATCAGGTAGACGGCCTCGACGTCCTCTTCTCTCCTCATCTCGTCAGAGAGACACGAAGGGACCGGCTCCGGTCCGCAGACGAAAAGGGCGGTGGACAGCGCATCGGCCGCTGCCGCTGTCCGGGCCCGCACCGACACGGATCCCTCGAACGGGGCGAAGCGTCCGGTTCGAGGGTCGAGAAGGTGCCCCGCCTTTCTCCCGGCGAGAATCCGGGCTCGTTCGGAATTGGAGGACGTCGAGATCGAGCCGTCCCTGAGCGGAAGGTCTTTCGGGAGAGAGGTCAGGGAACCAGGAACAGCGATCCGGATCGAGAACGGCGCGCAGGGCTCGGGTGGACCGATGGCCAGGACTTGCCCCCCGAAGTTCAGGAGGGCCGTGCGGACCCCCTCCCGCCTGAGGATCTCGGCCGCTCGGTCCAGGGCCCAGCCTTTCGCGATGCCGTCCAGATCGAATTTCAGCCTCGGGTCCCTGCGGACCAGGCGCCTCGCGACGGGATCGAGCCGGACCGTGTCGAGGCGGGTCGCTTCGAGGGCCTCGGCGAGCTCGAGATCCGTGGGCCACCGGCCCTCTCCGCGGAGATCGTAGGCGGCGACGAGGCTCCCGAGCGCGGGATGGAAGGCTCCGGCGGTCGCCCGGTGGAACCGGAACGCCTCGGAGAGAAGGTCCGCGAGGGTCTCGGAAAGCTGCGGACCACAGGCCCCTTCTTGGAGGCGGAAGAGTTCCGAGTCGTCCCTCCAGGTCGAGGCCACGCGCTCGATCCGGGAGACCTCCGAGAAGACGGCTTCGGCGAGGGCGCTGGCGCTGGACTCGTCCGGGGAAACCCACAGCCGGACCTCGAGGACGGTCCCCATCAGGTACCGGGCGCGCACGGCCGGCTCGCTGCCGCCGGGACACGGATCCGCCCCCTGGGCGGGAGAGGCCGGGAGGGGAGAGGCCGCCAGGAGACCGAAGAGTACGAGAAGACTGAGACTGAGTCTCATAAGTTGAGAAGGATAATGGAGGAGTGCGTTCGTCTCGTCAAGCCCGAATGACAGGCGTGTCGATGACCCGGGTTACGGGGAGGGGATGATCTGGCGAGTCAGTCTCAGGTTCGGCCGCGGCTCTGGCCCGTCACGAGGCCCCCCGCGATGAGATGAGCCGTCCGCAGCGGCTCGGGGATGTTCCCGTTGATGGCCGTGCGGCGGATCACCTCGGCAGCCTCCTCGGATGTCAGACCGGTCCGCTGAACGAAGACGGGCCCGATCCTCTCCATCTTCCCCAGCTTCTCGACGAGCGCCCACTTGCCCTTGCCGCCAGGAACCTTCTCCGTGAGGGCTTCCCTGATCGTCGAGAAGTCGGGCTGCTTGCGGGAGACGACCAGGACCGGCAACCCGGTTTCAAGGGCGAGCGTGGTGACGTCCACGACGTTGAAGCCCCCGAGCGAGACGCCCTGCAACATGACGAGCTGCAGCTGGGGGGCCCATTTGGACTCCATGAACAGCGAGACCAGCCGTTCCGTGGAGTTCCTGCCATCCTGCCGGACGGTCGTCGTCAGAACGCCGGTCAGAACGGAGCCGGAGAAGATGGTGGCCACGACGAGAACGTCTCTTCGGCGCCCCTTCACGAACGGGCCGTCGTCGACGCCGGCGATGTGCGAAAAGCTCCTCAACTGCCTTCCTCGCGGTGACTTTCGAGGCCGCCCCGGCCGCGGCGCGCCTACTTTAGCCGATGTCGAGCCGAAACCCGGGGGCCGGACTTGCTGCTATCCTCGGCGCCGAAAAAGGCCATGGCCGCTCTCCCGAACCTCGAACCCCTCAGGTCGCTGCTCCTGTCGCCAGACGTGAAGATGACGACGCTGCGGGATGGCTCCGGCGTCCTCTTGAACCTCCGCGGGGGAGAGGTCCTGACGATGAACGAGACCGGGATGTTCCTCGTCAACAGGCTTCGTGAAGGGGTGACGGGCGCCGAAGAGCTCGTGGCTCTCCTCGAGAAGGAATTCGAAGTCGAGCCCGGCGTCGCAGAGCGGGACCTGGCCGTCTTCGCAAGCCAGCTCTCCACGGCCCTTTCTCGGGTCGCTCCTCCGCCCTTCCCGCCTTCCCGGCGGTAGGACCTCGGTCCCTACCCTTTACGGGAGGGAACCTGGAGCCAGACGTGGCCCGCCGAGGGCCCGACGGTCACGGGAGTGAGGCCGGCCCCGTCGCCATCCACCTGGAAGTCGAGCTCATAGCCCGCGAGGGAGCGAGCGGTGAACTGCCGGACGGGAAGCCTCTCGACGACGTCCAAGGAGAGATGCTCGGCCTTCCCGCGGGACAGAAGATGATAAAAGCGAATCAGGGAGCCCTTCGTCCGGCCCGAGAAGAGGACCAGGTCGAGAAGGTCAGAGCCCGGGTCCACGAAGGGCGAGAGGATCGGGTCGCCCCCGTAGCGAGGCACGTTGGCGGAAACGGCGAACGTGGCCTCCCTCTTGAACGGGGAGCCGGACGCATCGACACCCGTGATCTCGATCGGCGGAAACTCGTACTTCAGCCATTCCAGGGTGGCGGTGTATCCGATCCCGGTCCGGCCGAACCACTTCTTCAGGAGCGGGATCGTCCGGATCATGACGCGGGCATCGAAACCGACCCCGACGCCGATCAGGCTCACCCTGCCCGTGGTGGGCCACACGGCCAGCGGCCGCCGCTCCGAGGAAAGGATGGCCTCGCGGGCGAGACCGGGGGTCCTGATTCCGAACTGGCGGCCCAGGACGTTCGTGGTCCCCGCCGGGTAGATCGCCAGCGGGATCTCGCTTCCGGCAACGGCCTCGGCGGCTTCCCCGATCGTGCCGTCTCCCCCCGCGACGACGATCACGTCGGGCCGATCCTCCAAACCTTCACGGGCGAGCCGCGTCGCATCGCGCGGACCGGCGGTCGGGGCGCTCCGCAGGGCGAAGCCCTCTTGGGCCGCCCATTCGACGAGGCGGCCGATCTCATCCGTCCGGTCCCGTCCCCCGGCCTTCGGGTTGTAGATGAGAAGGCCGCTCTTCACCCGAACAGGGTCCCCTGGCCGCCTGTCGTTCCGGGCGTGAAGCCGAGGTGGCGGTACGAAAGCGGCGTGGCGACGCGGCCCTTCGGGGTCCGTGTGAGGAGACCCGACTGGAGCAAGTAGGGTTCGTAGAGGTCCTCGAGCGTTCCCTTGTCTTCGCCCAGGGAATGCGCGAGGGAGGAAAGGCCCACGGGCCCGCCCGAGAAGCGCTCGATGATGGTGACGAGGATCCGGCGGTCGACTTCGTCGAGACCGAAGCTGTCGACCTCGAGCTTGTCCAGGGCGGACCGCGCCCCCCCGGCCGTGATGGAGCTCGCCCCGCCCACCTCCGCGTAGTCCCTCACGCGGCGCAGAAGCCTGTTGGCGACGCGCGGGGTTCCACGCGATCTTCTCCCGATCTCCTCGGCGCCTTCCGGTTCGATCGGGCAGCCGAGGAGCTGTGCCGACCTCAGGATGATCCTGCGGATCGCGTCGAGGTCGTAGTAGTTGAGGCGGTGCGAGATCCCGAAGCGGGCGGCGAACGGCTGGGAGAGGAGTCCGGCCCGTGTCGTCGCCCCGACCAGTGTGAAGGGCGAAAGCTTCAACTCCACCGTCCTCGCCCCGGGCCCCGTCCCGATGACGAGGTCGAGCTTGCCGTCTTCCATCGCGGGATAGAGGATTTCCTCGACCGAGGCCGGGACCCTGTGGATCTCGTCGATGAACAGGACGTCACCGGGCCCGAGGTTCGTCAGGATCGCGGCGAGATCACCGGCCTTCTCGAGAACGGGTCCGGCCGTGACGCGGATCTGGGCGCCCATCTCCCGGGCGATGATGTGAGCGAGGGTCGTCTTGCCCAGGCCGGGCGGTCCGAACAGGAGAACGTGGTCGAGCGGCTCGCGTCTCCTGCGGGCCGCCTCGATGAAGACGCCCAGGGTCTCCTTCAGTTTTGGCTGACCGACGAACTCGGTGAGGACTTGAGGCCGGAGGGTCACCTCCGAGTCGTCCTCGCCCGGAGAAGGGATACCGGAGACCATACGTGGATCCATCTCGCCTCACTTCGCGAGCGACCGGAGGGCCGCCTGGAGCAGGGACTGGAGGTCACCCGAGGGAGTCGACTTGAGGGCCGCGGCGACCGCCGCCTCGGCCTGGGGCGGCTTGTACCCGAGATTCACGAGCGCATCGGTGGCGTCCCTGGCTGCCTCACCCTGTACAGGTCCAGACGAGACCCTGGACTCCGGCCCGGTTCCCATGCCGGCCACCCTGTCCTTCAGCTCGAGCGCCAGCCGCTCCGCGAGCTTTCTGCCCACCCCGGGGATGGTGCAGAGGAGGGGGATGTTCTTGACCGTGACCGCGTGCACGAAGTCTGGAACCGGCAAGCCCGAGAGGATGCCCAGGGCAACCTTGGGACCGATCCCGGAGACGGCGAGGAGTTTCTCGAAGAGGCGGCGTTCCTCGGCGCTCAGGAAGCCGAAGAGCTGGATGGCGTCCTCCCGGACGTGGGTGTAGACGTGGAGGGCGACGGGCTTGCCGGAGGGCGGCAGGAGGGAAAACGTGCTCATCGGAATCTGGAGCTCCCATCCGATTCCGCCCGTCTCGACGATGACGCGGTCGGGCCGGACCTCCGTGAGGAGTCCCGAGAGGCGTCCGATCATGCCTGCTCTCGCAACGGTCCAAAAGGAGAAGGGGAGACGCCCCCAGGCGTCTCCCCGGCTCCGGGGTGGAGGTTCCCGTTGTCCTTACGCACGCCCGCCAAAGCGGGAAATGACGTCGGGGTTGATCTTCACCTTCTCCTGCTCCTTGCGCTGGTTGAGCATGGCCTGCAGGAGGCGCATGGCCTTCTGGGTCTTCAGCCGTTCGCGGATCGAGTCCTTCTCGGTCGCGAAGGCCTTCTCGTCGAGGGGGTTTTTCTCGAGGATCTTGAAGGCGACCGCGCCGTGGCCCTGGACGAAGATGGGTCCCTTGAACTCGCCGGGGTTGCCGGCGAAGACGGCGTCGACGAGGGCCTTCGGGTTGCCGAGGCTGGCGATCGGGCCGGACTTGGCGAAGGCGTCGGGGGTCTCGATCTTCAGGTTGAGCTTCTGCGCGATCGATTCCAGGCTGGCTTCAGGGCCCATCTCGGCCTTCAGCGCCGCCACGGCGGCCTCTTCCTGCTTCTTGCGGGCCATGTCGGCGATGACTCGCGGCTTGACCTCGGCAAAGGTCGGGATCCCGGCGGGCTTGACCTCGGCGAGCTTCACGATGGCCTCGCCCTTGTTCGTCGTGACCGGGGCCGTCGACACCTCGCCGGCGCCGAGCCCGAACAGGGTCTCGTTGAACTTGAGGCTCCCGACTCCCGTGGCCGGGCTGTCCCGGGAGATGAACTCCGTCTCGTTGAAGGTGACGACGGCGTCGGTCAGGCGCCGCAGCTCGTCATCGGAGGGCTTCTTCCCGAGTTTCTTGACGCGCTCGACGAGGGCCGACGCCTGACGGCGGGCTTCGTCGGAGGCCTTCTTTTCCTGCAGGCGGGCGCGAATGGCGGGGGCCACCTCGAACACCGGCTGGACCCGCTCGGGGGTTTTGGCGCTGACCTGGATGATGTGGTATCCGAACGGAGTCTTGATGGGGCCGGTGAGGTCGCCGGGGTTGGCACCGAAGGCCGCCTCCTCGAACTCCTTGACCATGCGGCCGCGGCCGAAGGATCCGAGGTCGCCCCCGAGGGTCTTGGATCCCGGGTCCTCCGACTCGTTCTTGGCCAGCTCGGCGAAGTCCGCCCCGGCCCGAAGCTTCTTCAGAGCGGCCTCGGCCTTGGCCTTGGCGGCCTCATCCTGCTGGGGCGTGCCGTCCGACTTGTAGAGGATGTGACGGGCGCTCACTTCCTCCTGGGTGCGGTACTGGGCCGCGTTGGCGGAGTAGTCCGCCGCGATCTCGGCGTCCGTGACCGTGATGTTGGCGCGGAGCTTGGCCGTCTCGACCACGAGGTACTTCGCCTTCCGCTTCTCGGGCTGGGTGTACTCGGCGGAATTGGCCTTGAAATAGGTCTCCGCCTCGGCATCGGAGATGGACGGGGCGGCTCCGGGCGCCGCGGGGAGCATGACGTAGGAGATCTTGGCCTTCACCATCCGGGAGGCGTAGTCGTCCTGCACGTCCTGATCGCTGACGAAGGCCGAATTCGTGTAGAAGCGGTTGAGCTTCTCGATGAGGATCTCGTCGCGAGTCTGGGACTCGAAGACCGCCGGGGTCATCTGGGCCGAGGCCAGGACGCGCCGGTAGGTTTCCTGGCCCACGAAGGCTCCGTCGCGCAGGAAGATCGGACGGCCCTGCGAGTCCTTCATGTTGAGGATGCGGGACTGGAGCTCGTCGTCGGTGACCGCGAGGCCCAGCTTGCTGGCCTCCTGCCTGAGGATGTGGCGGTCGACCATGTTGCCGACCACGAGGCTGGGCAGGTTGAGGGCTTGCAGCATGTCCGCGTTCAGATTCCCGCCGTACATCTGGCGGTACCGCTGCTCGGTGTCGCGGTATTCTCTCTGGAACTCTGCCACGCTGATCTTGTAGCCGCCGATTTCGGCCGCGGTTTCGGCGTTCGTGTCGACCCGAGTCGTCCCCATTCCCCAGTCGACGAAGACGAAGACGATGAAGACGGCGATGACAGCCCAGAGGATCCATTTGAGCCGTTTGAAGTTATCCCTGAAGGTCTTGAGCATTTATTCTCCGCGGGCGGGCCGCACCCGCCCCGCAAGTGGCGTGCGAAACTCGAAAGATAGCTCAGGGATCCCTCATGGTAAAGAGACCCGCGCGCTGGAGTAAACTCCAGAGCTTCCAGGGCCGGCTCGGACGACCGCTCTTCTATGACCAAGAAACCGCAGCGCCGACTCGAGGTCGAGCTCGACTGGTACTACATCCAGAAAGAAACCCTGAGGAAGTGGGGTCTGATCGGGGTGGGTGCCCTTTTGCTGGTCGCGGCGGGCGTCTATCTCTACATTCAGGGCACTGACCAAAACCGGCGGGCCAAGTCCGAAATCGCCGCCTCGGAAAAGGCGCTCGAGGAAGCTCAGAGGATGCCCGAGGCCATTCGTGCGACGGACGAGCTGACGCTGGCGCGAAACAAGATCGCCGAGGCCAGGAGCCATCTCGAGGGGCGGAATCTGCAGGGTGCCATCAACTCGGCGCGCGAGTCGCAGTCCATCTCCCAGAGGATCCTGGCCGGCTACGCCGCCGCCAAGGCCGACGCGGGGATCCTCGATGTCGGGGGGAAGGTCGAGATCCAGAGAGCGAACCGGACGACTTGGGAAAGCGCCAAGCCCGGCATGCAGCTCTTCGAGGGAGACTTTCTCAAGACGGGCGCCAACGGGGCCGCGGACGTCATGGCCGCGGACGGTACGCTCTACCGGATCAAGCCCGAGACCCTCTTCGAAGTTCGCCGGACGGCGACTCTGAGCTCGCCCTCGGGGCAGAAGACCCGCCGGTCCGAGATCAAGATGATCGTCGGCACCATGAATATCAACACCGGCGAATCTTCCCGCTCGGTCGTGAGGACCGACACGGCCACGACCGACATCGGCTCACGGTCGTCCGTCGGGGTCGGAGTCGATCTTTCCAAGACGACCCTCGTCGCGACCTATCGAGGCGAGGCCGTCCTGTCGAACGACCAGGGAGGACGGCTGGTCGTCGGGGCCAAGGAGCAGGTCACGGCGGCGGGCGACACGAAGGCCTTCGGCCAGAAGCAGAAGCTCCCCGACACGCCCGAGCTCGCCTCTCCCGAGGACAACGCCGCCTTCGACGTCCGGCAGCCGGGCCCCCTGACCCTCAAGTGGAAGGCGGTCCGGGATGCCGCCCGCTACAAGCTGCAGATCTCCCAGAGCCGCCTCTTCGTTCCGGAGTCGATCGTCGTGGACCTCGACGACCGGACCAAACCCGAAGCCACCGCGATGGTGAAGGAGGAGGGGGTCTTCTTCTGGCGGGTCGCCGCCATCGGGAAGGCGAATCTCGTGTCGGACTGGTCGTCTTCCCGGCGTTTCCGGGTCACTTCCGGTGAGATCCGGGCGGGACGGCCCGACTCGCTTCCTCCCAGCCTCACGCTGGAGAGACCCAAGGTGACGGGTACCATCGTCTTCGTCGCGGGCAAGGCCGAGGCCGGCGCCTCGGTCACGGTGAACGGCGAGCTCGCCGACACGGATGCCCAGGGGAACTTCCGGAAGATCATCGCGATCCACAAGGAAGGGCTCAACACAGTCGAGGTTCGAGCAGCGGACGGGGCGGGCAACGTCTCGGTTCGCCGCGAGAACGTCTACATTCAGATCTTCTGAGAAATCCCCCGGGAGCGGGCTTTTGCCGCGCCTTCCGGAAGTCTTCACGGAGTCAGAACCGAACTTGCGCTCGATCTTCTCTTTCCTCTCCTCGGATCTCGCCATCGACCTGGGAACCGCCAACACGCTCGTCTTCGCCGACGGGCGCGGCATCGTCGTGCGCGAGCCGTCGATCGTGGCGATCAACAAAGTCACCAACAAGGTCGAGGCCGTCGGGGCCCAGGCGAAGGAAATGCTCGGCCGCACGCCCGGGAACATCGTGGCGATCCGTCCCATGAAGGACGGCGTGATCGCCGACTTCGAGATCACCGAGCGGATGCTCGACTACTTCATCAAGAAGGCCCTCGGCCGCGCGACGCTCTTCAGGCCAAAGATCGTGATCTCCGTCCCCTCGGACATCACCCAGGTCGAGAAGAGAGCCGTTAAGGACTCCGCGCTGCAGGCCGGCGCGAGCGAGGTCTTCATCATCGAGCAGGCCATGGCCGCCGCCATCGGGTCGGGGCTGCCGATCACGGAGCCGACCGGCAACATGATCGTCGACATCGGGGGCGGAACCACGGATGTCGCCGTCATCTCCCTGGCGGGAATCGTCTACTCGCGCTCCGTGAGGGTCGCTTCCAACGAGATGGACGAGGCCGTCATCCAGTACGTGAAGAAGAAGTACAACCTGCTGATCGGCGAGCGGACGGCCGAGCAGATCAAGATCGAGATCGGGTCGGCCTTCCCGCTCGACGAGCCCCTCGCGATGGAAGTCAAGGGCCGGGACTTGGTCGAGGGAATCCCCAAGACCCTGACATTGACCGACGCGGAGGTGCGCGAGGCGCTCGCCGAGACCGTCGGCATCATCGTCGACGCCGTGCGGGGGGCGCTCGAAAAGACCCCTCCCGAGCTCTCCGCCGACATCATGGACAAGGGCATCGTCTTGACGGGCGGCGGAGCCTTGCTGAAGAACCTGGACAAGCGTCTTCGCGAGGAGACGGGTCTGCCGATCACGATTGCAGAGGAGCCGCTGGCCTCCGTGGCGCTCGGGACGGGGGCCATGCTGGCCGACGTCGACCTGCTCCGGAAGATCAGCATCGACTGACCTGTTCTTTGTCTCGGTGAGGGGATGAGTGCCGTCCCGGTCTCCCAGAAGCGGTCCGCCATCACCCTGGCGGCCCTGCTCGCGGCCTGTGTCGTCGGGCTCTCGTTCCAGGCCCGGCGCCCGACCGGCCACACGGTAGCGGAGACGCTCCTCCTCGACCTGTCGGGTCTCGGCCTCGGGATCGTGGAAGGCGTCCGGGACGGCTACCGGGACCTCGAGGGCTGGTTCCGGACCCGCGTGAGCCTGCAGCAGGAAAACAGCCGGTTGAAGTCCGAGCTCGAACGTCTCAGCGCGGAGCTCTGGCGCCTGCGAGACGCCGAGGAGGAGAAGCGCAAGGTCCTCGAGAAGCTAGGGGGGACTCCGCCTCTTCCCTCCGGAACGCAGACGGCGAGGCTGCTCTCGCTCGAGAACGTGGGGCCGTTTCACTCGGCCCTTCTCGACAGGGGGAGCTCGTCGGGCCTGCGCGATGGGTGCATAGTCTTGGGCATGAACGGACTTGTCGGACGCGTGGTGAGCACGGGCACGACGACCTCGCGCGTCCAGCTTCTCTCCGACAGGATGGCGGCGGCGGGGGTCGTCCTGACGCGCAGCGGCCGGACGGCGGTCGCTCGCGGAGACGGGTCCGGCAGGATCGTCGTCCTTTACGTTCCGGCCATCGCGGACGTGGTTCCAGGCGAGCCCGTCATCACCTCCGGAACGGACGGCGTCTATCCCAAAGACATCCCTCTCGGGACGATCGAGGCGGTCCGGGGCGGGGGACCGTCGATCTTCCTCGATCTCCCCGTGCGTCCCTACTCCGATCCGCAGAGGGAGTCCCTGGTGTTCGTTCTGCCGCCGCTGCCCGCAAGCGGCGCGGCCGAGACCGCCCCGGTCCCGCTGTCCCCGGCCAAGGCACCGGACAAGACACGGAGGCCCTGAGAAGAGATGACGTTCTGGCTCAAGCTCGTGGCGGGGCTTTTCGCCGCGCTCCTCGGCACGATCGCCGCGGGAGGGAGCCGGGTCCCGGTCACGCCGGATCTCTTCGTCCTTCCCGTCGCCTTCGCCGCCCGCGGGGGCTATCCGATCCGGGCCATGCTGACGGGGCTGGCCGCGGGTCTTCTGGAAGACAGTCTCACCACGCCCCCCCGGCTCCTGGGGCTGCAGGCCTTTTGCAAGATCCTGATCGGGTACCTGCTCGCCACGATCGAATCCCGCGTCATCATCGAGCGCCCCGCCGCCATCGGCGCCCTCCTGGCGGGCTCCGCCGCCCTCCAGAGCGCCCTCGTGGCCGGCCTTCTCTGGTTCCTGCGGGGTGAGCTCGTCGCGCCTCCCCTTCCCGAGATCCTTCTCAGGTCGCTCTCCACCGGACTTCTGGCCGTTTTCCTGATGGGAGCATCGCGCCTCCCGTGGCCCGCCCGGCTCTGGGGCCGGCGCCGGGCGCGGCTGGTGAAGGAGGGCTGAAGCGTGGGTGCCGCCATCGACCTCAGCGCCCGGGAGGACCGCAAGCCGCTTCTCGTGCGGATCGACCTGATCGCGGCGATCTCATGGGGCGCCTTCATCCTGATCCTCGCCGTCTACTGGGTCCACCAGGTGCTCCGGGGCGACGAGTTCCATCGTCAGGCCGAGAACAACCGGCAGCGCTCGATCCCCGTCACGGCGCCCCGCGGGTTCATCGTCGACCGCAACGGCGTGCCCCTCGCCGAGAACGAGCCGTCGTTCTCCCTTCTCCTGTACCGGCGCGAGGCGAGCGACGTGGAGTCGTCGCTCCAGTTCGTCTCGTCCGTCACCGGCACGCTGCTCGAGGATCTCAGGAGGCGCATCCTGCGGTCCGGTGACGGCCGCGACTACTTGCCCGTCATCCTGGAAGAGAACCTCAGCGTCGACGAGGCAGCCGCCATAGAGGCCCACGCTCTCGAACACCCGGAGTTCGTCATCCAGATCAGCGAAAGGCGGATCTACAAGGGGGGGCCGATCGCGGCCCACCTCCTCGGACACCTGGGCGAGGCCAACCCGGACCAGGTGCAGGCCCGCAACGGACGGGTCCGGCCCGGGGAATGGATCGGACAGAAGGGTGTCGAGGCCGTCTATCAGGACCTCCTGGCGGGCGTCTCCGGAGCCCGGACCTTCATCATCGATTCCTTCGGCCGCGAAGTGGCCGAGCTCGATCGTCAGGAGCCCCTGTCGGGGAATACCCTGATCCTCACGATCGACTCCCGTCTTCAGAAGATCGCGGAGGCGTACTTCGAGGGGAGAGTCGGTTCCGCCGTGGCGCTCGACCCGAAGTCGGGAGAGATCCTCGCCTTCGTTTCCGCGCCCGCCTACGATCCCAACCTCTTCGCCCAGCGTGTCTCGAAGGATGACTGGGATGCGATCCTCAACAACGAGGACAAGCCCCTCAACAACCGGCTCCTTCAGAACGTCTACTCGCCCGGGTCGGTGTGGAAGGCCTTTGTCGCGTACGCGATCCTGATGCACGGCATCTCGCCCTCGGAACGGATCCCCTGCGGCGGGGGAGCGACCTTTTACGGCCGGTTCTTCCGCTGCCACAGCCACCACTCCACGGTCGATCTCCCGACCGCCCTGCAGGTCTCGTGCGACACCTACTTCTACCAGATGGGCCGGCGGCTCGGCATCGATGTTCTGGCCGAAACGGCGGACCTTTTCGGGTTCGGACGGCCGACCGGGATCGATGCCGGCGGGGAGAAGTCTGGCCTCGTTCCGTCGCCCAAGTGGAGCCTCGCGGTCCGCAAGCACCCGTGGTACCCCGGGGAAACGATCTCCGTCTCCATTGGACAGGGGCCGCTTCTCGTCTCGCCCCTGCAGGTGGCCCGGGCCCTGTCCGCGCTTGCCAACAGCGACGGAGCCCTCCCGACCCCTCACGTCTTCCACATGGCCGAGAACGTGAGGACCCGCGAGAGGTTCCTGTACCGGCCGCCCGTCAAGGAACAGGTCCCCTTCGATCCCGGGGTTCGAGAGGCGATCGTCGAGGGCCTGTTTCGGGTCGTGAGCAGGCCCGGCGGGACCGCCTATGCCGTTCACGTCCCGGGCCTCGACATGTGCGGAAAGACGGGGACCGTCCAGGTCGTCGGACAGAAGGACCCCAAGAAGATGGGGCACCTCCCCGAGAAACTCCAGGACCACGCCTGGTTCGCGGGGTTCGCGCCCAAGGACGACCCCCGGGTCGTGGTCGTCGTGTTCGTCGAGAACGGGGGCCACGGCTCCAAGGCGGCCGCGCCCCTGGCGGCGAAGCTCATGAAAGCCTACCTCCGCGGGTTCCCCGAGACGGAGGAAACGCACGTTTCCGTGACGGCCCAGACTGAGGAAGCAGCCCCGCCTGCCGGTTCGACCGAGGAGTGAGACACCGTGTCGAGGCTTTCGGAAGTCCTGCCCAAGCGAATCGACCCCGGGTTCCTGATCTCGGTTGCCCTCCTGACCGCCGCGGGGATGGCCATGGTGTATTCGACGACCTCGGGAACTCCCCTGGCGGGACACTGGGGAAAGCAGCTGATCTTCGTCCTTTCGGGAATCACGGCCGCCGTCGTCCTCGTCACGGTCGACTACCGCCTCCTCTTGAAGTCGTCGCCCGCCATCTTCCTCTTCTCTCTCCTCTTGCTCGTCTACCTGCCCGTCTTCGGGACACGAATAGCGGGGGCGAAGTCCTGGATCAAGCTGCCCGGAGGCTTTTCGCTGCAGCCCTCCGAGTTCGTGAAGATCTCGACGGCCCTCCTGATCGCCTGGATCCTGGAAAACGACGACCGGACGTTTCTCTCGCGAAAGACGGGACTCTTGATCCTCGCGGCGGTCGGGGTGCCGGTCGCCCTCATCCTGCTCCAGCCGGATCTCGGAGTTGCCCTGACCTACGTCCCTCTCGCCGTCACGGGGCTGTTTCTGGGAGGTCTCAGGCTCCGCTGGTGGGTCCTCTCGGCGGTTTTGGCCGTGGTCTTCGTGGGGAGCTCCTGGTTTTTCCTCAAGGAGTATCAGAAAGACCGCATCCGGACGTTTCTGGATCCCGACTTGGCCGCGAGGGGCGCGGGGTATCAGGTCCGTCAGGCCCGGATTGCCATCGGCTCGGGCCGGATCTTCGGCAAGGGTTTCAAGAAGGGGACGCAGAGCCGTCTCGGATTCCTCCCCGTGAGGCACACGGACTTCGTCTTCGCCGCCCTCGCCGAGGAGCAAGGATTCGTCGGGGTCGCCGGGATCGTGGGGCTCTACGGTCTCTTCCTCTCCCGGGGGTTTGCGATCGCCCGTGACGCCAGGGACCGGGGCGGCTCCATCCTGGTCCTTCTCATCGTTATCGACATCGTTGTCCAGGCCCTGGTGAACATCGCGATGAACGTCGGCATCCTGCCCACGACAGGCATTACACTGCCGTTCATCTCCTACGGGGGATCGTCGATGCTGGCCTGCTGGGCCATGGCCGGCCTTTGCCTGTCTGTTTCCTACCGCCGCTTCGTCAATGTCTGAGGTGCCGCCTTGCAAAAAGAGCTCCTGATCTCCGCCAACGACCGGGAAACCAGGGTTGCCGTCCTGGAGGACGGCCGCGTCGCGGAAGTCCAGATCGAGAGACGCAAGCAGCGCGGCGTCGTCGGGAACATCTACAAGGGCCGCGTGACGCGCGTCCTGCCCGGGATGCAGTCCGCGTTCGTCGATCTCGGGCTCGAAAAGGACGCCTTTCTTTACGTCGCCGACGTCGGCGAGGAAGTCGAGGACTTCGACCGCTTCGGCGCCGCGGAGGATCCCGAGCCCCTGACGGCCGAGAAGAAGACCACGAACGGCGAGAACGGAACCGAGACGGCCGAGCCCGAGAGCGCCCAGCGGCCCCACCCCTCGATCGACGAGCTCCTCCGTGAGGGCCAAGAGCTCGTCGTCCAGGTTATCAAGGACACGATCTCGACCAAGGGCGTGAGGATCACGACACACATCACTCTGCCGGGCCGGAGCCTCGTCTACATGCCCACCATCGACCACCTCGGCATCTCCCGAAGGATCGAGAACGAGGAGGAGAGGACGAGGCTCAAGGAGATCCTCGAGGGCCTGAAGACGGGTCCGGGTGGCTACATCGTCAGGACCGCGGGCGACGGCCGGGCTCCGGAGGAGTTCGCGGCCGACAAGCGGTACCTCTCGAGGCTCTGGGAGCAGATCCGGAAGAAGGCGGAACGAGCCGGGGCGCCCGCGCTCCTGCACCGCGATCTCGATCTGTCGCTTCGCGCGGCGCGCGACATCTTCGGGGCGGAGTTCTCGACCCTTCTGATAGACGATGACGAGGAGTATCAGCGGATCGTCGAGTTCCTCGACCAGGTTCAGCCAAACCTGGCGAGCAAGGTCCGCCTCTACCGCAAGTCCCGCCCGCTGTTCGAGGAATACGGGATCGACGCCGAGATCGAGAACGCGCTGAAATCAAAGGTCTGGCTCAAGTCCGGGGGCTACATCGTCATCAACCAGACCGAGGCCCTCGTCGCCATCGACGTCAACACCGGCAAGTTCGTCGGCAACAAGAGACTCGAGGACACCGTCATGAAGACGAACCTCGAGGCCGTCCAGGAGATCGTGAGGCAGATCCGCCTGCGCGACCTGGGGGGCCTCATCGTCATCGACTTCATCGACATGGAGGAAGAAGAGCACCGCGGCCAGCTGGTCGAGGTCCTGGAGACCGAGCTGAAGAAGGACCGCTCCAAGAACCGGATGCTCCCCGTCTCGGAGTTCGGCCTCGTCGAGATCACCCGTAAGAGACAGCGGCAGAGCCTCGAGAGGGCCCTCACCATGCCCTGCCCCTACTGTGCCGGAGTCGGCCGCATCAAGAGCGTGCCCACCATCGTCTTCGAGATCCGCCGCGAGATCCTGAGAAAGGTCATGGGCGTCGAGGAGGGCCATTCCCTCCTGCTGCGCGTCCACCCCGAGATCTACAGGTACCTGCAGGGCGAGGAACGCCGCCTCATCGAGGAGCTGGAAGAACGTGTCGGCATCCCGATCCGCGTCCAGTCCGATGAACACCTCCACCACGAGGGGTTCGACATCGTCCTCGAAACATGACAGCGAACCTGCCTGTTTGGCACGGGGGGGCTGGCACGGAGAGTGCATTTCACTGGGTGGCGCACACTCCAGCCTCTCCTCCCAGCCGCCCGAAACGGGCGGCTCTTTTTTTTCGGCGGCGGCGGTCGCGTACGATTCGGACGTGACGGCCAGTCCGGTCTATTTCGTCTATGTCGGGGAGCGTCAGATCGGCCCGTTGACCCGGGCGGATCTGGAGGCCCGGGCCGCGCGAAGTGAGATCGGGACGGAGGATCTGGTCTGGGAGACCGGAACGCTTGGATGGGTCAAGGCCGCCGAGGTCGTCGATTTCGACCTCATCCGGTATGCCGGGCGGGCGTCGCCGGCGGAGGGCCCGCCCCGGCGTGAGGCGCGCAGCGCAGATCCGCCGGTGTCACGGAGCTTCCTGGCCAGGGTGAGGGACTTCGTTTCGGACCTGGGCTCGCTGCCAGGGAAGGAAATCGTCCCGCTGTCGCGGCTCCTGGATCCGGAAAGCCTGGGCGTGCCGGCCTCCTGGGTCCTTCTCGTCTTCGGTCTCGGACCCCTGTTCCTCGGGACGGTCCTCGAAGAGCCGGGCATTCGGGTAAGGCTCTTCAACGCCGGGTGCGGGGCTCTCTGGCTGACTTTTTTCGTGGCCGTCTGGAGGAGAGGGCGAGTCCCGATCCGCCCGGGTCTTCTTGGACTCTTTCTGGCCGTCCTCGCCTCTGTCCTCCTCGTCACCTTTCTGCCGGGGCTGCCCCCCGTCAGCTGGCTGGCCGCCAGACTCGGACCTTCCGCCTCTTTCTCCCTCAACCTCGCGGGATACCTCCTCGTTCTCGCTCCGCTCCAGGAGCTCGGCAAGGCCGCGCTCACGCTTTTTCTGGCGCGTGCCCTGTCGCGCGAGCGGGATCTGGAGGTCTCGACGTTCCAGGGTGTGATGACCGGGCTGGGGTTTGGTCTTTACGAGGCGGCGGTCTTCACGGACTGGGCCGCTCCGGGTCTTCTCGTCTTCCCGCTCGGCGACAAGACGTCCATCGCGCTCGCCTTCCAGGCGGCGTTCGTTTCGGGGATCGTCCGGATGATCTCCTTGCCGCTCCTGCACGGCGTCTGGACCGGGATGACGGGGTACTTCGTGGGGTTCTCTTACCTCTCCGGCAAGCGGCCGGCGGCCATCCTGCTGGCGGGTTTGAGCATCCCGATCGCGCTCCACGGCTCCTACAGGGCGTTCCTGGCTTCGGGTTTCGGGTTCTTCGCCTTTCTCTGTGCGCTCATGAGTCTCCTGTTGTTTCTCGCCTACTCGAGGAACGCCAGGAAGTCCGTCGATGAGGCTCCTCGCCCGGTCCCTCCGCGCTGAACCGGCTTGTGTGGGGGAGTGGTCGGATCTGACGAGGGCACCCCCGCCCCACCTCCCTTCAGGTCCAAGAAGAGCCGGGCTCCCGAGCTCTGAGACCCTGGACGCGTGCTGCACCAAGAAGTGCAAGGAGGACCTCAAACGGTTCCCCGTGTGGAGCCGGCTGGTGGCGGGCCTGGACGAGATGTGGCGTACGCTTCCTCTCCGCCATTTGGGGTCTCCTGGCTTCTGGCGAGGGGTTACGCGGACCGAGTCCGCCCCGGCTGAGTCAAAAAAGGCGTCCTTGTGATGCATTTGATTCCATGGCACGGTCCTTTCTTCACCCCTTCCAGCCGGCTTGAGACGGCTAGAATTCCCTGTCGGGACCAACCCCTCTTTCCGACTGGAGGCCAGAGATGAAAAACGGTGCTTTCATGAAACGGATCGGCGCGGGAATCGCGCTTGCCACACTCCTCCTCTTTCCTCTTCACGCGTTTGCCGGAGCCCAGGGCCGGATTGTCGGGACCATTACCGACGGAACCGGCAAGCCGGTCGAAGGGGTGAAGATCATCATCACCACCCCGGCCCTCACGAAGTTCCGTGTCGAGCTGAAGACCGACAAGGAAGGGAAGTGGGGCACGGTCCTCAACGACGCCACGATCAAGTACTTCTACCGCTTCGAAAAAGAAGGCTTCATCCCGATGGAGCAGGACCGCAAGGTCGGGATCGGATCGACCGAGACGTGGGACTTCCAGATGTTCACGCAGGCGCAAGCGGCCGAGAAAGGGCTGATCAAGGCTGTCGTGGATCCCTTCACCGAGGCCTACAACCAGGCTGTCGACAAGATGAAGGCCGACGACCTCGAGGGGGCCATGGCGAAGGCCCAGGAGGCGATGACGCTCGGCCCGGACAAGGCTGTCGGGTTTGATCTGGCCGCCAAGGTTGCCCACAAGCAGCAGGCGTGGGACCGCGCCATCGAGTACGGCGAGAAGTCGCTGGCGCTCGAGTCGGACAACCAGAGTCTCTACGGCCTCCTGATCGAGGCGTACCGGGCCAAGGGGAACAACGCGAAGGTCAAGGAGTACGAGAAGAAGTACGCCGCGGCCAACCCGGAGGACCCGACCGTCCAGTACAACCAGGCGGTCGAGGCGATCAACAAGGGGGATTACAAGGCCGCCGAGCCCTTCCTTCGGAAGGCGGTCGAGCTCAAGCCAGACTTCGCCGATGCTCACTTCCAGCTCGGGATGGCGTGCATGACGCTGAACAAGGTTCCCGACATGAAGAAGCACCTCGGCGAGTACCTCAAGCTCTCGCCGAAGGGGAAGGACGCGGCCGCCGCCAAGGAAATGCTCGATGCGTTCAAGTGAGAACGGACGGGGAGTGCTGAAGAGACCGGACGGTCTCTCATGACACCCGTCGTCATCGGTGTGGCGGGCGGCACGGGTTCGGGAAAGACCACGGTCGTCCGCTCCATCAGCTCCCGGATCGGGGAGGACAAGCTCGCCGTCTTGCCCCACGACGCGTACTACCGGGACTGGGAAGACATCCCGCCCGACGTTTTGAACCACAAGAATTTCGACCACCCCGACTCCCTGGAGACCGAGCTCCTCATCGAACACGTCAAGTGCCTGAAGGCGGGCGGCGCCATCGACGCTCCGGTCTACGATTTCAAATCCCATCGCCGCTCCACGGAGAAGGTCAGAATCGAGCCCAGAAAGGTCGTGGTGGTCGATGGGATCCTGATCTTCGCGGAGCCGGAGCTCCGCAAGCTCTTCGACATCAAGCTCTTCGTCGACACCGACGCGGACGTTCGCCTGATCCGCCGGATCAAGCGGGACATCGCCGAAAGGGGCCGGACCCTCGCGAGCGTGGTGGAGCAGTACGAGTCGACGGTCCGGCCGATGCACCTCGAGTTCGTGGAGCCGTCCAAGCGCTACGCGGACCTGATCATCCCCGAGGGCGGCGAAAACCAGGTCGCCCTCCAGTTTCTCTTCGCCCGCCTTCAGCAGCTGTCGCACTGAGGCGGGCTCATCACATGCGGAGGGGCCCGGATGGCCATCGTCATCAAGTTCTCATCGGGTTTGCTGGAAGGCCGCGAGTTCAAGTTCGAATCGGACGTCATCCGGATCGGGGACGGCCCGGACACTGACGTCAAGCTGGAGGACGGAGGCGCCCGCGGGCGGGTCGTCGAGATCCAGCGAGAGGGCACCGGCTTCCGGATTCGCTCGATGGGCGACCGGGACCTGTCCGCCCAGGCGGGCATGCCCCTCGACCGGCACGTCGAGCCCGGCGACGAGGTCCGGTTCGGGGCCTGGGGACCGATCTTCATCCTCAACAACCTGAACATCAGGACCTCTCAGGCGCCCGATCAGCGGACGGCCCCCATCGCCGTTCCCCCCGCAGCGGCCCCGGCCCAGCCCGCCCCGCACGTCACGGCTCCGATGGCGCCGGTCGAGCCGAAAACGGCCTCCGTGCCCACTCCCGGCCTCGAGGACTCCGCCTCCCGCAAGAAAAAGAGCCTCCTCGACACCAGCTCGGGCCTGGGCGGGGATCGCCCGATCGGCATCAAGACGGTCTCGATGATGATCCAGGACGCGCTCGGCAAGGCCAAGGAATCCGAGGCCGGCGTCATGGAAAAGAGCACGATGTTCATCCGCGAGCTCGTGACCGACACCATGAAGAGCGGCACGAGGAACCTGAAGGCCGGACTCGTGCTCCTGGGCGTGGCGTTCGCGATCCTGCTCGTCGCCCTCATCTACAACATCGCCGCGACTCGCTCCTCCATCGACGAGGTCTCCCGTACCGCGGCCAAGAAGGTCGAGGAGGCCCGCACCGAGACCGCCGGGCAGCTGAAGACCATCCAGGCCGAGAAGGACAAGCTCGCACAGGAGACCGAGGCCGTCACCAAGAAGATCGGGGAGCTCGAGAAGGACCACTCCGCCTCCCAGGCCGAGATCCAGGCTCTGAGGACCCGTCTCAAGGATGCGGATTCCGAGCGCAAGGCCATCGAGGACAGGCTGGTCAAGCTCCTGACGACCGTCGAGAAGGACCGGAGCGCGATGGAGAAGAAGCTCGACCAGATGGAGAAGGACCGCGCCGAGGAAAAGGCCCGGCTGGAGGCGGAGCAGAAGCGTTTGAGAGAAGAGATGGCCGCCCGGGAAGCGGCCGAGCGCGAACGCGCCGCGGCGGCCGCGGCGGCGGCGGCCGCCACGCCGGCTCCGGCCCCGGTGAAACCCCGCTGAGGGGACGGAACCCCGCGAGGCGCTCGTGATCGTTGACCGGCATCTGATTCCGGGCTTCACTCTTCTCGGGCGCCTCGCTACCGGCGGCATGGCCTCGGTCTTCAAGGCTCAGCGTGACTCTGACGGATTCGTCCTCGCCTTGAAGATCCTGGGGCTCCAGGACTTGGACGAGGAATTCCACCCCACGGAGCGTTTTCGCCGAGAGGCGGCGCTCCTCGAACGGGTCAGCCACTCGGCCCTGCCCCGCTTCTTCGGCTACGGCGTCACGGACGACGGATTCGGCTGGATCGCCCTCGAATACGTGGAAGGGCGCCCGCTGTCGGCCTTCTGCCGGCGTCCCGTGGCGGCTCTTCTCCCGCTCTTCATCCAGGTGGCCGAGGGGCTGCAGGCCATCGCGGCCGAGGGGATCATTCACCGGGACGTCTCGCCCGACAACATCCTCGTCGAGGAGAGAAACGGGCGCTATCACGCGCGGTTGATCGACTTCGGAATCGCCAAGGACCTCCTGGCGGGAGAGGGAGCCTCGGGGCTCACCCAGCACGGGGCCTTTCTGGGCAAGCTCCAGTACGCCTCGATCGAACAGATCATGGGGCTGCCGCACGGCCAGAAGATCGACTTTCGGACCGACATCTACTCGCTCGGTCTCACCATGTTCGAGGTGATCTCCGGCGAGCGCGCCGTCGAGGCCGAGGACCTGACCGACATCGTCAACTCCCACACCAAGGGCGGATTCACCCTCGAGATCCCACCCGAGCAGGGGGGGCCTTCCCTCAGGCTCGTCGAGCTGATCGGCAGGATGTGCCAGCCCAAGCGCGACTCTCGCCCCGATTCGTGGGAGGAGGTCCTCGCGGAGCTCTGGCAGTGCCGCGCGGAGTCGAATCCCCTCTCGAAAACCCAGGTGAAAAAGCAGCTGGAGGGGGGTCAGCCCGCCGAGCCTGTCTCCGCCGCCGAGCCGCCGTCTCCCGCCCGGGTCCTCCCGATTCCGGCCGAGGCGCGCGAACAGGTCAGGCAGGCCATCATCGAGCTCTCCCCGGACGAGCTGAAGCGAGAGCTTCTGATCGGCCGCCTGGTTCTCATCGCTGGCATCTTCGCGCTCCTGGGGTCCATCGTCCTGGCCGTCGTTCTCGTCAAGAGCGCGCAAAGAAAGCCGGTTCTCGACTTCGACAAACCCGCGAAGGTGACGGCGCCCGCGAGATGAGCCGGTAGAATCCGGCCCCGTGTCGAATTTCCCTCCTCTCAAAGAACAGCTCGACCTGATCCTCAAGGGCGTCGAGGCCGTCGTTTCCGCCGACGAGCTCGAGAAGAAGCTCGCCCGCGCCGAGAAGACCGGCAAACCCCTCAAGATCAAGGCTGGCTTCGATCCGTCCGCACCCGACCTCCACCTCGGCCACACCGTCGTCTTTCGCAAGATGCGCCACTTCCAGGAGCTCGGCCACGAGGTGATCTTCCTGATCGGCGATTTCACCGGCCGGATCGGGGACCCGACAGGAAAGAAGGCGACGCGGCCCCAGCTGACCGAGGAGGACGTCCTTCGTAACGCCGAGACCTACAAGGCCCAGGTCTTCAAGATCCTCGACCGCGAGAAGACCACGATCGACTTCAACGCGCGCTGGCTCTCCGCGCTCGGCGCGGACGGCATGATCAAGCTCGCGGCCAAGTACACCGTCGCCCGCCTGCTTGAACGCGATGACTTCGCCAAGCGCTTTCGCGAGGGAAAGCCGATCGCGGTCCACGAGCTCCTCTACCCGCTCTGCCAGGGCTACGACTCCGTCGCGCTCTCGGCGGACGTCGAGCTCGGAGGGACAGACCAGCTCTTCAACCTGCTCGTGGGCAGGGACCTGATGCGCGAGTGGGGCCAGGAGCCCCAGGTCGTCATGACGCTGCCGCTCCTCGTGGGGCTCGACGGCGTCGACAAGATGTCGAAGTCGCTGGGGAACTACATCGGCGTGACCGAAACCCCGGATGAGATCTTTGGCAAGGCGATGTCGGTTTCCGACACCCTGATGTGGACCTACTACACCCTCCTGACCGACCGGCGTCCGCACGAGATCGAGGAGCTGAAGGCACAGGTCGCCTCGGGGTCCCTGCACCCCAAGAGGGCCAAGATGGATCTCGCCAGAACCCTCGTCGCGAGCTTTCACGGCGCGGACGCGGCTCGTGGGGCGGAGGAGGAGTTCGAGCGGCGCTTCGCCAAGGCGGCGGGACCCGTCCATGCCGAGGAGGTCCGCCTCTCGCAGCCGCTTCCCGAGAATCTGGTGGCCGCCCTCGTGTCGCTCGGCCTCTGCGCGAGCAAGAACATCGCCCGACAAAAAGTGAAGGAGGGCGCCGTCTCCCTCTCGTCGGACGGCATCGACTGGAAGAAGGCCGAGAACCCGGCCGAGGCCTTCCTCCCTACTCCTGAAGGCGTCTTCGTCAAGGTCGGCAAGCGGTTTGTGAAGGCGCTGTCCGAGTAGATCCCACTCGTCTCACGGCAGGAGATCCGCGCCTGCCAGGTGAACCGGTCCCCTGGGGATCCGGTCCGGACGGAAGGCCAGAACCGCGTGAGCGAGGATCTCTGCCGGGTCCCCGCTCGAAAGCGGCTCCTGGCCGAGCGTCCGGAGCGCGAGCGCCAGCGTCTTGACGATGCGGCCCCGGTCCAGGGTGGCGAGCGGGAGGCTCCCGTCCCGCTTGCCGAGCTTGCGGCCGTCCGGGCCGAGGACGAGCGGAAGGTGCGCGTACGACGGCTGAGGCAGCGAGAGGGCTTTCTGGAGCCAGATCTGACGTCCGGTCGAGGAGAGGAGGTCGGCTCCCCGCACGACCTCGGTGACGCCCTGGTCCGCGTCGTCGACGACGACGGCCAGCTGATAGGCGAATGGGCCGTCGGCACGCTTGATGACGAAGTCACCGGCCGCTGATGACGTTTCTTCTTCCACGAGTCCGAAGATCCCGTCCGCAATCGAGATCACTCCTTCGGGAACCCGGAATCGCAGGGCGCGTCTGGGTCTTCCGGCCGGCAGGCCGGACCGGCAGGTTCCCGGGTAGCGAGGCCCCTCGCCCTCGCCCGCCGCTCCCGGAAGCGGGGGCGACGCGGCTCGCGCGAGGTCTGCCCGTGAACAGCCGCAGGCGTAGGCCCAGCCGGTTTCCAGGAGACGCCCGAGGGCTTCTTCATAGAGGGGAATCCGGAGGGACTGGTGCTCGATCGCCCCATCCCACGTCAGCCCGTAGCGCTCCAGGGTCCAGAGGATCTCGTCTGCTTTCCCGGGCACGACACGCGGCGTGTCGAGGTCTTCCATCCGGACGATCCAGCGGCCCTTGTTGGAGCGGGCGAACAGATGAGAACCCACGGCGGCCACGAGGCTCCCGAGATGCAGGGATCCGGTCGGGGAGGGGGCGAATCGGCCCGTTGGCACCGCGGAAGTCTCACACACCGGCGGCGTGCTAACGTCTGGAAGTCACAGGGGAGGCCGCCATGAGGAACTGGCTCTCGCGACTCGTGTGGACGTTCGTATTCGGGATCCTCGCGGCTCTCCCGTGTCCGGGAGCCTCCTCTTCGTCCAAACCGACCTCCGCGGACAAGAAGGCGCTCGACCGCTGGACTCCTGTCGCGATGGCTCTTCGCGACGAGGGGAAGAAGGTCCTCGCCGAGTTCAAGGAAGGGCAGGCCGACACCAGCATGTTCACCTTGCGCTGGGCTCGATTGAACGAGGAGACCCTCGTCCTCGTCGAGAGGCTGGAGTCCGCGGATCTGCGCGAGTCCGCCAAGGAGACGGCCTCGACCCTTCGAGCCTGGTACGAGGAGTTCGAAACGCTGAAAGAGAAGCGGGAAAAGAGTGACGTCGTCGAGAGGCTGATCGACTTTCTTTCCGAGCGGATGAAGCGGTGAGCGAGACGTCCGGACCGCGACGCGTCACCCTGAAGCTGACCGTGACCCCGTCCGATGCCGGGCAGACCGCCCCGTCCCTTCTGGCGCGCGAGTCGGGGGTTTCGAAGGCCCGCATCAAGCTGGCGATGACGAAGGGGGCCGTGTGGCTCTCGCGGCACGGCCGGCACCCGGGACGGCTGAGGAGCGCGACCTACGCCGTGCGCGCCGGGGACAACCTCGAGCTCCACTACGACGAGGGGATCCTCGAGAGCGTGCCTCCTTCTCCTGTCCTGATCTCGGACCGCACCGGGTACAGCGTCTGGTGGAAGCCAGCGGGACTGATGACTCAGGGCTCGGTGTTCGGAGATCACTGCTCGCTTTCCCGGCTCGTCGAGAAGAGATTCGAGAACAAGCGGGAGGTCCGCCTCGTCCACCGGCTCGACCGGGAGGCCTCGGGACTCGTCCTGATCGCCCACACCGGAGATGTCGCGGCCAGGCTCTCGGCCCTCTTTCAGGGAAACGAGATCGAGAAGGAGTACCGCGCCGAGGTCCTGGGCGTCATCGGACCTCCCGGCACCATGGGAACGATCGAGCTGCCCCTCGACGGGAAAGACGCCCGGACCACGTACGAGGTCCTGGAGACCGACCAGGGAAGGGGAACCTCCACGGTCCGGGTTTTCATAAAGACGGGGCGCACGCACCAGATCCGGAGGCACTTCGAGGGGATCGGACATCCCGTCATGGGCGACCCGCGCTACGGGGAGGGGAACAAGAACCGCTCCGGTTTGAGGCTCGCGGCCGTGGCGCTGCGATTCGTCTGTCCCGTGGCCCGGCAACGGGTGGAATACAGCGCCCCGGCCGGGAACGCGGAGCCGGTGGAAGGCCCCTTGACCACAGAATGAGGCCTCGATTCCCCTTCCCGTCGAGGCAAGGGGAATCGAGCGGATCCTCAGCGTCAGTCGCGGGGGATTCGATCCTTGTTGGCCTGACACCAGGAGGCGAACGTCTGCAGGCGGGTATTGAGGGACCGGCTGAGGCCCAGGTCCCTCAAGCCGCAGAAATCGCTCTCGAAGTCGCGTTTGAACTGGAACATGTTGCCGAGGTCATCGGCCCCCGGGAAGCCGAACGTCCGGTAGATCTCTGGCGGAACGTAGGTGTAGGTGACCTCTTCCCCGAGGGTCTCACCGAGCACGGCGGCCATTTCACTGCCGGTCAGGTGCTCTCCGGCCACGCCGATGCTCTTGCCCGCGTACGCGGTGCCGGCGGCAAAGACGCCGAACGCGCAGCGTCCGATGTCCTCCGCGGCGATGCCCGGGAGCTTCTTGTCCGCCATGGGCAGGACGAAGGCGAGCTTTCCGTCCTCACCGCGCTTGGGGCCCATGCCGAAGTGGATGAGGTTGTCCCAGTAGAACGAGGTGTGGAACTGGGTCGCCGGCACCCCGGAATCGGCGAAGAACTGGTTGGCCTCACCCTTGGCGTCGAAGTGGGGGACCTTGTACTTGCCGTGGAGGGTTGGCATGCGAGAGTCCGTCAGCGGAACCCACTTGCGCGTGTCCTCGAGCGTCGACCAGACGACGTGGGCGACTCCGGCGGCCTTTGCCGCGTTTGCCATCGCCCGGGCCTGGGTGAGCTCCTTCTCGGGAGAGAAGTGTTCCCAGAAATTGGTGATGCAAAAGGCTCCGTGGGCCCCGGTAAAGGCCGCGGTGAGACTCGCTTCGTCATCCATGTCTGCTTGCACGACCTCGGCGCCGAGGGCGGCGAGGGCCTGCGCCTTCTCCGAGCTGGGTTTTCTCGTGAGGGCTCTCGCGGCGAATTCGCCAGATGTGTCCTCGAGGATGGCGCGCACGAGACCGCCCCCCTGGGCACCCGTGGCTCCGGCGACGGCGATGATCTTCTTCTGGGACATGAGAACCTCCTTCTTCCAGTCCAGGCAGTACGTATCGCCGGGGCTCGGCGGTTTTCGGGGCTTTCGGACTGCTGGGTTTCGCGGATCATAATTCCGTTCGTGACCGCAAACCTGACCCCCCAGTACAAGGACGCGGAAGAGCGCTTCAAGAACGCCGTCACCTCCAGTGAAAAGCTCGAGACCCTGCGCGAGATGATCGCGCTTCTGCCGAAGCACAAGGGGACGGAGAAGATGCTGGCCGACCTCAGGAAGCGGCTGGCCAAGCTCGAGGACGAGGCGGAGCGAGGGCCGAAGGGGGGAAAGCGCGAGGACCCCGGCCACGTCCGGCGCGAAGGGGCGGGGCAGTGGGCGCTCCTGGGGCCCCCGAACGCGGGTAAGTCCGCGCTTCTGGCCGCGCTGACCCACGCTCACCCCGAGGTGGCGCCCTATCCGTTCACCACTCGGGTCCCGCTTCCCGGCATGATGCCGTTCGAGGACGTCAAGGTGCAGATCGTCGACACGCCGGCGATCGCCCCGGGGCACACGGAACCCTATCTGCCCGGCCTTTCGCACAACGCCGACGGGGTCCTCCTCGTCTTCGACGTGTCGGCGGATGACGTCGAGAAGTCTGCCGAACTCGTCTTCGACGTCTTGTCGAGGGGGAGGGTGTGGCCCCGGTCCCGGCAGCTCCCGCCCGATGCGCCGCCATTTCTCGCTCTGCGGCCCGTGATCGTGCTCGGCAACAAGTCCGACCAGGATGACGGGACTTTCGCGGAGCTGGCCAGGGAGGCGATCGGCAGGGACTTGCCGTTCTTCCCGGTCTCGGCCGAAACCGGCGCTGGCCTGGACGAGCTCCGTCCGGTCCTTTTCACCGAACTGCGCAGGATCCGGGTCTATTCGAAGGAACCCGGCCACAAGGCAGATCTTTCAGCGCCCTTCGTTCTGCCAGAGGGCGCCACCATCCACGACTTGGCGGAGAGGGTGCACAAGGAGATAGCGGAGCGCCTCCGCTTCGCCCGGATCTGGGGGCACGCGAAGTTCGATGGTCAGCAGGTCGACCGGCACCACGTTCTCTCCGATCGCGACGTCGTCGAACTCCACGCGTAGATGCGCAGCCGCGCCCCCGCAGCCCTCCCGGCATCCCAGGCTCGGGCCAGTCGAATCCCACGTCCAGGCGCGTAACCGCGCCCTGGGCTGGATGGGGCAACGGTGACGCGTTCGATTGCTGTTTGCCGGAAGACAGGAGCCGTTCTCGACCGGCTGATAGCCACGATGCCTGTACATCCGGATCGGCTGATCCCTGGGATGGTGCTAGATTGACTCAGAATGCGATTGAGAGCCCTGACTCTTTCCGTCCTCCTGGCCTTCGGCCGGTCTGCTGGATCTGCCGAGCCCGAGGTGACCAAGTCGCCCGTCTTGTCGGTGCTCGAGGAATCCGTGGCGCGGTCGCTGAAGGTCCTGAAGGAGAAAGGGGATCCTCCCCCGTACTTCCTTCGATATCTCGTCACGGAGACTGACGAACACCAACTTTCCGCGACTCAGGGAGCGATTCGCAGGGACTCCCACAACCGCAGACGTCTCGGGGACGTCGAGGTGCGAGTGGGAGGGTACGAGTTTGACAGTACGCGCCGTTTCCGAGGCTCCAGGGGGTTCGACATGGACCGCTTCCGGTCCGTGCGCCTTCCCATCGAGGACGATCGGGATGCCCTGAAGGCAGGCTTGTGGCTCGAGACGGATCGGAGGTATTGGGCCGCCGCCGAGCGTTTCCCGCTAGTCCAGGCGGAAGCGGCTGTCAAGGCCGCGGCCGAGGACACGTCCGCCGACTTCTCACAAGAGCCCGCCGAGAAGCTCGTCCTTCCCCTGCCTGCCGGCCCAGCGGGAATAGCCTCTTGGACGTCGCGTCTGAAGACTCTTTCGGCTCTCTTTCGGGACGAGCCCGGAATCCTCGAGTCAGAGGCGCAGCTGACCGTGACCACCGAGAGGAAGTACTTCGCGTCGAGCGAGGGGGCGAGCATTCAGCAGGGTTCGGTCTTGTGGCGGCTCTCGTTCTTCGCCACCGCCCGTGCTGCGGACGGAATGGACCTCTATCTCTTCGAGGCGTTTTCGTCCCGGTCCGAGACCGGCCTTCCGGACGACAAGACACTGACCGGCACGATCGCGAAGATGAAGTCGACTCTCGCGGCGCTCACGAAGGCCCCTGTTCTCGAGCCGTACACCGGTCCCGCGATTCTCTCTGGCCGGGCGGCGGGCGTGTTCTTCCACGAGGTCTTCGGCCACCGCATCGAGGGGCACCGGCAGAAAGACGAAGGTGAGGGGCAGACCTTCACCAAGATGACCGGGCAGCGAGTCTTGCCAGACTTCCTCTCGGTCCACGACGATCCGACCGTGCGTTCGAGTGCGGGGGTCGACTTGCACGGCACCTACGCCGTCGATGACGAGGGAGTTCGGGCGCGACGGGTGAACGTCGTCGAGAAGGGAATCCTGAGGAACTTCCTGATGTCACGCTCTCCTGTTTCCGGTTTCCCGGTCTCCAACGGGCATGGAAGGGCGCAGGCGGGCGCCCGGCCCGTGGGCCGGCAGGCGAACCTGATCGTGGAGGCCTCGGAATCGGTCTCGCAGGCACGCCTGCGCGAGCTTTTGATCGAGGAATGCCGAAAGCAAGGGAAGCCCTACGGGCTCTACCTGGCGGACATCTCGGGTGGATTCACCTACACCGGCCGCGCCATGCCGCAGGTTTTCCAGGTGACGCCCCTGGTGGTGTATCGCGTCTACACGGATGGAAGGCCGGACGAACTCGTGAGAGGCGCGGACCTGATCGGAACGCCTCTGGTCTCTTTCAGCAAGATCCTGGCGGCGGGCTCGGAACGCGCGGTCTTCAACGGGCACTGTGGAGCGGAATCCGGCATGGTCCCTGTCGCCGCAAGCGCGCCCAGCATCCTCACCGCACAGATCGAGATCCAGAAACGGGTCAAGACGGGAAGCCGCCCCCCTGTTCTCCCTCCGCCCGCAGCCGGGGTCCAGCCATGAAACATTCACTGTTCTGCGTTGTCGTCACCCTCCTCGCCCTGGGAGCCCGCGCGCAGACTCCCACAGCGGTTGATCCTTTGATGGCCGCCCTCGAGGCGGAGCTTTCGAGATCGGTTGATGGACTGAAGCTGGATGGGGTCGAGCGCCCATACTTCATCCTCTACGCGGTGAACGACACCGATTCCCAGCGGATCGACGCCTCCTTCGGCGCCGTACGAAACAACTCCCGCGACCGGATGCGCACTCTGCGCACCGAGGTGCGGGTTGGAAGCCATGATCTCGACAACTCCGGCTTTGCTGGCGGGCGGTTCCCACTGTTTACGCCACGGTTCCTTCCGCTCGAAGACAACGTCATGGCCCTGCGTCACGAGATCTGGCTCGCCACGGACGAGGCGTACAAGTCCGCGGCCGAACTCCTGGCCCAGAAGAAGGGCGTGCTCGCCGGCAGAGTGGAGCCCGACCGGCCCCCGGACTTCTCTTGCGAGGAGCCCAGCGTCTCGATCGACTCCAGGCACAACGCCCGCCCGATCGATGCACGCTGGGTGGATCGCGTCAAACGCCTGTCGGCACTCTTTCGTGCCTATCCGGCGGTCCAGGAGTCCTGGGTCAGCCTCTTCGCATCGGCCACGAACACATTCCTCGTGTCGAGCGAGGGGAGCAGGATCTTGCAGACGAATCAGCTCGGCCACCTCTGGTTTCGAGCCTCGGTGCAAGCGCCGAACGGTGCCGTCCTCAGCCTGGAGAAAGGACTCTGGGAACTCGATCTCGCCAGCCTGCCTTCAGAAGAGCAGGTAGCGGGACAGATCCGCAGGTTTGCCGAGGAGATGAGTGCACTGGCGTCGGCTCCGGCGGCAGAGAACTACGCCGGGCCCGTTCTCTTCGTCGAGCAGGCCGCGCCTGCTCTCTTCGGCGACCTGCTCGAACCCCATCTCAGGGGGAGCCGGCCTCCCCTGACGCCGCAGCCGCTTCCCGCGGCTCTCGCGCAGGAGAGTGAGCTTGCCTCGAAGCTCGGCCGGGCCGTCCTTCCGGACTTTCTCGACGTTGTCGACGACCCGCTTTCCGGACGATGGAACGGGGAAGCACTGGTGGGCGGCTACGCTTTCGACGACGAGGGAATCCCCGCGCAAAAGGTCACGCTCGTGGAGAAAGGGGTCCTAAAGACGCTCCTCATGTCACGCCGGCCCCGCAAAGGGATCGCGCAGTCGAACGGACACGGACGGGCGGGGAGTGCTGGTCCCCCGGAGCCCCAGGCCGGCAACATCATCATCAAGGCCTTGCAAGGTATGAGCGAGGAGGAACTCAAGAAGGAACTCGTGCGGCGTGCCCTCGCTCACGGACTCTCTTTTGGAGTTGTCATCCGGGCCCTCTCCAACGTCGCTCCGCAGCAGCCTCCGATGCAAGCCGGTCCCTTGCCCCGGCAGCGCGTGAGCCCTCCGGTCCTCGTTTCCAGGGTCTATCCCGACGGCCGCGAGGAACCGGTCCGGGGACTGATCTTCGGAGACCTCTCGGTCAAGAGCCTGCGTGAGATCGTCGCAGCCGGGAAGAAGTCGTGGATCGATTCCGGTTGGTCGCGACCGGGGGGACCCGTGAGTTCGATGGCGGCGCCGTCCGTCCTCTTCGACGAGCTGGAACTCGAGTCCGATAGATCTCCGCAAGCCCGTCCCGCGCTTCTCTCGAACCCGTATTTCGAATCTCCGCCAGCCCGGTAGACGCTGTCCAACGCGTGGCAGCGGTGCCCCGAGGTCAGGGCAGCGTGACCCCGGCTCCCCGGGCTCGGCCGCCGTCCGTGAGTCTCGAGAAGCTAACGCGCGAGCCCGGGAACCCCCAGGATCTGCTGTTCCCAGCGATCGATTCCTGCTGCCGTGAGGCGAATGTCGTCCTTTCCCGGCTTCTCGATGAGGCCGTGCGCGGTCAGGTAGTCGACCTCGTTTCGGATGCGCGCCTCCGGGAACCCTGGGAGAAGTGCGACGAGGCCGGCGAACTGAAGCGTTGAGGTCTCGTCCTCCCTCCAGCGCCTGTACAGGAGGCCGATGATGGCCGTGCGCGCGGCGAGATCGAGGGGCGGACGCGCCTTCGTCCGAAACAGCGGGCCCCCCAGCGTAAAGACCTGGCGTCCCGTCACCGGATTCAGCAAGAGAGCGAAGGCGATCCAGAGGGAAAGCAGGCCCAGGCCGACGGTGAGAAGCGCCACCGGCAGATGGAACGCCCGGCTGTCGAGAACGTGCCCGGCCACCTTGAAGACGTAGATCAGGTCGATGTCGAGGAGGAAGACGAAGAGGAGGGAGGAGAAGTGACCGAATCCCCACGTGATCAAGACGAAGATCAAGAGAAACGCGACCTCGGTGGCAAAAACGATCCCCCGGTCCGCAACGAATCCCCGGGCCATCGAGTGAAGAGCCCACCAGTTGAAGATCCAGTTGAAGGCGAACGTGAGGAAGAGCGTCCCGCCGTAGAGGTTGCGGTTGACGAGATTGAGGAGCCCGGCCAGGAACTGGCATCCGGCTCCGAACAAGAGGCAGAACATCGCCGCCGTCTCGAGGCCCGCGGGCGAAAGGCTTGCGCCAAAGGCGATCGGAACGAGCGCGGCGCACCCGATCGCGAGACCCAGAAGCCCCATCGGCGTCGGGTCGGCCACGATCTCGCGGCCATGAACGGCGGTGGACGTCAGATGAACCATCTATGCCCCCTGACAGCGGCTTCTCCCGCGGAAAGGTCTGGTTCTGCCCAAGGACCGCGAAGGGCCGGACCCAGGTCCCGTGTACCCAGGTTCTTTGCGCCCAGAGAATCCGGGCCACCCAGAGAATCCGGGCCACCCAGAGAATCTGGGCCGCCCAGGGAATCGGGGCCGCCCAGAGAATCGGGGCCGCCCAGAGAATCTGGGCCACCATCGCGGAAAAAGCCCGAGGAGACCCTTGACACCGTGGGATCCGAGCTGTAGTTTTCTGAAAACATACCGAGCGTTCGGTATTTTACATGGAAGCGGGGAGAGGGCAAGGACGCAAAGGGGTCGGAGAGCGCGGACGAACGTGCTCGATGCCTGGGTGGTCTCTCTCGCCCGGATCCCGGGGGACGCCATCAAGAGGAGGGCGCAGCAGGCGCCAGGAGGTTGGGGCAATGTCGAGGGTCTCCATTCGTTCTTTCACCGGTGTCCTGGCGCTCGCCGCCGGGGTGCTTTTCGGGCTGGCGGTTCCTTCGGGACGCCTGGCACAGGCCCAGTCGGCCGACGCCACCGTCGAGGTGGATGTCGTCGACGAGACGGGCATCGGGCTCCCGGGCGTGTCCGTCGAGCTGAAGCGGGCCGAGACGGGCTTCGTCCGGGTGGCCGTCACCTCGGCGAGGGGGAGCGCGCGCTTCCCGGCCGTGACGCCCGCGCCTGGCTACACCGTCAAGGCGAGCCTCTCCGGCTTCGATCCCGTCGAGCAGCCGGCAACGCTCCGGGTCGGGCAGACCGCCAAGCTCAGGATCGTCCTTCGAGCCAAGGCGGTCACCGAGTCGATCACGGTCGTGGCCGAGGCTCAGACGGTGGACGTCTACAAGACGGACTCCTCGACGAACATCGTTCCGGAGCAGATCCGGGAGCTTCCGGTCCCGAACCGCGAGTTCGAGAAGCTCGCCTTCATCGCGCCCGGGGTCGAGCGCGAGCGCGGCGACTTTCGTTTCATCTCGGGTGGTCCGGTGATTGGTTCCGGGGGGAACGCCAGCCAGTCCACTATCCTGGTGGACGGAGTCGATTACACCGACCCCGCGCTGGGATTGGCCAAGACGCGCGTCTCGCAGGACGCGATTTCCGAGTTCCGCGTCGTCAACAGCCGCTTTGATACCGAAGTCGGAGGCTCCTCGGGCGGCGCCCTCACGGTTCTCACGAAGACCGGGACCAACGACGTCAAGGGCACTGCCTTCGCCTACTACCTGCCTGACTGGCTGCGCGCCAAGGAGTACAAGGAGCTGGACTCGGATATCGAGCCCCACCGGGGTCAAGGTGGCCTGACGCTCGGCGGACCCATCGTCAAGGACAAGACCCACTTCTTCCTCTCGGCCGAGTATGTCGACAACGTCAAGGCAGCTCTCGTCCGTCCGGGCGGTGCGTTCGCGACGTCGAACAAGGTCGACGCGGAGAACCCCTTCAACCAGCTGCTCGTTTTCGGCTCCGTGGCGTTTCAGCTCACGGACGAGATGAACCTTCTCGCCAAGGGGGACTACGAGCGCTACCGGATGGACAATTTCCGCGTCGGCGGCATCCAGGATGTCAGTTACGGCCAGGAGCTGCAGCGCGACAACTACAACTTCACCGCCGCCCATAGCTGGATGGCGGGGAACACGACGACGAACGAGGCGCGATTCCAGGCCGGGCACCGGAAGTACTACGAGCCGATGAACTCCCGGGCGGTGGGCGACTGGTACTCGCTCGGGAACACGCTTCGCTCGGGGGGCAACATCGTGGGCGACCTCCTCGGTGAGGGCGACCAGTTCGAGTTGCGGGACACCCTCTACATGCACCTGGCGGGAAAGACGGGTACCCACGATCTCAAGATCGGGGCGGGCTGGCAGCACGTGAAGGACCGGTCGATCATCGACACGTACCAGAACGGCCTCTTCCTCTGGCTCCTCGACAACAAGACCATTCCGTACGCGTACCTGTACGGCATCGGATCGAGTGACGTCACGATCACGACGGACCGGATCGCCGCATTCGTGCAGGACGACTGGCGCCCGAGGAGCAACCTGACCGTCAGCCTCGGTCTCCGCTACGACCTCGACACGGATGGGAACAACCCCGACTTCACGCACCCGCTGGTTCCCAACCCGCGCGGGACGGACACCGACAACATCCAGCCGCGAATCGGATTCTCGTGGGACATCAAGAACGACGGCGCCTTCGTGGCGCGCGGCGGCTGGGGCATCTTCACGGGCCGCTACCTCCTCGTTCCGGCCTTCACGGAACTCCAGCAGAACGGTGTGACGGGACGCAAGATCGTGACGCGCCTCAACGGAGCGCTCTTTGGCCTGCCGGCTCTCGCCCTCGACCCGAACAATCCGACGGCGACAGGGCTCCCGACGGCTCCGGCCATCACCCTTCTCGACGCGACCGTGGAAGCGCCCGAGGCCAACCAGACGAGCCTCGGTCTGACGACCCGGCTCGGCGCAACGGGCCTGTATCTCGACATCGAGGGCGTCTACGCCAAGGGGCGCAACGAGCTCATCAACAGGGACGTCAACTGGGCCGGGAACGCAAACCCTCCGGTCCGCCCGAATCGGGACTACTCCAACATCAACACCTACACGAACGAGGGGCACTCGGAGTACAAGGCGCTCACGGTCGCCCTCAACGGAACGATGAAGGGCGGCCACATCCTGACGGGGTCGGTGACGTTCGCGGACAAGAAGAACCTCAACGACGACTTCAGTCCCGAGTACCCGACCGGCTACCCGAACGACCCCGCGAACATCGAGGGTGAGTGGGGCCGCGCCCGCTCTACCGAGAAAGTCCGCGTCGTGCTCTCGGGCGTCTTCCGCCTCCCCCTGAAGTTCACGGTGGCGCCGATCTTCCAGTACGGCACGGGCCAGCCCTGGACGCACCGGCTCGGGTACGACTGGAACGGTGACGGCTTCAACTCCGACCGGCCGGCCGGGGTCGACCGCTTTGCCGAGGACGGCCCGCCGTACCGCCGCTTCGACTTCCGGTTGACCAAGAGCTTCAGCCTTGGCCCCTCCCTGAATCTCGACGTCATCGGAGAGGTCTTCAACGTCTTCAACACCGTGAACTACGACGTGACCTCGGTGGATAGCGCCGAGTACCTCCGCGGGACCGCGCGGACCGCGCCGCTCCCGGCGAATCTGAACCCGAACTTCGGCGTCTATACCCGCTCGATCCCGGAGGATTCCCGAAGGGTTCAACTCGGGTTCCGGCTGGCCTACTGACACGAAGGCACCAGCCGCCGGGAGGGGAACCCCCCGGCGGCTTCCGCCCTTGACGGGCGGAGAGAGGGGGCCGGCATTGCCGTCCCTGGAGAAGACATGAGCATTGAAACGGGTCTTTCCGGCAAAGTTGTCATCGTGACCGGCGCTGCGGCGGGAATTGGCAAGGCGACCGCCCTGCGCTTCGCACAGGAAGGTTGCAAGGTCGCCGCCTGGGACGTCGACGACCGGGATGCAGAGGCACTCGTGGCCGAGCTGGCCAGGGCCGGTGGCGAGGGTGCCTTCTGGAAAGTCAACGTGGCCGACAGCGAGGCGGTGAACGCGGCGTTTTCCGAGGTCACTGGCAAGTGGGGACGGGTCGACGTCCTGGTCAACAACGCCGGGATCGTCCGCGACTCCCAGCTCGTCAAGTGGAAGGACGGGGCCGTCGCGGCGACGATGACGGACGCCCAGTGGGAAGCCGTGATCGGCGTCAACCTGCGCGGCGTCTTCAACTGTACCCGTGCCGTTGTTCCCGCGATGATCGCCCAGGGGGGAGGCGTCATCCTCAACGCCTCCTCGGTCGTGGGCCTTTACGGCAACTTCGGACAGACCAATTACGCGGCCACCAAGGGTGGCGTCATCACCATGTCGCAGACCTGGGCACGAGAGCTGGGAAAGTACAAGATCCGGGTGAATGCCGTCGCTCCGGGCTTCGTGGCGACCGAGATCCTGAAGGCGATGCCACAGAAGGTTCTCGACGGGATGGTGGCGCACACCCCGATCGGCCGGATGGGCGAGCCTCTCGACATCGCCAATGCCTACGTCTGGCTGGCATCCGACGCCGCCTCGTTCGTCCACGGCACCGTCCTCTCGGTGGACGGCGGCCTCGTGCCGGGGACCTGAGCCGATGCCCGCGACCGCACGCCTCGTGTCGACCGGCCGCTATGTGCCGCCGATCGAAATCTCGAACGACGCCCTGAGAACCCGCTTTGCCCACCTGCCCGAGTTCGTCGACAAGATGGAAGCCTCGAGCGGCATCAGGACCCGCTGGTACGCGCCGGAAGACTGGGCCGCATCCGACGTGGCCCTCCCGGCCGCTCGGCAGGCGCTCGAGAAGGCCGGAAGGAAGCCCGAGGACGTCGACCTCATCATCCTGGGCACCGACTCACCCGACTACATCACTCCCGCGACATCCGTCGTCCTGCAGCACAAGCTCGGGGCGAAGAACGCGGGGACCTTCGACATCGGCTGCGCCTGTGCCTCCTTTCCGATGGGGTTCGCGGTCGCCTCCGGTCTCATCGCCACGAACCCGGCGCTGAAGACGGTTCTCGTCGTCGGCGTCTACATGATGCACAAGCTCGCCGACCCGAACGACCCGATGATCTACTTCTACGGGGATGGCGCCGGCGCCGCCGTTCTCGAACCGGGCGACGTTCCCGGCTTCCTGAACGCGGCCTCCCAGGCTGATGGGGCCTACGCCAAGCACTGGGGGATCTACTCGGGCGGGACGGCCGAGCCGGCGACAGCCGATGCGGTTGCCGCTGGGCGGACGAAGGTCAAGATGGTCGAGCGGTACCCGCCGGAGATCAACCACGAGGGCTGGCCGCGGCTCGTGCGGCGCGTCGCCTCGGAAGGAGGCTTCGGTCTCTCGGACATCGACTTCATCATCTTCACGCAGGTGAGAAAGCCGTCGATCGAACTCGTGATGAATGACCTCGGCCTTCCGATGTCGAGAACCCACACGGTCATGGGAGAGTGGGGCTACACGGGCTCGGCCTGCATCCCGATGGCGCTCGACGACGCGATCGAGAAGAAGCTCATCAAGAGTGGCGACCTCGTTGTTCTCATCGGCTCGGGCGTCGGCTACAACCAGGCCGGCGTCGCCTTCCGGATGACCTGAGGCGCGAAAGGAGAACGGCGATGAAGCCCTGGGTCAAGGTCCTCCTCGTCCTCGGCGTCCTCGCCGTCCTCTTCCTCCTCGGCGCCGTTGTCATCTTCTTCACGCGTCCCCTCGCCGCTTTTGCCTGGCTGGGGCGCAGGGAGTTGAAGAAGGCGGGACTCGTCCGTGTCGACATCGAGACCCCCGCCGGCCGGCAGAGCGTGTTCCACGGCGGCTCGGGTTCCGTTCTCGTTCTCCTCCACGGTGCCGGGGACCAGGCCGGCGCCTTCTCGAAGGTGGTCCCGCACCTTCTTGCCGGCCACCGCCTCGTCATCCCCGACCTGGCGGGACACGGCCAGAGCGAACCCGCGAGCGGGCCCCTTGCCGTCGAGACGATCTTCGCCGCGCTCGACGCCGTCCTCGCGGCCGAGGCCCCTGACGGCAAGGTCACGATCGTCGGCAACTCGCTCGGCGCCTGGATGGCGGCCCTCTGGGCCCAGAAGCATCCAGAACGCGTGGAGCGGGTCGTCTTCGTCAACGGCGGACCCCTCACGCACGTCGCCTCCGGTCTCACGCTTCAGCCGAAAACCCTTCCGGAGGTCGCGAAGCTCATGGACGCGCTGATCGATCCGGAGAGCCTCCACCCGCCCGAGTTCGTGATGAAGGACGTGATCCGCGCGGCGTCGAAAGGCCCGATCGCCCGGATGGCGCAGAAAGCCTCGAGCATGGAGAGCCTCGTTCTCGACGGGAAGCTCGGGACGCTCGCGGTCCCTGTCGAGATCGTCTGGGGGGCCTCGGACCGGCTCATGCCGCTCTCCTACGCGGAGAAGATGCTCGCCGAGTTGCCCGCAGCCCGCCTGACGAGGGTCGAGAAGTGCGGGCACGTGCCGCAGCAGGAGTGCCCCCAGCGGCTCCTCGCTGCCCTCGACGGTGTCCTGTCGCAGCCGCCGCCGGCCCGGAAGGAGCCTGCCCCGTGATCCACGGCGATGTCCTTGGCGAGCGGGCCCGCCTCACCCCCGAGAAGATCGGCCTGGTCTCGATTGCCACGACCGAGAGGCTCACCTACCGCCAGATGGACGACAGAGCGAAGGGCTGTGCGAGCCTTCTCCGCGACCGGCTCGGGATCGCGAAGGGGGAGCGAGTGGGCCTCCTCTCGCACAACCGGGTCGAGTTTCTGGACGTCTTCTTTTCGTGCGCCAAGACGGGCCATATCCTCGTCCCGCTCGGGACCCGCCTGACGCCTCACGAGATCGCCTTCATCGTCAAGGATGCCGGCCTCTCCGCTCTCGTCTACGACGGCGCCTTCGCGGACACGGTGAGCGCGCTCCGGTCCGTCGTCGACATCCCGCACTGGATCTGCCTCGACTCTCCGGTGGTGGAGAGTCATGTTCGCTACCACGCCGCGATCGCCGAGTCCCCGGCCCCTGGCTTTTCGCGGACGCCGTGCGCGCCAGAGGACGTCTACGCGCTCCTCTACACGAGCGGCACGACGGGCAAGCCGAAGGGCGTCATGGTCCCGCACCGGATGGTGGCCTGGAACGCCTACAACACGGCCGTGTCTTGGCAGCTGAGGGAAGACGATGTCAGCCCGGTCTTCACGCCGCTGTACCACGCGGGAGGGCTGGGGGCGTTCCTCATGCCCATCATCGCCATCGGCGGCACGGTCGTCCTTCACGCCGGGTTCGACCCCGACGAGATCTGGAGAACGGTCGAGGCCGAGCGCTGCACCGTCGTTCTCGGAGTTCCGACGATCTGGAAGCTGCTCCTGGAGGCGCCTTGCTTTTCGGCCGCCAACCTCGAATCCGTTCGATGGCTCATCAGCGGGGGGGCGCCCCTGCCGCTCTACCTCATCGAGGCCTATCAGGAGCGCGGGATCGTCTTCAAGCAGGGCTACGGCCTGACCGAGGTGGGCGTCAACTGCTTCGCGATGACGGTCGAGGAGTCGGCGCGAAAGAAGGGGTCCATCGGCAAGCCGCTGATGTTCACCGAGGCACGGCTCGTCGACGAGACGGGGCGTGAGGTCCCGGTGGGAGAGGTGGGGGAGTTGCTCCTGCGTGGAGAGCACGTGTCGAAAGGCTACTGGCGGAATCCGGAGGCGACAGCGGCGGCTCTCGACTCCGAAGGGTTCTTCCACACGGGTGACCTCGCCCGGCGCGACGACGAGGGGTTCTTCACGATCGCCGGCCGCCGCAAGGACATGCTGATCTCGGGAGGCGTCAACATCTACCCGGCCGAGATCGAGGGGGAACTGCTCCTTCACCCGGCCGTACAGGATGCCGCCGTGGTGGGAGTTCCCCATCAGGTGTGGGGCGAAATGGGCGTGGCATTTGTCGTGAAGAGACCCGGCCAGGAAGTCGCGGGGGAAGCGCTCCTCGCCTTCGCCGCCGAGAAGCTCGCGAAGTACAAGCTCCCCAAAGAGGTCGCCTTCGTCGAGGCGCTCCCTCGGACGGCCTACGGGAAGGTCGTCAAGGGCGAACTGCGCGACCGATGGATCCGGGAGAGGGGGACGCCGTGACGCTGCTGGCGCACCAGGTCGACGGTTCAGGCGAGCCGCTGGTCCTCCTGAACGGCGGGATGATGAGCTGGGCGGCCTGGAACGAGATCGCGACACCGCTCGCCAGGCGTTTCAGGGTGATCCGGTGCGACTTCAGGGGCCAGCTTCGAACGCCGGGTCCTCCGCCCGCGGACTTTCTGGAGCATGCCGAAGACGTGGCGCGGCTCCTCGACCACCTCGGGGTCGAGCGGGCGCATGTCGCCGGCGCCTCATTCGGAGGCGAGGCCGGACTCGTTCTCGCGGCGCGCCACCCTTCCCGCGTGAGGTCTCTCGTGGCCTTCACGGTCGTGGACCGATTCGATGGTTCGATGCTCGCGGGCCTCGGCGCGCTCCGGGCGGCCGCGGAGGAGGCTGCCGCCGGCGGGGAGCGGGGGCCCGTGTACGACTTGATCGCGCGGTCGGCCTTTTCCCCGGCGTGGGCCGCGGCGAATGCCCTGGAGATCGCGAGCCGCCGGAAGGTGATCTCGTACCTGCCGGTCAGCTGGTTCGCCGGGCTCGCGGGCCTCCTCGCGTCGCTCGAGGGACTCGACATCGGGTCCCTGCTCCCATCCATTTCCTGCCGCACTCTCGTCGTTCTCGCCGGGGAAGACGTCACCATGCCTGCCGAGAGGTCTCTCGCCGTGGCTGCAGCGATTCCCGGGGCCGAGACGCTCCTGGTGCCGGGCGCGGGTCACGCCGTCGTGGCCGAGCGCCCCGCGGAATCCGTTTCCATCATCACCCGCTTTCTCGAAAGCCTGGCGGCCGAGAACGCCGCTGAGGGAGTGACGTCGTGAATCCAGAAACCGCGATTGAACGACTGGACCGTCCGGTATCCCCTGTGCAGCCGGGATCTACGAGTGGGTTTCTCACGCGCGAGTCCCTTACGCGCAAGTCCCTTACGCGCGAGTCCCTTGCTGGTAGGTCTCTTGGATGTCGACGCATCCTCACCGGAGAAGTGACTCCCTCCCCCGCGGGGCGGGGGAGGGGAGGGTGGGGGCGCCCCCTCCCTGGCCCTCCCCCGCCCTGCGGGGGAGGGAATTCCGTCGCCGGCATGCTCCGCCGTCACACCGGGCACGAAGGAGATCCCCCTCCCCCGCCCGGCGCGCCTCGCGGAGGAGGGAAAGCCCTAGGCTTGTGCCTCAGCGCTCCGGTCTTGGCGGTCTGAGGCCGCGACCGTGGCAGACATCGCGCCCGACCGTCAGGGACTGCTCCCGGCAGGCGAGAACCTGATTCACTGGGAGTACTTCGGCAAGGGGGAGAAGGAGCCGATCGCCCTCCTCAATGGCCTGGCCATGCACTGCAAGGCCTGGTACGGCTTCCTCCCGTTCGTCTTGCCGCAGCACGACGTGATCCTCTATGACTACCTCGGTCAAGGGGAGTCCTCGGCCCCTGATGAGCCGGTCCTCATTCCCAGCCTCGCTGGCTTCCTCGTTGCGATCCTGGACGAATTGAAGGTCCAGAAGACCCACGTCATGGGGATTTCCTACGGTGGATTCGTCGCGCTCGAGTTCGCGCGCCTCCACCAGGAGCGGCTCCACACGCTGACGCTCTCCGGGATCCTGCTCTCCAACGAGGAACTCTTCGAGATGTACGAGGCGCTCTCTCTGCGCTTCTACCGGGGCGGTCCCGAGGTCTTCGAGATCTACACGCACTACATGTACGAGAAGATCTTCGGCGAGGCATTCGTGAGGAAGGTGAAGGACAACCTCGACACGATGCGCCGGAAGTTCCACGACCGTTACAAGGACTCGCTGCACGCCCTGATCCGGCTGACGGAGGCCCAGGACCCGTTCTTCGCCGCTCTGGAAGAAAACATGCCTGGCTACCGGGAGATCCGGACCCCGGCTCTCGTCATGCCGGGCGAGGAGGACCGGGCCATCCCGCCGTGGGTCCAGAAGAAGATCGTCGGGATCCTCCCGGACGCGCGCTGGGAGCCGATCGCGGAGTCGGGCCACGTCGTGTACCTCGAGCGGCCGGACGTCTTCTTCCCGATGCTGCTCAGGTTCACGGCAGCCAAGTCCACGGTATTCTGAGGACGAGATGGTGGAGCAAGAGGCGAAGTCCGAGAGGAGCCGCGGGCAGATCCTCGATGCGGCGCTCGAACTCTTCTCGCGGCGGGGCTACCGGGGCACGAGCATGCGAGACATCGCGCGTGCCGCGGACCTTTCGACGGGGAACGTCTACCACCACTTCCGGGACAAGGAAGAAGTCTTCGAGACGCTGTTGGGTCAGTACTGGGACGCCATCAGGAGTCCGGACTTCCCGTTCAACAAGGCGCTCGCCTCGGGGGCCTTCCCGGACGATCTCGAGGCCCTCGCGCGCGCGGCGAAGGAGAGCGTCGAGGCGTGGCGCCGGCACGTGGCGCTGATCTACGTCGACGTCGTGGAACTCGAAGGGAACCACATCCGGAACTTCTACTCGGGGATGGCGGCGCGTTTCGACGCCTTTCTCACCGCCCACCCCGCCGCGGTGCCTCTGGAGCAGAAGCTGCGGCCCGGGGTCTGCCGCCTCTCGGCCGTCATGCTCGCGAGTCGCATTTTTCTCCACTACTTCTCGGTGGAGGTGCTCTTCGGCGTCCCGCGTCAGTTCGGCAAGGAATCAGACGATGCCGTCGCGGACATCGCCGACATCCTCCGGAACGGCCTCCTGTCCGCGGACAGAAGACAGCTGGGCAGCTGAGGAGCCGGCCCGGGAGGGACGGGGCTCCCATCCTGCGGCTCGGGGACTCTGCGGGGTTCTAGCCTGGCAGGCCCAGGAGGTTTTGTGTCGTCTCCAGAAGGACCGCGAAATCGAGCGGTTTCGTCACGTATCCGTTCGCTCCCGCCGAGAGGCACCGCTCCCTGTCGCCCGGCATGGCGAGAGCCGTCAGGGCGAGGATCGGAAGGTGCTTGGTCTCTTCGTTCGCCCTGAGCCGGCGGATGGCCTCGAGACCGTCCATCCCGGGCATCTGGATGTCCATCAGGACGACGTCGGGTTTCAATTTACGAGCGAGCTGGATGGCCTCGAAACCCGTTCGTGCCAGGGAGACGTCGTACCCGTTCGCGGTGAGCAGGTCCGAGATGAGAATCGCGTTGCTCTCGTTGTCCTCGGCGAGCAGAAGCCGGAGGGGGGCTCCGCCCGGCTCCCCCCCTCGGGATCCCCGGGGGGCCGCATGGAACACCGCTGCCTGCCGGTCCGTTTCGCCGCCAGATGTGCTCTTGCGGCTCTGAGCCTCCGTCCACGGGAGCAGGATGGTGAAGCAACTCCCTCTTCCCGGCTCGCTCTCGACGTAGACGCCACCGCCGTGCAGCGCCGCCATGCTCAGGACAAGGGAGAGTCCGAGACCGGTTCCCGAATGAGGGCGAGAGAGCTGGCTGTCAACCTGGGTGAAAGGCTGAAAGAGACGTGGAATCTGGTCCTTCTCGATGCCGATCCCCGTGTCGGCAACCAGGAACCGGATCACTTTCTTCTCCCTGTCGCCCTCGACTGTCAGGTCGATGCGTCCGCCTTCGGGGGTGAACTTGACGGCATTGCTCAGGAGGTTCACGAGCATCTGCTTGAGCCGCCTCCCGTCCGCCAGGAGAAGACCCACACCCGGCGCGACCGTCGAGGCGAGGAGAACTCCCTTCTTCTGCGCCGCCTTCTCCACCATCTGCAGGCTCGCCTCGCACAGCGACTGGACCGGGACCGGGTCGAGCGAGAGCTTCAACCGCCCGGCCTGGATCTTCGAGAGGTCGAGGATGTCGCTGATGAGATCGAGAAGGTGATGGCCGGCGGTGTCCGCGGCCCGCGCCGAGTTGAGGAGCCGCTCGCTGGCGGGGCCGTAGATCTGATCCCTGACCGCCTGCGTGAAGCCCAGGATCGCGTTGAGCGGTGTCCGCAACTCGTGGCTCATGCTCGCGAGGAACTCGTCCTTCAGCCTCAAGGCCTGAGCCAACTCCTGGTTCAGGGCACTCAGCTCCTCGGTCCGCTCGTGAACCCGTTGCTCGAGGCGCCTGTTGATCTCCTCGACCGCCTGCTGGGCCTTCCTCAGGCTGGTGATCTCGTGCGCGATCGATAGGACGGAGACCGGTTCACCCGCCTCCGAGAACTCCGGGACCACGTTCACTTGGTAGTACCGGCGATCTCCCGGCTGGCCGTTCTCGCCGCCGGAGGAGATGCCGACCGACACGAGATCCCCGATCTCGAAGGCGGACTTCACGGCCTCCTCGAATGGCGCCTGGGCGGACTCGGGAAACCCGAGTTCCCGGCCCGTCTTCCCAACGAAGTGCTCCCCGGGGCCGCCCATCAGAGTGCAGAAGGCGCGATTCACGTACGTGTACCGCATCGCGGAATCGTGGCGCGTGATGATGACGGGTGCGTTGTCAGCCAGGGTCTCGAACTCCTGTTCACGGCGCAGAAGCTCCTGCTGCGCTCGCCAGCGGCTCGTGATGTTCCTGACGAGAACGACCACCTCACCGGAGTCGCAGAGAAAGGCACGAGCCTCGTAGCGCCTCTCTTCGTCCGGAAAGGGAAGCGAGTATTCGAACGGCTCGACTCCGCCGCTCTGCCGGGCCTTGCGAACGCCCTCGACCCAGATCGATGCCGTCGGCTCCGGAAGGACATCTCCGACGTACCGTCCCAGGAATGCTTCCGGCGGGACGGCAAGGTCCGCGGCGGTGTTGGCGTGGTAGTCGACGAGCAATCCGTCGCTGTCCGTCCAGAAGATCAGGTCAGACGTCGCCGCGAGGAGACCTCTGTACCGGGCCTCGGCCGCGTTCGCGACCGGGATTCCTGTTGGTTCCGCGGCATCTGAGGCACCGGTACCGGTCATATTGCAATCCCGGGGGTGCAGTTTAGAACGATTCTGCATGGACTGACAGAAGAAGGAACAGGGGACGTCCCGAGACGAGGTCGCCGCGCCAAAGACAGCAGGAGCGGCCGGTTGGGCCGCTCCTGGAGGATCGATGGAGTTGGTAGCGCGTACGGGACTCGAACCCGTGTTACCGCCGTGAGAGGGCGGCGTCCTGGACCGCTAGACGAACGCGCCAGACCCCCCGTGTCGAGGGACCGGGAAGATAGCACCGTTCTCGCCGTCAGACAAGTGCACCGATCCTCCGGAATGGCGAAGCTCGCGAGAACTCAGTCTGCCTCACGGATCCACCGGAAGATTTCCGGCACGGTCGGCTTCTTGCCGTACATCAGGATCCCGACCCGGTAGATCCGCCCGGCGAGCCAGGCCATGCCCCAGATGGCCAGGAGGAGCAGCACGATGGAGACGCCGATCTGCCAGAACGGGGGAGGCTGGACGGAGATCCGCATGAACATCAGGAGGGGAGACGTCAGCGGGAAGAATGAGAGCGTGACGGCCACGGCCCCGTTTGGCGTGTTGAAGGCGAAAAACCACGTGGTCGAGGCGAGGATCAGGATCATCGCCGGGACCATGACGAACTGCTGGGCCTCTTGCTCGGTATTGAACGGCGCCGCCACCGCGGCGTAGAGGGCCGCGTAGAGGAAGTAGCCGAGAAGGAAGAAGACGACGAAGGCCGCGATCGTCAGGAAGGGAATCGACGGGACGCCGTCGGCCATCCCCATCATCGCGGCAAACGCCGGCAGACTCATGAAGGACGCCAGCACGCCCCAGACCGCGTACTGCGTCAGCCCCACGAAGCCGATTCCGATGATCTTCCCGAGCATCAGGTGGACGGGTTTCACGGAGGAGACGAGGACCTCGACGATCCGGTTGTTCTTCTCCTCGAGGACTCCTCTCATGATGAAGGCGCCGTAAACGAAGATCGAGATGTAGATGAGGAAGAAGAAGACTCCCGAGACCGCGAGGTTGAAGCCGGCGTTCTTGGACGACTCGGTCTCCACTTCCTTGGCCTCGTGGGGGTCGATCTCGATTCGCATCCGGGCCTTCTCGTAGATCTCGGGGTCCACGCCCCGGTCCTTGAGGCGCTCCTTCGTCGCCACGCGCGAGAGAAGGTTGGCGACGGTTTCTCTCAGAACGAGATCGGCCTTGACCGACTGGGCGCGCCACTCCGCGACCCCGTTCTCGAGGATGTTCTCGTCGAGGACGATGTAGGCCTTGATCTGTTCCTTCTGGACGTCGTCGTTCAGCTTCTTCCGAAGGCCGGGCAGCGACTCCTTCGTGGCCTCGATCTTGAAGAACTCCATGCGGGTCGCGAGCGGCGGCTTCTGCTTTTCCTGGGTCAGCCTGGGCTGCTTTTCTTTCTCGGTGCTGTCTTTTGTGGGCTTGTTGTATTCGGCCACGAGCCCGTCGTAGAGGCGTCCGGAGAGGTCGACGACTCCGATCTTCCCCTTCGCGACGAGCGTCTTGGACATCGCGACCTGCAAGAAGACCATCCCGAGGCCGATCGACGGGATCAGGAACGTTGAGATCCAGAACGCCTTTGTCCGGATCTGCTGGAGGTACTCGCGCTTGATGATGGCGATCAGTTTCGGGTTCATCCGGTCCTACCTCAGCTCCTCTGGAGACGGGGCGGTCAGGCCGGATTCCTCGACGGCCTTGATGAAGATCTTCTCGAGCTCGGGTTCGGGTTCCACGGGCGGAGGCAGCGGAACCCTGTCCCGGTAGAGGTTCTTGATCTCCCGGACGGTTCCGTCCAGGAGCTTCTTCGACCTGTAAAGGAGAGCGATCCGATCGCAGAGCTTCTCCGCGTACTCCATCACGTGGGTGGAAAAGACGATGGTCTTGCCCTGCTTCTTGAACTCGGAAAGGAAGTCCTTGATCAGGATGACGTTGATGGGGTCGAGGCCCGAGAACGGCTCGTCGAGGATCAGGATCTCGGGGTCATGGACGATGGTCCCCAGGAACTGGACCTTCTGCTGCATGCCCTTCGAGAGCTCCTCGGTCTTCTTGTTGATCCAGGGCCTGAGGTCCATCGAGTCGAGCCAGGGGCCGAGCCGCCTCATCGCCGTGTCGCGGTCGACGCCCTTGATCTCGGCAAGGAAGAGGAGTTGGTCGACGACCTTCATCTTCCGGTACAGCCCGCGCTCCTCGGGCAGGTATCCAATCCTCTGCTGGAGCTCCTCGTTCATCTCCTGGCCGAGCACCCGGATCGAACCCGAATCGGGCTTCGTGATGTTCATGATCATCCGGATGGTGGTGGTCTTGCCGGCCCCGTTGGGTCCGAGCAACCCGAAGGTGAGGCCCTTCGGCACCGTCAGTTCGAGCGAGCTGACGGCCGTGAATTTCCCGAACGTCTTCGTCACCCCGGAAAGCGAGATGGCGGCTTCCATGTGTGAAGTGGCCTCCTGACGGGAGCATATACGGCATGGCCGGGCCGGGGTTTTGCGGTGGCCCGGCTTGCGTCTGGCGTCGACGGCTCTCAGAATCCGTGCGCCATGCTAGCCCGAGACTTCCTCCGCAAGAACTTCGAAGAGATGCCCCGTCTGCTCCGGGGGCGGACCTACGACGCCGCCCTCCTGGCCCGCTGGGGGGACCTCGATTCCGAACGCCGCCGCCTCCTGACCGAGGTGGAAAGCCGGCGCGCCGAGCGGAACACCGTCTCGGCAGAGGTCGGCAAGAAGAAGAAGAAGGGGGAGGATGCCTCCGCCGAACAGGAACGGTCCCGCCAGCTGGGAGATGAGATCGCGGGCGCCGAGAAGCGGCTGGCGGCCATCGAGGACGATTTCGCCGCGATCGAGAGGACGCTGCCCAACGTCCCCCACGAGAGTGTTCCGGAGGGCGAGGACGAGACCGGCAACGTTGTCGTAAGGACCTGGGGAGAGCCCACCAAGTTCTCTTTCGAGCCGAAGGCCCACTGGGACATCGGTCCGGCCCTTGGCATACTCGATTTCGAGAGAGCGGCGAAGATCACCGGAGCCCGCTTCACGGTACTCCTCGGGGGCGCGTCACTCCTGAACCGTGCCTTGATCCAGTTCATGCTGGATGTGCACACGCGCGAGCACGGCTACACGGAGGTCTTGCCGCCCTTCGTCGTGAACTCGGCGTCGCTGTTCGGAACGGGCCAGCTGCCGAAGTTCGAACAGGATCTCTTCCGGTTGAAGGATACGGACTGGTTTCTGGCTCCGACCGCGGAGGTGCCGGTGACGAACCTTCTGAGGGACGAGATCGTTTCCGAGGAGAAGCTGACGATCTCGCTCTGTGCCTACACGCCCTGCTTCCGGGCGGAAGCGGGGGCGGCTGGTAAGGACACGCGAGGCCTGATCCGCCAGCACCAGTTCGACAAGGTCGAGCTCGTGAAGTTCGCTCGGCCCGAGGATTCCCACGCGGAACTCGAGAAGCTGACGTCGAATGCCGAGGCGATCCTCGAGAAGCTCGAGTTGCCGTACCGCCGGGTGCTCCTCTGCCGGGGCGACATGGGGTTTGCGTCCGCGAAGACCTTCGATCTCGAGGTGTGGTTGCCAGGTCAGAACACGTATCGCGAGATCTCATCCTGCTCCAACTTCGAGGCGTTCCAGGCGCGCCGGGCGGCGATCCGGTACAAGAAGGACGCCGGCGGCGGGAAATCGAGGAACGAGTTCCTCCACACGCTGAATGGATCGGGGCTCGCCATCGGGAGAACGCTCGTGGCGATCCTGGAGAACTACCAGCGGGAGGACGGGACGGTGGGGGTGCCAAAGGCCCTCCAGCCGTACTGCGGGGGGTTGACGGAGATCCGGGCGAAATCGGTCCTGGGGTGAGGTCCGCGGGGTAGGGCCCCGAAACGAGGTCTGCTTCTGAGAAGGTGGGCGGGACTCCCCGTCTGGCTCGGACGACCCCTGTAAGGCGCATCTCCTCACGAGATGTGGACCCGTTGCCGTGGCGGCCCGGGCGTCCCTGCGTGTCGGCTGGGGACACCCAGAAAGTCCAATCTGCGGGGCTCCTCGTTCCGAATTCGGCTCACCGGGGTGTTCAGCCAAGAGTAAGATCTTCCCATGTGCCCGGTCTCGTCCCGGCTCTCGTCATCAGCTCCGTGAGGCATGCCAGCCGCGGATGTTGGCTTTGCACTGATTGAGATCCGAAAGGAGCGAAACAATGAAGGCATGGATCGGTCGGATCGGTCAGGGAGCGTTCCTGCTCGTCTCCGTCTCTCTCGTCTCGCTGTCCCTCGCGAACCCTTCCCTTGCGGCAAGACTGCTGATCGTGGGGGCAGACTCGATTTCGTACTTTCCCGTAACGGAACTGACCAAGCCTCCCTTTACGCAGGTGGACACCTTCGATTCATCATCAAGCACTCCGACTCTCGTTCAGCTTCAAGGCTATGAGGCCGTTCTCTGCTTCACGAACTACTCTCCCGCCAATGCCGTGGGGCTCGGGGATGTCCTCAAGAGCTACGTCGATGGCGGGGGCAAGGTTGTCCTTTCCACCTATGCCTTCTCTTCTCCCTGGGCGGTGGCGGGCGGGATCATGACGACGGGCTACTCGCCACTGATCAACACGGGCACCAACGGGGACGTCAGCGGCGGGTTCAACCCGCTCGTTCCGTCGGATGTGGTCTTCTCTTTCCCGAATCAGATCACCCCGGCCGCGATTTCGTATTTCCACAACGGCAACTTCAGTCATCCAGGGCTTGATGCCGGCGCGACCGTTCTCGCCGATGATGGGGGGGGCATTCCTCTCTTCGCGATCAACGCCGCGGGGAACGTCGGCGGCCTCAACATGTTCGTCGAAACGGGCTACAGCAACAGCTCCGAGTTCTACGAGTTCGTGCACAACACACTGGTCCGCGTCCTCTGCGGGGGATCGGTGATCGACACTCAGACTGGCTGGAACGGGTCAGACTCCGTCGGCCCGTTCGGCCTGCCCGTCACCCCGACGTACGGCCAGGTGATCACGGCCCCCGCCACGGGTGCGAGCCTCCTGCAGTTCACGTTCCAGATGCAGCTGCCGACGACCGTGGTTTTCAGGGGTGAGGTCTATGCGTGGGACGGCTCCAAGGCCACGGGCGCCAATCTGTACGAGAGCGCACCGCGGAGCACGACGCAAAGTGCAACCTACGAGTCTGTGACGTTCAGCATCCCGGGTGGGGTCCCTCTTGCCGCCAATGCGCAGTACGTCATCTTCGCTAGCGCATCGAAGGATACGGGAACGGGGGCGGGTCAGTGGGGATTCCGCACTTCATCCGCATATCCGGGCGGCGGGTTCGTCTACATGAACAACGGGACGGATGCGACAGCGTGGACGACCACCGCATGGGATCAGAGTCTGACGTACGGCGACGCCGTCATGACCGTCAACCTCTGCGTGCTCTGCACGGCACCGACGGCGGTGGTGAGCGGGAGCGGCATCGTCTGCAACGGACAGCCCGCGACGATTCAGGCCGCCCTGACGGGAACGGCCCCGTGGACGGTGACGTGGTCGGACGGCTTCATTCAGACTGGAGTGACGGCTTCTCCGGCCGTCAGGACGGTGGCGCCGGCGGTCACGACCGTCTATACCGTCACGGCATTGACAGACGCGAGTTGCTCGGCGTCTCCCTCGGATCTGACGGGCTCGGCAACTGTGAACGTGAATTCCCGTCCCACTTCCTCCGTGACGGGTGGCGGAACGGTCTGCGCGGGGACAGTGTCGACCATCAACGCGGCCTTGACGGGTGTGGCTCCCTGGACGCTGAAGTGGAACGACGGTTACGTGCAGGTCGCCAATGCGAGTCCGGCGACGCGGCAGGTGAGTCCGACCTTCAACATGAACTACTGGGTCACAGATCTGTCTGATGGAAACTGTACGGCGCTCCCGTCCGACCTGACCGGCTCTGCCGCCTTCGTGGTGAAGCCGCTGGCGTCTGCGGTGATCACCGCCCCTGGCGGTCTGTGCGCCAGCGGGACCGGCTACACGGCCTCGGTTCCGGACGGAGGTCCAGGCGTGACCTATGCCTGGGGGATCGCCGGCGGGACGATCACGTCGGTGACGAATGCGCAGACAGTGACGTTCAACGCGCCGGCCTCGGGAACCGTGGTTCTCACCGTGACGGTGACGAGGGACGGATGCCCGAACGTGGGGACGAAGACGATGGCGGTGGCCGTGGCCCCTGCGACGCCTTCGGGCCTCTACCCGCCGAATGGGACGACGGGGTACCAGGGGGCGATCGTGGCCTGGAACCCGGCGAGCGGAGCGGCTTACGACGTCTACTTCGACACGGTGACGCCGCCGGAGAAGCTCCTGGCGTCGGGACTGGTGGACAACTTCGAGGCCTTCATTCCGAACTGGCAGCCGGGCGTGACCTACTACTGGAAGGTGGTGGCGAGAAACGCGTGCAACGAGGTGGCGTCGGGGATCCAGACGCTGACGACGGGGACGTGCGCGTTCACGGGAGCGGCACCGGTCCTGACGAACCCGGTGGCCCGAGCGACGGGACTGCCGAAGTCGTTGACGTTGACCTGGAACACGGTACCCGGGGTGTCACACTTTGACGTGTACCTCGGACCGAGCGCGGAATCCCTTCTGAGATACGAGGCGCTGCCGGCGGAGAGGAGCTCCCTGGCGGTGGACCTGGCTCCCGGGCAGACGTACTTCTGGAAGGTCGTGGCGGTCCCGGTCTGCGGGACGTCGGCGCCCTCTGAGTCAGCAGTGCAGTCGTTTGCGACGGCCGCGTCGAACGTCACGTTCGGGGCGGTGAGCCCAGCGTATGTGAACCGGTGGGGCTTCACGGGCGACCTGAGCCTCTCGGGGTCGGGATTCGTGGCATCGAGCCTGCTTTTCACGGACCTGGATGGGGCGACGGCGGGAACGCTGACGCCCTCGGTCTTCACGAACAGCTTCTCGAACCCGAATCTGCTGACGGCGACGCTGGTGGCGAGCGCGACGGCGCCGGCCGGGCGGTACGACGTCGGGGTGATGGAGGGAGCGATCGAGAAGGGACGGTCGATCCAGAGTCTCTCCGTGCGGGCGTTCACGGACGTGACGGAGGCGGACTACTACTTCGAGTCGTCGGCGGAAGTGGCGGACGCCGGGATCATGGAAGGGGACATGGACACGGAGGCAGTCGGACCGCAGTTCACGCCGAACGCGACGGTGCCGAGGAAGCTGATGGCGGAGTACCTGGCGAAGGCGTACCAGTGGTGGCGGACACGGAGTGCCGTGCTGCCGGCGGCGACGTGCGAAACGCCGGACTTCCCGGATGTGCCGTGCGCACACCCGAACTGGCTGGCGATCCACTGGATCAAGACTTGGGGGATCACGGTGGGCGTGCCGTGCGCACAGGGGACGTGCTTCAACCCGGACGGATCGGTGAGCCGGGCGGAGCTCGTGACGTTCCTGGACCGGATGAAGCAGACGGCGATTCTGAGCTCGCTCCTGTCGACGACGGGGGAGACGGACCCGGGATGCAGCCAGGCCTACCCGGCGTGCAGCGGATGGGCGGATGCCGGGATGAAGGTTGCGGGGTGGCCGAGGCGCGAGGCGAACATCGCGTACTCGGACCGTCTGACGAAGGGGTGCGCGGGGACGCCGGGGAACGGGCTGGCGTTCTGTCCTTACGACACGGTGAGCCGGGCGCAGATCGGAGAGTTCCTCGCCCGCATGGTGGGTCTCGTCCCCACGCCGTAGGAGGCCTATTCAAGCCGAGGGTTTTCCTTGGCCCGGGGGCTTCGGCCCCCGGGCCTTTCCCTTTTTCGGGGCTCCGCGCTAGACTCCCCCTTCGCTCGACTCGACCCGGACAGGTGGGTGAGTGGCTTAAACCAGCGGTTTGCTAAACCGCCGTAGGGTTAAAAACCTACCGGGGGTTCGAATCCCCCCCTGTCCGCCAGTGGTTTCCCCCGGAGGAGTGGCCGAGTGGTTTAAGGCGGCGGTCTTGAAAACCGTTGAACCGCAAGGTTCCGGGGGTTCGAATCCCTCCTCCTCCGCCAGGTCCCGTTCGCCTTCCCGCGGGTCCACCCTTAAACTCCCGGGAAGCGTCCAGAATCCATGTCTTCAACCATCGCGCAGGTCTTGGTCGTCGAGGATGACCCGGTTTACCGGGAGCAGATGGAGATTCCCCTGCGCCAGGCCGGCTTTCAGGTCGAGAGCTGTCCCGATGGCCAGGCGGCGCTGGAGCGGGTCCGGGTCTTTCGCCCCGAGGTGGTCGTGACGGACTGGGAGATGCCGCGGCTCGACGGACTCACCCTCTGCCGCCTGATCAAGGGGATCGACGAGCTGCGTTTCACTCACGTGATCATCCTCTCCTCGAGAGGTGAAACCGCCTCGAAGGTCGCGGGACTCGACACGGGGGCCGACGACTACCTCGTCAAGCCGGTCGATCCGAACGAGCTCGTTGCCCGGGTTCGTTCGGGACTGCGGCTCGTGCGCGCGCTCTCCGAGCTCGCCGCCAAGAACGAGCTCCTCGAGCGTCTCGCGCTGACGGATCCCCTCACGAGTCTGCCCAATCGTCGGGCCTTCGAGGAGTCGCTGTCTCGTGAGGTCAGCCGGGCTCAGAGGAGTGGACGGCCTCTCTCCCTTCTCATCCTCGACCTCGACCATTTCAAGTCGATCAACGACTCGTTCGGCCACGGATTCGGAGACGAGATCCTGGTGGGATTCGCGCGCCTTCTGGCCCGGCAGGCGCGCCGGGGCGACATGGCGGCCCGGATAGGCGGAGAGGAGTTCGCGGTCCTTCTGCCGATGACAGAGAAGATCCACGCCATCACGGTTGGGGAGCGGATTCGGCGGGCCTGCGAGGGAACGCCTCTTGGGCGCACGCAGCAGCAGAGCGTGACCGTCTCGGTCGGAGCGGCCACGACGAAAGGCACGGCCGGGTCGTCTCCCGCCGAGCTCGTCGACGAGGCTGACCGGGCCCTGTACCGGGCCAAGGCCGAGGGTCGAAACCGGGTCTTCTCCCTGTGAGATTGGAAACCTTTCCGGTTTTGCGACCGTAACCGGATCTGCACCCCTCGCGAGGGGTTTCGTGTCGATTTCCGGAGGAAGAGGTGTCATGAGTTCACGTTTGAAGTGGGTTCTGGGCGGTGTTGCCGTCCTCGTCATCGGGGTCGTGATTGCCGCCTCGATCACCCAGAAAGACCGCAACCTCCCGAAAGTCACGACGACCAAGTCGGCCAAGGCCGACCTCGTCTCCACCGTGAGCTGCAACGGGCGCGTCCAGGCGAAGACGAAGGTCGAGATCTCGTCTCAGGTGATGGGCCAGATCGTCGTCCTCGCCGTTCGCGAGGGCGACGCCGTCAAGAAGGGCGACTTCCTCCTCCAGATCGACAAGGCTCAGTACGACGCCAACACCCGCGCTCAGCAGGCGGCCATCGATGCGCTCTTTGCGCAGCGGGAATCCGACCGGGCGACGCTCGGGCAGGCTGAGCGGGACTACAACCGCGAGAAGAAGAACTTCGAGGCCAGCATCAGCTCGGAGCAGATCTATCAGAAGGCCCGGCTGGCGCTCGACGGGGCCAAGGCCCAGCTGCAGGCGACAGAGCAGCGGATCGAGCAGGCCCGCGCCCAGCTCGCGGCCTCGAAGGATTCGCTCTCGAAGACGACGCTCAAGGCGCCCATCAATGGCATCGTCACGGCGCGGCCCGTCGAGGCGGGGGAGAACGCGGTCGTCGGCACGATGAACAACCCCGGGACCGTCCTCCTGACGATTTCCGACATGTCGGTCGTCGAGGCCGAGATGGAGGTCGATGAGACCGACATCCCGAGGGTCAAGGTGGGGCAAAAGGCGAAGCTGACGATCGACGCCTATCCCGACCAGAAGTTCGACGGCACGGTGACGGAGATCGGGGGCAGCCCGATCACAAAGTCCGCGCTCGGCACCGATTCCTCGGCGGTGAACTTCAAGGTGAAGATCCAGCTCGACAGCCCCCCGGCGAACATACGGCCCGGGTTCTCCACGACCGCCGCCATCGAGACCGACCGGCGGCAGCAGACGCTGGCAATCCCGATCCCGGCGCTCGTCGTCGCGGACGAATCGACGCTCGCGCGGCCCGCGAAGGGCAAGAAGCCCGCCCCGACTCCCACTCCCGCCCCCGGCGCGGCCGAGAAGAAGAGGGATGTCGAGGGAGTCTTCGTCGTCAAGAAGGACGGGACGGTCGAGTTCAGGAAGGTGAAGCCCGGAATCACCGCCGAGCTCTCGATCGAGATCCTGGAAGGCCTCACGGACGGCGAGGAGGTCGTGACGGGACCGTTCCGGGCTCTCCGTTCGCTTCGGATCGGGGACCGCGTGAAGGTCGACAACTCGACCGCTCCTCGCGACGAGAAGAAGTCCTGATGGGGAGCTGAAGGAGGCGGAGCATGCTGACAGGAGAGCTTCTCGCGGTTTCCCTGCGGGCGATTGGCGCTCACAAGCTGCGCTCCTTCCTGACTCTCCTCGGGGTCATCATCGCCGTGATGACGATCGTGGCGGTCGTCTCGGTGATCTCCGGCCTGAACTACTACGTCGCCACCAAGCTCTTCAGCCTCTCGCCCGACGTCTACGCCGTGAGCCGCTGGGGCATCATCACGTCGCGAGACGACTTTCTCGCGGCCCTGAAGAGGAAGAGGATCCAGAAGAGCGACCTCGACCAGGTCGAGCGTCTCTCGAAGACCGCCCTGATGATCGGGGCTCAGTCCGGTATCGACCGTCCCGTCAAGTTCGGGGCCCGGCGCGTCCCAGACGTCAGCATCAACGGGGTGACGGCCAACATGGCGGACCTGCGGAACCTCGACATTGATCTGGGACGCTTCTTCACCGAGACCGAGGACACCCACAGGACCTTCGTCGCCGTCATCGGGTCCGAAATCCGCGACGAGCTCTTTCCCCGCCTCGACCCGATCGGCCGGACCGTTCAGATCGGCGGAATCCCCTTCCGCGTGATCGGCCTCCTCGTCAAGCAGGGATCCGTCCTCGGCCAGAGTCAAGACAACGTCGTCTACATCCCGCGCGACACGTTCTCCAAGGCCTTTGGGGCCAACCGCAACATCTCGATCTTCGTGAAGGCTCGCGGCGGGGTGCCGGGTGTTCCCGCGTCCCAGGACGAGATGCGCGTCATCTTCCGGGCGCTGCGCAAGACGCCTCCCAACGGCCCCGACCCGGTCTCTTTCGTCACGAGCGAGGCCATCCAGGCGGTCTGGCGCAGCATCTCCGCCGGTGCCTTCGCGCTTCTCGTTTTCATCAGCGCGATCTCCCTCGTCGTGGGCGCGATCGTGATCGCGAACATCATGCTCGTCTCGGTCATCGAGAGAACGAAGGAGATCGGCCTCCGCCTCGCCCTGGGAGCCCGCAAGAAAGACATCCGGAGGCAGTTCCTGCTCGAGGCCGCGCTCCTGGCCCTCGGCGGAGGCATCCTCGGAGTCTTCTTCGGGTGGGTCATCGCCTACTCGGTGGACGCCTTCACCCCTCTCCCCACGAGGGTCCCGGTCTCTCTCATCGTCACGGGGCTCTCCCTGGCGACGCTCACGGGCCTCGTGGCGGGGGCCTTCCCCGCCATCAAGGCCGCCCGGCTCGCCCCCATCGAGGCGCTACGGTATGAGTAGACGGATCTACATCGTCCTTCGCAGGGTGCTGGCCGAGAACCTCCGGTTCGCCGTCATTGCCATCATGGCCCACAAGCTCAGGGCCTTCCTGACGATCGTGGGCATCGTCATCGGCACGTGGACCGTGATCGGGATGGTGGCGCTCGTGACGGGTTTCAACCGGAACGCCGAAGCTTCCTTCTCCTCCTTCGGGGCGACGCTCGTCCAGTTCCAGAAATGGGAACCGCGGTTCGGGGGCGGCCACCGGGTCACGGAGGAGGAACGGACCCGTCCCGACCTGACGGTCGAGGACGCGGAGGCGATCCAGAGGCTCTCGCCCTCGGTCCTCGCGGTCTCCCCGGAGCGCTACTTCTGGGGCGCGCCCAAGGTTAAGGGGAATGGCGAGGAGATGAACGCTCCCACCGTCGCGGGCGGAAACCAGAACTACGCGATCTGTAACAACTGGGTGATCCGCGACGGGCGGAACATCACCGAGCTCGACGTCCTCCACGCCACCGACACGGCCATCATCGGCGAGGACGTCGTCCAGACTCTGTTCAAGGGAAAGGACCCCCTCGGACGCCCGATCACGATCAACGGCCGCCGGGTCTTCGTGGTCGGCGTCTTCGAGAAGAAGGGGTCGAGCGCGTTCGGCGGGAACCCGGATACCATCGTCGTCATCCCGATCACGACCTTCGACAAGTACTTCCCGCAGATCAAGAACTCCCGCGGCGACACGATTCACATCGCCACGATCCCCCGTTCTCCCGAGCTCGTCGAGCGTCTGGTGGAGGAGGGGACGAACATCCTCAGGGCGCGGAGAAAAGTGCCCTTCAACAAGGCGAACGACTTCGCGGTGTGGACCTCGGAGAAACTGATCGAGCAGATGACGGCCGTGACGGCCGCGATCTCGGGCGTTCTCGTCTTCGTCGCGGCGATCGCGCTCCTCGTGGGCGGCGTCGGGGTCATGAACATCATGCTGGTCTCCGTCACGGAAAGAACCCGGGAGATCGGTCTGCGGAAGTCCGTTGGGGCACTCAGGCGGGACATCACCCTCCAGTTCCTGACCGAAGCGATGACGCTGACGGGCCTTGGCGGTGCTGTCGGCGTCGCTCTCGGGCTCCTGACGGCTGTCGTGATCCGGACGGTCTCCCCTCTCCCGGCCGAGACCCCGCTCTGGAGTGTCGGGCTCGGTCTCGGAGTCAGCCTCTCGATCGGCCTCTTCTTCGGGATCTACCCGGCGATGAAGGCGGCCAGACTCGATCCGATCGACGCCCTTCGCTACGAGTAAGAGCCGCCAGGTCCTGGCACGCCCTGAACGCGGATTCCGGGACCCCCCGGCCTCTGCGAGAATGTCGACTCACTCGAGTTCAGCGGTCTGGACAGGAGGTTTGCGATGGCGTCTTCCCAGCTCACGCTCCGGCTCTCGGAGATCACCGTTTTGAAGAATGGCCGGCCGGAGGAATCCCCCCGGCCGATGCAGGTGGGCCTCGTCGTCCAGCTTCGCAACCCCCTCCGTCCCGATGTCCCCCTCGCCTCGGACATCGTCAGCTTCACGGTCGAGGCCGGACAGAAGGTCGCGGCCGCCGAGCTCTTTCCGGACGAAGAGAAACACGCCCTCTTCGGAAAGACTCTCGATGTGCCCGACGTCTACGTTCTCGACTTCCGGTTCCTCGTCTACTACCAGAACGACATGGGGCCCATCATCGGAGCCGCCCTCAACAAGCTGCTCGACTTCGTGACCGGAAAGATCCCGATGCTCCCGTCCGAGGTCGAAAAGCACCTGCACTTCAAGATCGGGAGCACGGTGGCCGAGGAATACGGCCGGCAGAACGTCTTGGGCCGGGTTCCGTTCGAGGGAAGAGAGAGCCGCGACCTCGACCTCGATCTCGTGGCGCCGGAGCGGATCCGGGGGGTGTACATGAAGCCCGCGACGCCGACCTCGGCGCCGACCGTCTCGAAGCCCGTCACATTCATCGAGGAAGGGGAGACGGCCGCCAGGATTCTGCTGAATCTGGAGTGCGGGGAACCACCGGAGACGAAACCGAAACCCAGACCGAAGGCGCCGGCGAGGAAGTCCGCCGTGAGGCGTTCCCGGTGACGGGCCGGGGAAGGGGAGGAGACAGGTGAGCGGTGTTCCGAAGCTGCTGCAGCCGGTAGGGGATGAGCTGGCGATCGTCTGGGAAGACGGAAAAGAGAGCTACCTGAAGCTGACGGATGTCCGGCGCCTCTGCCCGTGCGCGGGGTGCGCGGGCGAGCGCGACCTTCTGGGACGGGTGGCGAAACTGCCGACGGCTCCCTTGACCGAGAGGTCGTTCACGGTGGCGGCGCTGACCCCGATCGGCGGGTACGCCGTTCAGATCTACTGGGCCGACGGTCACAGCGACGGGCTGTATCCCTACAAGAAGCTCAGGGAGTGGAGCGAGCACCCGCCCGTGCTACCGGCCCTGACGGTGGCGCCCTCACTTCCGGTCCGCTGAGGCGCCGGAAACGGCCTTCTCCTCGAGGTGCTTCCTGACGGGTTTGCTGAAGGGGGGATAGGTCTTTTCCTTGCAGGCGGTGATGTACAGGGCGGCGACGGGACCCGGTCCTTTGGCGAGAGCGTCGAGGAACGCGCCTCTCCCCGAGGTCCGAATGATGGCGTCGGCCATCTGAGCTCCCACGACGGCGGCGTGCCGCTTCCAGAAGTCGTCCGTGCGCACGGCCTCGTTTGCCGCCTTCTTGCCCTGGCTCTGCCGCTTTTCGTCCAGGAGGGCCTCGGCAATCTGGTTCCAGGCGGTGAACGAGCGGGCGACCGGCTCTTCGAGGAAGGCCGACAGCGGGAAGAACTCGTCCGCGAACAGAAACAGGGTCGCCGTTCCGTCCGAAACCGTCCGCGAGAGAAACGCGTCGAGCGGTTCCGGCGCCCTGGGGGACCAGGGCGGGGTGCCGCGCGCGCCCCTGTCGAAGAGGATCTTCCAGGCCGACGAGGCACCATTCCTGAGGACTCCGAGCAAGGCCTCGCGCGGGACCGCGGAGCCCTTGCTCGTGTCGGCGAGCCTCTCGAGGTCGACGAGAAAGTAGAGGCGCTCGCCGTCCGGGATGGCCTCCATGTCCTTGAACCGTGCGAGGCCGAAGACCGGGAGAATGACGATCTCGGCGGCGACCGCCGGCCGTGCCGGCAGGAGAGAGGCGATCCGGAGTCCGGTCGCGCGGGCGAGGAGCGGCCCCTGTGTCTCGAAGCTCGACAGCCAGTCGCCGTAGAGGCTGGCGTTTGCCGCGATGGCGGCAAAGAGCGGGTCGGGTGAGCCGGCCGCGGATGCGGCCAGCCTCCCGAAGAACTGCTCCGCCGGGACCTTCTCGAGCTCCAGGCCGGCTTCGAGAGGCTCGGAGGCCCGGAGCCGCCTGAGGGCGCCGGGTGCGTCCGGACTTCCGGAGACGACGGTCAGAAAGTCGCGAGCCAGCGCCGTGTCGAGATTCATCGCGATGCGATGAGGGGTCGATGAGCTGATGTCGAACGGCGGACCGGAGGCGGCGGGCTTGCTCCCCTCTTCAGCCAGGAGGACGAGGGGAAGCACGGTGAGAAGGAGAAAGGCCGACCGGTATCTCATGCGGCTAGCCCAGGATCGCCTCGCGAGCGATCGAGAGGTCCGAGAGATCGGTGAGGACGACATCGGCGCCCGCGGCTTCGAGCTCGCTCGCCCCTGTCCGCCCTGTCGCGACGGCGACGACCCGGGCCCCGATGGCCTTCCCGCACAGAACGTCATGCCGCGAGTCTCCCACGACGACGCTTTCCTTTCCCAGGAAGGCCTTGCCCGTCTTCTCGCGCGCGCGGCGCAGGGCGACCGGCCCGAGGTCGTTTCGGGTGGGGCCCTCGTCTCCCCAGGCACCGAATGCGAAGTAGTCCCACAGCCCGGCGGCCGTCAGCTTGATCCGGGCCCCCCGCTCCACGTTGCCGGTCAGAAGAGCGTTCACGATGCCGGGACGTGCGGAGAGGTCGTCGAGGATCTCTCGCACTCCGGGCTTGAGACGGGGCGACGAATCGGAGAGGGCCCGTTCCAGCCTGTCCAGGTAGAGCGCCAGGGCCGAGGGCAGCCTCTTCTCGACGGTCGCGCGGGGAAGGCCCGCGGCCGTCATCAGCTCGAGGACGATGATGGGGTCGAGACGTCCCTCGAAGCGATAGTTCTGGATATCGCCGGCGGTCCCGAACGTGTCGAGGAGGGCCGACGAGAAAGCCGCCAGCGCCACGGGTCCGGACGAGATGAGCGTCCCGTCGATATCGAAGAGGATCAAGCGGCTCTCGGAGGTCGTCATCGGCCCGATTGTCGTGCCGATTCGCTCCCGGCGGAAAGGGAAAGCTCGGCGTCCCTGAACCTCCCCGCGATCGAAGCGAGGAGCCGTGGAACGGCGGCTCGCCAGTACGGCCAGTCGTGGGTTCCGGGCTCGACGACGACCTCGTTGGGAACCTCGAGGACCGTCAAGAAGTCGCGGAAGAACCCTGCGACCTCGCCCAAGCCGTAGCCGTCGTCCACACCGCAGCGCAGAAAGACCGGCGGGAGCCTCCGGGCCAGACTCGGGTCTGACAGGAGGATCTGGTAGACGTCGTTCTCCCGCGTGGTCTCCTCCTCGGCGCTCCGGCCGAAGACCCGGAAAAGAGAGGGCCTCACGAAGAACGGGAGGCGCTTGAAACTTCTGTGGACCATCTGGTGGAGGGCGGGGGACAGGCCACCGATGGCGGAGAACATCTCGGGCCGGGCGAGCCCGAGCCGCATCGCGCCGTAGCCCCCCATCGAGATCCCGAAGACGGCACGGCCCGACCGGTCGGGAACGGTTCGGAAGGTCCGGTCGACGAACGGGATCAGTTCCTCGGAAAGGAAGCTGCCGAACCGCGACTTTCCATCGAACGAGTCGATGAACCACGTGCCGGTTCCCCGCGGGGCGACGAGGATGAACTCGGGCAAGCGGCCGGACTCCATGAGAAGCGAGAGGTGATCCGCGATTCCGCGGCGCGAGAGGACCTCCTCGTCTCCCTGTCCGTCGTGAAGAAAGGTGACGAGAGGGAAAGAACGTCCCGAGGCGTACGAAGGGGGCAGGAGCACCCACAGGTCGACGTGGGGCGGGTGGTACTGGCTCGGGACGCGCGTCGTCAGGGTGTTGACTCCCGCCGAGGCAGGAAGCCCCAGAAGGACGAGGAGGAAAGAAAGGAGAATCCCCTTCACGAATTCTTCTCCGATCGAGAGGGCCCTGTGGGATTCGCCGTGATGGAGGCGCGTGCTAGGCTGATCGAGATGTCTGAAGAGAGCCACGTGGAGGGTGAGGCTGCCATCCTGACGACGATCTCGGACGACGGATTCCCCCATCACTGCTTCCTTTCGCAGGATGAGTGGGAGGAATCGGAAACCTCGATTGGCCTCTCGCTTCTCTCGGCGTCGAGAACCGCTCGCTTCGTGGCGAGGCGGCCCGCCGCCTCTTTTCTTCGCGTGATCGCGGGAGAGGCGGTCATTCTCCGGCTCGAGCTCGCGGGGGCCGGCGGAGCGATGCGGGCGGATCCGTCGCGAAGTGCGTTCCGGTTCACGATCGTCGAGAGGATCGTCGCGAAGACGCCGCCCAACGAGAAGGCATCCTTGACGGGTTCGCTTTCTTTCGAGAGGCTCGAGAGTCGCGAGGAGTCGGACCGCCGTCGGCGGGTAAAGGAGGAGTTGTGCCCCTGAAAAACCTGGAGGGATTCGGACGCTGTCTTTCGGACGAAACGGCCATCGTCACCGGTGGCGGCCGGGGGATCGGGCGGGCGATTGCGCTGACGCTCGCCCGGGCGGGGGCCACGGTGGCCGTGGTCTCGCGAACCGCCGAGCAAGTCGCCGCCACCGTTGGCGAGATCGAGGCGGCGGGCGGGAAGGCGATCGGGTTCCCTGCCGACGTCAGGAGCTCCGCCGAGACCGGTGCGGTCGTGGCCTCGGTCTTGGAGAAGACCGGCCGGATCGACATCCTCGTCAACAACGCCGGCATCTTCGTCTGGAAGGCGTTCGCCGATCTGGCCGAGAATGACTGGGATAGGATTCTCGACACGAACCTGAAGGCGAGCTATCTGCTGATCCACGCCGCGTTGCCGGCGCTCCTTTCGGCCCCGCGAGGCCGGATCGTCAATGTCTCCTCGATCCACGGGACCGTCGGGGACGCGAATGTCGTGGCCCACTGCGCGGCAAAGTTCGGCCTGATTGGTTTGACGAAAGCCCTCGCCGCGGAGCTTCGCGACAAGGGAATAACGGTCAACGCGCTCTGTCCCGGGTCGACCGACAACCGGACGCGTGACACACAGGTCCCGGATCACAAGTCGCCCCTGACGGAGAAGCTCTTTGCCGACGACATCGCCCAGGCAGCGCTCTTTCTCGTCTCCCCCGTTGCGGAAACGATGACGGGTTCGGTCCTGGACGTCTGGGGTGGGACTCAAGTGAAGATCAAGGCGTGAGAGTGAAGGGAACCGCGGGCGAGGGAATCCAGGCGCGCCCGCCGGGCGAAGAGGGTTTGAAGGATGCTGCGGAGATCGTGAGCGGTCCCATGCCCAACGGCGGTTTTCACGAGCTCTCTGGCCCGCTTCTCGTGGCCTTGCTCTCCGGCGACGAGGGGCAGGTCAGGCGGCTCACCTGCGCGGCGCGCGAAGCCGGTGCCGATTTCGCGCGGCTTTCCCGGGATGTCATCGAGCCGGCTCTCGACCAGATCGGGGAGATGTGGGCCAAGGGCGAGCTCTCCATTGCCGAGGAGCATCTGGCCACGTCCCTCGTCTCTCGCGCGATTGGCGTTCTGGCCGCGAGGCTCGAACTGCCCCCGCCGGGATCACCGAGGATTCTCTTCACCTGCCTGGCGGGGGAGTTCCACGAGCTCGGGCTCAGGATCGTGACGGAGGTGGCCCACGAGTGCGGCTGGGAAGCCGAGAATCTGGGCAGCAACGTTCCTCGTGAGTCCGTCGTGCGATTCATCGCCCAGCGTTCGCCGCAGGCCGTGGGGATCTCCCTCTCGCTCGCCGGGCACCTCGTCGAGGCCGCCAAGACGATCGAACAGATTCGTCGGGTCTGTCCCGGCATCCGGGTCCTGGCCGGCGGGCGTGTCTTTCGAGACGACCCCTCCCTCCTGGGTGTCCTGGATGTCGACGCGACGAATCTCGACGTCGTCGCCCTCAGGGACTGGCTTCGAGAGAATCGCGAGTCCGCGGCCAGGCCCTGGAAGACCGAAAGAGCGCCGGGTAAGGGAGCCTCTGTCCCCTCTCCGCCGGAAGCGCTCCCTGAGTCGTTCAGGAAGCGCCTGGGCCGGCGCGAGAGCTGAAAAAGATGGCGCGCAGGGTTCAAGTCCTGGCCCGGTACTCGCGGGCGGCGGGACTGCCTTCCGTGTTTCTCGAGCTCGAGGTGGCCGGGATGACGGTGTCGCTCTCGCCTGGTCAAGGCGCGTTCCTGCGGCTCTCGGGGCCGCCAGGCGGACCCCTCTTCCTGATCGTGAAGCCGCTGGGACGCTTCCCTGGCAGTGTTCCGGAGCTGCGAGAGGCCGTGCTCGCGGAGGAGAAGCGCCCGGTGGTGTTCGGGCCGCCTGGCCGGGTCGTGGCCGGGGGTGTCGAGAGGGAGGCGATTCTCTTCTGGACGGGGGAGAAGGCAGCCTCGACGGCCGGCGGGGCCCTGGCGATTCCGGCCGGGGAAGAGATCCTCGTGGTGGTTTTCGGAACGATGGGAACTCCGGCGACCGTGACGAGTGTCGAGGCTGTCGCGAGCCACCCGGCCCTCAGGCGTGCTCTGGAAACGCTCCGGGCGGAGTGGCGTCCCGAGGATTTCGAGGAGCCAGAAGCCGCCCCGGAGCCATGCTAAGGTTATGGCGCTGGTTGAGTCGCCTACCCGTAGCTCAGCTGGATAGAGCATCGGCCTTCTAAGCCGAGGGTCGCCGGTTCGAATCCGGCCGGGTAGGCCAATTTAACCCACTCCATTGGAACCCCTTACGGTCATCTCACGCTCGGGCCTCGATTCCAGCTGGGAAAGAAGGCCGGGCTCTGTCATCGAGCCTCGAGGTCATCGAGCCTCGAGTCATCGAGCCTCGAGTCATCGAGCCTCGAGTCATCGAGCCTCGAGTCATCGAGCCTCGAGTCATCGAGCCTCGTCAAACCGCTCCCTGTGACCGTCGATGACGACCTTGAGTTCCGCCTCGAGCGCCGCCAGGGCGGATGCGGCCGCTTCCGAGTCGTTGCGAGTCACGAAGCGTTCGACGGCCGCCGCCGCTTCCAGAACGCCGGGCATCGAGAGCGAGGCGGCAACTCCCTTCAACGTGTGCGCGTGGCGTGCGGCATCCTCCCGGCGCCCCTCCGTCAGGGCAACCCGGATCCTCTCCGGTGTTCCCTCCTCGCGGCCGACCATCATCCGGAGCATCCGGAAGTACAGGCGCCGGTTCCCTTCGAGCCGCGCGAGCCCCTCCATGATGTTGACCCCCGGAAGCGACGAGGTCTCTAACTCGGCATCCGAAAGCCCCTCGCCAGCGGCATCCGGGCGGGCAACCTGAATGCTGGGAGCGGCGGCGGAACCCGGATCAGCGGGCCCGACGCTGCTGACCCACTTCGCGAGAGTCCGGAGCAGCCCCTCGGGACTGACGGGCTTGGTGACATAGTCGTTCATGCCCGCGGCGAGGCACTTTTCCCGGTAGCCGGAAAGCGCGTGCGCCGTCATGGCGATGATGGGTACGTCCTGGTTCCGCGCCAGCAACCGGATACGCCGGGTGGCCTCGTAGCCATCCATTCTCGGCATCTGAATGTCCATCAGGACGGCCGCGAACCTGTCACGGCCCGCCGCTTCCACCGCCTCGTAGCCGCTGGCCGCTTCCACCACGGAGATGCCGGCGGTCCTGAGGATCTCCCGGGCGACCTCCCGGTTGATCGGGTTGTCCTCGACGAGAAGCACGCGCCTCCCATCCAGGTCCCTCGCCGAGGGGGTGTCGAGGCGCGGCTCCGGCGCCACGACATCCACCGCGGGCGCCGGCGAGAAGCAGGCGGTGAAACTGAAAGTCGAGCCCTGGCCCGGTGAGCTCTCCAGACTCAAGGTCCCGCCCATGAGGGCCACGAGCCGCGTGCTGATCGCCAGTCCGAGACCGGTTCCGCCGTACTTGCGAGTCGTGGACGTGTCGGCCTGACTGAAGGGCTGGAAGAGCTTGGACTGTTCGGCCTTGCTCATCCCAATGCCCGAGTCGGAGACCGAGAACCGCATGCAGATCTGGCCCGTGCTGTCGTCCGCCAGGCGCTCCACCGAAAGGGTCACGCGGCCCGACGCGGTGAACTTCACGGCGTTTCCCACGAGGTTGGTCAGGACTTGGCTCAGACGGACAGGGTCGCCTGCCACGGTGTCCGGAAGGGGACCGGCGGTGGAGACCGAGAGCACGAGCCCTTTCTCCTCGGCGCGCTCTCCGAAGAGGTCCGTGACTTGGCTGAGGATCGAGTCGATCCTGAAGGGAATCGACTCCAGGGCGAGCTTTCCCGCTTCGATCTTCGAGAAGTCCAGGATGTCATCGATGATCGTCAGGAGCGACCGGGAAGAGGCGTGGATCTTCGTCAGGTAGTCCTGTCTCTGCCCGGCCGACAGATCGTGCCGGAGCGCGAGGTGCGAGAAGCCCAGGAGGGCATTCATCGGAGTCCGGATCTCGTGGCTCATGTTGGCCAGGAAGTCGCTCTTGGCCTGCGCCGCGGTCTCGGCCGATTCCTTGGCCTTCTCGAGCTCCTCGAAAGCGCGGGCGTTCTCGAGGGCCTGAGTCACGTACAGGGCCAAGGCCTCCAGCAGCTTCAGGTCGTTTGCGGAGTAGGCGCCGGCACGAGCGCTCTGAACGCTCATGATTCCCCGGACCGTGTCCTCGGAAAGAAGCGGGACGAAGATGACGGAGGACATGGCCTTCGAGCGCGCGCCGCCCTCCATCTCGAATCCGTTGTCGTCCTTGAACGGGTATTTCTCGACGTACTTCTTGTGCTCCCTCTGGAGGTCGTTGATGAAGATGGGGGCCCTGTTGTCGATGCACCAGACCGAGAGCAGGTTCTTTTCGTTCATGCTGCGAGGCCGGGGGCAGCACGGCACGCCGTCCTCCACCGCGAGCACGAACTCGATCCGGTCCGCCTCGGCATCGAGAATCGCGATCCCGAAGAACTCCGCGTCCATCAGCTCGTTGACCCTCTCGTAGAGCGTCCTGACAATCCTCTTGATGTCCCGGCTGGCCGTGAGTTCCCGGCCGAAGCGGCCCACTGTTTCAATGTCCTCGTGGGCCTTTCGGATCTCCTGTGTTCGCGCCTCGACCAGAGACTGGAGCTCCCGCTGACGCGCCCGCAGGCGGGCGATACGCAGGGGAAAGGCAACCCCGGCCAGCGCCAGCACGACGAGACCGCAGGTCAGCTGGAACCACAGGGCCTGCCAGAAGAACGGACGCTGTACGAGACCGATCGAGGCCCCGGCCATGTTCCAGACACCCTCGTTGTTGCAGGCCTTCACCCAGAACCGGTAGGTGCCAGGAGGCAAATTTGTGTAGAAGGCCGTACGGCGAGTTGCCGCATTGACCCAGTCCCTGTCGAACCCCTCCAGCTTGAACTTGAAGTGAACGCGCTCGGGGTCGACCAGGCTCGGGGCCGTGTAGTGGAACTCCACCCCTCTCGTTCCTGGATCGAGGGTGAGCTCCGTCGTCGTCTGGTCGACGGTGCTCTTGATCGTCTGACCCTGACTGATGACCTCCTCCACGTGGACCGGCGGGGCGAGCGGGTTCGAGACGAGTCTTCTCGGATCGATCATCGCGGCCCCTGAAGTGGACGGGAACCAGACCCGGCCCTTCCTGTCTTTCCAGCCCGAGGGATGCACGCCCGAGTAGCACTCGGCGGCGAAGACCCGGGGACGGAGGCGGATCTGGTGTCCGCTGGCGACGGCGTCGAACTCAGCGACCGGGATTCGGGCGATGCCTCGTTTCGTGCTGATCCAGATGTTGCTTTCGTTGTCCTCGAGGATCCAGGCCACGGTGTCGTGCGGGAGGCCCTGCTCCTCGGTGAACTGAAACCAGCGGCCCTTGGCCAGGCGCCAGAGTCCCTTCCCGATCGTGCCGAAGAAGAAGACGGATTCGGCGCTCTCGTGCATGCACAGAGTGCCCGTCGCCGAGATCTCGGCCGGTATCTCCGGCCGTTCCAGGCGTCCGTACCTCCACACGGCGACGCCCGAATCCGTTCCGATCCAGACGTGTCCCGTCGAGTCCTCATGAAAGAAGTAGACCTTCAGTCCGGGAAGTCCTTCCTCGGGCGTGAATCGGAGCAATTGCTCCCCCTCCTGGACAAAGACCCCTCGCTCACTGGCGATCCAGAGACGGCCTCCGCGGTCTCTGAAGAGCCCCCTCACGAAGCCGGTCGAAAGGCTGACATCGCGAACGAAAGAGACGGCTTCCCCGTCGATCCGGTAAAGGCCCTTGGCGGAACCGAACCAGATCACGTCTTTCTCGGGAAGGAGCGCGTTGATGCTGCCCGAGAAAGGGGCCGTCCAGATCGAGCCCGTCCCGTGGGAGACCCGTGCGAGACCATTCTCGTAGCCGATCCACATGTCACCGTTCGGGGCCTCGGTGATCAGGGGGAGGGCCGTCGCCGGCATGCCTTGCTTGACGCCGAGGAACTGGATGCTGCTGTCCGCAAGCCGGTCGATACCGGCGATCGTGCCGGTCCACAGGTTGCCCTCACGGTCCTCCTGGATGATGGAAACCGAGTTGAAGCTCAGGCCTTCCCGGGTGCCCAGGGATTCGAAGACCCCATCCCGGTACCTCACCAGCCCGTGGTCGGCCACGCCCATCCAGACTGTCCCGGCCCTGTCCTGGCACCACGCGAGGACGGAATCGGACGTGAGGCCTCCCGGGTCCTCGAGCCACCGGATTTCGTTCCCATGCTGACGCAGGACGCGGTTCCTTCCGCTCCCCTTCAGGCTGAACCAGAGGGTCCCGTCGCGTTCCTCTCCCAGGAACAGAACCGATTCCCCCGGGAAGTCCTTCGCGATGCTGACCGCAGTGAGCCGGTCACCCGCAAACCGGAACGTACCCGTCACCGTCGTGATCCAGGGCTTTCCCTGTCGATCGAGGTCGATCTCCTCGACGTAGTTGCTGTCGAGCCCGTCCGCGACCGTGAAGGTCTTGAAGTGCCCGTCCCGGAAGTACTGGAGCCCCGCCCCCCGTGTGCCGATCCAGACTCCTCCCTCGAAGTCCACCGCCAGCGTTCTGACATACGGGTGCGCGAGACCGTCCCGCGTGGTCCACGACGCAAATTGGCCCTGGGCCAGGCGAGCGAGACCGTCCCGCGTCCCGATCCAGAGATCCCCGCCCGGGGCGACTGCCAGAGCCGAGATGAAGTTCGAGGGAAGGGCGAGTCCGGTGTTCCGGCGGGTGAAGACCGTGAATCTCACCCCGTCGAATCGCGTCAGGCCGTCGACGCCACCGATCCAGAGGTACCCGTCCGGTGTCTGGGCCATGGCGTACGCGGCCAGGTCGGCCCTCCTCCAGGACGTCAGGATGTATTGATCGAGCTTCTGGCCGGGCTCCAGCGCTCCCAGCGACCCCTGGAATGCGAGAAGGACGAACGCGGCCAGCGCAAGCCCTCGCAGCGGCCGGTACCTCGGTGCGGCGGGAGAGAAGGGCCAGTGGAGCGGGAGCAATCGAGCCGGTGCCCGGCGGGGCGGCCCGTCTCGCGGACGCGGACTGTGTCCCGCGAGCGGAAGGGCCGGGGCCCTTGCGCCGTCTGGATGCATCGGCTGATTCTCCCTCGGATCCCCGTCCGCCGACGAACGCCGCGCGCTCTCGCGCAAGGCTGCGGCAGGCACTTCCAGGCTGAAGGGACCCCTCACCCGCCTGCCGGCACCCTCTCCCCGCTGCCGCGGGGCGAGGGAAAGAGAGAACGCGGGCCCTGCCCCCGATCGCGGGGGCGAGGGAGAGAGAGAACGAGGGCCCTGCCCCCGATCGCGGGGGCGAGGGAGAGAGAGAACGAGGGCCCTGCCCCCGATCGCGGGGGCGAGGGAGAGAGAGAGAACGAGGGCCCTGCCCCCGATCGCGGGGGCGAGGGAAAGAGAGAACGCGGGCCCTGCCCCCGATCGCGGGGGCGAGGGAGAGAGAGAACGAGGGCCCTGCCCCCGATCGCGGGGGCGAGGGAAAGAGAGAACGCGGGCCCTGCCCCCGATCGCCGGGGCGAGGGGGAGTCTCCGAAGTGGGCTTTGCCGCTCCGCCAATCGGGTAGGATCGCTCGAAGCAATTCCGGCGTCGCGAGAGAAGAACCCTGGCCGCAGGGAGGGAGGGCCGATGAAACGCCATTTCGGGTCGTTTTCCGTTCTATGCGCTGCCGGCTTCCTCTTTCTCGGCTCGCCCTCCCTCGCCCAGAAGCTCGACGTCGAGTGGACCGGAGCGGGAGCTGAGTTTTCGTCGTACCTCCCGCAAAACATTCGGCTCGAGGCCGTGAAACCGGCCGGGATCGGGCCTCTTCCCCAGGGCCTCGTGAGACCGCTGTTCGGGCAGGTCTTGGTCGGCCCGGCCGAGAGCCGCCGCCCCTTCACGATTCTCGTGGATGAGAGGAGTGAGGGAGAGCAGAGGCTTTATGTCGACTCGAACGCCAACGGGGATTTCGGCGACGATCCCGCGCCCAAGTGGGAGCCCGTAACCCGGCCAGGCGCCCGCACCTCTCACACCGGAACGGCGAAACTCTTCGTCCGCTACGAGAGCGGCCTGCGCGTCCTCGAGCTCGCGATCTACCGGCAGCGGGCTGTCAAGCCCGGGGAGGCGACCGCGCCGCTGTACTGCTACAGGAAGTGGGGTTACCGGGGCCAGGCGGTTCTGGGCGGCAAGACCCTGAAGGCGGCGATCGACGACTTCCTCACCACGGGAGACTTCAGGGGGAGCGAGACAGGCAAGGACTCCGGTGTCTTCCTGCTCCTCGACGTGAACGGCGATGGCAGGTTCGACAACACGGGCGAGAGGTTCGACGTTCGAAAACCCTTCAACATCGGTGGGACGACGTACGAGATGAGCGGTCTGTCGGCCGACGGGGACGGCATGGTCCTCGTGCCCTCGAACAGGTCCGCCGCCGAGACGAAGCCGAACCCCGTCCTGACCGTCGGCGGGCCCGCTCCTCGTTTCGTCGCGCGGACGACCGACGGCCAGCCGTTGCGGTTTCCGGATGACTTCCGGGGAAGAGTCGTGCTCCTCGACTTCTGGGCGACCTGGTGCAAGCCGTGCCGCGACGAGCTCCCGAACCTGAAGAGGGTCTACGACGACCTCCATTCCAGGGGGTTCGCGGTCGTGGGTGTCAGTCTCGACAAGAAGTACTCGGGCGAGAGACTCGAGAAGTACACCCGCGAGAACAATCTCACCTGGCCCCAGATCTTCGACGGCGAGGAGTGGGAGGGAGAGATCGCCCGGATGTACAACGTGACCGGGATCCCGGCGGCCTTTCTCGTGGATGGAGACACGGGCCAGATCGTCGCGAAGGAGGGGTACCTGCGAGGTTCCCAGCTGCGGCCGGCCGTGGAAAAGGCGCTGGGACCGGGGGTGCGGGCGGGCGCGGGCCCCCGGCCGGCGCCCGAATCGACCCTCGCGATGAGCTTCAGCCAGCCGAGAGAGGCCCCCCCCGCTCGGACGCCTGCCAGCACGATCGTCTGGAGCAATCCGAGACCGACGGCCGCAAGACCAGCCGCGGATGCCGCTGATCCCTTGCTCTCGAGGGCCGAGGAGGCGAGCCGGGCGGGTAGCCTGATGAGCGCCTCCGATCTCCTCGAACGCCGGAAGAACCCGGCCTTCGCGCCGCTCCGCCTTCTCGCGCCGTCGACGGCGGTTCTTACGGGACGGTCGGTGGCCCGGCGGGCGCGCGAGGGCTATTTGCGCGTGGGCTGGTATTACCGCTGCTCCAGCTGCAACAAAGGGCATCTCAAGCTGGGAGGCGGCTACGCGGTGACCGAGACGGCCGTCGTGACCGCCTGGCATGTCATGACTCCACCCGCCACGTCGACATCTTCGCAGGCCGTTGCCTTCGACAGTAACGGGACGGTCGTTTCGATCAAGGGAGTCATCGCGGCGAGCGAACGAATGGACACCATCGTTCTCGGCGTTTCGGGCGGCGCCCTCCGGCCGATACCTCTCAGTCCGGCGGCGGAGATCGGGGACGCGGCGTTTTGCTTCAGCGATCCCCTGAAGCAGCGCAACTACTTCAGCGCGGGGATCGTCAACCGGTATCACGTCGCGGGTGACGACGGATGGCGGGATCCGGAGCGTGCCGATCCGGCGGATCTCATCATGAACGTCAGCACGGACTGGGGCCCCGGCAGCAGTGGCGCGGCCGTTCTCGATGGGGCGGGGAACGTGATCGGACACGTCGCCACGATCCGTCCGCTCTTCGACGAGAAGCCGAGAGCTTCGCAAGATCCGGCCCACGGGGAAGAAAAGAGCGGACCCCTGATGACGCTTCATGACGCGATCCCGGCACGGAGCATCCTGACTCTCCTCAGGCGCTGAGGGACCAACCCGGAATCAGAAGGGCGCGCTCACCGCCCCTGGGCGAGGACTTTGAATGTGGTCGAGGCCTTCCCGCTGCCGTGCTGTCCGCTCTCACCCGTGAGCCTTGAAAGATCGAGGGTGACCGTCACCTCTTCTCCCGGAAAAAGGTCGTAGGTCGGGATGAAGGCGAAGACCTGCTCGTCCGGGATCCAGGACGTCATTCCCGTGATCAGACCCGAGCGGCTCCCGAGGGCGGTGATCGCGCCCTTCTCGATCCCGTGGGGCGAGAGGGGGCACGTGAGGAGGAAACTGGTGGTGACACGAGGTCCGGTCACCTCCGAGCCAGGCGCGGGGAAGACGTCGGCGACGGCCGGAGCCGGCTGCGCCGAGGGGCCGCCCGGGATCGGAGTGACGTGGTCCCCCGTCACGACGATCGCCGGGAAGGGCAGGGGCGGGGGCGGCGGAAGCGGGGGCAGCGGGATCTTGCCCTGACGGATCCAGTCGATGCTCAGGATGACGAGCACGACGATGGTGATGGCCGCCAGGACGATCCAGAAGACCGGAACCTTCTCGAGGACGATCGAGACCGAGGCCTTTTCACCCGCCCTGACGTCGAACTCCTTTCTCACCGGACTCCCGAGAGGCTGGATGTTGCCGGCGTCGTCGATTCGCTTGGACGCCTCGAGCCGGTACCGTCCCGGATCGATCCCGTGCAGGATCCAGGCCGCGGCCATGGACCGCGCGACGAGCCTGTCTCCGGCTGGATCGACCCGGAAGAGCTCCGAGAAGACCGGGAATCCCACCGGCGTCCGCGCTTCCAGGTCGCGTTCCTTCAGGAACACGGACATCTCGACGGCCCCGGTTCCCGATGCGCCGGGCTCCAGGGCCGAGCGGGAGAGACCTGCCGAGACACACCCGTCGAGAGCCAGGGGCGAAAGGGCGGCAAGGAGAATCACGGCCGTCCTTCGGAGCGACGTCTTCATCATGGGCGGGCTCCCTTCTTCCTGCATCTCCGGATCCCGGTCCTCGACATCATAGGCACGGCTGGGGGCCAAGGAGCGAGAAAGTCGAGGCGCCCTGTGCGGGGCCCCGTGTCCCAAACGGGCGCTCCGGCGAGGGGAGAACGACGCCGGGCGCTCCCTCCGCGCAGCGGGCGGCCTTGCGGGCCCGCCCCTACCTTGGGCAAGATGACGGCATGAGAAGTCCCCTCTTGCTCGCTCTGGTGGCCGGTCTCGTTTCCTCGGGCTGCTCGAAACCCTCCGGCGCCGAGACGAGTCCCACGGCCCTGGCGGCCGCCAAGGACCCCAAGGCCGCCGTCGCGGTGGTCGACGGAGCCCAGATCACCGAGGGTGAGTTGATGACGGAGGCCAGGCCGTCCCTCACCGCCCTCGAGAGGAAATTCGCGGAGGAGACCCACTCCCAGAAGGTCCAAGCCTTGGACCGGTTGATCGAGAGACGGCTTCTCGAGACGCGCGCCAGGAAGGAGGGGATCACGGTCGAGGCCCTCCTCGATCGGGAGGTGAACTCCAAGGTCCAGGAGCCCTCCGAAGAGATGATGCAGTCCGTCTACGACCAGACGAGGGCTTCGGGAAGGGCCCTGCCGCCTTTTCCGAACGTCAAGTCCGAAATCGCGGCGTTCGTGAAGGCGCAGTCGGCCCAGGAGCTTCGGCAGGCCTTCGTGGGGCGGCTGCGGACCGAGTCGAGGGTCGAGACGCACCTGCCGCCGCTTCTCCTTCCGAAGACGAGCTTTGCCGCGACGGGCCCGGCGCGCGGCGAGGCTGAAGCACCCGTCACCATCGTGGAATTCTCGGACTACGAATGCCAGTTCTGCGGGGTGGCCGCGGCCACGCTCAAGACGCTTCTGGCGGAGTACAAGGGGAAAGTCCGGCTCGTTCATCAGCCCTTCCCGCTCTCGATGCACGCGAACGCCCCGAAGGCCTCCGAAGCCGCCTTCTGCGCGGGCGAGCAGGGGCGATACTGGGAGATGCACGACGCCCTTTTCGCCCAGCAGGACGCGCTGGGGATCGCGGATCTGAAGTCCCGGGCGAAAGCACTGGGCCTCGATTCCCCGCGCTTCGACTCTTGCCTCGACTCCGGCCGCATGGGGCCGGCCGTGGCGGCGAGCAAGAAGCTGGGAGAGGGGATCGGGGTGAGCTCCACGCCCGCCTTCTTCGTCAACGGGAGGCCCCTGTCGGGATCCCAGCCGATCGAGCGCTTCCGCGAGCTCGTGGACCACGAGCTCCGGGAAGCCGCGCACTGAGAGAGCGTACCCGCCTTCCGAATATCATTGGGCCCGATGACCGAGGCGCGAGCCGCGAGGGGATTCCCGAGGTCCTCCGCGGGAGCGACCCGGCCCCTCGGCTCCCCGGGGCTCGGGATGACCGTCCTCCTCCGGTCCTGGCTCCGCCTGGACCCGGCAAAGGTGAGGTTCTGGGGCGTCATCCTGCCCATTCACATCGCGGCCTTCACGACGCTCTACTTCGGCACGCTCGGTCTCCTCAGCCGCGGCTATTCTCAGGCCCGCGTGGCGGCCGCCCGCCAGCAGCTCGACCAGGCGGTCAGCGCGATGCCCTTCATGATGCCGGCGGGGGGAGACGGCCAGAACCCGCACGTCTTCAGCCACCTCCTGGTGGCGCACCGGGCGATCGGGCTGCGGCTTCACAGGCGCGATGGACGCCCTCTGGGTCCGTCGTTCGGGACCCGCGACGGGACGGAAGTGGACAAGGTGCGGCGCATCCTGTCGGACCCCAGCCTTCCCGAGGAGATCTGGATCGAGGAAGACGGCGGCCGCCAATGGGTGAGGGGGGCTGTCCGCCTCACGTCCGGGGCGGCCTGCGCGTCGTGCCACCCGCGGCCCGGCGAGGTTCTCGGGGCCGCGACGATGAAGATCGACATCACGGGGGAGATGGAGGGAATCCGGGGTCTCTTGCGGGAAAGAGTGGCGTGGCTCCTGGCGGCCTGGATCCTCCTGGTCGGGGCCGTCGCCCTCCTCGTCCAGTTGACCGTGAGGCGCTCGATGAGGCGCCTGGAGGATGACCTGGCTGCCGCGGCCGCCGGCAAGGCGGAAACGGCGGGGACTCCCGCGATGTCCCTCGACCCCGCGGCCGCGGGGCTCTATCAGCGGCTGCGCGAGTTCCTCAGGCGGCAGCGGGAGCGGGAGGCCGAGGTGGTTTCCAGGCTGGCGCACGCCGATCAGCTCGCGACGCTCGGCCAGCTTTCAGCCGGTCTCGCGCACGAGATCAAGAACCCCCTTGCCGGAATCCAGGGAGCCATCGAGGTGCTCCGGGACGATACGTCCGACGCGTCCGTCACCGCCGTCTACGACGACATCCTCAAGGAACTCAAGAGAGTCAACGGGATCCTCCAGCGTCTCCTGGAGTCGGGACGGCAGGCCCCTCTCCGGCTCAGCCGGACCGACATCCGGAAGCTCCTTGAGGGGGTTGCCGAGTTGATGCAGCCCGCTTTCCGCCGGAAACGCATCGAGCTCGTGGTCGAGGTCGCGCGGGATCTGCCAGAAGCCGGCCTCGACTCCGCCAGAATCCGTCAGGTTCTCCTGAATCTCGTCCAGAATGCGGCCGATGCGCTCGAGCAGTCGGGGGGCCACATCACGATCCGCGCCGATCAACTGCCCGACAGGGGTGGAATCGTGATCGCGGTGGAGGACGACGGACCCGGGATTCCGCCGGACGTCCTCTCGCGCCTTTTCGAACCCTTCTTCACCACGAAGTTCACGGGGACCGGCCTCGGCCTGACGATCTCCAAGGGGCTCGTCGAGCAGCACGGCGGACGTCTCGAGGTCGACTCCGAGCCCGGCAGGGGCGCGACGTTCTTCATCTTCCTTCCCGCCGGGACCGCCCTGCCCGAGGAGACCGTGTAAAAGATGGCTCTCGTTCTCCTGGTCGAAGACGAACAGCTCCTGCGCTGGGCGCTCCAGAAACAGCTCGAGAAAGCGGGCCATCTCGTCCAGGCCGCGCCCGATCTGACGTCGGCGAGCTCGCTTCTGGCCATGCACCAGCCCGACGTCGTCCTTCTCGATCTGGGCTTGCCGGATGGGCACGGACTGGACTTCTACCAGGCCAACCGGGCCCGCCTGGCCGAGAGTGTCGTGATCGTGATGACGGCGATCGGGGACGTCGAGGAGGCCGTCCGGGCGATGAAGCTCGGGGCCCTGGACTTCTTGACCAAGCCCGTCGACAAGGCCGACCTCGTCTCGCTCGTGGACCGCTCCCTCTCGGTCCGCGGCGAACGGCTGGAGGCACAGGCCGCGCGGCAGGGAAGAGCCCAGACCCTCGCGCAGGAAGTGATCGGAGAGTCGCCCGCCTTCCGCCGCGTCCTCGAGCTCGTCGAGCAGGTCTCGGAATCCGATGTCGGGAGCATCCTCATCCAGGGCGAAAGCGGGGCGGGAAAGAACGTCCTGGCCCGTTCGGTGCACGCCCTGTCTCCTCGCCGGGAGCGGCCCGTTCTGGAGGTCTCGTGCGCCACCATCCCCGAGACGCTTCTCGAAAGCGAGCTCTTCGGCCACGAGCGTGGAGCGTTCACCGACGCCAAGGTGCTGAAGCGAGGCGTCTTCGAGCTGGCGGAGGGCGGGACGGTCGTTTTGGACGAGATCGGGGAACTGCGCCTGGACATGCAGGCCAAGCTCCTGCACTTCCTCGGTGAGCGCCGCTTCCGCAGGATCGGGAGCAACCGCGAGATCCACGTCGACGTGCGTGTCATCGGGCTCACCAACCGAAACCTGCAGGCGATGGTTCACGAGGGGACCTTTCGCGGCGATCTCTTCTTCCGGCTGAACGTTTTTCCGCTCACCGTGCCCCCGCTCAGGGAGAGGCGGGAGGACATCCTTCCTCTGGCCCGGCACTTTCTTTCGGCCTTGCAGGCGCGCGTGGGCCGGCGGGTCGCCGGATTCGAACCGGAAGCCGAAGAACTTCTTCTCTCGTACCCCTGGCCCGGAAACGTCCGGGAGCTCGGGAACGTTCTCGAGAGGGCTCTCGTCCTCGAGAAGGGGTGCCTCGTCTCGGTGCGTTCGCTGATGCTCGACTGGACGCCCCCGGCGCCGGCGGCGCACGAACCGGAGCCGGGAAGGTCCCAATCGGCTCTTCCCCTCGGGATCGTCCCCATAGAGGAGATGGAACGGGAGATGATCTGCCGGGCGATGCGAGCCACGGGGGAGAATGTGACGCGCGCGGCCGAGCTCCTGGGGCTGAGCCGGGACCAGCTTCGATACAGGCTCAAGAGGCTGGGCCTCAGGCACGGCGACGGAGACGAGTAACAGCCTGGAACGGCAATTGCTGATCGGAGGCCGGAGGACGTTGCGTGCGTCTGCTGGTCCTCGACGACAGTCCGCTCCTGGCCTGGACAGTGGCGCGTCTCTCTCCGGCCGGGACAGTTGTGACGGGGGCGAGGTCCCTCGATGAGGCGATTCGCCTCCTCGAGGAGGCCGCTCCCGACGCCGTCGTGGTGAGCGTCCCCCCGGCGACACTGCCGTGGCCCGGCTTTCAGCAACTGTGCGCCTCTCGTCACCCCCCAGTCCCGGTCCTCTACCTGTCGTGCCTCTTCGAGAGCACGACCGAGGCGGGGTTCGACCCGAAGGCGGGCAAGCTCGAGCTCCTCCGAAAACCGGTCGAGAAGGTCGAGTTCGAGGCCGCCCTCGGGCGGCTCTTCGCGGCCGCTCGCGAGGCCAGGAGCGGCATCGGCTGAGCTGGGGCCCGCGTGGCCTCCGGGTCATATGCCCCGGGTGGGGTGGGCGATTTCACCCAGCGTCTCCCCCCAGTCTGGCGGCCTTTCCCCCGGTATGGGTGCCGTTCCAGCCGGAACGGGTGCCGGACTCGCCGGAATTGAGGGATTTCAACAGTCGGCAGTGTCGGGGAGTGCGAGGAAATCCCCGCCGGGGGTGACGAATCTCGGGGGCGCCGCGGTCTGTTGGGCCCTGATCCTGAGCTATGTTCTCAGTTTCAGGGATGTCTGGACCGGGCACGTCCCTTGCGACTCTGGCCAAGTCCATGGGTTTCTATTTCCTCGAAAGGAGGGTTTCGTTGAGATGAGCAAAGAGGCTCGAGAAAGACTACGGGGGGCCGGTTGGGTCGCGGCACTGGCACTGGGAGCGGCGCTCCTGGCGCCGGGCGATGTCCAGGCGGGCATCAAGTACCTCGGAGATGGCGCCATCCAGAATGCGAGGGGGGGCTGGGATCTTCCCAAGCAGGGAGCTTGCCCGGCGGATGCCACGGCCACCACGCGACCGGAGTGCCTGGCGCGCCGGTACAAGGCGGCAACCTCGGCGGAGTGCACCGCCCTCGGGGCAACTGGCCAGTACTCCTGGAGCACCGGGGCCTGCAACGACACCGTCAACAACACGGAGACGCTCTGCAAGAAGGCCGTCGACCGCTACTGGAACGCCGCGGCCGGCGTCTGCGCGATCGTCATGGAAGACGATGACCGCAACGACGTCTCGTGCATGAAGCACGGGGGGACGTGGGTGACGAGCGGGACCTGCACGGCCGGCTGGGTGATGCCCCCCAGAGATGACCCTGCATACGGTCCGGGCGGACTCTGGAGCGGCAACGGAGCCGGCGACCAGTGCCTCCGCTGCCACAACAACCGCACACAGTACAACGGGCCCCGGGTGAGAGACACGGAAGACACCCTGATGATGGGCCACAAGAACATGGTCCGTCCGGTCGACAAGACCTTCAAGCCTTGGGGCGGGCCCCCATTCGCCTGCACCGGCTTCCCCAACTACAAGACGCAGGAAGACTGCGTCCACGGCGGCGGGACGTGGGACCCGACCATCTACCCGTCGGACGACACGGGAAACGCCTTCAACTGGAACTCCAACAAGATCACGGTCGGGACCAAGAGCTATGACCTCAAGTGGGTCTACGGCGACTGGCTCGGCCGCCTTCCCCGGGCAATCTACACGGGCGCGGACCTCAACAACATGAGCTATTCGTGCGGCCGCTGCCACACCACCGGCTGGACGAGCGACCCGGGCTCGACGCCGAAGGCGACCAAGCACCCCGAGAGCGACTTCCCCGGCATCACCTGGACCGGCTCCGGCACGACCGGACAGGTCAAGCTCGGCGGGGGCGTGGCGGGTGATCCCAACACCATGTCTTCCTGGGACGAGTGGGGCATCACCTGCTCTCGCTGCCACATGTCGGCGGTCGACGACACATCCGTTCCTCCCACCTTCCGGGCTCCCGGAGGGATGAGCAGCCACCACAACAACCTCACGTCGCCCAACGCCAACAACGGCGCCTGCACGGACATCCGCTGGACGGGTGGCCCGACGGGAACCTCGTTCGAGGATCACTGCAAGAACAACGGCGGGACCTTCCTCACGGCCTGCAGCGTGAACCCGACGCCGGGCGTGTGCACGGTGGCCGCCAACACCAAGGCGAAGTGCGAGGCGGTTGCGGGCGCGACCTGGGTTCCCCTGGCGGGCTGGTGCAGTAACGCCTTCTTCACCAGCTCAACGGCCTGCACCGCCAATGGCAACACCTGGACGGACGGCTGGTGCAAGACGGCCGACGCTCAGGCTGCTTGCACGGGCGGCACGGGTGACGCGGCCAAGACCTGGCGTCTCAACGGGTCCCAGGCGTCCTGCCAGATCGCGGGCGCTGCCTGGACCTTCTCGAAATGCAGCGTCGAGGGCTTCTGCAACAAGGGTGCCTGCAGCGACGCGAAGTACGCCAACGCGGTCGACTGCACGGACGCCGGTGCCACGTGGACCGCGATCCGCACCAAGGCGCGCTGCGACGAGGTGGGCGGACAGTTCGCCTTCGCGACCGACATCATCAGATGCGACGACGCCGGCGGAAAGTGGACCGGCAACAACACCAACCGCGGCCAGGTGATCACCCGGCTCTGCATGGATTGCCACCGCCAGGAGGCCAACGGACTGCCGCACACGAACGGCACCTGCAGTAATGGGACCTCGACGACCCAGGGCGCCTGCGTCGTCGCGGGGGGCACCTGGACGGACACGGGGAACGGACTGCCCGTCATCGCGGGCCCGTACCACGGCACCGTCACGTTCCCGAGCCACCCGGCGGGTAACCAGTTCCTCAACAGCCCCCACGCGAAGTTCGTGGGCAAGTGGGACGACATCGCCACGGGCAAGTTCGACTTCAGTCCGAACGCGAAGTACAAGAGCGCCTTCATGGACTTCGGCGAGGCCCGCAACACCGGCAACGGCTGCACGGGATGCCACGATGTCCACACGAGCACCGTGGCGGGCGAGAAGCCCTTCCGCGCCGAGTGCAACGAGTGCCACCACATCAAGAGCGCCGACAAGATCCAGCATCCGAAGGGAGCCGGAACGCCGTTCGAGAAGATGGACCACGAGCCGATGGCGCCGTGCGTCACCTGCCACATGCCCGAGGGGCAGCACCTGTGGCGGATCAACACCGACAACAACTACTCGACTTTCGCCCTCCCCCAGGCGATCAATGCCAACACGCCGGCGGCCACGGCTCCCGATGGCAGCTACACGAACGCCGTATGGGTCGATCTGGATGCCGCCTGCGGCCAGTGCCACGGCGGAGGCAACTCGAACGTCAAGACGACGGGAACCATCGCCGCGGGCTCGGCCAGCCTGACGGTGGCGAGCGCCACGGGCCTTCTGGCCGGTGAGCGCGTCATCGTCGCCGGCGCCGGAGCTTACGCGTCCCCGGGCGTCTGGTACGACTTCCACACCTACATCAAGGCGATCGCTGGCAACGTCGTGACCCTCGCTGGTAACGCCACTCATGCGGTCACCAACGCCGCGGTCACGATGAACCCGACCGCGAATGGAGCCCCCTACAAGAGCAAGGTGACTCTGTCGCTCCTCGCGCCCGGAATCCACAACGACCCCAACCCGAAGTTCGACGCCAAGCAAGGAGCCAACGAGCTGACGGTCGCCGTCGACGCCTCGGCGACGAAGTGCAGCGGCAAGCTCTCCAACTGCACCGCGTTCGACTGGAACTGGGGCGACGGCACGGTCCACGGCTCCGGCGTCACCGCCACGCACACCTACAAGTCCGCCGCCAACTACACGATCACACTGACCGTCACGCAGAGCAGCGTCGGAGACGCCTCGACGACCCGGACCTTCGCGGCGAAGGCGATCACCGGAGCCCCGGTCGTCACCGGCAGCTGCGTCGCGAACTACCCGACATGGAGCACCGAGTGCACGGTCACCGTGCCCGCCAGCGGGTACAAGACCGTCAGCATCAACTGGGGCGATGGCTCGGCCGCCGACACGAAGAGTGACGCCGCCGCCGGCCCCCTCGCCTTCAAGCACTCCTTCCAGAAGCCGGCCAACTACGCGATCGCGGCCACTGTGACGGACGCGGCCGGCATGTCGACCACGGCGACCGTTGGCACCATGGCTCAGGCGACCTTCATCGCCGAGATGCCGGGCATCAGCGGCAAGGTTTACCAGGCCGGCGGGACAGTTCCTGTCGCCTTTGCTTCCATCGACGTCATGTCCGGAACCACAAAGGTCGGCAACATCCTGAGCGGCAAGGATGGTTCCTACGAGACCGGCAGACTGAAGCCGGGTACCTACACCTTCAACGTCACGAAGTACGGACAGAAGTTCACGAAACCCTTCGGCCCCTACACGATCGGGCCGAGCCTGACGAACCAGAACCTTGTCGCGGAACCCTGAACCAACTCGGGCCGGCGAGGTGACTCGCCGGCCCATTTCGCTCCATTTCGTTCTTCCGAGCGCGCCCCGCAGGCGGGCTTTCTTTCTTGCGTTGGCCCCCTGTTCCATTCGGCGTCTCCTGGCGCTCCCATTCGGACCCGGCGTGGGAGTTCCTCGCGAGGGAGCCGTTCCTGATCAGTGAGGGAGCGAGGTGTTGTCCGCACCTCCATTGAAGCTGCCCGGCTCCTTGGTGAAAGCCACGGCCTGTCCGGTCCGGGTATTCCGGTACGTGACGGTGTACTCGTAGTCCGTGAGCCCCGCGAAGAAGAGAAGGTAGGGGCTGGCAGGGCCGAAGTCGAGGACCTTGACGAAGACTTCCGGGTTGCTGGGGTCGGAAAAGTAGAAGTAGCCGAACGAGTCCTTCTGGGGAAGAGGCATCCCGTGGCCAGTCTGACCCGAGTACTGGCTCTTCCAGGAGACGCTGACGGCCACGCCTCCATTCGACAGCAGGAGTTCATGGGCTGCCGATGGGATGACGGTCCTGTCATCCCAAGCCGGGGGAAGGCGTGCCGCCGACGCGGAGAATGTCGGTGCCTCGTCCCGCTTCCAGGAGGAGGCGCCATCCCGGCTCCAGGCGGCCGCCCCGGCGGCGATGTGCGGAAGATCCTGGTTGTTGGCGCCTCCGCTGAAACTGCCAGCGGGTTTGGTGAAGCTCAGCTCCTTGCCGGTTTCCGTGTTCGTGAATGTCACGGTGTACTCATAATCGGTCAGGCCGGCGTAGAACACGAGGTAAGGTTTGTCGGCGCCGAAGTCGAGGACCTTGACGAAGACCTCGGGGTTGTTCGGGTCGGAAAAGTAGAAGTAGGCGAACGAGTCGGCCTGGGGGATCGGGGTCGCGACACCCGTTACACCGTTGTACTGCGATCTCCAGACGACATCCACGGCGACGCGGGCCCGGGAAAGGGAAGCCTGCTTGACGATGGATAGACTCACCGGTATGCGCTGAGGGCTCCGCTCCGCTCCCGAAGCCGTGACGGTTATCGAGCCCGTATAGAGACCAGGAGCGAGACCCGTGCCCACCGCGGTGACTTTCACCGTGGCGGCACCGGAGCCAGACCGCGAGCTGAAGGTCAACCAGGGGACGTCACTGGAGAGGGTCCAGGGGAGTGTGCCGCTACCCGCGAAGCGGATCTCGAGGCTCGCCGTGCCGGGCACGAGCCCGCCCTGTGGCATCCGAAGAGCCAGGGTCTTCGGCGAGACGGACAGCTCTGGAGACGTCGTCGCCGTGAGGGAGACGACCGTGGTGCTCGTTCTCGAGTCATCTGAGCAGGTCAGGCGGAAGGCGTAGTTCCCGGGAACATCTGGAGTGAAGACCGGATCACGCGAGCCTGTCGAGGAGAGACGCGCCGCCGATCCCTCCGGACCCAGGACTTGGTCCCAGGTCCAAGCCGTTGCCGTTCGCGGTGATGTGTCGAGTTGACGAGGCTGCCCGATGGAGCCCGAAGGCCTGTCGATGGTCGCCGCGTCGGGCAAGCCCAGCTCGACCTTCCGAATGCAGTGATTCGGGGACTCGGACACGTATACGGTGCCTGAAGCATCCACCCCTATTCCACTGGTGTAGGCAAACCGCGCCAGGCTTCCCGAGCCGTCGGTGCTCCCGGCTTCCAGGGCTTTCCCGGCCACTGTCGAGACCACCCCGTCCGGGGTGACCTTCCGCACGGTGTGTTCGTCCGTGACGTAAATCTCTCCCTGCGGAGCTATGGCGATACCGCTGATCGATCTGAACCGGGCTTCGCTGCCTGCTCCATCGACGCTGCCGTATTGACCCGCCCGGCCGGCGATCGTGGTCACGACCCCTTCAGGCGTGACCCGCCGGATGGTGTATGGCTCGCCCACGTAGAGAATCCCCGCGGCGTCGACGGTGAGACAGCGAGGAGAGTTGAATCTCGCGGCGGGCACGGTGCCATCCGTTGTCGCCGCCTGGCCCGCAACTCCGGCGAACGTGGTGACGACGTCTCCGGATGTGACCTTCCGGATCGTGTGGTTTCCCGTATCGGCGACATAGAGATTCCCCGCCTTGTCGACCGCGATGCCGTACGGCTGGTTGAAGCGGGCCGAACTCCCGGCTCCATCCACGGAACCTTTTTGCTGTGCCAGCCCAGCCACGGTGCTGACCGTTCCAGATGGTGAGATCCTCCGAATCGTCGCGTTTTGACGATCGGCGACGTAGACCGTTCCGTCAGACCCTACAGCCGTGCCAGCAGGGCTAGAGAACGATGCCTGTCTCGCGGGTCCGTCCCAGGGACCCGACTCCCCGGGAGTTCCCGCGTAGGTCGTCACCATCCCCGAGGCCGAGATTCGGCGAATCGTGTGGTTTGACGAGTCTGACACGTAGAGGTTGGAATCGCTGTCCACCGAAATGCTCCCGGGGTTGCTGAACCGCGCCTGAAGCCGCGGGCCGTCTGCCTTGCCTGGCTCGGCGCCCTGACCGGCGATCGTCGTAACGCTGCCGTCCGTGGCTATTCTTCTTAGGGTGCTGTTTCCAGTTTCACCGACGAAGAGATCTCCGGACGGACCGAGTGCGATGCCGCGTGGATAGCTGAAGAGGGCTTCTTGCGCCTTGCCGTCCTTGAACCCCCCGGAGAAGGAGCCTGTTGTCTGGCCCGCGACCACACTCTCATTCAGGGACGGGCTGATCTTGACGACCAGGTGAGCCGAACCTCGTGTGGCGAAGAGGTTCCCGGCTTCGTCGCACGTGAGACCCGAGAAGGCGTTCCGTTCCCGGAACCTCAGGAGCGTCGTGACCTCCCCTGTGGGAGTGACCTTCCGGATGTTGGCCGTCAAGGAATTCCCCCCGGTGCACTCCTCGGAGGCATAGAGATTCCCACCGCCATCCATCGTGATGGCGGCGAGGTCGCAGAAGCGGGCCGCGCTCCCGTTTCCGTCAACCGCGCCCTTTTGACCCGCCATTCCAGCGAAGGTCGTTACCTGGCCGGCGGGTGTCACCTTCCGGATGGTTGCATTCGTGTAATCCGCGACGAAGAGGTTGCCCGAAGCGTCGGTCGTCATTCCTGCTACCTGTCCGAACCGGGCCGCGCTCCCTGTACCGTCCTGGCTTCCGGTCTGCCAGGCGGATCCGGCCAGCGTGCTCACCACTCCGTCGGGGGAGATCCGCCGGATCGTGTAACCGTAGAGGTCAGAAACGTAGATGTTCCCGGCCGTGTCCCTCGCTATTCCGGCCGGGTAGGCGAACCGGGCCTCATTGGCTCGCCCATCGCGGTATCCGTAGCTCTGGGGGTAGCCTGCGATTGTGCGTACCGTCCCATCGCCGCCCACCTTTCGAACGGTGTGGTTGCTGGTGTCGGTGAAATAGATGGCGCCCGTCGGGTCCACGACGAGGCCCCCCGGGTTCGAGAGCCTTGCCGACGTGCCGCTTCCGTCGAACCACCCGGCTCCGCCGTTCGCGCCTGCCCAGTGAGTGACGGTCACCGGTTGAGCGTGGGCCCGCACATCGAGGGGTCCGCCGAAAACCGCTGGCAGACCGAGGGCGAGCGACAGGAGGCCCAGGCGAAGAACGCGCCTGGATGGCCTCACGTTGCGTCGAACGGAACCTGGATCCGAATTGCTGGCGGTCCGAGCGGTTCGAATTCGAGGAACACCTTCGAAGCCTTGGTGCAGCACGTGTCTTCCCTCCGACAATTGGGAAAACTTCTAAATTTAGCACCGATCTCCGGAGGAGGAACCAGCGGACATCTCTCGCCCAAACCCCGCAAGGCCCCTTGCGACTCGAAGGGTATCCGCCCGTTCGTTGTGCTCGTGCGCCGCCGTCGAGGTCAGCGCGAGACCGGCGAATCTCGAGGCGAGGCGGCGTCAGGCCGTCGCGGCTTCCGCATCCTCCAGGGCCAGCCGCCGCCGGTAGGCATCCCACCCCGCGAAGAGGAACGCGATCTCGAGGACGGCGAACCCGGCCAAGAGGAGGCCAAGGTTCGAGGCCCCGAAGCCGTAGGAGTGGAGGCCGGCCGACAGGACGAAGTTGACCCCGAGGTACGTCATCAGAATCGTCGAGAAGGCCGCGATCGACGCGGCCGCCACGCCGAAGTCGCGCATCTGGTCATCGATCCGGGCGTGGAGGATCGCCATGTACGCCAGGAAGGCGATCAGGGACCAGACTTCCTTCGGGTCCCAGCCCCAGTACCGTCCCCAAGAAGAGGCGGCCCAGATCGAGCCGGTCAGGATCCCGGCGATCAAGAGGATCGACCCGACATGGAGGTACCAGTAGAGGAGCTCGCTCCAGCGCGCCGCGAGATCACGCCGCGCGGGAGCCCAGATCTCGACCCCGACAATGAGGTGCGCGAGGCCCGTCGCCATCGCCAGAACCGAGTAGCTCACCACGATGATCGGGACGTGAATGGCAAGCCACGGGGTTCCGGAAAGGACCGGCGCCATCGGGTGGATGAACGGATCCATCGGGAGAAGGTCCGTCAGCATCATGGCCAGCGCGCCCATTCCCGCGGCGTTGGCGATCAGGAGCTTCTGACGGAGGAGAAGCGCGATGATGCTGAAGAGCCCGACACCCCAGCCCAGAAACAGCATCGACTCGTACATGTCAGAGGCCGGGATCCGCCCGGCGATCTGCCATCTCGTGGCCAGTCCCCAGGTCATCGTGGCGAAACCCGCCACGAGAAGAGCTCCGCCGAGAATCCGGAGAGGCCTGGTGTCCCGGTTGACGTTCAGGATCGCCACGATCGCGGCGGGCAACAGGAGGAGCCAGGCGATCCGGGTCGGCCTCACGGCGTTGTACCTGATCTCCCGGACGATCTCGGCCTCGCTCGGATAATGAGCGGGAGGCGAGCTGGCGCGGATCTGGCTGGCGATGGCGGCCAGCGCCTCGGGCGTCCCCACGTTCGCCGCGGATTCCCAGCTCCCCTTGGGGTCGGGTGACGGAATCGGGTGCACCGCCACCTTCTTGAAGTACTGATAGAGCGTCGAGAGCCGGTCCTCGAGCTTCAGGAGGTCCCTGTCGAGAGGACCGGGTTTCTGTTCCCGATCCTGCCGGATGTGAGCCGCCTGAACCGCACGCTGAAGACCGGGTGAAGACAGGATCTCCGCGAGGCTCGCATGGCTCTTTTCGGTCTTCAGGCCGATGGCCGCCGCCACGCGGCTCCCGCCGACCTTCACCAGGGGTTCGTTTTGCCAGTGTTCCGGGTCGAACATCCAGCCGGCCACCAGGGCCACCGGATCGTGAGATCCCCAGGAGGAACGGCCCGTGACGGTCCGGACAGCCTCGCGGGCCTGCGTGTCGAGGGGCATCGTCCGGCCGTCGTGCTGGACCGGCAAGGAGCGGAGGCTCTCCAGCGTGGCCTTCGAGGGCGCCTGGGCTCCGCCAGCGGCCGAGAGGTCGGGCGAGGTCCCCAGCAGGGCAGCGACGAGGACGGCCGAGGCGCCAGCCTGGGCGGCCTGGCGGAACTGCACGAGCCGGGTGGCAAAGACGATGATCATCCCGCCGACGAGCAGAACGTACCCGAGAAAGACGATCGGCTGTCCAGGATCTTTCGAGACCGACAGGATCGTCATCCTTCTTCCCTCGGCGATCTGGTAGCTGCTTTGAAAGAAGCTGTAGCCCCCGTGCGAGAGGGGTTTGTTCATCTCGATCACGGCGGGCTTTCGCCCCCCGCCAGAAGGCTCGACCACCTCGACCCGGCTCCGGTACATGGCCGGACGTCCCGTGCCGGGATAGAGGTCCATCTCGAATGCCTGGAGGTGAATCGAGAAGGGGAGCGTGATGGGAGGCGTCTGCCCATCGCCGTCCCGGTGGATGAAGTTCGATTGCTGGCCCTCCTCGATGGGCATCTGCCCTTCGAGTTTGTAGAGATCGGTGATGAGGGCGCCCGCGAGAATGACGATCATCGAAAGGTGAGTCACCGCGAAGCCGATCCGAAAGCGGTTGCGTGGCCAACGCTGAATGAGGGCGCAGGTGATGTTGACGGCAAAGAATCCCTGAAGGGCGTAGAACCAGGGGGCGTAGTAGACGGCCCGGGCCGCTTCCGTCCCTCGGCGGGATTCCACGATCGTTCCGGCCGCCAGGACGAAGCCGATCAGGATGATGAGGACGACGGTGACCTTCATGGAGGCGAGGGTCGAGATGAGTTTCCGCATCGAGATCTCCAGAACCGCGTCTCCTGGACGCGGAGAACGGAGGATAGCCTCCCTTCAGCCGTATCCTCCTTCTTCATGAGCCGAAGAGCCTTCGTCACGGGCGGAACCGGGTTTCTGGGACGGCACCTCGTCGAGCAACTGGTGGCCGCCGGGTGGCGGGTCACCGCTCTTCACCGCGCCTCGTCCGACGTGAGGACCCTGTCGGAGCTCGGTGTTTCTCTCAGGGTGGGCCAGCTGGATGATCCCGGCTCGGTTGTGGACGCGATGCCAGATGGCGTCGACGCCGTCTTCCACGTCGCGGCGAACACGTCCTTCTGGTCACGGCGCGACGCGGAACAGTGGCGCGACAACGTGGAAGGGACCCGGGCCGTCCTGGAGGCCGCCCGGAGGAAGACGGCCGGAGTCTTCGTTCACACGTCGACCTGGTCGGTCTACGGCCTGCACCTGCAGACGGGGCCCATCACCGAGTCGAGCCCGAGGCTCGGGAACCAGTCCTGGGTCGGGTACGACCGCTCGAAGTGGGAGGCCGAGGAGCTCGTCCGGAGAGCCGGCGCGGACGGACTGCCCGTCGTCGTGGTCCAGCCCCCTCACATCATGGGCCGCTACGACACGACCAGCTGGGCCCAGCTGATCAAGCTCGTGCACACGGGCAAGCTCCCCGGAGTCCCGCCCGGGTCGGGTGTTTTCGCCTTCGCGCCCGAGGTCGCCAGGGCCCACATCGTCGCGGCGGAGAGAGGACGGCGTGGCGAGGCCTACCTGCTGAGCGGAACGGAGGCGACGTTTCTCGATGTCGTGCGGGCCGTGAGCGAGCTCTGCGGGCGAAAGCCTCCCACGGGGACTCTGCCCGCGTTCGTCCTGCGTGCCGTGGCCCGGGGGAAGGCGCTCGTGTCCACTGTCACCGGCAAGGAACCGGATGTCACACCCGAGGGCGTGCTGGCGGTCACCTCACATCCGCGAGTGGGCTCGACCCGGGCGCGAGACGAGCTCGGCTACCGCGCCTTCCCCCTCAGGGAAATGGTCGAGGACTCGTATCGCTGGCTTCTCTCGAACGGATACCTCGAATAGCCTGGCACGCTTCCACCGGCGGGGCCTGACTCCCTTGGGTGGCCTCCGCCGGTTGCTTGCGGGCCCGATCCCGGAAGGCGCCGGCTACTTGGCGATGGCCTTGACGGCCTTGTCGATCGTGGCCTTCGAGTAGTAGGCGCAGGCGCCCTTCTTGGAGTCAGGCTTGATGTCCTGAGCCTTGATCGCTTCCTTCAGCTTCTTCTCCGGCACGTTGAGGTCCTTCGCCCAGTTCGTGGCGGTCTTCAGATCCTCGGCCATCGGTCCTGTTCTCCCTTCGATTCGCCGATTCACGCGGCGGAACCTGGAATTATCCCGGAGTCAGCTGTCGATCCACCAGTGGCTGCGCTGGATGCCTCGAGGGGTCCACGCGTTCAGGTTCTCGCCGCGGGTGTTTCCTCCGCGACCAGGGCCGCGAGTCGCGCGACCCCCGCGAGAGCGAGACGCAGCTGCGGAAGGGACGGCTCGTCAAACCCGAGTGTGTGAGCGGCATAGCGAAGTAGCGCCACCCGGTAGGTCGCCATCGCTTTTGCTCCGCGCGGGTCGACCTCCGCGGCGAGCCGGCGAAGCGCGAGAAGGAGCCGGATGTAGCGCTTCTCGAGTGGCGTCTCCGCCAGGGACTCGAGACGCTGGGGCATGAGAGTCGTGGACGACAGCCGGGCCTCCTGAATGGCGAACGCGCGTGAGGCGGCCTTTTCGTCTTCGAGCCTCAGGAGAATGTAGGTCAGGTCGTTTTCCACCTTCGCGAAGTCGGTCAGGTTCGGAAACCGGGCCAGCCGGGCGAAGTCGATCACCCAGGTGCGGAAGAGACCCCCGTCCTGCCGCCGCCGCGAGACCAGGATGTTGGCGAGATTGAGGTCCGCGTGAACGACCGATGAGTAGACTTCCTCACGCCGGGACTGCCCGGGCAGCCAGCCTTGGTAGAACTCCCGGGGGCTCATGAACGGGCCCGAGAACGGCTGCCCCTCGAGGAAGGCCTCAGAGCCAGAAAAACCGGACGTGGTGGCGATGGCCTCGGCCTTCGCCACGACCGAATCCGCCCATCGGGGCCGGCCGTGGGCGTCCGTGAATCCGTAGGCCTCGAGGAGGTCGGCGTTGTCCTTCTCGGCCGTGTGGTAGAAGCGTCCCAGGAGAGACCCCAGAGCGCTCTGGAGCGCGCCCTCGAGAACCGCGGTGGCGTCCTCCGAAGGGTCCGACTCGAAGAGCTTCTTGAAAGTGGCGGGACGCGCGGCGGAAGGGTCATGACTGTCCGCGAGCTCCATCCGCATCGCGGCCAGAGTTCCACCTTCCCGGTACCCGAGAAGCGCCGGAACTCCGTCTCCCAGGATCCGCCGGATGCGCTCGTTTCCAAACCGCTCGCACGCGATCTCTCCGCGCCGGCCCACCTTCAAGACCGAGGCTGCCCCGTCTCCGTCGCGCGCGAGAAAGACCTGGGAACCGGAAAAGCCGCCTCCCAGGGGACTCAGGCTCGTCCCCTCGCTCGACAGGGCGGAAACCAGCGCCTGCCGCTCTTCATCTTCCGTTACCCCCGTCCCGCTGGTGCTCACACCCAGCCAGTCCAGGAACTCGCCAGGGGAATGGAACACGGTGACGCCCAGAACGTCGCGGATCTCGTCCAGAGCGGCGAAGTGGCCGCGCATCGACCGGGAGGCCGTCAGAGCGGAGCAGGTCGCGAGGTGACGCGCGCCCAGCCGCGTCGCGAGGTCGTAGAGGAGGAACATGACCTTGACGTTCGTCCAGACTCCGATGACGCCGACGCGGAGAGAGGAGAGATCTCCTCCCGAAAGGGCCCTCAGGACGGAGCCGAGGTCCGAATCCTCCGCATCGCTCAGATCGCCGCCTTCGACGAGCGGGGTTCCCCTCCGGCACGCAACGAGTTCCGGAAGCGGGGCGACGAGGTCCGCCCCCGGCGTTCCCGAGATGCAGTGCGGCCGGAATCGCTCGAGGTGAGCTCCGTGCCTTGCCGGATCGTGCCGGTCGACGATGTGGACGATGCCGAGCTCTTCCGCGGGCGTGGCGTGCGTCCTCTTCAGAAAGCCGGAGAGAGCGCCGTTTTTCCCAGAGAGCCTGTCGGATTCGAGAGCCCCGACGTGAACCAGGTTCGGCAGGGGCTCTCCTTCATCAAGGAGACGGATGAAGTCGTTCTGCAGGCACTGAGTCAGGAGGAGGGCCTTCACGCTCGACATTCTCAGCGAATTTGAAAGACGTGCACGACGGGACGAGGGCCGTCGGCAAAGAGTTCCAGGATGTAGAGCAATCCGTTGACGCGGTCGAAGGCGACGTCTCCGAGCCTGTACCGGCGCTGGACTCCTCGACCGATCTCGTCCTCCTCCACCCCGGACGGGTTGAGGAAGAGACGGTCGTCGATGTCGAGAAGGGCGTACGGCTGGGGTTCGTGCGGCGCGAGGGTGCCCTCCGCGACCCGCCCGAGGTCCGCCGGGTCGTAGAAGATCAACCGGCCAACGGCGCGCGTGCTCCACCACCCTCGGCTGGATGTGTGGCCCGCGCATTCGACGAGGTCCGCGGCCGGGCAGGGAGTCCCGTCAGCAAGACGGCAGACGTCGAACTGTCCGACGAACGACTGATCCACGCACGGAAGCTCTGCTCCGGCGGGGTTGAGGTATCCGTACCAGTACTTGGCTCCGATCGATTTCGTGCCCGCGAAGATGAGGGCGGACTTCCCCGAAGCTGTCGTGACGAAGGCTCCGCCTTCCCACGCATCGGCATGCTGGTAGCCCGAAAGGCAGCGGACGATCCGGTCCGTCTCCGTGGACGTCGCGTACTGGAGCAGCGGAATCTCGGAAAGCCTGGCCCTGGCGGGAGGCGGCGTTCCCGCGGCGTCCATCCAGGGCTTGTAGGCGAAGAGAGCGGGACCCATGCCCGACCAGCCGCCGTCTCGGTAGCGTCCCGTCCCGAGGACCCGTCCCCCCACGTGGCGATCCGCCCAGAAGGCCGGAATCTCCAGGAGATACCCGTTCACGGCGTAGGGGTTCTGTTCCCCGAGGAACCAGGCTCCCTTCGGGTTCGGGGAAGAAAGTGCCGGGTCACACCAGGCGTGGGAGGGGGCCGGCGGATCGGGCTGAAAGTGCTGTCCCCATGTGATGTGGAGCTTCGGCCCGGTCTCCATGCGGTCGAGGTACTGGAGGCCAAGACGCGGGATTTCGTCCAGGCCTGCAAAGAGCCCTCCCGTGACGTCGGCGAAGGGCTGGAGGAAGCCCGCCCGGGGGAGCTCCGAGACGCTTCGGGAGAGACCTGGAGCCGGGATGGTGACCTCGGCGACCCGGCTGCCGTCGGGGAGCTCCCCGTAAGGCATGCGGTCGTGCCCGGAAACGAAGAGGGAGCCCGGGAAGCCATCGGCGGGGCCCGCCGGGTCGCCTCCGGTCCGGTAGGTCATCGCGTTGCCGCCGTAGTCGAAGGTATTCGGCCTTGGACCGGTTTCGGGAAGCCGAAAGGCCCCGAGGTACGTGAAGTCCGAGGGCGAGAGGCGTGAAGCCGGAGGTGCTCCCGGCAGAGCCCGGACGAAGGCCCCGTCGTCCGTCCGTTCCTTGGGATTCGCCCCATCGTTGAGAACGCCGTAGGCGCTCCACGGAGCGCTCCCCGCCACGCGCCGGATCCTCGCCCACCCTGTTGCGACTCCCCGGCCCCGCAGGGGGTTGTCGAGCTGCTTCCAGCCCCCCGGCGGAAGAGAAATCATTTCCGCGGGACCCGCCGCGGCTCCCCCAGCTTCTCCGTTGAAGAACTGGACCTCGAGTGTCAACGTCCCCGATGCCGCGTCCCCCGCATGGAGCACGGCGAGGTTCGACCGGACCCCTGAATCGCTTCTGAGACCCGTGACGAATGCCTCCTCCGAGGCCAGCTGGCTGTCCGTCAAGCCTGGCAGGAACACTCCGAAGAAGCCCGGACCGGTGGACCGGGCGGAGACGCGCGCGCCCGTGAAGAGGTCCGCCGGGTCCGCGTTGTCCGACGTGATCCGGAGTGTCCCGGCGAAGCTCGCGCTTCCCGCCTCACCGATCGCGACGCCGAGGCCTCGCAAGACCTCCAGAGCGTCGCCGATCAGGCGCTGCTGCCGGGGAGCGAGGGTCAGGGAGGCCCTGCCACCGCTCCCGGCCCCGGGGGAGAGCGACTCCTTGTACTCGAGGGTGAGGGTTGCCGGCGACGCGCTCCTGTTCGTCAGGATCAGCTCTGTCGAGTAGCTGTCTGTCTCCACGATGACGGGCACGACCTGCCGCGAACGCGCCGGGACCCCCGTGATGGGCTCGAGGAAGGACCCATCGTTGGTGCCGTTGTCGTTGACGACGCCGTAGCAGCCGAATGCCTCTCCTGAAACGAGCTCGATCGTGGCCCAGCCATTTGTCATCCCTGCCGCCGTCAAGACGCGGTCCCACTGCGACCAGCCTCCCGGCGGGACCACCTTCTCCGCGGCGAGAACGAACTCGCGTCCGTCTCCGCTGCCGCTCGTGAGAGTGATCCGCAAGGTCACCGGCGAGGACGCCGGGTTGTAGACGGCGAGGTTCGACCGGTCCGAACCCGTGGCTCGGAGCCCAGGAACGATGGCGCGCTTCGTGGGCCACTCCGCGCGCGAAAGCCCCAGGTAGGCGAGCCCCGCGTTTCCGGCTGGGTGAGGGGCTGTTGTGGGGCTCGTCGTGCGCGCCAGGACCGTGACGAAATCCGCGAGAGAGTCGGGGACCGAAATGAGAAGCGTCCCGATCTGAGGGGTGTCGGGAGATGACGGCGGGAAGGCAATCCCTCGGTCTCTCAACCGCGCGATCAGGTCGGGGATCGTCGTCTGGCTTCCCGCCGCGATGCTCTCCGGGATGTCCCCTGTCACGCTTCCGGAGGAACCCGTGTAGTGGAAGACCAGCTCCGCGGTGGACGGACCCCGATTGGTCACGATCAGCTCCGTCCGGTACCACGCGGAGCCAGTGTTCACATCGAGGACGACGGGGACGATCGTCGTGGCGGCGGTGGCGGAGAAGGTCAGGCACACCAGGCCCCAGACGAAGCTGCGGAGGGCGGAAACGGCAGCACCAAGATGCATGACGCACCTCCTGTGCACGATTATGGGCCTGCGGTCAGGATTCGGTCGAAAGTCTTGCGATCGTTGCGCGGTCCGGCAGGCCGGGCGCTTCCACGGCGGCGGCTCCCCACGCGTTGGCCGCTCTCAGCGCCCGTTCCATCGAGGCGGGATCCAGTGCCCCTCCCGGCCCGAAGACGGGAGACGGCTCGGAGGGGCTGGCCACGGGCGGGGCCGTGATCAGGGCGTGGATGAGTCCCGCCGCGAAGACGTCTCCGGCGGCCGTGGAGTCGACGGACCGTGCCGCCCGCGCCGGCACCTCGATTCTCTTCTCGCGCGAGTAGGCGACGGCGCCGGCGGCGCCCCGCGTGAGGACGATCCAGCGAAGAGAGCCGCCGGCGATGACTGATCCCATTCCCCAGGGATCAGCCAACTCGGTCTTTTCGAAGTCAGATTCCGACGCCACGAGTACGTGAGCCGGGCGGGAGTCGGGAACAACCGGCGGAACGTGGCAGACGACGAGCGACGTGGAAAGCCTCTGCCGCAGGAAGGAAGTGGCCTGAAGCTCGCGCCCGCGCACGTAAACCGCGCCGGCCGGCAGCGTCCCCAGCTTCTCGCTGACGATCCCCCGGCAGCGGTGCACGTTCACCACGGTCCTCTCGCCGTCTGGCTCGATAAAGATCAGGGAACGCGTGCTCGGGCCATCGATTCGCTCGATTTCCAGGGTCTCGATGCCCGCGCTTCGCAGTTCCCCAACCAGCCAGTCGCCCTCGGGCCCGGTCCCTGCGGAGGAGAGAAGGGTGACCGCGTGCCCCGCCCAGGCGAGCGGAAGGGCCGTGTTGGCCGCGCCGCCGCCGAGACGCCGGCCGGAGGCGCTTCCCTCCAGATGCGTCCCGCGGAGCAACGGGCCGCGCAGATTGATGACCTCGTCGACCGAGATCGAGCCGGCAACGAGGATTCGGGCCATGAGCGCCTCGGCTTTCCCGGGGTGGGATGCATCTCCCCGGTCCACGCCATTCTCGCCCCGAATCCCGTGATGTGGCGCCCACGGAGGGGAACCTCCCGGCGACTTTGGTACCATCCCGGCACTGCGGTCCCGCGATAGAAGATTTCCGCCGGCCCGAAGAGGACTAGAAGAGTGGCAAAACCAAACTACCAGCACGAGAAGCGCCTCAGGGACCTGGCCAAGAAGAAGAAGCAGGAAGAGAAGCGCCAGAGGAAGCTCAACAAGGGCTCGCAGCCCTCGGATTCCCCCGAAGAGGCGCCGCCCCAAGAGGACCAGAGCAAGCCGCAGCCCTGAGAAGAGGGAGCCGTGCGGCCTCGAGGATGGAGCTCCGGGGCCTCCCGCGGAGGCCCCGGTTCGTCCGACTCAAGACCGGGGCAAGAGCCCTGAGGGGATGTCCTGGGGAGTCACCCAGGTGCCATCGCCCGACCGGTTGTCGACCGTGATGACGAACGGAAAGACCGGGAGGTGTGACGTCGCGATCAGGTAGGCTCCCTCTGTCGAGGAAGGGTCGGCTCCGGCGTCCTGGAAGACGTCGTTGACCTGAAGCCACCCGCCCGGCTCGAGGACTCGTTCGATTTGGCCTAGACTCCTCCCGTTGCCATCGACGAGCTCGAATGTCAGCGGGACCGGGACCGGATTGGGGTTGTAGGCTCCCGCGTTGACCCGGTTGAAACTGACGGTGTCGCCTCTCTCCAGCGAGAGTCCCGGAAACAGAGTGGAGGTCCGCGCGGCCTTGCGGGAAAGCGCGGGAATGGCCGTTCCATTGCCGGGGCTTTCCTCATGCGTGGTCACGACCCGGGCCGAGACGAGCATGGGGCCGCCGCGGGGGTCGTAGCTCACCTCGAGCGCGCCCGTGACGTCTTGCCGGCTCGTGATGACCGAGATCACATCTCTGATGTAGCGGGTCTGACGGGGCCCCACGCGCAAGACGACCGGGAGGCTCGGACCTCCATTCCGGCGCAGCCGGAGAACGAATTCACGCGTCGCGGGCGCCGGGTTGTGGACCCACAGGTCCGTCTCGAAACGCTCTCCTCTCGCGCCCGTGGCGGACGCCACAGCGGGGATGACGGCTTCCTCGAACTCGACCGAGCGCGCGAGCCTCAGATCGTCGATGTGAATCGCGTAGGGCCGGCCCCCGGCCGAGTGAGGAATGACGACCAGAAGCGCGCTGGCCGCATCGAGAGGAGCCGGGATCCGCCGCTCCTCGAGAGTCTGCCAGCCGGCTGGCTCCCGGAAACCGAAATCCAGAGATGGGGCTCCCCGCAGGATCGGGCCCTGGCAGTTCCCGAGAGAGTGCCATTGAAGACGCACGGAAACCCCTCCGGACGAGCCCTCGGATCTGGGGAGGAGAACCGATGCGGCGAGGTCGTAGAGACGCCCGCCCTCCAGGGAGACACACTGGATGAGGGCGTCCCCGCCCTGGGGCCGGTTGGGAAAGCTGATCCGGGCGGAGCCGCCATGGGCGGCCCCTTCCTCGCTCCAGGAGACGAGGTCGAGGTGCGACCACCCGGTCAGCCGCTCGTCGAAGGTCCCGTTCGTGAGCAGGTTTTCCTGGCCCAGCACGGGGACGGCGGGAATGAGAAGCGAGACGAGGAGCGCGGTGAGATATCTCATGGTTGAAAGTCCTCTTTGATCTCGATCCAGGAAGGATCGCCAGACCGGCTGTCGATTGCGATCAGGAAGGGATAGACGGGGGCTTCGGATGTGAATCGGATCGTGGAGCCTTCGGCCGCTCCTCCGGCGCTCGCTGCCGCGAAGATGTCGTTGATCTGAAGCCAGGCGCGAGGCGCGGCCAGAACGATCAACGTGTTGATGTGATTTCCGTCCTCGCCATGGATCGGGAAGTTGATCCAGACATACGAGTCGTTGGGGTTGAAGACCCCGGCGTTCACACGCGTCCCAGCCTCTCCCCCGCGAGCCTCGAGAAGTCCCGTGAAGATCCCTCGGGTGACCGCCGAGGAGGCCGGAAGCACGGGGAGCGCCGTCCCGTTTCCTGGCCTCGCGGAGTGGACCGTCTTGGCCCGGGCCGAGACGATGACGGGTCCCAGGGCGGCGTCGTATCCGATCGGCAGGGCTCCCGCGAAGTTCCGCTTGCCGAAGACCTCCAGCATGACGTCCGAAAAGACGCGCGTCTCGTCCGGAGCGAAGTAGAGACTGACGAGCGCGGAGCTACACGCCTCGTTTTGGGCACAGTGGAGCCGAATGTCGACCCGCCGGGCGGAGGGTGCGGGGTTCTTGAGAACGAGGCTGGTCTGGAAGCGTTCGCCCCAGGCTCCGTCGACCGAGGCGGCCGTCGGGATCGTCAGGGTCTCGAATCGAGACGAGCGCGCGAACTCCACCTCGTCGAGGAACATGCCGAACGCTCCCGGGCTCCCGCCGGAGTACGCCAGCACCGAGATCGATGCACTGGCGGCTCCCGTCGGGGCCGCGAGTCGGCGCGAATCCCTCCTCGTCCAGGCCGCCGGAGCCAGGAACGGGAACTCGAGGGAGGGTGACATCCAGATCGGTTCGGACGCGCACCCGGGACTCGCGTACCAGGTCACCCGGAGAGACGCCCCGCCGGAAACCTGGGAGCTGTAGGGGAGCAGGACGCTGGCCGAAAGGTCGTATTCGGCGAAGGGCTCAACCGGGACGCATTGAGTGAGAACGGTTGTTCCCACGATCCCAGGCGTCCCGGAAACCCGGGCCGCCCCCCGGTTTCCATTTCCCTGGTCAGACCAGGAAACCTCGGGGCCCGAGCTCCAGCTGGATAGGTTGTCAGAAAACGACCCGTTGGACAGGAGGTTCGCGGCGGATGTCGGCAACTGGAACCCGAGAGAGCTCAGTGCGACGATCGCCGCCAGCAACCGCGGACGATGAGAATTGAGAATTCGTTTCATGGCGGTCAAACCATGAGGCGCCAGGCGCCGGAATACCTCACGCCGATCTCAATTCTTTTGTAGGATTCGATCACAGGATCCTGTGATGTCAGCCAAAGCACTAAAAGAAAAGGAGTTATGGGAGTTTGGCCCCTTCCGGCTCGACACGCGGGCGCGGCTTCTCTTCCGCGAGGGGGTCCCAGTCTCCCTGACTCCCAAAGCCTTCGAAGTCCTGGCCTATCTGGTCCGGAACGAGGGACGGGCGGTACCGAGGCAGGAACTCCTGGACGCGATCTGGCCCGAGACGGTCGTTACGGACGCCACCCTCACCCAGGCGGTCTTCCTGATTCGCAAGGCGCTGGGCGAACCCGAGATGCCCAGGGTCCTCGACACGGTTCCGCGGGTGGGCTATCGATTGAATCTGCCCGGGACAGCCGGGAAGGAAGCGACCGAGGCACCAGCGGATGCGGCTCCCGGGTCGGTCAGGGCAGAGGAGTCCATCCCGGACGCGGTCGCGGATCCCGGAGAAGGCGCAGGCGGTCCTCCGTTACAGTCCGATGCAGGCGAACTATCGAACGATGGGGTCGTCCCCGCACCTGGGGCGAGGGGGAGCGGAGCCACGTTCCGGGGTCGTCCCTTCTTGGTGCCGATCATCGTCGCCGTCGTCCTGCTCCTGGCCGGGATCTCGCCTTTTCTCTGGGAGAGGCGAGATGAGACGGGCTCGCGAGGGTCCGCGCCTCTCTTGACCGTCGAGCGGCAAATCGCGGTTCCGCCCGATGCCATCAGGGTCCTGGGAGTCATCGAGAAGACGGTCGTCCTGCTGGCGCCCGGTGCCTTCTACCTCCTGCCGTCCGACGGCGCCCTGGCGGCGGTCCGGGTCCCGCTCGCCGAGGGGGAGGTGGCCGTCTGGCCCCTCGTCGCGGACCGCCTCATCACGGTGAAGGGGCGGCGGGTCCTTTTCCGCAACCCAGCCGGAACCCAGAGCGGCGAGTTCGGCGAGCTCCCGGCCGGAGCCGTGGCGGCCCAGGAGGGGCGGGTCGTGGCCTCCCGATCGGGCCGCTTCCTGTCCCTGCGCGATTCGAGGGCCCTCGAGGTTTTCGAGCGTCGCGGGGAGACGTGGGGGAGATGCCTGCGGGTGGAAGTGGACTGGATCGAGGGTGAAGTCCTGGCCGTGACGGAGCGCTACGCGGCGCTCGCGCAGGGACGAGGCCTTCCGGTCCGGGTTTGGTCCCTTCCCGAGGGGGAATCGGTCCTCGAGGCTCCCTTTGCGGAGCGGCAGGTCTCGGCTCTGGCGGTCGACGACGCGCGGGGCTCCGTCGCCGTCGGCGGACCCTTCGACTCCGTGGCGGTCTTTCCGCTGGGGATGGGACGCTCGGGAACCGTCATCCCCGTCCGGGGCTGGACCCTCGGGCTCGAGTGGGTTCCGGATTCCCCGACCCTCATCGTCTCGGGACTGATGGGGGTCCGCGCCCTTCGCGAGGGGAAGGTCGTCGCGGATCTCTCAGACCTTGGAGCAGCCGGAGGGGTCCACCTGGATTCGGACTTTCTCGGCGTTCTTCTGCCGAAAGAGCAGAGGCTCGCGATCCTGACCTACTCGGGGTTCAGACCGGTCGCACGGGTTCATGCCGGGGGCCGGCCGCTCTGGGCCGCGGAACACGACGCCTCGGGGAGGAGCGTCTTTGCGGGGGGACGCGACGGTCACCTGTGGGTTCTCGACACGGGGGCCCTGCAGATCCGCCAGGAGGAAGCCCACACGGACGGGATTCCCTCCCTGTTTCGCCATGGCGACCTTCTCGCGTCCTCCTCCGACGACAAGACAGTCGGGATCTGGAAGCTCCCGGGCCCGAGGCTCTCCCTCAGAACGCGAACGCACGAGTTCCTCGTCAACGACCTGACGGTGGTGGAGTCCGGTGACGGGTATCAGCTGGTCACGTCGTCGTCGGACGGCACCATCAAGAGGTGGAGCTGGCCTGGCCTGGCCGAGCTCGAGACGATCGATGTCCAGAAGCTTCTCGGGAGGCCGGTTTCGTTCCACGGAGTCTGGAGTGAACCCGGGGCGAGGCGGATTCTCGCCGGCACCTGGAACTCCTCGCTCCTCGACCTCTCGACGGATGGAGTCTCCTGGCGCGTGACGAGCCATCCGGTTGGGTCGCGCGCCGTCTACAGGCTTGCCGCGCTCCCCCGGCTCGGGCTCGTCGTCGCGGTCGGGATCATGCCTTCCGAGATCAGTGTGTTCGACCTTTCGAGAGGGCGGCTCTGGCGGATCGACGATGCGGGGCTCGACGCGATGTGGGTCGTGGCGGTGCCGGGTTCGGACGAGGCCGTCGTCGTGGGACGGAATGGAGTGTCGAGGTACGCCTTCTCGCGGGTTGGAGGGTCCCTCGACTACTCGATCTGGTCGGGACGGGAGACCGGCGCGGGGCTTCAGACCGCGACGCTCCTCCCGGGAGGGAAGCTGTGGGCGGGCACGGTCGGCGGCGAGCTCCTCCTTTACGAGCTCGAGGCGTTGAGCGGTCCACCGCTCGTCACCCGCACGGTACCGCTCTCCCGGGCCCGTTGATCGCGGGCGAGGCAGATCCGTCTTCCAGAAGCGCGCGAGCGCTGGCTGCTATCTCGGGGCGCCGCACCCCTTGCACTTGGCCACCGTGCCGTCGTTCGCCTTCGCGCAGTACTTGCACTTCCAGGTTGCGGGCACGGCCTTCTCCGCCTGGGTTCCCGCCCCGGCGGCCGCGGCTGCTTCCGGTGCCGCTCCGGGGGTTCCCTTGGCGGCGGCCTCCCGCTTCTTGTTCGCCTCGATGACCTTGTCGAGGTTCTTTGCCGCCTCGGTGAGATCTCCGTCGATCTTGCTGACGAGAGCCGCCGCTCCGACCGGGTCGGCCGCGCCCCTCTTCAGCATCTCGTCGGTCGAAGCGAGGATTCGCTGCGCGTCCGCGACGAAGGTCTGAGCCCCGGCCTGGTCGGGTCCCGTGGCTCCCGTCGAGGCAGAGGCCATCTTCTCTCGGACGTTCTTGACCTTTCCTTGCAGCCCGCCGAGGGTGCCCATGAACCCGCCACTCAGAAGGGAGTTGCTCTCGCTCATCTTCCGGGCGGATTCCTCGGGGCTCGAGATCCCCTTCGCCGCGGTCATCGCCTCCTGGGCCTTCGCCATCTGTGCCTGGATGGCCGGGGCGAAGCCGGGGTAGAGGGCCATCAACTCCTGGGACCGTTTCGTGTTGCGTTCCCAGTTCTTGCTCTCACCTTCCTGGGTCTTCTTGCACGACGCGCCCGTCAGGGCCAAGACGAGCCCGAGGGCGAGGGCTGCGGAACGGGTTTTCATGGTTTCCTCCTGTATCGAGATGCGCCCCGGGCCCGCCCTCTCAGGGCAGGCTCAGCGGGACGATTGTCGGGTCGTTGGAATCGTTGTCGATGACCGAGGCGTAGATCCCGGCTTTCCCGCCCGGGGTCTTCACCTCGACGGTGGCGTACGCGAGTCGAGAGTCGCCGGCTCCCGCGGCGCTGAAGATGTCGGTCACCTGGATGAACCCCCGGGGCGGGAGGTTGACCGACACCTCCTTGCCCAGCGCCTGTCCGGACTCGTCGAAGAGCCGGAGCTCAACGGTGATGGACTCGCTCATCAGGTTCGCAAAGCCCGCGTTCGTCCTGTACTGGCTGCTCTTCTTCAGCTGAGGCAGGACCCCGGTCACGCCCGCGGAAAGGGCCGAGGAGGGGGTGACGGCCGAGAGCCCGCCGCCGAACGTCCCCTTGCCTCCCTGATCGTAGGTGCGCGAAGTGACGGTGAGCGGCTGGTCCGAGGTCACGTGGAGGGCGCCCGAGATCGTGGCCTCGGGATCGAGAGCGAAAAGCGAGGTCGCGACGTCGATCCACTCCCGGGTCCCCCTTGCGACCACGGTCGCCTCGGCGGCCCGGGCCGGACCGCTCGGCGGAACGAGCGCGAAGGTGAGCTTGGCCTCTGCTGGAGCCTGGTTGACGACTGTCAGGTCGGATCTCCACAGGCTCCCCTCCGCCCCGGGGCTGTGGGCGACCGCGGGGATGAGATACGGCCTCAGGGTCGATTCCGAGACCTGAATCGTTCCCGTCCGCGAGCACGACGCGCCCGGAACGGTGACGAGGAGCCTCCAGTTCCTCACGCCCGCGGAAGGGTAGATGTGAGAAACGGTGCTGCCCGATCCGTGGGGCGTCCCATCGCCGAAGTCCCAGTCGTAAACGGGCGGCCCGGCGCACCCGCTGGTTTGGACCGTGCCGCTGAACTCGACCGGAGCCCCCGCGATTGCCGTCGTGGGCACCGTGTGCGTGCATGTGAGCGTGCAGGTGCCCCCGCCCGGGTGGTACTCGTAGGCCCCGAGGTCGGGCGCGGCGTCACGCGGGAAGCTGTCGAAGTCGAGGGCCGGAGCATCGGTCTTGGCGGCAAACCCAATCACGGGACTCGTCGAGACGAGGTGGGCGTCGAACGTGGCGAGGGATGAGCTCACCAGGCCGGGATCCACGTTGCAGACCGTGTGCTGTCCCGGACACGCGTCGTCCTTGACTCCGCTCACGAAGTGATAGTCCGCGTCGAAGAGAGAGTCGCCCTGGGGGAATCCCTCCTGGTACATCAGGCAGGTCCGGTCATCGGAGGAGAGGAACTCCACGTTTCCGATGAAGATGTTGTTGCGGAGCCGGACCTTCTCGGTGCCGTTGCACGGTCCGCCGCCGAAGCAGCCGGCGATGACGAGACAGTCGCCCTGCCCGGTGATGGTGTTGTTGATGATCCGGACGAGGTCAGAGGGTCTCAGAGAGAGCGAGAGCGAGTTCCCGAGCGCCCGGCACGGGTCGACGTTGAACGTGAAGGGCTTTCCCTCGAAGAAGGCACAGTCACCCATGACGATGGAGTTCTCGACGAGAGCGGGACCGTTGGTCTTCAACTGGTTTCCGGCGTTCCCCTCCGCGCGTGTCCGGGTGATGGTGATCGTCGAGCCGGTCCGGGCGTAGAGAAGGTCGAGCCCGTCAGAGGTGTTGTGAAGAAACGCGGAATCCTCGAAGACCCAGTTCCCGCCGGTCTCGCCCGTCCCGAGGCCGTCTCCGTAGCCTCCCGCCGACTGGGCCCAGCACCCCGTCGGCTGGCCACCCGGGTAGGTTTCTCCGCATCCGTTCCACTCGATGGTCACCCTGCGAAACGTCAGCGTTCCGCTATTGGAATCGCTTCCGTCGATGTCGCCGTCCCACCCCGCCGCTCCGTTGCCCGCGATCCTCACCCGTTCGAGGGTCCAGTCGGTTAGCCGGCCGGCCCTGACCCCCGCCGCGGCGAATCCGTGGATGTCGAGATCGAACAGACGAACGTTTTTTGAGTCAGAAGCGTGGAGACCGTCCGCGGCCCAGGGCCCGTAGGGGGGCGTGTCTCTCTGGCAAGGGATCGAGCCGGAGTGGAATTCGACGCAGGTCGAATGGTCCGTGATCGAGAGGCAGCCGATCTCGACGTTGTTTCCTCCTTCGAGGTTGACGACCATGTTCGCTCTCTCCGTTCCCCAGAGCTCTGGCGGCGAGGGGCACCCCGCGTTCCATCCAGCGCCGAGGATTCGGGTGGGCTGCGAGGGGGAGGGGCCGCTCGGGATGGGAGGCATGTGACACTCCCACCTGCCCTCGCTTTCACAGTTCACGGCCCCCGGGGCGCCGAAGCCCATCATGTAGGAGCCTGCCGAGATGATGAGTGTGTCCCCGCCGCTGATCCGGGGTGTGCCGGCAGGCGGGAGAGCCCAGAACGGGTGGTTCCAGGCGCACGGCTGCGCCGTGCCGGTTGTGGGGGCCGCGGCGTCGCTTTTCCCGTCGCAGCGCTCGGCCGAGCCGCCGTCGCCACGGACGTAAAAAGTGGCCGCCTTCGCGCCGGGCGCCCAGAAAAGGGCAGAGACAAGGACCAAGGAAGGAGCGGATCGCCACATGACCACCTCCCGGGAAGTCCTGTCCAGTCAGATCTTCGACACGCAAGCTTATGCCGGGCGGGCGCGAAACGAAATCACGACCCGAAGAAGAAGGAGCCGCCGGTCAGGGAGCGGGTCGAGCGCGCCTTAGCTTCGCCTTCGCGCGATCCGTTCCGCCATGCGGCGGCTCTCGGTCCTCTCCCACACTTTGCCAGCGGTGGAGGCGGCCGCGATCAGCACGAGAATCGAGCCGCCGTGCCAGAGAAGGACGTGTGCCGGATCCGAGATGCTGCAATGCAGGCGGTAGATCCCCTCGCCGATCAGGCCCGTTCCCGCGGCCGCAAGGACACAGGGCCACAGCACTCGAGAGGGCGAGAGGGACCGGGCGAGAACGACCACCAGTGTGAGCGATGCGATCCCGACGAGTGTCTCGACCGCCATGCAGGCGGAGCCGGGCGCGGTGGTCGTGGGCGTTGCAGCCGGCCCCGCGCTCACGGAGTGGGTCGCGAACGTCTGTGAGAGGAAGGCCAGGAGCCCGGTGGCGAGGAGGGAGAGAGGCAAGCCCCGGCCCGTCGCCCGGCCCGGGATCGTCAGAACGAGACCGGTGGCGACGAGAAGGAGTCCCAGGCCCGTCTGAAGGACGAGCGGCCCCCAGGTCATCATCGGTCCGAGGGTTGCCGCGTCATGGCGCAGGCCCATTGCCGCCAAGACGACAAAAACCATGACGGGCACGAAGGCCAGGAGGACGAGAGCCCTCTTTTCTGGGTTGACGACCGGCCGTACCGGTGGAAAGCCCCCTGCCGCGCTCTTCCTGAGGCTCTTGTGAAGAGGGGGGACGTTCATCGCGCGCTCCCGCCTGCCGTGCGGAGAAACTCCCGCATCTCGACCATTCCCCGGTGTGCCCGCAGCTTTGCGGCTCCCGCGCTGACACCCGAGACGGCACCGATCTCGGCGAACGAGAGTCCTTGGATGTGATGGAGGACGACGGCTTCCCGGCGGTCCTCGGGGAGCTGGGCGAGGGCGCGACGGAGAAGGTCCCTTTCCGCCAGCCCTTCCATCTCCGCCGGGATGGGAACCTCCGGAAGCTCCTCATCGGCCAGGTCTTCGTGCTTGCCGAGCCGCTTGGAGGCGCGCCGGTACATCAGGAAGACGTTGTGGGCGATGGCATAGAGCCACGCCCGGGCCGAGCGGGTGGGGTCGTACGTGTGGCGAGCCCGGTGGACGTGGAAGAACGTCTCCTGCAGGAGGTCTTCGGCCCGCGCGGCATCCCGTGTCAAGGACCGGAGATAGCCGAGCAGCGGGCCCGCGACTTCGTCGTAGAGCCTCTCGAACGCCACCGCGTCACCGCCCTGATACGCAACCATCAGCGAGGTGATCCGCGCGGGGTCGGCACGGCCACTTTCCCATCTCTCCGTCATTGCCGGTCAGTGGCCGGAGGTTACAGCAAATCGCATCGCGGGCCGTGCACGGATTCGCTGTACTAAGATCCCCGCCCTGATTACAAGACGGCCCGGGACCCCATGGGACCGCGATCCGCGGGGCCTCCCGGTTCGGCTACCGTATCCAGTCGCGATGGTGCTTTCAGCCGGGTCACCTTTCGGCCGCTACACGGTCACGTCCCTCCTTGGATCCGGGGGCATGGGAGAGGTCTACCTGGCACAGGACGAGGCGCTCGGCCGCTGCGTCGCCCTGAAGGTCTTGCGGGGACAGGACCATCTCGATCCCGATCAACTCCAGCGGTTCTTCCAGGAGGCCCGGGCGGCGTCGTTTCTCAACCACCCGTACCTCGCCCACGTCTACGAGGTGGGCACGGAGGGCGGGCTTCCGTTCATGGCCATGGAGCTGGTGGAGGGAGAGTCGCTCCGGGCCCGGCTCGACAGGACCCGGCTGTCGCCTTCCGAGGCGCTCTCGATCGGGATCCAGTGCGCGAAGGCCCTGTCGGCCGCCCACCGAGCCGGCATCGTCCACAGAGACATCAAGCCCGAGAACATGATGCTGCGGCCCGACGGCTTCTTGAAGGTGCTCGACTTCGGGCTCGCCAAGATTCGCGAGAAGGCCCCGGCGGGCCAGCCAGCCGCCCAATCCCTGACTCAGCCAGGAATGGTGGTCGGCACGGTGGGGTACATGTCGCCAGAGCAGGTTCGCGGCCTCGGCGTGGACGAGAGAAGCGATGTCTTCAGTCTCGGAGCCGTGCTCTACGAGATGCTGGCGGGCCAGCGGGCCTTCAATGGAGCGACTCCATCGGACCTTCTCGTGGCCGTCTTGATCGATCAGCCGGCCCCTCTAGCCCAAACGGCTCCCGAGGTTCCCCCCAGTCTCGTCAAGATCGTGACGAGGTGCCTCGAGAAAGACCGCGACAAGCGCTATCAGACCTCCGCGGAGCTCCTGGCGGCCCTCGAGGAAGTCCAGGCGGAGGAACAGTTCCGAAAGCGGCTCGCCTCGTCGGCCGTGCAGTCGGGTCCGGCCGAGCGCCCCGTCTCCTCGCCCGCCGAGTCGGCCGTAACCATGGTGATGCCCGCTGCCTCCGAGACGCGGCGGCGGGCGATCCGGCTGGTCCTCGTGGTGGCCGCCATCCTGGCAGTCGCCGGCATCGGCTGGGGGCTCTGGAGAAGCCAGCGGCTCTCGGCGGCGCGCCGGGAGCTCGGCCGGCTCGAGGCGCTCGTCTCGGAAGAGAGGTTCTTCGAGGCCTTCGACCTCGCCCGGAACCTCGAAGAGTTCTTGGGTGACGACCCGAAGTTCCGGTCCTTGCAACAGGCGGCCTCGGCGGACCTCTCGATCGAGACGGATCCGGCTGGCGCCGCCGTCTCCCTCGACCGGTTCGAGCCCGAGGGACCGCTTCACAGAGAGGAGCTCGGAGCCGCTCCGATCGTCCACCGGCTCATCCCGAGGGGAGACTACGTTCTCAAGATCGAGAAGGAGGGCCACAGTCCCTACGAACGGACCCTCTCCACGCTCCCCGTGAGGATTCCCGACGGGCCGATTCCTCCCTCGCCTGTCGCCCTGCGGATCGTTCTTCCCCGTCTCTCGGATGTGCCACCCGGGATGGTTCCCGTGCCCGGAGGCGAGTACACCCTCAGCGGCTGGGACCGGCCCGTCTCTTCGTCCGTGAAGCTCGCGGACTTCTTCATGGACCGCTACGAGGTGAGCAACAGGGAGTTTCGGGAGTTCATCCAGGCCGGGGGCTACCAGAGAAAGGAGCTGTGGAAACGCCCGTTCGTCAAGGACGGCAAGACACTCTCGTTTGAAGAAGCCATGAGCCTCTTCAAGGATCGGACGGGACTCGCCGGACCGAGGGACTGGTCGGGTCAGACCTTTGCCGAGGGAGAGGCGGACTTCCCGGTCTCGGGAGTCACCTGGTACGAGGCCGCGGCGTACGCGGAGTTTCGGGGGAAGGTGCTCCCGTCGATCTTCCAGTGGGACAGGGCCGCGAGAAACGGAGAGCCCGCTCTCTACGGCAACACCATGCCCTGGGGGATCCTGACTCCGGGGATGGACCTGCGTGGGAGGGCGAACCTGGTGGGAAGCGGCCCCGTTTCCGTCCGGAGCTTGCCATTCGGGATGAGCGCGTTTGGCTGTTATCACATGGCGGGGAATGTGTCGGAGTGGCTACGAAACGCGTCGGGGGAAGGGAATCGTTTCGCCACGGGTGCGGCCTGGGACGATCCGGTCTACCAGTTCGGCGTCTGGGGCGAGTACCCGGCCTTCTTCAGCGCCAGAAAACTCGGCTTTCGCTGTGCCAAGCTCCGGGAAGGCAAGAGTGACGACTCCGGAGAAGCCGTCAGCGCGGAGCGGGACGAGGTCGTCCTCCCCCGGTCGACGGCCGCGCAGTTCCAGGCCTGGAGCCGGCTCTTCCAGTACAAGCGGCCGGCCGGGAAAGGGCGGGTTCTGGCGCGTTCCGAGGGCGATGGCTTCGTTCGCGAAACAGTGGCCTATCCCGGGACGGGCGGAAGCGAGACGATCGCGTACCTTCTCTTGCCCGCCCACGCCCGGCCCGGACTCGAGGTGATCCACTTTCTTCCCGCCGGTGACGTGGCGCGCGGCTACCGGACGGTCCCGGAATCGATGGAGCAATACCTCTCGCCCCTCGTGAGAGCCGGCAGGGCGGCTTTCGCGGTCGTGCTGAAGACCTACTCGACGAGGAACCAGCCTGTGAAGAGGGCCGATCCAGCCACGCGGGCCTACCTCGACGAGGTCATCCGCGACGTCACCGACATGAGGCTCGGCCTCGACTATCTCGCGACGCGGCCAGACATGGACCCGAACAGGATCTCGTTCGCCGGCGTCAGCGCCGGCGCGAACCTGGGAATCGTCCTGACGGCCCTGGAGCCCCGGTACCGCTCGGCCTGCTTCATCCTAGAAACGGCAGTTGGAGGGTCCTGAAGGGATGGGTCTGTGCCGGATTGGGCGTAGGTCAGACGTAACAGGGAAGCAGATGGAGTCTTCTCGATGCAGGTGAGCCCGCAATCAGTCTGAT
>JAJVIN010000017.1 GCA_022071945.1 Thermoanaerobaculia bacterium | reverse complement strand
CTCTGGTTCGCTCGACCACCCCATCCGCCGAGCGTGACCCACCCGCGGGCTCAGCTCAGCCCGGTCACCCCTGGACCATTCCTCCCAAGCAGACCCGGGTCATTTCTGACGAGCGGTCAAGCGCACGGGAACCCTGTGGGAAGAGCGGTTCAGAAGCATCATCGTCGAGGGAGAGGACCGCGCCCTCCTCACCATGGCCCTCTACATCGACCTGAACCCCATCCGGGCCGGACTCGTTTCCGACCCGGCGGAGTACCGCTTCTGCGGATACGGGGAGGCCGTCGGAGGCGGAGAGGCTGCCCGGGCGGGGCTCTCAACCCTCATCTCGTGGAAGACGGGACCCTGGAAGACCATCCAGGCGGAGTACCGGCGGCTTCTCTACTCGACGGGAGAGGAGAGCCCGATCCGGAAGGGATTCACCCGGCAGGAGGCGGCCGAAGTCGAGGCGAAAGAGGGACATCTGCCCGCGGGAGCCGCCCTCCGGCACCGGATCCGGTACCTCTCTGAAGGCGTGATCCTGGGGAGCCGTGCCTTCATCGACCGGTGGATCGAGAGGAACCGATGGCGATTCGGAGACCGAGCGACCCGTAGGGAACCGGCTGGCCGATTCCCAGAATTGGGCGGGCTCCTTCGCGCCAAACGGGTCTGACGAGGGTCTCGGAATCCGGCGTCCACGGACGAGGTTCCCTCTTCCGCCAGGGCGGTGACACCCTTCCGAGTCGATCCGTAACGCTGCGGAAGAGCACCGGCGGAGCCACCCCGGTCAGTCCAAGAACGTCAGCGGTTCGGGGCCGAAGTAACCCTGCTCGACGACGTCCTCACCCTTGAAGACCGCCCACGAAGGGAGCCCGGCGCGGTAGGTCTTGGTCATGTGGTGGAGCTCAAGGACGGAGTTGGCGGCGAAAAGAAACAGGAACTTCTTCGGATTGGCCGGATTCGGCAGCGCGAGGAAGAGCCCGTCCTCGCCGGATGCGTACGTCTTTCCGCGGAATGTGAAGGTGCCGGTGCCGAAGTCGACCGGGAGGGACTTCGGCAATCTCGAGATCAGACAGTTGTCGGAAGGGGAACCTATGAGAATCACGTTGGCTTTTCCGATTCCCTCGTCCGAGACTTCGGAGTCTTTCGCAAGGCCTGCCAGGACATCCGAGAATCCATCCGCAAGGGTGCTCTGAAGCCGCTCGGCGAGCGTGCGATTGGCCTCGGTCTGCCGCGAGGTCCCGTAGACGATCCAGGTGTTCTCGAACTCGTCCGCGAAGCTCCCGTACTGGTAGGAGTTCTCGATGGGAACGGGATAGTCTCGGCCCCCGTTGACCGTGACCCGTTCGGGCTTCTCGCTGACCGAGAGCTCGATGGATCCCTCGCCTGGCAGGATCTCGATGGGCAAGACCAGCCGCTTTCTCGCCGTCTCGATTTCGACCGTCGCGTGGAGCCTGTACCCGCCAGAGGGTTGACTGGTGGAGAGCTTGACGGTCCACCCTTTCGCGGATCCCGCCTCCAGCCGCGTGGCCGAGACCCTGATCGCCGGGATGCCGGTCCGGTCGAGCCATGCGGTCAGGAGAGGTTTGACGTCCTTGCCCGCGGCCTTGGATGCGGCCTCGACAAAAGCAGCGGTGGTGACGGGCTTGTGCCGGAAGTCCTCGTGGAACTTCCGCATGAAGGCGAGGAACTCCTTCGTGCCCATGGCCAGCCGGAGCTGGTGGAGGGCAAAGACACCCTTCACGCGGGGTATCACGTACGGGCCATACCGGTCGTAGGCCCGGCTGGCCGATACGGCCGGAAGGTCCGTCTCGCGAGAGACGGTGTATGTATAGCGGTTGTTGATCTCAGACAGCTGGTTCCGAAGACTCTCGTAGGCCTTCTCTTGCTTGTCCGGGAGGCCATTGAGGAGGCGCCAGTACGCGGCCGTTCCGCTGGCGAGCCAGTTGTCGGCATCCGAGGACGGGTAGACTGTCCCTTTCCAGAGTCGGTCTTTCGGGACCGTCAGGTGCGCGGAGATGGCGGAGACATCGAGCGTCAGGGGTTCGTGGGCCGTGAGCTTCTCTCGCCTCTCCCGCGCGGCCTCCACCATCTCGGTGATCACGATGGGGCTGAACGCGGTGAAGCCGTGGGTGAAGTGCGGCACCGCGCCGGGCAGGTCCGGCATCCGGCGGCTGTCTTTCTGCGGGAACTTCTCCCGGCCGGTGACCTTGCCCTGGTGAGCGAGAAACACGAGCTTCTCGGCCATCTCGGACGTCGTGATCTTCCCGTCGCAGGCGTGGGGTCGAGTGATCGGTGAGGAGGCCCAGAGCGCGACCGCGCTCGCGGCGTCGATCTTTCCCTTGTGCTTTTCGTAGAACGAGCAGAAGGCGACGTCGCGGTTCCAAGGGCCGAAGACGGGGTCGTGCGGGGCCTCGTCGGGCTGGACGGCGTACTCGGCGCGGACATTTGGGTCTCGCGGGTTGTTGTTCGACCAGAGGAAGCCCGGGGTGCCGAACGGAGCCGGCGACTGGCTGCTCCGCCAGAGCTTGTCCGCGTGGGTGCCGAGGAGATAGATGGCTGCCTCTCCCGTCTTGATGTCGGCGAGAGGCCAGTCGTTCGTGTAGAGACCGTTGTTCTTCTCGCGCATGATCTTCACGAACGAATCGATGCTGTTTCCGTACTGGAGGGCCTTGCGGATCCGGTTGCTCTGCGGGGTCCCGCTGGCGTCGAAGGGTGTCTGGGAGACGGTCGTCTCCCCGGCGATCAGACCAGCGGAGTTGATGTAGAAGTCCGTGCCGGAGTGGATGCCGCCCGGGAAGGTCTGGTACACGATGCGGTTGCCCCGGGCGGGTTTGAGGTCGCAGATGACGTTGAAGTGAACCCCCGTGTAGCCCGACCACATGAAGATCTGCCCGAAGACCACCTTGCCGTCCCGGGTGGCGGGGCCCGTGGCGGAAAAGGCCGAGCACTTGTGCTGCCGCTCCGGAACCGCCAGCTCCTCGTCCGGCGAAAGGAAGCTCTTGCCCGAAAGCACCGTCGGGGTGTTGCCCAGGGCCTCGCGCATCTGCCCGATGTCGATCACGGAGTTCACGGCGACGACGTCGAGGAGATCGATGGCCCTCCCGTCGAACTTCGTCCCGGCCTTCGCAGCGCCGTCCGCGATCCCCTTCATCTCGGTGAGGTACTCCTCGTCAAACTTGCGAAGCATCGTCGCGTCGGCGAGGAGACGGAGGGATTTCCAGCCGGTGGGAGGGTCCTTCGGCGATTCCTGGATCGCGAGCTTCTGGATGTAGGCTCCGAGCTCGCTGGCCACGAGGGTCCCGAACTGGAAGCCCCGTTCGTAGGGTTCTCCCTCGATGTGGACGAAGATCCAGCCGCGGTCGTCGTAACGGTAGGCCTTGCCGTGAAATCGCAAGGCTTCGAAGGGGATGTACTCCTCGATTCTCGAGATGGGCTCGACGGCCACGTCGTCGAACCAGGCGGTCCCTCGGGCCGAACCGTTGCGGCCCAGGTGGAGCTGAACGCTCCCCGAAGCCGATGTGGCGATGAAGACCGTTTCGACCCTCGTGAAGTCCCGGGTCGAGCCGACCGATGGGGAGCAGTTGGTGAACGGAAAGAAGTCCAGGCTCACGCAGGCCGGCAGGGCGGTCGGATACCGCGAGGCTGAATCCGCATAGACATGGTCCGTCCGGATGAAGGCGCTGAGGCGGTAGAGCCGTCCGACCGCAAACGTCATCGGTCTGCCGGTGACCGTGAGGGAGCGGCCGGCTCCGCCCTCGAGCCTGAGGCTCACGGCACCGGAACGCCTGACCGAGGAGTCTCGAAAGACGGCTGAGGGCTCGGACGCCGTCCAGCTCGAGCCGTCCGCTTCCTCGAACCCCCCATCGGCCACCAGAAGGGGTTTCTGTGCCCAAGCGGCCCCAGCCGAGATCACGCTCGCCGCGAGGAGGGAAGGGGCAAGGATCGCCGTGGCGAAGTCGAGGGCTCGTTTCTTCATCTTTCAGTCTCCCCCCTCCTCGCGGGCGCGGGGAGAGGTGGCGCGAGGCGCCGGTGGCGGGGTCTTCGAAGGGTCCTGGGCAGGCCCTCGATCACCGGCCGTACTGCGTTTCCCGGTCGAGGATCTGGAGGGTCCGGTTGTAGATGGTCTCGACTTCCTCGCGGCTGTTCCCGATCGCCGTCATTCCGAGCTTTCCGTACTGAGACAGGGCGCCGATCAGGTGGAAGAGGACCCCGGACTCCGAGTTATGGGTGTAGTGAAGTCCGTTGTGGGTCAGGATGTCGATCAGGTCTTCGGGCAAGAGGCCCTTGTACTTCTCTGACTTGAGGTTGTCCGTGGCCCGGTAGAACTTGGGCCGCCCTCGAGGCGAGACGAAAAGGGCCGTCTTCGCATCGAGCTGACCGCCCGTGATGAATTGCAGGGCGAGAAAGGGGTGAGTCGTGCCGCCCATGCGCAGATTGATCTCGAGGGCGTGGATTTCGGACAGCTTAGTCTTCGGATCCTCGACGACGAGAAAGTCGATGGCAAAGCGGCTGATGACACCCTTCTTGGCCATGACTTTCCCGATCTTCAAACCCGCCTCCTGGATCGCAAGCCGGTACTCGTCGGCCGCGGGGAAAAGACAGCCGAGAAAGACCTGACCGCTCGCTCCCCCCAAGACTTGGTCGTGAGTCGAGATCGGCACGGTCTCCCCGTGCGGGTCGACCCGGAGCTGACAGCTCGGAGACATCTTGTTCTCGCCCTCGAGAAACTCCTCGACGATTCCGCCCATCCGGGAGTACTTGTCGAAGAAGTCCTCGTACGTCTCCCAGTCGACGGCGAACTCGAGCTTTCTCATGGCGTCGTGAATCGCCACGGGAGAATTCGATTCGGGGTACCGGAAGATGGCATTGCCCTCCCCCGAGAAGCTGTCGTTGAGCTTGACGACAGCCTTGCGAAGCCCCGGCTTCTGCTTCTTCATGTCGAGGAGACAGTCCTCGACTTCCTCCGGGCTCCTCAGGTCCTCCATCCCCAGCGGGAGCGAGACCCCGGCCTCGCGGAATGCCTTGCGGCTGCCTGACTTGGTGCCGAGGTACTGGAGCTCCGGGTCGACCCCGTTGAGGGGGATACCCAGGAGAACGGCGAGCTTGCGCTCGTGTGGAGTCGAGTTGAAGACCGTCAGGTAGGCGCGAGACGGGTCCTGGATTCCCATCCGGATCCGCTCGATGAGGCGCGGACGCTCGAGGATCTTCTCGGTCAGCGACTTCGGAGACGCGTCGTAGGCGCAGAGGAGGGTCAGCCGGCTCCGAGCATGGCTCCCCGGGATCCCGACGAGCAGCTGAAAGTAGTACTCGAGGATCAGGGGATGGACGGGTTGCGATGTGACGAAGACGACGCGCGCCCTGGGATTCCTCAGCCGGATCAAGAGGAACAGCAACCGCTCCTCGTAGAAACTCGCCCCGTCGAGCTTCTTAAGCTCCGACTGATCGAGAGTCAGGGACGGAACGACGACCGAGGTGTGGGGTTCGTTATCCCGAAGCGAGATCGCGTGCCAGACCTCTTTGAGACGCGGTTTCAGGTTCTCGAACTCACGGAGCTCCCTCTCCAGGGTCACATCCGACGCAAACGGCGGCTTGGGAATCACGGAGACGGATTCTACGTTGGCCATCCCCGCCAAGGGGCGCAAGGAGAGGCATGAGTCTTGATTTTCTTCACCCCAGATCGGGGGAGATGTATGAAACAGTCTGTGCGAGTCCGAGGGTTCACGCTCATCGAACTCCTGGTCGTCGTCGCGATCATCGGGCTCATCACGGCGATCGCCGTCGTCAACTTTCTGAACGCGATCCAGAGAGCCAAGCAGCGCCGGACGATGGCGGACATCCGGACCGTCGCGAGCGCTCTCGAGTCCTACCAGATGGACTACAACAGCTACCCGCCCGCCTCGGCGAGTTTCACGCTCCCTCCCAACCTCAGTCTCCCCTCCACAACCCTCGGTGTGACCCAGGCTTACCTCGCGCCCACCTATCTGCGGTCGCTGCCGCTCGTCGACGGCTGGAACTCATGGCTCAACTACGGGACGAGCACCGGGTTTGCCGATTACGCCGTCCGTTCCTGCGGCAGGGGCGGCCAGCCCGAAGGGTCCCCAGGCTACGGTCTGACCACGGACTTCAACAACGACATCATCTTCGTCAACGGTGCCTTCGTTCAGTACCCAGATGGCGCTCAGAAAAACTGATCGGCCGATCTGGGGAGACGCGAAGAGGATCCGCCCGGCAGGGCGGATTCGCCTTTCTGGGGAATCCGGCGGGGTGACAGGGATCGTCGGGTTGGACGGGTCGCATGTGACAAAAATTGTCGGTTGCGGGGGCCGGCGGCTCGCAAGTGCCTGAATGCGCGCACGGCACGGCAATTGAATCGAGCGGGCAGGAGGTTCAAGAATGAACAGGAATCGTAAGGGTTTCACACTCATCGAGCTGCTGATCGTCGTGGCGATCATCGGCATCATCGTGGCGATCGCCATCCCTAACCTGCTGAACGCGATCCAGCGCGCCAAGCAGCGCCGGACGATGGGCGACATGCGCTCCATCGCGACCGCCATCGAGTCCTACGCAACGGACTACAACAGCTACCCGCCGGCCGCGGCTCAGTCCGTCCCCTTCTCGTCGACCCCCGACACCGTCGGCGCCAAGCTCGGCACCTACATCGCCCCCACCTACATCAAGGTCCTGCCTCTCACCGACGGCTGGAACTCCTGGCTCCGCTACGGGACGGGCAACAACGGCGCGAACTACTTCCTGCAGTCCGGCGGACGTGATGGCTCGTTCGAGGCGATCACCGTCGACGCGGGTCAGACGACCGACTTCAACAACGACATCATCTTCACGGACGGCCAGTTCGTCCGCTACCCCGAGGGCGCCCAGAAGAACTAGGCCTTGGTTCCCCGGGCCACACCCCGGGAATCGCCTCGTCTGGTTGCCTGCCCCCCGGAGCGAACCTCCGGGGGGTTGCTTTTTCTGGACTGTTCGGCCCGTGGTGTTCGAATCCCGGGCAGAAATCGTTCATGGGCTCGTCGGGCCTTGCCGGTCGGGAGGAGTTCCTTCCGCGGGAGCTCGCGGCGGCCTCAGTAGAATGTCTCGATGCCTTCCGAGTCGAGACGCACGGCCCTGGCCGCCGCCGCCCTTGGAGCGAGCCTGGCCGGCGTCCTGTTGTGGCCCGTCTTCTTCGGGATGGTCCCGGCTCGCGGAGACCTGATCGACTTCTTCTGGCCGATGAAGCACTACACCGCCAGCCGGTGGCTCGCCGGCGAGATCGCTCTCTGGAATCCCCTCTCTGGTGGCGGGGAGCCGTGGCTGGCGCAGCTGCAGACGGGCGTCTTCTACCCGCTCGACCTCGTCTTCATGCTCCCCCTGCCTTACTCGGCCCTCGCCGCCATTCTCCTGCACATGGCGCTGGCCTCGGCCGGAATGGCGGCGTGGCTCTACGGCCTCGGAACGTCCCGGGCGGCTGCCTTGACGGGGGGGCTGCTCTACTGCGGAGCGGGTGCGTTTCTCTCGCTCTTCCCCGTCTACAACAACGCCTGCACCGCCGCCTGGCTCCCCTGGGTCTTTCTCGGGGCGCACCGCGTTGCCCGGGGCGCGAACATCACCGCGTTCGCGCTTCCTTGCGCCCTGTCCTTCCTCGCCGGCGAGCCCTCCCTGGCGGCGGCCGGCGGGGTCAGCGCCGCCCTGATCGCCTATGGGACTCGTGGAGAGGGCGACACCAGGCTTCACCGGCCGTCTGGTTCGGGGAAGCGCCTCCTCCTGGGCTGGCTCCTGGCGCTGGGCTTGGCGGCGGTCGCCCTGGTTCCCTTCGTCCAGCTCCTGATCGATTCCGGCCGGCTCGTCGGGGCCACTCGAGAAGAAGCTCTCACTCGCCCGGTCGGGATCGTGGATCTCGGTGACCTCATTCTCCCCCCGACGGCCGAGGCAGTCCGGACTCTGATCCCGGGCCGCGGGTCCTACCTCCTCTCCCTTGCCCTTGGGCCCGCGGTCTTCTTCTTGGCCGTCGCCGCGGGAGCTGGTTTTCCGGGCCGCGGCCGGCTCCTGCTCTCGCTCGCCCTCCTCGCCGGAGCCGGCCTCCTGTGCTCCCTCGGCGCCAGTGGACTCCTCATGCCGCTCCTGTACGACCTCGGGGTCGTGAGAGGCCTGCGATTCCCGGCTCGCTGGTTCGTCTTCTGTCACCTGGCGATCGCATTCTTCGCGGCTGCGGGTCTGGATGGCTGGGTCTACGGGACCTTCGACTCGAGAACGAGCCGCTGGGCTGCCCGTGGAGTCGCCGCCTTCTCAGGTCTCCTGACCCTCGTCACCCTTCTGGCCGGCGGTCTCATCGTCGGCCGGGATCCGTGGAGGGGAGGAGCCGTGGTCGCAAGCTGGGCCCTCCTTGGTCTTCTCGTCGCCTCCACCCGGATCCTGAAGTGGCCCAAGCCCGGGCAGGCCTGTCCGGCAGCTCTCCTCCTCGTGGCGCTGCCGCTGCCGTTCGTCGCCCGGGATCCGCTCGAGCTCGTTCCCCTCGACTCCGTCCGTGCCCACGCCATGCGAGACCTCGGCGTTTCGAAGGGACCAGTCTTTCCCGCGCTCTCGGATCCGAGCCTTCTGACCGCCTTCATCCGGCGGGGAGAACAGCCCTGGTCGCCCGAGTCGGTTCAGAGATCCGTGGCCGGCCTCGCTGGTTACACGAACCTCTACGAGCGGATCTCATCGGCGACGTCTGCCTCCCCGATCCCGAACCCGAAGCGGACCCGTCTTCTCGGCGCGGCCCTGGTCGGAGGCGATCTCACCACGGTTTTCGCCCTAGCCGGGGTTCGCCACCTCGTCACCCCCTTCCAGGTCGCCGTGCCTAGCCTGAAGCTCGCCCGGTCCCACCGCGGGATCCTCCGGTACGACATTCCGGGGTCCGCCGCTCGTGCCTACTTCGTGTCTTCTGTCCGGCCGGCCACGGATGACGAGGTGTTCACCACCGTCATGCGCGAGAACCTCCTGAAGAAGGACCTCGCCCTCGTCGCTCCGGCGCCGGGCCTCATGGCTTCGGCGAGAAAGGGAGCCGGCTACGCGGCCGCCCGTGTCCTGGAGGACGAAAACGAACAGCTCGCCGTCCAGACATCCGCTTCGGAGGTGTCGTTTCTCGTGATCACGCGATCTTACGATCGAGGGTGGACGGCCCGCGTGGACGGCCAGACGAAACCGGTCCTGCGGACCAACCTCGCGTTCATGGGGGTGTTCGTTCCCGCGGGAGAACACCGGGTCGTCCTGACCTACCGCCCGGTTTCCTTCCTCATCGGCGCCGGGATCACGGTGCTCTGCCTCCTCACCTTCGCCGGACTCTACCTGCAGGGACCGGGAGCGGCGAGCTGATGGACGTCATCGACATCGCCCTGATTTTTTGGGTCTTCGTTTTCGGACTGGTGACCGGTTCGTTCGCCAACGTCTGCATTCACCGCCTTCCCCGGGGAGAGTCGATCGTCTTTCCTCCCTCCCGCTGTCCCGCGTGCCGGAATCCGATCGCCCCCTACGACAACATTCCCGTTCTCTCCTGGCTCCTGCTGCGCGGAAAATGCCGGTCCTGCCGGGCCCCGATCTCGGGGATGTACCCTCTGATCGAGCTCCTCACGGGCGCCATCTTCCTCTCGGCTCGCCTCGTCTTCGGCTGGAACCTCCTGGCGGTCTCGGCGGCTCTCCTTGCCACCGCCTGTCTGATCCTCGTGGCCACGGATCTTCTCGATCGGGTCTTGCCGGACGAGATCACCCTGGGCCTCCTCCTGGCAGCCCTCGGGCTGGCTGGATTGCGGGATTACCTCGGGACCGAGGCGGGAGTCCCCTTCAGGTTCTGGGAGAGCTTCCTTTTCGAGTCGCTCCTCGGCGCGGCGTCCGGGGTAGCCGTCCTGTGGTTCGTCCGCGTGTCGTGGCAGTTCCTGCGCAACTCCGAGGGGATGGGGCTCGGGGACGTGAAGATGATCGGGATGATTGGGGCCTTTCTCGGCGCGGGAGGGGTCTTCGTCACCCTCTTCTTCAGCTCGTTTTCGGGAGCTCTTTTTGGGGGCCTCCTGCTGCTGGTGAGGGAGGCCGTCTGGCGGACCGAAGGCCGGACAGAGGGACCCGGAACCGGGGCGACCCTCTCCCCGGATGGCCGGGTCCTTTCGGCCGGCAGCCGCTGGGCGGCGATTCCGGGCTTGGCCTCGCCCGGGGAATCGATCTTCGGTTCGGCCCCCGTCGCCCGGCCGCTTGCGGCCCTCTTCAGGCTGGCCAGAATTCGGGACCGAAAGGGTCAAGGGACGGACTGCGGCCGGCTGGTCCTCGATGATGGGGACAGCTTCTTCCGGGTTCTCGCGGTGAAGGTCAGGAGGATCGACGCGGGTTTCAGGATGTTCCTCTTCAGGGTCGACATCCCGTTCGGCGTCTTTCTCGCTGCCGGCGCGATCGGGGCTCTCCTGTTTGGCCGGACAGTCTTGACCTCTCTTCTCTTTCACGCCTCTCCACCCGGAGCCAGGCTTCTGCCGTGAGCGGCACGGGAGCGTCCCGCCCCGTCCCGGCGAGCCCGCGGCGCTTCGAGCGAGAGGTCCGGAACTTCATCATCGGCGGGCTCCTCTTCCTCCTCTTCCTGGCGGGAGTCCTTCTCGTGGCCTACCGCAACCTCGCGGAGTTCTCCGAGCGCGAAGCCCTGGACCGGCTCGTGGCCTCCACACGGGTGGTGGCGGAGAGGGTCGAGACGGGAAGGCCCGGAGCCGATCCCTTTACCGAGGACCCCCGGATCTCTCTCCTCCTGAGAGCCGCCGGTGCCCGTCAGGCGTCCCTCTACGAGCCAGGCGGAGCACGCCAGTTCGTGGCCGGCACGCTGCCCGACGCCTCGAGAAGTCCCGCGAGTCTGCCGGCCCCGGAGGTCCCCGATGCCTCCGGCGTCAAGGCGTGGCTCGACGAGAAGGACAGCGGCGGGCCGAACGTCTTCGTCGTCCTGCGCCTCTCCGGAGGCTACCTGCGGACCGGGTTCGAGGGCGGGGCCGTCCACTTCGTCAGGCGAAGCTCGGCCGTCTTCTCTCTCGTGGTCCCGGCGGCGGCCCTTCTCCTCGTTCTTCTCGTCGTCCCGTTTCTCAGGAGGCTCTTCAGGCCCCTCGACGCCCTGGCGGAAACGGCGCGGGATGCCGGTCAGGTCATTCCCTCGCTTCCTGCCGATGCCAACGCCAGGAGGGCCGACGAGGCCGAGCAGGCAATCGCGACGTTCGGCCGTGTCGTCGTCGAGCTCAGGCGCAAGACAGAAGAGCTCGAGGAACTCCGGCGCCGGGAGAAAGAGAGGGCGGATGCCCTCCAAGTCACGGCCGAAACCCTCGTCCGTTCTCACCCGGGAGGACTGCTCGTGATCGACGCCGCGGGCGTCCTCGCCGAAGCCAACGTCCCGGCTCTGGACATGCTCGCCCTGGCAAAGGAGGCGGTCTCGCGCCGGGCCGGCGACGTCTTCGCCCGGTTCCCGGCGATCGGAAAGGCCCTGGAAGAGGCCGCGTCGGGAAAACCGACCCTGGGCCTCGAGTTCACGCTCGCCGACTCGACCTGGGGACGCCAGGTCGTCTTGACGGCGGTGCCCGTCGTCGACAAGACGGGCCGCTATCTCGGGAGCCTCATCTTTCTCGAGGACCGGACCGCGACCCGCCGCCTGGAGCGCGAGCTGTCGCTCAAAAGGGAGCTCGCCTCGCTGGGAGAGATGTCTGCCGGAATCGCCCACGAATTCCGGAACTCGACAGCCACCATCCTGGGGTACGCCCGGCTGGCCTCTCAGACGAAGGACGCCCCCGCCCTTTCCCGCTACCTCGAGGCGATCCGCAAGGAGGGCGACCACATCGCCCGCGTCACCGGTGACTTCCTCCTCTTCGCACGCCCCGAGCGCATGCACCCGGAGCCGTCAGACCTCTCCGCCCTGATCCGGGAGGTCATCGAGGAGCAGGACACCACGGATTCCCAGATCCGCCTCGAGCTTCCGGCTTCGCCCCTGACCTTGCCGCTCGATGCCGCGCTCCTTCGCCGCTCGCTCGTGAATCTCCTGAAGAACGCCGTCGAAGCGGCCTCGGAGAATCCCCAGGGCCTCAGCGTCCTCGTCAAGGTCGAGACGCGGAACGAAAGCGTGGAGATCGCCGTCGAGGACAACGGGCCCGGCATCCCAAGAGAAAACCAGCGAAAGCTCTTCGTCCCGTTCTACTCGACAAAGGAGTCGGGAACGGGGCTCGGCTTGGCCCTCGTCGCCAAGATCGCCGCTCTCCACGGCGGCTCGGTTGTGGCCGAGTCTTCCCAGGAGCTCGGCGGGGCGCGGTTCGTCCTGAAGCTGCCTCTGACTGGTCAGGACCCCTCCAGCCCGAAGTAGGAGCCCCGCGACCCACCGGACGCCGCGACCCTCAGGACGCCGCGATCGACGGGTCTTTTTCCCGCTCCTGTTTCCTCTTCTCGACGGTCTTCTTGAAGCTCTCCTTGTCGAGGGCCTTGTCGTAGGCCTCGTCGAAGAAGACGGAATCCGACAGGACCAAGTCGGAAAGGTACTGGTCCATCGCCACCATTCCCTGGTTCCGGCCCGTCTGCATCATCGAGTTGATCGTTCCGGTCTTTCCCTCGCGGATGCAATTCGAGACGGCGGCGTTCCCCCTGAGGACTTCGTAGGACGGAACCCGGCCGCCACCCTTTCTCTTGAGGAGGACTTGGGCCACGACGGCCTTCAGCACGTCGGCGAGGACGGTCCTGGCCTGTTCTTGCTCCTCCGGCGGAAACCCGTCGATGAGGCGGTCGACGGCCTTGGCCGCGGAGTTGGTGTGGAGGGTCCCGAAGACCAGGAGCCCCGTCTCGGCGGCCCGAAGAGCCATCGACATCGTCTCGAGATCACGGAGCTCGCCGACGAGGACGATGTCGGGATCCTCGCGAAGGGCGGCCTTGACCGCCGACGCGAACGTCGGGGTGTCGGGTCCCAGCTCGCGGTGGGTGACGATGGCCTTCTGCGAGACGTGGACGAACTCGACGGGGTCCTCGATCGTGATGATGTGGACGGGCCGGGTCTTGTTGACCTTGTCGAGGATGGAGGCGAGGGTCGTCGACTTGCCGCTACCGGTCGGGCCGGTGACGAGGCAGAGGCCTCTCTCGAGCCTGGCCATCGAGGAGACGAGGGGCGGCATGCCAAGCTCCTCGCACGAGAGAACCCGGGGCGGGATCATTCGCATGACGGCCGCCGGACCGTGCTCCTGCTTCAACATGTTGACGCGGAATCGCGCGCGGTTCCCCATCGCGTACGCGAAGTCTGCGTCCCCCGTCGCCTTCCAGTCCTCGAAGAGATTGGGGGGAGCGATCGGGATCATGAGGTTCTCGTAGTCCGCTTCCGTCAGGGTTTTCCAGCGGATCCGCTCCATCTCACCGTCTACCCGGATCATCGGGGGGGACCCGACGGCCAGGTGGAGGTCGGAGGCCTTCTTCTCGAGGACGACGTGGAGCAGGGAGTCGATCTTGTTCTCGTGCTTGGCCTTCAGGGGCGGGGCGCTGCTCATGCCAACGCAAGCCTCTCTTCCTGCATCATTTTCTCGAACGGTTCCTTTTTGACGGCGCGGTCCATCCCGACCTCGGGGGTGATCTTCCCCTCGTCGATGAGCTTCAGGAGCGCCTGGTCCATCGTGTTCATTCCCGAGAGCTGTCCGGTCTGGAGGATCGAGGGGAGCTGGTAGTTCTTGCCGTCGCGCACCATGGCCGCGACCGCGGCGTTGTTCCGGAGGATCTCGAAAGCGGCGACGCGGCCGTAGCCCCCCCGCCTCGGGAGGAGAGCCTGCGAGATGACGGCCTTGAGCGACTCGGAGATCATCGAGCGGATCTGTCCCTGCTGTCCGGCGGGGAAGGAGTTGATGACGCGATCCATGGTCGCGGTGGCGGTCGTCGTCGAGAGGGTGCCGAACACGAGGTGTCCCGTCTCGGAGGCGGAGATGGCGAGCGCGATCGTTTCGAGGTCGCGCATCTCTCCGACCATGATGACGTCCGGGTCCTCGCGGAGCGCGGCTTTCAGCGCCCGGGCGAACGATGCGGTGTGGTGAGGAACCTGGCGCTGGTTGACGAGCGACTCCTTGTTCGGGTGGATGAACTCGATGGGGTCCTCGATCGTGATGATGTGGCCGGCGCGCGTCTCGTTCACCTTGTTCACGAGGGCCGCGAGTGTCGTGGACTTCCCGCATCCCGCCGGTCCGGTGACGAGGACGAGGCCCTGCGTGAAGCGGGTGACCTCCCAGACGGATTCGGGCAGGCCGATCTCCTCGAGGATCGGGAGGTTTTGCGGGATCGCCCGGAACGAGGCATCCAGTCCGGCCCGCTGCGAGAAGAAGTTGGCGCGGAACCGGCCGAGACCCTGGATCTTCAGACAGACGTCCAGCTGGCGTTCCCTCATGAACGTCTGCCACTCCTCATCAGAGAGGACCTCTCGAAGGAGGGTCTCGGCCCGTTCGGCCGAGATGACGGGAGCCTCGACAGGCTCGAGGATCCCGTGGATCCGGCGGTGAGGCTGAAAGCCGGTCGCGATGTGGAAGTCCGACCCGCCCTTGGCGACGAGGTCGGCGAGGAAATCGATCAGCTTCGGTTCCGCAATCGCCGAGAGGTCGACCGATTTCGGGGTGAAGACGACCCGCGGGATCGCGTCTCGGGCGGCGTCGCCCTGCAGCTTGCCGACGAGCCGGCGGGCCTTCTCGCGAACCCTCATGTCGACCGCCGTGTTGGCCGCCAGCTGCGCCATCCAGGGCCCCATCTGTGGCACCTTCGCCCCCACGGCCGCCATGGAGTCCAGGATCTCCACCTGATCGTCCGGGTGGGGCTGGGCTTTCTGGAAGAGCTGGAAGAGATGATTGACCGACCTCGGGTCGGCGAGCTGGCCGAGCGCGGCGGCGGCTCCCATCGCGATCTCGGGGTCCTGAAGCATGGCGAGAAGGGCGTTGAGGACGTCTTCCCGCCCCGCGCCGTGCTTTCCGAGGCACTCGACCGCGCAGCTTCTCGTCCACCAGTCCGGGTGCCTGAGGAGGTAGAGCCAGACGGGAATCGCCCGGGCATCGTCGACCGAGAGGCTCATCTCCAGGGCCCCCTCGGCCACCGCGGGATCCGGGTGCCGCGACAGCTGCAGGAGCAGGGGAACGAAATTCGGCATCCCCTCGGAGGCAGCCGCCATGGCGCGGTCGCGGACCCAGGAATACGAGTCCTTGTAGGTCTTGACGAACTCCAGGGAGACCCGGTCCGGTGGCATCTTCGCCAGGAGGCCGAGCGCTCCCTTCCTGACCGCGGCGTTCCCGTCGCCGAGGAGAGGCAAGATATCGCCCGTGTGGTCCTTCTGCGCCGTCGGCAGGAGCCTCGAGAGGCTCACGAAAGCCGTCTCGATGACGCGGGTGCTCGTCGACCGGGCCATTCCGAGGACGTGGGTGATCAGGTTCTCGGAGGGGTTCTTCTCCAAGACGGCGAGAGCCGCGAGGCGGATCTCCTCGTCATCATCTTGGAGGAGCGGGAGTGCGATGTTGGCGGCCTGGTGGGCGGTGGCGGGCGTCGAGTGTTCGCTGATGGCCTTCAGGGCCCTCGAGCGGAGCACCGGATGCGGATCCGGAATGATCTTCTTCAGGATCGGGAAGGCCCGCTCGGGGGGGAGGTCCCGCGAGAGATCGATCACGGCGAGACGGGTGAAGTCGTCTCCTCTTTCCGATTGCTCGTGCAGGAAGGCCGCCAGGCCTTCGCCCGCTACGTCCTTGATGAACTTCTGGACCGCCCTGCGGACGGCCTCGGAGCGGGTCCTCAGAAGGGGCGTCAGGGCGGGGAGCGCGGCCTTGGGATCCTGCCTCTTGAGGAGCTGAAGCCCGGCGGAGCGGATCTCCGGCGTCTGGTCCGTGGCCGTCCAGACGAGGTCTTCGACCTCCAAGTTCGGGAGGGCCATGAACTTCTGGATGAGGTCTTGTTTCTGGGCGTCGCTCGCCCACTTGTGCTGCTTGAGGAGCCCGATCACGGGCGGTTCCTGCTTCAGACCTTTTCGAATCTGCTCGAAAACCACGTCCGTTCCTCCGAATGCCCTCATCGTAACAAGAGATCCAGCCGAGGGAGGGGAGCTTCCGAATCGCGGTCCAAAAGCCAGCTGGGCGCTCCCGCCGAAAGGCGCCTATCCCCTGTTACGAATCGAAACAGTCCGGCTGGTCCCCTCTCCCGGGTACCCGTCCGTCCTTGCCGCTCAACCAGTTGATTTTTGGCGGGTTGTGGCGGAAGGGTCCCCGTGGCATCACTCTGGCATCTTCCGAGGTGTTATGGTGTACCGTCCAGGCTCACGCAGGGGGAAGAACCCGAGACCGCGGGATGCGGCGCGTCTTTCCCTTCCTGTGCCCGGGGAAGCGATGATGAGGACGGAGGCCCGCATGGAGAGTAGGCACGGTAACAGTCGCCAGCGCGGTTTCACGATGATCGAGCTCCTGGTCGTTGTGGTGATTTTGGGGGCCGCGATTCTGATTGGGATTGCCGAGACCTCGAAGATGGCGCGCAAGGCGAAGCTCGCCGGAGCATCGAACGACATCATGACCTTCTTGCAGCGCGTCCCGCTCGAGATGCAGTCGAGGGGACGGGTGATGTTCGTGAGGCTGACGGCGGTCGACCTGGTGACGGGCAAGCGGAGTCTTCAAATGGTGGCGGACACGAATCCGGCCCCGAGTGGAAACGGCTCGCTCGAGAACCTCGACACGGTCGTCGAAACGCTGGAGATCCCCGACTACATCCAGTTCTCGCGAGACACGATCGGCGATCTGCAGACGAACATCTTCGACGTGACGGGGTCCGGGACGGGATCCGTCCTGGCCGTCGGCGTCGATTTCCGGGGCCGGACGATCCGGCCCGGGGGCGCCCAGATCGGCGGGATCGCCACGATCTCCGTGCTCCACAAGGACATGGTCGGCACGACACCCACGCTCAAGCCTCCGGTGGACTACCAGCTGCGCCTCGGGCCCGTCTGGAATCCCAGCGTCGTGAAGCTCACGAAGGGCCACGACGCGGGGTTCCCATGAGTCGATGCGAGGTGATGTGAGGTGAAGACAGTGAAGGGCAGAAGGATCAACAAAAAGCGCGGGAGCAGCTTGGTCGAGGTGCTGGTCGCCTTCGCGATCCTGCTCCTCCTCATGACGGGCATCCTCCAGATGTTCTCTCTCGCGCTGCTCACCAACTATGGCTCGGCGGCGCGGACGGAACTGACCTACAAGGCCGAGCAGACGGTCGAGATCCTTCGGATGATCTACGGCCTGTCCGCCCTCGGCCAGACGGCGATGCGCACGGCGTCGGGCGTGCCGAGCACCCTGGGCGTGACGACGTCCGATTGGAAGCTGGCCTACTACGACGGCCAGAGCGGTGGGGACATTCTTCCGTGGGCGTTCTGGGGTCCGGCCGGCGTGAACATCATGGAGACCGACAAGGGCCCCTACAAGCTGTCCTATGGCGTGAGTGATGGCGGCCGGTTCTGGATCGTGAGGGTCACGGCGACGCCCGTCGACTACGTGGGAAATGACACCTCGGCCTCGGATTCGAGGCGGTATCTCGGGCAGGGAACGAAGACCAAGAGAGTGGACTATGTGGCGCAGATCCCGAAGTGACCGCCGCCGCCGCGTCCGGGGCTTCTCGCTGGCGGAAGCCCTCGTCTCGCTCATCATGATCGTCATCATCATGTCGGTCACGATGTCCCTGCTCTTCTCGATGAAGTCGTTCGCGGAGAGGCAACAGGTCTTCATGGCCCCGCGGCAGCAGGCCAGGCGAGCCATGGAGTACTTGAAGTTCTACGTGGCGGGAGCGGGAGACGCGAACGACCGCGCCCCCGCCCTCTCGAACCCCTCGGCCATCATCAGCCGGTACGGCGAAGGGACCCAGGCCAGTCCGGGTTCTCCGATCGCGGCCGCGTACAACAACCTGACGACCACGCAGGCGGCCTCTGGATTCGGAACGGAGGGGACCGACGTCATCAGCCTGGCCATACCTGCGAACCCGATGAAGATCCAGGTCATCGACTTCCCGGGTCATGCGACGAACACGACGGGCCAGCTCTTCTTGAACTTCCGCTCGGGGTGCGCCGTCAACGACACGACGAACATGAATGAGTTCAAGAAGTACACGGGAGCGTTCGGGACGCCCGGAAGCGAGAAGAGCGGGCTCCTGAAGATCGTGAACTCGACCGGCGACTGGGAGTACCTGCAGATCGTCACCTACAACGGCAGCAACTGTTCCGCGACCGACGACCACGTCGTGACCGCCACTTACAAGCTGCCGACCGTGTCCCAGTACACCCGTCCGGACGGATTCGCCGGGATCGCCGGGGGGATCGGGATCTGGCTGATCGCCGGGACCCAGTGGATCTCCTTCCGGCACCGGAACAATGCGATCGAGCAGAAGATCGACTATGTCGACGCGGGCGGGAACTTCCGGCCGGGCTGGTTCGATCCGTCGGTCGACGGCGACCCGGCCAACAGCCGGTTCACCCGGATCCTGGAGAACATCGACGATTTCCAGGTGTCCTACGTGTTTCCGTACGGCACGGTGGCGGGGAACGCGAACACCGTCGTCGCGAACGGGTCCGCCGCCACGTCGTTGCCAACCGCGCAGAATGGCACGCCCAACCAGGCGAACATGATGCCGGGATGCGCGGCGGGCAATCTGGATGCCGCGTGCGTGGTGGCGTTGCGCATCTCGGTCGTCGCCCGCACGGGGCCCCTGCGCCTCGAGGCGCTGGATCGGATGGAGCGCGCCCTCCTCAGGCGCCCCGCCTCGGAGGATCGCGCGCAGGGTCCCCTCGACACCGAGGGCACCGGGTTTTTCCAGCGCTACCGGATGACGTCGACCATGATCATCCGCAACCGGCTTCTGGGTTACTGAGAGGGCGTGACGATGAGTCTCTCGAACAGTCTTCGGCCGATGAGGGGCAAGAGCGCCAGGCGCGGCAGCGCTCTGGTGATGGCCGTCCTCGTCATCTTGGTTCTGACCATCATCGGAATCGGCGTCGCGTACTTCACGCAGATCGAGGACCGTACCTCGGGGAACGTCAAGCTCGAGAAGGTGGCCTTCTACGGGGCCGAAAGCGGCTTGAGAGTCGGCGAGGAGCTCCTCTCAAAGGCGCTCGAGGCCTCTCTCAACATGGATTCCTTCCTCGATCCCCCGTCCGGAACGACGGCGTACACACCTCCTGGCGGAGGGCGCCAGGCGGCCATCCTGAGCTACGGCACGCCGGCGGTCCTTTACGAGAACCGCATCATGACGCCGCCGGCCGGGGCATCCGAGGCGGCCGCGTACACGATCTACGTCAGGAACAACATCGAGGACCGAGGCCAGGACTTGGATGACACGGACAACATCATGAACATTGTCGTGGTCGGGCAAGCGGTGACGCTGCGCGACGTGGGCGGGGTCCCGACGATTGACCGAGTCCTGATGACCAAGATTCTGGAAGAGCAGCTGTATCTGATTCCGCTCGGTACCGAGGCGGGTGGTCAGAAGGGTGGAAACCAGGGCGGTACAGGAGCAGGTTCGAGGTAAGAGTATGGAAAGAAGAAGACGCCTTTTCCGGATGACGAGAAGCGAGTTCACCCTGAGGGTGGGTGAGGACCTCCGGAAGTTCTGGGCGGTGATCCTCTTGCCCTTCCTCGTCTTCACTCCGGTGGCGCCGGCGGCGATCGAGGGGTACGACCCGCTCCGTCAGATCTCGGAGCAGCTCGTGAAGGCGAACCTGCTCATCGTGCTCGACATCGGGGGCTCGATGTCGACCGACCGGTTCGGCATTGGAAACGGCGTCGGGAACGGTCCCGTCCGCCGGGGAATTCCCGATGCAGTCGATCCGATCAACAACCCGCCCACCCTCTTCACGAATGCCGACGCGTTCTCCAGGCGCGGCACGGGGCTCCTCGACGGCGAGGACTCGACCGGTCGGCTCTTCTGGCGCCAGGCCGAGGCCGCCGGATGCCCCCAGGCCGGGAGCGGCTTGAGAGGCCTCTACTTCAATGGAAGGATCACGGGCGATGGTTCGAGTGACGGGACAGGCGCTCTGGCGGCGGTCCAACTCGACGCCACGATCGACTTCGACAGCAACGCCGGCGGGAATGCCTGGAACATCGGACCGCCTGCCCCCGGCGTCGGAGTCGACGACTACTCCGTCCGCTGGGTGGGCGAGATCGAGGCCCTCTACACCGAGACCTACACGTTCTCACTGACGGGAGACGACGGCGTCCGCCTCTGGATCAACGGCGTCTCCATCACGCCTTCGGGAGGCTGGAGAGACCAGTCGCCGACCACCTATACCGGCACCATCGCCCTCGAGCAGTGCCGGCGGTATCCGATCGTCATCGAGTACTACGAGAATGGTGGGGGCGCCGTCGCGCGGCTCGAGTGGGAGAGTGCGAGCCAGCCGTTCCAGGTCGTGCCCACGACGCAGCTCTACCCGCCCGCGGGTCCGCCTCCTCCGACGGCAACCCCGACGCCGACGCCGACGGTGACGTTGACGCCGACGCGTACCCCGACGATTACCCGGACCTTCACGCCCACGGTCACGCACACACCGACCGTTACTCCCACCAGGACAGCGACCAACACGCCGACGATCACCCAGACGCCGACGGTCACCTCCACAGTCACCCAGACGCCGACGCTCACCTCCACAGTCACCCAGACGCCGACGCGGACCGTCACGTCGACGCGGACCGTCACGCGCACGGCGACGGTCACCCGCACACCGACCATCACGCGCACGCCCACTCGGACGAACACGATCCCGACTCCCACCATTACGCCCACGATTCCGACCCCGACTCGGACGAACACGATCGCGACTCCGACCCGGACGGCCACGCGGCCAACGCCTACCCGGACCGCGACCCGCACCCGGACGGCCACGCAGCCAACGCCTACCCGGACCGCGACCCGCACCCAGACGTCCACCAGCACCCCGGGGCCGACGAGGACCTCGACGCGCACCAATACTCCAGGGCCCACGTCAACCCGGACCTCGACTCCTCTCCCGACGAGCACGCCTATCTTCACCCGGACGAGGACGGCGACGCCCGTTGCGACGAGCACCCCGCTCAACACGTCGACGCCGATCTTCACCGCGACGGCCACGGCGACCCGCACCGCGACCCGGACGGCGACGCGAACCAACACGCCGCCGCCGACACCAACGGAGCTCAGCCGGTTCGAACCGAACAAGCCAGAAGCGGTTCACTACGCGATGCTCGACACACCCCGCTCGAGCCTCGATCCGCGCGCCGCCGCCGCGCCTCTGGGCGCGCACGTCCTGCCGTACACCTATGCCCTGCCCGCCTGTCCGACCGGGACTCCCGTCGTCGAGGCGGCGCCCGGCTACACGACAGCGGGCGTGAGAACGACCAATCTCTACTCGGTCACCATCCCGCCGAATCCGGTCCAGCTCTCCTCGCAATGGACCTACTCCCTCAAGTTCGACCTTCCGTCGCGCCTCGCGACGATGAAGAACGTGCTGGGTGACTCGGTCTCGATCATCACGAGCTACCAGCCGCCCGACTTCGGCTGCGAGCTGCCCGTCGACGGGGAGGGCTTCCTGACGTGCAACGTCCGGACCAGGTTCTCGGGTCAGTGGGCGAATGCGTCGAACATCGTCAAGTTCAAGCCCATCATCGCGAACAAGTATGTGGATGGGAGTCCGGCGGTCGACAACAGGACTCAGCCCCCCTTCAACCTGACCTGCGATTCCTCCGACCTTACGACCTGGCAGAACTGCAACGAGTGGATCTTCAAGATCCAGTTCCGGGATGGCGGCGGAACGGCAATCGCCCAGAACGACCCGGGAACGCCTTTCGACCCGTTCTATGACGTGGATGCCGCCAAGCGGGCGGCCAACGCGGCGGCCGGAAAGCCCGGAATCGGAGTCGGCACGGCCCCCGTCACGCAGCCAAAGAACGTCATCGGAAACAATGCGGCGCGCGTGAACTGGGGTCTCCTCGTCTACGGCGCCTTCGTGAACGAGGGAACGTGCGAGACGACCAACACCCAGAACGTGAGGCGTCTCGTGCCCATCGATACCAACGACGGCACGTCGAGCGCCACATTCATGCAGTATTTGAGGCTGGCGAGGGACGGCGGCTTGACGACGGGCGGGGGCACGAACACCCGCCAAGCCCTCGACAAGGCTCAGGAAGAGCTCGTCGACACGTTCGCCCGTGACGAGAAGTACCTGTGCAAACGGACCTACGGAGTCATTCTCGTCTCCGACGGTCTCTCCAACACCTGCAACTCGGACAACGAAGGGGACTATGCGGGTGGTCTGCAGGGCTGGTCGACGTGCTCCACGGATGTCACGGACTCGGATCCCGCAAGCTCCGCGGCGACGAACTACCAGAACTTCCCGCCGGCGATGAGCGAGGCGATCTACGGCCTCGACCTCGTCACGTCCTGCACTCCGGACCGGAATCTGGTCCGTTCGGAACCGATCAAGCCCCGCACATGGTTCATCGCGGCTGACAAGCAGTTGCCGCGCTGCGAGCCCAACTACACCGCGTTCAAGGGCCGCACCGACGCAGTCAACTCGGATGACAAGACTGGGCTGAGCGAGGAGGACAGCTACTGGGCCTCGTTCAATCCCGTGAACGATTACGCGTTCTTCGCGGAGTCGTCGGAGCAGCTGACGACAGCCTTCGGTAAGATCATCGCCGCGACCGCGGATGGCGACTACGCAACGAGCCAGCCTGTTTCGGGCGCGGCCCTCGGCACGGGCAACATCGTCTTGCTCGCCTCCACCAAGTACCCCGATTGGGAAGGTCAGCTGTACGCCTTCGACACCACCAAGCTGGTGACCGACCCGGACTACGAGCTCTGGAATGCCGCAACCAGACTCAAGACGATGGATTTGACGAAACGCAGGATCTACACATGGGATCCGGCCAATAACAACGACTTGGTCGAGGTGAAGCTCGACGCGGGAGGCAACCTGCCTGGCGCGCTCGCCGCGATCGAGCCAACGCTCACCGACCGCATCGTCGATTTCATCAGGGGATACGATGGGACGAAGACCGGAACGAAGAGGGACGCGATCCTCGGACCCCTCGTCAACACTACGCCTGCCGTGACGGGCCGACCAACCCAGTACAAGAGGAACCGCCTGGAGTCACACCTCTTGTTCGAGCAGACGTACGCGAACCGTCGTCCCCTGGTCTACGTCGGGTCAACGAGCGGTTTGCTCCACGCCTTCGATTTCGAGACCGGAGACGAGGCGTTTGCCTTGATTCCCCCTTCGCTCCTGGCCCGGCAAGCGGCCCTCTACGCGAACTACCTTGCCGATGAGTCGGAAACTGGTCAGCCTGGCGGGCTGGACGCTCACATATGGGGCGTCACGAACTCTCTCAGATACGGGGACGTCTTCTATCCTGGTGGTGGAGGGTTGAGCGCCGGGTATCGCACACTGGCCCTCCTGTCGCTCGGACCAGGCGGCAACGAGGTGTACGGCATCGACATCACCCACCCGTATCCGGGAGTCGAGGATGATGATGACACGCCCGCGAACGAGTTCATCGCCGAGGACGTCAATTACGGCATCTTCGACACCGTCGACACCAACGCGCCGGTCAAGATCCTGTTCAGCATGAAGGGCGGGGACGGAACGGGTGGAACCGTGAACGGTCTCAGGGAATCGTGGAGCGTGCCGGCCCTCTCGGCCGTGTCGACCACGAACTGGAAGGTCCTGATGGGAGGCGGCTGGGATGCCGCCAGCCAGAAGGGCTCGCAGATCGATCCGAGCGTTCTCATGTTCGATCCGACAGATCCGACGACGATCGGCCGCTTCGCTCCGTCGAGCTTGGGCTCGGGCGAGCTGGTGGGAAATCAGGCGTTCGCGGACAGCACGCTCTACATGTCCAACGCCGCCGGGTTCGCTTCCGACAACGAGTCAGACATGGGCCTGCAGCCGGACCTCAATGGTCGGATCCACTACGTCAAGCCGACCGACATCACGACCAGGGGCACCCTGATCGACGCGACAACCAAGATCGGCGCCACTCAGCCCATCTACTACCCCGTTTCCGCGAGCGGTTACGGGACCGGCCCGGGCGGCTGCGCCGTCTACGGGTTCGCGAGCGGCACGCTTTACGAGAAGAGCGAGGAAGTGACGGGACCCAATACCGGAACGACCGGGTATTTCACCCCGTACCTCTATATCGCGGGTCAGGACCGCTCGAATATCTACACACAGGTTCCCGCGACCAACGTCGCGCCGATCGCCATCCAGGACCTGACGTTCGATTACTGCGAGACGGGCCAGGAGTGCGAGTCGTACCCGGACGACAAGACGAAGGCGGGCTGGGTCCTCGATCAGCAGCTGAGTCCTGTCGCGCAGGTGACGGCCCCAGGCTTCATGCTGGTCCCGGCCGAGGGAACGGGCGACATCCTCAGCTTGTATCTCGTCTATGACCCGACCATCGGTTGTAACGGCCGCTCGATAGCCGTCGTTTGGCCCTTCCAGCTCAATTCCTCCTGTGGTCCCATCCCCTCGGGTGGGGTCGGGTCCGGTGGAACGAATCCCGATGACTGGCCGATCAAGACTTATGACGCCGGGGAAGGTGCCGCAGCCGGGTTCACCGTCACCGGCGACAGCCTCGTTGCCTCCAAGAGCGGAATCGGCAAGGACGGCAAGGCCGGCCTCTATCAACCCAAGGACATCCAAGCCACGCTCAGCTCAGACGAAATCACGCGTCCGATCTGGTGGAAGGAGCTCAAGTAAGAGAGCGGCTCTTTTACGGCACGGCTCGGCATGAGCCTCCGAGAGAATCAGCGAGGGTCAGGCGGCTTTTCCGCCTGACCCTCTCCTTATGAAGGGACACCGGGAACGGAGCGGGATGGAGACGCGGCAGCAGGCTGAGGAAAGGGCCGGGGGCACCCGGGAGCCAGATACATCGGTCCCGGGAGGAGCGCCAGCGGCCGCTGGCGCGCCAACCACGGCTGGCGCGCCGGCCGGCCTTCCTCGCTCCCGGGTCGAGGTCCTCTTGACGGTCCTTCTGATCGTCCTGACGGGGACCTTTCTCCTCGCGAACCTCCGCACCTACTCCGGCGCCCTTCTCGTGTGGGAGCCCGCGGTTCTCGAGGGACTGGAAGATGCCTTCCTGGCCCGCCAGAGCATCCCTTCCTACCTGCTGAAGACCCTCACGTGGGACGACGGCCTCGTCAGCAAGGGGGACTGGAGCCTTCTCTACGGCGCGCCCGCATACGCTCTCCTGACCACGCTCGGATTCAACGCCGTCTCGCTGCGGCTTCCGGCCGTCATCGCGGCGCTCCTGACTCTCGCCGCGGCCGGGTGGCTGGGGCGGAGGCTCCTCGGGCCGGGCGGTGCGCTTGCCCTGGCCTCGGTTCTCGCTCTCAGCCCGGGATTCCTCTACTACGGGCGCTACGGAACCTCGCTCGCCGCGACCACGTTGACGGTTCTTCTGGCCGCCGGGTTGACCATCCTCTTCCTCGAGGCCACGGACCGGTACCTTCCGAGGGCTCTGCTCCTGGCCGCTTCCATGGCTCTGGCCACGCTCCACTACGCCCCGGGGCGCCTTGCCGTGCTCTTCCTCGTTTTCTTCCTTCCGGTTGGTGTCCTGCTGGGACCAAGGGAAGAGCGGGCCGCAAAGTTCCGGGCTCTGGCCGTTCTCGTTCTCTGCCTCGCCGCCTTCTGGGGCGCCCAGAAGCTGGCGGGCCGGTCCCAGAGCTTTCTGATGGCACGCGGCGAGCAGGTCTTCAACTTCTTCACGGACCCCACCTACATCTCCGGTTACCTCGGCCGCGCCGTTGCGCCGGACAAGCTGACGGCAGCCGACAAGCTGACCATCGCCAAGAACGTTGCGTTCGGACGGCTGCCCGAGCTCGTGAGAGTTCTCTCGCCGAGCCTGACGCCGGCGCAACCCATGGACCTCATCGGCTCGGATCCGCCGAGGGTGCCGTTCCTGCCACTGCCGCTTCTCCTCCTGGCTCTCGTGGGCTTTGCGCGCTCGATGCGGCACCCTCTGAAGCCGCGACACCTGATTCCGGTTGGGGTCGTCATTGCCCTGTCTGGGCCCGTGCTCCTGACCACACGAGTCGACGCGCACCGGTTGAGCCTGATGGTCATCCCGATCGGACTGTGGGCCGCCGAGGCCGCCGTGGTCTTGTGGCACTCGCTGCCCCGGCTCCCGGGCGGAATCCTCGCCCTGGCGATCTTCGGGGCGGGTGTCCCCTACGTCACTCGTCCGCTGCACCGCCTGGAGCGGCCCGGGACTCTTCCTCTGGCCTCATCTCTGGATGCGGCCATCGATCGGGCGGGACGGCCGGTCATGCTTGCCATTGCGGCCGACCACACCGTCGTGGGGCTCTCGCAATTGAAAGTACTGGAGCTAGAGCGCCGGGCCCGGCTCGAGAAGCGGACGTCGGGACCGGGGGTTCCCACTCTCCTGCCGGAGAGAGTCCTCCTGCTCTTGCGGCAGGGGGGGCGGGAAGGCAAGGAGAACGTCGCGGAAGAGCTCGTGGCCATCCTGTCGACGGCCCCCGTTCTTCTCGGGCCCATGCAGGAGTTCGGCGCCATCGGCGAGGTGCTGAGGAAGGCGGGGCTCGAATCCACGCCGGCCGGTTCCGCTCAGGTTCCGCTTCTCCTCGTGTCGCACCGGACCGCCCCGCTGCGCGGGCGGGCTCCGGGCGGCCCGCCGACGCCCTCGTCCCTGGAGATGTCGCCGGAGCGCCTTGTCTTCGTGTCGGACCTCGTGCCCGTGAAGGCGGAGTCGGACTTCACCCCGCACCGGATGGACGCCACGTGGGATGGTTCCCCCCTCGTGGTGGGGGGGCAGACCTACCAGAAGGGGATCGGCGTGCACGCGCGCTGCTCGATGACGTTCGCGGTTCCGGAGGGGGCGCGGCGCTTCCAGGCCCGGATAGGGCTCGCGCCTGGAGCGGCTGGCTGTCCCGACGCCCGGGTCGGGTACTTCGTCAAGGATCAAGACGGTAACTACCTCTTCTCGAATCCCTCGCTGAGGTTCACGGACGCGCCGGAAGACGTTTCCGTACCCCTGGAGGGTGTTCGCGAGTTGACGCTCGTGGCCTCCGAGGGCGGCAACGGCCGCGACTGTGACCACGCGAACTGGGCGCTGGCCTCGTTTGTGATGGTGCCGGGTGCGGCGCCGCCGCTCCCGGCCCGGACTCCCGGCGTGCCCCGTTGATCGCCGCCCCTCGGCTTGACCGCCGGAATCCCCTGCGGAATGATCGGCGGACGAATAGAGGAGCATCTGTGAACGCGAAACGATCGAGCTGGATCCTTCTCCTTGGTACCCTTCTGGTGGTTTCTGGTTGCAAGAAGTCCGAGCAGCCCGGGGCCGTTCCAGCCGGTGAAAAGGGGCCGGCTGCAGCCTCGCCCGAGGCTTCAACCCCGAAGGCTCCCGCCAAGCCGCTGAAGCCCACCGTGGGAGAGGCGGCCAAGGCCTTGGAGATGGACCGCGGCAAGCTGCTTTTCGTTTCGGATCTGAAACCCGCGAACGTGACCTCCGACTTCTCGGCCCCGAGGTTGGACACGGCCTGGGAAGGGGCTCCGATCGAGATCTCGGGCGAGATCTTCGACAAGGGCGTCGGGATGCACGCGCCGAGCACGATCTCGTTCGCGGTCCCGCCCAAGGCCGTGGCGTTCCAGGCGAAGCTGGGCTTTCACGCCTCGGCGGCCGAGTGCGCGATCAACGCGGCTTTTCTCGTCAAGGACGAGAAGGGCAAGGATCTCTTCGTCCTGTCCGAGGCCCACCCGAATTCCGGATCCCTCGACATCTCCGTGCCCCTGGCCGGAGTCAGGGAAATCACTCTCGTCGCGGATGAAGGCGGCGACGGGCGGGACTGCGACCATTTGAACTGGGCCCTCGCCTCGTTCGTCTTCCCGGATGCCGCGTCGCGTCCGGCGGTGAAGGAGAAGAGCCCGGCAGCCAAGTGAAGAGCGCTTTCTCGGCAACCCTGCCCCTGAGCGTCCTCTTCACCGCCAGTCTCTTCGGGACTCTTCTCTGGTGCCCCGACGCGGACCGGTGGGACCTCGTCTTCTGGTGCTGGGTGACGGCGCTGGCATGTCTCCTCTGGCTGGCTCGCTCGGCCGATCTGGCGGCGGGCCGGGCCGGCGATGAGGGCTCGCCCCCCTGGACACGAGGCGAGGCCGTTCTCTTCTCTGCCCTGATGCTCGTGGCGGTGGGGTTTCGGATCCACGATCTCGAGGTGCTCCCAGGGAGGCTCCACAACGACGAGATGACGTGCGGGATCGAGGCGAGGAGGTTCCTTTCCGAGCCGCGTCCGCCGTTGTTTCGAACCGGCTGGTACGGCTGTCCGAACCTCGCTTTTTTCCTCACGTCCCTTCCGATGATCTTCGCGGGGCCGAGCCTCGTCGGACTGCGTTCGGCCGGAGTTGCCGCCGGTCTCCTATCGCTTGCCGGCGCCTACCTTCTGGTCAGGAGGGTGGCGGGGGTCCCCGCCGCGATGATCCTCTTGGCCCTCAACGCCACGCATCCGTGGGCCGTTCATCTGGGCCGGACGGGCCTGATCTATGTCCAGGCGGCCGCTGCCGGGGTCTTCATCCTCTATTTCTTCTACCGGGCGCTTCGCGGGGGCTCGTGGTTCTGGGCGACGTGCGCCGGAATCGCCTTCGGCGTGGGATTCCAGACCTATTTCTCCATCCGCCTCATGCCCTTCATCCTGGTCGCCGCGGCCTTCGTCTGGAGCCTCGGCTCAGGTCCGATCGGGAGGAGGAGATTGGCCGAGGTCCTCTGCGTCACCGCCTTCGGGGCGCTCGTTGCGGTTTCGCCGCTTCTCGTCCACTACTCGACGGCACCCAGTTCGTTCGGCAATCGCACCCGCGATGTCTTTCTCCTCAGCGAGAAGAACGAGTCTCACGTGCTGGAGGCCGTCGGGTCACTCGATCCCGCCGCCGTTCTCGGTGAGCAACTCCTGCGCACGGGCCGGTTCTTCTACCCCGGCAAGGACTCGAGCGCGCAGTTCGGATTCGAGAGGAGCTTCGTCCCGCCTCCGCTCTGGTTTCCATACGCGGCGGGGGTCGCGCTCATCCTCATCCGGTTCTTGCGGCCGCGGAAGGACGAACCGGTGTCCGGCGGGAGCCTGACCCTTCTCGCCTGGATCGTGCTGACGTTTCTGGCCGGAGCCGTTCTGACCATCGATCCGCCCTTCAGCCCCAGGCTGTCCTTGATGCAGCCGGTCTTCCTCTTTCCCGCGGCGGTCTTTTTGACGTGGCTCTGGGACCTGGGGAAGAAGAGGCGTCTGGCCAGCCTCCTCGCTTCCTCAGCCGTCGCCGCCGCGATCCTCTGGACCGGAGTCGTGAACGCGCGCGACTACTTCGAGTTTCACCGGATCGTGGCGGTCGGGGGGAAGCGGGACCAGTTGCCCCGCATGGTCCAGAAGTACCCGTTCATCCAGGGCGTTCTCAGCCTCGGGCCTCTGCCCGCCGACTTCGACTACCAGTCGTACACGATGCTTGCGCCCGGGCGGCTTCTGGTGGAGGGCACCGGGGCCGCCTCGATCCGTCAGGTCGCCGAGCGGGGAAGGTCTCCCGCCCTGATCTGGCTCGTGGCCGCGTCGCCGGGGACGGAGTTCCATCCCGATGGGGAGATGTCGGTGATCACATCTGGCAGCTACGAGGCGCTGGCGGAGTTCCCCGAGTCCTTCTCCTTCGACTACTGGATAGTTGGACCCCGAACGGATCGCTGAGGCGGCCCGTCAGGGCTGGCCGGTCTCGGCGTCGAGCCACAGGAGCCGCCCGTCGATGAAGAGGACGAGGAACCTCTCGCCCGTCTCGTCGAAAGTGATCTCGATCGGGATTCCGCTCAGGGCGGGAGCCCTCGCCACGATCTCGAGGGAGTCGTTGGCGCCGAGCCTCGCGATCTGCCGCGAGAGCGGCAGGACGACGTAGACCTTTCCCTTCGGGCTCACCACCACTTTCGGCTCCGAGAGAGCCTCGCGCCGGACTCCGGGCAGCGGAACCTGTCTGAGGAACTCACCTGTCTTCGACAGAACCTGGAGCCTGCCATTCCCCGTGTCGCAAACGAATATGTCGCCGCCAGGTCCGACGGCGATGCCGACGGGATCGATGAACTGCCTCGGGCCCGATCCCTTCTCTCCCCATGTCTTCTCGATCGCCCCGTCCTTGTCGATCACGACGATCCGGTGGTTGCCGGTGTCCACCAGGAGGCACGAGCCGCCGGGCAAGAAGACCATGCCGCGCGGACCGAAGAAGTCTCCCCGGATTTGCCGGAGGAACTCCCCGGCTGGGGTCAGGACTTGGATGCGGGAGTTCCAGGTGTCGAGAACGGCGATGTTGCCGTCCGAAAGGACCGTGACGGCCGAGGGTTGATCGAAGTTCCCCGGTTCTTTCCCCTTCGTCCCCCACGAGGCAGCCGGCTGGAGACCGGGGCCGAGCTTGACGACACGGTTGTTCCCGAAGTCCGTGATGTACGTGTTGCCGGCCGGGTCGCGAGCGAGGCCTCGCGGCTCCTGCAAGGGGGCGCTCACGGGGAGGGCCAAGGCCTGCCGTGCCCGCTTCAAGATCGCCGACTCGGTCTCTGGCGTCTCGGCCGCCTGCCGGGGCGAGCCGCCGGCCAGATCGGTCTCGTACAGGAAGGCGTCTCCCCACTTTCGGACGGAGGGGAAGATCGCCGGCCAGTCGGCGAACCGCTGCCGGTGCCCGCTCCCGTAGACCTCGATCTCCTTGTTGGCCGACAGGACGTAGCGAATCCGGTAGTGCCGGAGGATCCGCTGCACTTCCTCCCGGTTCTCGCTCTTGTAGAGGGCCAAAACGTCCGCCTTCCTCCGGTCGATGTCGCGCCACGGACGGCCCCGCTGGGAGACGTGGTAATCCCACCCGATGACGATCGGCAGGCCAGTGAACATCGCGCCCCGGGCGAACTCCTGGTAGCTCGGACCGAAGGCCTCGACCAGGGTGGGCAGACCGCGGACTTCGGTATTCAGCCACGAGAAGAGCTCGGCCTCGCCGGGATCCTTGGCTTTGAGGTAGGCCGTGCCGTGAAGCGTCCCGTCCGGGCCGGCGATCTTTCTCGGCCACGCCGAAGAGAGCGGTCCCGTCAGGGTCGTGAAGAGAGCCGGAATCGCAACGATCGCCGCGACGGCGCGCCAACTGCGGTTGGCGCGCTGGAAGCTCACGGATGAGCCCTCGCCCGGCATCCAGCCCCGCGCGAGCGCCGCGGCCAGCGGGGCGGCCCCGATACTGAGGATCAGCCAGGCGTCGAGGTGGAACTTGAAGATCGTGTTCATCCGGTCCCACACGAAGATGATCTCGCACCCCGCGATCATCGCGAAGGCGTAGGCGGGCAGGATGGCCACTCGCCTTCGAAACGGGTCGGGATCGGTCGTGAACGACAGACCGAGAAGAAACAGGCCGGCAAAGAGCGGGAGCGCCGAGACGGCCTCGGACAGGTGCCCGCGAAGCAGCGCCCCGGGGTTCGCCATGGAGAGCGCCAGAAGCGCGGCGACGAGAAGCGCCCGCCCCCGGCTTCGTTCCCGCCTCCACCAGATGAAGAGGAAGGGAACGACGATCGCGAGGAAGAATCCGAAGACGAGGAGAACCGTGTGCGGAGGCGCCCACGGGCCGAGCTCCCGGCCGAACTGGCGAGGCGGGGCCGAGAAGCGCCAGAGGAACGGCAGGAACAGGACGAATCCCACGGCGGGCGGGATGAAAACGAGGGAGGCGCGGCTCGTCAGAAAGGTCAGCAGCGGCTCGCGGCTCGAACCGCTCCGGATGTGGCCCGCCAGGTCGAACAGAAAGATGAACGCGGGCAACAGGGCGTACGTCGGCAGGCTCCACGCGCTCGAAACGCCCACGGCGCCGAACAGGACGCTCGCAAGCGAAAGGAACGTGACGCGCTGCCGAGGGGGGAACTCGCCCGGAGAATCGAGGCGCCAGAGCCATAGAAGAACGAGGCCCGAGAGGGTCACCGCCCAGGGCATCGCGAACACATGGGCATGAAGGTCGGCGAAGAGGAGGGACCAGAACGGATACTCGCTGATGCCGTTGGGCGGGATCACCCGCGAGGTGGCCCAGAAGTAGTGAAAGTCCATCACGCCCTTGCGGGCGATGAGCTCGAAGGGCCCGGCCAGCGTCCCCGTGAAGAGCCCGAGGATCGTGGCGGCGGCTCCGGACGAAAGCGCCCGCCCCGCCACACAACCCGCGAAGAAGAGAGCGGAAGAGAGGAGCCACCCCGCGAGACCCATCCCGATGTTGAACATGACGCCCGGAGTGACGCCCGTGGCCTTCCCGATGGCGGCGACGAGATAGTGTCCGAAGTACGAGTACGACAGGTTCGTCCCGGCGCACCACGTCTCCGGTGGAGGGAGAGTCACGGCCCGGTAGAGCGTGTTGAGGAAGGAGAAGTCCATCGGCTTCTCCCCCCAGAAGATCTCCGGATTGAGCATCCGGAAGAAGAGAAAGAGAAAGAAGCTCCCGCTCGCGAAGAGCTCGGTTGAGGCGGCCTCCTTCAGGTCGAGGAGCCCGCCACGAGTCTTCCAGGCGGCCCAGCCCGCCCCGATGAGGAGAAGGGCGGCCAAGACGAGGGCGCCGGGGCGGAACTCGAAGAGCCCCAGGCTCGTCCCGATCCAGGTCAGGTAGGCGAAGGCGAGAACACCCGTGACCTTGGAGAGAGCGTACAGACCCTTGAAGCGAGGCACGAGGCGGCCGAGAAGGCTGAAGGCCGAAAGACCGAGTGCTTGCAGCAGGATGTAGACGAGAAGAGCCGCCGCGATCGAGTTCTCCACGGGGCCCTGGGCTCTCAGGCCGCCCTCCTCGGGAGGACGAGCCAAGAGAATCTGGGTCCGGGTCAGGGGCGGCTTCACGCTTCCGTCGAGAAGGACGCGAGCGATCTCCTCGACCGCAAGGCGCCTCGTGTTTTCGAAGATGACGACCTTCGGATGGTCGTAGACCGAGAACGACTCATCGGCGAGCTCCGAAGGCAGCTCGATCCCGAAAAGCTTGGGCCGCGACGTGAACTCCTTGACCATCCGGTACCCGAGCTCGGCGTCGAAGAGAAGGGCGAAGGCCCGGCTCGTGTACGGAAAGACCCGGGCGTTCTGCGTCGTGGCCCCGTAGAGACGTTTCGTTTGGAGGACCACGTAATCGGCCGATGACAGTTCGGCCGCAAGCCGCATCATCTTCTCGGTCGAGTCAGGCTCGTAGAACGAGAAGTTGACGATCCGGTAGCGGTCGGGGGTTCCCCTCTCACCGAGGGAAAAAGGAAAGCCCTCGTCCCAGTCCTGGCTCAGGAGCTTCGACCCCGCCGGGACGTTCTCGTAGACCCACTCCGATGCGGCGCGAACGGTGAACGGCCGCGTGTAGATCGTCAGGAACGCCAGCGCGTGAGCGAGAGTGGCGAGAACGACCACACGCGAGAGGATCCGGCCTGCACGGGCTCTCTGGCTCCATGCGACGAGCGCGGCGGCTGCCCAGAGACAGAGCAGGGGATGGATCGGCAGGAGATACCGGGGGAACTTCACGTCGAACGACGCCGTGATGAGGAAGAACGGAACGGCCCAGGCGAGGAGGACGAGATCCAGGCGGCGTCTTGGAGACAGGGCCCGCCTGATCCGGACGCCGGTTCCGAAGAGTCCAGCCAGGGTGAGGAACGGTCCGAGGCCCCAGAAGAAGATCTCCCTGAGGTCGTACAGGACTTTCGGCGTCCCGACGTACTGATTCGTGTAAGGGACGTTGCCGGCGTTCCTCACCATCCGGCTCTGCTCGAGGATGTCGTGGGAATAGGCCTTCCAGTCCAGGATGGCATACGGCGATCCGGCCACGAACGAGAGGGCGCCGGCAAGTCCGAGGAGCGCGGCGTTTCCGGCTGTTTGCTTCCACCCGTCTTCCTTTAGCCGGAGCGCGAGACTGGCGACGACCGCGGCTCCCAGAGGGAGCGCGCTGAACTTCGTGGCGACCGAAAGCCCCAGCGCCACGCCGGCGATGACGAACCATCTCGTCTGTCCCGACCGTGCCGCGAGAACCAGCGCGGTCGCGCACGAGAGGCTGAGGAAGGCGAGCGGGACGTCGTTGACGCCGAAGTGAGAGTTCTGAATGTGCAGGACGCCCAGCGCGAGAAAGAGGCCCGCGAGAAGGCCCACGCGGCGCCCGTAGAGCAGCCGTCCGAGCAGGACGAGAAGGAGGACCGTGGCCGCTCCCCAGAGGGCCGAGAGCTGTCGTCCCGCGCGGATCGCGCCGTCGTAACCCGCGTACCGGTCGCTGATCGGAGTCAGAACCGCCTGGGCCGCCCGCGTGACGTAGAAGGGAAACGAACCATACGCGAAGAATCGCGGGTTGAGCTGCAGAGGCGAGAAGGTGATCGTCGTGACCGCCTCGGCGATCCGCCTCTCGTCGGGGTGGAAGAGGTGTCCCTGATCGTAGTTCCACCCGAAGAGCCTCACGGAGAGGGCCAGGAGGAAGATCAGCGCCGCCAGGAGCGCGAACCTCTTCCGCCGGGGCCTCATGGGTCCCCCAGGAGCGGAGCCAGGGTCTCGACCACCTCCTGGCTGGCGGGAGGGTAGGCCTCGATGATGTCGTCCGTGCCCGGCTTTCCGAGTGAAACGAGACTTTGCCCCCGCCAGAGGTAGAACGAGCGCTCGGGGTACCTCTCATAGAGCGCCGAGTTCTCGGCCGAGCGGCCCACCACGACGAGCCGGTCCTTCCAGGTCACGGGGACGAGCCTCGAGGCTCTGACCCACTGCAGGTAGTTCTGTGGATCGAGGACGATCACGCCTTCCTCGATCTTAGCGTTCCCCACGGCGGTGACCAGGGAGGAGTCGATGTCGTTGTATCCCCGGTAGAGCTCCATCCGCCGGGGCCAGGTGATGAGGCTCGTGGCGGCAAGAAGGAGGGCAATCCCCGCTCCGATGGGCGCCGTCCTGCCGCGGTCCGTCTCCTTCTCGATCCGGGCACCCGTGAGTCCGGCGGCGGCCAGCAGGAAGAGGCAGGGAAGGGCCTCGGCGTAGTAGCGCGGCCCGTACCCGTGGTTGCCCGGACTCTTGTGGAAGAGGTGAGCGGCGACGAGGCAGACGAAGATCGAGAGAAGGAGCCACTCGAGGGGGCTGGCTCGCCTGAGAAGAAACGGGAGCAGGAACGCTCCGGCCACGGCGAACGTCAGGAGCGGCGGGACCCGAGGCAGCCAGAGCCAGCCAAACAGCATCGGGGGCAGCTGGGCGAGCGAGACGTCCATCCAGTGGAGGCCGTAGATCCAGTTGGCGAGGCGCTGGCCCTGTCCGAGGAGCTCGAGACCGAAAACCCAGGGCTTGCCGGTCGTCAGCGCGTTGTCGACGAAAACGGGGATCGTTCCGATGACGAGCGAGCCGGCAAAGGCTCCGAGCCTCCCGAGACGTCCGGCTTCTCTCGAGTGAAGGGCGGAAAGCACGAGAAACACACAGACCGGCAAGCCCATGGCCGCGGCCGTGAGCGGGCGGCAGCAGAACGCGAGACCGAGGAGGAGGCCGCTGCCGGCAAGGCGCGGGCCCGGCAGTCCGACCGAACGGGGTCCTTCACGGCGGGGCGGCGTCACCGAGAGGAAGACCGAAGACAGGATCAAGAGGCTCGTTCCTGCATGCGACAGCGGCGAGGCGGAGAGGATGCCGCCGAGGGGGGAAAGGGCCGCGAAGACCATGGCGAAGAGGCCGGTCGCGGGTCCATACAGCCGTCGTCCCAGAAGGAAGAGGATTCCGAGCGAGAGAGCCCCGCACAGCGGGGGCACGATCCAGGCCGCCCGCAGGGCCTGTCCCACGGCGAGGAGGGCGGGCCACCCGATGGTGTATCCGATGAACCACTCGCCGTCCGTTTTCACCGCGAAGGGAATCGCCAGGTGCGGTTCGAGTTCATCGACGGGCTGGGTCAGTTTCCCCGACGCGAGCCACTTGGCCCGGAGTAAGTAGCCGAGGTCGTCCTGGAAGTGCGGGGTCTTCTCGAGGACGCTGCCCGCGACCCACAGCTCGCCGCAGAAGCTCGCCAGGATGACGCCGGCGGCGATCCAGGCCGCCCGGCGCTTCAGGAAAGACGACAGACGGCCGGGGGAGGCGCCGTCTCCTTTCATCTTCGAAGGTTCGCGGGAGGCGAGCCGGATCAGAAGGCAGAGACCGCAGGCCCCGGCGGCGAGCAGGAGCAGGGTCGTCGCGATCCCTCTCCCGCTCCGGGCGGCATCCAGGTAGAAGTAATCATGAAACAGGAGCTCTCGTCCGTTCCTGACGGCCATGTCGCCATTGACGAGACCGTTACGGAAGAAGAAGGAGAAGGGGCGATCCCCCATCAGATCGAGTCTGGCGAACTCGTTGCCGCGTCCCGTCAGCTCGAACGTGAGGGTGAAGGGAGGAGTCAACTGCCCGGGCAGGACGCGGCCCGGCCCCGTCGTGGATCCCTTCCTGTCGATCCACCAGTCTCCTGTCGCGGGCGCGAGGGACGAGGGAGCCTTCGGGTGCGGGATCTCGAGCCGGCGGTCTTCGCCGCCGGGGAATCTCACGGAAAGACCCTGAAACGTCATGGGCACGATGGCTCTCGGCACGGCGATCCTGATGCCCGTGAAACTCGTTTCTTGAGGGAGTGTGGCGATGACGTCCGTCATTCCGCCCGCGCTGAGGGAGAGCCGGTCCGGATAGACCTCGATTTCGACCGGCAAGCGCGGCTCGGCCATCGGGATCGCGGCGAGTGCGGCCGCGAAAAGAAGGACCAGGAGGACGTTTCTTCGCAAGCGAGTGGGTCCGGCCTCGCGGAGTCCGGCCGGCCGGGATTATGGGCCGAGGGAGTCGCGGCGTTGTGCTACCGTTTCGTGTTCGCGTGAGTGCCGTCTCGCTCTTCGCCTTTTTCGGACTCCTGATCCTGGCCCTTCTGGCTGGGGCCTGCCTGCTCTTCAGGCTGCTTCCCGAGGGAGAGAGTCCCGCCGTCCGGGTGGAAGGAGCCCTGGCCCTGGGACTTCCCGCCGGTCTCGTCCTCTTCGCGATGCCGGGCTGGGTTCTGACGGCGCTGTTTCGCGTCTCGATCCCATCGGTCCTCGTCCCGCTCGGTCTCGTCGTGAGCGTCGTCGTGATCCTCCTGGGGGCGCGGCCTCTCCTGGCGGCGCGCGGGGCCGGATGGAAGGCGCTGATCCCCCTCGCGATCCTGGTGGCGGGCTTCGTCTTCTATCTCTGGTTCCGGTACACGAACGGGGACATCCGGCAGACCGAAAAGCCGATGGACTTCGCGATCCTCTCGTCGTTGATGACGGCGAAGTCGTTGCCGCTCCTCGACCCGTGGTCCGCGGGAGACCGGTTCCCCTACTACCACTTCGGCGTCCTCGTCCTTGCCCTGCCGGCACGGCTTTCGGGGCTCGCGCCCGAGTACGCGTACAACTTCCTCATCGCGCTCCTTGCCGGGATGTCGGCGGCCGGGGCGTACGGTGCCGTCAGGCTCCGGGGCGGGGGCCGCGCGGCCGCCCTGATCGCGGCGGCCTTGCTGCCCCTGGCGGGGACCTTCGACGGCTTCCGTCAGCTCGCGAGCGGAAAGCCGCTCGGGGAGATCGATCTCTGGGTCTCGTCACGGCGGGTTACCGACACGATCACGGAATGGCCGCTGTTCACGCTCTGGCTGGGGGACCTTCACCCGCACGTCGTGTCGTTTCCGCTGTTCCTCGCGTGGATCGGGCTGGCCGGTTTGACGGTGGGGATTGCGGGGATCGTCCTCGAGGGGTTGATGCTGGCGGCTCTCCTCTCCGCCAATCCGTGGGATTTCCCGGCGGCGATGCTGATTTTCGGGGCCGCGCTCCTCGTCACTCGAGGCGTGAAGGACTCCTTCCTGAGAGGACTCTCGACCGGAGTTCCCACGGCGATCTTCGCCCTGCCCTTTCTTCTGGCGCCGCGGCCGGAGTTTCAGGGCTTGAGACTGGCGGCGAAGGGGACGACGAGCCCGGAGGCGTTTCTTCACCTCGGCGCGTTCGTCGTGATTCCGGCGCTCGCGGTGGGGATCGCCCTCTGCCGCTCTCGCGAGAAGCCGGACGAGGCCCTCCTTGCGGCAACGGTGTTCCCCGCCCTTGCCATCCTGGTGATGATCGCCTCGAAGAAACCTGTCCTCGGCCTGGCGGTGGGTTTCGTCGCGGCCGTTCTCTACCTGTTGCCGAGGCTCTCGGGCGCGCTTCGGGCAGGGTTCCTGTTCTCTGCCGCCACCGTCACGCTCGTGGCGATTCCCGAAGCCGTGGTCGTGCGGGACCCGTACGGTGAGCAGTTTCACCGGATGAACACGGTCTTCAAGTGCTACTCGACCGGAGCCTTGATCTTCTGGGTCTCGTGCGCTCTTCTCCTGCCGCTGGTTCTCGGGATGCGGCGCCTGGGGTGGCTGACCCGCGGGATTCTCCTGGCGGCGCTCGCGGGCACCCTGGCTCATCCGCTCTCGATCGGCCGGAGCCGCTGGAGAGGATCCGGCGGAACACTCGACGGGCTCGCGTGGATGAGCCGAGAGTTCCCCGGGGACCGGAAGGCCATTGACTGGCTCCGGAAGAACGCCCCGGCGGACGCGGTGATCGCCGAGGCCGTCGGGGGCGCCTACACCGACCACACGCGCATCGGCAGCTCGAGCGGCCGCCCGATCGTCATGGGCTGGCCGAACCACGAGGGGCTCTGGCGGGGAGCGGCGGGACAGCCATCCGTCGACGCCAGGGCGAGCGACGTCAAGACGCTCTTCACTTCACGAGACGAAGCCGAGGTCAAGGCGATCGTCCTGCGCCGGAAGATCCGCTATATCGTCGTCGGCCCGCTCGAGAAAAAGGAGTACGGCGAAGAGCCGCTCCCGCTGCGATCCCTCTTCAGGAAGGTCCTCGATGAGGATGGCACGGCTCTCTTCGAGGTTCCGGGATGAACGGGCCGTTGGCCGAGCCGGTGGCGCAACCCCTCATGAGGTGGGAGCGGTGGGCCTGGGGGGTGCTTTTCGTCCTTGCCCTAGCCTTCCGTCTCTACCACCTGGGAGACCGTCCCTTCCACCACGACGAGTCGATCCACGCCTGGTTCACGGATCACCTCGTACAGACGGGTGAGTACAAGTACGACCCCGTCTATCACGGACCGGTTCAGTACTACGTCAACTCGATCTCGTTTCTGATCCTGGGGGACTCCGACTTCTCGGCGCGGCTGCCGGCCGCGCTCGGCGGGACGGGTCTCGTCCTGATGGGCCTGCTCCTCAGGGGCCGCTTCGGACCCAGGGTGGCCGTTTCGGCCGGGATCCTCCTCGCCTTCTCGCCGAACCTCCTCTACTACACCCGGTTCTGCCGGGAAGACGTCTGGACGCTTCTCGGCACGGCGGGCCTCTTTCTCTACCTCGACCGGTGGTACCGGGAAAAGCGTCTCGCCTCTCTTCTTGCCGCCTCCTTCTGGGCCGTCATCGCGTTCGCTTCCAAGGAGAACTTCTACGTTCTCTGCGCCCTGATGGTGCCGTCCGTGGCGGCGGTCTTCTGGGAGCCCCCTCGAGAGATCGTCTTCTGGCCGAGGATCCGGAGGCTCGTCGACTTCCTCGAGATCCACACCCCGGCGATCCTCGGCGCGCTTCTGTTCTTCTTCATCCTTTCCGAGGTCCTCTACACGTACTTCTTCGTCAACATGGGGTCGTGGAACCCCGCGTTCGAGGCGATTTCGTACTGGTGGGGCCAGCACAAGGTCGAGCGCGTGGGCGGACCGATGACGTTCCATCTCCCGAGGCTCCTGCAGTACGAGTTCGTCATCGTGCTGCCGGGCATCTATCTCGCGGTCAAGCGGCTCTTGACCCCGAGCTCTGGGGTCGAGAGGTTCCTCTCGGTGTGGGGGCTCGGTTCGATCGCGATGTACGCCTACCTGGGGGAAAAGACGCCCTGGCTGATCGTTCATCAGATCCTCCCCCTGATTCCGTTTGCCGCCCAGGCGTGGGCCTCTCTCGATTTCGGGGGCCTGAGGGCCCGGCTCCTCGTCCCTGTCTCTGGGGCTGCTTCCCTCGTGACGGCTCTTTCTCTCTCGTTCTGGCTCCCGGACCTCACCCCGGCGCGGCCGAGGGCCGAGACCGTCATCTACGTGCAGACCGCCCCGGAAGTGCTCGACGTGGTGAGAGACATCCGGGCGATCGCCAAGACGGGAGTCGATCTGGCGGCTTCCGTCGATGGCGAGGCCGGGTGGCCCATGTCCTGGTACCTGCGGCGCCTTCCCGTGGAGTGGCAACCCCCGCAGGCCACCCGCAAGCCTCCGCTCGTCATCTGTGACCCGGCCAAGGAGCAGGAGTTCACGGACCTCCTCGGACCCGGATACCAAAAGCAGCAAGTTCCGCTGAGGGTCTGGTGGATCCCCGAGGTCTCGCTGAACCCGCTACAGCCAACCCCGAAAGAGCTCCTGACGTACCTGTTCACGAGAAAGGTCTGGGTTCCGCTCGGGTCCACCGACATCCTCGTGTTCCGCGATCCGAGCCGGATTCCGCCCCGGAGGTGACGCTTGAGGCCGGAGATCTCCGTCGTACTGCCTGTTTTCAACGAGAGCGAGAACCTCCCGGAGCTGAAGTCGCGCCTGATCTCGGCTCTGGAGAGCTGCGGGCGGACCTTCGAGATCGTCTTCGTCGATGACGGGAGCCGGGACGGCTCGTTTCCGCTGATGGCGGCGATGGCCGAATCGGATCGCAGGATCCGGGCGGTGCGGCTTTCGCGCAACTTCGGGCACCAGATGGCCCTGACGGCCGGCGTCGATCATGCCCGGGGCCGCCTCGTGGCGGTGATGGATGCCGACTTGCAGGACCCTCCCGAGCTCTTGCCTCAGATGCTCCTGAAGATCGATGAGGGCTTCGAGGTCGTCTACGCGAAGCGGACGGCGCGGGAGGGCGAGACCGCCTTCAAGAAAATGACCGCCCACGTCTTCTACCGGCTGATGCGCAGCTGGACGAACGTCGAGATCCCGGTGGACACCGGCGATTTCCGGGTTCTCGGGCCGAAGGCCACCGCCGCGTTTCGCAAACTGAGAGAACACCACCGCTTCATTCGCGGCATGACGGCCTGGGTCGGCTTCAAGCAGACGGCGGTTCCGTATGTTCGCCCCGCGCGAGTGCGAGGGGAGACGAAGTATCCGCTGAAGAAGATGATGAAATTCGCGCTCGACGCGATCACGTCCTTCAGCTACGTCCCTCTCCAGCTCGCCACCTGGCTGGGATTTCTGGTCTCGCTCTTTGCCTTCTCGTACATCCTGGTGGTTCTGATGCTGAAGTTCCTCGGGATCAACGAGAGGGGCTGGACGACGGTGATGGGCTGGATGCTGCTCCTGGGGGGCGTGCAGCTGATGCTGATGGGCGTTCTGGGTGAGTACCTCGGCCGGATCTACGACGAGGTGAAGAACCGGCCTCTCTACCTCGTCGCGGAGGAGGCCGGGGAGACCCTGGAAGATGAGCCCCGGCCGCTTCCGCGGTAGGTCCGGCGCGGGACGTTCGACCTGGGGGCTTCTGGCCAGCCTCCTGGCCATCAGTGCCCTCGCCGCCGCTCTCTTGCCCTTCCTGATCTCCAGAAGTCCGGTCGCCGAGCCACCGGCGGAGGCCGCGGCCGCCGCCCGTCTCGCGCAGTCGCTGGCGGCGGAGCTCCGGATTCTGCCCGTCACGTCTCCCCTTCTCTCGCTGCCCGCGGGGGAGCGGGCGTTCACCTACCACGATCCCGCCCCCCCGGTGGCGTTCGCCCGGCGGCCCACGGGGTTTCGCCGGGAGTGGCTCGTCGAGGGGATCCGCTTCGACTCCGCTTCTGGCCGCTGGGTCGATGCTCCAGGCGGGTCCCGGCGCGACGGCCTGCGGATCACGATCCGGATCCGAAAGGCCCTTCCTTCGAAGGAGACGGTTCTCTCCGAGGAGGAAGCCGGCGATCCGGTCCTGGCGAGGGTCGTCTTGTACCGCGCTCTTTCGGAGGCACGGTGGTGAAGCGTCCCGGGCGTGGCCTTTCGCTCCTCGAGGCCGTCCTGACGTTGCTTCTCCTCGTCTTCTTGACGCTCGGGTTCCTGCGCCTTTTCTCCAAGAAGACGGCCGTCCCGTCCGGGCCCGTTCCCGGCGGGGCCTCGCTTTCGATCGAGGCCGCGCTTTCGACGCTCGCCCAGGAAATCCGAAACGCGGGCGCCGGACCCCTCATGAACCCGATCGTGCCTCTGGCTGAAAACGTTCCCGGCGGATACACGATTCCCCTCCACGACGGGCGCACGGTGAAGGTGAAGCCCGGCACGGATGTCATCGCGGTCCGGGGGCTCTTGCGGCATCCGCTCCTCGTCCTGGATCCGTTCGACCTCGTGACCCGCGAGCGGCTCTCCGTCCCGGCCCGCGCCCAGAAACCGGGCCGTCTTCAGCGGGAGAGCAGGGGTTTTCGTCTTCGGATTCCCCGCTTCCCTCTCCGTCTGAACCCCGCCCGGAACTGGACCACACATCCCCTCGGACTGGGGCTGAAGTGGAACGCATCGCTCGCGGGCCAGAATGCCCCTCTCGAATCCACGCTGGCAGCCCTCTCGAAATCGCGCGAGGGCCGGTACGTGACCTTCATGGTCTCGGACGCCGAAGGCCAGTCCTTTGCCGCGAAGGTGAAGTCGTTCGACGCATCGCTTCTCGAGAAGGACTGTGAATGCCGGTCCCCGGCGCCCTCTCCGGGCGACTGCCCACCGGGCCGCAGGGGTTGCTTTCTCGAGGTGACCCTCGACTTCACAGCGAAGGAGGCCCGGCTCCTGGATGGTCATGAGTCTGACGATGCGATCCAGAAGGCGAGCGGGCTCGAGACGGGCGGCATCGCCGACGAGTTTGTCTACTTCGTCGCCTCCGGCGAGGGAGGCGAGCCCTCCTACCTCGCCGCGGCCCGCCGGGCCGGGGCGGGCTACGAGGTCGCTCGCGTCGCCGACGAGATCGAGGATCTCGATGTGGCCTACGGCTTGGCCGAAGAAGAGACGGGAGCGTTCGATCCGCTTGTTTCCGAGGTTGCCTCGCCCAGCGTCGGAGCGCCCGGAAAGGGCGGAGACCAGTGGTGGCCCAATGCCGCCTCAGAGCCCCTCCCCACGGTCAGCCAGCTACGCGACGCCTCTGGCGAGAGCCGTCTGAGGATGATCCGGCTCTCCGTCACCGCGCGCGGAGCTGCCGCCCCCGCGGAAGTCCTCGTGCCCCTGCGGAGGTCCGCGCGATGAGAGGGAGGCGGCGGGGCGCGACCCTCCTCGTGGCGCTGGCCATCCTCGTTGCCCTGTCGATCCTGGGCCTCTCGCTGATGCTCTCGACGGCCCGGGTGACGGCGGGCACGCGGGAACTGATGAGGTTTCGGGACCTCTCCAGCGCTGAGGCCGTCCTCGAGCTCTTGAAGGCCTCGCTCGTCTCGCAGGCGATCTCTCCCGCGGAGAGAAACTTGCCCGTGCTGAGGAGCCGCTGGGCCAGCGTCTGGGAGCCTGCCGGAGGGAACCTGGACCGATTCGAGCTCTTGACCGTGAGGCCCGATGGAACGAGTGATCTGGGATCCGGCAGCTCTCCGGCGTTCTTGAAGCAGATCTATCTCGTCAAGACGAGCTCCACCGGAGATCAACCGGTCCAGCTGGAATCCGTGCTCGAGATCCGGGGCCAGCCGTTCGAGGCGGCAAGCACGGTGTCCTCTCCCCTGTGGCCGCGGGAGCGAAGAGTCTGGGTCACCGCTGGCCCGGAAGGCTGTCTCGAAGCCCTCGAGCCCGATCTCGGCGGGGGCAGTCAAGGTCCGGGGGTCACGGGCGGGATGAAGCGTCTCTGGGACGTCCGGGAGGCGCTCGACTTCGCCTCTGGCTACGCCGAGCCGCTCAAGCCTGGAGCGCTCTTGAGATCTCTGGGGGGGAAGGGGCCGGAGAAGGTCTCGTTCTGGCCGGGACGGAACCTCCTCGACACGGAAGACGGGCGGATCGTTCGCGCCCGGACGCCGGTTGCTCAGGCGCCCGGCGCCCGGACTCCGGGCGTCCAGACTCCGGGCGCCCAGACTCTGGGCCGCGCTCCCGCTCTCTCCGCGACGTACGGTCCGCCCCAGACCGTGAAAGCTCCGGGGCAGGTCTGGTTTCTCGTCAACGACATCCTCGGCTACCCGGACTTCGCCTGGAAGCAGCGAAACCGGCGGCCCGTCGTTCTCGCGGCCAGTGACGTTGCCGACGTTCACGCGTTCGATCTGGAAACGGGCTCGGAGGCCTTCGCCTTTCCGGGCTCGGGTTCGAGGATCGGCGGACCGGCGGCCCTCTCGGTCGCGGACGTCTTCATCGACGCTGCCTGGGCGGGAGGAGGCGCCGATTGTGCCCGGCTCGTGAATCGCCCGGGCACGCACTGCCAGTGGCGGACCCTTGCGTTCGTTCCGCGCTCGAGGGGCGGGCTTTTCGCGCTCGACCTGACTCAACCCGACCCGGAGGCCGCGACCGCCAACGCGCCGGGTTGTCTGGCAGACCCCTCCGCGCGGCCGGTGCTTCTGTGCAGCGGACCCTACCCCGCCCTCGCCTGGGAAGCGCCGCCCGAGAAGCTCGAGGATTCCGCGGCCGCGATGGGAAGGCCCGCCATCGGCCGGTTGGAGGTGCGGCCCCGTGGCGAAACCCTCCCCAAGGACCGCTTCGTCGTCTTCGTCAGCGGCGGATTCGACCCGAAAGACGTCCTGCACCTGGGGAAGAACGTGGTCCCGGCAAACAGGAAGGGGGCCGTTCTCTACGCCCTGGATGCGGGGACCGGCGAGATCCTTTTCCGCTGGGACAGGGGTGTGTCGGTTCGAGATGGAAGGACGGAGGAGAGGCGCTTTGCCGCCCTGCCCGGGGGAGCGTCCCTCGTGGATTCGAACGGCGATGGCTCCGTCGATGCGGTCTTCTTCGGGGACCTCAACGGCTCGATCTGGCTCCTGCGCCTGGAGGACGGACTCTCCGAGGAGAGTGTTGCGGAGCTGGTTTTCGACGGCGAAACAGGGGACTCTGGAACCCCCGAGTGCGCAGGGAAAAACGCGAACGGAGTGGCCGTGGGGTGCGGGGGAGAGCGGGGGGTGTCCTTTCCTCCGGTGGTCTTTACGCACCCTCGTGGCTCGTACCGCCGGCTCGGGGTGGCGTGGGTGACGGCGGGCGGACCGCTCGAGGCCTTCCGGAAAGGACCCGCCGAAGTGGTCTCGATCCCGGTCCAGACAGGCCGGACGCAGCGGCGCGGTGACCTTCTGGATGCCGGCAGTCTCGAGAAGAGGGAAACCGTCTGTGGAAAGCGGCCCGGGCCCATCTCCATCAGTGGTTTCCGGGCGGAGCTGCCGGGCAGTGAGGAACCGGAGTCTGGACTTTCCCTGGTAAACGGCTATCTCGTCCTGGGGACCCGGGGGGCCGCTGATGGAGGGCGCCTGTACCGGGTCGAAATGCGCAGCGGGGCGCCCTGTGCCGGCGCCGACTGCTGTCCCGAGTCGGCGGCCTTCTGGCCGGAGACGAACGGGGTTTTCAGGACCGGCCCCGCGGCGGGGACTTCGGTGCCGCGAGTATTCCCCGCGAAGGGGGGCGGGGTTTCGGCCGGAGTGATCCGGGGAGAAGGCCGAAACGGGCGAGAGCTCGTCGAGAGGCCGCTCGGTCTGATCCTGGACGAAACCGAAACGCGGGAGCGGTGAGAAGGGTGTGCGGTATAGTTGCGGGCATTGACGGAGGTTCGTTATGCGCCGCGGACTCTGCGTTTTCGCGTTGCTTCTGGCTGCATTCTGGGCAGGTTCGGCTCGGGGTGAAGCGGTCGTCTTGAAGGACGGCCAGGTTCTCGAGCTTGCCAAGCCGTATGTGAAGAAGGGCCAGATGGCCATCCTGACGTTGAAGGACGGTTCCGTCCGGTCGGTGAAGGCCGCCGAGATCGACCTCGAAAAGACCGCGGCTCTCAAGGCCGCTCCGGCTCCCGAGGCAGCTCCGGTCGTGACGCCCACCAAGCCCATGTCTCTTGCCGAGGCGGCGCAGGCGAAGGGGACGAAGCGGGCGTCCGTGAGTCTGACCGATCAGGATGTCGCCCGCGGCATGACGGCCGAGGGCGAGGCGGGCGACAGGGCTCGCTCGGCGGGGGATGTCGATATTGGGTCCGCCTCTTCGAGCAAGACGAAGACCGGGTACTCGTTCACCGGTACCGTGGTCAATCGCAGCAAGGTCGAAGTCCAGGGTGTCTCGGTGACGATCGAGGTGATCGGCAACGAGAACAAGACCCTGACGACCGTCTTTGGCACGGTCGCAAAGACGAATCTCGGCCCCGGGGAGTCCTCGGGCTTCCAGGGCGAGGTGTCGATCGAGGCCGAACCGAAGACGTTCCGGTACGTGCCGACCTGGTCGGTGGTCGTGCCGGCCGGTCAGCCCGCTCCCGAGGGGGCCAAACCCGCCAGTGCGCCGCAAGGCGGCAAGGCCGGGGAGGCTGCCGAGCCCACGCCGACGCCTCCGCCCCGGACGCCTCCGCCCGCTCCGACGCCGAGGCCCCGGGCCGACTTCGCTGCTCCCATGGCGAACGCTCCGGTCGGGGAACCCTCCGCTCCCGGCCAGCCGTACCTGCCCATCCGGCCGACCGAAGGTCCGAGGTAGGCCGGGAGGACACTCGGCCTTTCTGCACCGCGCGAAAACCCGCTCGCTTCTGACATCCTGATATGGCCGAGGTCTTGCTGGTCGAGGACAAGGAGTCTCTCCGGACCATGCTGGCGGAGACCCTGGTGGCCGCGGGCTACGAGGTCGAGGCGGTTTCAGCGGGCGACGAGGCGGTTCGGCGGCTGACGGAAGGGCGCCGCTACGCCCTGTTGCTGACCGACCTGAGGCTTCCCGGCGCTGATGGAATGGCGGTTCTCGATGCGGCCCTGCAGGCGGATCCGGGCGTTCCCGTCGTGGTCCTGACCGGCTTCGGCACGGTCGAGACGGCGGTCGAGGCGATGAAGAGGGGGGCGGCTGATTTCCTGAGCAAACCGGTCGATCCCGAGCTCCTGACTCTCCTCGTCGAGAGGCACGTGAAGGCTCGCAGGTCGGCTATCTCTCGGGCTCTTCTGGCGGAAGAAGCAGGACTGAAGGGGATGCCCCGCATCATCGGGTCCTCGCCGGTTCTGGCGGAGGCCCTGGAAAGGATCCGGCGCGCCGCCGCCACGGAGGCGACGGTCCTTCTGCTCGGGGAGTCCGGAACCGGAAAAGAGCTCTTCGCCCGGGCCCTGCACGCTCTCTCCGCCAGGGCCGGGGGGCCGTTCGTGGCGGTGAACGTGGCAGCCTTGCCGGAGAGCCTCGTGGAGAACGAGCTCTTCGGGCACGAACGAGGCGCCTACACCGGTGCTTCCGAGAGACGGGCGGGGCGGTTCGAGCTCGCCGACGGCGGCACTCTCTTTCTGGATGAGATCGGCGAGCTTCCCCTCGCCGCCCAGACGAAGCTCCTCAGGGTCGTCGAGGAGAAGATCTTTCTCCGGGTCGGCGGGACGGCCGCGATCCGGGCTGACGTGAGGCTCGTCGCCGCCACCAACCGTGAGCTCTTGGCCCTGGTGAAGTCCGGGCGCTTCCGGCAGGACCTCTATTACCGCCTCGAGGTCTTTCCCGTCAGGCTCCCGGCCCTGCGGGCCCGACGCGAGGACGTCCCCGCCCTGGCCCGGGAGTTCGCGGCGAATGCCGCGCGGGACATGAAGCGCCGTCCGCTGGAGTTCTCGCCGGCCGCGCAGGAAAAGCTGATGGCCCACGACTGGCCCGGCAATGTCCGCGAGCTTAGGAACGTCATCGAGCGCGCCGTCATCCTCGCGAGCGGAGACCTGATCAAGCCGTCGGACATCGTCGTCGGGGTGGCGGGAGACCCCCAGATCGCCCTCCCGTCTCTCGACGGGCCGCTCGAGGAGACGATGGAACGGTGGCTACGGACCGGCGAGGTCGCCCGGATCCGCCTCGCCCTCGAACGGTCGGGAGGGGACCGCATGAAGGCCGCCGAAGAGCTCGGTATCCCACTCAAGAAGCTCGTCTTGAGGATGAAGGAACTGAAGATCTGAGGGCCCCGGCGGGTGTTCAGCCTGCCGTCTGGCTCGAGCCGAGCCCGAGAAGCGCCGCGAGGAGCAGGCCGTCTTCCTCTGGCAGCAGGGATCTCATGTCGAGCTGGACCCGTCCTTCCTGGATCCTTCCGATCACTCCCGGAGTCAGGCGCCTGAGGCGTTCCGCCAGCTCGGAGGCCGCCACGCCCGGCAGGGACAGGGCGACGGCATGGGAGGGCAGAACCGCGTCGACACCGCTTCCGCCTCCGGCGGCGGATTCGGTCGCCACGACCGTGGAGACGAATCCGCGGGACGAAAGGGCCGTGGCGACGGAGCTCGCTCGAGCCAGAAGGTCTGTCGCGGATGCGGCCACCATCCGGAAGAAGGGGACCTGGGTGTGCCGTCCCGCCAGGTGAGCGTCGAGCGTCGCGGCGAGGGCCGCCAGGACGAGCTTGTCGGGTCTGAGGGCACGCGCGAGCGGGTTCTTCGTCATTCTCTCGATCAGCTCCACCTGGCCGAGGAGGATTCCCGACTGCGGGCCACCGAGTGTCTTGTCTCCGGAGAAGGTGACCACGCTCGCGCCTTCCTCCAGGGCCTCTGAGGGAGACGGGACGTCGAGGAGCGCTCTTTTCACCGCGGAAGGCGCGGAGGGGGGGAGTCCGGTTCCGGCGTCGTAGAGGAGAGGAACCCCGTACTCCTTGCAGAGGGCCGCCAGCGTGGACACACCCACCTCTTCCGTGAAGCCGATGATGCGGTAGTTCGACGGGTGGACCTTCAGGACGGCGCCGGCTCCTTCCTCGAGCGCCTCACGGTAGTCCTGCAGGGTCGTCTTGTTCGTCGTCCCGGCCTCGAGAAGGGTCGCCCCGCTCTTTGCCATGATCGAGGGGACCCGGAAGTCCCCTCCGATGGCGACGAGCTCTCCGCGCGAGACGACGGCCTTCTTTCCGTTGCACAGGGTGTCGAGAGCGAGCAGGAGGGCCGCGGCCGTGTTGGTGACGGCGAGAGAATCGAGGCGGGGGTTCGCACCGAGAAAGAGCTCGTTCAACAAGGGCCGGACATGCTCTGCGCGTTTCCCTCTTTGACCGGTCGCCAGGTCGTATTCGAGAGTGCAGAAGCCGGCCGCGCGTAAGACGGCGTCCTTGGCCTCGGCCCCCAGCGGGGCACGGCCCAGATTGGTGTGCAGGAGGATGCCCGTCGCGTTGAGAACGGCCGAAGGGCCGGCGGGCCGCCGGGACTCGAGCCGCATCCGGGCCGAGAGCGCGAGGCTCTCGACCAGGGTCTCCTTGCCGGGCGGGAGGGTTGTTTCCGCGCTCGCCCGGAGCTCTCTCGTCAGCTGGCGGAAGACGTCCTTGACGCGTTCCCGCCCGTGGCGCTCGACGAGGTCTCGAGAGACGGGGTGGGAAAGGAGGAGGTCGATGGAAGGCGGATTCACCCTCGGCTCGCTCATACGTCTAGAATCTACCGGACCAGAGACATGGGCGTTTCAATCGAGCAAGAACTTCCGAACCTCGAGAAAAAAGTGAGGGACCTGCAGGTCGAGTACGAACGGTACTTCGCCGGGGTCTCCAAGGTGCCTCCCGTCCGGGCTCGGCAATTACTCGTCGAGTACTTCAGGAAGCTCGCCAACCAGGAGATCGAGAAGCTGGCGGAACGGTACCGGCTCCAGATGATCCAGGCGAGGTTCAATTCCTTCTCCGACCTCTGGGACAGGAAGATTCAGGCCCTGGAGGAAGGGAAGACCCTGGCGACGGCGCACCTCAAGCACGGTCCTTCAGGCCCAGAGGCTCCTCCCGCGGCGGGACCGCGGCCGGCTGCCGCAGCGGGCAACGCCGGGACCGGGGACTCCGTAAAACCGAGGAAGGTCGATTTCCGGCCCCTGTTCGACAGGTATCTCGCCGCCAGGCAGGCCGCCGGGGAGGACACTTCGAAGCTGAGGTACGAGAGGTTCGAAGAGCTCGTGAGAAAACAGGCAGACGAGATCAGGCAGAGGACGGGTGCGAGCCGGCTCGTTTTCGAGATCAAGACCGACGGGGGGCGTGTTCGCCTCGTCGGCCGTCCGGCTTCTCCGAAAGGAACTGCTCAATGAAACGCATGTCATCGTGGACCGCGTCTTTCGCCCTGATCCTGACTTTGGCCGGGAGCGCCGACGCCCGGGACGTCTACAAGGGATTCATCGATCCCAACCTCTTCGCGCACCACCGGGCCATCGCCGACATCCTGCAGAAGCTCGAGGAGGACCCGAAAAACGCCGCTCTGAAAAACGACCTGGGCCTTCTGATCGCCCGGGACGGGTTCTGGCGGGATGCGATCCGGGAGTTCAAGGAAGCGGCCGAGCTGGATCCGAAGATCGCGACGAAGGCCTACTTCAACGCTGGCCTCGTGTCGCTCTGGAAGGGAGACAACGGCGGCGCGAAATCGTTCCTGAAGAAGTCGGTCGACAGGGATCCGGGCAACTGGCCGGCGTGGTGGATGCTGGGGCTCGTCGAGGAGCGGCTCTTCAACATCGACGCCGCCCTGGATGCCTACAAGAGGTCGCTGAGGGTCGACACGTCGCTCTTTGACCCGACGAAGAACCCCTTCGCCATCGAGAGCAAACTCAGGTCGCGCGTGCTCCTGGAGACCTACCAGCAGAGAAAAGTGCGGGCCGCGCAGCCCATCGTCGAGCAGTTCGCCGAGCCGGAGCGGATCCAGGCGTTGTTGCAGCCCGCCAAGGCGCCGGCCGCGACGCCCGCGCCCCCCGCGGCGGCGGCGGAGCCCCAGAAGACCCCGGTCCCCGCGCCCACTCCCACCCCGGTCCCGATCGTGGTCCCGACCGTCCCGAGCGTTTCGTCTCCCACGCTCCAGACGCATCCAACAGGAACGAAGCCCCCCGACGTCAAGCCGGTCGAGAAGACCGAACCCCAGCCGCCCCCGCCCCCTGCCCAGGGACCGGATTCACCGTCGAGTCAGACCGTGGCTCCGCCGCCGGCCCCGCCGGCTCCCGGGCCCGGAGGTCCTCCCGTCGGGTTCTCGGACCGTCCGTCGAACTACCAGGGCAGCGGACGGGGCTCCGATGTCAAGGGCGCGGAACAGGGCGGCCCCGGCCCCGGCGGGTTCGACTCGCAACCTCCCGCGACCCCTCCTCCCCCGCAGTAGGGCCATCCAGGCCCAGAACGCTCAGAGGAAGCGCCACTTCGGGATGAAGAGAGTGGGGGAGCCGGCTCCCCCGCCCGGAATCGAGACGAACTTCGGGTCGTCCCCGATGGCCTGAATACTCCTCAGAAGGACCGTGAGCCGTCCGGCGAGGATGATCTCCGAAAGTTTCCCCGAGGGCCGTCCCTTTTCGATCGAGTACCCGCAGCAGGCGATCCGAAACCGGTCCTCGGCCGGGTCGATGTCGGGCTTTTCCAGAAGGACCGCCGCGTAAACCCCGCGTGAGACCCCCTTGAGAATGTCGATGGGCGAGATGCCGGGAGAGGGATCCACGTGGAAATTCGCGGCCCCGATCTCGGGTTCGGCGGACCACGTGAGCCGGATCGAGTTGCCCGTCGGGGGCGTCTCGAGCCGCGCCGCCGCCGCGACGTCCGTCAGGGCCCCCACGAGCTGTCCGCGGTCCACGACGACCGTTCGCCTCTTTGGAGTCCCTTCAGCGTCCCTTACGACCCGGACCGTGCCTCCCGGGGCCTCGCCAGAATCGACGAGCGAGATGACGCTCGACGCGAACGGCTCCTTTCCATCCTTGGTCCAGGTCCGAAGGAGCTCCCGCTCGCCATCTCCGAAGAAAAGCGGGGCGAGCCGTCCGATCAGGTGGCCGGCGACGAGCGGATCGATGACGAGGTCGTATCGCCCCTCCGGGCAGGGCTTGCCGGAGAGCGGCAAGAGAACCCTGTCGATGGCGAGGTGGGCGAGCCGGGCCACGGGAATCTCGGCCATCGTCGGGGCGGCCCCGAGGATGCGCGAGGAATAGCGCTCGCCACCCGACTTGCCGACCACCGTGGCCGTGAGAGTCGCGGCTGCCGTGTTCCATGCCGCGGCGCGTCCCGAGGTGGTTTCGATCCGCTCTCGTCTCTCTCCCGACAGGACGGTGGCGCCCGTGAGGCTCACCGCCCCCTTGCTGGCGCTGGCGAGAATCTGGCGGAGCCTGTGGATGACATCCGTCGCGATCTCGGGCGATTCCGGAAGCGGACTCTGCAGGGGCGTGCGAGTGGTTTCTTCTCCGGGCTGAGGAGAGGGCGGACGAAAACCCCTTCGAGGCCGCGCCCGCGGCAAGAGAGCTCGCGTCCGGTCGGCCAGGTGGACGGCCTCTGAAGGGCCCGCCGCGGCGAAGGCAACCCGGCCCGCCCGGAACAACCGGAGAGCAAACCCCCGCTCCTCGACGACGGCGGTGGCCAGGCCGGCCTCGTCTTCGGTCACCTCGACGAGGGCTCCACGGCGTTCGTAGAGCTCGAGGCCCGTCATGGGGGCCCGCTCCGACTCCGCGGCGGCGCGGAAGACCGCATCGAAAAGGGTGTCGTCGTGGACCAGCGTCATCTCAGGGACCGCCGCGCCGTCAGGCCGTGGATCAGGATGGAGGGCGAGGCGGCGCCGGTCGGAACGGCATCTCCCCCTTTCTGGCAGATGGAGAGAGATGTGGCCGGCCTCAGGTCGTTTCCGAGAGCTCCGTCGAGGTTGTGCAGCGCCTCGAGCGCGTACCCGGTGAGCGAGAACCTCTTGAGCCGGGCCCCGGCCTTTCCTTTTCTCACGAGCCTCCCCTCCTCGATCAACATCGCGAAACGGCCCGATTCCGGGTCGGCGGCCCCGAACGAGACCGACGAGACGAGGAGCCCGTCGCCGAGATGGGAGAGGAGTTCGGCCGGGGAGGCCGTGCCGCCCGAGACGACGAGGTTCGACATGCGGGAGTGAGGGGGCCTGCGGTAGTCCGACGTTCGACCGTGCCCGTTGGATTCCCGGACGGTGCACTGCCCCCCGCTGAGCGCGCCCGCGACGCAGCCGTCCCTCAAGAGCGCGACTTCCTGGGCGGGCTGGCCTTCGTCATCGAACAGGTACCCGCCAGGAAGGTCGAGGCGCGAGGGGTGAGCGATCACGTCGAGCCCCTGAGCCGCCACGGCCGCTCCCTGAACCCGGCCGAGCACGGAGGAAACCTCTCTGCCCTCGCATTCGAGGCAATGACCGACGACCTCGTGCCAGAAGACGGCCGCCGCCTCGGGCGTCAAGACCGCCGAGACCGGACCTTCGGGGGGGTCCACTTCCCGTTCCTCGGAAAGAACAGAGAGGAGCGATTCCTCGAGTTCGTCCAGGGCCCTTCCGAGGGGCGCGGCGGAGTGGTAGGAGAACTCCCGCTGGCGCGAGGCCCACCTGAGGGTCGCGGAAGCCTCGAGCCGCGCCGGGATGCCGCAGTCGACAGCCCGCCGGGGTGTGATGACGGCCCGGCGGTCGATCACCCACGAGACCGAGAGCTTGAAATTCGGGTGGCGGGGCTCGCGGGAGATCCGGGCAAAGAGTCCGCTGAGCTGGAGCCCGATGTCGTCGATGTCCTGGTCGGGTCCGGGCCCGAGAACGACCCGGGGAGGGTTCGAGTTGTGGGTGGCCTTGAAGAACGGGGCGCTGCCATTCCGCCGGCCCGCTTCGCGCACGGCCAGACGGAAGACCTCGTGCGTGATCCCCTCGCGGGCCACGAGCAGGCTGTGCTCGCGGCTCCGGATGCGGATCGCCGTCCCGGATTCCTCGAGCCGGGCGACTCCCGTCAGGCCCGCCTCCGAACCGCTCCAGGTCACCCGGGTCTTTCTCTGGCGAAAGGCCTCCCCGGTCTCTCCCCTTCGAAAGAGCCCGGAGACAAGCTTCATGGCCTCCTCTTGGTCGGGGATCAGAGTTTCCACATCTGGATTCTAGAAAATAAAAGCTGGACAGGAACCCAACAGACCGATGTATTCTTCGCGGCAACTTTCATGGTTCGATTGGAAAAGCGTTTCGCGGCAGAAGCTGCCTTTGTCGTCCGATTCCTGACCTCCGAGGGACTCGTCGAGGCGCCGGCGAAGTCCGACGCCCGCAGGGCCGTGGAGGCCTCTCTTCTCGAGGACCGGGAACGCGAGCGAGAGCTCGATCGCGAGGTCGAGGCCCTTCTTCGGTCCAATGCGCAGGCGATCCGGACGTCGGGGGCGGATTACGCCGAGATGTTCCGGAAGGCCAAGAAGCTGCTCGCTGCCAAGAAGAAGATCCCGCTCTGAATGAGCGCCGGTGAGGCGCTGTCTCCGGTTGGTCCCTTTCCCGGTATTCGTGACCAGGCGGACCCGCGTCCACGGGCCGATTTCATTTTTTGGAGGTTATGGAATGAAGAGTCGTGCGATCGGAGCTTTCCTCATAGCCCTGCTGGGATTGGCGGGTCTTTCACTGCCTGTCCTGGCGCAAACGACGGGCGACCTGGCCGGGGTCGTCTCGGATGGGACGGGCGCGCCGCTGCCCGGCGTCGCCGTCGAGATCCGTTCGTCCTCGCTCATCGGCACCCGCTCCGTGGTGACCGATGGCGCGGGCCGGTATCGTTTTCCAGCGCTTCCGCCCGGAACCTACCTCGTCACGGCAAGCTTGAGCGGCTTCACAAAGGTGGAGCGGAACAACGTACGGGTGTCGCTCGGCGCGACCGCTACCGTCAACATCTCGCTCTCGGTTTCCACGACCGCGGAAGTCGTCGTGACAGGTGAGGCCCCCGTCGTGGACACGGCCAACACGACGATCGGCACCACGGCCACTTCGGAGGCGATCCAGCGGCTGCCGCTGGGCCGCAACTTCACGGCCATCGCCACGACGGTGGCGGGCACCGGCACGGACGTGTCGGGCGGCATCACCGTTTACGGGGCGACGGGTCTCGAGAATTCCTACATCGTCGACGGGATCAACACCACCGGCATCAAGACCGGTATCCAGACCAAACAGCTCAACAACGAGTTCATCCAGGAGGTCGAGGTCAAGACCGGCGGATACGAAGCCGAGTATGGACGCGTCCTGGGTGGAACCGTGAACGTCATCACCAAGTCGGGGGGCAACGAGTTCCGCGGAAACGTGTTTGGCTATTACGACTCGGACTCCCTGGCCGCAGGTGACTCCCAGACAGCCGACCGGCATCAGGTTTATCAGGGCGAGTACACCACTCCGACCCGCTACGATCTGGGCTTCGGGCTCGGTGGTTACATGATGAAGGACCGGGTCTGGTTCTTCGCCGCCTACAACCGGACGAAGTCGTCCCAGGACATCGAGCGTATCCTGGCCGTGAATCGCGACGCCAACAAGACTCCGGTCTTCACGACCAACGTCGACGAGACAACGCGCAATCTCTTCTCCGGCAAGTTGACGTTCCGCCTCGGCGAGGCGAACACGATCGCCGCTTCGGTCTTCGGTGACCCGGGCACGTTCGACGGACAGCTCAGCGCCGTGCCGGGACAGCTCAACGCCGTGTCGGACCCCGGCCCGGATTCCGCGCGCCTTGGCAGCGTCGACATCGGCTCGGCCGACTACTCGATCAAGTACGACGGCATTTTCGGGACCCAGTTCCTCGTCCAGGCGCAGTACGGTTATCACAAGGACAACAACAAGCAGGACTCGCCCTACGCGAACACGCTCTATCGAGAGAAGCAGCAGGCGGGATACACGAACGAAGCCCTGCCGGGCTCGGGTCCCCTCATCCTCTATGACGAGAACTACCAGCGGCACAACGTGCGGCTCGCTGGCACGTTCTTTCTGGGGGCTCACGAGGCCAAGGCCGGCATTGACCTCGAGTTCATCGACTCCTCGTTCTCGGAGCGGTACGGCGGTACGGACCGCCTCCGGCTCCGGCTGACGGCGGCCGGCGCGCTCCGCAACGTCCAGCACCGCTACTTCGCGGTCACGCCGATCGAGAAGAACTGCATCGCTCCGATCGATCCGAGCGCGCCCTTCTCGATCCAGAACTGCAACGGTTACCGGCTCGCGGCAACCGTCGACAACAACCCGAAGACCGACAACATCGCGTTCTACGTCCAGGACTCCTGGAAGGTCCTTCCGAACCTGACCGTGAATGCGGGCGTCCGTTACGAACAGCAGAAGCTCCACGACTACACGGGCGCGACCTTGATCGACGTCAAGAACATGTGGTCGCCCCGCGTCGGCGTCGTGTGGGACTTCACGAATAACGGCAAGTCGAAGTTCTACGCGAACTACGGCCGCTTCTACCAGACGATCCCGCAGGACATCCAGACCCGCGCGCTGGGTGACGAGTACACGATCTTTGTCCGCAACAACTCGACTGACGTGGCGGATCCGATCAACACGGCCTTTCCGTACGCGTCGGTCCAGGGCGGTGAGCTCACGCAGGATGGCCTGAAGGGCATGTACCAGGACGAGCTGATCGGTGGCGTCGAGTACGAGTTCGCCCCGAACTGGGCGGTCGGCGTCAAGGGCATTTACCGGGCGCTCGGCCGCGTCGTCGAGGACCGGTGTGACGTCGCTCTCAACCCGGATGTCGCCGCGTTCTTCAACGACCCGGTGAACAACCCGAACGGCACGGCGACCTGCGCCCTCTTCAACCCGGCGGAAGGGAACGCGCTTGGCACGCTCAAGGACCCCCAGGACAAGAACTGCTACCCGAACGGCTACCCCGCGGAGGACGGCACGATTCCGCCCTCGGCGCCGTGTGAATCGACGAGAGCGACCCGTTTCTTCCGCGGAATCGAGCTGACGGCGAACCACCGGTTCTCGAAGAACTACTACATGATGGCCTCCTACCTCTATTCGAAGCTCGTGGGGAACTACTCGGGCAGCCTCTCCCAGACCCGCGAGGGCGGCCAGGCGGATCCGAACATCAACGCGGACTTCGACTATCCCGGCCTCATCTCCAACGCCTACGGCACCCTCCGCAACGACCGGACGCACCAGTTCAAGGTCTCGGGCTACTACGCCTTCGACTTTGGCCTGAACGTGGGCCTCAGCGCCTTCTACACCACCGGCAGGCCCTACTCGATCCGCGGCTGTGCTCTGGACGAGGTCTCCTGCGGCGGCGGCTACAACCAGGAGGGCTACCTCGTGGCACGCGGCTCGGCGGGACGGCTCCCGGGTGTCTACGAGGCCGACTTGCACGCCGAGTACGCCATCCGGGCGGGCGCCGTGACGATCACCCCGGTCATCGACATCTTCAACCTCCTCAACCGGCAGGGCGTCACGAGCGTCGAGGAGCTGTACAACAGCGACGGCACCACCGCCGCGAACGACCCGAAGAATCAGGTCGGCGTCCTCCCGGGCTGTACCGCCGCGGTCGCTGCCAGCGGATTCGACCCGCGCTGCGCGACGAACCCGAGGTACGGCAAAGCCATCGCCTGGCAGACGCCGAGGCTCTTCAGATTCGGGGCCCGGATCTCCTTCTAACCTCCTCACGCAAAGGTCTCGCCTATCATCGGGGAGGCTCGCAAGAGCCTCCCCATTTCATTCAGGAGTCTCGATGAAACAGGTCGTCCGAATGCGAGCGAGCGGGTTCCTTTCCCTTCTGCCGTTCGCTCTTTCGGCAGCGCTTCTCCTCTCGCCGGTCCTGGCCGAGCCCGCGAAGACCGCCGCGGCCCGGCCGAGGGTCTTCTTGATCGGCTGGGACGGCGGAGACTGGGGCCTCCTGGATGCCCTCCTGAAGGAGGGAAAACTCCCGAATCTCGCGACGCTCGTCGCCAAGGGACGTTCCTGGGACCTGGAGAGTTATCAGCCGATGGCGTCCCCCCTGATCTGGACGACGATCGCCACGGGACGGAGCCCGGTCGACCACGGGGTCACGGACTTCCAGGAGCTGGATCCGAAGACGAGGTCCGGGTTGCCCATCTCGGGCCGTTCCCGAAAGGTGCCGGCCATCTGGAACCTCGCGAGTGCACGCGGCCGCTCGGTGGGCGTCGTCGGCTGGTGGGCGACCTGGCCCGCGGAGAGGATCAACGGCTTCCTGGTCTCTGACCGGTCCTCTCCCGTCCTCTTCGATCCCGAACTTCTCGCTCGATCCTCGGCCCTCACGTGGCCCGAGGGTCTCGCCGACGGCGTGAGGATCGTGATCAAGAGAGAAGGGACTCCGTCCTACGAGGACGTCGGGCGCTCGCTCAAGATCTCCCGGGCGGAGTTCGACGACGCGGTCGCGCGAAAGCTCGACCTCTCCCACCCCATAACGGCGTTTCAGAAGATCCTCGGCTCGACGCGGGTCCACGCCCGCATCGGCCTCGACCTGTACGAACGCGAGAAGCCGGATCTCCTGATGGTCTATTTCCAGGGGACCGACGAGATCGGCCACGTCATGGCCCGGTTCCATCCTCCCCGGCTCAAGACGACGCCAGAGGAGGACTTCAGGAAGTACTCGGCCGGGGTCGTGTCGTACTACGCCGAGGCCGATCGGATCCTCGGTGAGTTCATGAAGAAGGCCGAGCGGGATGGCGCGACGCTGATCGTCCTCTCCGATCACGGGTTTCGCTGGGGCGACTCCCGGCCCGCCTACTACTCGGGAACGCGCTTTGACACGGCGTTCCTCTGGCACCAGAGTCCGGGAATGATGGCGGCGATGGGACCCGGGGTCCTCCCCGCGAAGGAACGCGGCAAGGCCTCGGTCTTCGATGTGGCCCCGACGGTCTGCCGGCTCCTCGGGCTCCCGCCGGACCCGGCTTTCGAGGGCAAGGTGGCCGCCGGGTTCGGGGGAAAACAGATCCCGGCTCCCCTGGCGGCCGTTTCCTGGGAGAAGACGGCGAAGGTCGAGCGACTGGCGGTCTCCTCGAGTTCGGTGGACGAGAAACGGGCGGCCGAGGAGTTCACGAAGAAACTAATCGCCTTGGGCTACTTGACCGGCTCGGAGGCGTCCGCCATCGACGCCCGTCCAGCCGAGAGGGCCGGAACCGAGACCTCCGGCTCCTTTGCCAACGTGGGGTCCTACTTGCGGGTCAAGGGACAGCCAGAAAAGGCGGTGGAGTGGTACAAGAAGGCCCTCGAGGTCAACCCGAAGGCCGGGACCGTCTGGTACAACCTCTCCGTGACCCTCCACATGCTCGATCGCTGGAACGAGTCGGATGACGCCCTCCTCGAGGCCGCCAGGAACGGCTATCAGGATCCGGAGGCGACGGTCTTCCGGAGGGTGGCGACCTACATGCAGAGGTTCGAGAAACGCCCGGAGTCAAGGGGGCAGCTCGTGTCGTTCCTGAAGAAGACGGTGGCGGCCTTCCCCGAAAACGACCGCTACCAGGCGGCGCTCGGCAAGGCGCTGTTCGAGAATCGGGACTGCGCGGGATCCGAGAAGATCTTTCGCACCCTCGTCGTGAAGCTCCCGAATGACGTCGAGGTCCTGAACTTGCTAGCCTTGACGGCATGGTGCCAGGGACGCCTGCCGGAAGCCCGCGAGTTCTTTCAGAAGTCCCTGGCTCAAAATGCAGATCAGCCCGCCGTTCGGGAAGGGCTTTCGCAGCTTTCACGAGGAGGAAAGTTCGCTCCATGAAGTCCACTCACCCAAAAGCCCTCTGGGCCGCAACCATTCTCGTGGCCGTCCTGGCCGCTCTTCCGGCTGCCCTCGCGGCCAAGCCCCAGAACAAGCCGCCCGCGGCGCCGGCCAAGGAGGCACAGGCCCCGGTGAAGGGGCCGACGAACCCGGAGAGCGACGCTTTCAAGACCTGGGCCTCGGAAGCCTTCCCATGGGGAGAGGGGAAGATCACGACCGAGGAGACACCGCAGGGGCGGGTCCGCGGCTATCGCATCGTGAAGATCAACAAGGAGTACAGCTTCGACGCCCGGGCGAACGACTTCACCTTCGCCGCGATCGACGAGTTCGGACGCTTCGCCATCGTCGGGGACATGTTCCTGAACGAAACCCGGCTCTCGAGCCCGGCTCCGGTGAATTCCGAGCAGGACCTCACGGCTCTCGCGGGTCAACTCCAGCGTTTCCTCCGGTCCAGATTCAAGCTGGTCTTCGACCCTCCCAACGACCGGCCCGGGTTCAAGGCAATCAAGGTTGTCGTCGATACCGGGTACGGGACCTACGATATCGGGGGCTACGTGGGATCCGACGACGGGGTCGTCTTCTTTCTCGGCCGTTCCTGGGACCTCCGGAAGCCGATCGCCGAGCAGCGCAAGGAGCTGATCAATCTCCAGGGCGTCCCCTCCCAGGGTCCCTCGGATGCCACCGTGACGGTCGTCGAGTACTCCGACATGCAGTGCGGCTTCTGCAAGAAGAGGACGAAAGACTGGGAACCCCTCCTGAAGAAACTGGAGAAAGACCTGAAGATCCGTCGCTACTTCAAGTCCTTCCCCCTGACCGAGGCGCACCCCTGGGCGTTCCGGGCATCCGCGGCGGGCCGCTGCTTCTTCGAGAAGGATCCGAAGCTCTTCCTCGCCTGGAAGTCGAACGTCTACAACCGTCAGGAGACCTTGACCGTCTCCGATGTCGACATGTTCGCCCTCGAGTTCGCCGCGGCGAACGGCATGACCGACGAGGAGTTCAAGAGCTGCTACCTGCGTGACAAGTCGGCCTCCCGCGTGCTGGCCGATCTTTCCGAGGGCTTCAAGGTCCGCGTCCGGGCGACCCCCACGTTCTTCATCGACGGAGTCCAGATCTCCTGGTTCCAGGACGACATCATGGAGGAGTACCTGCGGAAGAAGTTCCTGAAGGGCGCGGGACTCCCCCTCCAGAAGAATCCCGCTCCCGCCGCGGGTCCGGGCAGCCCTCACTGAGGCCTGCCAGGCGGGGAATACGATTGATGGGGCGGCCTCCTGGCCGCCCCGTTGCTTTGGAGGTCACGTGAGCGCTTCTTACCCCCACCTCTTCTCGCCCCTCGACCTCGGCTTCACGACGCTGGCGAACCGCATCCTGATGGGCTCGATGCACACGGGCCTCGAGGACCGGGTGAAGAACTTCCCCAGGCTCTCCGCCTACTTCGCCGAGCGGGCGAAGGGCGGCGCAGGCCTCATCGTCACGGGAGGCTTCGCGCCGAACGTGGAGGGGTGGCTTCTTCCCTTCGCGTCACGGCTCGCGACTCACGGCGCCGCCAGGGCCCACAAGCAGGTCACGTCGGCCGTCCATCAGGAGGGAGGGAAGATCGCCCTCCAGATCCTGCATGCGGGCCGGTACGGTTACTCACCCCTTTCCGTGGCTCCCTCGCGGATCAAGTCTCCGATCACCCCGTTCACCCCGCGCGAGCTCTCCGCGGCAGGGGTCGAACGGCAGATCGCAGCCTTCGTCCGTTGCGCGAAGCTCGCCCGTGAGGCCGGATACGACGGCGTCGAGGTGATGGGGTCCGAGGGTTATTTCATCAATCAGTTCCTGGTGGCCCATACGAACAAGCGGACCGACCAGTGGGGCGGGAGCTACGAGAACCGAATGCGCCTGCCGGTCGAGATCGTCTCGAGGATCCGCCAGGCCGTTGGCCGGGACTTCATCATCATCTATCGCCTCTCGATGCTCGACTTGGTGCCGGACGGCAGCACGTGGGAGGAGGTGGTCCTCCTCGCCCGCTCCATCGAGAAGGCCGGCGCCACCATCATCAACACCGGAATCGGGTGGCACGAGGCACGGGTGCCGACAATCGCGACGAGCGTTCCTCGCGCCGCCTTCGCCTGGGTCACGAGGAAGATGAAGGGTGAGGTCGGCTTGCCGCTGTGCACGACGAACCGGATCAACACACCCGAGGTGGCGGAGGAGATCCTCGCCTCCGGCGCGGCCGACATGGTCTCGATGGCCCGCCCTCTCCTGGCGGATCCCGACTTTGGCAGAAAGGCCAGGGAGGGACGCGGGGACGAGATCAACACGTGCATCGCGTGCAACCAGGCATGTCTCGATCACGTGTTCCAGGCGCGGACAGCCTCCTGCCTCGTGAACCCCCGGGCGTGCCGGGAGACCGAGCTCACCTACGCGAGGACGGCCGCGAAGAAGAAGATCGCCGTTGTCGGAGCGGGCCCGGCGGGCCTGGCCTGCGCAACGGTTCTGGCCGAGCGGGGACACGAGGTCGATCTCTTCGACGCCGCGCCCGAGATCGGCGGCCAGTTCAACATGGCCAAGAAGATCCCGGGCAAGGAAGAGTTTCACGAGACTCTCCGGTACTTCCGGAAACGGCTGGAGCTGACAGGCGTGAACGTGAGTCTCGGCAGACGGGTCGAGGCGCGGGAGCTCGTCGAGGGGCGGTATGGGGACGTGGTTCTGGCCACCGGCGTGACGCCGCGTAATCCGAGGATTGCCGGCCAGGAGAATCCCAGGGTTCTCACGTATGTCGACGTCCTTCAGAAGGGAAAGCCGGCCGGAAACCGTGTGGCGGTCGTGGGCGCGGGCGGAATCGGTTTCGACGTCAGCGCGTTTCTGGTTGAGTCCCATGGATCGACGACCCTCGATCTCGCGAGGTGGAGAGAGGAATGGGGCGTCGCCGACCCCGCGGCCGTCCGGGGAGGCGTCGCCGAGCCGAGGCCCGAACCACCGGGCCGGCAGGTGTTTCTCCTGCAACGAAAGTCGACGAAACCCGGAGCGGGTCTCGGAAAGACGACGGGCTGGATCCACCGCGCGCTCCTGAAAATGAAGAATGTCGAGATGCTGGCGGGCGTCAATTACGAGTCGATCGATGACCGCGGCCTGACCATCAGCTTCGGAAAGGACCGAAAGGGCCGGAGACTCCTGGAAGTCGACACCATAATTTTTTGCGCGGGGCAGGAGCCCCTTCGCGAGCTCGAGGCCCCGTTGCGGGCGGCTGGAATCGCGGTTCACCTGATCGGCGGCGCGGACGTCGCGGCCGAGCTCGATGCGAAGAGAGCCATCGAGCAGGGGTCGCGGCTGGCGGCGTCGCTCTGAGGATTTCCGTGGGCTCCGAGGTGAAAGTCCTCCGCTTCACGATCGGTCTCGGCGTGGCCGTGCTCGTCCTCCTGGGCACGGGCGCTTGCGAGATCCCGTTCCGGATGCCAGCAGCCAAGACCACGCTCTCTGGGTATCAGATCGAATCGGGCTATTCGGGTGGTCTGGCTGTGGTGAAGGACAGAAAGGCGCTCCGCCACGGCTACATCGACGCCGGCGGCGCGGTCGTCATCCCGGCCCGCTTTTCAGATGCCAGGCCTTTTTCCGAGGGTCTCGCCGCCGTCGAGGAGGACTTTCGCGATGGCTTCGGCTACATCGATCGACAGGGCCAGTGGGCCATCGAACCCCAGTTCGACTCGGCTCTGCCCTTCTCGGAAGGGATGGCGGCCGTCAGGCTCGGCGACAAATGGGGCTTCATCGACCGGTCGGGGACTCTCCAGATCCGGCCCCGGTACGACGATGCATTCGGGTTTTCAGGCGGGCGGGCGCGGGTCGTCTCGGAGGGACTCATCGGATTCGTCGACAGACTAGGGGAGTGGGTCGTTCCTCCTACGTTCTACAAGGCCGGAGACTTCCGGCAGGGACGGGCGTTCGTGTGCGACCGGAGCCTGTGCGGCTTCATCGACGAGTCCGGACGGGATGTCACGCCGAGAGAGTTCGACGATGCGGGGACCTTCAGCGAGGGCCTCGCACCGGTTCGGAGAGGAGAGAAGTGGGGGTACCTCGATCTGTCGGGAAGGGTCGTGATCGAGCCTCGATTCGACGAGGCCTCGGAGTTCTCTGAAGGGCTCGCGAAAGTCGGGATCGTGAAGGAATCGTCGTTCGACCCGAAGTTTGGCGGATACACGGGGCGGTCGACCTTTCGAGGCTTCATCGACCGGCAGGGCCGCGAGGTCATCGGGCCGAAGATCCTGGATGCGACGTCCTTCGTCGAGGGGATCTCCGTGGTCCGGGTTCCGCAGGGGGGCCTCTGCAGCGACTGCTACCAGTACCGGCTGATGAAGCGTGACGGCGAGTTCATGCCCGGACGCTTCGATCTCGCTTCGGAGTTCTCGGGAGGGCGAGCGGTCGTCACGACCGCAGACCGGAGCTACGTCGTGGACAAGAAGGGGTCTCCGATCGTCGAGCTCGACCACAGCTACATCAGCGACCGGACCGAGTCGTGGCACCGGGTCACGAGTCTTCGATATGGGTACGTCGATGTCGCGGGAGCCGTCGTCCTGTCTCACGTTTACGCGTCGGCTCAGCCCTTCTCCGAGGGGCTCGCGATGGTGGAGGGGCCACGCGAGAGAAGAGTGTATCCACGGCGGTTCATCGACCGCGCCGGCTCGCCGGTTGTCGAGGTTCCGCAGGAGGTGTCTCGGGCCCTGCCCTTCACGGATGGGCTCTCACTCGTTTCGAACTCGGATGGCAAGAGGGCGAGGTACGGGTTCATGAATCGAACCGGCGCGCTCGTCATCCCGGCGCAGTACGCGGACGCGGCTCCGTTCTCGGAAGGGCTCGCGGCCGTGAAGGTGTCTTCAGACCTTTCAACGAACGACTGGGGATACATCGACACGAAGGGGGCATTCGTCATCCCTCCCCGCTTCAAGGCCGCGGGCTCGTTCTCGAACGGGCTCGCCTTCGTCGAGTGGGTCTCCGAGGAGCGTTACATCCAGTCTGCCGTGATCGATGCGCGGGGACGCCATGTCGTGGAGAAGCCGTTCCTGCCGGAGGTGTCTCGCGCGCTTTTCGGGACGCCGTCCCTCGCTCAGTTCCAGGCCCGGCGCTCCCACCGTTTCGGCGAGCCGCTGGTGCCCACGATCGATGGAGGAGTGCACGGGTACTCCGATCGAAGTGGCAAGCTGGTCATTCGTGACGCGCGATTCATCCACATGGGTCTCTTTTCCGAGGGCCGGGCTCCGGTGATGGTGCGGGACGCCGGATCGGTCTCCGGCGGGAGCTGGGGCTACATCGACCCGAAGGGAAGGCTGGCGATTTCCGCGATGTTCACCGAAGCCCGGGGGTTCTCCGAGGGCCTAGCCTGGGTTCGGGATGGGGCCGGACGGTTCGGGGCCGTGACGCCTTCCGGGGAGCTCGCGATCCCTCCGATGTGGCTTTTGGAAGTGCACCCTTTCTGTTCGGGGGCTTCACGAGTGAAGGTCAACGGCCGGTACGGGTACCTCGACCAAACGGGCGCTTTCCGGATTCCGCCGGGGTTCGTCCGGGCGGAGGACTTCAGCGACGGGCTGGCGGTGACGGGGGTGGCAAACCCCGCGCGGACCAGGTCACGAGCCCGGGCTCAGAGCTGGCCGGAGTGAGTTCGTTCCGATGATCCCGTCGAACGGGAGTACGCACAGCGGAGCGTTCGTTTCGTGGACGCACGCGGGCGGGACGTATTACGACGTGTACCTGGACACGGTGAACCCGCCGGAGAAGCCCCCACCCTGGCCCTCCCCTGCGCGAGCTGCGCGAGCGGGGAGGGGACCGGGGGGAGGGAGGGTAGCCGAAGGCCGGATGAGGCCTCATGCGGATGAGGCCTCATGCGGATGAGGCCTCATGCGGATGAGGCCTCCAAGGACCTCACCCGGTGACCTCGACCGGATTCAGGGGTTCTCACCCTGGGCCCATCCGGTGCTCACGCGCCCCCTTCTCCCTGAGGGAGAAGGGAACGAAGAACAACCGGCCCCTCTCGCGAGGGGGCCTTTTCTGTTTCTCTTGGATCGGAGTCCAGGTCTCCGGCGGTTTCGTCGAGGACGGAGCCCGGGCAGAAGCCGTTCCCGTCGGTGACCGGAGTTGATCAAGTCGACGTCACACGATTCGGCCAAACCTGCGCCGGAACGGGATGTGTCATTCGGGGAACCTGGCGGCCGCTCCGGTTGCGGCCAGCCTCGGATTCGTATCCGTCGAGTTTCGCTTCGAGGAGAGGCGGATCCACTTGAACGCGGGAGCGATCGGCACGACCCTGCGCAAGGTCAAGGACGGGATGGGAGTGTTGGCGATCCAGTCCGACATGACCTGGAAGAGTCAAGAAGGGGCTCCAGGCGACAGCCGATCGCGAGCTGAGCGTGGTGATGCACACGTTCGTGTGCATTGTCGGAAGCTGCACAGCTTCGAAGAGCGAGCGAGCTCGGATCTTCTTGACGTGAAGGAGGACCCGAGCGAGACTTTCGGCGGTCCAGCACCCCTAACTTGTCCAGGTCTCGTCTGTTTCAATCTTCGAGTTACCCCAGCTTGATGGGGAGCAAGAGGCGAGGGGCTTCCCTTTTTATCGGGTGTCCCCACATGGAGGAGGATTCATGAGGATACGTCGTCCGAAATTGGCCGTGATCGCGGCCATCCTCGTACTACCGGCTGCTTCCGCTCTTGGCCAGGCACGAGATGAGAAGCAGGGCATGCCAGTGGGTGTGCCCATCAAGATGGAGAAGATGGATGTCTCTCCAGCGCTCCGAAACATCCAGCCGATTCCGCCTCAGCGGGCCCTCAACGCGCCCGAGAACCCGAAAGTCAAGGTCATCAAGTCACCGGTCGAGGGCTTCCTGGCCGGTGCGGATCAAGCAGTTCAGAGCAGCCCGGGAACGCGCGAGATGCCTGCGACTACGGTGAATTTCGAAGGCGTTGGCAACGTGAACGGGGTCCTGCCTCCCGATACGCAGGGTGACATCGGCCCGAATCATTATGTACAGTGGGTCAACCTGAGCTTTGCGATCTACAACCGGGCGGGGACAGTGGTGTTTGGCCCCGCAGCCGGGAACACGATCTGGTCCGGCTTTGGTGGAGCGTGCCAGTCCGAGAACGCGGGGGACCCGATCACGCTCTACGACCCGCTGTCGCAGCGTTGGGTGATGTCGCAGTTCACTTCGGGCTCGGCGCCCTACAAACTGTGCGTGGCGGTATCGACGACGAATGACCCGACCGGCACATGGAATCGATACGCATTTGACTGGCCCGCGAACAAATTCCCGGACTACCCCAAGTGGGGCGTGTGGCCCAACTCCTACTTCGTCACCGTGAACCAGTTTGTTGGAAACAGCTGGGGAGGCGCCGGAGTCGCCGCGTTTGAGAAGGACAAGATGGTCCTCGGTCAACCGGCGCGAGCGGTTTACTACGACCTCCTCTCCGCGAACTCGAACTTCGGCGGCATGCTTCCCGCCGACCTTGACGGCGCGAGCCCGCCGCCCGCGGCGGCTCCGGGTGTGTTCGTCGAGGTGGACGACTCGTCCTATCTCCCGCCGAATGACGCGATCCGAATCTGGTACTTCACCGTGGACTGGTCGGTGAGCCCGACACCGACCTCGTCGTTCGGTCTCTCCGGGCAGCCGAACGAAACGCTGACGGTGAGCAACTTCAACTTGATGCCCTGCACGATCGCGCAAACGCGCACGTGCATCGACCAGCCGACGGCGACAACCACCCAGAAACTCGACGCGATCGGGGACAGGGCCATGTACCGTGCCGCCTACAGGAACTTCTCTGGCGACCAGCGCCTCGTGTTCAACCACACGGTGGATGCGGGTTCGGGCCGCGCGGGCGTTCGCTGGTACGAGTTGCAGAAAACAGGCGCGACCTGGGCGGTCCGGCAGCAGGGGACGTACGCCCCCGCCGACACCCTCCATCGCTGGATGGGGAGCATCTCGCAGGATGGCCAGGGGAACATCGCCCTCGGTTACAGCACCTCGGGCGCCGGGGCCGGGCAGTTCCCTTCGATCGCCATCACTGGAAAGTTGGGAGCGGATCCCGCCGACGGCTCCATGACGCAGGCGGAGTCCGTCATCATGGCGGGTACTGGAGCCCAGACGCATTCGGCGGCCCGCTGGGGCGACTACTCGATGATGGGCATCGACCCGGCCGATGACTGCACGTTCTGGTATACGACTGAGTACGTCCAGACGACCGGTTCCGCACCCTGGCAGACCCGCGTCGCCGCCTTCAAGTATCCGGGGTGCGCGGCCTCGACCGGCACGATCACCGGAACCGTCAAGAACGCGGCCACGAACGCGGCGATCGTGGGTGCGAGCGTCACCATTCCCGGAGGCTTCAGCACCTTCACCGATGGAACGGGGACGTATTCGATCGTCGTTCCCTCCTCCGCCACCTACAACGTCACCGCCACCGCCGCCGGCTACTCATCGGCAACTCTCTCGTCCGGCAACGTGGGGGCGGGAGCGACGGTCACCGTCAACTTCCTCTTGAATGGCGTAGCCGTCATCGGCTCGACCACCTTTACGCAAACGGCCGAGTCCTGCATCCCGGCGAATTCGACGCCCGATCCAGGTGAGACTGTGACCTACAGTCTCTGTCTCGCCAACACCGGGAACGCCAACACCGCGAATCTCGTCGTCAACCTTCAGGCGGGAGGCGGAGTTGTTGCTGGCTCCAGCCAGAACTACGGCGTCGTGACGGCCGCTGGGCCGGCCGTGTGCCGCGACTTCACCTTCCAGGTGAGCCCCGGCGTCCTTTGCACCGCCGCTGTTACCGCGACGTTCACGCTCGCGGATGGTGCAACAACGTTCCCCAACGTGGTCAGGACCCTGACGACCGGCGCACAGGCGGTGACCGGTGCGGAGAGCTTCGACACAGTCACGGCCCCAGCCCTGCCACCAGGCTGGACGACAACGGCCAGCGGCCCGGGTGCCGCCGGCTGGGTGACTTCGACCAACGCAGGCGGGTTTACTTCCAACACCAGCCCGAACTTCGCGTTCATCGACGATCCCGCCGGTGTCTCTGACAAGAGTATCTACAGCCCCGTGATCAATCTGCCGGCGGGAAGCAACACGCTGAGCTTCTACCACCGGTACGCCTTCGAAACTCCGGCTTACGACGGTGGCGTCCTCGAGATCGCGATTGGAAGCGCGAACGTCCTCTCGAACACCTACCAGGACATCGTGGCCGCGGGAGGTGTCTTCACTCTGAACGGCTACAGTGGGACGATCTCGAGTTCCTTCGGGAACCCGCTGGGTGGGCGTCAGGCCTTCATCGGAACCACCTCGGGACTGTACCGGAATACCACTCTCACGATGCCCCCAGCGGCCGGCGGGCAGCCCATCAAGCTCCGCTGGCGGATGGGGTCTGATAGCACTACCGCCAGCACGGGCTGGGCGATCGACACGATCACTCTTCCGGGACTTCCAGCTGGACCCATCACGTGCGCATGCGCGGTGCCAATCCTCGGTGCGACGACCTTCACGCAACAGACAGGTGAATCCTGTACCGCCCCGTCCAATGGCGTGCCGGATCCGGGCGAAACGGTCACCTACTCGCTCTGCATCCAGAACACGGGTGGAGCCGGCACGACCAACCTCGTGGCAACCTTGCAGGCGGGCGGCGGCGTTGTCGCCGGATCGAGCCAGAACTACGGCGCCGTGGCCGCTGCCGCAACGGTCTGCCGCGACTTCACGTTCCAGGTCAGCAACGCCTTGACGTGTGGACAGCAGGTTACCGCGACGTTCACACTCGCCGATGGTGCTGCGACCTACCCGAACATCGTTCGCACCCTCAACACGGGCGTGACATCGCAGTCTGGCCCGACAGCGTTTGCGAACACTACCCCGATCACGATTCCTGGCGCTGTGGCTGGCGGCATTCAGTCCGCGAATCCCTTCCCGTCGAGCATCGTGGTCTCGGGCCTGACCGGAATGGTTTCGAAGGTGACCGTGAGCCTGAACGGCTACGCGCACGCATGGTCGGCCGACGTCGACATGCTTCTCGTTGGGCCTGCGGGGCAGAAGGTGATCATCATGTCCGACGCCGGGCCGAGCGGGAACCAGGCTAGCGTGAGTTTCACTCTCGACGACGCCGCCGCCGGTGCAATACCGAGCGGTTCGATCACGAACGGGGCGAGCTACAAGCCCACCAACAGCGGTGCGGGAGACACGTTCAACACAGCGCCGCCCGGACCTTATGGAGCCGCGCTGAGCGACTTCATCGGGACCAATCCAAATGGAACGTGGAGCCTCTACATTGTCGACGATTTTGGAAGCTTGGATAACGGTTCGCTTGCGACTGGCTGGGCCATCAACATCACGACGTCCGTCACGACGTGCTGCGTCACGGTGACGAACCAGGCCCCCACGGTCACGCCGACCCCCGGCGGAATCACGGTGCCTCGCGGCGCGACGACGAACCTCCAGATCGCGACAGTGACGGATACCGACACCGCGCCTCCGACGCTGGTCTTCTCGGTGCCGAGCGCGACTGCCGGTCTTTTGCTTTCCAACTTCGTCCTGAGTCCGACGGTTGCGAACACATGGGCCGTGACGGCCGACGTCTTTGCCTCCTGCACGGCTCTCCCCACCGGTGAGACGGCAACCCTCCAGGCCTACGACGGTACGAATACCGTCCAGGCCACCCTGAACGTCAACACGACGGCGAACGCGGCGGGGGCGACGCTCACGGGCGGCGCGACCCTGTGCGCGGGCGAGAGCACGACGCTCTCCGTGGCGCTGACGGGAGTCGGTCCATGGAGCCTGACGTGGTCGGACGGATTCGTCCAGAGCGGCATCGCGGCGTCACCGGCGACACGCGTGGTGTCCCCGGCGGTGACGACGACCTACACGATCACGGCGGTGTCGGGCGCCAACGGGTGCGCCGGGACGGGGACGGGATCGGCTCTCGTGACGGTGAATCCACGCCCGACGGGCACGGTTTCGGGCGGCGGGACGATCTGCGCTGGGACATCGTCAGTCGTGAGCGTGGCGCTGACGGGGACGGCCCCGTGGACGATCACGTGGAACGACGGGATGGTCCAGATCGCGGGGGCCTCGCCGGCGACGCGGACGGTGAGCCCGACGTTCAACCAGGCCTTCTCGGTGGTGTCTTTGTCCGACAGCAAGTGCGCGGGCGGGACGTCGACGGGAATCGCGGCCTTCGTGGTGAAGCCGGTGCCGTCGGCCGTGATCACGGCTGCTGACGGGGTGTGCTTCTCGTCTACGGGGAACGTGGCCTCGGTGCCGGATGGCGGAGCCGGGACGACGTACGCGTGGGCGATCACGGGCGGGACGATCACGGCGGGAACCGGGACGAACAGCGTCACGTTCACGGCGAACGCGTCGGGGAACGTGGTGTTGACGGTGACGGTGACGAAGGACGGGTGTCCGAACGTCGGGACGAAGACGATTCCGATCCAGACACTGCCCTCGGCGCCGGTTCCGATGATCCCGTCGAACGGGAGTACGTACAGCGGAGCGTTCGTATCGTGGACGCACGCTGGCGGGACGTATTACGACGTGTACCTGGATACGGTGAACCCGCCGGAGAAGCTGATCTTCTCGGGGCAGACGAACAACTTCGAGGCCTTCATCCCGTCGTGGGTGAGCGGCGTGACGTATTACTGGAAGGTGGTGGCTCGCAACGGATGCGGCAGCGTGCCGTCTTCGGTGCAGTCGTTCGTGGCGGGCAGCTGCCCGTGGACGGGAGCGGCCCCGGTCCTGACGAGCCCGGCGAACGGGGCGACGGGGGTGGGGTCGACGGCGACGCTGGTGTGGACACCGGTGGCCGGGACGGCGCACTACGACGTGTACCTGGGGACGAGCTCGGGGAGCCTGACTCGGTACGACGTGGTGGAGGCTCCGCAGAACTCGGTTGCGGTGCCGGTGTCGGCTGGCGCGACGTACTACTGGAAGGTGGTGGCGGTGCCTGTTTGCGGGTCGGCCGCGGTGGCAACGTCTTCGACGAACAGCTTCACGACGGCGGGGACACCGTTTGGAGCGACGGGGTTTGCACCGAGCTTCTTCAACCGGTGGGAGACGGGGACGGTGACGCTATCGGGCAGTGGGTTCACGGCCGGGATGCAGCTGTTCACGGACTACCAGGATGCGGAGGCTGGGACACTGGTTCCGGCGATCTTCACGAACTCGTTCTCGAACCCGACGCAGCTGCAGGCGACCCTGATCGGGAACCCGGCGGCGCCGGCGGGACGGTACGACGTGGGCGTGACGGTGTCTGGGCTTGAAGAGGGACGCCTGTTGCAGGCGATGGCGCTGCGAGCGTTCACGGACGTGACGGAGAGCGACTACTACTACCTGTCGTCGGCGCGGATGGCGGACGCCGGGATCATGGAGGCGGACTTCTCGAGTGGGACGCCTGGACCTCAGTACATGCCGAATACGAACGTGCCGAGAGCGTGGATGGCGGAGTACCTGGCGAAGAGCTACCAGTTCTGGCGGTACCGGAGTACGGGGCTGCCGTCGGCGACGTGTACACCGAGTGGAGCGGGATCGACGGACTTCCCGGATGTTGCGTGCAGTCATCCGAACTGGCTGGCGATTCACTGGATCAAGGCGTGGGGCGTGACGCAAGGATCGCCGTGCGCAGAGGGACTGTGTTTCAACCCGAACAACAATGTGACCCGCGCGGAGATGGTGACGTTCATCGAGCGGTTGAGGCAGACGGGCGTCCTGAACACGCTTCTCTCGACGGTTGGAGAGACGGATCCTGGGTGCGCGGTGGCGTACCCGGCGTGCAAGGGATGGACGGATGCTGGCGGAGTGATGGACGTGGCGGGCTGGCCGCGGCGGGAAGCGAACGTGGCGTTCGTGGACCGGATCACGGCCGGGTGCTCGGGGGCTCCTGGGAGCAACCTGAAGTTCTGTCCGAATGACGCGGTGACGCGTGCCCAGATCGGCGAGTTCCTGGCGAGGACGCTGGGCCTGGTGCCGATGCCGTAACGCCGACTTCCCTCTCCCGCATGGTGCGGGAGAGGGTGGCCGAAGGCCGGGTGAGGGCCTCCACGGACCTCACCCGGTGACTTTGGCCGGACTCACGGGCTTTCACCTTGAGCCCTCATCCGGCGGTCACGCGCCAGCTGCGGCTGGCGCGCCAGCTTCTGGCGCGCCACCTTCTCCCTGGGGGAGAAGGGAACGAAGAACAACCGGCCCCCTCTCCCGAGAGGGGGCCTTCTTGTCGATACTGACTGGACCCTTCCTCACTCTCCGCAAGACGGGGTCGCAAACGGGTCCCGGACAGTGCTCCCACCGGGTAAGCTCGCGGCCGGAAGGCAGGAGCGAGAGGTTCGCGGCGCCAGTGAGTCGAGGCGATCTCGTTTCAGTTCTGGCGGAGGAAGAGGTGTCGGGGATGAAGACCTGGATGAAGGGAACGGCCCTGGGCCTCGCGGCGTCTCTGACGCTGTGTGGAGGCGTGGTCCTCCACGCCGTCGTGGACCTGAAGTCCAAGGTGGACCTCGGTACCGTCCGCTACGAGGGGTCCCGCTCCTGCTTCGGCTGTCACGAAGAGCGATATGCGACGTGGCATCAGACCTACCACCGCACCATGACCCAGCCCGCCTCGGAGACTTCCGTCGTTGGCGACTTCTCGGATCGCAGCCACTCCTTCGCCGGAGTGACGTCGCACTTCCGCAAGCGCGATGGCAAGTTCTTCATCGAGACGGAGAATGAGGCCGGCACCCGCGAGGAGTTCGAGGTCGTCCGGACGGTGGGATCCCATCGCTACCAGCAGTACGTGACGCGAAGGGGTGACCGGCACGTCCGGCTGCCCCTGGCCTGGAACATCCAGGAAAAGAGCTGGTTTCATCTGAACGGAGGCTTTCTCGATCCGGACTCGGCTCCGTTTTCCCAGCACTATTCCCTCTGGGATGGCAACTGCATCTTCTGCCACAACACCCGGCCAGATCCTGGCTATGACTGGAAGAAGGAGACGTTCTCGAGCCGGGTGGCCGAGCTCGGGATCGCCTGTGAGGCGTGCCACGGCCCCGGCGGGCTGCACGTCGACAAGAACGCGAGCTGGCTTCGCCGGACGCTCCTGAAAAAGACGGGATGGCCCGATCCGACGATCGTGGCTCCCGACCGCCTCCCGAAAGACCGCCAAGTCCAGGTCTGCGGACGCTGCCACGGACAGCGGCTCCCGAACCCCCCGGAGAAGATCCGGGACCTCATGTCGGCCGGCGATCCCTTCGTTCCGGGGCAAGACCTCAACCAGTACACGACCCCTCTCTGGCGGGGCGCCCGCTATGGGCCGGTCGATTTCTCCGCGCGCTTCTGGAAGGACGGAACCGCGAGGCTCTCGGCCTACGAGTACCAAGGCTTGCTCCAGAGCAAGGACTACCAGAAGGGGAATCTGACCTGCTTCTCCTGTCACGAACCCCACGGCGGAGATCCGAGTGGAATGATCGAACCCGAGAAGCGCGGGCCGAAGGCCTGCGCTCCCTGTCACGGGGGGATCACCCAGAACATCACCGCTCACACGCGGCACCTCGCGGGCAGCAGTGGCAGCAACTGCTACGCCTGCCACATGCCCCGGACCACATTCGGCCTCCTGATGGCGCACCGGACTCACCGGATCCAGAAGCCGGATCCGTCGCGAGCCTGGAGATTCGACATGCCGGAGGCCTGCACGGTCTGTCACGTCGAGAAGGGTCTGGGCTGGGCGGCGGCGCGGATGCACGACCATTTCGGCGGCAAGGAGCGGGACGCTTCCGAGCCGCCCCCTGGCCGCGGCGAGATTTCGGAGGCTGTCCGGGCGCTTCTGGCTGGAGACGTGGTTCAGAGGGCGATCGCGATCTGCTCTCTGGGGTCGGCCGACATCCCGGGCGCGAGCCCTCGCGAGAAGCTGTGGACGGTTCCGTGGCTCCTCGTCGCCCTCGAGGAGACCTATCCGTCCCTTCGCGGGATGGCCTGGAGGGAGCTCCGCGCGACTCTCGAGAGGGCCGGCGCGGGGGAGGGCCTCCCGGACTTCGACCCGCAGGGGACCACCCAGCAGCGAGAGCGGGAGATCTCCGGACTCTGGGCGTTCTGGCGGGGATTGGAGAAGACGGGGATCGGGAATCCGGGCGGCGTCGTCCTGCTGGACCCTGACTTCATGCCCGACCGCGCCCGCATCCGCGAGCTCCGAAAGCAGCAGGACAACTCGGTCGTCTCGATCGGAGAGTGATCCCGGGCTCCCGTTCGAACGGGCTCTGCCCGGACTCGATTCAGCGGCTCATCAGAATGTAGCTCCCGTCCGAGGTCGTGTTGTCGTTGCGCACCCCGTAGGCGACGAAACGGGATCTCCCCGATACCCGTTCAACTTTGACGAATCCCGCGGCCGCTCCCAGGGAGGACAGAGGACGATCGAACTGGTACCACTCCCCGGGGAGGAGTGTCCTCCTCACGGAGGGAGTCAAGGGAGAACCAGAGGCGTCGCGGTACGTGAGCTCGAGCGTGATCGAATCCCCTTGATCTCCCCAGTTGACGAGCGCAACGTTCGACCGCTGGCTCGCGCTCTCTTCCAGGGCGTAGACGAAGACAGGGCCGTCGGCGGACTCCGCGAGCGTCAACCCCGGATAGAAGAGACCGAAAGTCCCGTCCGGCCCGGCCGCGGCAAATGTCCGGGCCCCTGCGGCAAAGCCGTCTGGCGGCGTTGCGGCCGGAGTTCTGATGAGAAGAGAACCTCCAACGTTTCTCCCATCGGATTCGATCGGGAGCTGTACCCGGAGGAAGGCGATGGCATCCGGGATGATCCGCTGCTCTCCCGGCGCAAGGTTCAGCGAGACCGTGCCGGATCCGCTGCCGTAGCCCTCGGCGGCACGGTAATCGAGGAGGAGAGAGAGCGGGTTCGCCGTCAGATTGCAGAGAGTCAGCGATGTCCGGTACCGGTGCGTGACCCCCTGTGCGTCGAGGATGACCGGGATGAGTCTGTTCGCACTCCCGGTCATCCCCGGGACGAGGGGCGGCAGGAAGGAGCCATCCGAGGTCACCGTGTCGTTGAGCACGCCATATGCGGAAAACGAGGAAGTTCCCGATATCCGGGTGATGACGGCCCGGCCCGACTCGGCCTTGCCCCGCAGGGGCCGCAACAGCTGCGCCCAGCCGTAGGGACCGAGCTCTTCTCTGTGCACCGTCTCGAGATCCTCTCCTCCCGGCCCCAGGAGCCTGACCTCGAGTGTGATGGGATCCTCCCCGGCGTTGACGAGGCCGATGTTGGAGCGGACGGCTTCCGTCTCTTCGAGTCCGAAGAGAGAAAGAGTCGAGCTCGCCGCTGCCGCCCCGCCGTACCACAGGCCGAAGGTCCCGGGGCCGCCCGAGGCGGAATGGGTGTAGGTCCTTACACCCGCGAAGACAGTGGACGAATCCTTGACCCCATCAAACGTCACGCGCAGGGTCCCTGCCTGGGGCGTCCCGTCGCCCGGAATCGGGAGTCCCTGATCTCTCAGGAACGAGATGATTCCCGGGATCGTCCGCATCTGGCCAGGGGCGAGCCCGAGGCGGGCGAATCCCGATCCCTTCCCGAGAGAGCTCGTATAGGCGAGAAGAACGTTGACAGTGTCAAGGGAACGGGAGGCGAGAGTCACCTCGGAGATGTAGTGGCTTTGCGCCTCTCCCGGGGCGTCGAGAACGACGGGGAGGAGGAGGGATGTGCCGGCCGCCGTGGGCTCTTTGACTTGGATCGTGATCCGTGACGCGGCGGCCGCCCCCGGGGCGTCCTTCGCGATCAGGGTGATGACATGGATTCCGGGCACGGCGAACGTGTGAGCGGGGGGCTCGAGCACGGAGGCGCTCGTCCCGTCTCCGAAAGTCCACTGAAGGGTCAGGGGATCTCCGTCGGGATCGGTGACCGTTCCCCGGAACGTCACCGGGATTCCAGCCTCGACGGTGAAGCCGTCCTCGGGGGAAACGATCTGCGCGGAGGGGGGGCGGTTCGTCAGTTGCCGGATTCCGATGGACGAGAGGAAGACATCGGGGTTGCCCCTGCTGTCGTCGGTAAACGAGACGAGGAGGGACTCGCCCGCCCCGGGGACCACGAGGGTCCGGCCGGAGCCTCCAACCGGGACGACGGCGAGCGGGTTCGCGACGCTGCCCGAGAGCCCCGGCGTCGCGGAGACATTCAACGGCTGCGAGAAGGTCCGGCCCGCGTCCGTCGAGCGGCTGAGGAAGACATCCGCCTGGTTGTTGTCGGACGTGTCCTCCCATGCGATGGAGATGGCGCCCGAGGGTTCCACGGCGATTGCGGGAAAGCTGGACTGTCCCGGGTTCCCGGAAACGTTGACGGGGGTGGAGTACGTCTTTCCGGAGTCGGTGGAGCGAGTGAAGAAGATCTCCCGGTTCGACTCGAGATCGGGCGAGACGAGACGCGCGTAGTAGGCGACAGCGACGTTGTCGTCTGGCCCGACGGCGACCTCCGTGCCGAAGGCATTCGCCCGGCTCGGTTCGGAGACGACGACGATCGACTGAAAGGCCTGGCCTTTCTGGGCGACGGCAACCCTTGCCGACGACAGGACGGTTCCAATCTGTGCCGTGTAGCCGAGAAACGCGGTTCCCTTCGAATCGAACGCGAGCGCGGGGCGCGAGATCTGGGCCGCGTCGATGTCGGGCACCCGGGAAGGGGCGGCGAAACTCGCTCCGCCGTCGGTCGAACGCATGGTCTCCAGTGTCGAGGGGTTCGAGCCGACCTGGAAGTACGCGATCAGTGCGTTCCCGGCACCATCCAGGGCGACAGCCGGAAAGCGAGCCTCGTGGCCGGCCGGGCTGACGGGCACCGAAGCAGAGAAGGTCGCTCCGCCATCCGTCGATCTCGCGACGAAGACCCGGGTCGAGGTGTCTCCCGAGCGCCGGCCGGCCCACACGGCCAGGACTCGTCCCGCGCCGTCGGCCGCCAGCGCGGACTCCAGGCCTGCCGATCCCGCCTCGTTGAGCTTCCTGGCGCTCGAGAACGAGAGGCCTTCGTCCGTGGAACGGAGATAGAAGATGTCCATTCCCGAAACCGCGAGCGAGTCGTCCTCGAAGAGAAGGTGGAGCCTTCCGGCCGGATCCCGGATCACTCCCATTCCGGAGGTGAATCCCGGGGTCCGGGTCAGATTGGTGGGAGATCCGAGCGTCCGGCTGGCGGGAAGCACGGTCAGCCTCAGAGTGGTCGAACGTTTCATCCCGTCCGCGCTCGCGCTGAGCGTGAGGACGTGGTCGCCCGGGGTTGCGAAGGCTGAGGACGAAAGCGTCAGGCGTGTCGAGCCGCCGGCATTGACGGTGGCCTTCTCGTACGAGGACGAGAGGCCTTCCACCGGGATCGAGGCGGACAACGTCAAGGGACCGCGGAAGTCCCCTTCCGAGAAGGTCGAGAGGCCTAGGGAGACGCTCTCCCCGGCCCTGATGGTCACCTGGGGTTCGTCCGGCACCAGGCCGAAGCCGGCGCTCGTTGCGGAGGCTGTCTTTGGCACTTTCGTGAAATAGACGTCCGGGTCGGTCCCCCTTTCGTCGCTCCACGAGAGATAGAAGGTGTCCGAGTCCGCGGCGATTCCGTCGAAGGCTCCGTGGTAGCCGCGGCTCAACTGGCGTTCGGAAGGTCCGTACGTCGAGCTCTGATCCGTGACCCGGAAGTTGTTGCCGAACGTGACGCCGCCGTCCGGCGAGATCGTCATGTACCTGTCGTTGTACCCGTCATGGACGGGATCGTTTCGTCTGTCGGACCACGTGATGCCGACGTACCCATCCGAGGTCGCCGCGATGGCCGGGAAGGCCTGCGTCGTCGCCGTCGCGTCGTCGTTCACCTTCCGGGGAGTGGAGAAGGAGATCCCCCGATCCGTCGACCGGCTGTAGAAGATGTCCGACCTGTCGATCCGCGTGGACGACGAGGGAGCCGCCCATGCGATGTGGATGACTCCCTTCCCGTCGACGGCCATGGCGGGATAGCTGTCGGCGGCGACGCTGCTTCCCCCCGTCAGGATCGAGAGAGGGGTGAAGGTGGCCACCGTTTTCGGGCTGCTCCAGGTCGCTCCGCCGTCCGTCGATCTGAGGAACGTGATGGCCGCCGGGGAGATGTGTGCGTCCTCGTAGGCGAGGTACACGTCTCCGTTCGGGGCGACGGACAGGACAGGGCTGCCGACCGAGACTCCATCCAGCCGCGACATCTGCCAGTGTGACTCGAAGGTTGCTCCCCCATCTCTTGAACGGCAGAAGAGGATCGTGGGGTAGAGACCCTGAAGGAGGTACGTCCAGGTCAGATAGATGTATCCCTTTCTGGGAGAAGAGGCGGCGGTGTCCACGGCGATCCTGGGCTGATCCTGCAGGTCGAGCGCGTCCACGATCTTCTCTGCCGCGTCGACGAGCGGTCCGAACGTGGCTCCTCCATCCATCGATCTCGCGACGCCCACCGAAGAGGCTCCCCAGGAGTTCTCGATCAGGGTGGCGAGGTAGGCTTCGCCCGAGGGCCCGAAAGCGACAAAGGCGTCACCGAGCGGGGCGACTGCCTGTGCCGGGAGTCTGCGGTGTGAGAACGACGCGCCCGCATCCGTCGAGAAGGCGTACCCGGCTGCGTTCGGGCTCGCGTCGTTGAAGCCGATGAGGATCCTCGACCCCGCCACCGCGATCGAGGTCTGGCTGTTCGTGTGTCCGGTCTCGTCCATCGACGGGTCGTTGACCCGGGTGTTCTGCCCCGGCGCCGAGAAGCCCGTCCGTGGGCTCCTGGTTCCGGCAGGAGCGCTCGCGGCGGGGAATGCTCCTTTGGTTCTTCTTTCAGGGAAGGCGGAACGAGGGCGCGAGGGACCAGAGGCCCCTGGACCCAGAAACTCCTCTGCCGCAACGAGGTCTGCGCCGCAGAGGTCTGCCCGGCAGGGAGGGTCCGAGAGCCTTCGGGGGACATCTGGGAGCGGCCGCGAGGGCTCCGACCCGGCGGCGGAGACAGCGGGGAGGAGGACGGCAACAGCGAGGAATCCGCTGCGGAAGACCGAAAAGAAAGGCATCACCGTCGATTCTCCCCCGGGACGGGGCCTCGCTTCTCGGTGCCGGGCCCGGCCTGCCTCTCCTCAGGCGATGGTGGAAACCCCGGCCCGAGCCATCTTGACGACCTCGAAGACGAGCTTCTCGATCCCCGCCGCGGCCTCGGAAATCGAGTTCGCGAGCATGTATGCGGGTGTGGTGACGACGCGCCTGTCCTCGTCGACGACCATCCCCTCGACCGCGCAGTCGATGTGACAGCCCCCCATCTTCTCGATCGCGGACGCGGTTCCCTTGTCGGTTCCGATCGTCACCCTGGGCTTCTCCTCGCCCAGGAGCCTGGCGAGGATGACGGGAGCGATGCAGACGGCCCCGACCGGCTTGCCGGCGGCGTGAAGGCCCTGGACGGCGCGCGCCACATCGGGATTCACGGTGCAGTCTGGCCCCGCGAATGCGAAGTCACAGAGGTTCTTGGCCGCTCCAAAGCCGCCCGGCAGGATGATGGCGTCCAGCGCCGCCGGATCCAGCTTCGCAAGATCGGTGATGTTGCCCCGGGCGATGCGGGCCGCCTCGACGAGGACATTCCGTGTTTCGCCCTCGGCGACCTGTCCCGAAAGGTGATTGACGACATGGGCCTGAGCAACGTTCGGGGCGAAGCAGAGCGCGTGTGCCCCGGCCTTCTCGAGGGCGAGAAGGGTCAGGACCGACTCGTGGATCTCCGCGCCGTCGTAGACGCCGCAGCCCGCGAGAACGACGCCGATTTGGGGTTTCCTCATGGGATTCACCTCCACTGATTCGAGGAATTTTAGCGTCCGGCTCGATCGGACCGGCTCGCACGGACCGCCTGGGGGCACACCGGGGAATCGTCGAGAGCGAGGGGAATTCTGCGCCTCCCGGCTCCCCCCAGCGTTAACGCGGGTTTGCGTTCAAGCCGCGTAAGTCAATAGGATGCGCGAAATCATCCGATCGATTTCGAGGAGGTTCCTATGCGGCGTGGAGTTCTCTTTCTATCGGCCCTTTTTCTTCTCGCCGGCCCTGCCTTCGCGCAGACGACGGGAACCACTAGCGGTGACATCCGAGGCCGAGTCAAGGACGAGGGGGGGCTCGGCCTGCCCGGAGTGATCGTCACCGCGACGAACCGAGAGACGGGTCTGGCCCGGTCCCACACGACGGATGTCGAGGGGGGGTTCACGGTGCCCTTGCTCTCCCCGGGCGTCTACACGGTCTCGGCGGAGCTCGCGCTCTTTGCGCCGACTCGAGTGGAGAACGTCCGGGTGAACCTCGGTCAGGCGACGGCGATCGCCATCGTGCTGAAGCCGGCCCAGGCCGCGGAGGCCGCGGTGACGGTCACCGCCGAGGCCGCGCTCCTCGACCTGACGAAGACGGATCTTTCCTTGGGGATCAACAGTCAGCAGATTCAGAGTCTTCCGAACGTCTCGCGAAACTTTCTGTCCTTCTCGCTGACCACGCCTCGCGTTTCGGAGGACCGGGGCCCGCAGAGCGGGGCGGCGGCCTCCTCGGGCTTCTCGATCAACGGGGTCAGCCCGAGGTACAACTACCTCGCGGTCGACGGATTCGACAACAACGACCAGGCGTCCGGAGCTGTCCGCGCGCAGTTCTCCCAGGATGCGGTGCAGGAGTACCAGGTCATCTCGAATCCCTACAGCGCCGAGTACGGCCGGACTGCGGCGGGAATCATCAACATCGTGACGAAGTCCGGCACGAACGACTTCGGCGGGAGCCTCTTCTACTTCTACAGAAGTGACAGCCTTTCCAGCGAGGACCCCCTGACGGGAGAGAAGGTCCCGCTGGACGACCACCGGTTCGGGGCGTCGGTCGGGGGCCGGCTCGTGAAAGACCGGAGCTTCTTCTTCGCGGCGTACGAGCGGCAGTCAACCGACACGGCGAATCCCGTGACGATCCTGCCCGACGACATCACGCTCTTGAGGAGCAAGGGGTTCGAGGTCGAGAACGGCAACGTGCCCTACATCCTGCGTTCGGATGCACTCGTGGCGAAGATCGATCACCAGTTCTCGCCCTCCCACATCTTCACCCTGAGAGGAAACTGGTCGAAGGGCAAGGACGAAAACGCGCAGGCCTGGGGCGGTCTCGTGGCCAAGACAGCGGGCGGGTTCCGTGATTCCGAGGACATCACCGGCGCGGCCTCCCTGACTTCCGTGTTCGGAGCGCACTCGTTCAACGAGGTCCGGCTGCTCTACAGCAACGGGACCCTGGACCTCGCCACGCTCGATCCGAAGAGGGGAGTCTCCATCACTCTGCCCGGCGTGGCCACGGCGGGGACGCAGCGCCTTCTGGGCCAGGTCCGTGACGGCACGCTCTTCCAGCTGTTCGATGCCTTCTCCTTCCAGCCGGGGAAGGAGAACAGTCCGCTCAAGGTGAAGGTTGGGTTCGACCTGACCCATTACAACCTTCAGGGTCAGCTCCCGCTCAATTTCTTTGGTCTCTACCGGTTCTCTGCCCTTCCGGCCTCCCAGGCTTTCCCGCAGGGGTTAACGGTTCGTCAAGCCTTCGCGGCCGGGGTTCCCGCGGTCTTTGCCCAGGGTTTCGGGGATCCGACCGGAGACGAGACGGCCTACCAGCTCGGAGGGTTCCTCCAGGCGGACCTCGACCTCTCGGCCAAGTTCATCCTGCGTCTGGGGGCGCGCTACGACTACGAGAACCCGATCGATCCGTTCCCCTCGGACTCGACGTTCTCGCCCCGGGCCTCCTTCTCCTATGCTCCGCTCGAGAACTTCCGCGTGAAGGGCGGGTACGGCCGCTTCGTCGGGACCGTGGCGGTCGGACCGATGTTCGCCGTGAACATCCAGAACGGAGTGAAGGTCCAGACTCTCGTCCGCACGATTCAGGGTGGGCCGTCGCCCCTGGTTCCCTGGAACATCCTGCCGGACCGCCGGTTCCCCGACGCCGCCTCCGCGGGCAGCTCGGTTGTCCCGCCGACGATTCTGCAGCCGGGCGAGTTCAGCAGTGCCTACACGGATCAGGCGAATCTGGGGTTCGAGGTCGAGTTCGGCCGCAAGCTCCTGACGAGCGTCGATTTCGTCTGGGCGCGGGGCCGCGACATCCTGACGAACCGCAACATCAACCCCATCACGAAGCCGCCCACGGGCCGGCCCAATCCCGCCTACTCCGACATATTCCTCTACGAATCGACGGGCAACTCCTGGTACACGGGCGCGACGGTGGGTCTCATCAGCCGCCTCGGCGGGCTCTTCGAGTTCACGACGTTCTACACCTACGCCGATTCCGAGGACGACTACATCGACTGGCTCACGGAGTTCCAGCCGCAGGATCCCCTCAATCCGGCCGACGAGCGGGGACCGTCGATTCACGCCCCCAAGCACAAGATCGTGGCGACGGGGATCTTTTCCAACGTGGGCCGCGGCGGGAATGCCTTCACCCGGGACTGGACGATCGCCCTCATCCTCGACTGGAAGAAAGACCTCCCCTACAACATCCTGGCGGGCTATGACAGAAACCAGAATGGGGATCCGCTCTCGGACAGGCCGGCCGGTGTCGGCCGGAACTCGGGCACGCTGCCGGACCAGTTCACCCTCGACCTCAGGATCTCGAAGATGATCTCGTTCTCCGAGAAGGCCGGTATCGAGCTCGTCGCGGTCTGTACCAACATCACCGACCACGAGAACGTTCTCTCCGTCCAGAATGTCGAGAACCAGCCGAACTTTGGGGCGCCGACCCTCTACGGCCCGGGACGGATCTTCCAGCTCGGCGCGAGGTTCAACTTCTAAGCGGCCTTAGCGGCTCTCGAGCTGAACGCGGGAGGGGAGCTCGACCCGGAACTGTGAGCCCTTCCCGACCTCGCTGGTGACGGAGATGTCTCCGCCCATCATCTGGCAGAGTTTCCGGCTGATGACCAGACCCAGTCCGGTGCCGCCATACTTCCGGGACGTGCCCGCGTCGGCTTGCGAGAACGGCTGGAAGAGCCTTGCCAGGTGTTCCCTGCTCATCCCGATGCCGGTGTCGTGGACTTCGAAGACGAGGGTCTCGGCCGCTCCGATCCCTTCCCGGCGGCACCTGAGGCGGACAGTTCCGTTCTGCGTGAACTTCCCGGCATTCCCGAGGAGATTGAAGAGGACTTGGCGCAGGCGGGTCACGTCGGCGTGCATCGTGCCGATACCGGGCGGGCACTCGAGCTCGAGGCGGCTGTTGTTCTTCTCCACGAGGGGCGAGACCGTCGAGAGAACCTCGCGCAGCATCGGGTGGATGTCGAAGGTCTCGAGGACGAGGGCCATCTTGCCCGCCTCGATCTTCGACAGGTCGAGGATGTCGTTGATGAGGCCGAGCAGGTGCTTGGCGGCCTGGTGGATCTTGTCGAGATCCGGGAGGAACTGCACGAGCGTTTGCGACTCGGCGTCCTCCTTCAGCATTTCCGTGTAGCCGATGATGGCGTTGAGGGGCGTCCTGAGCTCGTGACTCATGCTGGCGAGGAACTGGCTCTTGACGCGGTTGGCCTCCTCGGCCGCGGCCATGGCTTTCTCGGCGGCGTCGCGCTGGGCCGCGGCTTCGGACAGCCGGGCGCTCCGGATCCTGATGGCGGCGATGTTCGCGAGAGCCGTGACGAGCCGGAGGTCCTCGAGCGTGTATTCCTTGCGCCTCAGCCTGACGTCCAGGTAGACGAGGCCCATCACGTCGTCCTCGACGAAGAGGGGCGCGGCCAGGCACGACGAGATCCCCTGGATCCTCAGCGAGACGAACTCCTGGCCCGGTTCGTCCGAGCCGGAACTGACGAAGAGGGCGCCCTTGCGCTGCCTCGTGACGGAGTCGAGCAGGGTGCGCGAGAGGTGAAACTGAGAGGGCTGGACGCCGGCGGCGAAGCGGGACGCCGCCTGAACGAACGAGCCGGTGTAGTCCTTGATCAGGATGACACCCCGGTCGGCGTGAAGCACCTGGAAGAGCTTCTCGAGGATCAGGTTGAAGAGCTCCTGCTGGGGACGGTCGTAGAGGAGCTCCTTGAAGACCTCGAAGAGGAGCTCGAAGAACTGGCCCCTCTGGACCGGATCGATCGACTCGCTCGTGATCGGGATCTGCAGGAGCCTCTGCGACGAGTAGAGGGTCAACGAGTGGTCGATCGCCCCGGACTGGGACTGGCTGACCGTCGCGTCGTCCCCCTCGTCCTCGGGAGCGAACTTCAGGATGACGGTCGTGTCGCCGATGACGATCTGGTCCCCCGGCCGGACGGGGCTGATCTCGACGACCCGCTGCCCGTTCAGAAACGTCCCGAAGCGTGAGTTGAGGTCCTCGACCGTGACGGCTTCATCCTCGCGGTTGATCCGCGCATGGATGCGGGAACACCTCACATCCTCGAGGAGGATGTTGGCCATGTTCGACCGGCCGACTACGTAGTTTCCGGGCTCCAGGGGAACGCGGCGAAGGCCAGAGCGCGAGCTGAATATCTCCAGAACGAACACGAAAGGAAAAGCCTTGCGGGGGATTCTAGCGGTCTTCGGCGGGAACGGGCGTCAAAGAACGAGGCCCCCCGGGGAACCGCCGTCTCCGGGCTGGTCAAGCGGCTCCAGAAGAAAAAACCGGGAAGGTCTCGCGGACCCTCCCGGCCTTCAGTTCCCTTGCGTGGGGGAGTCTCAGAGCTTGAACGGAATCGGCACGACGACCCAGGTCTTGACCTTCTTGCCCTCCTTGATGGGCGGTGTCCACTCCCACTTCTTCACGGCCTCGACGCATGCCTCCGCGAGACCGACGGCGGGATTGGTGTCTCTCAGGATCTCGACGCGCGAGGTCTTTCCGTTCTCGTCCACGAGAACGCGGAGGAGGACAGTGCCGGAAACGCGCCGGGAACGCGCGGCCGAGGGCGCCTCGGGGAGGACCATCTTCGTCCTCTGGGGCGGCTGATCGACCTGGGTGACGTCGATGAGGTCGCCTTCCTTGATCTTGGGCACGGCCGCCTCGGCAGCCTTTCTCGCGGCTTCTTGCAGCTGGCGGGCCTCTTCCACTTCCTTCGCCAGCCGCGAGGCTTCCTCAGCGTCGGCACGGTCGCGGGCGGCCTTGGCGGCCTCCTCGGCATCCTTGAGCTTCTTGGCGGCGGCGTCGGCCTTCGCCTGCTCCACCTGCAGCTTCTTTGCGGCCGATTCCTGCTCTTTCTTGATCTGGTCCTGCACCTTCTTCATTTCTTCGTCGAGCTGTTTCTGCAGGGCCTTCTGGAACTCGGGGTCTTCCTTGCCGAGGATGATGGGAGTCGGCGGGATGACGGGAGTCGGCGTCGCCTTGGGTGCCTCCGGGACGGCGGCGACGGGCGGCGCGGGCTGGGGTTTCTCTCCCCCTCGCATGACGAGGAAGCCCACGACGGCGCCCACGACGAGGAGGCCGCCCACGATGGCGCCGATCGGGGGACCGGATTTCTTGGCGGCGGTTCCGGCCGACGTCTCGAGGCCGAACTTCGGAACCGGCGGCTGCGGGAGAGAGGCCGCGACGGCGGCCTTGGCCTTCGCCATCCGCTCCTTGTCGGCCTTCTCCTCGGCCTGGACGATTCCGGCGACGTCCGTCTTCTGCTCTTCGGCCAGCTCCTTGCGCTCGTCCTCGATCTGGCGCTCGAAGGTCTGGTGCATGAAGAACGCGAGGTTGAACGTCGACGGGGCGTAGGGACCCGCGTAGAGGAGCTTGCCCAGAGCTTTCTTGAACGCGGTGATGTCGTTTTCGCGCCGGGGGACCTCGCGAGCGAGGCCCTTGGCGAGGAGCTTGAGGATGTCATCCGGGACGGGGTTGCCGTTGAGGGCCAAGACGGCCCCGATCAGGGCGTCCTCGCACTTTCCCGGCGGAAGCGGCTTGCCGGTGAGGCACTCGAAGACGATGGCCGCCGTGGAATAGACGTCACCGGCCACCGAGGGCTTGCCCGTCTCGATGACTTCCGGGGCCAGATAGGCGGCGAACTGCTCTCGCGCCTTGTCGTTCTTGATCGAGGGGAGAAGGCCGGGTCCGAGGCCTCCGCCGAAGACGCGCGTATCTCCGTCGTTGGACACCGTCACGAAGGCCGGGACCAGGAATCCGTGCGGGGCGCCGGTCTCTCTCGCAAAGGCCTTCCCGGCCTCGAGGGCGATGAGGATCTTCTCGCCGATGAGGAGGGCGTGCTCGATCGGAAAGGCGACGCCCTCGCCTTTCGGCCCTTTCAGGAGGCGGTCGAGCGTCTGACCCGGCACGTAGTTGATCGCGGCAAACGGAACGTCATCGACGATTCCGAGGACCGTGCCCTTGGCGACGGCCTGTCCACGGACTTCCTCGAGGTACTCGACGGCTGTTTCCATGGCAGGCAAGAGAGCCTTGCCGTCGACCGCCTCTCCGTCGAAGGTGCGGACGAGCGAGAAGCTCAGCGGGCCCGCTGGGGCTTTCGGATCGGGGACGGACGCGGCCCGGAACGTCTCGCCGAGCGAGTCGCTTCCGATGGATCGCGTCAACACGAACGGGCCGAAGAGCCGGGGAAGAGGGCGCTTTTCCGACATCATCTCTCCGCTGAGGTCAAGTTGGGCCCTTTGGGGGCTCGTGCCATTGAGTGTAGCGCACGGGACCGGGCGTTGAGGGGCGGACCGATCACGGACTGGCGGGGACGGACGCGGCTTCTTTCAGAGCCCGGGCGGCCTCACGGGCGCTCCGTTGATACTCCCGGTAGAGGGCGACGTTTCGCTGCTGGGTTTCATAGTCAGAGGCGAAGAGGTGAGAGCCGTCCCCCCGGGCCACGAAATAGAGATAGTCGACGTCCGCCGGAGCCACCGCGGCGCGGATCGAGGCCGGCGACGGGGAGCAGATCGGGCCCGGCGGCAGGGACGGGATCACGTACGTGTTGTATGGGTCGGCGACCGAGAGATCCGATCGCGTCAGATAGCCCTTCCAGCGGCCCAGCCTCTTCAGCGAGTAGATCGTGGTCGGGTCACACTGCATCGCCATCCCGCGCTTGAGCCGGTTGTGGAAGACGGCGGAGACGAGGGCCCGCTCGACATCGAGGCTGGTCTCCTTCTCCACGAGCGAGGCCAGGGTGATGGCCTCCAGGACGGACAGTCCGGCGCGGCGGGCCTTCTCGGCATACCCCTCGGGCAGCCTCTCGGCGAAGTGGTGCGTGAGCATGGCCACGATATCCCGGGCCGTCATCGACCGTGTGATGACGAAGGTCTCGGGAAAAAGAAACCCCTCCAGGGTCGGCGCCCCTTCCGGGACGCCCTCGAAATCCTGGGGCCTCTCGAAGAGCTGGGAATACTCCGTGGCCGAGCCGAATCCCTGCGACGAGAAGATGGAAAAGATCTCATCCGCCGTGAGACCTTCGGGGATCGTCACGCGGTAGGTGACGACGTCCCCCGCGGCGATCGTCAGGATGACCTGCTCGACCGAGCGGGGGCCGGTGAACCGGTACTCGCCGGCCCGGAGGGTCTTTCCCTTGTGGAACACACGGAGCGCGATGTAGCCGATGCGGAAATCGCGGATGACGCCCCCTTCCTCGAGCGCCCTGAGGATCGAGAGCGTCGAGGAGCGCGGCGGGATCCGGACCAGGACGGAATCGGACTGATAGCCCTTGTACGGCGACTTGACGGCGAAAACGACCAGGCTGACGGCGACGACGGCTCCGAGACCGATGGCCAGGAGAGTCCACAGCGAGACGGGGATCAGGTGCCCTCTCATCGGCCGGAAGAACGCCTTTCGGAGAGGTAGTCCTCCAGGAGAACGGCTGCGGCCACGGCGTCGATTCCGGCCCGGCCGACGGACCCGAAGTCCGCGAGTCTTCCGTGCGCCTCGACCGTCGTCCCGCTCTCGTCGTGAAAGGTGATGGCGAGCCCGGTCTCTTCCTCGAGCTTTTTCGCGAAGCTCCGGACCCTCGCTGCGGTCTTGCCTTCGGTTCCGTCCTCACGCCGGGGGAGCCCGAGCACGATGCCCGAGACCTCGCGTTCCCTGGCCATCCGGGAGATTTCCGAGGCCGCCTGCCGGTCGCTTTTTCGTTCCAGGGTCGCTGCCGGAAGCACGATTTCTCCCGTCTCGTCCGAGACGGCCACTCCGATCCGCCTCTCTCCGAAGTCGACGCCGAGAAGCCTCATTCGGGGCGAGGATAGGAGCCCTCGGGGCGGGGGACAAGTCTCGGGCACTCCGGAGAGTAGAATGACCCCGCTTTTGGCCAAGAACGGCTTCCGTTCGGGTCCCATCGCGGAGAATCAGAGATGAACGACGTCTTTTTCCTTTCCGCCGTCCGCACGCCGGTCGGCTGCTTCATGGGCTCTCTCTCCTCGCTCACCGCGCCACAGCTGGGGGCCGCCGCCATCAAGGCCGCGGTCGAGAGAAGTGATGTACCAGGGCACCGGGTCGAGCAGGTCTACTTCGGGAACGTCCTGCAGGCGGGGATCGGTCAGGCTCCCGCCCGTCAGGCTCTCCTGGCCGCGGGGCTCCCCAAGTCGACGGGGGCCGTCACGGTCCACAAGGTCTGCGGCTCGGGAATGCGCTCCATCATGGATGCCGCCAACGCGATCCGGACCCAGGAGATCTCCATCGCCGTCGCCGGCGGTATGGAATCGATGTCCTCGGCGCCTTTCCTCGTCGCGAAGGCCCGCCAGGGCTTCAAGATGGGCCACGTCACGATGCTCGACTCGATGATTCACGACGGCCTGTGGGACCCCTACAAGGGGATTCACATGGGCAACTGCGCCGAGACCTGCGCCGCCAAGTACGCCTTCACTCGCGAGGCGCAGGACGCCTACGCCCTGGAGAGCTACGTGCGGGCCCGGCGCGCCAACGAATCGGGTGACTTCAGGGCCGAGATGGCCCCGGTCACCGTGGAGGGGAAGAAGGGGGCCACGATCATCGACCGGGATGAAGAGCCCTTCGCCACCCCCGAGGAAAAGCTCCAGAAGATGGGGGCGCTCAAGCCGGCCTTCCAGAAGGACGGGACGGTCACGGCGGCCAACGCCTCCAAGATCAACGACGGAGCCGCGGCCGTCGTCCTCGCCTCGGAATCCGCCGCGTCGGAGCTGGGCGCCAAGCCGATCGCGCGGCTTCTGGCGCAGGCCTCGCATGCCCAGGAGCCCGAGTGGTTCACGACGGCGCCCGGGTTTGCAGCCAGAAAGGCCCTCGACCGCGCGGGACTCTCCCTCTCTCAGATCGACCTGTTCGAGGTCAACGAGGCCTTCTCGGTCGTCGCGATGGCGTTCATCAAGGACCTCGACGTCGACCCGAAGAAGGTCAACGTGAATGGCGGCGCGGTCGCCATCGGCCACCCGATCGGCGCGTCCGGAACGCGCATCGTCGCCACCCTGATCCACGCCCTCAGGGCCCGGAAGAAGAAGTACGGTCTTGCCTCGATCTGCATCGGCGGTGGTGAAGCGACCGCCGTCGTCGTCGAGGTCCTGTGAGAGAGGACGCGAACGCATGATCGACAAAGTCATCAAGGCCGCCTCCCACAAGGAGGCCGCGGCCAAGGCCGTGGCCGACATCCCGAAAGGGGCCTTCCTCATCGTTGGCGGATTCGGCCTCTGCGGAATCCCGGAGAACCTCATCCTCGCCCTCTCCGAACGGGACGTGGATGGCCTCACCTGCGTCTCCAACAACTGCGGCGTCGATGACTGGGGCCTCGGTATCCTGCTCGGGAAGAAGAAGATCAAGAAGATGATCTCCTCGTACGTCGGCGAGAACGCCGAGTTCGAGCGTCAGTACCTCGCCGGCGAGCTCGAACTCGAGTTCTGTCCTCAAGGGACCCTCGCCGAGAGAATGCGCGCCGGAGGCGCGGGGATCGCCGGCTTCTACACCCCGACGGGTGCCGGAACCCTCGTGGCCGAGGGGAAGGAAACCAAGGTCTTCGACGGCCGGGAGTACATCCTCGAGCGGGGAATCAAGGCCGAGTACTCGATGGTGGCCGCCTGGAAGGGCGACCGTCTGGGGAACCTCGTCTACCGGAAGACCGCCCGGAACTTCAACCCGATGGCCGCGACCGCCGGCCGGATCACGATCGCCGAGGTGGAAGAGCTCGTCGAGGTGGGCGAGCTCGATCCCGATCAGATCCACACCCCCGGCGTCTTCGTCCACCGCGTCGTCGTCGCGCCCCGCGAGAAGCGGATCGAGCGGCGCACCGTGAGGAGGGGCTGATGCCGAAGCTCGACCGGGACGGAATCGTCCGCCGCGCCGCGAAGGAACTTCGCGATGGCATGTACGTCAACCTCGGGATCGGGATGCCCACTCTCGTCGCCAACTTCATCCCCGACGGGATGGAGATCCTCCTGCAGTCCGAGAACGGCATCCTGGGACTCGGCCCCTACCCGACCGAGGCCGAGCTCGACGCGGACCTGATCAATGCCGGCAAGGAGACGGTGACCGTCCTGCCCGGCGCCTCCTACTTCTCCTCCGCCGACTCCTTCGCGATGATCCGCGGGGGCCACATCGATCTCTGCATCCTGGGAGCCATGCAGGTCGACGAGGAGGGCTCGATCGCCAACTGGATGATCCCGGGCAAGCTCGTGAAGGGCATGGGCGGAGCCATGGATCTCGTCGCCGCCGCCAAGCGCATCGTCGTGACCATGGAACACGTCGCGAGAAACGGCGAGAAGAAGATCCTGAAGAGGTGCCAGCTGCCGCTGACCGGCAAGGGTGTCGTTCACAGGATCATCACCGATCTCGCGGTCATCGACGTCAAGCCGGGCGGCGGGCTCGTCCTCGTCGAGCGCGCCCCGGGGGTCTCCGTCGAGGAGATCGTGTCGAAAACCGAGCCGCCGCTTCACTACGCAAGCGACGTCATGGAGATGGCGCTCTGACGCCAGGGTGCGTCTGAAACTCTCCGCGAGGGGACGGCAGCATCCGGTGGGAGCGCCCGGCATCTCGCATGGGCCCCAAACCCGCCTTTCGCCCGCGCGGCGGCCCGTGGCCGCCGCGTTCGGTGTCGGGCTGGCCTTTCTCTTGTCCTTTCCTCTTCTCGGTCAGTCATCGTTCGAGAGCGATCCGTTTGGGCAGAGGTTTCGGGAACGGGCCCAGTTCGAGCTGCCGAAGTTCCGGGTCCCCGAGAAGGGGACGGCGATCAGGATCCAGGTCCCCGAGGGCGAGGGGGGACGGCTTTCCCTTCTGACCGAGACCTCTGGCGAAGCCGTCGCTCCGCCCGGGAAGACTGTCGAGGTCGAGTACCAGGACATCAAGCTCGCCGCAAAGAAGGTCCGCGTCGACTACAAGGAGCAGCGCGTCTCGGCCGAGGGCGACGTCGTCCTCGAACAGGGAAAGAACCGCATCCGGGCCGATCAGATCGACTTCGACCTGAAGACCAAGACCGGCTTCATGACGAACGGCATCGTCGATGTCGAGGGGGGCATGCACCTTCGGGCGGACTCCCTCGCCAAGGTCGGCGCCCGCACCTTCACCCTCTCGGGGGCACGGCTGACGGCCTGTGACGGAGACGACCCGGCCTGGGAGTTCCGCTTCTCGTCGGGCCGGGTGACTCTCGAGGATTACGCTCGCCTGAAGAAGGTCGTCTTCAGGCTCGGTGGCGTGCCCCTGATCTACACGCCGTACCTCCTGTGGCCCGCCATGCGCGAGAGAGCCTCCGGCTTCATGATTCCGGCCATCGGCTACAGCACGAACCGGGGGGGCTTCCTCGGCCTCTCCTACTTCTGGGCCATCGGCAGAAGCGTCGACACCACGTTCTTCGCCGAGCTCTACACCAAGAGGTTCCTGGGCCTCGGGACGGAGGTCCGGGCTAGGCCCTCCCAGGGGACGACGGTGGAGGCCAACTACTTCGCCGTCAGGGATGAAGAACAGGACGGCGGGTGGGGGTACAAGACCCGGGGCCGGATCACGGCCGACGATCTCGCCCCCGGCCTTCGCGGGGTCGTCACCTGGCTGAACTTCTCGGACCTCGAGTTTTTCCAGGAATACGAACGGGATTTCGCCCTCTCCTCGATGCGGTCGATCAAGTCCGAGGGATTCCTGACCTACACGAGAGATCCCGTCGCCCTCAACTTTCGGCTGGACCGGGAGGAGGCTCTCTACGAGGGGCGCCCCAGCGTCATCAGTGAAAGAAGGCCCGTTCTGGAGGCCCGATTGAGGCCCACCCCGCTCCTGGGCCAGACCTTCTTCGTGGAGGCCGAGGGCCAGGCGGGGATCCTCCGGGTGGACCGGGGTCCGAACCAGCCCGTCGGCAGCTACGAGCGCTTCGACATCTTCCCGAGAGTCTCCATTCCCCTCTCCTTCGTGCCCTGGCTGGCGATGCAGATCGACGGCGGGTACCGGCTGACGTCTTACGGCAAGTCGCTCTCTTCGGACGGAAGCCAGCTCGTCGATGAGCCGTACACCCGCTCGAATGCCACGGCCGGGGTTCATGTCGCCGGGCCGTCCTTCTCCCGGATCTTCGAGGACTCTCTCGGCCCCTACGTCAAGCTCAAGCACATCATCGAGCCGAGGTTCGACTACGAGTACTCGTCGGAGCCAAACGACATCGAGAAGACCCCCGTCTTCGACCAGGTCGACTCCGTGGTGCCGGTCCATTCCCTCAAGTACGCGCTCGTGCAGCGGCTCCTGGCCAAACAGAAGCAGGGCTCCTCCACGGAGATCGCCTCTCTCGAAATCTCCCAGACCCACTACTTCCGTTCCCCCTACGGTTCATCGACGCCGCCGCCCGGCATCGACCCGGAAAAGTCCCCGATCGACTTCTCTCTCAGGGTGAACGCCACGCAGAAGCTCAACGTCGATGGCCGCGTCTCGTACACGAGCTCGGCCTCGCAGGTCACGGCGGCAAGCCTGTCCGCTGGCATGAACCTCGGGGAGACCCAGGCGAACATCTCGCTCTTCCACAACAGGCCAGTCGGAGCGCCGGAGGCGTCCACCCAGATCCGGCTGTTGGGCGGGGCCCAGGTCATCCCGCGAAAACTCCGGCTCGACATCCAGGGGGCCTACGACCTCTCCCAGACGAAACTCCTCGAGCTCCGCACGCTGGTCACTTACCAGGCGTCGTGCTTCAAGATCCTCTTCGAGTTCCGGGATCTGCGGATGGGAACGACGACGTCCCGCGACTTTCGCGTGGGGCTCAACCTGAAGAACATCGGCAGCTTCCTGGACTTCCCGGTCTCCCTCCCGTGAGGTGACGGCCCGCCGGCCCGGGATCGATCGCTTTCGGGGAATCGGCCCCGGCCACACCGAGCCGTGCCCTCTGGTGAGCCGCGGCGCTGGCCTCGGGAATGCTTTCAACTAGAATGCGTCTCAAATTCTAGACTCGTGGGGTAGAGGAGGAAACACCGTGAACCGTTTCTTGGCAAGAGGTCTATTGACCGTCCTGGCGCTGGGAGCCTCATCCGCGGCCCTCGGGCAGGGAGTCAGCTTCAATCCGGCGTCCCTCGATTTCGGAGTGCTCCCTCCGAAGACGAAGAAACAACTCACCATCCAGGTCACGGCTCCGGCGGGCGCGGCCTGCACGCTCACCAAGCCGCCGAGGTTCGTCGTCACTCCCGATACGTTCACCGGGGCCGCGAGTCCCGTCACCCTGACGGTCGAGTTCGACAACAGCGCGCTGATTCAGCAGGAGCAGGTGGTGTCGTCCGTCGGATTCGTGGAAGTGAAGTGCGGAAAGGCCAGCGGGAAATTCAACGTCAAGGGATCTCTCGAGCCCTCGGCGCCACGCCCGATCGTCGAGCTGACGCAAAAGGGGCAGCCGGACGGGCAGGTTTCGTTCACCGTTGAGGGGGATCCTCAGAATCCAAAGCCTTTCTGTGGCGAGGCGGGCGGAGGCGGGGGGGCCTTTGGCTCGACGGGGAGCGTCTCGTTTGCCTGCGGGGACAAGCTCCACATCGGCTCGGTCGCGAAGTTCGAGATCAAGAACTCGACTCGGTTCTTGAAGTTCTCGGGGGGAACGGGGTCCGCCGCCACCTGCAATGGAATCACCGCGAAGATCTGCTCGTTCACCGTCGGATCCTCGGGGGGCCGCATCGTGGCCGAGTACAAGCCGCCCGATCCGCTCTTCCGGGTGCGGCTGAAGCGGGACGGCGACGGGGCCGGAACCGTCGAGGGGACGAACGTGGCCGACAACAAGCGGGTGGTGCTTCTCACCGCCAACGACAAGTCCCAGACCGGAAGCGTTCCCGCCACCTCGGCAATCAAGGTCAAGCTGAAGGCGAGCCCCTCGTCCGGTTCCTCGTTCCTCGGGTACGAGGTCATCAAGCCATCGGGGATCAACTGCCAGCGGAAGAGCGACGAATGCACGTTCGACCTCAATCCGGCGACTCTCGAGTACGAGATCGAGGTGAAGTTCAAGAAGGGATCCTCGGCCAAGGGCTCCAACTGACAGCGGTGGCCGGGTCCTTCCGGGCTTTCCCCTTGGGACCCGGCCGGTCATAACTCGAGGTTTTGGAATGTCTTGAGGTCTTGTTCGGTTCGGCTCCCGGCGTGGGGCCCTCTGGTCGGCCACGGCGGCGTCTTGAAGTCTGCGGGGGGCAGCGTTAGGCTCCCCCCCGGCTTCGACACTTCCAGGTCGAAGGCGTCATGAAGTCCACCCTCACCCTCCCGAAACGAAGCGTGACCCTGGCGTGTCTCCTTGTGATGGCGCTCGCGGCCGGCAGGGCCGCGGAGGCGCAGTTGGGTTCCTCCTGCCAGGAATCGATCCAGATCCCCGCCGGCACCCCGCTTCCCGCGTCCCTCGCAGTGCCCACCGACGCCTTCCCCATTCCGTCCGTGACGACGTTCTTCTGCTCTCAGAAAAGTGGAGTGCCGGCGGGGCGGGTGGTGTGGTTTCAGTACACACCCCTGGAAACGGGAGCCTATCGCCTGGATACGACGGGCTCGTCGGGCCGCGATGCCTCGGACCCGATCGACACGATCCTGGCCGTCTTCGCGAACGAGTGCGACGCCCTCACCCCGTTCTCGAACGGTTGCAGCGACAACTCACCCGGGACACTCGACGCGTCCGTCACGTTGACCCTTCTCGAAGGCAAGACCTACACCATCGCGGTCGGGTCGAATGGATCTCGTGACCCTCTTTACGGGAGCGTCGAAGGTCCCCAGGCCGGGACGATCGTCCTGAACATCCGGCCGGCCACCCTGGCCTACCCTTACGAGTATGTTCTCCCGCTGCTCCAGCGTGTCGAGACCGGAGGAACCTCCACCTCCGACCTGATCCTCACGAACCTCGAGGGGGCTGATGGGGCGCTGAAGCTCCAGTTCCTCTCCCACGGGAACCCTGGCGACGAAACCCCTCCCTCGTCGCAGCCCGAGACGAGACCGATGTCGATCTCGGCAAATGGAACCCGGGAGCTGACGGACGTCCTCGGGCTTCCCGGCACGTTCGCCCTCGGGGATGCCTACGGCGCGCTCGTCGTTCGCTCCTCCCGGAGGCTGGCGGCCGGCGCGAGAATCCGGGTGGAGGGCCCGTCGGGTTCCGTGGGCTACTTCAGCCACGCGGTCGACGTATCGACGGGGCTCCTGACGCTGGGGGAGTCCGGGCGGCTGATCGGCATCCGAGATGACGTGCCGCCCGCGGAGAAGGGGTCTCGGGCCTACCTCGTCCTGTTGAACCGGTCTCCCGCGACCTGTTCCGTTGTCCTGGCGCTCCGGAATGGCTCCGGCGGTGTCTACAAGGGCGGAGAGGCCGAGGTGACCCTGCCGCCGAACACGACCGTGGAAAGAGGCCTGAGACAGGTCTTCCCGGTCGAGGAAACGGTCAGGAGCGGATCGGTTTCCGTCTCTCTCAGAAGCAGTGAGACCGGCTGTGTGGTGGGGGCCGCGGCCGTCGTTTCCGACTCGCTCTCGGGCGATTCCTACGCGACGGCGCTCGTGAAGTGAGCGCTTCGCCCGCTCCGCGCTAAGATCCGCCTGCTTTGAAAGGACTCATCCTCTCGGGCGGCAAGGGCACGAGGCTCCGGCCGCTCACCTACACCTCGGCCAAACAGCTCGTTCCCGTCGCGAACAAGCCCGTACTCTTCTATGGCATCGAGGCGCTCGTGGCCGCTGGAATTCGCGAGATCGGCATCGTCGTCGGGGATACCCGCGCCGAGATCGAGGCCGCGGTCGGCAACGGCTCCCGCTTTGGCGCCAGCGTCACTTACATCCAGCAAGACGCTCCGCGGGGCCTGGCCCATGCCGTCCTGATTTCGGAGGAGTTCCTCAGGGGATCGAAGTTCGTCATGTACCTCGGCGACAACCTCCTCCAGAGAGGGATCACGTCGCTCGTCGAGGAGTACGTCCGCATCGGCGTCAACTGCGAGATTCTCCTGACCAAGGTTCCCAATCCCTCCTCCTTCGGAGTGGCCGAGCTCGATTCCGAAGGCAAGGTCGTCTGCCTCGTCGAGAAGCCGAAGGAACCGAAATCGGACCTCGCTCTCGTCGGTGTCTACCTCTTCGACGACTCGGTCTTCGATGCGGTCAAGGCGATCCGCCCCTCGGCCCGCGGAGAGCTCGAGATCACCGACGCGATCCAGTGGCTCGTCGACAACCGCCGCTCGGTGCAGGCACACCTCGTCTCCGGCTGGTGGAAAGACACGGGAAAGGCCGAGGACATGCTCGAGGCGAACCGGACCGTCCTCGACGCCGTCGAGCCCTCGGGTTCTCCCGAGATCGAGGGGCGCTCGAGCATCGAGGGGAAGGTGTTCTTCGAGGGGAGCCCGGGAGACGTCGTCCTGATCAACTCCGTCATCCGGGGACCCGTCATCATCGGTCCCGGGACCCGGATCGAGGAGAGCTTCGTCGGCCCCTACACCGCGATTGCGGCTGGCTGCAGGCTTTCGGGTATCGAGATCGAGAACTCGATCGTATGGGAAGGCTCGAGCCTCTCGGACATCCCTCTGCGGATCTCCGACTCCCTCATCGGGCGCGGGGTGACGATCCGCAGGCGCCCCGACATGAAGCCCAAGGCCCACCGCTTCCTGGTGGGTGACAACTCCGAGATCGGGATCGGCGAGTAGGCGGTGAGGCCGCGCCAGCCCCGACGCCGCGGGCAGGAGGAACCTTCTTGAAACGCGTACTCGTCACTGGGGGAGCCGGATTCATCGGCTCCTGCTTTGCCCGCCGTCTGCGCCGGGAGCACCCCGAAGTGGAGATCGTCGTCCTCGATCTCCTCACCTACGCCGGCAATCTGAACAACCTGCGGGTGTTCGACGCCGATCCGAGGTTCCGCTTCGTCAAGGGAGACATCGCCGACCCCGTCGCGGTCAAGGACGCGATGGAGGGCTGCGATGTCGTTCTGAATTTCGCTGCGGAGACGCACGTGGACCGCTCGCTCCTGTCGGCCGGACACTTCTTCGACACCGACGTCAAGGGGGTCTTCGTCCTTCTCGAGGAGGCCCGGCGGACCGGCGTCGAAAGGTTCATCCAGATCTCCACGGACGAGGTCTACGGGCAGATTCTCGAGGGCGAGTTCTCCGAGAACGACCCGCTCAACCCGCGCAACCCCTACTCGGCGGCCAAGTGCGGGGGCGACCGGCTCGCCTACTCGTTCTGGGCCTCCTACGGCACACCCGTTATCGTCACCCGGGCTTCGAACAACTACGGGCCCTACCACTACCCGGAAAAGGTCATCCCGCTCTTCATCACGAACGCCATCGACAATGAGCCCCTGCCGCTCTACGGAGATGGCCGGAACGTGCGGGACTGGCTCCACGTCGAGGACCACGCCGCCGCTCTTCTCTTCTTGCTCGAGAACGGCGTTCCCGGCGAGACCTACAACATCGGGGGCGGGAACGAGGTCGAGAACATCGACCTGACTCGAAAAATCCTGAGACTCCTCGACAAGCCCGAGACGTTGATCCGGAAGGTCACCGACAGGCCCGGCCACGACCGCCGCTACGCGCTCTCCACCGCCAAGATCCGCGCCCTTGGCTGGGGCCCCGCCTACGGCTTCGAGGAGGGGCTTTCCGAAACCGTTCGCTGGTACCAGGAGAACGAGTGGTGGTGGAGGCCCATCAAGCAGGGGGACCTTCAGTACAAGGCCTGGTACGAGAAGAACTACGCGGACCGTTTGAAGGGCGCAACGAGCCCGTCATGACCCCCCATCGCGGCGGGGAGGATGTCGTCGTCCTTGGGGCCACGGGCATGCTCGGGACGGCCCTTCGGCACGAGTTCCCGGCGGCGGCCCGGTTTTCGAGAGACGACCTCGACATCCGGGATGGCAGGGCCCTTTCGTCCGTCATCCGTCCAGGCGTGGCGCTCGTCGTGAACGCGGCCGCCGATACCCGGGTCGACCTTGCCGAGACGAGCGAGGAACACTGGGCCACGAATGCCGAGGCTCCCGGCAGGCTCGGGGAGCTCTGCAAGAGCTCCGGGGCTCTCCTCGTTCATCTCTCGACGGACTACGTCTTCAATGGCCGGTCTTCCGTTCCGTATCGCGAGGAAGATCCCGTCGATCCGGTCAACGCCTACGGAGCGGGCAAGCTCGAGGGCGAAAGGCGGGTTTTCGCGAGTGGGGCCCGGGCCCTCATCGTTCGAACGTCGTGGGTCTTCGGACTCTGTGGATCGAACTTCGTCGACACGATTCTCAACCTGGCAGCCGAGGGCCGGCGCGAGCTGCGGGTTGTCGACGATCAACACGGGCGAGCGACCTACGCGCGGGACCTGGCCCGCGCGATCCGGCTCCTCGTCGAGAAGGACGCCACCGGGATCGTCCACTTCGCCAACGCCGGCCCCTTGACGTGGTTCTCTCTCGCGCGCGAGGCGGTCCTTCTCGCTGGCCTGACCTGTCCGGTTGTGCCGTGTTCCTCCTCGGAGTTCCCGAGGCCGGCGCGCCGCCCAGCCTTCTCTGTCCTCGACACGAGCCGATACGAGAAGATCACCGGCGAGCCCGCGCCCTTGCTCCCGGCCGCGTTGAAAAGGTACATAGCCGAGCGGGTGGCCCCGCCGTGCTGACCGGGCTCGAAGGCGGCCGGAAGCTGCTCCACATCGCCATGGGGGGCTTCGCGCTCCTCCTGCGGTTTCTGACCTGGCAACAGGCGGCTCTCTGCGCCGTGATCGCCCTCGCCTTCAATCTCTTCGTTCTCCCGCGCGTCTCGGGAAACCGCTTCTCTCGCGAAAGCGACGTGAATCGCGGGTACCCGGTCGGGATCCTCCTTTACCCGGTGACCGTTCTCCTCCTGATCCTGCTGTTTCGCGACAATCTCGCCATCGCCGCCGCCGGATGGGCATTTCTGGCCTTTGGCGATGGGATGGCGACGGTCGTGTCGCTGATCGTCTCGGGTCCGCGGCTCGCCTGGAACAGAGAGAAATCGTGGCCGGGACTCCTGGGAAACACCTTCTTCGGAGGCCTTGCGGCCGTCTTTCTCTACTTCTTCACGGCCCGTCAGCCCGTGACCGCCGCCGTGGTGGCGGCGATCCTCACCGCGGCCGCGATCGCGGCCGCCGTCGAGACGCTTCCCTCCGAGATCGACGACAACCTCTTGCCCCCCATCCTCGGCGCCTCGGCGCTCGCGAGCCTCCTCGTTCCCATCGGGGCCGGGCTCGATTTCGGACCTCGCCTTTGGCATCAATTCCTGATCGGGATTGGCGTGAACGCGGTGATCTCTCTCGTCGCCTTCTTCATCAGGCTCGTCCGGCCGTCTGGTGTCTGGTCGGGGTTTCTGGCCGGAACCGTGATCTACGGGTTCGGGGGATGGAAGGCCTACCTGGTCCTCTGGTTCTTCTTCGCGGTGGGGACCGCCGCGACTCACGCGGGCAAGAAGCGAAAGGAGGCCATGGGGAAGGCCGAGGAAGCCGGGGGCAGGCGGGGCGCGGCGCACGTCTTCGCCAACCTGTCGGTGGCCGCGTTCCTCGTTTCTTGCTGGGGCCTTTCCGGGGGCTTCTCCTCGCCCCTTTTCCTTCTCGCCGCGACGGCGGCCTTCGCGACGGCGCTGATGGACACGATCGGCACCGAGGTGGGGCAGGCGATCGCGAGCCCGACGTTCCTGCTGCCCGAGTTCCGGCCCGTCCCCCCGGGAACCGATGGAGCGGTATCGATCGTGGGCACCCTTGCCGGTCTTCTGGCAGCGACGGCTCTCGGCGGGCTGGCCGGCTGGTTCTGGGACTGGCCTCCCTCGGCCCTCACGGCAATCGTGTCCGGAGCGTTTGCCGGGACGGTCGTCGAGAGCCTTCTCGGGCGAGAGGGGGCGGCCTTTCGCGTTTCCAACGGGCACGTCCTCAACTTCCTGAACACCATCGTGGGGGCCGTCACGGGGTGGCTGGTCTTCACTTCTCTGCTAAAAGAAGCGCTGTGAAGCTCTCGACGGTCCTCGAGCTCAGCCGTCCGTTCACCCTGCTGCCGCCTCTTCTGGGGATTCTGTCCGGCGCCGTTTGCGCCTTCGGCAGCGCGCACAATCCCGATCCGAGCCGGCAGGTGACCTGGGGCGTGGTCTTCGCGGTCGGTCTCGGCTCGATCTGCGCGTCCCTGTTGAACGCGGCGTCCAATGTCCTCAACCAGATCACCGATCTCGATGTCGACAGGGTCAACAAGCCCTCTCGTCCGCTGGTGCGGGGCGAGGTCTCGATCGCGAGCGCCTGGGGACTGACCGCCGTCCTGTACGTGCTCGCGATGGTGCCGACGTGGTGGATCGTCGTCCCGCCGCGGGACGGCTTTGCCGCCCGCGCGCTGGCTCCCCTCGGTACTCATGAGTGCTTCTTCCTCTTCCTGGGCGGACTCGTCTTCACCCTGATCTACTCGCTTCCCTCCTGGGGCCGGACGAAGCGGCTCGGGATCTGGGCGAACATCACGATCGCCATCCCGAGAGGTTGTCTGCTGAAGGTGGCGGGCTGGACCATGGTCGCGCCGTCGCGCTCGTTCGAACCGTGGGCCATCGGGTTCCTGTTCATGCTGTTTCTGATCGGGGCCGCCTCGACCAAGGACTTCTCCGACGTGAAGGGCGACCGGGCCGGGGGCTGCAAGACTCTTCCGATCCTTTACGGCAACGAGAGGGCGGTGAAGATCATGTCGCCCTTCTTCGTCCTGCCGTGGCTCGTCTTGATCCTCTTCGTCTTTCTGCCGGATCCGCTCGCTCCTCAATCGAGGCTCCTGACCGGAAACTCCGTGCTCCTGGTTGTTCTCGGTGCCGTTCTGTCGATCTGGGGGCTCTACACGGTTCACCTCCTCAGGCGGAATCCGGACGAGCTTTCGGCAACCGAGAATCACCCCTCCTGGACCCACATGTACCTGATGATGATGAGCGCCCAGACCGGCTTTGCGGTGGCGTACGTCTTCGTCTGAGGCGAATCGGGTAGGATCCGCCCTGTGAGAACGGAGGCATCCGAACAGACCGCTCCGACCGCGGACCTCCCCGCGTTGACGGTGAGGTGGGAGGGGCTCGTCGTCGTGGTCGACTCGGTCACCCTCAACGCCATCGTGCGGCGGGTCGTCCGCGACATCCCCGAGATCAAAGAGTTCCTGATCGAGCCGGAGAACGGACGCCTCAGCCTGATGGCGAAGGTGAGGAAAGGGATCTCGGTGCCGCTCCGCCTGCACCTGACCTCCCTGCGGTTGAAGGACGGCTTCCTGGGTTTCTACCTCGAGGAGGCAAGGGCGTTCGGTTTCCTGCGATTTCCGAAGTGGATCTTCCGCCGGATCGCGGACCGGCTCCCGCCCGGGATGGCCTTCTACTATCCCGAAGACCGCGTCTTCGTCCTGAATCTGATTTCCTTCCTGCCGCCCGAGCTGACGGTTCAGATCCGGGAGGTCGTCTGCGACAACGGTGAGATGCGCTTTGTCTTCGGCCCCAGCCAGTACCGCCTCGACAAGCTGATCGCCGACATCGGAACCGATCCGTTCGAGGACTGAGCCCTCGTCCCTCAGACCACGCGAGGCGACACAGGCGCGGCAAGAGGGAGCGTGACCGCGAACGCGGAGCCCTTTCCTGGCGTGCTCGAGACGGTGATCTCGCCCCCCATCAGCTGACAGAGCCTGCGCGTGATCGCGAGTCCGAGCCCGGTGCCGCCGTACTTGTTGGAGGTCCCGGCCTCGGCCTGGGTGAACGGTTCGAAGAGGCGCGAGAGCTGCTCTTCTGTCATGCCGATCCCGGTGTCCGTGACCGTGAACAGGAGGCTGGGCGTGCCCGTGTCGTCGCGCGCCCTGACCTCGAGGGTGATGACCCCGTGACTCGTGAACTTGGCGGCGTTGCTGAGGAGGTTCAACAGGATCTGGCGAAAACGCGTCACGTCCACCGTCATCTCGACCGGGGCCTCGGGCAGGCTGACCCGGAATTCGTTCTGGTTCCTCTCGACGAGGGGCCGGGCGGTTTCGGTCGCGTCCTCGACGAGGCGTGAGAGGGGGAACGTCTCGGGAGAGAACTCGAGCTTTCCCGCCTCGATCTTCGACAGATCCAGGATGTCGTTGATGAGGCCCAGGAGGTGGCGCGCGGCGCCGTTGACCTTCTCGAGGTCCTCGACGAACTCGGGGAGCTCCTTTTCCCTGGCGTCCTCGGACAGCATTTCGGTGTAGCCGATGATGGCGTTGAGCGGAGTTCTGAGCTCGTGGCTCGTGCTCGCGAGAAAGCGGCTCTTCATCCGGCTGGCTTCCTCGGCCTGGGCCATCGCGGCCTCGCTTCTCTGCTTTTCCTCCCTCAGGCTCTCGGTCCGCTGTTCCACCATCGTCATCAGCTGGCGTTCCCGCGCCTCGAGCTGCCGGACGCGAAGGCGAAGAACACCGAAGGCCGCCAGTCCGAGGCCTACGGCCGAGAGTCCGTAAAACGTCCAGGTCTCGGTGAAATGCGGCCTCACCGCGAACGAGATGGCGGCGCCGGTCTCGTTCCAGATGCCGTCGTTGTTCGAGGCGATGACGACGAACCGGTACCGTCCTGGCGGGAGGTGGGTGTAGTACGCGGCCCTGCGAGTTCCCGCCTCGACGTAGACGGGAGGGGGGGTCTGGTTCTGGAGGATGTTCCTGGGGTCGATGACCACGACCCCGTCGATCGTCGGGAACCAGAGCTTTCCGTCGCGGGTCCGGCAGCCGGCGGGCGAGGGACCCCCCGTGCACTCGGCGTTCTTCATGCCGTCCGCCGTCCCGAAGACGGTCGAGTGGAGGTCCGCCGCCTTTCCGTCCGCGACGGCATTCAGCTCGGCCTTGGAAACCCGGAAGATCCCCCGGTAGCAGGAGATCCAGAAGTTCCCCGCGCCGTCATCGAGGAGCTGCGCGATCGTGTCGTCAAAGAGGCCTTCCTTGGTCGTGACGGAGCGGACCCGGCCATCCTTGATTCGCCGCAGTCCGCTCCCGTTCGTGCCGAGCCAGAACGTCCCGTCCGGCTCCTCGTGGATCACGAAGATCACATCGTTCTCGAGGCCCTGCCCGGGAAACGCAGCTTGAAAACGGCCGTTTTCCAGGCGGCTGAGGCCGGCAAGGGATCCCGCCCAGAGTGTGCCGTTGCGGTCGACGTAGAGATCGCGAATCGTGTTGCTGGGAAGTCCATCGGCCGTGGAGAACGTGGTGAATCGGCCATCCTTCAATCGGCCGATTCCGCCGTACTGGGTCCCGGCCCAGAGGTTTTTCTCCCGGTCTTCCGCGATCGCCCGGACCTCGTCGTGGGGAAGTCCATCCGCCGTCGAGAACGAGGTGAAGCGGCCGTCGCGAAGCCGCGCCAGTCCTCCGCGCGTCCCGATCCAGAGGTCGCCGTTCGGGCTCTCGTGGAGGGCCCTCACGGCGTTGTGGGGGAGCCCTTCCTTCGTCGTGAAGACCGTGATCTGGCCCTTGTGGTAGCGGTTCAAGCCCTGGTTCTGGGTCCCGATCCACACGTCCCCGTTTCGATCTTCCAGGATGACGTCAGTGACCCGGGCGGAGAGGCCTTCGCGCGAGGTGATTGGGGTGAACGAGGCGTTTGCGAGGCGGGTGAGGCCGCCCGCTCCCGTCCCGATCCAGAGGCTCCCCTCGAGATCCTCACCGAAGCAGCGGACACTGTCGGATAGAAGGCCGTCGGCCGAGGTGAACCGCGTGAACGTCTCTTTGGAAAACCGCGCGGCCCCCGCCGAATCCGTTCCCACCCAGAGCATTCCATCGCGATCCTGATAGAGAGTCCGGATGTCGGAGCTCCCGAGCCCATCCCGTTGTGTGAAGACGGTCAGTCGTCCATCTTTCAGCCGCAGGAGGCCTTCCGGCGTGCCGAGCCACAGGGCGCCCGAGCGGTCCTCGAGGGCCACCTGGACTTCCCGCGATGGGGCCAGGCTGAGATCGACGGATTCGAACTTCTCTCCCCTCAGGCGGCACGCTCCGGTCCCCGTGGCGATCCAGAGGGAATCTCGTCCGCGGGAAACCGACCGGATGTCGTCGCCCGGCAGGCCATCCCGGGCCGAGAAGCGGGTGATGGTGTCGTTGACGATCCTGACGAGGCCCGCGTCCGTGGCGACCCAGACACCGCCCTCGGGCGAGGGTTCGATGTCCCGGATGATGTTGCTCGGCAGCCCCCTCTCACGGTCGATCGCCGTGAAAACTCCCGCCCGCAGGCGGGTGAGTCCGCCGCCCCGGCTCCCGATCCAGAGCGTGCCCGAGGTGTCCTCCGCCAGGGCCGTCAGGCGGTTCTGGCGGAGCTCCGGCGTCGTTGCGCGGTCGAAGACCGTGAAGGCGACTCCGTCGAATCGGGCCACGCCTTCCTGGGTGGCAAACCAGAGGTAGCCGTCACGGGTCTGCAAGATCGATTCGATCGAGTTCTGGGGCAGGCCTTGACGGGTCGTCCAGGTGTCGAGCCGGTACTGGGTGGGAAGCTTGGCTGGATCGAGGGCCACGGCCGCGAGCGGAGAGAGGAGCAAGAGCCCCTGAACTGCCAGCAGCGCACGGACCGCGTTTTCCCGCATGAGCCCACGATGTTGCCACGGCGCAGGCCGCGGCGGCAGTGGGCCTACTCGATCCAGATCCGGACGGTCCCGTCCTTGCTCTGAACGGAGAGGAGCTCCCCTTCCTTCAGGTTTGGCAGCTCATCGAGAAGGGTGTCGACCCCGAGGTTTTCATCTCCCTCCGCCATGGCCGCGAAGATCCGGAGCGGCAGCCGGATCGTCACGTGGTCCCGCGACTCTGCCTTCTCTGGTGCCTTCTCCGTCGCCTCCTCCGGTGCCGCCTCCGACGCCGCCTCCGTCGAGGCTTCCGTCGCTGCCTCCGGCGCTTCCCCTGGCCCCTTCTCCGTGACCGAGAAATCGAGGAGGCTTCCGTCTTTCGTGAACGAGAGAACGGCGCTGTCGAGCTCCCTCGTGACGGGGGTCCCATCGGGTTTCTCCTGAAGTTCCTTCCAGATGTCCCTCAGGAGCTCGGAGTGGACCTCGTCACGGATGCGCAGATCGAGCTCGCGCCTCACGTTTCCCATGGCCGCGAGCCGCAGGCTCCCTCGCACGAAGGCGAAAGGCATGGAAAACGAAACGTGGTCCCCGTGATGGCCCTCGTTGATCTCCATCTTCAGAAATCGGGGTCCGCTGGCGCCCGTCGCTCGCACGTGCCCAGAAAAGAAGAACCCGTAGATCAAGAGGAAGATGACGAAGGAAAAAACGCCGTTGGCGATGGCGCGGGCTTCTTTCATGGCGCTCTCCACAGGAAGAGAACGAAAGCGAGCGGGGAAAAGTTCCGTCTAGCTCGATCCTCCGCCGAGGGAGAAGGCGATCAGCCACTGGGCGAGGAAGTACGTCGAGAGCACGAGCGCCTGCTGGTGGGGCAACTTCTTCTTGAACTTGTCGATGGCCAGGAGGCTGTCGGAAGAGAGAAAGAGCAGGGATCCAGCCGCCGCGGCCAGGGCGGGGGTTCCGCCGATCGTGAGGGTGCGGGCGATTCCCTGGCCCGTCATGGCCGCGAGGAGGGCCACATAGACGAGGACTGGGATCTTCAATTTCGCCGGGATCCCGCTCCAGAGCCAGGAGGCCACGGCCACGGCCGCGAGGCCGACGAAGACGAAAGGAAGAACCGGCGAAAAGAGGCCCCCGGGTCTTTCAAACGCGACGAGATAGCAGACGTGGGTGAGAAGAAAGCTCAGGAGGCCCGGCAAGAAGGCGTCTTTGGGGAGCATCAAGAAGACGTCCCCGAAAAGCGAGAAGGCGAGACCGGCCAGGATCCAGGCCCCGTACGGGCCGGGGGAGAAGCCGCACCGGCTGATGGCGTAGAGGATGACGAGAAAGGTCGTGAGCGGCTTGAAGATGTAGACCAGACGGAGACGGACCGGGGTCTTCTCGTAGGCCAGGATCGTGACCAGGGCCGAAGCGGCGGTCAGGAGAAAGGCGAGAAGATCGATGCCTTACCTCAGCAACCCGACGAGGGCCGAGGGCGCGGCTTCTCCCCGGAGCAAGCCCGGGATGCTGACGTCCTCGTCGATGTCAGGCCAGTGGATTCCCTCTCCGTCGCCGAGCAGGATCCAGCCTTGCCGCTTCTCTTCCGGGGCCTCGAGGAGTCTCGGAAACCAGGTCAGGGGTACCGAGAGCGTCCGCCCATCCGCCAGATAGACGATCAGCTCATCGGCCGTGACCTTGACCTCCGACGCTCGTGGATTAGCGACGAGGGGCAAATAGCTCATACCAGGCCGGGAGAAAAAACCGCTGATTCTCGAGGACGAGCTCACGGATCTTCGTCAACTCCGAAGCCGGGAAGCGGTTGGACCAGGAGGGCCCGACAGGCTCGAGCCAGAACTTGGCCAGCCGGTTCTCGTGCTGGACATAGACGTGGGCTTGGTCGGAGCCCTCGTTGCTGAAAAAGAAGAAGCGGTACGGTTCGATCCGCTTGATGGTCGGCATGGTGTCCCCGGAAACTTAGTCCGCGCCCGCCGTGCCGTCAACTCGCGTGTTTTACGCGCCGCCCCTGGCGAGCTTCCGCAGTTCGGCGATCCGCTTTTCGGACTCGGGCGACGTCCAGTCCATCGGCCCGACCTGCTGGCCGAGGATCTTCCCGGTCGGAGCGATGAACCAGGTCTCCGGGAACTTCTCGGTCCCGAACGAGCGGGCCGTGACCTTCTCTGGGTCGAGCGCGAGGGGAACTCCGGAGACCTTGTTCTTTTCCATCCAGTCCTTCACGGTCTTCCATTCTTCGTCCACCGAGACAGCGAGGATCTCGACGTCCGGTTCTTTCGCCATCTTCTTGGTGAAGGCGGCAAGAGAAGGGAATTCCTCGACACAGGGGGCGCACCAGGTCGCCCAGAAGTGGAGAATGAGGAGCTTCCCCTCGCTTCTCGAAACGTCCTTCATCCGGCCGTCCTCGAGGGCGACGGGGAACATCCGCTTCTCGGACTGGCTGGCCCCGGGCACGGGGCCGAGGACTTGGAGCTGGGGTTTGAGGGAGTCCTTGGCGAGAACACCGAGGGTGGCGGACAAGGCGGCGATGAGGGCCAGAACGGCCCAGCGTCCCTTTGACATGTCCGGACGTTAACTCATCTTTCGCGCCGGAACGAGACCTCATCGGGCCTTCAACAAGGACTGCTGGCAGACCTCCTCCAGGCGGCATCTCTCGCAGTGCGATCGCGTCAGCTCTTTCACGCACTCGGCGAGGATTCCGAGCCTGGAGATCGACCAGTCGTACGCGGCCGGGTCGCCGGGGCGGAGCTCGCGCAGCGCGGCGGTCACCTCGCGAACCGCCGCGAGATCGGCGGAACGCCGGGCTGTCAGCCCGAGGTAGCGGCAGATCCGGTGGACGTGGGTGTCCATCGGCAAGAGAAGCCGGGCGGGCGTCACCCTCGCCCGCCTCCACAGACCGAGGTCGAAGCCGTCGCGCCGCACCACCCAGCGCAAGAAGAGGTGAGCTCTCTTGGCCGCGCCCCCGCGGGAGGGCTCGGGCAGAAGGAATTTGATGCCGCGGGTCAGTCCCTCGTTCGTTTGGGGCAGCCGCTCCCTGAGGACGAGGAAGAAGTGGTCGAGAGCCCGGACGGTGTCGCCCTGTCCGTCGTCGCCCCGATCGAACAGCATCTCGAGCGAGCCTTCCGTGCGGAGCGTCTGAGAGAGGGCCGATAGGACGCGCGCCATGTCGGCTCGAGAGACCCAGCGATGGAGGCTCAGGCGGCCGGCCGGACCCTCTGGAACCGAAACGCCGCGGCTTGCGAGAGTGCGGGCGGGGTTCGCGCCCAGCCAGGCGAGGACGGATTCGACGGATCTCTTGATCGAGGCGACGCGGCCGAACGCGAGCGAGGCGGCGATGAAGGCGGCGATTTCCCGGTCGGCCCCGTCCCGGTAACGGTGCGGGAACAGGAGGGGATCCGAGTCGAGCCGGCTCCCCTCCCAGTCGCCTTTCAGGGCCTCCAGGCGCGAGAAGAGAAGCTGTCGCGGGATCTCCCTGGGTGTTTCCATTGGAAGAAAAAAGGTTAGCAGCCTCCGCGGGGCCCTTCCCGCTAAGAAACTGCCTGCTGCTTTGCTAGCATCGGCCGGTGAGGAATCCGGACACCTCCGGGGGCGCTTTGCCTTCCAACAAGACAGAGAACTCGAAGGTCATCCTGGCGGGTCTCTTCGGGCGCGCGCTGCCCCGCGCGGTGGCCGAAGACCACCTCGACGAGCTCGAGAGGCTCGTCGACACGGCCGGGGGGCAGGTGATCGCCCGGGTCCTTCAGGAGCGCGACACGCCCGATCCCGCGACCTATCTCGGAAAGGGCAAGGTCCGGGAGGTCGCCGAGCAGGCGGGCGCGCTTTCGGCCGGCTGGATCGTGGTCGATGACGAGCTGACTCCCTCGCAGGTGAGGAATCTGGAAAAGGAGCTCCCGGCCCGCGTCCTGGATCGCCCGGCGGTGATCCTCCAGATCTTCGCGGCACGAGCCCGCAGCCGGGAAGCGATGACCCAGGTCGAGCTGGCGCGCCTGCAGTACCTCTTGCCCCGGCTTTCGAGCAGCGCCGCCAATCTCGCCCAGCAGCGAGGCGGAGGAGCCTTTCGGGCGGGCGGAGGCGAGAAGCAGATCGAGCTCGACAGGCGGAAGATCAGGCGCCGCATCGCGACCCTCAAGGAAGAGCTCGAGAGGATCGAGAAGAGCCGCGGCGTGCAGAAACGGCGGCTTCACCGGATGGCGGTGATCGCCCTGGCCGGCTACACGAATGCCGGCAAGACGACGCTCTTCAACCGCCTCACGTCCTCCAGGGAGTTCGCGGAAGACCGGCTCTTCGCCACGCTCGATCCCCGTCACGCCCGGCTCCTGGGCGTCGAGGGCCGGCCGGTCGTCGTCAGCGACACGGTGGGTTTTCTGCGCAAGCTGCCTCACTCGCTCGTCGCCTCGTTCCGCTCGACTCTGCGCGAGGTCGAGGAGGCGGACCTCGTGGTCCACGTGGTGGATGCCTCCTCCGCCCAGGCCGAGGAGCAGCGGCAGGTGGCGGAGGAAGTCCTGGCCGGTCTCGGGGTCGAGCCGGAGAGGATCCTCCTCGGCTACAACAAGGTCGACGCCCTGACGGCCTCCGGCGAGAATCTCGAGGCCCTCAGGTTCTCGGCCAAGACGGGCGAGGGGATGGCTGAGCTGAAGGCTGCCATCGTGAAGCGGCTCGAATCCCTGGGCGTGCCCATCCCGGTCCCCAACTACGCTACGGAAGTTCGTTCATGACCTTGACTCTCCCGCCGCGCTTTGAGCTCATTCGGATCCTGTCGGGCACCGGGCAGCGTGTCGCTTCGGTCTTCGACCGTGAGCGTGGCGCTCGATGCGTCCTGAAGGTCACCGCCCACCCCGGTCCGGAGGAGCGGGATCTTCTCCGGCAAGAGTTCAGGCTGCTCGCGTCCCTCGATCACCCCTCGATCGTCAAGGCCCGCGAATTTGGCGTCCTGCCCGATGGCCGGGGCTGGCTGTCGATGGAGGAAGTGGCGGGCTCCGATCTCGGCGAGTTCTCGCGGAATCACGCCCAGCTCGAAACGCTCTCGGCCCTCGTCGATGTCGCGCACGCGCTCGCCTATGTGCACGCCCGGGGCCTCGTCCACGGCGACGTCAAGCCCCTCAACGTACGGGTGGCGGGGGAGCGCGCCTTCCTCCTGGATTTCGGCCTGTCGGTCACGCAGGCCGAGGCCCAGACGCCGGGCTTGCGCGGCACGCTCGCCTACGCGGCGCCCGAGGTGTTGCGGGGCACCAAGCCCGACCGGGCCTCGGACCTCTACTCGCTGGGGATGACGTTCTACGAGGCCCTCACGGGCAAGCTCCCCACCGATGGACGCGACCTCGGCGGGCTCCTGCGGTTCCACCTCGACGAGGAGATCAAGCCTGCCTCGAGAGTCAAGCGGGGGATCTTCTCTTCCCTCGACCGGATTCTCGGACGGCTGCTCGAGAAGGAACCCGGGGCCCGTTACCCCTCCGCGCACGCGCTCCTAGAGGACCTCGCGCGGGAGTTCGGCCTCGTCCGGGGAGTGACGTTCGACGGGCGGCCAGAGCTCTTGACGCCGCCGTTTAGCGGGTTCCGGGACCTGATGGAGCGCTTCGCCGAGGATCTCGGCTCGGCCTCGAAGGGGCGGGGACGGGCCCTCCTCGTCATCGGACCGGAAGGCTCCGGACGGACCCGCCTGCTGTCGGAGTGGCGGACCCTGGCGCAGTCGGAGTGCGCCCTCGTCGTCGAAGGACACGCGCGGGCGTCGGACCGCACGCCCTACAAGCCGATCCTCGACGTGCTCTCCGCTCTGACCCGCCGTGGGGGCTCCGCCGGCGCCGCGGCGCGGGCGACCCTCGCGAGGATGGCGCGGATCGCGGCCACCCAGACGGATGACCTCTCGATGGCGAAGCTCCTCGACGAGAGCAGCCGGCTCTCCTTCTACGAGGAAGTTCTGACCGCCTTCGAGGCCTCGCGCGCGGCCCTGGCGGGCGACCGGCCCCTCGTCCTGCTCCTCGACGACCTCCATTTCGCCGACCGGTCGACGCTGCACATCCTCTCGTTCCTCGTGCGCGCGATCGAGGGGAAGAGGATCCTCGTGGCGGGATCGGTCGATTCGTCCCGGACACCCTCCGAGTCCGGGGCCCACCGGACGGCTCGCGAGATCGCCTCCGAGCTCGAGATCCAGACGGTCTTGCCCCTTCCTGCTCTGGAGGAAGAGGACGTCGCGCACGCCGCGGCCATCTCCCTCGGTCAGAGTCAGCTGCCCCTGGATTTCATCCACTCGCTCCACCAGGAGTCCCAGGGGAGGCCCGGACGGCTGGTCGACCTTTTGAACCACTACGCTGCCTCCGCGGTCCTCCTGGTCGAGTCCGGGAGGCTGCGGATCGACGAGAAGAAGAGGAACCAGCTCACGAAGCCGGGAGGCTCACAAGAGCTCGCGGATGCCCGGTTGCGAGGGCTTTCCGAGGAGGACCGCGCGGCCCTCTCGATCCTTTCCGTCGCGCCCGCGGACCTGACGCTGGAACTCGCCCAGCGTCTCGTGGAGGCCGCGGAAGGGACCGAGAACGCCCCGCCCCCGCCGGCGATCGCCGCGCGGCTCCAGTCCTCCGTCACGGCCGGTATCCTTCGCGTTCGAGAGCCCCTGGGCGAGGCCACGTACGAGTTCGTCTCCCCGCACGTGCGGGATCTCCTGGGCCGGTCCCTCGACGAGGAAGTGAAGACGCGCCTTCACGAGGCGGCGGCCACGTACTACGAGCAGCGGCTGCCCACGCGGCCCGACCTCGTCTCGGCCGCCGCCGCGCATGCGCGATTCGGCACGGACCTCGAGCGAGCCGTCCGGCTCGGCGTCGCCGCCGCCGAGCACGCGGAGAGGCTTTTCGCTTTCGATTCGGCCATCGGCGCCTACGCGACCGTTCTCGAGCTTCTGAAGAAGCTCGACTCGCCCCTGGAAGCCAGCACCCTGCGCGAACGCCTCGGCGACGTCTACTTCAGGGCCGGGGATCTCAGGCGCTCGCTGACGGCCTACAACGCGATCCTGGCGGAGCTCGAGTCGTCCCCGGGGGCCAAGGACCGGCACAGGGTCGGGTTCTTGCGTTACAAGGTCGGCATGATCCGGCTGCGCCGCGGAGACCACGCGGCCGCCCTGAGCCTCTTCGAGAAGGCTCGGGGCGATCTCGCCGAGACCGGGACCCTCGAAGAGCGAGCCTGGCTCCTGGACGCCCTCGCGAAGACCTTTCTGGAGCGCTCGGAGCCTGTCCGTGCCGAGGTGAGGGCGCGCGAGGGGCTCACGCTGATCGGGGCCGACGGACCGGAGGATCTGCAGGCGATGTTCCTCGCGACGCTCGGAGCAGCGGCCTTCCAGCGGGGAGACTGGCTCGCCGCCGAGAGGCACCTGGGCGAGGCGGCGGACAAGGCCCGCCGCTCCGGACGCGCCGAGTTGATGCGGCGCGCCCTCTCGGCTTTGGCGGCGACCTACTGGAAGACGGGCCGCTGGAACGAGAGCGAGGCGATCGAGCGCGAGTGCCTCAAGGAGTCCGAGGCCTCCAAGGACCTGTGGGGCCTGACGACGTCGCTGACGAATCTCGCCATCATCTGGTGCGGCCGCGGGGACTTCGCCTCGGCGCGTCCGCACTTCGAGCGCGCACTGGAGATCCACCGCCGCCTCGGTTCGCCGGCCGGACAGGCCTCGGCCCACATGAACCTCGGCTCGTGTGACGAAATCCTGGGGAACTGGGAAGAGGCCGAAACGAACTACAGGCTCATGCTCGACCTCCTCGGCGAAGACCCGGTTACCAAGCCGGTCGTCGAGGGGAAGGCCGCGCTGGCGAACCTGATCCGCAAGAAGGGCGACCTGGCGCGCGCCGAAAAGCTCCTCGAGGAGGCCCTGGCGCAGGCCCGGTCGATCGGGGATCGCGACCTCCTCGCGGTCGTTCTCTACCCGCTCGCCCTCGTGACGAAGGACAAGAGCGAGATGGAGGAGTCCCGCCGCCAGTTCGACGAGGTCATCTCCGAGATGGAGGCCTCGGGAACCAAGAGCGGTCTCGCGCGCGTTCTCTACTCATCGGCCGATCTCGGTCTCGTGATGAAGGACGTCATGCGGGCCGAGCGCGACATCCAGCGGGCTCTGGAAATCGCGCGTTCGCTCGAGGACCGGTACGACCTCTCGCGCCTGAAGGTCCTAGAGGCGAGGAAGTTCCACGCCGTCAACCAGTTCGAGGAGGCCGAGCGGGTCTTCGAGGACGGCATCCGCCAGCTGTCGGAGGTGGGCGCCCAGTACGACCTCGGACGGGCGTACTACGAGTGGGGAGTCCGCACGCCCGAGCGGCCCCGGGCCATGGCCCGTCTCGGCTCCGCGGCCCGCATCTTCGAGACTCTCGGGGCCCGGCGCGACCTCGAAAGGACGCGGGGCGTTCTCGACCGGATCTCGATCCGGGCACAGATCGACGCCGTTATCTCCCCTCCGTCCCGCGAGCGCGTCATCGGCCTGTACGAGGTCGGCCGGATCGTCAACTCCACGCGCGATCTCTCCGCCGTCCTCGAGGACATCGTGGACCTCGCCCTGAAGAGATTCAACGCCGAGAGGGGGATGGTCCTCCTGACCGATCCGGTCACCGGGAAGCTGGCGATTCGCGTCGCGCGGAATCTGAAGACGGGCCGGGAGGAGGAGGGCGAGGCGATCTCTCACGGAGTCGTCGAGAGAGTCGTGAAGGAAGGCAAGTCGATGGTCTCGGCCGACGCGAGGATCGATCCGCGCTTCGCCGGGCGAGACTCGATCCTGGCCCACTCCATCGTCTCCTTCATCTGCGTGCCGCTTCGCGTCAAGGAGCGCGTCGTCGGGGCGATCTACGTCGACCACCGGGGAGCGCCCCGCCTCTTTTCCGAGAACGACCGGGCGTTCCTCGAGGCCTTCGCGGACCTGGCGGCCGTCGCGATCGAGAACGCGCGGCTCGTGGAGGAGCTCCTCGAGGCCCGGGTCAGACTCTCCGTCGAGAACGAGAGCCTCAAGGCGAACCTCAGCCGGGGCTGGAACCTCGATGCCCTCGTCGGCTCATCCGAGATGGCCCGCAGGATCAAGGCCGCCCTCCCTCGAGCCGCCGCCGGCACGGGAACGGTCTTGATCCGGGGTGAGAGCGGCACCGGCAAGAACCTCGTCGCCCGCATCCTGCACGCCCTCGGACCGAGAAACCAGGGGCCCTTCGTCCAGTTCAACTGCGCCGCCCTGCCCGATTCCCTCGCCGAGTCTGAGCTTTTCGGACACGAGAAGGGTTCGTTCACGGGCGCGGACCGCAGGAAGCCCGGCCGGTTCGAGCTCGCCCAGGGCGGGACCATCTTCCTCGACGAGATCGGAAAAGCGACGCTCGCCATCCAGGCGAAGCTCTTGCGGGTCGTGGAGGACAAGGAATTCGAGCGCGTCGGGGGCACCCAGACCCTGAAGACCGACGCGAAGATCCTCACGGCGACGAACCTCGATCTCGAGCAGGCCATCCAGCGAAACGAGTTTCGGGAAGACCTCTTCTACCGGCTGAATGTCGTTCCCATCGAGATCCCGCCGCTCAGAAAGCGCAAGGAAGACCTGCCGTCCCTGATCCAGCACTTTCTCAACAAGCTGTGCCGGGACCTCGGAACGGACCCCAGAAGGCTCGACCCGAACGTGTTCGAGCTCTTCTCACGCTACCCGTGGCCCGGAAACATCCGTGAGCTCGAGGCGACGATTCACCGCGCGCTCGTCCTGACGCCCGGCGACGTTCTGACAGAGCGCGACTTCCCCTGGATTCTCGAATCTCCCCTGCTCGGCCAGGCGCCCTCCGCCGCGGGCGGAGGGGCCGGAAAGCCCGCCGAGACGAGCGAGCCGGGCAAGGGGATGTTCGTCGACCTGAACAAGCCCCTCGACTCCGCGACCTTCGAGGAGATCCTCAACTCCGTCGAGAAGGAGCTGATCGAACGGGCGCTGTCGGAGTCGAAGGGGAAGATCCGGGATGCCGCCCGCAGGATCGGCCTGGCTCGCAACACCCTGAAGTCCAAGATGGCGAAATACGGACTTCGCGGTCAGGACGAAGACCGGGCGTAGAATCCCCCGCATAAATCACCAGGCGTGGCGGCCGGTCCCGAAAGGCCGGGCTCTGTCACACGTTCCGAGAGGAGGAGCCGGGGATGAAACGATTCGCGAAACCGATATTGTTGGGACTCCTACTTTGTTGGCCATTCGCCTCGAGCGCGGCCGTCGTGACCGTCCAGAGGGAGCTGGGGCCGCCGCTCCCGGGTCCCGCCGTGAGGATGAACCGGAACCTGGCCCTGGAGGCCGCCCCGCGCTCGAACGCGGGGGCGAGCGAGGCGACGCACGAGGGAAGGCAGTACTGGAAGGCTCGCCTGGAGTACGAACGAAAAGCCGGGGAAAAAGGGCCCCGGAGAAGTGCCACGGGTGAGTCGTCCCCGGACTTCCTCCGGAAGGTGTCGGAGGCCGTGTACAGGGAACGCACGAGACATCGAGCAGAGAACGGCGGACCCGAGCCTCTCGCGGATGTCCTGTGGACCACGCTCGGGCCTTCGACGGACGCCGGCCGGGTGCGCGACTACGCCTTCACTCCGGATGGCGCCAAGCTCTACGTGGCGACGGCCAACGGCGGGATCTGGATGCTCACCCGGCAGGGAGACGACTACGGCTCGCCGAGGAACCTGACCGACAACCTGGCTCTCCTGACGTTCGGTGCCGTGGCGGTGGCCCCGTCGAACCCGAACATCGTCTATGCGGCCACCGGCGAGCAGTCCCCGTATTCCGGGAGCAAGGTGAACGGACTTGGCACCATCAAGTCGACGGACGGCGGGGCATCCTGGAGCTTCAACACGAGGCAGGTCAACGGAGGGCTTTCGAGTCTCGTTCCCTCGTACTACTCGTACGACCTGAACGTGAATCCGAACGATCCGAACGATGTGCTCCTCGGGACGGCCAACGGGATCTTCAGGACCCGCAACGGCGGCGAGACGTGGAGTGTCGTCCTGCCCTCGACCCAGGAAGGGACGCGGCAGGGTTGCAACTTCGAAAGGGACCCGCGCAACCCGAACGTCGTCTGGGCGGGATTGTGGGGCGGACTCGCGTACACGCTGGACGGGGGAGACAACTGGACCCCGATCTTCGAGAACCTCGCCCAGCAGCTCGGCGTTCAGGCCAACCCCATCCGGTCGCTCGTGGCCATGAGCAAGTCGAATCCGGATCGCCTGTACTGGTTCGTCGCCTCCCAGACGCCTCAGGGGTATTCGCAGCTCGGGGTCTTCCGGAGCGACGACGGGGGGCAGAACTTCCGGGCGGCGCTGGGACCGCCGGGCGGCCAGGGCTACCCCCTCATCGCCGGCACGCAGGGCTGGTCGTTTCTCGGCATCGCGGTCGACCCCACGAATCCGGATCTCGTCATTGCCGGCGGGCTCGACACCTGGCGGTCGACGGACGGGGGCGTGACCTGGACCCAGATCGCGCAGTGGACGCTGCCCGAGAGACACCCGCAGTTCTGCCACGCCGACGTCGACGTGATCGCGTTCGAACCCAACTCGAGCAACTTCTGGATGGGAACCGACGGTGGTCTCTTCCGGTCGACGGACTCCGGCCGGACGTTCATCTGGAAAAACGACGGAGTCGTCGCCAGGATGTTCTCCTCGCTCTCCCAGCATCCGACGGACAAGTACCGCCTTTACGCCGGCACGCAGGACAACGGGACGATGCGATTGAACGGCTCGAGCGACAGGGCATGGAAGAGGATCTTCTATGGGGACGGGTACGACACCGCCGTCAACTTCCAGAATCCGAACATCGTCTACGCCACGAACTTCAGCAACTACACGAGCCGGGCCACCGATGGAGGAGAAGGTGAAAGCTCGTTCAAGCTGACGAACTGCCCGCCCGACGCCCAGAGCCTCGATCAGTGCACCCTGCCCCCCGTGACGACCTTCCGGTCACGGCTCGGCATGGACCCGCAGAACCCGAACATCATCTACGCGATGACGGACCGGATCTACCGCACGAGCCGCGGCGCTGCGGACTATACCGACTGGCAACCCGCGATCTCGAAGTACTTCTGCGCCAATGGTCCTCAAGATCAGCCGTGCCCGCAGATCCAGCAGCAATACGCCAGCTGCACGAACATCGCCGTCGATCCGAAGAACGGCAATCGCATCGCTTTCGCGACGCAGGCGGGATACGTCATCTACACGCTCGACAAGTTCGCGAGCTGGTCGGGGGTCAACCTGGGGGCGGAACCGAACGTGGTTGCCTGGGACCCCAACGATCCGAGCGGCTTTTTCGTCGGGCTCGAAGGCGGGGCAGAACTCGTCCAGGGCGCGGGCAGGCACGTCATCTGGAAGATCGGGGGGCTGGGCACGGGAAGCCTCACCGCTGACGCGAGGGACAGTGGAATCGGGGTTCTGGTCGACTATGCCGGGGGCGCGGCGACCTACTACGCCCCGGTCGACAGTCTGGCCATCTCGCCCGTGGACGCATCGATGATGTTCGCCGGGACGAAGTACGGGATCTTCCGCTCGACGAACTCGGGACAGACCTGGGAGAGGTTCGGGACGAATTTCCCGGCGACTTGGGTCTCGGCGCTCCTGTTCACGGCTGACGGTTCCCTCTTGCGCGCGGCCACCTGGGGCCGCGGGATGTGGGAGATCAACCCCACGGGCGGCTCGACGGGACCCTCGAGCGCTCCGGTTCCCGATTTCACCTTCTCGCCAGAAAACCCGAGGCCCGGGCAAGCAGTCACGTTCAGCGACCGGTCCACCGGAGGAGCCAACGCGTGGACCTGGGACTTCGGAGACGGCCAGTCCTCGTCTCTGCAGAACCCGACCCATGTCTTCGAGAACAACAGGAGCTACACCGTCACCCTCCGCGCCGAAAACGGCGCCGGGTCGAACTCGGCGTCGAAGACCGTGATCGTCAGCTACGGCGATACGGGATCAGGATCCGACGTCTACACGTATCTCTTGCCCGTCGTCCTCTCCGCGTCCGGCGGAGGGTCGTACTTCACGACCGAGCTGACGCTCACCAACAGGGCGGGACGAACGCTGAACCTCACTTTCCGGGCCAAGGGAGACAACGACAGCTTCGAGTCGAGCTCGACGTACTCGTTGGCGGCTGGACAGCGGATCGACGCCAACGCCGTCGACTTCCTCAGGTACTCGACCGGGATGTCCTTCCCGAACGAAAGCCCTGTCTTCACGCTCCGGATCGAGGTCCGCAATGCGGACAACCTCTCGCAGTTCGGGGCCCAGGCCCGGGTGACGACTCCGCCGACGGCGGAACTTCGCGGCCGGGGCGTCGGCGGCACGTTCGGACTGGCTTTCGCGGCGGTGCCCATCGGCAGGAACGCCGTCAACGAGGCCATCATCTACGGCCTCCTGCAGACGTCGGCGATCGGCCAGGAGGGGACGAGGTCGAACCTCGCTTGCCTCCACGCCGGTGGCGGGTCGAACCAGAACATCGAGCTCGAGGTGACCTTCTGGAATGGCGAGACGGGACAGGCTCATTCGAACGAGCGGAAGGTCTTCACTCCCTTCTCGCGCTATCAGTGGAACCGCCCGCTGGAGGGCCGGGGGCTGACCACCGGCTACGCCGTCATCCGGAAGATCGCGGGCGATGACCAGTTCGTTTGCTACGGGGTTCTCAATGACAACCTGAATGGGGACGGGGCCTTCGTCCCCATGGTAATCAACGACACACCGGCGGCCACGCCCAATGCGATGGTTCCCGTCATCCTCGACACCGCCGGCTACAAGTCCGAGGTCACGTTCGCCAACCGGACGAACCGGGTCATCTCGGGCCTCTTCGCCATCATTCCGGACGGCGATCCAACGCCGGAGTGGGGGTACTTCCAGCTCCCGCCTCGTGCACAGTTCATCGTTCCGGACATCTTCGCCGCGCTGTGGAATGTGGGGTTCACGAGACGGGAGAATCCGATTGCGAGCGTCTTCTTCCAGTTCCTCGACGGGGAGTTCCGCGACTCCCAGAGCGACACCCAGCCGCGCGTGCCGGCGAGCGAGGGCTTCATCGGTGTGAGGACGTTCACGGAACAGCCCGAGAAACGGTCCGGCAAGTTCGGCCTCGCCTACGGCTACACGCCGACGGGCACCGCGTCCGACACCGAGGCCTACATCTACGGACTCCAGCAGAAGGGAGAGCGCGGGCAGGAGGGCGGAACCCGCTCGAACCTGGCGGTCATCCACGCCCTGGGTGGAAACATCGAGCCCCTGACACTCGAGATCACCTACTTCAACTCGCAGGGCAACCAGGCCGGATCACCCGTGACGGTCACGCTCCAGCCGGGACAGTGGAAGCAATTCGGGACCCCGCTTCTCGAGCGCGGCCTTTCAGAGGGGTACGCTCGTGTCCGGCGTATTTCTGGTTCGGACCAGTTCATCGCCTATGGCGTTCTGAACGATCAGGCGAACAGCGACGGAAGCTACGTCCCGATGGTGATCCGGTAGCAAGAAGGGCGGGGTGGCCGAGGCGTTCGTCCACCCCGCCGGCCTCGCCCCCGCGGGAGCGCGCCCGGGGCAGGAGGGGGCTCGGAGGGCAGATCCGTGAAACTCAGCCCGCGATGCCCGTGGCGAACTTCACGGCTCTCTCGAGGGTGAAGCCGGTGCCCGTCTTCCAGGCGGCGTCGAACTTCGCGGAAGACAAGGCCGCCCGGCACCGGGAAACGGCGTCCTCCACCCCGGGCCGTTCCGCGACCGGCACCGGAGTCGAGACGAGAGAACGGATCCGGTGAGCGGCCCCGAAGAGCGTGGCCGCTCTCTCGGGGTCGCCTCTCTCGAGCCTGAGGCGTGCAATCGCTTCCAGAACGGTCGACGCCCTCCACCGGTCTCCCAGTCTGAAGTGGAGGTTGAGGCTCCTCGAGAGGTAAGCGGCCGCGCGCGGCACGGAGCCCTGGGAGAGGGCCGTCCGGCCGAGGAGATCGAGGGCCCAGGCAATCCCTTCCTGAAACCCCGCGCTCGCCGCCAGGTTGAGGGCGTCGCGGCCGCGCGTCTGCGCCTCCTCGAGCTTTTCCTGATGAAGGGCGATCGCCGTCCGGTTCAGCTGCGCCCAGACCATTCCTTCCTTGTCGTCCACCGCCTCGAACGCCTCGATGGCCTCCTCCGCGGCCGCTTCAGCCCCATCGAAGTCCTGTTGCAGCCACGAGGCGAGGGAAATGTAGTTGAGGGAGCGGGCGCGGCCCCGCACGTCCCCATCCTCCTCGTAGATCCGGCGGGCCTGCTCGTGGCGGGCGAGGGAGACGGCGTAGTCCCCCTGTTCGCGGGCGACGCTTCCGAGGTATTGGACCGCGGTGGCGAAAGAGTCCCTGTCCGAAAGCGATTCGGCGAGCCTCTGGGCTTCGATCAGATGGAGTTCGGCCTTGGCGTAGTCGCACTGAAGGAACGCGAAGTGCCCGGCGCCGAGATGGCCCTTGAGGCGGGCGGACGGCGGGAGCTCTCCGGGAAGCTGCATGCCCTCCTCGAGCCACTGGCGGCCCTCGGCGTAGAGTCCTCTCAGATACCAGCACCAGCGCAGGGAGCCCGCGAGCTCGAGCAGGAAACTGCCGTCCGACCGCTCACGTGCCCAGCGGAGGGTGGCGCGGAGATTCTCGTGCTCCCGGTCGAGTGTCTCGAGAACCGCGCCCTCGCTCATCTCCTCCGCCGCCCGTGAGAGAAGGAGGGCGAACTCGAGGAAATACCGGGCGTGCCGCTCGCGGACACTCTCGAGGAAACCCGATTGCGAGAGTTTCTCCAGGGAGTACTCCCGGATGACCTCGAGCATCGAGAAGCGGACCCCTTCAGGCAGTTCCTCTCGCCTCAAGAAGCTCTTCTCGACGAGGGAGGTGATGCCGTCGAGAAGGTCGAACCCGGTCAGGGGGTCTCCCGTCACCTCGGCGGCGGCCTCGAGAGTGAATCCGTTCGCGAAGACCCCGAGGATTGCGAAGAGCTCCTGCTCCTCCGGCGGCAGGAGCGCGTATCCCCAGTCGATGGCTCCGCGCATCGTCTGCTGCCGCTGGGGAAGGTCCCTGGCCCCCCCCGTCAGGAGCTTCAGCTGGCTCGAGAGGCGCTCGAGGAGCATGGGCGGGGGGAGGATCTTCACCCGCGAAGCGGCCAGTTCGATCGCCAGCGGGAGGCCCTGGAGCCGCTGGCAGATTTCGGCGACCGGGCGGATGTTCGCGGTCGAGAGCTCGAATCCGGGACTGACGCCGCGGGCTCGCTCCGCGAAGAGGCGCAAGGCGGGGCTCTCGGCCAGGACCTCCGTGGCAATCTCGTCATCCGCCTGGGGAACCGGGAGCGGGAGAACGGGGAATTCCGTCTCCGCCGTGAGCCTGAGGAGCACACGGCTCGTCACGAGGATCTTCAAACGCGAGGTCGCCTCGATCAGGGAATCCAGAAACGCGGCTCCCCCCTCGGCGATCTGTTCGAAGTTGTCGAGGACCAGGAGGAAATCCCGGGACCTGAGAAAAGAAAAGAGGATGTCCTCGAGGGACGTCCCGCCTGCCTCGCGCAGGTTGAGAGTGAAGGCGATGAAGGACGCCAGTTTGCCCGGGCTCGTCACGTTGCTGAGGGGGATCACGGCGGTGCCGTCGCGGAACTCCCGAGAGAGCTGCCGGGCTGCCTCCACGCCAAGACGGGTCTTCCCGGTCCCTCCGGGTCCCGTCAGGGTGACGAGCCGTGTCTCGTTTCGCCGCAGAAGAGTCCGGAGCGCGGCGAGCTCGGACTCTCGTCCGACGAAGCTCGTTCGCTCCTGGGGGAGCAGCACGAACGGGCCGGTTCCCGAGGTCGCCGTCGCCTTTTCGAGGATCTCGGTGTCCGAGTCTCCGGTGGGCGGCGCCGGGAGAGACCCGCTCGAGCTCTTGAGCCAGCCGCCGCTGGAGGATCGAGTGGAAGCGGCCTTGCGGGCCGGGATCTCTTCCCGGACCGCGAGGAGCTCCTCGAGCATCTCGGCCGGCGAGAACCTCTTCTCGGGGTTCTTCTCGAGGGACCTGGCGATCACCTTCACGAGCGACGGCGGGAGGTTGGTCACGAGGGCGCCCGGCTCCGCGGGGGACTGGGTCAGGATGGCGGTGATGGTCTCGGCCTGAGAAGCCCTCTTGAACGCCGGCACGCCCGTCACCATCTCGTAGAGGACGGTCCCGAGACTCCAGCAATCGGAGCGGGAGTCGAGCTCGAGGCCCTTGAGCTGCTCCGGCGACATGTAGCGCAGCGTTCCGACGACCTGGTTGACCTCCGTCACGGCGGCGTCGCCCGCCGATGTCGCGTCCTTGACGGCCGGCAGGATCTTCGCGAGGCCGAAGTCGAGGACTTTCACGAGCCCGTCAGGCCGGATCATGATGTTGTCGGGTTTGATGTCGCGGTGGACGATGCCGGCGGAAGCCGCCGTGGCGAGGGCCGAGGAAACCTGGACGGCGGCCTCCACGGCGTCCGCGAGGCTGATTCCGGCCTTGATCCGGGCGCGAAGCGTCGATCCCTCGACGAGCTCGGTGACGAGGATGGGCCAGCCTTCCCACTCCTCGAGCCCGTGGACCGTGATGATGTTGGGGTGGTTGAGAGCCGATGCCGCGCGGGCCTCGCGCAGGAAGCGCCGGTAGACGGGGTCCTGGGCCGAGTTCGTGATCCGGAGTCTCTTCAGGGCAACCTTGCGGCCGAGCCGCGTATCGATTGCCGAGTAGACGTCTCCCATCCCACCCCGGCCGAGAAGAGACCCGATCTCGTAGAAGCTGATGCGCTGTCCCGGATGAAAGTCCATCGCCTGGAACTGGATCTTAGCTTCCCTCGAAATCAGACGCCGGGAAGGGCGCGGGTCAAAAAGAAATCGGGGGCCCCTTCCGGAGCCCCCGAGGTTTCATCCGAGGAGAGTCGAGATCTAGTTGGTGTTCAGCGTGACGTCGTCGACGAGGAAGGACGTCTGCAGCGTGGAGTCCTCGTTCATCAGGAGATAGACCCGAACGGTCTGGCCCTTGTAGGAGGCCAGGTTGAAGGTCTTCTGGACGTAGCTCGTGCCCTTGTTGAGGTTGGAGTAGGTCGCGAGCGTGGCGAGGACGGTGCCGGAGCTGTTGCGAACCTGAACCTGGAGCTTGTCGTACGCGGTCGTCGTAGTGGTCTCGGCCGTGTCGATCTTCAGGTAGAAGGAGAGGGTCGCCGTCGTCGTGCAGGCGGGGATGGCCACGGACTGATACAGGTACTCGCTCGTGGTCTTGCCGTTGCCGCCGAGCCAGGCGTAGTAGCTGCCCGTGCGCGGGGTGCGGGACGTGCTGTTCGTGATGACGCCGGTGGTCTGGGTCCAGGAGGTGGCGCCGGACTCGAAGCCGCCGTTGGCAATGAGCTGCGCCGGGGTGCATGTGCCGCCGCCGCCGCTCCCAGCCGTGACGCCGGTGACCTTGAAGCCGTAGGCCGTGACGGAGGAGTCGGTCTTCAGGCGGATCTTGACCGTGTCACCCGTGACCGTCTTCGTGGCATTGGCGAGCGTCGTTCCGGTGAAGGGCGAGCCGCTGATGTTGACGCCGTTCTTGTCCATCACGTAGATGTAGTCGTAGTTGGACTCGACGGAGGTCTGGGAGTCGAAGGTCACGTTGATGGAGGCAGGCGAACCGGTGAGGGTGTAGGTCCAGGTGTTGTCGTAGTTGTTCGCGTAGGGGTGAGCGGACTCGGGGAGGCCAGTGGGCGGAGGCGTGCCGCCGCAGGACCAGGTGCCCGGAACGCCGACGGCATCCCAGCCCTTGTGAACGGCCGTCCACTCCGGCGTGCAGGTCCCGCCGTAGAGGTCAGCGGCAGCCTGGGCCGTCGCGGTGCGGGCGCCCTCGAAGGTCGTGGAGGAGGTCATGTAGGAGACGAGGGCGCGGTACCAGATCTGCTGGGCCTTGGAGATGCCGATGCCGGTCACGGCGACGGTCGTCTTGCCGCGGGGGTGCGTGCCGCCCTGGGAGAGGAGATAGAAGAAGAGATTCGCGATGCCGCTGTTGCCGTGGACGCCGCACTGGTCGTTGGAAGAGGACGGCGTGCAGTTGGAGGGATAGAGGCGCTCGGGGTAGTAGTCCTTGGAGTAGCCGTCCTGGGTCGGGTTCGTGAAGTAGCGGAGAGCGTCGCCGGATGTGCTCGGGGTGTAGACCTCGGCGCCGATCTTCCAGTCGCCCATTCCCTTGTAGAAGGCTACCGCCTCGCCCAGGATGTCGGACGTCGCCTCGTTGAGGGCGCCGGAGTCCTTCTGGTAGGCGAGATTGGCGGTCGAGGACGTGACGGCGTGCGTCAACTCGTGGGCGGTGACGTCGAGGCTATTGGCGAGCGGGGTGAACGTCGTGCCGTCGCCATCGCCATAGGCCATCAGACCGAGCGAGGAGAACCACGCGGCGTTGTTCTTCGTGCAGCTGCTGCCCGTGTTGAACTGGAAGTGGACGGTCGACTTCAGCGTCGCGCCGGCGTTGTTGTAGGAGTCGCGATTGAAGGTCGCCTTGTAGTAGTCCCAGGTGTAACCGGTGTTGTTGTAGGCCCCCATCGCGACCGTGTCGGTCGAGGAACCGCCCTCGGAGAACATCAGCGTGCCCGGAAGAGAGCTCGTGCTGCAGGACTGGTTGCCGTTGTAGACCTGACGGTTCTTGGCGCGGTGGACCAGAGGCTCCTTGCCCAGAATCGCGCCGGTCTTGGCGTCGATGTAGATCTCGTCGATCTCGTCACCGTTGACGTGGCTGTAGCCGACGTGTACCGGGATCGCCATCCGCCCGGAGTGGATCACGTTCGGGCGGATCTCCGTGACCTGCAGATCCACGCCGCCCTGTGACTCGATGTAGCCGAGCGCGCGAGCGGCGGCCGTGCTGTCGGAGATCGACACGCGAGTGTCGACGTCGAGATCCGGGACGAAGCGGCCGTTGATGCCGATGACATCGTCATCGGTCATGTGGACGATCAGCTCGCCGCCCACGACCGGGATGCCGCGGAAAGTCTGGGTCATCCGGACGTGCGTCTGTCCGAGCTCGTCAGATGTCTCCGTCCTGTACAGGAAGGAATCCTCGCTGCCCCGGCGGAACGCCGCGCCATGGTCCTCGAGGGCCGCCTGGGCCGCCGCTTCCGGCATCCGGTAGGCCCGAGTGCCCACCCTGCCCATGATGGCCGACGGGACGCCGTTGGAATCGAGGGAAATGTTCACATCCTCGCCCATGCGGTTGAAGGCGCGCTTCTGCTCGCGCGACGCACCGCCAATCCTCTCGCCATCCTGGTTCCAGGCGGCCTGGGAAGTGAAAGCGACTGCTCCGAGCAGGACCAGTGGGATGAAGTTCCGAAGTTTCACGTTGATTCCTCCTTAGATTGGGTGAAGTTCGAATTCGTCTGACGTTTCAACTGCAGAATCCGTGCCGCCATTTGAGTTCGCTTTCGATCGTGGGTACAAGTAGTTGTGGTGCAGATAGTTATATGGGCTTTGGGGGTCGTTTCCGAGGGGGGAAGGGACCGGCTGACGAAGGCAGGGTCAGAAGTTGATCCGTGGCTGGCGGGTTCACGGACGGACGGGCGGGTCAGGATTTCGCCCGGTGGGCCTGCCGCTCCCGGCCTTCCGGCGGGGTCTCACTTGCGTCGGAGGGCGGATAAGATTCGCCCCGGGGGAGGCGGAGAATGGAACGACGCCCGTGCGTGGGGGTGACCCTCGGCGATCCGGCCTCGATCGGCCCGGAGATCGTCGCCAAGGCTTTTTCGGACACGGAGATCTTCAAAGTGGCACGGCCCGTCGTGATCGGGAGCGCGAGGCCCCTCGAGAGGATCATCGCCCTCTGCGGCTTGCCGCTGGCTCTCAACAGGATCCGAGCTGTTTCAGACGCTCGTTGCGTGCGAGGTTCCCTGGATCTCCTCGAGGTTCCCGGCCTGCCGAGCGACGAGATCGAATGGGGAAAGATCCAGGCGAAGGCAGGCCGGGCGGCGTTCGAGTTCATCCGCAAAGCCATCGAGCTGGCCCTGGCCGGGGAGCTCGACGCCGTGGCGACAGCTCCGGTCAACAAGGAGGCTTTCCGGGCGGCCGGAGTCTCCCAGATCGGCCACACCGAGATCTTCGGCGAGCTGACGGGCACGGCCGACCCGCTGACGATGTTCGAAACGAAGAGCCTCCGCATCTTCTTTCTCACACGGCACCTCTCGCTCGGCGAGGCGGTCCGCCAGGTCACGCGGGAGCGGACGAAGACCGCCCTCCTTCGCTGCCAGGAGGCCCTCTCACGTCTCGGAATCGACTCTCCCCGGATTGCCGTCGCGGCGCTCAATCCGCACGCCGGCGAGCACGGCCTCTTCGGAGACGAGGAGGAGAGAGAGCTCCGTCCCGCCATCGAGGATGCGCGGGCCCTGGGAGTCGAGGCGAAGGGGCCCTATCCCGCGGATTCCGTCTTCTGGCAGGCGGCCAGCGGGCAGTTCGACGCGGTTCTCAGCCTTTACCATGATCAGGGACACATCGCGGCGAAGATGCTCGACTTCGAGCGAACGGTGTCGATCACGAACGGGCTGCCGTTTCTCCGGACCTCGGTCGATCACGGGACGGCCTTCGACATCGCGGGCAAGGGGATCGCCAGCGCCGTCAGCATGGTCGAGGCGATCCTGGCCGCCGCCCGCTACGCCCCGGCATTCCGGGGAACGACCGCCTGAAATATCATTTGGCGGTGAACATGCCAAGAAAGGTCCTGATCTTCGGAAAAGACACCTGACCCTACACGATGGAGGCCCGTGAGGTCTTCGCGCAGAAGGGTTATGACGTCGACTATCGCAACGTGAAGCGGGAGGCATCGGAACTCGAGCTGATGCTGAAGTACTCCGCGGGAAGCCGCGCCGTGCCGGTCATCGTCGAGGATGGCAAGGTCAGCGTCGGCTACGGAGGTTCTTGAGGGGTGTGACGGGGCCCGGCGGGCCCCGAACGAAACTCAGAACCCCGAAGCGGCGCCGTCCTTTCGCTTTTCCGTCGCTCCGGCAAACATCCCGGTCGCAGGGTCGCGGTAAATCGCCTGGTACCCCCCGTACGTGCCCACGGCCGTGGGCTCGATCGTGTGTCCTCTCCTCTTCAGCTCCTCCACGACTGCCGCCGGAACATCGTCTTCGAGATGGAGGATGCCTCCCGTTCTCATCACGGTTCCGGTCGGTTCGGTCGACCCGGTGTGGTGGAAGCGGGCGGCGTCCCCGGCCTCTTGCAGGTTCATCCCGAAGTCGACGAGGTTGACGATCACCTGGACGTGCCCCTGCGGCTGCATGTCTCCGCCCATGACGCCGAAGACCATCCAGGGAACCCCTCCCTTCGTGACCAGGGCCGGGATGATCGTGTGGAAGGGCCTCTTGGCCGGGGCGAGCCTGTTCGGGTGGCCTTCGGCGAGCGCGAACTGAGAGCCCCGGTTCTGGATGCCAAACCCTAACTCGGGAACGACGTATCCCGAGCCGAAGCCCGTGTAGTTGCTCTGGATCAGCGAGACCATCAAGCCGCTCTGGTCCGCCGTGCACAGGTAGGTGGTTTCCTTGCGAGAGAGGGCGGCCGGGTCGCCGGGCGAGTCGATGGGCGCCGCCTTTTCCATGCTGACCAGGGCCGCCCGCTTGCCCGCGTAGTCTTTCGACAGGAGGGCCTCGACGGGGGTCCGGGCGAACGCTGGGTCCGCGTAATAGCGGGCCCTGTCAGCGTAGGCGAGCTTCTTGGCCTCGACCATGACGTGCCAGAAATCGCCGGAGTTCCTCCCCAGTTTCTTCAGATCGAACCGCTCCAGGATATTGAGCATCTGGAGAGCCGCCAGTCCCTGGCCGTTCGGGGGCAGCTCCCAGACGTCGAGGCCCCTGTAGCTCGTCGTGATGGGGTCCTCCCACGTCGATGTGTGCCGCTCGAAGTCCGCAAGCGAGAAGAACCCGCCGTGCTTTTTCGAGTACTCCACGATCGCCTCGGCGATCGGACCCTTGTAGAAGGCGTCGCGTCCCTTCTCGGCCAGGAGGGCGAGGGTCTTCTTCAGGGCAGGGTTGCGGAAGATCTCGCCCTCGGAAGGAGCCCGGCCCGCCGGAGCGAAGACCTCGGAAAAGCCGGGCTTGTCCTTGAAGACTCGAACGCTCCGGGCCCAGTCCGAGGAGATCACCGGCGAGACGGGGAAGCCCTCGTCCGCGTACCGGATGGCGGCCGCCAGAATCGTCTTCATCGGGAGCTTCCCGTACCGCGCATGCAGGTCGAACCACCCGCCCGCGCATCCGGGAACCGTCCAGGCATAGGGAGAGTGAAGAGGGATCGTTCCGTTCTGTTGCGGCGGGACCTTCTCGGGTGTCAGGGCGAGGGGAGCCCGCCCCGACCCGTTGAGGCCCACGGGCTTTCCGAGCTTGGGGTCCCACAGGAGCACGAAGATGTCGCCCCCGAGCCCGCAGGCGGTCGGTTCCATGACGGCAAGACAGGCGTTGGCCGCGATCGCGGCGTCGACGGCGTTGCCCCCCTGCTTGAGGATGTCGAGACCTGCCTGGACAGCGAGCGGCTGCGCCGCGGCCACCATTCCGCCCCGGGCCCACACGACGGAGCGCGTGGCACTCCCGCGGCCGCGGGCCGGCAGGTCGCCAGCGGCTGCCTGGCCGGTGATGGCGAGCAACCCCAGCGCGGCCACAACCACCTTCTCTCTCTTCATCGTGTCCTCCTCACGTGTCCGTGTGCCTGCCCGGCATTCTCTCGCGGCTTCCCCCCGTTTCAGGGACCTGGCGGAAGGGAAGGCGTCCGCTTCCTCCGCCGCCAGGAGGAGCGGCGCGTCGCCTGTCTCGTTCTCGAACAGGGAATTCCCCCGGCTCCTTGGGACTCTCCCCGTCACGGTCCTGGTGAGGGACTAGACTTGCAGGATCCGGATGATTCGAAGCCAGTCTCCTCGATTCCGAGTGTCGCCACCGGTGCTCGTGGCCCTGATCGTCTTTCCGCTCCTTGTCGCCCTGGTGGCCGGCTACATCGAGTTCCTGGTGATCCCCCAGGAAAGAGCGATCGCCGAGAGCACATGGAAGGGACTGGTCCGGACCACGGCTGTTCACTGGCAGATCGCGCTCGAATCGTGGCTCGAGTGGCTCGAGGGAGAGGCGCGGGCCATCGCGGGTCAACCCGTCCTGCAGGAGGCCCTTCTCACCAGGGATGGAGGCCGTCCCGAGGCGGAAAAGGTCCTCGAGATCATTCGTGAGGAACACAGACTCACCTCGATCCAGCTTCTCGCCGCTGATGGCGTCCCCATCGTGTCTGCCGGAGGCCGGGATGTTCTGGAGGATGCGGGACTTCTCGTTCGGGACGTGCTCTCTTCCGGGAAGGCAGCGAGGCAGGTGTCGCGGGGTCCGGAAGGCGGCGGCTTCGTTTCCTGGTGGGTGCCGCTACCCGGGGGCGAGCCGGGCCGACCCGGCGGGATTCTGGTGGTCAAGGCTGATCTCTGGCAGGCGGTGCTGTCCCGCCTGGACTGCGCGTGGGGAACGTCCGCGTCGATCGACTGTGCTGTCCTGTTCCGGGATCAGGCCTCTCGTCTCAGGCTGGAGCGGCCCCGAGGGCCGCGTGCGCCGGGGCCATTGGGAGCCGCGGCGGGACCCAGCCTGGTGGAGGCTTCGATCTTCGACGAGGTGCCGGGGAGCTCGCTTGTCGGCTTTTCGCCAGCCCCGGGAGGCCGCGAGATGCTCGTCGCGGCGTACAGGCTCGAGGACCCGGGCTTCGCGGTGGCCGTCTCGGTGGACCGGCAGGAAGTCTGGAAGACCTCGGACGACAGAGTGAGGAACCGCGCCCGGGCATCCTGGTTCGTGGTCGGGTGCGCCTTCCTCTCTGGGCTCGTCCTGCTTCGCGCCCAGCACATCCGGCACGCCGCCGTCCTCGCCCGCGAGGAATCGAGGTTCTCGGCGGTTCTCTCCCAGGCAAACGACGTCATCCTCTTCGTCTCTCTCGATGGCCGGATCCTCGACGCGAACCAGAAGGCCGAGTCCACGTACGGCCGCACGCGCCAGGAGCTCCGGGAGATGACGGTGGCAGACCTCCGCGCGCCCGGCACGGCTCCCGCCGCGGCGTCGATTCTCCAGAAGGCCTCGCTTGCGGGGAGCCTCGTCTGGGAAACCGTGCACCGGGACAGGACCGGCCGGGCCATACCGTTCGAGGTCAGCGGAAAGCTCGTCAGGGACGGAGATTCGGAGTTCATCCTGGCGATCCTGCGCGACATCTCGGAGCGAAAGAAGGCCGAGGAGGCCGGTTCAGTATGCCCAGGCGGAAGTCCGCAAACTGCTGCTCGCCGTCGAGCAGAGCCCGGTCGGGGTCATGATCACCAGCCGGGACGGCGCCATCGAGTACGTCAACCGGCGCTTCTGCGAGATGACGGGCTACACCCGCGACGAGACGCTGGGAAAGTCGCCGAGGATTCTCCGCTCGGGAGCCCAGGAGCCGCGGGTCTACCGCGAGCTGTGGGAGACCATCTTGGCGGGGCGGGAGTGGCGAGGCGAGCTCCTCAACCGCAAGAAGTCGGGGGAGAGGTACTGGGAGTCGATGCTGATCGCCCCGGTCGTCGAGAACGGGAGCCTCCGCCACTTCATCGCCGTGAAGCAGGACATCAGCGAGAAGATGCGCTCGGAAGAGCTTCTGAGAGATTCCAAGAGCCAGCTCTTGCACGCGCAGAAGATGGAGGCGGTGGGCCGGCTCGCGGGGGGCGTCGCCCACGACTTCAACAACCTCCTCAGCGTCATCCTGGGGTACGCGGAGCTCGCGGAGGATTCCCTCGCCGAGGCGCATCCGGTGAGGCGAAACGTTCAGGAGATCAGGAAGGCGGGCCAGAGAGCCGCCAGTCTCACCCGCCAGCTCCTGGCGTTTTCCCGCAAGCAGCCTCAGGAGGTCAGGATTCTGGACCTCAACCAGACCGTGAACGAGACCCGGAAGATGCTGACGCGCCTGATAGGCGAGGACATCGAGCTCGAGGTGAGGGCCGAGGCCTCGCCAGCCACCATCCTGGCCGATCCCGGGCAACTCGAGCAGGTCCTGATGAACCTCGCGGTGAACGCCCGCGATGCCATGCCGTCGGGCGGCAGGGTTGCGATCCGGACCGCAAACGAAGAGATCCCGGAGGAGAGAGCCGCGGCCATAGGCCTGGCCCGGGCCGGAGCCAGCGTCGTTCTCACCGTCGCGGATACGGGACAGGGTATTCCGGAGGAGATCCAGTCTAAGGTCTTCGAGCCGTTCTTCACCACCAAGGAGACGGGCAAGGGGACGGGGCTCGGCCTGTCGACGGTCTACGGAATCGTCCGTCAGAGCGGGGGCGGCATCACGCTGGAGAGCGTCGAGGGAAAAGGGACGACCTTCAGGCTTTTCTTCCCGATGGTCGAGGCGGCCGTCTCATCTCAGTCCGCTCTCGAGTCGATGGCCCAGCTACCGGGCGGCAACGAGACGATCCTCCTCGTGGAGGACGACGGCGCTCTTCGGGCCATGACATCCGAGCTCCTCCGATCCCGCGGGTACAGGGTGATCGTCGCGGCGGACTTCCGCGAGGCCGTGTCCCAATCGGAACGTCATGGGGACGGGATCGACCTCCTGTTGACAGACCTCGTGCTGCCGGGCGGCAATGGTCAAGAACTCGCCGAGAAGCTAAAGGAGGCGAGGCCCGGTCAGAACGTGCTCCTGGTCTCCGGGTACTCCTCCGACGCGGCCGCGGTCGAGGCGGCGCTTCGGAGCGGACTCGCCTTCCTGCAGAAGCCCTACAGTCCGGTGGCCCTCCTGACGAAGGTGAGAGAGATCCTCGGTCCGGTGAACTGAGGGCGGCTGAGCGCGGCCCCGCGCGCGTGCGAAGCAAGGCTGGGCCTCACTCGTAGAATCCCCGCCGTGGTTCCCCCAAAGCCCGAGTCGCCAAGGCGCGCCCTGGATGCGTGTCGGGGAGCGGTCTTCCGCTACGAGGAAGGCTCGGTTCGCCCCGGAAAGGGCGCGGCGCGGCTCGCGGTCGGCCAGGGGATCCTCCTCGCGGCGCTCTTCGCCGCGCTCTTCGTCGCGCCGGCCCAGGCTCGTGAAGGCCCCGAGCTGAAGTACCAGCTCGGAGAGCCCATCTTCCATCGTGTCGGAGACTCGCGTTCCATTCCCGAGCGGGACGTCACGTGCCTGGCGCAGGACCGAACGGGATTCCTGTGGATCGGCACCCATGACGGGGTGGTCCGCTACGACGGATACACGTTTCGCGTCTTCCGGCGCGATGCCCGCGATCCCAGGTCGCTTTCGGGCAACCGGATTCGGGTGATCCGGGGAGCCAGGGATGGCAAGGTCTGGATCGGGACGGACGACTCGGGCCTGTCGATCTTCGACCCGGCGACGGAGTCGTTTCAGAACCTGTCAGCCTCGCCCAAGGGCCTGGCGTCGGACAGCATCCGGGATATCGCCGAGCGTCCGGACGGGAAGATGTGGGTTTCCGGTGCCGGCGGCCTCGATCTCGTCGAGCCGAAGGGCCTCGCCGTGACCCGGGTCGACCCGCGTCCGAAGGGTTCTCTCGATCCGGACCGGTCGCGGCTGGGTGCTTTGCTCCTCTCCCGCCGCGGCGATCTCTTCATTGGCAGCGCCGCGGGTCTCGCCGTCCGCCGCCAAAGCGGCGGCGTGGAGGCCGTGGCGGACGAGAAGGCGGGAGGAGGGGAGTCTCTCTCCGGACGGCCGGTGTATCGCCTGCACGAGGCGCGGGATGGCGCGATCTGGGTGGGCATCTTCGGAGGAGGTGTTGCCCGGGTCGATCCCGCCTCGGGCCGGGCACGGTTTCTCGAACCGGAGGCTCGGGCCTATGCATTCGCCCAGACGGACGACGAGACGATCTGGCTCGGCACCCCGGCGAACGGGGTCGAAGTCCGCGATTCCAGAAGCGGCGAGCTCCGCGCGGTCTATCGGCACGACGCCTCCGTGCCGGAGTCTGTATCGAGCAACCGGATCTCCAGCCTGCTCGTGGATGAGAGCGGTCTCGTCTGGATCGGGACGATCGGAAGCGGCCTCGTCCGTTACAGCCCGGCGGAGGCCGGGATCCGGCTCCTCCGTCACTCGCCCCTGCGGCCGGACGGCTTGTCGGCGGAAGAGGTGGAGTCGGTCTTCGAATCCTCGGATGGCTTTCTCTGGGTCGGAACGCATTCCAACGGGGCCGACGTGTTCGATAGCGCACGGAGAGTGGCGGGGTACAGGCCAGGGCCGAAGGACGGCCGGTCGCTGGACCAGGGCCGAGTCGGCGCCATGACGGAAACGGCGGACGGGGCGATCTGGCTGGGGACCTCCGGAACCCTCAATCGGCTCGACCGCCGCACGGGACGAATCGAGTGGTTCACGGCCCAGGCCTTCGGCAAGACGACGGGACGTATCAGCACGCTGCTCCCGGATCGCGAGGGCCGCGGCCTGTGGGTCGGATCGACGGCGGGTCTCGGGTTTTTCGACTTCGAGAAGGGAGCGGCCGAGGCGGCGGCGTTCACGGACGGAAAGAGAATCATGGGCGGGATCACCGACATCGCCTGGCACGGGGACGCCCTCTGGGTCGCATCTCCGACTGGCCTGGCCGTCCTGCCTCCGGGAGCAACACGCTTCATCCGTCTGAGCACCAAGGAGAACACCTCGGGGACGCTCCCGCCGGGAAGTCCGATCGATCTCCTCTCGACCGCATCGGGAAGGCTCTTTGCCGGGCTGAGCTCGGGGATCGTCGAGCTTTCTGGATTCGACGGGAAGGCGGCGGCCTTCATCGATCTCTCGGCGCGGCTCGGTGTCGCCAACGAACGGTGCGACAACCTGCTGGAGGATCGAGCGGGGAAGATCTGGGTCGAGGACACTCTCAGGTTCGATCCCACAACTTTCGCGATTCGCCACTTCGGGCCAGATGAAGGGACGGGACGCTCGATCTGGCAAGGCGCGGCCATCGAAACCCGCTCCGGGCAGCTGGTTTTCGGGGGCCCCGACGGGCTTCTCCTCATCGATCCGCGGGGGCTTCTGGACTGGAGCTTTTCTCCTCCCATCGTCCTGACCTCCCTGTTGGTGGATGGACGGCCCTGGGTGCCTCACGGGCTCTCCCGGCTCCGGCTTTCACCGGGCCACGAGTCCGTCGCCTTCGAGTTCGCCGCCCTCGACTTCTCCGCGCCTTCGCGGATCCGCTACCGCTACCGGCTTTCGGGTTTCGACCGCGAATGGCGCCAGGCCGATGCCTCCCACCGCACCACGACCTACACTTCGTTGCCCCCCGGCACCTACACGCTCGAAGCCCAGGGCTCCAACCGTGAGGGGGTGTTTGGCACGTCTGCCCTGGCCCTGCCCGTCACCATCGAACCCGCGCTCTACCAGCGCCTTCCCTTCCGGATCGCGGCGGTCCTCCTCCTCGTGAGCCTGACGTGGCCGCTCTACAGGATCCGGCTTCACCTGATGCGGCAACGCCAGTCGGTGCTCCATGCGCTCGTTCGGGAACGGACCCGTGAGTTGAGGGATTCGGAACAGCGCGCCCTGGAGGCGAGCGATGCCAAGAGCGTCTTCCTCGCGAACATGAGCCACGAGCTGCGCACCCCCTTGAATGCGGTTCTCGGGTTCGCGCGTCTCATGAAGAGAAGCTCGACCCTGACCCCGGCGGACAGGGACCATCTCTCGATCATCCTGCGAAGCGGCGAGCACCTGCTCTCGCTGATCAACCAGGTCCTTTCGATCTCGAAGATCGAGGCGGGAAAGATGACGCTCGACGCGGAGCCCTTCGACCTGAAGGAGCTCATCCAGACCGTCGAGCGGATGTTCACGGCCCGTTGCGAGGAGGCGGATCTGAGGTTCTCGGTCGAGCTTTCGAGCGAGCTCCCCCCTGTGGTTCTCGGAGATCCAGGAAAGCTCCGGCAAGTCCTGATCAACCTCCTGGGCAATGCCGTGAAGTTCACGGCGGCCGCGCTGGAAGACCGGTCTGCCAGGAGGACTGCCGGTGCCTCCCTGGCCAGGGATACGGCCGGGACGGTCTCGCTCGTGGCGGCCTGGAGGGAGGGACGGGCTTCCTTCGCCGTCTCCGACACGGGGATCGGGATCGCGGAAGAAGAGATCGGCAAGCTCTTCACGCCGTTCGTGCAGACCGAATCCGGCCGCTCGGTTCGGGAGGGAACCGGGCTCGGCCTTGCGATCACCAAGCGGATCGTGGAGCTGATGGACGGGTCGATTGCCGTGTCGAGCAAGAAGGGAGAGGGCACCACGTTCCGTTTCGAGGTGGCTCTCCCGCGCTCGGACCAAAGGCCGGCGAGGACCGAACCCGCCCGGATCACCAGGCTGGCGGCCGGGCAGACCTCTCCGCGCATCGCCGTGGTGGACGATACCTTCGAGAACCGCTCCCTCCTCTCGACCCTTCTGACGACCGTCGGGCTGGATGTCAAGACAGCGGCCAACGGGCAGGAAGCCCTCACCCTCTGGCGCGAGTGGGCTCCCCACCTCGTGTTCATGGACGTGAGGATGCCCGTGATGGACGGACGGGAGGCGACGGAGCGGATTCGCCAGGAAGAGGCACGAACCGGCCGTACGCGAACGGTGATCGTGGCGCAGACCGCCAGCGTCTTCGAGTCCGAATCGGGAGCCCTTCGCACGGCCGGGGCTGACGACGTCCTCTTCAAGCCCTACCGGGAAGAAGCGATCTTCGGCCTGATCGAGGGACGCCTGGGTCTGCGGTTCGAGCGCGAGAAGGCCTCCGGAGTCCTGAGACGTCCTTCACTTTCCATTCCAAGGGAGAGCGCGCCGAGGCCGTCTCGGGTCCTCGTGGCCGACGACGACCCGGTGAACCGGACGATGGCGCGGCAAGTCCTTGCCGGAGCTTCCTACGAGGTCCTGGAGGCAGCTGACGGAGAGGAAGCCCTCGAGCTCATGCAGAAGGAAGGTCCACCTGAGATCGTCCTCCTCGACATCGAGATGCCCCGAATGGGAGGGCTCGCCACCTTGCGCCACATTCGCGAGAAGTACCCCGACCTCCCCGTCGTGGCGATGACGGCGCACTCGGATCCCGAGGAAGCCCGCCGGCTCCTCGCCGCTGGAATGTCCGCCCACGTCGCCAAACCCCTCGAACCCGAGAGCCTGACCGAGGTGCTCGCGGAGCTCCTGCACGCTCCGCTCGCCTCTGCCGCGCCTGGCCCAAGGATGCCAAACCCAGTCGCCGGCGAGGCGCAGGCGCGGCTTTTCGGGATAGACGAGGCGACGGCGCTGAGGCGCTTCTCCGGAAACCGGACCCTCCTCGTCGAGGTCGTGTCCGACTTCGTTTTCCAGCATCGCGACGACCCGCGCCGGATTCGAGAGGCCGAGAAGAGGCGGGATTTCGAGGAGATCAAGCACATCTCCCACACTCTCAAGGGATCCGCGGCGACTCTTTCCGCAAAGGCCATTGCCGATGCCGCGAGAGACATCGAATCCGCCGCGGCCGAGGGGGGCATCAGGGAAGAGGCGGTCGAGGTTCTCGAGAGAGCCCTGGCGGGGTGCTGGGTCGAATCGGACGGCCTTGTGGCAGGAGACGGGGAGCTCCCGCACACTCTCGATCCCGGCGCTCTCGGCGATCTCCTCGCCCATCTCGACGTTCGCCTCGGCGAGCAGAACCTCGAGGCTCTGACGCTCTTCAAGATGGTCCGGCCCACTCTGCACTCGCTCTGTCCGGCGGACATCGTGAGAGAGCTCGAGAACCAGATTTCTCGCCTCGACTTCGCGGAGGCCCGTCAAGCCCTCGAGGAGATCCGGGAACACCTCGCGAGCTGCCACAGAGAGAAGGCAGCCGAGTCCGGTTCCCCGTGAGGCTGATACAGGCTTCTCGAACCGTGAGGCCCTTCTCCTACTCGATCACGAGCTCCGTGGGTTTGGCCTCGCTCCGGGCCTCGGGTTCGTAGTAGGGGTAGGCGGCCGAGACCGGCGTCTTTGCCCTCACCGGGTACCGGGCCCGAAGCGTGTACGAGAACGCGAGCGCCTTTTCGTTTTCGAGCTCCTCGATGTAGAGGATCACCTGACGGGAGGTCAAGGAGAAGCGCTCGATTCGGCCGGTCGCTTTCATGTCCTCGAAGGTTTTCGGATCGACATCGAAGCCCGGAGGGATGCCGAGGTCGACGACCACCATCCTGGCCGCGCCCGGCCGGTTGTACCTGACGAGGGCCCCAACCTTCAGGATCGCATCTCTTCTGACCTGCCTGGTGTCGTAGGTGAGCTCGATCGACATAGCGGGCTCTTCTTTCGCCTCACTCCTGGCGCCCCACGGCACGTAGTGCGTCGCCACGATCTGGTAGGCGAGGTTCCCCTCGCCCGTCAGCTCGATGGCGACCTCGTTCTGACCCGGCCGCACTTCATTCCTCAGGCTGACGAGGCGAAAGACATCACTCGTCTCGGGTGTGATCTCGAGCGACTCGACGGAGCGACCATTTGCCGCGACGGCAACCTTGGCGCTCCCTTTCCCACCACCCGGCTCGGACCCTCCGAGCAGGGCCCTCATCGCCTGAATGGTCGCCTGGGTCGAGCTCCACGTGCCGAAGGAGTCCTTCTTCGAAACGAGCCAGGCGAGCGCCTTGTGCGCGGCGGCCACGTCGTACTGGGACTTCATCAGGGCCTGAGCCGCGATCGACGTCGTCTCGATCTCGAAGGCTCTCCCACGAGACTCGGTGACCCCGGAGGACTTCGGTTGCCAGTGGAGGGTCTCTCCTTCGGCAACCGAGAGCTTCATCAACTTCTCGAGAACGGGAGCCGCCTCGGAATTCCGGCCAGCAGAGGCGAGGGCGTTGCCGGTCAGGGCGAGGGCGTAGGCGTCGTCCCCGGCGGCCTGCCACGTCGAGGGGCGCGAGAGGTGATCGAGAGCACGGCCGAGCCGAGGATCCTTGTCCCCCGTCTCCGCCAGGGCCCACGCGACGTACGCCGTCGTGCGGAGCGTGGCCCCCTGAAAGGCGTTGATGGCCCCCTCGGCGATCCCCCCGGCGGCCGGCTCCCACGTTCCATCTGCCTTCTGCTGACCATAGAGCCACTTTCGCGTCCTCTCGATGACGGCGGGATCCACTTCGTGGACCTTGGACATGTCATGGAACTCGAGAAGCCCGTAGGCGGTCAGAACGATGTGCGCGGGGGCTTTCCCGAACCACTCGAATCCCCCTCCTTGAACCTCGTACGAGAGAAGGCGCTGGTAGCCGAGGTTGATGTACTCGGCGGCCTTCATCTCGACCTTCGGTCTGGCCTGCTTCGTGCGCCTGAGGTAGTCGAGGACGAGGACGTTCGGGTAGGTCGTCGAGGAGGTCTGCTCGAAGCAGCCGGACGGCATGCGGAGGATCGAATCGAGCCCTTCCACGACCTGGCTGAAGGATCCCGGGTAGATCTTCACGAAGAGATCGTTCGCCCCGTCGATGGCCGTCTCGGGGATCGTAAACGTCTGGCCGGCCTTCCCTGAAAGGCGGCCGCTCCAGGTCTCGACCACGGGGCGGCCATCGGGAGCGACGGTGACCGTCCGCTCGACCGCATCTCCCTGCGAGGAGCCCCGGGCCTTCACCGTCAAGCCGTGCCGGCCTGGCTTCAGGGCCCGGATGTCGAGAGACACGCTCGTGACCTGGCCCGGTCCCACGCTCAGCCTCCGGACCCGATCCCCCTTCAACTCGAACCAGTCTCCCGGCTGCACCTCGAGCTCCACGGTCTGAGCGGCGGAGAGGTAGTTGTAGACGGCCAGAGGGACGCTCACGGAGTCGTGCTGGGTCAGAGTGGCGGGGAAGTCGACGTCGACGAAGAAGTCCTGGAAGACTCTCAGGCCCACGTCTCGACTGCCGAGTTCTCCCTTTCCCGAGACCGCGCTCATCCCGACCCTCCAGGTCGTGATGGAGTCGGCGAGCGGGATCTCGACCTGGGCTTTCCCTTCCGCGTCCGTGATGACCTCGGGCAGGAAGAAGAGCGTTTCCGGGAAGAACCGGCGGACTCGCGTGGGTTCCACGAGCGTGCCGGCAGGCGCGCCAATCACGTCCTGCTTTTTCGCCTCGGCGGCGGCCGGCGGGGCCATCTCGAGCCGCATCGCTCCGTCATCCGCGATCTTTCCGGCCAACATGGGGCTGGACCGTCGAGCCCCGGCGAAGGCGACGAGCGCCATGAGAAGAGCGGGCAGCGCCAGGGCCGCCGGGCGGCTGAGAAGAAGCCAGAACCAGCGACCCGCGCTGGCCGGCCGGAGCGCGCACTGGCGCGCGATCGCGAGAAAACCCGCCATGAGCAGGGTGCCGGTCAGAAGCGTCCCCAGGGCGATCGCGCCGAGCTCCTCGGGGATCACACGGGGGTAGCCCTGAAGTCCCAGAAGAAGCGCGACAAACCCGAGTCCGAGGCAAATGCTAGCTGTGGGAACGGTCCAGAGGAGCTTCCTCAGAAGGGGAGTCGCGGTTGCCGCGGGGGAACTCTTCCAGCGTTTCGCCGCCCTGAGAAGGACGACGAAGAGGGCGAGATGGACCAGGGCCGCCAGGACCCCGGCCCCCTTCTCCCACCGGTACGAGACCCGGCCGAGAAGCGCGGCCGAGCCCGCCGCGGTCGCGAGCACGAGGTACGGAGTGAGCATCCAGGTCCAGATCACCCACCCCGAAGTGGACCGCAGCTCTGCGTGATGCTCCGCGCTCAGGTCCGCCGGTTGACCCCTGTGAATCAGCCGGACGACCGCGTAGAAGCCGAGGAGAAGGGTGGAGATGGCGAAGAGGAGCGTCGGAAGGAGCGCGAGCCCCGCCAGGACGTGTCGCGCGTACGCACGCTTCTCGTCCCGCGTTTGCCGGACCTTCTCTTCGTATCCCTTGCTGACGGTGACCTGGGGCGCCGAGCATCCGCCCGCCGCCGCAAAGAGGACCTTTTTTGCCTCCTCCCGGTCTGGACGCGGCTCGCCACCTTCGGCAAGCACGCTCCCGGGCGCAACCGGCAGGGCCGCATGAAGCTCCCAGCGGGGTTTCAGGATCTCCTCCTGGAGGAGGAAGAAGACTTCCTCGAGGCCGGGGCGCATCTCGGAGAGCGCGAAGACGGCCTCGTCGACGCCGGCGAGGCTGAGAGCCGCCTGAACGGGCTCCCCCTTCCTCCTCTCGACGAGGAACTTCAAGAGCGCCTTTTCGCCGGGGCGATAGGTCTCCCGGTCGAGCTCCACTCCGATCGAAAGGTCCGAGGCCGGCTCCACCTGGATGACTCGGCTGTCCCTGACGAACTCTCCGTTTGGCAGGAGCCGGTAGGCGTGCACCTCGATCGTGCCGGCGAGGTCGGGGCTGATATCGAGAGCCAGCTCCCCGTGGTGCCCCTTGATGTCGACCGTGTCCGTCAGGACGGTCTGGCCTCCCTTGACCGCGTCGACGAAGACCCGTCCTGACTCGGCCGCGGACAGGATCGAGAGGTGCGCGGTCTCGCCGGCGCGGTAGACCGGCCGGCTTGTGCGCAGGATGAACCCGTCCGCTGGTCCCGGTTTGAGCGTCCGCGTGACCGAGACGGAAGCACCGTGTGAGTCGGTCGCCCGGATGGGCACCGAGAGGTCTCCACCATCGGGTATCAGGGTGACCTTCGCGATGCCGTAAGCCGAGGTCTTCACGGACCTCGAATCCTTTCCGACGGTCAGGGTGGTCTCGGCCGGCCGTCCATCGGGGTAGGCCGTCACGATGTAGACGATGTTCTCGACCCGGGGGACGAGCACGCCGCTCTCGGGGAATGCCTCGACGCGGATCGGCTCCTCGGAGACGGTCAGGTCGAGGGAACGCTCCTGGGTGTGGCCCGCCTTGTCCGTGACCTTTGCCTCGATCTTCAGCGGAGCGTCGCCCTTCCTGACACCCTGGCCGGCGAAGGTTCGCGGCAGGGGAATCTCGGCGCGAAAGCGCCCTTCGGCATCGGTCTCGCCCCGGACCTCGGCGAAAGGCCTGAACTTCTCGATGAACTCCTGGGCCGTGATGACGATCTCGGCCTCGCGCACGGGTTTGCCGAACGTGTACGTCGCCCGGAGGGTCACGGCGGCGGTTTCTCCCGGCTGGAAATAGCCGCGCTGCGTCGAGAGCTCGATCCGGTACTTGGGAAGGGTGTAGACCTTCACTTCCACGCTGCGGCGCGAGACGGTGTCGCCCAGGACGGCCTCGATTGCATAGTCGCCGGTGTTGACCTGGTCGGCGAGCACGAAGTCAGCCGATGCGATCCCGTATGCGGACGTGGTCTTGAGGGCCTTGAAGACCTTGTTGCCCTTGGGATCCTGCACCGTGATCGTGACGGGCCGCTTCTCGACTGGAGCCAGATCGGAGCTGTGCAGGGAAAGTGTCCGGATGTGGATGGTCTGTCCCGGCTGATAGATCGGCTTGTCTGTCGAGACCATGGTCCGAAAAGAGCGTTTCACCGAAACGTCGCGCGCGACTTCGCTCGTCCCGGCGGCAGAGTCCGCCTCGACGGCGAGCCTGTAGCTGCCTTCCGGGAGATCCGGCGGGATCTCGCCGGAGATCTGGACGGTTCCATCCTCGCCGGTCTTCACCTGAGCGAGGGGACGGGACTTTCCGGAAGCCGAGACGAGCCTGGCCGAAACGGCCGCCCCGGATAGGGGCCGGCGATCCCGGGAATCGAGCACGAAAGCTCGGAAGGAAGCCGGTTTTCCGGGCGAGAGAGCCGTCTGGCCATAAAGGAAGACCTGCGAGCCCGATGGCTTCTTCAAGGCGACCCTGACGCTCCCGACGAGGAACAGAAGGAGCGCGGCCAGGATCACGGTGGAGAGGACCCTGCGGAAGCGAGGACTTCCCAGCCAGGGGACTTCCGGTTCGACAGCGGCGTAGCTCATCGAGGCCTCCTCTGACACGCGGGCCGGGCTCGGGTCCAGTCGAAGTGGTTCAGTCTAGCAGCGGGAACGCGTAAACGGGCGCGGCTGGTAAACTCCGGCACAGCTTCACGCGTCAATAGTTGGAAATCAAGGATTCAGGAGTTCCTCATGAAGAGAGCCGTCCGGGCGATCCTCGTTTTCACACTGGGGTTTCCATTCCTCCCGGTTCTGGGTGCCGAGTGGATCGTGCCGGGGCTCACCAATGCGCCCGGAAGGAATGAGACGTTCTTCAAGAGCGACCTGAAGCTGCGGAATACCTCGGCATCGCCCGTCGACGTCACGTTCGCCCTGATTCCGATCCTGGGGGGCGATGCCGCACCCGCGTCGCGAAGGATCGGCGCGGGGGAGACGCTCGTCCTGCCGAATGCCTTGGAAGAACTTTTCGGGCCGGGGGATCGTGTCGGCGCCGCCCGCGTGACCGCATCGGGAGGTCTTCTGATCTCGGCTCGAACCTACAACAGCGCCGATCCGGCGGGAACGTTCGGTCTGGCTCTCGAGGCCGAGCCCACCGAGAAGCTGCTCGTGGCCGGACAGACCGGCCACATCGGGTGGGTCTCCGAGTCGGCGGAGAGCTCGACTGGGTTCCGGACCAACATCGCCATCGTCCTCGCCGAGCCGGGTTCCTCGGTTGACGCCTTGGTCTTCGGCACGGCGGGGAAGGAACTCGGCCGAAGGACGTTTTCTGGAGGGCCACTGGCCACTCAGGTCAACATCCGTGAGATCGCGGGCGCCGCTCTCTCCGAGCTTTCGGTGGCCAGGCTCGAGCTCAGGGTGACCTCGGGCAAGGTCACGGGCTACAGCGCCGTGGTCGACAACGTGACGGGTGACGGCTTCGCGGTCCAGCCGCAGAGGATCACTCCGGGCAGCTGGACCGATGTGTACCTCGATGGGGCCTCGCGCGGTCCGGGACGATTCGAGACGTTCTTCCGCACCGATGTGAGGCTCGTGAATCCCGAATCCGTCTCCCGCAAGGTCGCGGTCAGGGGGGTCTCTCTCGTGGCGGCCGGCCAGCCGTACTCGGGAAGCCTCACGGTCGATGTCCCGGCGCGGGCCGTCAGAGAGGTAAACGACATCCTGCGGGCCCTCGGAGCCCCGGAGGGGACCAGCGGCTCCCTCCGGTTCGAGACCGACGGGCCCCTTCTCGTCCTCGGGAGGACCTCGAACATCCGTGCGGACGGATCGACGTTCGGAGCCGTCCAGAAGACGCGAGCACCGGATCGGTACCTCGTGAAGGGCCTGACGGGCTCCTTCATCGGGCTCACGCACGGGAGCGAGACCCCGGGATATCGAACCAACGTCGGGTTTCTCGCCGGTCCCGCCGGTGCTGTCGTCGACATCACCCTTCGTGACCGCGCGGGAGTGTCCCTTTCCTCCCGCGCGGGTGCGGTCAGCCTTGGTCCCTACGCCTTCTTCCAGCCCTCCCTCGGGGATCTCTTCCCTGAGGTCACGATTCCCGAGAACTCGACTCTCGAGGTTCTCCTCGGCGACGGAACGGTGGATGTCTATGCCTCCGTCATCGACAACGGGACGGGAGACCCGGTCATCTACTCCTTTGCCTATCCCGAGATCGAGCTCCCGCCGAACTTCTCCGTGACGAGTCCCTGCGCCCCGAAGGAGGGTTCCGCCGGGGGCGTGGCCGCCGGGACGAACCTCTCTCGCGTCGTGATCGACCTCGACCGGTATCCGGAGGCCGTCTGCAACGATGGGACCCCTGGGCTCTTCTACGTGCGCAAGGGAACGGGGGCGAGCTCGAACCGCTGGATCATCTATCTCGAGGGGGGCGGCTTCTGCGGTGAGGGGACGGCCTGCGCGATGCGGTGGTGTTCGATCGACACGAACTTCGGCGCGGACAAGATGTCGACGCGGTTCCTGACGGCGAAGGGGATCGGGATCGGCGGCATTCTCTTCACCGGACCGATCAATGCCTTCACCGACTTCAACAAGGTCTGGGTCTACTACTGCAGCTCGGACTCCTGGACCGGACGAGTGGCGAGCCGGTATCTCACGGACGAGACGGGGCGCGCCTACACGATCAACTTCCAGGGCGCCCGGATCCTGGAAGCCGTGATCAGCGAACTGCGAGGAGGCGTGACCTACAAGGATGCCGCGTCCGATCAGTCGATGGCTCTCCCGAGTCTCGACGACGCGGAAGTGATCCTGTTCGCGGGGGAGTCCGCGGGGTCCGGCGGGGTCCAGAGGAACGTGGACCGGCTCGCGCCTTACTTCGCGAGCACGAACCGCAACCCCGGCAGGCTCGTTGTCCGCGGCATCATGGACGCTGCCAACGAGCCGTCAAACGAGAGCTTCCCGACGTATCAGTCTTCCAGGCAGTCGAGCCTGCGCGTCTTCGGCGTGCTGATGGCGGGACGCATGGATGAGTCATGTCTGACCTTCCACCCCGCCGACGCCTGGCGTTGCGCCGACCCAGCTCACGTCCGGGAGAACCACATCACAACGCCCTTTTTCCTCAGGCAGGACCTGATCGATCCGAACACGACGGATGCGTTCGGAACGCCCGAATGGCCGTTCGGTTCCCAGCTGTACCAGTACGCCCAGGCGACCTGGGACCATCTGGACCGGCTCTCCCGCATACAGTCAACTGCCGAGGAGAAGGCCGGGATCTCGATGAACCCGGGCCTCTACGGACCGCACTGCGACAACCACACCGCTCTCCGCAATAACCCGAAGTTCCTGGAGGACAAAGTATCGAACGGGACGGGTCTCTTCTCGTATCACGACACCATGCGTAACTGGCTTCTCGGGAACGAGCCAGGAGTGGTTCTCGAGGCGCGTCCCGCGTCCGAGCCGGCGCCCAGGTCGGCGGTCTGCAACCCGTGAGGTGAGCCGCGCCGGTCCTACACTGTGCGACATGGAGGCCACGGTCACCGTCAGTGAGTTGCGGCAGCATCTGAGCGGGCACCTCACCCAGGTGTCTCGGGGCGTCACGCTGCAGGTGCTCTCTCGTGGACGCCCTGTGGCACTCCTCGGGCCACTACCGGAGAACTCCGGCATTCTCGACAGGTTGGTGGCACAGAGGCGTGCGATTCCGGCCCGGTGTGACCTCCTCGATGCAGGCGCGCCCCCTGGACGGTGGCGACACGGCGGCTCTCATGGACGCCCTCATGGATCAGCGGAACGCGGAACGAAGATTGAAGCGGTCCTTCAGCCCGTCTTCCCCGGCCTCGGCGGGTACCCCGTGATCTCCCGGATCTCCTCGTAGAGCGGGCGGAGCCGCTTGTACATCTGCTTGTAGACGCGCTCGTAGAGACGGTCGTAGATCGCGACGGTCTTCGGGTCGGGCGTGAAGGTCCGGCCCACACGCGTCATCGAGGCGACGGCGGCTTCGAAGCTCGGGTGCAGACCGAGCCCGACGGAGAGGACGATGGCCGCGCCCAGTCCTGAGGCTTCGTAGACGTGCGGCCTTTTTGCGGGGAGGTTGAAGACGTCCGCCGTCAGTTGCATGGCCGCGTCGCTCTGAGACCCTCCGCCCGCGACCCGGATCTCCCGGATCGGGAGCTTGCTCCGCCGCTCCGTCCGTTCCTTCCCTTCCCTCAGGGCATAGGCGAGACCTTCCAGGATGGCGCGGTACATGTGAGCCCGGGTGTGGACGTCCCCGAATCCGATGATCGCGCCCTTGGCTTCGGGGCCCGGGATCTTCACTCCGGGGGACCAGTAGGGCTGGAGGATCAGACCCATCGACCCGGGCGGCACGTCCGCCACGAGTTCGTCGAAGAGAACCTCGGGAGCCACGCCCCGTTCGCGGGCGAGTTCCTCTTCCCGGTGCCCGAACTCCTGCCGGAACCAGCTCACCATCCAGAAGCCACGGTAGATCTGGATCTCGAGGTTGTAGGCGCCCGGGAGCGCCGCCGGATAGGGTGGGATGAGCGGGTAGGGTTCGACGTAGCTCCTGTGAGTCGTGTTGATCGTTGCGGTCGTCCCGTAACTCAGGCACGCGATGTCTGGTTCGAGACACCCCGCGCCGAGCACCTCGCAGGCCTTGTCGGCGGCGGCCGCGATGACGGGGAGACCTTTCGGAAGGCCCGTCGCGGCCGAGGCTGCCTCCGAGATCTCGCCCAGCGGCTGCCCGGGGGGGACGATCTCGGGCAGTTGCTTTCTATCGAGCGGCAGTGCCTGCCACTTCCAGTCCCAGCTCCGGGCCCACTGGTGGCTTTTGTAATCGAATGGGATGTAGGCCACCTGGCATCCGGTCGAGTCGACGAACCGGCCGGTCAGCTTGTAGGTGAGGTATCCGGAGAGAAGGACGTAGTGGCGCGTCGCCTTCCAGACCTCTGGCTCATGGGCGGCCAGCCAGTTCACTTCTGCCTCGGCCTGGAAGTAGGAGACGGTCTCCGACATCCCGGAGAGCTTGAAGGCTAGGCCCCAGAGTCCCCGGATCGGGTCGAGTCCCTCCGTCCGGCGCTGGTCGAGCCAGACGATGGCCGGCCGGAGAGGCTCGCCGTTGCCGTCCAGGCAGACGGTCGTGGCGCGCTGGGTGGTCAGCGCGACGCCCCGGATCCTCTCTGAGAGGCCCGGATTCCCGGCAAACAGAGTCTGGCAGGCCTCCGAGAGCGATCTCCAGTAGTAGGCGGGATCCTGCTCGGCCCAGCCAGGGTGCGGCGAGACGTACGGGACGAGAGGAACTCTGGCCTTGGCGACGAGGTTCCCTGCGAGGTCGAAGGCGAGGGCGCGAATGCTCTGGGTGCCGGCGTCGATCGCCAGCAGCAGGTCTTCCCCCTTCTCAGACGCGGATCGGGACGGCTCGTTCACTCTGGTTCTTCCCTTCCGGAGTGTCTCGCTTCGGTTCACCGGCCGGGCGCGTCATCTTCGCACGCGCTCCGGAGAGGCTGTAACTGGTTCGATGGAGTTCCAGGTAACGCTCCTTCTCCACTTCCCATCGCTCCCTGGACCAGCCCGCTTCCGTCGTGCAGAGCGTCTCGACCCGGTCGAAGAGGCCGGCCCCGCCCTCGGGGAGGACGAGGCCGATCCGTGTCCGCCGCAGGAGCAGGTCGTCGAGGTGGTGGACCGCCTCGCGACAGAGAGCCCAGCGAAGCTCCGCCCAGAGGTACCCAGTTCCGGGAATGAGAGCCCGTTCACGTGCCGGCGCCTTCCGGAGGACCTCGGGGGCCTCCTTGCCGTGCCGGCCGAGGAGACGGCCCTTGATCGCCGGCTCGAGAGGATAGTCATCGAGAAGTCCCGGTTCGACGGGGTCGAAAATCCGGGCTGTCTTTCGCCACTCGAGTGATCTGCCCAGGAGCTTCCGGGCTGCCTCGAGGGCGTCCCGGGCGATCAGGCGGAAGGTCGTCAGCTTTCCTCCCGTGACCGTGACGAGTCCAGACTCCTCCCACACGGCGTGATCCCGCGACTCCTTGGAGGGGTCCTGAGTTCCCGAGGCCACCACGGGCCGGACTCCGCTGAAGGTCGACAGGACATCCTGCCTTCCCAGGTTCGCGGCGGGGAACCGGTCGGTCAGGGCGTCGAGGATGTACTGGACCTCTTCGTCGCTGATCGAGGGCTCCCTATCGAGAGAGGGGGAGTGGTCGACGTCGGTCGTGCCGGCGAGGGTGACACCCTCCCAGGGCAGGAGAAAGACGGGCCGCCGGTCTTTCGGGTGGGAGAACCCCACGGCCTGCGCGACGGGCAGCCGCCAGGCGGGAAAGACGAGGTGGCTGCCGCGCAGCGGCCTGAGTTTCGGCGATCCTCCGGTCGAACTCCGCAGCTTGTCCGCCCAGACGCCCGTGGCGTTGATGACGGCCTTCGCCCGGATCGTGAACGTCTCGCGCGTCAGCTGGTCGCGGACGACGGCCCCCTGGATCTTGTCCCCCGTCCGCACGAAATCCTCGACGGAGGTGTCGTTGAAGGCGAGGGCGCCGTCCAGGACGGCTTCCCGGATCAGGCGGAAGACGAGCCGCGCGTCGTCGGTCTGTGCGTCGCGATAGCGAAAGCCGCCCTCGAGTCCACGGGCGTTGATGCGCGGGGCGAGCATCTGGAAGTCGACGGACCCGTACGAGCGATGGCTCCACGAGAGGGCGAGGAGATCGTACAGAGTCAGCCCTGCCGTCAGTGCGACGGGGCCCGGACTCGACTTCCTGTACGTCGGCAAGAGGAAGTCGAGAGGCTCGACGAGACCAGGGGCCTCCGAGAGCAGGCGCTGCCGTTCGCGGACCGAATCTCGAGTGAGGCGGAGCTTGCCCTGGGCCAGGTACCGAAGCCCCCCGTGGACGAGCTTGGAGGAGCGGCTCGAGGTGCCCCAGGCAAAGTCCCGCTGCTCCACGAGGATGGCCGTCAGCCCCAGCTCCACGGCTTCTTTCAGGATCCCCGCGCCGGTGATCCCGCCGCCGATGATCAGGAGGTCGAAGCCCTGGCGCGAGGCGGATTCGAGGGCCTTTCTGCGGCTTTCCCCGGAGTTCACGAGCGAGCCTCCGCCCGGATCAGCTTTCCCGGGTTCATGAGTCCCTGAGGGTCGAAATGAGACAGGGCCGATGCCAGGAATTCCATGCCGCGGCCTCCCTTCTCGGCTGCGAGGTAGGGGGCGTGGTCGATTCCCACGCCGTGCTGGTGCGAGATCGTTCCCCCGTGCTCGACGATGGCCAGGCTGGCCGCGCGCTTCATGCGCCGCCACCTCTCGAGGTCTCGCGCGGGATCGCCCGAGAGCCGGTACAGGTACGTCGTGTAGATGCTCGAGCCGTCCTGGTACGGATGCGAGAGGTGCGTGAAGACGTGGACGGCTTCCCCGTCTGCGGCGAGGGCTCCCCTGATGGCGGATTCGACACCGGAGATGAGGCCCGGGAGCCGCGACCATCGGACCGCCGTCTCGAGCGTGTCGACCGCGTAGCCCTTCTCCCAGAGGTCATTACGGAGGTAGGGCGCCCGGAACCGGTTCTTCTTGAAGGCGTGCCCGAAGCTCTTGCCAACGTGGATCGCTCCGTGGCGGCGGCAGACGGAGAGGAGTTCCTTCCTCGCCGCCGCGACGACGCGCTCCTGGCCCGTCAGCCCCGCGAGCAGCATGCACTTTCCCGTTCCCGCTCCACGCAAGGCAAGGATCCCCTCGAGTGCGCGTATCAGCCTCGCATGCCCCGCGAGGAGGAGGGTTGTGCGTGTCTCTTCGGGCGTCGACAGCCGCAGCATCGAGAGCGGCAGCCTCCCCTGGAGGAGTTCGCGGAGCGCGGAGAGTGCGGCGTCGAAGGACGGAAAGAAGATGCCGTGGAAGTCCTCTTCTTCCGGCATCCGGCTCACTCGAACCGTCGCGTCGGTGATGATGCCGATCCGCCCCTCGGAACCGAGGACGATCTCGCGCAGATCCGGCCCGGCGGCGGAAGCGGGCACCGCGGAGATCGACAGGCTCCCTGTCGGAGTCTCGACATGTCCGGATGCGAAGAGCCGCTCGATCCGGCCGTAGAAGAGGGACTGCTGGCCGCTCGAGCGAGTCGCGATCCAGCCTCCGAGGGTCGAGTACTCGAAGGACTGCGGGAAGTGCCCGAGGGTGAATCCGCGCGCCCTGAGGGCGGCCTCGAGGTCGGGCCCGGCCACTCCGGCGCCGAACCGCGCGAGCTGGCTCTCGGCATCGAGTTCCAAGAGAGCGTTCATTCGAGATACGTCCACGGTGACGACGGGCGCGTCGGAGGGCTCCGGAGTGATGTGGCCGGCCACGCTCGTCCCGCCGCCGTAGGGGATCAGCCGCCACCCCCGATTCCGGGCCGTGCCGATGAGGGCTCGAACGTCTTCGCGGCTCTCGGGGAACGCAACCCCGTCCGGAAAGACGCCCACGGTTCCCGTCCGCAGGGCCATCCAGTCGGGCAGGCTCTGGCCGCACGCGTGCGCCAGCCGGGCCTCCGGGCGGGTGTCGATCCCTGTCTCCCCCGAAAGCCTGGAAGGGGGAACGGAAGCGAGAACCTTCTCGCGTGAGGCGTCCCTCGGCGTGGCCGGGGCCCCGACGATCGATTCCAGAAGCCGCAGTGCGGCTGCGGGGACGTTGGCGTTGACGGAGTCGTCTCCCCACCCGTTCCAGCGTTTCATGCTCTCACCTCTCTTCCGCCACTCGACTTCCAGAGGTCGAGACTGCGGGCCATGACCCGCCTCGTGAGCTGTTCTGCCGCCTGCGGGGCTGCCGCGAGGCACGTGGCCGAGAGTTCCTCGTAGTAGTTGCGAGATTCCATTCGTGCCGCCTCAGGTGCGAAGTAGAGCCGGGCCAGCTCCTCGTAGAAACCCTGGAAGCCGTTCAGGATCAGACGGAAGACGAAGTTGCCCGAGAGCTTCGTCAATCGGAGGTGAAGGCGCCAGTCGAAGGCGGCGAACGCCTCCGGCTCGTCCGTGAGCGACGGCGCGCCGCCCAGGAACGAGGCGAGATCCCGTGGGGCCCGCGCGACGGCGAGGGCCGTGTAGGCGGGCGCCATCGCGAGCCGGACCTCCAGCAGCTTCTCCACGAACCCGGGCGGGAGAGCCCCCGGATGCCTCACCAGGCTTCCCAGGATGTTGAGGCCTCCCTCCTCGAACACGTCGGCGACCCGGGTCGGTTTGCCGTGCTGGATGCTGATCCACCCGTCACGTTCGAGCTTCTTGAGCGCCTCGCGCAGGGTGGGGCGGGTCACTCCGATCGACGTGGCGAGAACCCTCTCGGCGGGAAGGTCCGAGCCGGCGGGGTGAGTTCCGTCCAGGATGGCCGAGATGAGGACGGATTCCGCGTGTTCCGCGGGACGAAGAGGAACCGGGAGGGTGTGCGGCTCACTGGTAAGAGGTCTGACCACAAGAGAAGTATGGAGAGTCACGGTTGATTCGTCAAGGGGGGCGGCAAGAAAAACGCCCGGCGGGCGAGGCCGCCGGGCGCAAAAACTCGGAAGGTCGAGCTTTAGAAGAGGATCTTCATGTACGCCTTGAGGCGCTGGTGGCTGAAGTCCCTGGTCTCGAGGCTGTTCCAGCCGCCGAAGCGGTTCTGGAAGCCAAGCGAGCCGGGCTCGACGTGATTGCTGTTGGCCACGTCGGCCGAGGCGCGCTGCGGAACGAAGCCGCCGCCGAAGTCGGGCTCGAAAGAGCCGAAGTTGTACTGGTACTCCATGCCGCACTCGGAGATGCCGCCGAGCGTGTAACGGATCTTCCAGATGATCTGGTTCTTCTTGTGGTAGCCGGAAGCCATCTCGTGCAGGTTGTAGGCCTGGAACGCGGTGTTTCCGTCCTTGAGGTCGACGTTGTAGCGGACGTACTCGAGCGAGGAGTAGAAGTCGTTCGTGAACTGGTATCCGCCGCCGAGGTTGAACATGAAGTAGCTCATGTCGCGGTCGTCGTCGGAGAGGCTGTTGAACGGCTTCCACTTGTAGCCGGTCACGCCGTTGACCGTGATGACTTCGGGGTTGCCGTAGAGATCGGCGGTGGAGTTGCCGGGGGAGTAGAAGTTCTTCTCGCCCTTGCAGCCCAGGGTCCCGGAAGTCGCGCAGTCACCCGCCTTGTAGGGGAGGTAGCGGGCCTCGTTCATGCGCTTGTCGGTCTCGTCGATGAACTTGATCTTGCCGAACAGGTCGATGCCCTTGCCGACCGGCAGGACGTACTTGCCGCGGACGAGAGCGATCTGGGTGGTCTTGTCCTGGAACGGCGCGTAGGCATTGCGGTAGTGGCCGAGACCGGCGTCGGACTCCATGTTCGGATACAGGGAGGAGAGGATCGCCCGGTTCGGGTTGCCCCAGGCCTGCCAGTTCGTGTCGTAGGAGATGTAGCTGTACTCGGCGGCCATGTCCAGGGCGCCCTTCTGGAACACCGGCTGGAAGGTGATGCCTTCCCAACCGATGGCGCTCTCGGCCATGGGCTCGTTGAAGTCGGTGAACTGGTTGTCGACGTTGATCGTCGCGACCTGCTGGGCGTTTCCGGACCAGCCGCCGTAGCCGATGATCGTCGGGTTGCCACCGAACACGCCGTAGGAGGCGTTCGTCGGGCCAGGGGCCGACCATGTGCCGTCGTGGCCCTCGGTGAGGAGGACGTCGGACTCACGGCGGGCAGCCATCACTGACGCGTACTCGGCGCCGATGTGGAACGCTTCGATGTTGAACGTCAGGCCGACGTCGAACGGATCGATGAAGTCGAGGTTGAGCTTTCCGCTCCAGTCCTTGTGCTTGCCAGCGGGGACCGGAGAGAAGCCGGAGACGCCGAAGAAGTCCGCGGGGGCCAGGTCGTTGGCGGACTCGTAGGTCGAGTAGTAGCCAGCGGCGCGGACGTCGACCTTGGCGCTCGGGTGGAAGCCGAGCTTGCCGCCGAAGACGGTCTGGCGGAACCGCATCCGGGTTTCCTTGCCGTTGTCCCAGTTGATGTCCTTGGCATTGACCTCGAGGTCGTTCACCCACTCCATGAGGGCGGTCATGTCGAACATCGAGTTCGGCGCGATCTTCGACTGGAAGACGTAGGCGCCGTCGGCGGCGTGGAAGTTCCCGGTGTTGTAGGAGGGGCCGGCGAACAGGCGCGGCAGAGAGATGCGGGCGACGTCCCAGGTCATCTTCCGGCCCATCGCGGAGCCCTGGAAGAGGAGACCCGCGACGTTGTCACGGTCGATGTAGCGGATGCGGCCCACGACGAACGGGTCGAACATGCCCCAGTCGGAGGAACCGATCGTGGCGGAGTCGATCCACTTGTAGCCGGGGGTCAGGGTGACGGTGACGCCACGGAGCTTGACGTACTGGTTCGAGCGCGGGTCGAACTCACCACAGCCGACCGACGTCCCCGAAGAGGCGCAGTCGTTCCCGCCAGAGGGGTTGCCCCAGCCGCCCATGTTCGTCCAGAAGTTCTGGTAGAACCGGCTGTGAAGGCGAGCGTCCACTTGGACGGCCCGGGAGACCTTGGCCTTGAGCAGGAGCTCGATCTCGGTCCCCTGACCGTTGTCGCCCCAGCCCTCGCCCGGCGCATCCTTGAAGTTGAAGAGGGCGCCCTGGTCGCGGGCGTTGCCCCAGAGCCACTTGGTATAGGTGGTTCCACCGATGGTCAGTTTGGGGCCCTGCTGCGCGAACGCCGAGGTCGAAAAGACCGCAGCCGCCGCCAGGAGAGCTAGCTTTCTCGAAAAGCGCATACAACTCCTCCAGTGAGTCAGGTTGTCGTTCGTCCGCTTCACTTGCGGATCATGGTGATGGTCGCCAGCTTCTTGGCAGAGCCATCCGGGTTGCACTCGTAGGCGAGCATCTTCTTCTGCTCTTCGATTTCACTCTTGTCGCCGGTTCCCTTGCCCGCGACGAGGTCGATCGCGTGCGGGTCGCAGTCGGTATCGGTGCCGCCGCCGAAGCGGTGCTGGCCCTCGAACTCGTTGACCTTCCGGGTCAGGACGTCGCCGGCATCCGGGAAGCCCTCGTTGGATTGCACGATGACCTGGTAGCCCCACTTGGTCGGGTCGCCCGCGCCGAGGGCGGAAAGGTCAACCGACCCGGAGATGGCGCGGCCGGCGCCACGGGTCCGGACCGGAACCACGACCGCGTTCTTTGCCCAGGAGGCCTTGCTCTCGACTTCGCTCATGACACGGTTCTGCGGCTGGGGGGAGAGGATAACGCATTTGTTCCAGCCGTCCTCCGGCCCGAACTGGACGTTGAGGCCCGGGAGGGTCTTGGTGAAGCGGCCTTCCTTGACGTCGGTCTGGATGAAGATGAACACCATCTGGACGGCGAAACCATTGCCCATGCCCCAGGGGTCCTCGAGGGAGCTGTTGAGGGTCACCTGGAAATCGGCCTTGTCTCCCTTCACCTTCATGGAGAAGCCGGCAAGGTCGAACGAACCGTTCTTGTAAACCTTGTCGGTCGGGTAGGTGTACGCGCCCGGACCAAAGTCATCCCCGGATGGGTCCTTGAAACTGACCTCCTGGGCGAGAACCGGGCCCGCCAGGACGGCGGCCGCGAGGCCGAGAATGGATAGACGCAGGAGCTTCTTCATCGAAACGTACCTCCAGTTGAATTTGGGCAAGGGTCAACCCTTGACACTTCCGGCAGTAAGACCGGATACGAGATATTTCTGCAAGAACAGGAACAGGATGACGATCGGGATCGACACGATGATGGCGCCGGCAGAGAAGTAGCCCCACTGCTGGCTGAAGCCGCCGACGAAGAATCGGAGGCCCACCGGCGCCGTGTAGAGCTCTTCCTTGTCCATGAACGTGGCCGCCTGGATGAACTCGTTCCAGCCCGTCATGAACGAGAAGAGGGCCGTCACCGCCACCGCTGGCTTGGCCAGGGGGAGCACGATTCGCCAGAAAATCACACCGGGGGAGGCCCCGTCGATCAGGGCGGCCTCCTCGAGCTCCTTCGGGATCGTGTCGAAGTACCCTTTCAGCATCCAGACGCAGAAGGGGATCGATGTGGTGGCGTAGATGAGGGTCAGGCCTATCCGGGAACTCCCCAGCTGGAGCCACTGCACCACGATGATGTACAGCGGAACCAGCATCAGGGTTCCGGGAAACATCTGGGAGACGAGGAACGACATCAGGCCCGCGCGGCGGCCGGGAAAGCTGAAACGCGAGAACGCGTAGCCGGCGGTACACGCGAGAAAGACACCGAGGATCGTCGTGGCCGTCGCGATCACCGCGCTGTTGATGATCCAGCGGCCAAATGGCTGATCCCTGAAGACGGCCCGGAAGTTCTCGAGGGAGAACGTCTCGGGCCAGGGGGTGATGGCCCGGAGCCGGTCCAGGGTGGACGGCTCGGCCAGGCAGACCATCAGGTCCTTGTGGAGCGGCTCCGCGTACTTCGAAAGCTCTGCCGGCAGGAGGGGCGCGACCTTGTCGCGTTCCGGCTTGAGGGTCAGGATTCCCCTCTCGTCGATCCACTTGGCGTTTTCGAGGGCCTCCACGATGGCCGTGGCTTCTTCGTCATTCAGCCCGGGGATGTTCTGGACGAGCCTCTCCTCTGTGACCGCGATCCGGTCGGGCAGGGTGGCCAGAGCTAGGCTCTGTTTCCCAGACAGGGCAATCGTGACGACCCAGAGGATCGGGTAGGTGGCGATCAGAACGAAGATGATCAGGAAGATGTGCAGGGGAAGATGGGGGAGTTCGTCGTGTCCGGCTTTGTCTTTCATCACACGCCCCGAGCTCAGATTCCTTCCGATGCCTTCGTGATCCGGTTCTGGAAGACACCATAGACCAAGAGGATGCCGAAGATGACGGTCGAGTACGCGGCGGCGTAGCCGTAGCGGTACTTCTCGAACGCGAATTTGTACGCCTGGGTGATCAGGATCTCGGTCGAACCCGCGGGCTGTCCGGCGGTGACGAGATAGATGATGTTGAACATGTTGAATGTCCACACCACCGAGAGAATGATGGCCGGGACCAGCGCGGGTTTGAGGGAGGGAAGGGTGATCGACGTGAACTGCTGCCAGCGGGTCGCGCCGTCCACGCGGGCGGCCTCGTAGAGGTCAGCCGGGATCGACTGCAACGCTCCGAGCGAGACGACCATCATGAACGGGAAGCTGAGCCACCCGTTCGTGGCCAGCGCCGTCAGGAACGACGTGAACGGAGTGTCCGACCACGAGACCGGAGAGCCCCCGAACATCTGGATCGCCTGGTTCACGACACCGTACTGCTGGTGGAACATGCCGCGCCACACGAGGGCCGTGATGTAGTTCGGAACGGCCCATGGCAAGACGAGGAGAACACGGTAGATCGGCTTGAGAGCCAGGGTCTTCGTGTTCAAGACGAGAGCCAGGATCAACCCGAGGGTCACCCCGATCGTCACGTTCGAGATGGTCCAGACGATCGTGAAGAAGAACGTCCAGTAGAAATTGTAGTAGTTGAACGCCCACGACCCGTCGGCCGAGCGCTTCGCGATCTGGAAGTCCGTCAGGATCTCGACGTAGTTCTGGAAGCCGTTGAAGATCTCGGTGAGGGGCTTGCCCGTGGTGTAAATGTTGTAGTCGGTGAAGGAGAGGGTGATGCCGTAGGCAAACGGGAAAAAGACCAGGATGATCATGCCGACCATCGCCGGCGTGACGTAGTAGTAGGCGGTCCTGTGGACTCTGAGCGTTCTCGCGAAGAGCTCGGCCCACCCCATTCCGAAGAAGAGGGCGATTGCGACACCGAGGATGATGAGGAGGATCGTGGCGCGGGTCACGGCCGTCCCGACTCCGGCGAAGGCGCTCATGGCCTTTGCCGGGTCGACCTTGAGGTCCGGTGTGAGGACGGCGCGAGGACGGCGCGCGAGGTCCGAGTCCCAGCTCGCTGGATTCAGCGCGGGTTCGGCCTGAATGCCGAGCCCCTGGAGGATGGATTGCACCCGCTCCCCGCCCGTCTTCGCCGTCGAGGCGACCGCGTCGGAGGCGGCGAGGCCCTCGCGGTTGATCTTGGACCGCGACTGGACGCCGTAGCCCCAGATGGTCCCGATCAGAAGGACGGCGGCACAGATGGCGAGCGGAATCTGCTTGTTGCCGACACCGAAGGAGAGTCCGACCAGGAGCAGGATGGGAACGGCGATGTAGAGGAGCGTCGTGATCCAGCCGGGACGAGTGGCGGCGGCGGCCGAGGAGCGCTTGATCTCGACGAGACCGGTGACCTCGCCGTTCTTTTCCAGCGGACCAGCAAGGCTGAATCCACTCCCGTCCGCCAGGCGGCCGATCTCGAGCTCTTCCTTGGCCGTCTTTTCCTCGCGGTTAGCCTCGACCGTTCCGCGGATCTTCTGCATCAGGTCGAAGACGGGCTTCTCGTTCTTCTTCTCGTCCCGCGAGAGCTGGCGGGGCGCCGCCCACTCGCCCGTGTCCGCGGGGTCGGTGGACGCCTCCAGCGAGGCGCCCTCCAGGAGGACGACCCGGATGGACTTGAGCTCGGGGTAGGCCTTCTGGAACTCGGTCACCGCCTTGCGGAGACCGTCTCCATCCGCCGTGCGGGAGACGAGATCTGAGAGCGCGCGCAGGGTCACGATGCCCTGGCGGGTCTCACGCTGCTCGGCGAGGTTCGAAAGGGCCCCGCCGAGCAGGAAGTGACCCAGGAGGATCGCGACGGCCGCCCCCGCCCCGATTCCGATACCGAAGCGCAGCCGGTGTGACGGGGAGCCGCTTTCCACGTTACTTCTTCCTCAGGCCCGCGATGTCCTTCTCGACGGACTGCTGAGCTTGGGCCATCGCAGCCTTGGGCTTTGCGGACTTCTTGACGATCGAGTTCATCGCGGTGGTCGCCGGGGACCAGACCATCGTCATCTCGGGCAGGTTGGGCATCGGGATCGCCACGTCGACCTGCTGGCGGAAGGCCTTCAAGATGCTGTCTGCGCCCACCTTGGAATCCTCGTAGACGAACTTGTTGGCAGGGGTCTGGCGCCCCTCGAGGGCCATGATGACGCCGGCCGGCTTGTCGGTCACGTACTTCACGAAGTCGAAGGCCGCTTCCTTGTTCTTCGACGGGGCGGCGACGTAGACGCCCTCGACCGTCATCCAGGGACGCATCGGCTTGTCATCCGCCTCGTTGAGCGTGGGGAGCATCGCCAGACCGTAATCGACGCCCTTGGCGATCTCGCCCAGGAACCAGGGGCCGGAGAAGACCATCGCGGCCTTCCCTTCGTTGAAGAGCGACGTGATCAGGGCGCTCGAGGGCTCGGCCGGGAGGATCTCTTCCTTGTCGATCCACTTTAGGAGCAGATCGAGGGACTTGACGTTCTCCTTCCGGTTCAGGGTGGGCTTGAACTCCGCATCGAAGACGCCGCCGCCGAAGCCGTTCATCAGGCAGGCGTGGTAGTAGAAGTCGGAGTAGGCGTAAGCCAGGCCGAAGCGGCCGGCCGACTTGTTGGTGAGCGATTTGGCCAGCTTGACGAGCTCCTTGGAGGTCTTCGGGGGAGCCGTGACGAGCTTCTTGTTGTAGATGAGGGTGATGACCTTGTAGTTCAGCGGCAGCCCGAAGATCTGCTTTCTGTAGGTCATCGCTTCCAGAGTCGTCGGGATGTAGCGGTCCTTCGTGGCCTTGTCGAGGTAGAAGTCGATGGGCTCGACCGTGTTGCCGGCCGCGATCCAGCCGCCGAGGCGGTCCTGGGCGTAGATGAAGATGTCCGGGCCCTTGCCGCGGGGAACGGCCGCGGAGATCTTGTCGGCGAAGGCGTCATAGGGAACGGCGAGGGTCGTGACCTTGATGCCCTTTCCGGCGGCCGCCTTGTTGTACTCGGCGACGACTTTCTCGAAGGCCGTCTTCTCTTCGGCACGATAGGCGTGCCAGACGATGACTTCCTTGGCCGCCGGAGCAGCCGGCGCCTGGGCAAGGGCCGCAGAAGCCGGGAACACGAGGGCCGCGGCAAGTCCAAGGATCGATGTGAGCGAGCGCTTCATGAACGTCCTCCGTTTCCTTCAGTTGAGAGCCGTTAGGCCAGGCGGCGTTCCGTGGCCGCGTCGAACAGGTGAAGAGACTCGAGCTCGACCACGAGGTCGACGATCGAGTCGAGTTGAGGGGCGCGGTGGGGATCGACCTTGGCGACCAGCGTGTCGTCTCCGATGGAGGCGTACACCAGGACTTCGTGTCCCAGGGGTTCGGCGATGTCGACCTTCGCCTGGATCATCGCGGTTTCACCACGGGTCGGCTTGGAGGGGTCGACGATGTTTTCGGGGCGGATGCCCACGACCACGTTCGCGCCATCGCGCGGGACCGTGAGGTGCCGGAGCTTGACGGGGACCGGCAGGGCGAACTTCGCGGCGGCGATCAGCGTCCCTTCATTGCGGATCTGGGCCTTGACGAAGTTCATCGGCGGGGTCCCGATGAAGGCCGCCACGAACAGGTTCGAGGGCTGCTCGTAGACCTCGAGAGGGGTTCCGACCTGCTGGAGCTTCCCGTCCTTCATGACGGCGATCCGGTGTCCCATCGTCATCGCCTCGACCTGATCGTGCGTGACGTACACGGTCGTCGTCTGGAGCCGCTGCTGGAGCTTTGTGATCTCGGCCCGCATCTGCACGCGGAGCTTGGCGTCGAGGTTGGAGAGGGGCTCGTCGAAGAGGAATACCGCCGGCTTTCGCACGATGGCGCGTCCGACCGCCACCCGCTGCCTCTGTCCCCCCGAGAGTTGCTTCGGCTTGCGGTCGAGCAGGTGGGAGATGCCGAGGATCTCGGCCGCCTCCTTGACGAGCCGGTCGACCTCCGCCTGAGGCGTCTTTCTGATCTTGAGGCCGAATTCCAGGTTCTCCCGGATCGTCATGTGCGGGTAGAGGGCATAGCTCTGGAAGACCATCGCGATGTCCCGGTCCTTCGGCGCCACCTCGTTGACGACACGTTCCCCGATCTTCACGTGACCGTCCGAGATCTCCTCCAGCCCGGCGATCATCCGGAGCGCCGTCGATTTGCCGCAGCCGGACGGACCGACCAAGACCATGAATTCCTTGTCCTGAATATCGAGGTTCAGTCCCTCGATGATCGAGACCTCCCCGTAACGCTTCGCGACCTTCTCGAAGACGACACCCGCCATAAAGAAGTCCTTTCGTCCTTTCCGAATTACTTCCCCGCTTTGGCGGGGGCCTGTGGTGCCGGAGCCAGGATGCGGGCGCCGAGACCCTCGACGGGGATTTCGATTTTCCCGTCCTTGATCTCGACGGGCTTGCCCGTCAACCGGTCGAGAACCTGCTTGTCCGTCCACTCCGGCAGGGCGGAGAAGCTCAGCGTGGCCGCTTCCGTCCCCCGGTTCACCGCCACGACGACCGCGTCCTTCGTCTCCGCGTCCTTGCGGGAAAAGGCATAGAGGTTCTGCTCCATGACGATTCCCTCGTGGACCCCGCGGCGAAGTGCGGGGTGGGCGTTTCGAATGCCGATCCACTTGGCATAGTCCGCCCGGAGCGCCTCGTCGCGCTCCAGTCCCTTCCCGGGCTGGATGTCCTTGCTGCCCCAGGGCATGGCGCTGCGGTTGTCGGGCCACTTCCCGCCCAGCCGTCCCACTTCCTCGCCGTAGTAAACGACCGGAATCCCGGCTGTCGAAAGCTGCAGGAGGGCCGCGAGCCTGAAGAGCGCCTTGTTCCCCTCGAACTGGAAGAGCGCCCCGTCCACGTCGTGGGAGGAGAGGAAGTGCGACAGGTGGTAGCCCTGGCGAACCTTCTCCCGGGACTTGAGATAGCGGTCGTAACCCTGAGTCCGTCCGCGCCCCGAGAGGAAGGCGATCGTCGAGCCCTGGAACATGAACTCGAACCCGGCATCCATCTCGTCGTTGACGAACCACCCGTCGAGACCCTTGACCTCGCCGCCCCAGACCTCGCCCAGCAGGAAAAAGCCCTTTCCGAGGGCGTCCCGCGTCCTCTTGCGGTGCTCCTGCCAGAACGGGTGGTCAACGTGCTTGACCGTGTCCAGCCGGAAGCCATCGATCCCGAACTTCTTCGCCCAGGCGATCTGCTGGGTCATTAAGTAGTCCGCCACCTCCGGCATCTCGGTCTTGAAATCGGGTAGCCCGGCCACGCAGGACGTCAGATCGTCGCTTCCGCAGTTGCCGATCTCATTGGAGCGGAACCAGTTACGCATCTTGGGGTCCCGGGTCAGTTTCGAGTTGTACCCGGCGTGGTTGTAAACGATGTCCAAAAGCACGCGGATCCCGCGGGCGTGGCAGGCATTCACGAAGGCCTGCATGTCTTCCTCGGTCCCGAAACGGCGGTCGATCTTGGTGAAATCATCCGCCCAGTAGCCGTGGTAGCCCCAGTCCGGGAATCCCGCCCCGGTCACGAATTTGGGGATGTTCTCGACGATCGGCGTTATCCAGACTGCGTTAACGCCTAGGCTGGCAATTTCATCCAAATTCTTCGTCAGGCCCTTGAGGTCGCCCCCGTAAAAAGTCCCCTTGGCCTTCGTGTCCACGTTCTCGTTGTTCGCCGGATCGCCGTCCGCGAAGCGGTCGACGATCACGAAATAGAGAACGGCGTCCCGCCAGTCCATCGGCGCCAAAGCCTTTGGTGGCGCGGCCGGAAGGGCCGTCGGCACCGCTGCCTTGGGAGCTTCCGGGGCGGTCTTTGGCGCGCTGGCGGGGTGGCATCCAGCCAGAAGAGAGATGGTGACAAAGCTCACCAGCGTCGCGACCGGCAACATTCTTCTCATGATTCAGCCCTCCGGTAAGCGGGTCCGAATGCGACCACTGGAGTCGAAGTCTAGCGCACATCGCCATCATTTCGACATAACGCACGCTTTGCATGATTTGGATCTTTTGATGCGTTTTTTGGTCTAGACGGCATAGTCCGTTTGATTCATGACGCTGAGCTAAGATGGCGAGGCAGAGAGGAATGCATGACTGACGCCTCCCGTCATCGTGTCTACACCGTCATCCTTGGGGGAGGACGCGGAACCCGCCTCTATCCCCTCACACGTCATCGAGCCAAGCCTGCCGTCCCCCTCGGCGCCAAGTACCGGCTCATCGACATTCCCGTTTCTAACGCGATCAACTCGGGTTTCCGGCGGATCGCAGTCCTGACTCAGTTCATGTCCGCGTCTTTGAACCGGCACATCTCGGATACCTATAGATTCGACGTGTTCGGCAGAGGAAGCGTCGAGATCTTCGCCGCCCAGCAGACCGAGGAGGGGGGCGAGTGGTTCGAGGGCACCGCCGACGCCGTCCGCAAGCTCTTGAAGAACATCGACGAGAACGCCTACGACCACGTCATGATCCTGTCGGGCGACCACCTCTACCGCATGGACTATGGGGAGATGTACGACCAGCACGTCCGGACGAGTGCCGACGTGACCGTGAGCGTCATCCCGGTCTCTCGGAAGGAGTGCGATGGCTTCGGGATCCTCTCGGCCAAGTCGGACGGTCGCGTCTATGCCTTCAAGGAGAAACCCAAGCCTGACGAGGACATCCGGTCCTTGGCTCCGCCCCTCGAGCTGAGGGAAAGATGGGGACTCCCGGAGGGCCAGTTCGTCGCGAGCATGGGGGTCTACATCTTCCGGATGGGGGTTCTCCGTGACGCCCTCGCCGATCCCCAGAATCTCGACTTCGGAAAAGACATCCTGCCGCGCCTCATCGGTTCACACGGTGTCTACTCCTTCCTCTTCAAGGGCTACTGGAGAGACATCGGAACGATCTCGTCGTTCTTCCAGGCGAATCTCGAATTGACCGAGGAGCACCCCTCCTTCCGGTTCTTCCACGAAACAGCTCCGATCTTCACGCGGCTCCGCTTCCTGCCGGCCTCCCGGTACCTCGACGTCAAGGTGGAGAGAAGCATCATCAGTGACGGGTGCCTCATCTACGGCTCTGAGCTCGACCACTGTGTCGTCGGCGTGAGGACCCGGATCCAGAGGGGAGCCCGCCTGAAGGACGCGATCCTCATGGGAAACGACTTCTTCGAGGACGACGAGCTTCGGGCGGCGAATCTGGCCCGCGGCATCCCCGCGGCCGGCATCGGTCCGGACTGCATCATCGAGAGGGCCATCATCGACAAGAACGCGAGGATCGGGGCCGGCTCGATCCTCCGTGGCAATCCGGCGCGCCCGGACGAGGACGGGGATGGCTGGTATCTGCGGGACGGGGTCGTCATCGTCCCGAAGGACACCCTCATCAAGCCGGGAACCGTCGTCTAGCCCGGCCTCATTCCACGGTGTTCGGGGCGACGACTCCCGGATAGGGAACTCGCTGCCCCGAGAAACAGGAACGGCTCCGGGATGACCGGAGCCGTTCTTGCGAAAGGACGAATGTCTCGAGAACCGGGGCTTACTTTTTCGTCACGACGAAGTGGGCACGCCTGTTCGACTGGCGGGAGTCTTCATCCGTGCCCTGGGCGAAGGGTCTCTCCTTGCCGAACGTCTTCGTCGTGATCCGGTTGGCGGCGATTCCGCCGGCGATCAAGTAGTCCTTCACCTCGTTGGCGCGCTTCTCGCCGAGGCGAATGTTGTACGGGCGGCTGGCGCGGTCGTCACAGTGGCCCTCGATCGTGAACTCGACCGAGGGGTATTTCTTCAAGAACTCGAGGTTCTTGACCGCCGTTTCCGCCTGATCCTCCCGGATGTTCCACTTGTCGAGGTCGAAGTAGATGTCCTTCAGATAACCCTGGGCTTCCGCGATGGACGCGAGCTCGGGCGGGCCCGGCGGGGGCGCGGGAGCCGGCGGAGGAACGGGGGCAGCCGCCACCCGGGTGATCTGCGGATCTCCCCAGAAGTGCTCGTACCCGATGATCCACGCCCCATTCTTCTGCTCCCAGATCGCGCTGTGCTTCCCCTTGAACTTGATCTGGTCGCCATTGATGATGTTCGCGTCGATTTCGAGGCTCCGGAGAGTCCAGACCTTGCCGCTGTCGCGCTTCCAGACCTGGGTGTCGGGTCCGAAGCTCAGCCGGCCGAGCTGAACGACCTTGAAGCGCTCCGCCAGCGATTGCCGGGCCGACTTCTTTCCCGTGTCGAACTTGTAGGTCTGGTTGAACGAGAGGCTGTAGTTCTCCTCGTCGTAGAACGAGAGGACTTTGTCGACGTCACGGGAGATGTAGGCCTCCGCGAGCGAGTCCAGCCGTTTCTCCCACTCGGCGTCGTATCCGGGAGGCTCGAGATTGAGCTTCGAGGCACACCCGGAAAGCCCCATCAGAGCGCCGGTGAGAACCGCGAGTATGGAGGCTCTTAAACGGGACGTTCTAGCGTCTGGACACCGGTGCATTTTTTCCTCCGTGAATCCTGATGTTGAAGAATCCGGAGGCGCCCGTCAAGTGACGGCTCAGGCTTCAAGCGAGAAACCGGCCCCGGAGTGAGACCGGAATCATCGCACAAGCCTTGCCGCGATCCGAGCCGGGCAGCGCGTTCCTGGCCCAGGCGACCAAGTCGTACGTCCGGTCCCGGAGGAACAGGGGCACCCAGGACAAGAGAAGTCCTAGGACGGACCAACCCCCTCCCAGCCGGTGCAAGAGCCGAACGACGGCACCGGACCGGATCTCGACCCGTTGCCGGGGGGTCACGACGACGAGGCTCCCCGCGAAAGCGGCACGGGCTCCGAGCGGAACGGTCCGCTCGAAAGTTTCTCCCTGCTGCGAACCGAAACGGAAGCGCCTCCCCTCGGGGTCGCGCCGGAGCAGGAAGAGGACTGACCGCTGGCACAGGGTGCAGTCGCCATCAAAGAACACGAGGTCCGGCTCCTCGTCCTTTCCAACGTCTTTCATCCGCCGTTCCCCTCTCGACCGCTCCGCGTCCGCCGCATTCTTGGATTCGAACCTTTCCCTCCCTGGTGCGTACATCGGTTGCTCCCCTCTCGAACCTCAGCGCTCGAGTTGCGGGAAGACTTTGCCCGAGGAGAGTTGCTCCATGAGAATGCGTTCCGCCTTCACCGGCCTCGGCCTGATTCTGGTCCTTTCGCACCTGCCCGTCGCTGCCCAGAGCCTGAGTCTCCCTCCCTCCGGGGACAACCAGCAAGCCACGGTTTCGCAGCGGATCGGCCTCGTCGAGATCCGCATCTCCTACTCGAGCCCGAAGGTCACCGCCCCCGACGGCACCGACCGGAAAGGGAAGATCTGGGGCGAACTCGTCCCCTACGGCATGGCCAATCTCGGTTTCGGGACGTGTGGCAGCGAGTGCCCCTGGCGCGCGGGGGCCAACGAGAACACCGTCTTTTCCACGTCCCACGCCGTCAAGGTCGAGGGCAAGGACTTGCCGGCCGGAACCTACGGCCTGCACATGATCCCTGGCCGGGACGAGTGGACCGTCATCTTCTCGAAGAACTCGACCTCCTGGGGGAGCTACTTCTACGACGCGAAAGAGGACGCCCTGAGAGTCCAGGTCAAGCCACAGAAGTCCGAGTACCGGCACTGGCTGACCTACGAGTTCACCGAGCGAACCCCCGCGAAGGCGACGGTGGCCCTCGCCTGGGAGAACCTGGCCGTTCCCTTCACCATCGTGGTCGAGAACCCCGATCAAATCTATCTCGCGGAGATCCGCAAGGAACTCCGGTCGAGTTCCGGGTTCACCTACCGAGGGTGGGAGCAGGCGGCGGAGTTCTGCCTCCAGAAGAAGACCAACCTCGCCGAGGGTCTGAAATGGGCGGAGACGGCCGTTTCGGGACCCGGGATTGGACGCGAGATGTTCTCGACCTTGAGAACTCTGTCCCAGCTCCAGGCGGCAAACGGACAGACCGCCGAGGCCCAGAAGTCGATGCAGAGAGCCGTGGAGCATCCGACGGCCGGCCCGATCGATCTGCACATGTACGGCCGCCAGCTGCAGGGAGAAGGGAAGAAGGAAGAGGCGCTGAAGGTTTTCGAGCTGAACGCGAAGAAGCACCCGAATGCGTGGCCGGTCAATGTCGGCCTGGCCCGCGGCTACGCCGGCGTGGGCAAGAAGAAGGAGGCCCTCAAGTTCGCGCGCCTCGCCCTGCCACAGGCTCCAGACGACCTGAACAAGAAGAGCATCCAGCGGATGATCGAGCAGCTGGAGGCCGGCAAGGACATCTGAGGCTCCATGGGGAGGATCGGGGGCGGTGAAAGCCGCCCCTGCCGTTCGTGGCCGCCGCCTCGCTTTTCAGCCAGCCCGTTTCAGGGAACCTCGCACAGGCAGTGAGCGTACATGCCGCGCGGATCGTTCCAGGAGGCGAGCCGCCCGGCTTCTTCCTCGAGGTTCTGCTCGATGACGCGGAGGACGGACGAATCCGGGCGTCCGTCCTCCTCCGCCAGCAGACGGGCGAGGAAGCCATCCCGGGAGGTGAACGACCCGAGGAGCTTCTCCTTCAGCGAGAGGTCCTTCTGGATGTAGAGGACGCGGTGGTCCCCGGGGAGCTTTGCCTTCCGAGCGGCCGAGGCGATGGCTTCCTCGAGGCCGCCGAGCTTGTCGACGAGACCGATCTTGTGGGCGTCCGCGCCGCTCCAGACGCGGCCGCGCGCGATCCTGTCGACGTCCTCTTTCTTCATCTTCCGGGCAGCGGCGACTCTCTCCAGGAACTCCTCGTACCCCCGGTTGATGGTCGCCTGGATCCCCTCGGCGACCCGGGCGTCGAGGGGGCGGTCGGGGCGAAACGCCCCGGCGAGCGGCGTGGTCCCGACGCCATCCACGTGGATGCCGAGGTGCTTGGCGAGGGCCTTCCCGAAGTTCGGGAACATGCCGAAGATTCCGATCGAACCGGTGATGGTGTTCGGGTTCGCCCAGATCTCATCCGAGGATGTCGAGATCCAGTAGCCCCCGGAGGCAGCGACGCCCCCCATCGACACGACCACGGGTTTCTTCTCGTTTCTCACCAGCTCGAGCTCGCGCCGGATCACCTCGGACGCAAAGGCGCTCCCGCCGGGGCTGTCCACGCGCAGGACGATGGCCTTGACGTCCTCGTTCTCACGGGCCTTTCTGATCAGGGCCGCCGTGGAGTCGCCCCCGATCGTGCCCGCTGGCTGCGACCCGCCCAGAATCTCGCCCTTGGCGACGATGACGGCGACCGCGTCTCCCTTGCCCTTCTTTTTCCGGTCGTCTCCGAGGGCGGAGAGGTACTCACGAAAACCGATGCGGTTGAAAGACTTGCGTTTCTTGTCCTCGCCCGAAAGCTCGATCATCCGCTTCCTGAGCTCGTCTCTTTGGGAGAGCTTGTCCACGAGCTTTTCCTTCAGGGCGAGCCGGCCTCCGTCGCCTCCGGACTCCTCGAGGCGGCCGACGTAGTTCTCGATGAGGGCCGTCAGCTCTTCGGGCGTCTTCTTTCTCGCGGCGGCCACGTCCGCAAGATAGGAGCGCCAGATATCGCCCATCCAGTCCAGGTCCGCCTCCCTGGCCTCGGGCGACATCCCGTCGAGAAGGAACGGCTCGACCGCGGACTTGTACTCGCCCACGCGGAAGACGTGCCACTCGAGGCCGAGCTTGTCGATCGCCTCTCGGTAGTACATGCGATACCGGGCGAGTCCCTCGATCAGGACGATCCCCTGCGGATGCATGTGGATCTCATCCGCCAGGGAAGCCAGGTAATAGGGGTACTGCGTGTAGCTGTCCGCGTAGGCGACGACCTTCTTGCCCGACTTCTTGAAGTTCACGAGCGCCGTCCGGATGTCCTGAAGCCGGGCCACCCCCGCTCCGTCCATGTCGTCCAGCGAGAGAAGAAGGGCCTTGATGCGGCGGTCGTCGCGGGCGGCGTTGAGGGCGTCGATGAGGTCGCGCGCGGAGGTCTCCTGGCGCGTGCCGCCGCCCGCGCCGCGAAGGACGTCTCTGGCCGAGCGGGCGGACAGCTCCTCGACGATGTCCCCCTTGATGTCCAAGACGAGGGCCGCCCCGGACGGGACGCGCGGCCTGCCGCGCCAGACGGCCAGGGCGAGGGCGGCGAGAAGCCCGAGAAGGACGAACGTCAGCGCGAAGCGGATCACCGTCTCGGCGCCCTGATAGAGGGATGTGGCCATCCTGAGCACCCGGGAGCGAGAGGGGCTTTCAGAGTCCATGACGACCTCCTGCTGGGTGGGCAGCGGCTCACCCCGCTCGATTCTACGAACGGCCGCCTTCCGGTGTGTCCCTTTTGCCAAGTCCGTCGCAAGCCGGCCCTCTTTTCGGACAGGTCAGGGAGACTCGGGCTCCAGGCAACTCTTTCTGCATGGCCAACGTACCTGGAGATACCATGGGAGAGCATGCCGCTGCTGCCGAGGTGAATTCAATGAGACGGGCCTTTTCGCTCGCGGCTCTCTTCCTTTCGCTCGCCGTGACGGGCTGCGCCTCGTCGAGGCCCAAGGAAGCCTTGAACCTCAGCGCCGCGAACTGGGCCGTGGAAGTGCAGAAGAAGGGGCTCGATCCCGAAAAGGTTCCTCACCCGATGCTGATCACTCCGGAGATCCGGGAATTCGCCCTCAGGGTCGGGGGAGGAGGGACGGCACTCGAGCCCCTCAGGCGGCTCCAGCTCGCCCTTCTCGATTCGAAGGACTTCACCTTCGAGTACGACCGGATCGCCTCCTATACCGCCGCGGAGACGCTCGCCAAGAAGAAGGGGAACTGCGTTTCGTTCACGAACCTCTTCATCGCGATGGCGCGAAGTCTTGGAAAGCCCGTCCAGGCCGCGCTCCTGACCCGCAGGGGGGATACGTCCAAGCACGGCGACCTCGTCGTGGTCTACGGCCACATGGTCGCGGCGCTCCCGAAGGGCAACAACGCGACCGTCTTCGACTTCTATCAGCAGAGACAAGAGTCGAGAGGCGAGCTCGTCCTGATCGATGACCTGGAGGTCGCCGCCATCTCGGCGAGCAACTGGGGCGTCGAGGCCCTCAAGCAAGGGGATCTCTCTCGGGCCCACGAGCTTCTGGAAACCGCCGCCCGGCTCTCTCCGCTCTTACCCGACATTTACGGGAACCTGGGCCTCGTGCGGTGGAAGGTGGGGGACAAGGAAGGCGCGTTCGAGGCCTTTCGCATCGGGCTCGCCCTGGACAAGCAGCGGCCCTCGATCCTCAACAATGTGGCCAGCATCTATCTCGAGATGGGCCGCAGGGAGGACGCCCGCGCGGCCCTGGCGGCGGCCAATCACGGAATGGCCTCGCCCTACTTCCTCATCGCCGTGGGCGACATCGAGTTCGCGCAGAAACACCACAAGGAAGCCCTCAAGTACTACCAGCAGGCGCACCGGAGGGATCGCAAGATCCAGGAGCCGCTCTGGGCGATCGCGCGCGCGCAGCAGGCTCTCGGCAACGAGGCTGCCGCCCGCAAGGCGCTCGAAAAAGCGGAAAAGCTGATTCCCGAAGAGGCCCCTCCCCCCCCGGCGACACCCTGAGAACAGGTCTCGATGCCGAGGGCGTTGCCGTTTCCCTGGCCAATCTGGTGCTAAACTATAAAGTTTTGGTTCGAAGCCTGCCGCCACGGCAGTGCCGGGAAGGAGACATCAGGCATGAACCAGAAGAAAGCCCTCGGGACGGCGATCGCGATGGCGGCGGCGACTGTGCTCGTCGCCAACGGAGCCCTTGCGGAGACCAAGAAGGCGGCCGACAAGCCGAAGGCCGAAAAGAAGTACAAGTGTGTCGGCGGGAACGCCTGCAAGGCGACGAGCGAGTGCGGCGTGCCGGGGGGACACTCCTGCCACGGCCAGAACTCGTGCAAGGGCAAGGGTTGGGTCATGGCCGCCGATGAGAAGGAATGCACGGCTCTGAAGGCCAAGAACGAGAAGCCGGCCGAAGGGAAGAAATCCCGCTGATTTCCTCGCCGGGTGGGAACGTCGCCCCCTCCACGCCTCGGCGGGGAGGGGGTGTTTTTTCGCCGGCCCCGGGCCAGAGACCGCCCTTCCTGGGCCACGGTGCCGGACTTCGACGGTGCCACTACCCCGATGTTCTATCGGGAAGCGTCGAGTGCGACTGGTTCGAGGTCATCACCGAGAACTTCCTCGGGGCCGGCGGACGCGCGCGCCGGATTCTCTTTTCGATCCGCGAGCGGTTCCCCGTCGTCCTGCACGGGGTCTCTCTCTCGATCGGCGGGTGCGATCCCATCCGGGGCGACTATCTCGAGGCGCTCCGCGGGCTGGCGTCTGAGCTCGAACCGCCGTGGATCTCCGATCATCTCTGCTTCACCTCGGCGCGGGGCCACAACTCGCACGATCTCCTGCCTCTGCCCTACACGGAGGAGTCGCTCGCCCACGTGGAGCGGCGCGTCCTTCAGGTCCAGGACTTTCTCGGACGGGCGATCGCCCTGGAGAACGCCTCGAGCTACGTCACCTTTCTCCATTCGACGCTTTCAGAGTGGGAATTCCTCGCGGAGCTCGCGGCTCGCACGGGGTGCGGCATCCTTCTCGACCTGAACAACCTGGACGTGTCGTGCCACAACCACGGGTGGGAGCGGGAGTCCTACCTCCAGGGAATCCCGCCCGGCTCCGTCTGGCAGTTTCATCTCGCGGGCCCGTCCGAGATGGGACCTCTCCTGATCGACACGCACGACCACCCTGTCCCGGATCGAGTCTGGGAGCTTTACAGGCGGGCCGTCCGGCGATTCGGCGCCGTCTCGAGCCTCGTGGAGTGGGACGACAAGATTCCCGAGTGGAGTGTCCTTTCGGCGGAGCGGCAGAAAGCGGCCCGGCTGATGGACGAGGAGCTCCGGCGGGGACCGGGAGACCCCTCGTGAACCTCGAAGAGCTCCAGAGCTTCTTTCTCTCCCTTCTCGAAGCTCCGGAGGGAGTGGCAAGGGGCCTGGCCGGGCTCTCTGCCGCGGGAATGCCCGCCGGGGACCTCTTCTCGGCGCACTTTCGGGGGGACGAGCGGCTCGGGGCCCTCGCCCGGGTCGACATCTACGCGAACATGTACTTCTTCCGGTTGAGGGATGTTCTGGCCGAGGACTTTCCGCGGACCAGGGGAGTCCTTGGAGAGACGGCCTTTCACAACCTCGTCACCGATTTCCTCGTGGCCCACCCCCCGTCCGAACCTTCCCTGAGATGGCTCGGGAGGCCGCTCCCGCGCCATCTTGAGTCGTCGCCGCTTACGAGCTCCCTCCCGTTCCTCCCGGATCTCGCGCGGCTCGAGTGGGAGTGGCTCGACTGTTTTCAGGCCCTGGACGCCCCGGCGCTTCTCAGATCCATGCTGGCGCCCGTTCCGCCCGCTGAATGGCCCGAGTTGACGTTCTGCTTTCGGCCCTCGGTGCGGTTTCTGTCCCTGGAATTCGAGGTGGAGGCGTTCTTTCTCGAGTCCTCTCCGCCCGCCCGTCCCGTCCGAAGGCCCCACAGCCTCGTGATCTTCAGGGGCGAGGACGAGGAGCCCGCGTTTTTCGAGATCGACGAGGCGGCCAGGGTCTTCTACGAGTCGCTCGCATCGGGGAGACCGCTCGCCGAGGCCTGCTCGGAGATGGCGGGCGTCTGTGAAGACCTCGATGCCGGCGGGGAGGCGGCCCGGTATCTCTCCGATGCCTTCGACAGGGAGCTCTTCTCGCCGAAGCCCTGAGGCCGCTCCCCTCGGGGCCGCTCAGAGCTCGATCTGGATTCCGAGCTCGACGACCCGGCCGGGCGGAATCTGGAAGAACGACGTTGCCCGTCCCTCCGTGCGCGACATCCAGGCGAAGAGCCGCTCACGCCACAGGGCCATGCCGGGTCTCTTGCTCGCGATCAACGTCTCGCGCCCGAGGAAATAGGTTGTGTCCAGTTCCTCGAAGCCGCGGCCGTCGACCTTCAGGCGCTTCAGGGCCGCGGGGACGTCGATGTTCTCCATGAAGCCATAGTGGAGCGTCATCCGGTAGAAGCCGAAGCCGAGGTTTTCCGTCCGCTGCCTCTCGCGTTCCGACACAGTGGGGACGTCGTCGACGACCACTGTCAAGAAGACCACCCGCTCGTGCAGGATCTTGTTGTGCTTCATGTTGTGGAAAAGGGCGGGCGGGACGCCGTCCGGCAGGCGGTCCATGTAGACGGCGGTCCCTCGCACCCGAATGGGAGTCCTCTTCTCGACGTCGGCGAGCAGGACGCCGACGGGGAGGGTGACCTCGCGCAGCCTGTCGGAGAGGATCTCGCGCCCGCGCTTCCAGGTCGCCATCAACAGGTAGATGATGATGGCGACGGCGAGCGGGAACCAGCCGCCGTGGCCGATCTTGACGATATTGGCGCCGAAGAACGCGAGGTCGACTATCAGGAACGCCGCCGTCGACAGGCCGGCGATCCAGGGGTTGATCTTCCACTTCAGGGTGAAGAAGAAGAAGAGGAGCATCGTGGTGATGACCATTGTCGTCGTCACGGCAATGCCGTAGGCGGCGGCCAGCCGGCTCGAGGAGCGAAACTCGAGGACGAGCCAGATGCAGCAGACCATCAGCGTCCAGTTGACAGTCGGCAGGTAGATCTGGCCGATCTCTTTCTCGGAGGTGTGATCGATCTTCAGGCGGGGTACGTACCCGAGGAGAATGGCCTGCCGCGTCAGGGAAAAGGCTCCCGAGATGACGGCCTGCGAGGCGATGACGGAGGCCAGGGTCGCGAGCGCGACCACCGGGTAGAGGAACCATCCCGGCGCCATCTTGAAGAGCGGGTTGTCCGCCATGGCCGGATTCCTCAAGAGGAGCGCTCCCTGCCCGAAGTAGTTCAGGAGAAGGGCGGGCAGGACGACGAAGAACCACGTCAGCTTGATCGGCCGGGCCCCGAAATGGCCCATGTCCGCGTAGAGAGCCTCACCCCCGGTGACGACGAGGAAGACCGAACCGAGGATGAGGAACCCGTGGATGCCGTTCCTCATGAAGAACGAGATGCCGTGCCACGGATTCACCGCGGCCAGCACTTGCGGGGCCTGCACGGTCTGGTAGAGGCCGAGCGCCGCCAGGACGACGAACCAGAAGAGCATCACGGGCCCGAAGACGGCACCGACCCCCGCCGTGCCCTTTCTCTGAACGAGGAAGAGAAGGATCAGAATGAAAACAGTCGCGGGCAGGATGTACGGCGTGAAGGCCGGGGTCGCGACCTCCATCCCCTCGACGGCGGACAGGACCGTGATGGCCGGCGTGATCATCCCGTCGCCGTACAAGAGCGCGGCTCCGAACAGGCCCATGGCGATCATCAGGTACCGCTGAACGCTGGCCGTGGCCGGAAGGACCGGGATGATCAGGGACATCAGGGCCAGGATTCCGCCCTCGCCCCTGTTGTCGGCCCTGAGGACGAAGAGCAGGTACTTGACCGAGATGACGAGAAGCAGCGACCAGAAGATCAGCGAGAGAACGCCCAGGATGTTTGCCGAAGCCGGGGCAATCCCGTGCGGGCCGCTGAAGCACTCGCGAAGCGCGTAGAGGGGGCTCGTCCCGATGTCTCCAAAAACGACACCCATGGCGGCGATGGAGAGCACGACGAGGTATCGGCCCTGGGGTGCGGCGTGTGGATGGGTCCCCGTGCTGAGGCCGGTTGGGGCCGTCGTGACGCCGCTCTGAAAAGGACCGTTCGGGGGGCCAGGTGCCTCGGTATTCAATCGGGCGAAGTCTACTCTTCCTGCGTCCTGCCCCGGTCCGGGGGGACGCCTGTCTCGACATTCGTGCCGCCAACCGCCGCCTGGATCCTGCCGAGTCCCGAAATAACGCGCTCGACGGCCTCGTCCGATGTCGCGCCCGTGGCTTCGAGATGGCCCATCTTGCGGCCCGGCCGCGGTTCGCCCTTTCCGTAGAGAAACAGGCGGACTCCCGGGATCTCGAGCGCGCGGGCGAAGGGGGGGGCGTTTCCTTCCACCCACAGGTCACCGAGGAGATTGACGATCGCGGCGGGCCGAAGCACGGAGGTGTCGCCGAGGGGGAGATCGCAGACCGCCCGGATGGCTTGCTCGAACTGGCTCGTGGCGGTCGCCATCTCCGTGGCGTGAAACGAGTTGTGGGGCCGCGGGGCGAGCTCGTTGACGAGGAGCCGTCCTTCCCCGACCAGGAAGAGCTCCACGCAGAGAAGACCCTCGAGGCGGAGCTCCTCCGCCAGGCTGGCCGCGATCTTCCTCGCTTCCACCAAGATCTCGTCTGGCAGGGGCGCGGGCAGAACGGACCAGGCAAGGATCTGGTTCTCGTGGTGGTTGAGGGCCGGGGGAAAGACCGCGATCTGTCCCGAGGGCCGCCGCGCCACCATCACCGACAGCTCGGCCGTGAGATCCTGCGACTCCTCGACCGCGCAGGGCGTGCCGCCAAGGCTCTCGAAGGCCTGCCGGGCTCCCTCGGGGTTCTCTACGACGGCCTGTCCGCGCCCGTCGTAGCCGCCGTGAGCCGCCTTGAGAAAGACGGCTCCGCCGAAGTGTTCAGAGGCGCTCCTTGCCTCCGCCGCCGACCGGGCCGCTCGCCAGGGTGCCACGGGGAATCCGTTCCGGGTCAGCCAGTCCTTCTGCCGGATGCGATCCTGGACCATCTCGACGATGCCGGGGCCCGGGCGCACGGGACAGAACGCCTGGGCCCGGCGCATTCCCTCGATCGAGACCTTCTCGATCTCGATCGTCAGAACGTCCGCCCGTCGGGCGAGCCGTTCCACCGCCCCAGGGTCCTCGAAGGGGGCCGTCTCGAGACTCTCGGCGAGAAAGGCGGCCGCGCAGGCGGGATCCGGGTCCGCGAAGGCGAAGCGAAAGCCCATGGGGCGGCCCGCGAGCCCGAGCATCCGCCCCAGCTGGCCCCCGCCCAGCACCCCGAGAAGGGCTCCCGGCGGGACCGCCATCACGAAACCCGCATGGCTTCGGCCTCGGCGCGCCTGGCCTCTCGCCATCCACGAAGCCGCTCCCTGACGGCTGGGTCGGAGATCCCGGCGATCTCGGCGGCCAGAAGAGCGGCGTTTGCCGCTCCGGGCTTTCCGATCGCGAGAGTCCCGACGGGCACCCCCTTCGGCATCTGGACAATCGACAGGAGCGCGTCCAGGCCGTTGAGAAGCGTCGCGGGAACCGGAACGCCCAGGACGGGGACGAGCGTCTTGGCGGCGACCATTCCGGGCAAGTGAGCCGCACCGCCGGCCCCGGCGATGATCACTTTCAGTCCGCGTGATTCGGCTGCTTCCGCGTAGGCGAACATCCGGTCTGGGGTCCGGTGGGCCGAGACGACCTCGACTTCGTGAGGGATCCCGAGCTCCCTGAGGATCTCCACGGCCGGGGAGAGGAACTCGTAGTCGCTCTTGCTCCCCATGATGATGCCAACGATGGGACGGGGGTCGGACGGCTCGTCCTTCATCTTCGCGCGGAGACTGAACGGTCGCCTGCGGGAAGTCAAGGATCGGGGAACGACGCCCTCTCCACTCCGGCCAGGCCCGCCCGCGCACACCGGGAGAGACGTCCGGTGCCTTCTCCTCGTGAGCGTCAGGGGCCGCGCCCGTCAGGACGCGCTATTCTTCCGGCGAGTTCTCGTGGGGACGGGCCGAGACACCCGCCGCGCTGTTGCCTTGGTCAGGCTGATCTTGCTCCTGGCCAGCTGCGCGTGTGCGTTCGAAGCCGCGTCCCACGACCTCCCCGGCGGGTTCCTGACGGCGGGTGAGGATGTGGCAGACGTGGGTCGGCTCCCGATCCGGGTTTTCGACGATCGCGACGGTCTCCCGCAGAACACCGTCCTCTCCATGGCCTTCGATCAGAGAGGGTACCTGTGGGCCGCCACGCAGGACGGGGCGGCCGTCTACAACGGAGTGGCGTGGCGGGCGGTCCCGATGCCCAACCGGGCGTCTTCGAACTATGTCCGGGTCGTCTACCCCGCCTCGGACGGCAGCATCTGGTTCGGCCGTCAGGACGGGGGCGTCGCCCGCCTCTTCGGCCACCAGTGGACGTGGTTCGAGGCTCCCGGCCACTTTCCCCATGAGAGGGTCAACAGCATCCTGGAGTCCGACCTCCTGGAGGGCGGACGGCGGCTGCTTTTCGGGACCTACGGCGAGGGCGTGGCCGTCCTGGAGGCCGGGAAGTTCCGGGTGATGTCGACGGAATCGGGGCTTCCGGATCCGAGGGTGTGGTCTCTCATCGAGGGCATTTCACCCGCGGGCAGGAAGACCGTTTGGGTTTCCACCGAGAAGGGCCTCGCCTACCTCGACGGGGCGCGATTCGTCCCCTTCGACGCTGCCGGCCGCCTTCCCGCCATCTCCTACAGCAGCCTCCTGCAGTCGCTCTCGGATGCGGGCAACCCCGTTCTCTGGGCCGGGTCGTGGGGACGCGGGCTCGTCCGGATCGAGGGGAACGACGTCCGCGTGTTCGACGTGGACACCGGGTTCCCCTCCAACCAGGTGACCTCGCTGATCGAGGCTCGCGAACAGGACGGAGCGAGGTACCTGTGGGCGGGGACGAGCGGCGCCGGGCTCCTGAGGATCTCCAACGATGGCCGGACGATCGTCGCCTACGGAGTTCACGCCGGGCTCCCGAGCAACAACGTCTACTTCGTGCTCGGCCCCACCACGGGGCCCGGGGCGGGGGCGATCTGGGTGGGAATGGGGGGAGGCGGGCTCGCCTCGATCCGCATGGGCCGCTGGATCGGGTTCGACGTCGTCCAGGGGCTTCCCAGCAACCAGGTGTATGCCATCGCCGAGACCCGCGACCGCTCGGGGCGGCCGGAGTTCTGGTTCGGGACGAACGGTGGCCTCGCTCTCTTCCGGGCGGGCCGATTCGAGATCTTTGGCGTCAAGAAGGGACTTCCGGGTAACCAGATCTCGGCCCTCCTGCCCTGGCCTTCACCTCTTGCAAACAGGCTGCTCGTGGCTCTGGCGGCGGAGGGCCTCGTTCTCTGGGATGGTGAGCGGTTCGTTCCGTTCTCCGAGGGGGGGCGGATCCCCAGCCGGAGGATCAATGCGCTCGCCCGAGCCGGCTCGGGGGAAAACACGTCTCTCCTCGTGGCAACGGACGATCTGGGCCTGGCGGTTCTCAGGGAAGGGAAGTGGACCTTCATCAACACCTCTGCGGGACTCCCTCACAACTCCGTGCTCTCCATTTGCGCGGTGCCCGAGGAGGATGGCTCCACTTCGATCTGGGCTGGCACCCGCCGGGGGCTCGCGCGGATTCGTGACGGCGGCGTGACGGTCTTCACGAGCCAGCAGGGCCTTCCGAACAACGAGGTCCGGGGGCTTTCGCTCGTTCACCGGCCGGCCGGCGGCGTCAGGGAACTCTGGATCGCCACCACGGCCGGACTCGCCCGGCTGGCCATCGATCAGGCCCACCAGGGACTCCGGGTCGTCTCCTCGGCATCGATGCCGTTCCTACCGAGCAACGTCGTTCAGAGCATCGTCCAGAGCCGGCAAGGCGACGTGTACGTCGGCACGAACCGCGGTGTCGCCCGTCTCGGGTTCCTCAGGGGTTCCGAGCGTCTCGAGATGACGACCTACTTGACGGAGGACGGTCTTCCCGGCAACGCGGCGACCTATGGCAGTTCGATTGTCGACTCGAGAGACCGCGTGTGGGTCGGCACCGTCAGGGGAGCAGCCCTTTTCGATCCCAGCCGGGAATGGACGGTTGCGGGCACGCCGCCCCTCCACATCGAGAGGGTGGTCGTCAACGGGGAGTCGCGGGATCCCTCCGAGGCCCGGGCCCTCGAGCCGTGGGAAACGCAGGTCCGATTCGAGTTCGCCCTCCTTTCCCTGTTTCGGGAGCGCGAGTCGAGGTACCGGTCCCAGCTCGAGGGCTTCGAGACCTCTCAATCGGCCTGGAGCCCGGAGGAGAGCCGGACGTTCACCAACCTTTCCGCCGGGCGATACACCTTCCGCGTCTGGGCAAGAGACGCGAGCGGACACGTGACGGGGCCGGTCGAGCTGGCCTTCCGCATCAGGCCGGCACCTTGGCTCACCTGGTGGGCGTTCGGGCTCTACGCCTGCGCCGCCCTTTCGTTGATCCTGCTCCTGATCCGGCTGAGGGTCGCCGCCCTCGAGCGGCAGAAGACGGCGCTGGAAGCCCGGGTGGCGCAGCGGACGCGTGAGCTGCGGGCCTCCGAAAGGCGGGCCCAGGAAGCGAACCGGGCCAAGAGCCAGTTCCTGGCCAACATGAGCCACGAGCTCCGGACGCCGCTGACGGCCGTCATAGGCTATGCGGAGCTCCTCACCGAGGACTCGCGGGAGAGAAACCGGTTGGATCAGCTCGAGGATCTCGAGAAGATCCGCCAGTCGGCCCGCCACCTCCTCGGCCTGATCAACGACGTCCTCGACCTCTCGAAGATCGAGGCAGGCAAGATGAACGTCGTCCTGACCGAGTTCGACGTGGAAACCGTCGCGCGCGACGTCGGAGAGACCCTTCGCACATTGGCTACCCGGAACGGGAACGACTTCAGCGTGGTCGTGGGGGAGTCTGTCGGAACCATGCGCTCGGACGAGATGAAGGTGAGGCAGGCTCTCCTCAACCTGGGAAGCAATGCCGCCAAGTTCACGAAGGACGGCAAGGTCGCACTCGAGGTCGAGAAGGGGCTGCGCGCCGGGAGAGAGGGCATCTGGTTCACCGTCACCGACACCGGGATCGGGATGACGCCGGCCGAGAGGAGCCGGATCTTCAGGCCCTTCGTCCAGGCGGATGACAGCACGTCGAGGACTTACGGGGGAACGGGACTCGGGCTGACGGTGACCCAGAGGGTCTGCCGTCTCCTGGGCGGCGTAATCGAGGTCCATTCCCGGAAGGGACAGGGCTCGACGTTCAGGATCTGGTTACCGAGAGAATCCAGTGCCGTGCTCGAGGCCGGACCAGACGGAGACGAGGAGCCCTGAAGGCCTTCCGGCTGGATCCGCTAGACTTTTCAAACATGTTTCTGCAATCCGGCACGCGCATCGGGCCCTATGAGGTGATCGCGCCTCTTGGCGGCGGCGGAGGGGGCACCCTCTACCAGGCCAGGGACACGAAGCTCGGACGCGACGTCGCCCTGAAGATCCTGGTGCAGAACTCGCCGGACCCGGCCGCCCTGTCCCGCTTCATCCAGGAGGCCCGGGCCGCTTCGTCCTTGTCCCACCCGAATCTGGTCACGGTGTTCGACACCGGCAACTTCGACGGCAACCCCTTCATCGTGATGGAGCTCGTGCCCGGAGAGTCGCTCAGGGACAGGCTCGACAGGGGCCCGCTGTCTCTTCGATCCTCGCTGAAGATCGCCAAACAGGCCGCCGCGGGTCTCGCAAAGGCGCACGAGGCCGGAATCGTCCACCGGGACCTCAAGCCGGAAAACATCATGATCCGGCCGGACGGCCTGGTGAAGATCATCGACTTTGGTCTCGCGAAGCTGACGCCCACCTCGGGGATCGAGTGGTCCCACGCCGACGAGAGGCTCACCCGGACGGGGTTCGTCGTCGGGACCGCTTACTACATGTCGCCCGAGCAGGCCCGGGGCGAGCCCGTGACGTTCCAGTCCGACCAGTTCGCCGTCGGGATCCTCCTGTACGAGATGCTCTCCGGGAACCTGCCCTTCGCGAGCGGCTCGGCCGTCCAGACCATGGTCGCCATCATCGAGAGCGAACCGAAGCCGCTCGGTACGATGGTTCCAGGACTTCCCCCTGCCCTTCTCGACGTGGTGCGCCGCTGCCTCGAGAAGGACCCGCGCAAGCGCTACGGGTCGACTCGAGAGCTCCTTCTCGCCCTGGAGGCCGTCGAGCGGATCCAGACCGTGCCCGCGCCGGCGCCCCAGCCAACGAGGGGAGAGGGCGAGGCGGGGAGGCCGGGAGTCCTGCATCTCCTCCCCTGGATCGGGGTCGCGCTCGTCTGTGTGACCGCCGCCTTCTGCCTCGGCTGGGTTCTTCGCAGCCCCCCCCTGTTCGTGCCTCCACCGGTCCGGCCCCTTACGTTTTCCGGCCAGGACTTCTCGCCCGACGCCTCGCCGCGAGGCGACCTGATCGCGTTCGTCTCCGCTCGCGACGGCCGCTTCAGGATCTGGCTCAAGGACCTTCAGACCGGGGCCGAGGTCCCCCTCACGGAGGGGCCGGATGATGCTCCGCGCTTCTCACCGGACGCCTCGCAGATCCTCTTCATCAGGGATCTGAACGGGCAGGGCGAGCTCTTCCGGGTCCCGGCCGTGGGAGGAGAGCCGCGGCGGCTCTTGACGGACGTCAGCGGGGCCGACTACTCGCCATCGGGCAGGGAGGTCGTCTTCACGCGGTGGCTCGAGCGCGGGGGCAAGCGCGTCTCGCTCGTCGGGATCGCCACGGCCGACGGCGGGGATCCGAGGATCATCGTCGAGGCGGAGCGCCTGACGCTCCACCAGCCGAGGTGGTCGCCCGATGGCGGCCTCATCGTCGTGACGAGCGATCCCCTGTCCGACACCCTGGGAGGGCACTTCATCGTCGACGTCAAATCGCGGACCCTCACTCCGGTCATGGAAGGGGCCGGGGCGACGGTTTCCGCCGCGGCCTGGGCGGGTGACCGCGGCCTGGTCTTCGCCCGGGCGGAAAACAGTACGCCTTTCGTCCTGAACGCCAACAGGGCCTCGGAGCTCCTCCTCGTGACTCCGGGAAGGCCGAAGAAGACCCGCACACTCTTCTGGCTCCCGAGCTTCGGTTTCGGCATGGACATCCTCGACGAGGGCAAGCTGGTCCTGGAAGCCCGGGTGATCCGGGGAAACCTCCAGGAGCTCGGCCTTTCGGGAAAACACGTGACGGGGAGCCGGCGCTGGTTCACTCACGGACCGGGAACCGACCGCCAGCCGGTCTACTCGCCGGACGGGCGTTTTGTCGTCTTCGCCTCCAACAGGACGGGGAACTGGGAGCTCTGGCGTCTCTCGCTGGAGAACGGCGCGCTCAAGAACCTCACGGAGAACTCCGCGGACGAGTGGGATCCGGCCTTTGTGGGCGGCGGGGACCGGCTTCTGTGGAGCTCCAACCGGACCGGCTACTTCGAGATCTGGATCTCGAGCTCCGACGGCTCGGGGCTGAAACGGCTCTCGAACGACGGCGTCGACGCTCAGAATCCGTCTCCCACGCCCGACGGGCGGTTCGCCGTCTACAGCTCCACGAACCCGGCCCGCCTCGGGCTCTGGCGCGTGGATCTCGCCTCGGGCCAGGAGGACCAGCTGATCAAGGGCCGGGCTCTCTTGCCCGAGGTCTCGCCGGACGGCGAGATCGCCGCCTATCTCGCGGCGGGAGAAGGCGGGCGCTCGGTCATCCGGTTCGTCCGCCTTCGCTCAGGAGAACAGCTGCCCCTCGTCCTGGAAGCCGGGTCGGGCCGCAGGCCAGGTCTCGGGCGGTCCCGCTGGTTCCCGGATGGCCGGAGCATCGCCTATACCGGCCTCGACGAGAAAGGGGCCCTCGCCATCCTGGTGTCGGATTTCGATCCGAACGCGCGGTCCCCCATCGAGAGTCGCGTCCTTCTCTCACCGGATCCGGGCCACGCCATCGAGACGTTTGGAATCGCAAGGGACGGAAAGAGCCTCACGGCCGAGCTCGTCGAGCCGGTCTCCAGCCTGGCCGTCGCCGAGGGAGTCGCCGTGACGGCCGCCCGGCCCGTCAGCCGGTAGGAAGCCGCCGGGACACGCCCGAGGTCCGTCGGTCGGAAAGGACTGGGAAGCGGCTCCGCGCGGAGGCGACCTCCCCCGGGTCGATCTCGACCACGAGGACCGTCTCGGCCTCACTGGCCGAGACGAGAGTCTCTCCCCACGGGCTGATCGCCGCCGAGTCGCCCGCGTAGTGGAGGCCATCGCCGTCGCCCACCCGGTTCACCCCGACGACGTAGGCCAGGTTCTCGACTGCCCGGGCGCGCAGGAGGGTCCGCCAGTGCTCCCTGCGGCGGTCGGGCCAGTTGGCGATCACGATGAAAACATCGGTCTCTTCCGCCGCCAGCCGGAAGACCTCCGGGAACCGCAGGTCGTAGCAAATGAGGGGCGTGACCCGGACTCCGCGCACCAGCCACGTCGTCACGCACGACCCGGAGGCGTAGTGGTGGTGCTCCCCCGCGAACGAAAACGGATGGAGCTTCGAGAACCGCTCGATCCCGCCGTCCGGCGAGACGAGAAGCGCGTTGTTGACGGGTCTCGGGACCTCGATCTCCGCCACCCCCGCGAGGATGTGGAGCCCGAGTCCTCGAGACATGCCGAGAAGCCACCGCTCGGTGGGGCCGCCCGGCTCCTGGGCCACGCGTCCGGGGTCCATCGAGAACCCCGTCGCGAACATCTCCGGCAAGACCGCGAGCTCCGCGCCTAGACTGGCGGCGCGGGAGAGCAGGCGTGCCGCCCGGCCGTGGTTGGTCTGCCAGTCCTCCCAGACGGTGTCGAGTTGCAGGAGCGCGACCTTCATCGAAGTGGAGTCAGGCCCCTATCCCGGCCTCACCCGTTCTCGGGCTCATCAGGTCTCAGAGACCTTCCTGGCGGCGTCGGGGTGGTTCGTGGCGATCTCGCGGGTGATCCGGTCGATCACCTGCTGTTCCTCGATCGAGATCTTGCGTCCGAGGCCCAGGAATCCTCCGGAGGCCTCGGCGACCTGCGTGCACAGGTTCAGGATGTTCGTCTCGAATTGCTCCTGCTTGCCTTCCTGACGGACGGACTTGATGTCCTTGATCACGCGTATGAGCTGATCGGCATAGGCCGGGTCCGGGCGCTTCTCGAGCCAGTCGGTCAGCTTGGCATGGCCAGGCGTTCCCTCGGCCACGCCCCAGACCTGCGCTGCCTGGAGAATGAGACCCTTCTCCTTGTCGGAAACTTCGCCGTCGGCCCAGGCAACCGCCACCAGCGGGAACATGTGGACCACCTTGACCAGGTCGCGGCTGAAACCAAGCTCTTCGAGCGTCTGGAGAATCGCCTCGTCGGAAATACCCGTCTCTTCCGCCAGCCCCTGGCGCTCGGCCACCCTGGCCGCCCGCTGACGGAGCTTCGCGATGAGCTCCTGCTCCTTCTTGTGGAAGTAATCGGCCTCGATCGCGCGGCCGCTCTCGAAGAGTTTCTCTAGTCGTGCCATTTCGCTCTTTCCTCCGCTTAGTCTCGTGGACCGCACCGGAGTATAGGACCGTCCCCCCCGGCAATGGCCCCGCCGGAGGTACGATCAATGTATGAGAACTAGTTTCCGATTCTTGCCCCTGGTTGGGCTGTGTGCCCTCGGCCTGACGAGCCCGGCTCTGGCCGAAGGGACACACCCCTTCTCCGTCAAGGACATGCTGGCGATGGAGAGAATCTCCGATCCTCGCGTCTCCCCGGATGGGAGACTCGCCGCCTTCACAGTCCGCGTCACCGACATGGAGGCCAACAAGGGCCGGACCGACATCCATCTCCTCGACCTGACGACACGGGAAGTGAGGCGGCTGACGGCAAACGAGGCAAGTGACACGAACCCGCGCTTTGCCGCCGATGGGAAGAGCCTCTACTTCCTCTCGACGAGGAGCGGCTCGGGTCAGGTGTGGCGCCTCCCCTTGAACGGCGGCGAGCCCGAACAGATCACCCGCGAACCCCTCGACATCGATGACTTCGAGGTTTCTCCCGATGGAAAGTCGCTCGTTCTGGCGATGGCGGTCTTTCCGGGGAAGAGCCCTGCGGAGACCAAGCAGGAGCTCGACACTCGCGAGAAGTCGAAGCGCTCGGGAAAGGTCTACGACCGCCTCATGGTCCGCCACTGGGACACCTGGAAGGACGGGACGCGCAACCACGTCTTCGTCTTCCCGCTCCCGGGGGGCCCGGCGAAGGACCTCATGCCGGCCATGGATGCCGATGCTCCCTCCAAGCCGTTCGGCGGGCTCGACGAGACCGCCCTGTCGGCCGACGGAAAAACCCTGATCTTCACCGCCAAGGACGAGGGGACCAAGGAGGCGTGGTCCACCAACTACGACCTCTTCTCGGTCCCGGCCGACGGCGCGCCAACCGTGGTTGGCGCGCCAACCGCGGCTGGCGCGTCTCCTCCCAAGCGGATCACCCAGAATCCCGCCTGGGACACGAGCCCTCGCTTCTCGCCGGACGGAAAGAGTCTCGCCTACCTCGCGATGTCGCGCGCGGGCTACGAGGCCGATCGCTACAGGATCGTCGTCCGTGAGCTGGCCTCGGGCAAGGAGCGTTCGATCGACCTTCGCGTCGATGACGGGAAGTTCGGAGACCGTTCGCCGCAGTCGCTCTCTTGGTCGGAGGATGGCAAGGAGCTGATCACGACCGCGGACCACCTTGGACAGAAGGCCCTTTTCGCCACGGACGTGGCGACCGGGAAGAGCCGGATCGTCGTCGGAGAAGGGTCTGTCGAGTCCCCGCAGACCGTCAAGGGAGGCCGGATCCTCTACGGTCTGCACTCTCTCCTGGGTCCGACGGAGCTTTACCTCGTCCCCCTTTCGGGCGGCAAGCCCGAGAAGCTGACCGGGATCAACGATGCGAGGGTTGCCTCGGCGCAGTTCGGTCAGCCGGAACAGTTCACATTCACGGGAGCGAAAAACGAGAAGGTCTACGGCTACGTCGTCAAGCCCGCCGGCTTTGACCCGGCGAAGAAGTACCCGGTCGCCTTCCTCGTGCACGGCGGCCCGCAGGGCTCCTTCGGCAACGACTTCCACTACCGGTGGAACCCGCAGTTCTACGCGGGCGCCGGTTACGCCGCCGTGATGATCGACTTCCATGGCTCGACCGGCTACGGACAGGCCTTCACGGACGCGATCAATGGAGACTGGGGCGGGGCGCCGTACGAGGACCTGATGAAGGGCCTCGACTTCGCGCTCAAGAAGTACTCGTTTCTCGATCCCAACAGGATGTGTGCCCTCGGTGCTTCCTACGGCGGCTACATGATCAACTGGATCGCGGGCCAGACCAACCGGTTCAAGGCGCTCGTCGTCCACTCGGGCAATCTCGACGAGCGGATGGCCTACTACGATACCGAGGAGCTCTGGTTCCCGGAATGGGAGCACGGCGGGCTGCCGTGGGATCCGAAGACGACCTACACCAAGCACAATCCGATCGACCACGTTTCGAAGTGGAAGACGCCGACCCTGGTCGTCCACGGCATGAAGGACTTCCGGGTCGTTTACGTGCAGGGACTGTCGACCTTCACGGCCCTCCAGCGGCAGGGCGTTCCCTCGCGGCTTCTCGTCTTCCCGGACGAGAACCACTGGGTCGCCAAGCCGAACAACTCCCAGCAGTGGCACGAGACGGTTCTCGAGTGGATCGACCGGTATTGCAAGCCCGCGGCGAAGTGAACGCGCCGGCCTGAAACGGGAGCCGGCCGGAGGAACCGGCCGGCTCTGACTTCCGACGCCTGGGGCAGTCGGGAACACGGAGGGATCGATGTTCGAGCTCATCAGCAACGCCCGGCGCGGGCGATGTGCGTTTCTCGGGTTCAACGGTCTTCTGGTTCTCCTGCTCCTTCCGGCGCCTCGCGCTGCGGGGCAGTGCACGTATGAAGTGATGCCTCCCACGGCGTCCGTCGGGGTCGCCGGGATGACCCAGTTCACCCCCGTCACTGTCACGACGCAGGGGGGGTGTATGTGGACAGCCCAGACGTCGGACACCTGGATCGATCTCCTGAATGCCGGACCCTACACGGGGCCCCTCCCCGCACAGTTTCTCTACTTCGTGGGGCCGAACCCGGGGCCGGCGAGAGTCGGGATCGTCAATATCGGCTCGTCGGCCTTCACGATCACTCAGGCCGGGTCCTGCTCGTATCTCCTGGCTCCCGACAGCGCCACCGTGCCCGCTCTCGGCGGATCGGGCTTTTCGTTCCAGGTCGAAACGGGAAGCGGCTGCGCCTGGACGGCCGCCCCCAGCGCCGATTCCTGGTGGATCACGGTGACGGGAGGATCCTCGGGCAGCGGACCCGGAGCCGTCACGTTCTCCGTCCAGACGAACTCCGGGGCGGCGCGTTCCGGGACGATCGCCGTTGCCGGCCGGGTCTTCACCGTCAATCAGGCGGCGGCGAGCTGCTCCTACTCGCTCGATCCCACATCCGCATCGATCGGGGTGGGCGGGGCCGCTCAGCAGATGTTCGCGGTTCAGACCCTCGGCGGCTGCGCCTGGAGCGCCGTTTCCACCGCGGCCTGGATCTTCGTCACGGGCGGCAGTACCGGCAGCGGCCCGGGCAGTGTCTTCTACTTCGTCGAGCCGAACACGGGGGCCGCGCGGAGCGGGACGATCACGGCTGGCGGCCAGACCTTCACCGTGAACCAGGCCGGGACCTGTACCTACGTGCTCGATCCCTCGTCCGCCAACGTATCGAACTCCGGCGCCAGCGGGCTTCAGTTCGCTGTCGTCACGGGCCAGGGATGTCCCTGGACGGTGACGTCGAACGAGACTTGGATCCCGATCACGGGCGGCTTCTCCGGTGACGGACCGGGTGTCGTGACGTTCTCGGTCGCCGCCAACCCGGGTCCCTCGCGCACGGGCACGATCACGGCGGGCGGTCAGACGTTCACGGTGCATCAGGGAGGCTCGTGCACGTACACGCTGGAGCCGGCCTCGATGTCGGTCCCGGCGGGCGGCGGCACCGGACTGACCTTCGCCGTCATCACCGCCAATGGCTGCGCCTGGACGGCGGTCTCCAACGTGAACTGGATTGTCGTGACTCTGGGGAGCTCCGGAACCGGCACCGGCGCGGTCGTGTTCAATGTCGCCGCATCCACTGGCGCGGCACGTACGGGGACGATCACAGCCGGGGGCCAGACCTTCACGGTCACGCAGGGAGCGGCCTGCGGCTTCGGAGTCGTCCCGAGCGAGGCGAGCTTCACCGCCGAGGGCGCGTCCGGGATGAGTCTCCTCGTCCAGACAGACATGGGCTGCGAGTGGACCGCATCGCCCTCCGCTTCCTGGATCGTCCTGACTGGAGCCTCCTCGGGAACGGGCCCGGGGACGGTCGACTATTCCGTTCTGGCGAACCCCGGGCGCTCGGCCCGCTCCGGCACGATCCGCGTCGCGACCGTGGACTTTCTCGTCAATCAGGCCGGGGTCGCCTGCCCCGTCATCGAGATTTCGCCGGCGGCGCTCCCTTCAGCGGAGCTCGGCAAGGCCTACTCGGTGACGTTCACCGCATCTGGCGGCACCTCGCCCTATCAGTGGAGCCTTCAAGGGAATCTCCCGGCGGGGCTGAGTTTCAGCGCGGGGACCCTGTCGGGAACCCCGTCGGCGGCCGGCTCGTTCAGCTTCGTCGTCGGGGCGACTGACGGTGGGGGTTGCCCGGGACAGAAGTCCTACAGTCTGACGGTCACGTCCTGCCAGAAGCCGGAGCCCCCCTCCATCACGTCCCTGCCTGCTGCCGTATCGGCGGGCTCGCCGATCACGGCCGGCTGGACGGCGACCGTCGACGTCGCGTCGGGCGGGAGCTACGAGGTGGAGGTCTCCACAAAGGACTCGTGCGCCGATCCCGAGCGGCTCTCGACCCGCAACACCTGGATCACGGTGCCAACGCCTGCCGGGGAGGCCACTGTCGCTTGCTTCCGCGTCCGGGCGATCTCGGCGACGGGATGTGAAGGCGGTTTTTCCGCCGCGGCCAAAGTGAATGTGCGAGTGCCCCCGGCGCTGTTCACTGTTCTGACGGCTGTTCCGGTCCTGTCCGTGGTGAAAGGTGCGGCAGCACCGGCTGACTTCGAGGTCGTCCTGCGCAACACGGGCGGATCCCCGGGTTCCCTGGCCCTGTCGACATCAGGGATCCTGGCCGGGGCCACGCCCTTTCAATTCAATGGCGTCGCACCCGGACAGGATGTCACCACCAGGCTGACGTTCGGGTCCGATGTGACGGCCAGCGCCGGCCAGATGACGGGCGTTCTCACGGGGACGTGGGACGGCGGCAGCGTGTCTTCCGTGGTCACGCTTTCCGTCTTCGAGGTGGGTCCGGCCGACAGCCGCGGCTCCCAGCTCAGGTACGCCGGCACGAACGAGATCACCTTCCGCCACACGGGGGCGGGGAACCCGCCGTCCCAGCGGGTGAAGATCCAGAACGCGGGGACGGATCCCGTGAGGCTCGGGACGAAGATCGGACCGGGAGGCGCCTGGCTCTCCGTGGGCGGCGACTTCGTCTCGCCCCTGGCCCCCGGGGAGACCCGGGAATTCGAGGTGTCTGTCGACAGGAGCCACCGGACCGCCTCGGACGGAACTCCGCCTCTCCTGACGGGTCTCCTCTTCGTCAACGTCGATGGGAACCCGGAGGACTCGGCGTACGGTCAGGTGATCGACGAGGAGTCGCCGGCTCCGGCAGACGGCCGCGGCCGGACCCTTCTCGGGGCCAACCAGTTCTCCCTGGTGCTCGGCTCGGCCGTCTCGGCGGGCGGGCTCGGTGAGACGCTCTTCCTGTCGGATGGATGGCTGCGGAACCAGGGCGGCTCCGCGGTCGAGGCCGAGCTCTACTTCACACCCGCTGGCGCGGATGGGCTCAGCGGCGAAGCGATCAAGAAGAGCACCCTGAGGCTCGAACCCTACGCGACCTACCGGCTGTCGAACCTCGTGAACGGGCTCTTCGGCGTGGACGGCCAGAGCGGACAGGTCGAGATTCGCTCGTCGCAGCTGGCCCAGCTGACCGTGCGCTCGACGGTCGATTCGATCTCCCAGAAGGAGGGAGCGCTCGCCCGCTACGGGGCCGAGATCCCGCTGGCCGTTTCGGGTCAGGGAGCGAAGAAGGGGAACTCGAGCTCGGGCCTTCTCGCCTCCCAGCCGGACGTCGTGGTCGTCGCCGGCATTCGCGATCGGCAAGCGGGTTTTCGCACGAATCTCATCCTGGCCGAGACGCGAGGGCGGGAGGCGACGGTCTCCGCCGTTCTCTACGACGCCGAAGGCAAGGCTGTCGGTTCGAAAACGGATCTCTACGTGGCGCCGTACGGGAAGGCACAGATCAACAGCGGCGACCGGGAGCTCTTCCCCGAGGGGGTGCGCTTCGACGGCGGCACCATCCTTGTCACTCCCGTTTCGGGCAGTGGAGCGGTGACGGCGATCGCGACGGTTCTCGACAACGCCTCGAGCAGTTTCGCGGCCCGGCTCGGCGAGGTCTTCACACAGGGTGAGGCCACGGGCGGCCTCGTGAGGAAGGGTTCGCCGCGCGCCGCGAACGATGTCGCGTTCCTGCCGGCAGTCGCCCGTTCGGAAGCCGCCAACAGCTCCTTCTACACGTCCCGGGTGGTGATCTCGAACCTGAGCCGGGCGGCCGTGAGGCTCAACCTGAGCTACATCGAGGACAAGAAGTTCGGGGGCCGGCTCGTGACGCGATCCGTCGACGTCCCGGCACGCGCGGAGGGCCCCAGGGCCCGCGTCTTCGACGATGTGGTCACGGAGCTCTTCCAGATCACGGAGAACACGGCCGGAATGATCCGATTCGAGGGTTCTCTCGCGCCCTTGAGCATCGCATCGGAGACCTCGACGCCGATCGACGTGAACGACCTGTCGAAGGGGCGGGCGGTCGCGGCCGTGAACCCCGCGCCCGGAAAGCCGGAAGGCGAGCCCTACGGGGTCTTCTCCACGTCCGCTTCGGAAGTTATCGGCACACTGGCTTCGGGCGCGGCTCAGCCCGTCGTGACCCATCCCGCGATCGAGGAAGGTTTTGCCTTCAGGACGAACCTCATCCTCGCGGAGCTCGCGGGTGAGCCGGCGGAGGTCCGCGTGCGGCTGAGGCGGCCCGGAAACGGGGGAGCCAACCTCGGCGAGAAGACGTACTCGCTCTCCCGCTTCGAGCGCCTGCAGGTGAATCGCGTCGTGCGCGACATCCTTTCCGGAAACGCCGCGGCGGATGCCGAGTGGAAAGAGGTCGAGATCCAGGTGGAAGCGACGGGAGGCACCGGCCGTGTGCTCTCGATGGTGACGCGGATCGACAACAACCCCGTCTCCAAGCGCGCCGACATCTTCATCCTGGGTGGAGCCGTCGGAGGGGCGCCCGTGGGCTTCGGAAACTGAGTCCAGGATTCCCCGTCCTCGTCAGGCGGCGGGGACGGGGCCGGACTCCGCTCCATCCCGGTGGCTCGAGTCCCCCAGCCGAATCGGCCTGGGCCCGTCCGTGGCCGTCGCAGGCCGGGTGTTTTCCTCTGGCGCGGCTCCGTTCCATCGGGTCGCCGTGCCGCCGATGTCAAGGGCTCAGTCCCACCAGAGCCGGACGAGCACATCCTCGAGTCTCAGGAGTTCCTCGAGACCGGCCTGCCGGGTCGCGAAGAAGTGGACGCCATGCCGGATCACCCCTGTTTCGTCGGCGCCGAACGCGAGAAGGTCCTTCGCCAGGGCCTCCCGCGAGGCGCATGGAGTCGAGAACCGCAGGATGAGCGTGGCTCCGCCCGCCCCGTGGACCTGGAACGGGAATCTCGTCGCGAACTCCGACAGCCTCGACACCATCGCGGGAAGCCCTTCCGGCGCCGGCCCGAGCGAAGCAACGATCGCCAGAGGGTCCGTCGTCGGGACGAGCGCCAGCATGTCACCTGGCAGCATCGACACCAGGACGAGGCTCGAATGGAGCCGAGAGAGTTCGGGACCGCTCTGCAGGACCAGAGAGTGCAGCCGCTGAGTCGAGGGCAACAGAACACTGGCCCTCCGTCCCATCCTCTTTGCATCCTTCTCGCCGCCTCCCAGCTCTGCGGCGAGACGGGCCGCGGCCTCCTTCAGGGTTTCTGTCGTTCCCCGTAAAGGAGAGTCGGGTGCTTCAGCTCCGGCGTCGATGAGGACACCGTCCTGGAACGAGTCGATCCTTCTGGCAGCCGTTCCGCAGGCGCTCTCCACGAGCCTGATGGCTTCGCTGAACGAAGGCGTCTTCAGCCGGGACCGGAGGGCGAGGGCCTCCTCGAAGTGAGGCCACAGAGGGCCTTCCCGGGCGCCTGCCTCCTTCAGCAATTCCACGATACGGTCACCGCGCGCCATCGCCGCGGCCAGGAGCGGCGTGAGGCCTCCAGCGGTCCGGACGTTCACCCGGGCACCGGCGGCCAGCAGGCGCTCGACGATGGGAACAGACCCGCTCTGACACGCGAGGAGGAGGGGTGGGGCTCCCCGTCTGTCCGGCTCGCCGCCGCCGGTTTTCGTGTCGATCTTCGCGCCGGCTTCGATCAAGAGGAGCGCGCTCTCCGCGTCGCCCCTCTCGCAGGCGCGATGAAGCGGTGTCGTTCCGTCTGGGCCGGGGGAATCCACCGGAGCCCCCGAGGAAAGGAGGAGCTTGACGACGGCCGGGTGGCCCGCGCCGGCCGCCAACCAGAGGGCGGGCTCCGTGTTCCTTCCCGGCCGGGGGGAGGCTCCCTGCGCCAGGAGTTCCGCGACCTTCGTGGTGTCTCCCTCCTTGGAGGCAAGGCAGAGTGCTTCCGACAGGAGCGCCTCGGATTCCGGGGAAGCCAGTCCGGGTCCGAATTCAGCGAGGATGCCGGCGAGCGTCAGATCGCCACTCCTCGCGACGACGGAAGCGGGCGTCCTGCCCTTTTTCGACGCCGCGGAGAGATCGGCTCCCGCCCGTGCGAGGAGCGAGAGGACTTCAGCGTTTCCCGACTCAGCAGCCGCGAGGGCGGGGGTTTCGCCGGCCCTGTTCTTCTGGTTCGGGTTGGCTCCCCTTGCCAGGAGAAGGCGCGTCATCTCCGGATCGTCCGAAGCCAGGTGGAGGACGGTGTCGCCGTGAGTGGCTGGGTGTTCGACCGAGCCTCCGTGCGCCAGCAGGAGTGCCGCCGTCGTCACGTCACCCTTGGAGACCGCGAGGTGAAAGGGAGTCTCCCGGATCTTGTTCGGAGTGTTGGGTCCGGCCCCCGCGCGAAGGAGCAGCTCGACGATGGTGGCGGCATCCCGGTCCCGAGCCAGGAGTCGCTCCCTCATCTCGGCGGCGCTGACCTTGTGGTACTGGGCCAGATAGTCGAGGGCGCTTCCTTCCGGGACGGAGGAGGGACCCGCCAGCTGCACGGCCCAGTGGAGGGGTGTGGACCCGAACTGGTCCCTGGCTTCGAGCGGCGCCCCGGATCCGAGGAGGAACCTGACGGCAGGGAGCTGGGTGAGACGGACCGCGAAGTGCAGAGCCGTATCGCCCGTGGTGTTGGCGGCGCCGATGCGAGCCCCGCGGGAGAGGAGGAGTTCGAGGATTTCCACCCGTCCGGTCGCCGCGGCAATGGCGAGCGGCCGGTCTCCCTGGGCGGACGCCTTCTCGAGGTCCGCTCCGGCGTCGAGAAGGGTCCGGCAGACCTCGAGGTGCCCTTCTCCCGCCGCCGCGATGAGGGGTGTGGCGTTCTCCGCCGCGATCAGGCCTCCGAAGGCGATCGCGCCCCTCTTCGTCGCGTTGATGTCGGTCCCGCGGGTGCCCAGCAGACGCTGCACTTCCGAGAGAACACCCTGCTGGGCCGCCTCCACGAGAGCCATTCGACTGCCTCCTGGCTCGGCTTCGTCTGGCCGAGATGACGGAACGGCCGCGTGTGTGAAATCGCGAGCCCTCCCCGCCGCGCCGCCGCGGGGAGGGCTCGGTGTGTGATGAGGTCAGCCAAGGAGCTTTTTCGCGGCCTCGGCGACGGCTTCGGCCGTCAGCCCCAGTTCCTTGTAGAGCGTCTGGTACGGCGCGGAGGCTCCGAACCTGTCGAGACCGATCACGGTCCCGTCGAGTCCGGCGTAGCGTCCCCAGCCCTGGGTGGCACCGGCCTCGATGACGACGCGACTGCGGATCGAGCGGGGGAGGACGCGCTCCTTGTAGGCCGCGTCCTGCTTCTCGAAAAGTTCGCAGCACGGCATCGAGACCACGCGGGCGGCGATGCCTTCCTTCGCGAGGAGGGACTGGGCCTCCATCGCGATGGCGACCTCGGAGCCGGTCGCGATGAGGAGGGCCTTCGGATCGCTGGCGTCCGACAGGACGTAGGCGCCCTTGAGGGCTCCTTCCGCCGGGCCGAGAACCGACCGGTCGTAAACCGGAAGGGCTTGCCGGGTCAGGACGAGGGCGGTCGGGCCGTGCTTTCTCTCGAGGGCGACCCGCCACCCCATCGCCGTCTCGTTGGCATCGGCCGGACGGAACACGAAGAGGTGCGGGATGGCCCGGAGACCCGTCAGCTGCTCGATCGGCTGGTGCGTCGGTCCGTCTTCACCCAGACCGATGCTGTCGTGGGTGAAGACGAAGACAACGCCCTGATCCATGATGGCCGCCATCCGGACGGCGGGCTTCATGTAATCGGAGAAGATGAGGAACGTCCCGCCGTAGGGGCGCAGGCCTCCGTGGAGACAGAGGCCGTTCATGACGCTCCCCATGCCGTGCTCGCGGACCCCGTAGTGGACGTAGTTCCCGGTGAGGTCTCCTCGGCCGATCGACTTGGATGTCTTCGCCTTCGTGTTGTTGGAGGGGGTGAGGTCCGCGGAGCCGCCGATGAGCTCGGAAAGAGCGGGAACCAGGGCGTCGAGGACGGTCCCAGAGGCCGCGCGCGTCGCGACGGGCTTGCCGGCGGGGAAGACGGGTAACTTGGACCAGATGTCTGGCGGGAGTTCTCCATGAGTCCTGCGGCGGAATTCCTCGGCCAGCTCGGGGTGAGCGGCCGCGTACCGGTGGAGGAGCGCCTGCCAGGCGGAGTGCTTGGCCGCCCCCGCGGCGGCGGCAGTGCCAAAGTAGTCCCTTGCCTCACCCGGGACGAGGAACGGCGTGTCGGCGGGCCATCCGAACTTCTCCTTCGTCAGCTTGATCTCGTCGGCGCCGAGCGGCTCGCCGTGGGCCTTGTGACTGTCCTGCTTGTTCGGGCTCCCGAATCCGATGTGGGTGCGGCAGGCGATGATCGAGGGCCGTGCCGTGTCGGCGAGAGCGGCGTCGATGGCCTTCGCGATGGCGTCGGGGTCGTGGCCGTCGATTCTCTGCGTGTGCCATCCGTAGCCGCCGAATCGCGCCAGGACGTCCTCCGAGAAGGAGAGGGACGTGTTGCCGTCGATGGAGATGTGATTGTCGTCGTAGAGGACGATGAGGCGTCCGAGGCCGAGGTGGCCGGCGAGGGCGCAGGCCTCGTGCGAGACCCCTTCCATCAGGTCGCCGTCGCTGGCGATCACGTAGGTGTGGTGGTCGACGACGTCGAATCCCGGCCGGTTGAAGTGCGAGGCGAGGAGGCGTTCGGCGAGGGCGAGGCCCACCGCGGTCGAGACCCCCTGTCCGAGCGGACCTGTCGTGACCTCGACCCCTGGTGTGAGGCCGTGCTCGGGGTGCCCGGGCGTCTTGCTCTCCCACTGGCGGAAGGCCTGGAGTTCGGAGAGCGGCAGGTCATAGCCCGACAGGTGGAGGAGGCCGTAGATGAGCATCGAGCCGTGACCGGCCGAGAGGACGAAGCGGTCGCGATCCGGCCAGGACGGGGCGGCCGGGTCGAACTCGAGGAAGCGGGTCCAGAGGACCGTGGCGACATCGGCCATGCCCATCGGCATCCCGGGATGACCGGAGTTGGCCTTCTGGACGCCGTCCATGGCGAGCGTGCGGAGCGTATTGGCAGCTAGGTTGTGCAAGGCGGCGCGTTCCATGTCCACCATCAAACATCACCTCGCTGCTTTCGTCCACCCCGGGACCACGTCTAGGATGCGCCGATGGTTTCGAGCCGTGGACTCGCCCGCTCCTACACCTTCATCGCACCGTTCTACGACCTCGCGCTGACCCGGCTGATGGAGCGCAGCCGCAGGCGGTCGATCGACTCGATGGGCCTCCGTCAGGGACAGACAATTTTGCTGTCCGGAATCGGGACCGGGCTCGACCTGCCGCTCTTGCCCGAGGGTGTGAGGGTGACGGGCCTGGACCTGACGGCGGCGATGCTGAAGCGGGCGCGGGGCGTGGCGGCCATGAGGAGAGGAGCGCTCATCCAGGGGGACGCCGAGAGCCTTCCGTTTGCCAGTGGGAGCTTCGACGCGGTCGTTCTCCATCTGATCCTGGCCATCGTTCCGGATGCGCGGCGGGCTTTTCTCGAGGCGGTCAGGGTTGCGCGTCCGGGCGCTCCGATCGCGGTCTTCGACAAGTTCCTGGCGGATGGCAAGGAGCCGTCGGCGTTCCGCCGAATCGCGAATCGGTTCACCCGCCCGCTCGCGACGGGGCTGACCCTGAGGTTCGAGGATGCGTGGAAGGCGGACGATTCAGTCGAGCTGATCTCCAACCACCCCGACCTCCTGGGCGGGACGTTCCGGCGGATCCTTCTGAGAAAGTGCTAGTCAGTCAGGGAGCCATCTCGAGGCGAACCAGGACTGGAGGAAGGCAGGTCAGGGGCCGTAGCAGAGATCCTCGAGCATGACGAGGTCGAAGAACTCGAGGCTCTTGGCCACGAGGGCGGCGCCGGTGAAGTCCTGACCGAAGGTGTAGTGGTTGTAGAAGACGGCAACGGGGATGTTCGCCGCGCAAGCCGCCCGGCATCCGAACTCCGAGTCGTCGATGGCGAGGGCCTCGTGGGGCGCGAGGTGGAGTTCTGAAAGACAGCGTCTGTAGAGGGGGGAATCGGGAGCGGTCTTTCGTCCCGCTCCCTTCCCGAGGATGGGTTTGAAGTGGGGGGCTTCCTCGGGGAGGTGGTGCCGAAGAAGCGCCTCGACCTGGGGCTCGTCTGAGGTGGTGACGATCGAAAGGTGGAGCCCGCGTTCAAGAGCCTGCCGGATGAGGTGCGCCACGCCGGGCCGCAGGGAGAGCCGGGGGACGAACTTCTCGATGTAGAGCCGTCGTTTGAGGCTGGCGAGTTCCCTCGCCGCCACCTCGAGATCGGCCGGAGGGAGGGGCGGGTCGAGCTTCTCGAGAGACGCCCTCATCCGGTAGGCATTTCCGGGGATGTGTTGCATGGACAGGAACTCGTCCCAGGTCCACTGGATCGGGAATCCGAGCTGGCTGAAGGCCTCGTTGCAGGCGGGGAGGTGACCCTCCCGCTCGGTATCGGCGATGGTGCCGTCGACGTCGAAGATCAGAGCCCGGAACATGGCCTTCAGACTCCGTCGGCCGTCGGATCTCCCCCGTGACCGCCCCGGATGCGGGTGAGGGCGGCAAGGGGAGGCGCGTACGGAATCTGTCCGTCGGAGTACTTCCTCAAGAGGTGGTAGATCAAGAGGAGTTGCGTGAGGGCGAGGGGGTGGCTGTGTCTCACCTCGGTCCGGTCCTGATAGGACCCGACGAGATCGTCTCCGACAGGCCTCAGGTCGGGCAGGTGGGCCCAGATGGCGTCCTCGAGCTTGTGGGCGTGTTCCTGGCTCACCTTGCCCTCGATCTCGAGGAAGTCGACGGGCCGTCCGGCGTCCCGGCCGAGGACGAGCCGCACGCCGGGGGAATCGGCGCCGTTGTTCTCGAGAAGGTAGGTGAGGTCGGGGTGGGGGATGGTCGGGCGCAGGACGAGCCGGACGTTCAGGTTCGGCCCGGCGTCCTCGAGCCGGGCCCCCTCGGCCGGGAAGAAGCTCACCACGATGTCGGCGTGGGCGCGCTGGGGCCGGATGAAGGTCGTCGAGTCATCGCGCCTCTTCTCCCACTCCTTGAGGACTTCCTCGGCGGAGTAGCCGCGCTTCGTCGTGTCACGCTTGATCTTCCAGACTTTCCTCAGGTCCTCGGGCGGGTCGAGGTAGACCTTGACGTCGTAGAAGGGGCGCATGGCCTCCGTGTAGAAGCCGAGCAGTCCCTCGACGATGATGAACTCCTTCGGCTGGACGTACTCGGGCCGCACGAGAGAACCGGTCGAGTGGTCGTACACCGGTTTGAGGATGGGCTGGCCATAGTGGAGCCTCTCGAGCTGCAGCTCCATGATGTCGAGGAAGTTGCAGTCGGGGTGGAGGGCGGTGATCCCGAGCTTGGCCCGCTCGCGCCGGTCGTACTTGTGGTAGTCGTCCGTGCAGACGTGGGTGACCCGGTCCGGTCCGAGGATCTGTTCGAGGCCGCGGCTGATGGTGGTCTTTCCGGCGGCGCTGTCTCCGACGATGCCGATGATGATGGGACGTCTGGCTTTCATGACGGAGTTCCTTCCTTCGATGAGACCGGCGATTCGTGGGCGTTTGAAAAGACCCGGCTCTTGCGGATGTCCGCCTCGTCGATGCGGGTCAGCTCTTCTTTCGAGACGGCGCAGGCCTGGGCGACCAGGCGCGCCGCCTGGCGGAGCTTGATCCGGTCGATGGCGTTTCTCACGCTCCTCGCGTTGGCGAAGTGCGGCTGCCGCTGCCTGAGGGCCAGGTACTCGGTGAAGGCTCTCTTCGAGGCTTCGTCGAAGTGATAGTGCTGGGCGGACACCATCAGCCCGGCGATCTCGGCCAGTTCCGCCAGGGAATAGTCCGGGAAATCGATGTGGTGGGCGATGCGCGAGTGGAAGCCGGGGTTGGCGGAGAAGAACGTGGCCATCCTGTCCTTGTAGCCGGCCAGGATCACGACGAGGTCGTTCCTGTGGTTCTCCATCGCCATCAGGAGCATCTCGATGGCTTCCTGACCGTAGTCGCGTTCGTTTTCCGGCCGGTAGAGGTAGTACGCCTCGTCGATGAAAAGGACGCCGCCCATGGCCTTCTTCAGCATCTCCTTCGTCTTCGGCGCGGTGTGTCCCACGTATTGCCCGACGAGGTCGTCGCGCGTGGCGACGACGAGGTGTCCCCGCCGGACATAACCAAGGTGCTGCAGGATCTTCGCCATCCTGACGGCGACGGTCGTCTTGCCGGTCCCCGGACCTCCCGTGAAGCTCATGTGCAAGGTCGGTTGCTCCGTCTGGAGCCCGACCTTCTCGCGCAGCCGCGAGATGAGGAGGAGGCTCGCGATGTCGCGGATCCGCTCCTTGACGGGGGCAAGGCCGATCAGCTCCCTCTCGAGTTCCGCGAGGAACGTGGGGATGTTCGACTCGGCGAGAGCCGCGGGCAGATCGACCGTCCCTGGGGAAGCCCCGGCCGTCTCGACGGGCGTCACGGCACCCTCCCGTCCCCCTTCCGGACCGTGCGGATGCCGTACGAGAGCTGCCTGTCCGAGCCCTCGGTCCTCTCCAGGACGAGTTCGGGCTCCACCGCGGGTCGCTGGACGATGAAGCTCAGGACTGTCGTCGCGCGGTTCAGGCTCCTGTCGTACCCGTTGATGCGGACATAGTGTTGCGGGAACGCCGCCCGGCACTTGGCGACCTCGAGCATGATGGCCGCGGCATCCCTGAGTTCGAACATCGGAAGTCCCCACATCTCCCAGTAGACGTTTCTCGGGTGGGGATCGTCCGTGTACTCGATCGAAATGGGCCAGTCGTGGTCGAGGCAGTACTGGATCTGTGCCTTGATCTCTTCGTCGGTGAAGTCGGGCAGGTAGGAGAAGGTGCCCTGTGTGGTGCGCATCGTCATCCTCCTCAGACCGACGGCGTCACGACGACGTCCGGAGTGTCGGTCGACTCGAAGTTGAAGCTGATGTCTTTCCAGATGTCGAGCGCCTTGGCGAGCGAGGGGGAGAAGCGGGCGGCCTTCTCGAGGATCTCGGGCCCTTCGTTGAGATAGTCCCGGCCCTCGTTCCGCGCCTGAATCATCGCCTCGATGGCGATGCGGTTGGCGGCGGCGCCCTCGGCGATGCCGTCCGGGTGGCCGATCGTCCCGCCGCCGAACTGCAGGACGACGTCCTCGCCGAGATAGTGGAGGAGCTGGTGGATCTGGCCGGCGTGGATGCCGCCGGAGGCGACGGGCATGACGCCCGGCATCGAGACCCAGTCCTGCTCGAAATAGAGGCCGTACTCGGGCTTGGGCGGGAGCTTGTTCTCGCGGAGCGTGTCGTAGAAGCCGCGGACGCTGTTGGGGTCGCCCTCCAGCTTGCCGACGATGGTGCCGGCGTGGATGTGGTCGACACCGGCCAGGCGCATCCACTTCGAGATGACGCGGAAGCTGACGCCATGGGTCTTCTGCCGCGTGTAGGTGCTGTGCCCGGCGCGGTGGAGGTGCAGAAGGACGCCGTTCCTCCTGGCCCACCGGCTCATCGACTGGATGGCGGTATAGCCGACCACGAGGTCGATCATGATGATGACCGACCCGAGCGACTTGGCGAAGTCCGCGCGCTCGTACATGTCCTCCATTGTGCCGGCCGTGACGTTGAGGTAGTGGCCCTTGATCTCGCCGGATGTGGCCGCGGCCTTGTTGACGGCTTCCATGCAGAAGAGGAACCGGTCGCGCCAGCGCATGAAGGGCTGGGAGTTGATGTTCTCGTCGTCCTTGGTGAAGTCGAGGCCGCCGCGCAGCGCCTCGTAGACGACGCGCCCGTAGTTGCGGGCGGAGAGGCCGAGCTTGGGCTTGATGGTGGCGCCGAGGAGGGGGCGGCCGTACTTGTTGAGGTACTCGCGCTCCATGACGATGCCGTGAGCGGGGCCCTGGAAAGTCTTCACGTAGTGCGGCGGGATCCGCATGTCCTCGAGCCGGAGCGATTTGAGGGCCTTGAAGCCGAAGACGTTCCCGATGATCGAGGCGGTGAGGTTCGCGATCGACCCTTCCTCGAAGAGGTCGAGGTCGTAGGCGATGTAAGCGATGAACTGGTTCGTTCCCGGGACCGGGTCGACCCGGTAGCACTTCGCCTGGTAGTGCTCGTAGGCGGAGAGGCGGTCGGTCCACACGACGGTCCACGTCGCGGTGGAGGACTCCCCGGCGACGGCGGCCGCCCCCTCGACGGGGTCGACGCCATCCTGCGGAACGAACCGGAAGGCACACAGGATGTCAGAGTCCTTCGGTTCGTAGTCGGGGCGGTAGTAGCCCATCTCGGCGTACGGTGTGACGCCCGCCGACCAGCGTTCTTTCGTGGGATCGGACGCGCTCGCCATGAGTCCCTCCTCTTGGTGCGTTAACTCGTTCCTTTGAGACTCTCGCCGGGTGACCCCGTTCGCGTTAACGCGTTGGAGGCCCGGGACCTTACTCGTTAATCAGTTTCTGGACACTCCGTGGGTTCTGTCCTATTTCCCCTCTCCCGGGGTCATCATATCGGCTTTCTCTGGCGCCGGGGAGCGGGGCCGGGGGGATCAGGCGGCGGGGAGCTCCTCGGGGGACCAGTCGACGGGGAAGGACCGTTCCCAGCGGCCGTAGCGGTCGGAGAGGTCGGCGGTGACGGCGCAGTTGGCGCAGAGGGTTCCGCTCTCTTCCCAGGCCTCGGTCACGACGGTGTCGCACCCGGGGGTCCGGCAGAGGCGGGGGGTGAAGGCGTGATCGGGGGGGCCGACGAGGGTTTCGATGAGGGTGGAGTGGGGCATGGGTTCCTCCTGAATAAATCGAACGGTCGTTCTATTGTTGACGAGTGGGAGACGCCGGGGATGGGGAAGCCGGGGTCAGTTTCCGGATGGAGCGGAGCGGGCGGAGAGGAGCAGGCGGTCGAAGGCGCGGCGCGCCCGCCTTTCGGCTTCGGGATCCGCGAGGAGGCGGGACGCGTGGTGGTAGGCGAGCATGATCCCGTAGAGGTCGTGGGCGAATTGTTCCGGGTCGAGGGCCGGATGCAGGTGTCCCTCGAGAATCGCGGTCCTGACGGTGTTGGTGATGAGCTCGAGCCAGTCCTTCTGCATGGCCACGAGCCTGTCTCTCAGGGCACCCGGGCGGTCGTCCAGCTCCGAGGCCGCGGCCACGAAGAAGCACCCGCCCTGCAGGGGGTCCCGGCGGGGCCAGTCGAGCCACGACTCGAAGACGGCCCTCACCCTGGGCACGCCCCGGGGCGCGGCCAGGGCCGGACGCACGACGAGGTCGACGAAGCTCGCCGCCGCGAACTCGAGCGTCTTGAGCTGAAGGGCTTCCTTCGACTGGAAGTGAGCGAAGAGCCCGCTCTTGGAAAGCTCCAGGTCGTCGGCGAGCGTTCCGATGGTCAACCCCGCGAGGCCGACCTTGCTTGCGAGCTGGACGGCCCTCTGGAGAATGGCCTGGCGGGTGAGTTGCCCCTTTCGCATGCCTCCCCTAATTTAGAACGATCGTTCGTTCTGTCAAGTCCCCCCCGCCGGAAGGAGCGGGGCCGGTGGGTGGGTGGGGGATTCGTCGATGTGTCCGGACGCAAGTCCCGGGTGTTCGAGAACGGGCGAGGGCGCTGGCCGGGAACCAGGCCAGGGCGCTTAGAATGGGCCGAGACATGCCCGAGGACAGACCGTGACTCCTGGCCCGCGGCCTTCCGCGCACCTCCTCGTCGTGGACGACGTGGAGATGAACCGGGACATGCTCTCCCGGCGTCTGCGGTCGCGCGGGTACACGGTCTCCCTGGCGGACAGCGGGTATGCCGCCCTCGAGAGGATCGCCGAGGGGGGGCTCGACGCCGTCCTCCTCGACGTGATGATGCCGGGGTTGACGGGCCTCGATGTCCTGCGGGAGGTCCGCAAGACCATCTCGGCCTCGCAGCTGCCCGTGATCATGGCAACGGCCCGAGACCAGTCCGAGGACATCGTCGAGGCCCTCAAACTCGGGGCGAACGACTACGTCACCAAGCCCCTCGACTTCCCGGTCGTCCTCGCCCGGCTCGAAACCCACCTCCAGCTGAAGCGCTCGCAGGAGGAGATCCGGTCGCTCGCCCAGCAGCTGGAAGTCCGGAACCAGTTCATCCGCAAGACGTTCGGCCGGTACCTCAGCGACGAGGTCGTCGAGCAGATCCTGGAGACCCCGGCCGGGCTCTCGCTCGGCGGAGAGCGTCGGCGCCTGACCATCCTGATGGCGGATCTGAGGGGGTTCACGGCTCTCAGCGAGGGGACGCCGCCCGAAACGGTCGTCCACATCCTGAACCGCTACCTCGGGATCATGGCCCGCGTGATCAGCGAGCACAGGGGGACGATCGACGAGTTCATCGGCGACGCGATCCTCGCCCTCTTCGGCGCGCCGATCGCGGGCGAGGACGACGAGCTCAGGGCCTGCCTCTGCGCGATCCGGATGCAACTGGCCATGTCCGAGGTCAACAGGCTGAACGAGGAAGAGGGCCTCCCGAGACTCCAGATGGGGATCGCCCTCAACACGGGCGAGGTCGTCGTCGGGAACATCGGATCGGAGACGCGTTCGAAGTACGGCGTCGTCGGAAGCCACGTGAACCTCACGGGCCGGATCGAGTCCCTCACCGTCGGCGGACAGATCCTGATGTCGGAGGAGACTCGCCTCTCCCTGGGGGGAACGGCCGAGGTGGGATGGTCGCAGGAGATCTCGGCCAAGGGGTTCCGCGACCCCATCTCCGTCCACGAGCTCGTGGGCCTGGGGCCCCCTCACGGCCTGAGGTTGCCGGGCGTCGTCGAGATTCTCGAGCCGCTGTCGGATCCCCTGCCTGTCTCCTTCGTCGTCCTGCACGAGAAGCACAGCACCAGCCCTCCCCAGGAGGGCCTCGTCGTCGCTCTCTCGACGGAGGCCGCCGAGATCCGGTCCGAAGGCCTCCCGCACGCCTTTTCCGACGTCCGGCTCCGGATGGCCGGACCAGAGGGACCCGGGTCCGGCGCCGATGCCTACGGGAAGGTTCTCCCCTGGCAGACCCCACAACCGGAGTCGTTCCGGCTCCGTTTCACCTCCTTGCCAGCTTCCATGGCCCTCGCCTTCCGGCGCCTCCCCCGAGCGGCGGCGACCTGAGCGGTGAAGGTGGAAAACCGGCTATCATCCGCGTGCTGAATCCCGAGAAACTCACTTGGAGGTCTGAAGAGTCATGGACACCGTTCCCGAAGTCGAACTCAACGATTCCCAGGCTGCAGCCATCGCCCGGATCATGCTGGCGGTCGCCCAGAGCGACGGAGAGGTCGACGACCGGGAGCTGTCCCTGATCGGAGAGCTGGCTCCCGCCGATCTCACGTCTCCCGTGCCCGACCCGTCGACCGTCGCCGCTCTCTTCCCCGAGCCGTCCCAGAAGGAGCTCCTCGTTCGCTCGGCCCTCCTCGTCGCGCTCGTCGACCGGTCCTTCAGCGCCGCGGAACGGTCCGTCGTCGAGGGTTACGCCAAGGCTTTCGGCATGGGAGAAGAGGACCTCGAGCGCCTGGCCAGCGACGTGAAGGCCTTTCTGATGAGCCCGCTGATCGGCCTCTCCAATTCGGAATCCGTCGCGGAAGTCTCGAAGAACCTCAAGATCTGATCCAGATCATCCCGGCCTCGGTTTTGAGAGTCAGGATGCCTTGACTTCCCCCAGGAGGAAGAGCATCCTCCATAGTGGAAATGCGACACGGTCTCAAAAAGCCTCGAATCCATCGAATCACTCAAAGCCACCATCCGAACTGCCTGGCGGAGCTTCACGAGGGAGAAGAAGGGGTTCTTGCGCGAATCAATCTTCCTGAAGAGATCGCCCGGCGCCTGATGGAACTCGGGTTCGTGCCGGGCAGCCGGGTCCGGGCGGTTCACAAGGCGCCAGGAGGGGACCCCAGGGTGTTCCATGTCGATGGAACGCAGATTGCCTTGAGGCGCGAGACCGCGCTCCACCTGCTCCTGGGGCCCGAGCCCGAATCCGGAAGCGGAACGGGCCAGCTCTGATGCCGCGAGATGGGGGGCAGCCGCTCCCTGCTCAAGCGGGACCTGACCCGGCCCGGACGGGACACCCGCTCCCTGTACCGGCCGGATTGGCGCGTCCGGCCGCTCTTCACCGGCTCGTGGCACTCGTGGGCCCTCCGAACTCCGGCAAGTCGACGCTCTTCAATCGTCTGACTGGCCTGAACCAGAAGGTGGCGAACTACCCCGGCGTCACCGTGGAGCACCACGAGGGGAGGATGAAGCTTTCGAACGGCCGGGAGATAACCCTCGTCGACCTTCCGGGTATCTACAGCCTCGTTCCCCGTTCCGAGGACGAGCGGGTCACCCACGACGTCCTGAAGGGCCAGAGCTCCGCCGTGAGGCAGCCGGATGCCGTGATCCTCATCCTCGATTCGACGAACCTCGGCAGGCACTTGACGCTGGCCGCGCATGTCCTCGCGCTCGGCCTGCCGACGATCGTCGCGTTGAACATGGCCGACGACCTCAAGAGCCGTGGCGGAGATATCGACACCGAGAGTCTGGCCGAGAGGCTCGGGGCGCCCGTCGTCCTGACAAGCGCCGCCAGGGGCGAGGGGATCGAGGCGGTCGAGGAGTTCCTGACAGGGGCGATCGGCGTGCCGAGGCCCATCGAGCTGCCCGCTCTCCAGGACGTGCCGAAGTGCCGCGAGTGGGCGGCCCGCATCGGCGAGGGGGCGTCCTACCGTTCTCCCGCGCCCCCGGCCTGGACCCAGAGACTCGACAGGGCTTTTCTGCATCCCATCGCGGGTCCTCTCGTCTTCCTGGCGGTCGTCCTGGCCGTGTTCCAGAGCATCTTCACGGCCGCCAAGCCCCTGATGGAAGCGCTCGATTCCCTCGTCTCTCTGTCGGGAAAGGCCATCGAGGCGGCTCTCCCGGCCGGAATGCTGCGGGGGCTTCTGGTCGACGGGGTGTGGAACGGCGTGGGGAGCGTCGTGGTCTTCCTCCCGCAGATCTTGATCTTGTTCCTCTTCATCGGGATCCTGGAGGACTCGGGCTATCTCGCCCGGGCCGCGCTGATCGCGGACCGCACGATGGCCAAGGCGGGGCTTCAGGGAAAGAGCTTCATCCCGCTCCTGTCGGCCTACGCGTGCGCGGTTCCGGCCGTTCTGGCGACGAGGACGATCGAGAGCAAGCGCGACCGGATCGCGACGATCCTGATCGCGCCCTTCATGACCTGTTCGGCGCGGCTCCCGGTCTACACCCTCATCATCGCGGCCTTCATCCCCCAGAAACCGCTCCTCGGGCCGTTCGTCGGGACGCGGGCCGCCGCGCTGCTCGGGCTCTATGCGCTGGGGTTCCTGGCGGCCTTCGCCACGGCGAGGATCCTCAAATCATCCATCCTGAAAAGCGAGATGGTGCCGTTTGTTCTCGAGATGCCCCCCTACCGCTGGCCCACGATGCGTCAGATCGGGCTCCGGCTCTGGGACCGGGCCCAGGTCTTTCTCAAGCGCGCGGGGACGACGATCCTGGCCGTCACTGTGGGTCTCTGGGTGCTGGCGAACGTTCCTCTCCGGGCGGGGCAGGCTCCTCCCATCGCCGAAAGCGTGGCCGGGACGATCGGGCGGGCGATCGAACCCCTCATCGAGCCTCTGGGCTTCAACTGGAAGATCGGGATCGGACTGTTGACGTCTCTGGCGGCCCGGGAAGTGATCGTCGGAACTCTCGGGACGATCTACGGCATCGAGGGGGACGAGCAGTCGATGGGGCTGCAGGAGGCGCTCCGCCACGACCTGACGCCGGGCGGCGCCGTCGCGCTTCTCGTGTTTTTCGCCTTCGCGATGCAGTGCGTCTCCACGATCGCGGTCGTCCGCCGGGAGACGGGCGGCTGGCGATGGCCGCTGATCCAGTTCGCCTTCATGGGCGGCCTCGCCTACGCGGGCGCCCTGGCCGCCAACCAGATCGTGACGCGCCTCTTCTGAGGAAGACCGGTGTTACGCCGGTTTTTCCGGGGCGGCCGCCGGCGCGCCAACCACGGCTGGTGCGCCAACCACGGCTGGTGCGCCAACCACGGCTGGCGCGGCGGCCGCGGCCTCTTCTTTCGGGGGCTCCCCGTTCGGGTAGAAATCCTTGCCGCAGAAGTAACACTTCGGCTTGGGGTGGCTGTTTCCGTCCACGACCCAGTAGGTGAAGGGCTTTCCGCAGCTTGCGCAGGAGAATTTGTGCCTCTGTCCCGTCATCGAAGACAAGAATATCCCGTCCCCGGCCGAGAGGGAAAAGGAGACATGGGACCGTGAGAGAGAACCGTGCGATCCGGCTGTTCGTGGCGACTCTGCTAATTCTGGCTTTCCAGGCCCGGTCCGAGGGTCCCCTCGAGAAGCCCGCGGCGCCGCAGGCGACGGGACAGAGCGCCGCGAGAGTGGCCGTGGATCCCCTCACCTCTCAGGTGGCGCCTCCTTCCGCGGCGCTCGACGCGCCCGGCATCCATCTCTCTCCCGAGCTCGCCGGCTTTCTGAGCACCTCGCACACGGGCCTGTCGGAAGAACCGGTCCCCGGAATCCCCGGAGCGTACCGGGTCGACCTGAGGGGCCGCTTCCAGTCGGCGATGGTGGCGGTCGTCACGCCCGATGGCGGGCTCGAGGTGGTCTGTGGAACGGTCGCGGAAAAGCCTTCGCCCAAAGCTGAAAAGGGCGGCCCCCGGCCCGCGAAGAAAGGCGAGAAGCGCCGTGCCCAGTGAGGTCCTCCCGCGTCTGGCGGCGCTGATCCTCCTTCTGGCCGCATCGAGGGTCGCGGCGCAGCCCGTCGCCATCGAGATCGTGAATCTGGATGCTCCGGGAGAGGGGCTGAACGACCCAACGCCCACGCCGAGGGTCGGGGGCAACACCGGCGCCACTCTTGGGGAGCAGCGGCGGATCGCCTTCCAGTACGCCGCCAACCTCTGGTCCCGCAGGCTCACGAGTGCGGTGCCCATCCGGGCCGAGGTGACGTTCGACCCCCTGCCCTGCGCTCCGACCACCACCATTCTCGGTTACGCGGGCGCGCTCTATCTCTATCGCGACGACCCGAGCTTTCCGAGGAAGGAGACGTGGTACCCGGTTGCCCTCGCGAACAGGATCAAGGGCAAGGACCTCGACCCCACGCGGAACGACATCGAGGCCCACTTCAACAGCGTCCTGGACGGCAACGCCTGTCCGTTCCCGCGGAAGTGGTACTACGGCCTCGACGGACAGGCGCCGCCGGGGACGATCGACTTCGTCACGATCGTGAACCACGAGCTGACGCACGGGCTGGGGTTCAATACCTACGTCGAGACGTCCTCCGGGGCGAAGTACGCGGGCAAGGACGACATCTACATGACCCAGATGTTCGACGCGACGCTCCTGAAGAGGTGGCCAGCGATGACGGATGGCGAGCGTCTCGCCTCGATGACCAACGCGGGAAACCTCCTCTGGGACGGTCCTTTCGTGAACTCCCACGCGGGGGAATTCAGCGGCGGAGTCGGGGCTGGCCAGAGGATCATGCTCTACGCTCCAAAGCCCCTGGAGAAAGGCTCGTCGCTTGCGCACTGGGACCTCTCCCTGAGGCCCCACGAGACACTCGAGCCGTTCTACCGCGTACCCGACCACGTCAGCGGGATCTCGCGCGACGCCCTCTCGGACATGGGCTGGGGAGCCAGAACAGCCGACTCCAACGCCATGATCCTCTCCGAGGGACGCGTGGCCGTCTCCCTGACCTGGAGGAACCAGTACAGCAACAAGACCGGGCTCGGAACCCCGGTCAAGCAGATGGACCAGTACGGCTACTTCTGGTTCGACTCGGAAACGAATCCCGAGGTCTTCGTGAAGGTCCTGGACTTCGGGGGCCCCTCCTACCTCGTCTTCCATTCCGCTCTCTCCGATCTCGAATACGATGTGACCTTCACGGTTCTCGCCACGGGCCGTCAGTACGTGTTCCACAGGCCCGCCGGCTCCGTCTGCGGCGCCGCCGACGGCGAGACCGTGAAAAAGTGATTCATGAAAAGACGCCTCCTCACGCCTTTCCTCCTCTTCCTCGCCGTTCTTCCCTTCGTCCTGGCGGGCGGTTGCCGAAAGAGTGGCGACCCGGTCCGGCAGACTCTCGACGAGATCGCCGCCGCCGCCGGCAAGACCGACGACGGAGCCGTCCTCGCCCGGATTTCGGAGACTTTTCGCGGGCCGGGAGGGGAATCGAAGGCGGACCTTGCCGCCGAGGTGAAGCGGTACTTCTTCGCCTATGAAAGCCTGGACGTCACCCTGAGCGATGTGGTCATCGAGAGGGGCCCGGACCGCGCTCGAGCCGTCTTCGTGGCGGGGCTGTCCGGGACCGCCAAGAAGATCGGCGGTCTGGACGGAATCCTGCCCCGGACTTCGAAATGGAAGTTCGAGGTGACGCTGGTTCTCGAGCAAGAAAAGTGGCGAATCGCCACCGGCAAGTGGGAACGGCTCGACTAGCGGGTTAACGCGCCAGCGGCGGCTGGCGCGCTGGCGGCGGCTGGCGCGCCAGCGTCTGCTGACGCGCCGGGCGAAAGGGGGATCATTTGAATCCCCTCTGGCAGGCGCGGATGAATCATCCGTTCTCTTTACGAAAGATCCCCGAGGGACTATTCCTTACAGAGAAGATCTGCCCGGGCTCCGGGCGGGCCGTTCCGGCCGGTCCGGGCAGTTGGGAGGGCTGTGATGGATACGCGTCCCGTTGTTCTCTGCCCGGTTGACTTCACCGAGGCGTCCGACCGGTCACTCCCCCTCGCCCTGCGGGTCGCGCGGCGCTACGGAGCTCGTCTCGTCCTGCAACACGACGTGATCGGGGTCCCGCCCTCGAACATGGGAATGGTCTGGATGTATCAGGCCGACGAGCGTGAGCGCATAGAGAAGCTCGAGGCCGAGTCCTCGGCGCGGATGAAGGAGCTTCTGGCCACACTGCCGCAGGACGTCCCCGTGGAGGCCCGTCTCACCCGCGGCCCGAGGATCGGCTGCATCCTCGAGCTGGCCCGCGAGCTTCCCGCCACTCTCCTCATCATGGCCACGCACGGGGCGAAGGGAGAGGACCATGCCTTCCTGACCGAGAGGGTGGTGGAGGAGGCGCCCTGCCCCGTCCTCGCCATCCGCGCGGACCTGCCCGGCGGGGAGCGGCCCGAGGACCACCTGTTCGCCGGCGAGGAGCTCGTCGCTGTCGTTCCCGTGGACTTCTCCACTCACTCCCAAAAAGCGATGGCCTCGGCGTTCGACATGGCACGGAAGATCCCCATTCGCCTTCACATCCTCCACGTCGAGCCCGAGAAGTCGTGGGACGACATCCGTCACATGCTCGAGATGCCCCTGACGCGTCACCGGCAAGCGCGCCTGGACCAGTCGGACAGCCGGCTCAAGGCCCTCGTTCCGGAAGACCTCGCGGAGAGGGTGACCTGCGAGGTCCGGCTCGGTCAGGCTTCTCACGAGGCCCTCGTCGAGGTCAAGAACCGGCGGGCACACCTCGTCGTCATGGGGGCTCACGAGAAGGATGCGCTCACGAAGTGGCTGTTCGGAGCGACCTCGAGCCGCATCCTCAGAGAAAGCCCGTGCCCGGTGTGGTTCGTCTCCGAGAAGGTCCCGTTCGAACTCGCCCCCGAAAAAGCCACAGCCGTCCCGGCGGCATAGGCCAAGACAGGCGAAGCTTGCACCCGAGCCGGTCAGCCTGCTGGCCGACTCTTCCCTGGCTCTTGCCCCTTGGCCGGCGCCGGGGATGTGCTCTGCCGGGGCGTCCCCTCGAACCCCAGGGTGCGGACCAGGAGCCCGGCGGGAAGCGACGGACCGCTCCAGAATTCCGCTGAACCGGGCTCCGAAGTCCCTTCTCCCCCCAGGATCTCCGGCGGCGAGATCGGAAAATGCTGCACGGCGGCGGTTAAGCAATGCGTGTGCCAGTGAATCGCCACTCAGAACCCGATTTTGGGCGCCGAATTCGTCTCTTCCGGGTGTTTTCCTGACCCTCGGGGAGGCTGACGGATACGCGGCTGACCCGGCTGGCCGGGCAGGGGAGCCGGGGGACGCGAGCCGTGGTGTCCGGGTCTCGTGCCGCCGGGAGAAAGACCGCTTTCGGGCTTATGATTTGCCCGCGGTTCACCCCCAAGATCGGCTCGGAGGCCTGCCATGACGACTCCAGTTCAGTATCGTTCCCGCGGTCAAGCTGTCTGGCTCGACAGCATCTCGTCCCGGATGATCCGTTCGGGCAAGCTCGGCGGCCTCATCGGGTCGGGCGCCATCTATGGCGTGACCTCGAATCCGACCATCTTCGGGCAAGCCATCCAGAAGAACGAGGGCGATTACAACGGGCCCCTCATCCGGATGGCGGACGAGGGCAAGTCCTCGTTCGAGATCTACGACGAGCTGACGCGTTCGGACATCGCCGAAGGCGCGGACCTCTTCCGGCCGATCTTCCAGCGGAACCCCGCGGATGGCTGGATCTCGCTCGAGGTGCTCCCCGCGCTGGCGAACGACGCGGAAGGCACCGTGGCCGAGGCGCAGCGCCTCGTCTCGCTTCTGGGGCGGCCCAACGTCTTCATCAAGGTGCCGTCGACAACCGCGGGCCTAGCGGCCATCCGCAAGCTGATCTCCCTGGGCATCTCGATCAACGTCACCCTGATGTTCAACCGCCGCCACTACCGTGAGGTCGCCGAGGCCTATCTCTCGGGACTTTCGGATCTTGACAAGGCAGGCGGCGATCTCTCGAAGGTCCAGTCGGTGGCCTCCTTCTTCGTCTCCCGCGTCGACACTCTCGTCGACAGACTCCTCGAGGAGAAGGCCGCGAAGGCCTCTCCCGCGGCCGTTGGCCATCTCCAAGCCCTGAAGGGGAAGGCAGGGCTTGCGAACTGCAAGATCGTCTACCAAGACTTCCTCGCCATCTTCGGAACGAAGCGATTCCGGGATCTGGCCGCCAAGGGCGCCCGGGTCCAGAGGCCGCTGTGGGCCTCGACGGGAACGAAGAACCCCGCCTATTCCGACCTCCTCTACGTCGAGAACCTCGTCGGGCCGGACACGGTCAACACGATGCCCGAGAAGACCCTCGAGGCCCTGCTCGATCACGGCCGGTGTCAGGGAGACACGATCTTCGAGGGTGTGGAGGAGGCGAACCGCGTGCTCGAGGCGCTCGCCAGCGAGGAGATCGACGTCGAGGCGCTCGGCGAAAGGCTGCAAGAGGAAGGCGTGAAGCTCTTCGCGAAGTCCTACGACGAGCTCTTGCAGACGATCGAGGACAGGCGGACCGAGGCGATCCAGAACTATTCGAAGACCAAGAAGCTGGCGATCGGGCCCTCCGGCCAGATCCTCGACAGCTAGGGTGGAGTGAGGACGCCGATGGCCACCGCGCGCAACGTCGCCGCGACCCCCGTCACGATCGTCATCTTCGGCGGGTCGGGGGACCTCGCCCACAGGAAGCTCGTACCCGCTCTCTTCGAGCTTCACCGCGAGGGCTACCTGGCGGCGGGCTCGGCGGTCGTCGGCTTCTCCCGGTCGGTTGCCTCGGACGAGGCCTGGCGCCTCGCCATGAAGTCCGCCGTCGAGGAGTTCGGGCGCTGCAAGCCTTCCCAGAACACGGGCCTGTGGGATGAGTTTGCCTCCCGGCTCTTCATCCACCGGGGGGATGTCGCCGCTCCCAAGAGCTTCACCGAGCTCGGCGAGAGGATGCGAGAGATCGAGACCCAGCGAGGCTTGCCGGGCAACAGGCTCTACTACCTCGCCATCCCGCCCTCCAGCATCGAGCCCGTCATCAGGAACATGGGCGAGACCGCGCTGGTCGCCCCTTCCGAGTCATCGGTGTGGTCCCGGGTGATCGTCGAGAAGCCGTTCGGACATGATCTCGGGAGCGCGCGAAGTCTCAACGAGCTCCTGTCGTCGGTCTTCCGCGAGCGTCAGATCTTTCGCATCGACCACTATCTCGGCAAGGAAACGACCCAGAACATCCTGGTCTTCCGGCTGGGGAACGGTCTCTTCGAGCCCCTCTGGAACCGCCGCTACATCGATCACGTGCAGATCACGGTCGCGGAAGCGATCGGGGTCGAGGGCAGAGGGAAGTTTTTCGAGGAGACGGGGATCCTCAGGGACATCGTCCAGAACCACGCGCTGCAGCTCCTCTGCCTCGTGGCCATGGAACCGCCGGTGGCGTTCGAGCCGAACGCGGTGCGCGACGAGAAGGTGAAGGTCCTCCGCTCGATTCGCCCGCAGACGACCGAGGAGATCCTGAGGGACACCGTCCGGGGACAGTACGGACCGGGGGCGGTCGGCGGGGTCGCGGTTCCCGGGTACCGGCAGGAGCCGAACGTCGATGAGGCGTCGCTGAGGGACACCTACGCGGCCTGGAAGCTCCAGATCGAGAACTGGCGCTGGGCGGGCGTGCCGTTCTACATCCGCGCAGGCAAGCGGCTTCCCAAGCGCGTCACCGAGATCGCCATCACATTCAAGACGCCCCCCATCGCGTTCTTCCGCAAATTCGGCGTGATGCGACAGGAGCCCAACTCGCTGATCCTCAGGATCCAGCCGGACGAGGGCATCGCTCTGAGATTCGGAGCCAAGCAGCCGGGCGCCGCGATGAAGTTCGACCCGGTCAAGATGGATTTCCGCTATTCGGAGTACTTCGGAGCGCACGCTCCCGATGCCTACGAGCGGCTCCTTCTGGATGCCATAAACGGAGATTCGACCCTCTTCATGCGGCGGGACGAGATCGAGGTCGCCTGGGAGCACGTCACCGCCGTGCTGGACACGTGGAGGGAGAACCCTCCTCTCGACATGCCGAACTACGAGGCGGGGACGTGGGGGCCCGAGGCTGCCGTCGCCTTGATGGCGCGCGACGGACGCAACTGGCGGCGTCCGTGAACCCTCCTTTCATTTCGGTCCTGGACGACCTGGGTTCCCTGACCGACGAGGCCGCGCTTCACTTCGTGGATGCGGCGAGGGAGGCCGTTACGGAGCACGGGGTCTTTCGGGTCGCCCTGGCGGGAGGCTCGACACCGGCCGGCCTCTACCGGCACCTCTCCCTCGAGCCCTTCGTCTCCGTCATCCCGTGGTCCCGGGTCTCCGTCTTCTGGGGGGACGAGAGATGCGTTCCCGAGTGCGACATCAGCCGGAACGACCTGTCCGCGAGGGAGACGTTCTTGAGTCTCGTGCCGATCCCGCCCGAGAACGTGCACCCCATCCCCGCCGCGTTTCCGGATGGGGCGGAGCGCTACGAGGCGGACATTCGGCGAGTCTTCGGCCTGACGAGGGGCGAGTGGCCCAGATTCGATCTCGTGATCCTTGGGATCGGGCAGGATGGCCACACGGCCTCGCTCTTTCCTGGGCAAGAAGCGCTCGGAGAATCCGAGAAGCTGGCGGTGCGCGTGACCTCTGCGCCGAAGCCCCCGCCGGAGAGGATCACCCTCACCCTTCCCGTCCTGAACGCCGCGGCCCGGGTGGCGTTTCTGGCGGCCGGCTCCGACAAGGCGGCCGCCGTCAAGAGGGCCGTCGCCGGAGATCCGCTCATCCCGGCGGGCCTCGTCAGGCCCCTCGACGGAAAGCTTCACTTCCTCCTCGATTCCGAGGCGGCATCCCTCATCTGAAAGAAGGACTTCATGATTCTCGCAGGCGATATCGGCGGAACGAACGTCAGGCTCGCGCTCCTTTCCGATGAGGAGGGAAGGCTCGAACTCGTCAGGGTCGAGCGGTTTGCCGCCCGGGACTACCCGAGTCTCGAGGCGGTCCTCCGCGAGTTCCTCACGTCGTCCGATTCGATCACGCGCGTCGGGTTCGGCATCGCGGGCCCCGTCCACAAGGGGCGCTGCGCGGCCACGAACATGCCCTGGGTCGTCGATATCCACGAGATCACCCGGGCCTTCGGTTTTTCTCGCGGGGTCCTTCTCAACGACCTTCAAGCCAACGGGCTCGGGCTTTCCGAGATCGCGCCCTCGGACTTCGAGGTCCTGAACGAGGGAGACGAGGATCCAGAAGGCAACGGCGCGATGATCTCGCCCGGCACGGGCCTCGGCCAGTCGATCCTCATCAGGATCGCCGGGCGCTTCGTCCCGCAGGCTTCCGAGGGAGGGCACAGCGCCTTCGCCCCCCGGGACGAGGAGGAGATCGAGCTTCTGCGCGAGCTCCTGAAGGTCCACAAGCACGTCTCGGTCGAGAGGGTGGCGAGCGGGTCGGGCTTCGAGAACCTCTACCGCTTTTACCGGAACCGCTCGGGAGAGCCGGAGCCGGCGTGGCTGACCGAAGAGATCGCCGCGGCCGGGGATCTCGCTCCGGCCCTTTCTCGCGCGGCTCTTCTGGGGCGCGATCCCGTCTGCGAGAAGGCCCTGGACAGGTTCGTGAAGATCGTGGCCGCCGAGGCCGCGAATCTGGCCGTCAAGGCGCTGTCCACGGGGGGTCTCTTCATAGGAGGAGGGATCCCGCCGAAGATCCTCCCGAAGCTCGTGGACGGGAACTTCATGGATCGCTTCTGCGACAAGGGCCGCTTTTCGGGGCTGCTTCGGAAGATGCCGGTGAAGATCGTCCTCAACGACAGCTGCGCCCTCTTTGGAGCCGCTCGCGGCGCCGCGGACGCCTGAGCCCCATGACTCCCCTCGACGTGGCGCTCCAGGCCGCGGAGGATGCCGGCACGCTGCTCCTGTCGTACTTCGGGTCCCTCGACCCATCCGACGTGATGGAGAAGGGCCGCAACGACGTCGTTTCCCGGGCGGACCGCGAGAGCGAGGAGCTCTGCAGGAAGGCCCTCCTCGGGGCCTTTCCGAATGACACATTTCTCGGCGAGGAGTCGGGGGCCTCCAGGATCGTTTTGAACGAGGGGGCCGGATCAGGCTTTGCGTGGGAGGAGGCTTGCGGGTGGGGCGAGGCGGTCTGGATCGTGGATCCCCTCGACGGAACGGCGAACTTCGTTCGAGGGTTCCCTCACTGGTCGGTCTCCATCGCCCGGGTGCTCGGGGGGCCGGAAGGTGTGATCGACACCGGCGTCATCTGGGATCCCGTCAAGAGGGATCTCTTCTGGGCGGTCCGGGGCGAAGGGGCGTACAGGAACGGCAAGCGGCTCCGGATGCCCCTGCGAGCGGGGCTCGCCGGCGCCGCGATGGCGACGGGCTTCCCGTTCCGGCAGCAGCACAAGATCGACACGTACCTCGAGGTGTTCAAGGCGGTCTTTCTGGAAGTCCAGTCCCTCAGACGAGTGGGGTCCGCGGCCCTGGATCTCGCCTACACGGCGGCCGGGATCTTCGACGGCTTTTTCGAGTTCGGTCTGTCTCGATGGGACACGGCGGCGGGCGCGCTCCTGGTAACGGAGGCGGGCGGCCTCGTCACGGACTTCAGCGGGGGCGGCCTGTGGCGGGAACGGGGTAATCTCGTGGCCGCCTCGCCCCGCGTTCACGCTGGACTCCTGTCGCTCGTCTCGGCTGAGGGGATCGCGGAGAAAGACCTCTGATCGCGGCGAGGCGCGATGGGAACGGAGAATCGAGGCAGGAGGGAGCGGGTATGAAGGTCTTCGTCACGGGCGCGACGGGCTACATCGGGAGGGGTCTTCTGAGGGCTCTCTTCAACGCGGGACACGACGTCGTGGGACTCGCGCGAGACAGGGAACGTGCCGGACGCGTCGACAGCTTGCCGGTGAATTGGGTGATCGGAAACCTGCGCGACGCCCGGACATTCCGTGACGAGGCCGCTTCCTGTGACGCCCTCGTCCACCTTGGGTTCGAGGGGGGACCCGACGCCGCATCGGTCGACCGCGGCGCCGCCGAGGCTCTGGTTCACCTGGCTGCCGGTGCCGCGGTCCCGCGGGTCGTCCTTTACACCTCTGGGATCTGGGTGCTCGGGGAAATGTCACCGGCGGACTCTGCCGACGAGACATCCTCCCTGACGAATCCGGCCCCCCTGGTGACATTCCGCGTCGAGACCGAACGCTTCGTTCTGGAGTCGGGGTCGGGACGAGTCGTGACGGCCGTCGTGAGGCCCGGGATCGTCTTCGGCGGGGCGGGCGGGATCCTCGACGGGATGTGGGCGGCCGCCGAAAAGGGAGAACCTCCCACGGTGATCGGGGACGGTCACAACAACTGGCCCGTCGTCCATCGCGCCGATGCCGCCGACCTCTACGTCCGGCTTCTCGAATCCGCGTTCACACGAGTCCAGGCCCTCGGACCCTCCGAGCGGGTCTTCCACGCGACGGCACCCGCCCCGGAGCGCCCCTCGGACATCGCCCGGGCGGTCGCCCGGGCAACGGGCCGCCCGGACGAGGTGCGGTTCTGGCCTCTCGCCGAGGCCCGGGGAGCGTATGGTCCCTTTGCCGACGCACTCGCGATGAACCAGCAGGTCCTCTCGACGCGCTCGGAGAGCGTTCTCGGCTGGCGTCCGAGAGTCAAGAGCTTCGTCAGGAGCGCTCCGGAGATGTATGCCGAATGGAAAGCGGGCGCCTGAGGCGTCGTCGAATCAGCTAGGCGCGGTGGCCGGTTCTGTTTCCGAGGACGGCTCTCGCCAGCCTGACTGACGACGAGGTTCATCACGTCACGCTCGGTGATGATCCCCTCCAGTTCGTCCCCGTCCGAGACGAGGAGCGCTCCGATACGGCGGTCCCTCGGAGCGCTCCCCCGCAGGGCTCGGTCGGATTTCCCTCGCGTCGATCACAAGTCCCGAGAACGGGTTCGTCTCAACGCTGTCTGTCTCCCCGCCAACATTCGCTGACCCTTCGAGAGCCCTTCCCGGGCCGGGTGATGTGCCCGGCCCCTCACAGGGCGACGCGGCGGAGGCGCAGGGCGTTCCAGACGACCGAGACGGAACTCAGACTCATCGCCGCGCTGGCGATCATCGGGCTGAGGAGGAGACCAAACCACGGGAAGAGGGCTCCGGCCGCGATGGGAACGCCGAGGACGTTATAGACGAAGGCAAGGAAGAGGTTCTGCCGGATGTTCTTCATCGTCGCCCGGCTCAGAAGCCGTGCCCGCGCGATTCCGCGAAGGTCGCCCTTCACGAGCGTCACTCCGGCGCTCTCGATCGCCACGTCTGTTCCCGTTCCCATCGCGATGCCCGCGTCGGCGCGGGCCAGGGCAGGCGCGTCGTTCACGCCATCTCCGGCCATGGCGATCACTCGACCCTCCTGCTGCAGCTCTGCCACGACCCTGGCCTTGTCGCCCGGAAGGACTTCCGCGACCACCCGGCCGATTCCGAGCTGGCGGGCGACCGCCCTCGCGGTCACGCGGCTGTCGCCACTGAGCATGACGATGTCCAGGCCCTCGGCACGAAGCTCCCTGAGAGCCTGAACGGTTGTGGACTTGACGGGGTCCGAAACAGCGAGAAGCCCGGCCAATGCACCGTCCACGCTGACGAGAATGACCGTCTCGCCACGCTCGCCACGTCCGTCCATCTCGGCGCCGAGGGAACGGGTGTCCGTTCCAGACTCTTGCAACAGCCGGGCACTGCCGGCAACGACTGAGCGGCCTCCCACCACTCCCGTGATGCCCTTCCCCGGAAGGGACCGGAATCCCTCGACCGGGAGAAAGGCGAGTTGTCGGGACGTGGCCTCCGCCACGATCGCTGGCGCGAGAGGGTGCTCACTCGCCTGCTCGAGGCTGGCCACGAGCTGCAGCAGTTCGTCTTCGGGGATGGAACCCGTCGCGATCACGCCGGAGAGAACCGGGCGACCTTCCGTCAGGGTCCCGGTCTTGTCGACGATGAGGGTGTCGACCTTCTCGAGACGCTCGAGCGCTTCGGCATTCTTCACCAGGACTCCCAGAGAGGCTCCGCGTCCGGTCCCCACCATGATCGACATCGGCGTTGCCAGGCCAAGAGCGCAGGGGCACGCGATGATGAGAACGGCGACCGCGTTGACGAGGCCATTCAGAATCCCGGGCTCGGGTCCCCAGAGACTCCAGACCAGAAACGTCAGCGCGGCGATGACCAGGACGGCCGGAACGAACCACGAGGCGACCTTGTCGGCGACGCGCTGGATCGGGGCGCGGCTCCGCTGAGCGTCGCCCACCATCCGGACGATCTGCTGCAGGAGGGTTTCCGAGCCGACCCTTGTCGCCGTCATGATGAAGCTGCCTGAACCGTTTAGCGTGCCGCCGATGAGGCTTGCCCCCGGCACCTTTTCGACCGGCACCGGTTCTCCCGTGACCATCGACTCGTCAACGGCGCCCTGGCCGCTCTCCACCGTGCCGTCCACAGGCACCTTCTCACCGGGTCTCACGCGGAGACGGTCCCCCTTGACGACGGTCTCGAGCGGGACATCCATTTCCACGCCAATCGGGTCGATCCGTCGCGCGGTGCGAGGTGCCAGGTCGAGGAGTGCTTTGATCGCCTTCCCGGTCTGGCTGCGGGCCTTCAACTCCAGAACTTGCCCCAGGAGAACGAGAGTCGTGATGACGGCTGCCGCCTCGAAGTAGAGAGGGGCCGAGTGGGCGCCCGGCATCTCGGCGAGCGCGTGCGGGAAGAGGGCGGCGAAGAGGCTGAAGCCGTAGGCCGCTCCAGTGCCGAGAGCGATCAGGGTGAACATGTTCAGGTTCCTGGTGCGGACCGATGTCCAGCCCTTCTGGAAGAACGGCCACCCGCCCCAGAGCACCACAGGAGTCGAGAGGAGGAGCTGGAGGATCGCCCACCAGCGGGGAGACCCGAGGCTCGACAGTGGGTGACCCGGCAGCATCTCGGCCATGGCGATCAGGAAGACGGGAAGGGTGAAGGCGAGGCTGACCCAGAAGCGGCGCGTCATGTCGACGAGTTCGGGGATCTCGTCTCCGGCCTCCGAGCCCATGGGTTCGAGAGCCATGCCGCAGATTGGGCAGGAGCCCGGTGTCTCGCTCACGACCTCCGGGTGCATCGGGCACGTCCAGCGTTCAGCAGAGGTGGCCGGTGGCGCCGAGGCGACGGCTGGCTCGACCCGGGCGACGGGAACGGCGGGAGCATGATTCGAGTGGGAACCGCAGCAGGAGGGGTGGCTGTCCTGGGGCCGATCGGCCGTCCGTGCGGAGATGTAGCGATCCGGGTTGGCCGCGAAGCGCTCCCGGCAGCTGGCGCTACAGAAGCTCCACTCGGTTCCGGCGTGAGTCATTCGGTGCGGGCCGTCGGGCGATACCGTCATTCCGCAAACGGGGTCTCTTCTGTCGTTCATCATGGCTGGCTCCCGAGCCCTGCCGCTTCTCGTGCCGGGCTCATCCCGGAAGACGCAGGACCCTTCGGGGCGTTACAGCGTCCCGAGCACGACTCCCGTAGACTTCGCGCGATGGTCGAGGGAGAAGAGCCTCATCGTTCGGGGATCTCCCGCCTCCTCGAGAGGCGAAGCGAATTCCTGGCGTTTATCGAGAAGCGAGTCGGGAATCGCGCGACCGCCGAGGACATCCTCCAGGAGGCCTTCAGCCGCGGCATCGGCCACGTCGAGAGCTTGCGCAACGACGAGACCGTCATCGGTTGGTTTTACCGGGTCCTCCGTAACGCCGTGATCGACCACTACCGGAGGTCGGCCTCCGCGAGCACGGCCCTTGCGCGGTTCGCGGCGGAAGTACGCGCGAACGAGGAAGCCGGGCCGGAGATCCAGGGAGAGATCTGCAAGTGCATCGCGAGACTCGCCTCCGATCTGAAACCCGACTACGCGGAAGCTCTCCAGATGGTCGAGATCGGGGACGCTCCGGTGAAGGACTTCGCGGAGAAGGCCGGAATATCGGCGGGTAATGCTCGTGTGCGGCTGTTTCGGGCGCGGGAGGCCCTCCGAAGGCGCGTGATCGAGAGTTGCGCGGCCTGCGCGACCCACGGGTGTGCGGACTGCGACTGCCAGCGGGGAAAGTAAGCGGCCCACCGAACGGTCGAACAACACTCCGGCCTTCTCGCTCTTCCGAGCCCGGCCCAAGCGCCGTTCGATCTGCAAGATTGTCTGTCCCTACCGCACGCTACCGCACGTGTCCCTACCGCACGCGCCGCGGCATCGAGAACTGCCCGGCCTGCGCGATCCACCGCGAGAATTGCAGGAATTGTCTGTCCCCGTCGCAGCCCGTTCCGCTGCTGGATGGTGGCCGGGGCATCGGTCCCCGGCCGCCTCACCTTACGAAGGGGAGGCCGGGCCCTCAGGCCCGGGAGG
>JAJVIN010000015.1:144250-232410 GCA_022071945.1 Thermoanaerobaculia bacterium | reverse complement strand
GCCCCATTCGCCTTCCTTCGCCTCTCGATGCCCTCACCCATTGGGTGATCCTCCTTCGCTCCGTACCCCGTTCTTCTTCAACACTTTACCGTGTTTTCCCCGTCAGCTCTGCGGTTTCTAGGTTCAAACGCTCGAGGAGGTGATCGATTGGCACACGATGTCCGGCCCGAGATGAGGGAGCACCGGACGCGCGCGATTTTCGAGTGCTCCCTCGAGGTCCTGGCGGGTGGCGACTCGCTCGCGGCGACGGCCCAGCCGCTCGTCTGCGCGGCGGCCCTTGCGCTGGAGGCCAGCTGGACCTGGCTCCTTCTGTTCGACTCGAAAGATGCGCCGCACCTGGCCTTCCGCTATCCGCCCCTGTCGCCGCCCGTCTCTCCGAGGAAACTCGCCCAGGAGTTCGGACCCGGCCATCCCTTCGTCAAGGCTGCACAGTCGAGGCTGGAAACGATCGCCCGGCTCGACGGGAGTCAACTGGACGAAGGAACCTCCGACGTTCTCCTGCTGCCCCTGATCTTGCCCGGGTACAGGGGTCTTCTGGCCGCGGGGTTCCCGTCCGCCGAGGCCTTCCCGGGCGATACGGAAGCCATGCAGCGACTCCTCCGCAAGCTGGAGGCGGCCCTCGCGGTCTCGATCTACCGGGAAGGCCAGGCGCGAAGCAGCTGCAGGCGCGAGCTGGTCGCGGCGATCCTCACCGCCGTGGGGGGAACCCTGGGGATCGACGAGACCGCCGAGAGGGCGCTGGATGCGATCAAGCGGACGACGCGATGGCCTTCTGCGAGACTCTGGATGAGGGAGGAGGGGGGGAGCCAGATCTCCCTGATCGGAGACCAGGATGACCGGCACCCCATCACTGATCCAGGAAGACTGGTTCGGGAGGCCTTCGAGACCGGAAGAACAGCATTCTCCAGACCCCTCGAGGAGGGAGCGGCCGAATGGCAGGGCGTCGAGCTTGCCGTGCCCCTCGGCGGCCGAGGTGCCTGGGTCCTCTGGTGCGCCACGACGGGCGCGGCGCCCTTCGGTCTCGCCGACGCGAGGCTCGCCGAGGAGGCCGCCCGCGCCCTCTACGCGCCCCTCTGCCGCAGCCTGGCCTACGACGCCGCCGAGTCCCAGCGCCTGAGGTTCGAGGCGCTCAACGAACAGGCAGCCGACATCCTCGTCGCCACCGACACGAAGGGAACCATCGAGTACGTCAACCAGGCCTTCTCTTCTCACACGGGCTGGGCGCGCCACGAGGCCCTCGGGCGCAACGTCGGGTTCCTGCGCTCCGGCGTCCACACCTCCGATGTCTACAAGAATCTCTGGGAGACGATTCTTTCGGGCCAAGTCTTCAGGGGAGTCCTCGTCAACCGCAAGCGATCGGGGGATCTCTACTACGAAGAGAAGACGATCACGCCGATTCGCGACGCGCGGGGAAGGATCACCCACTTCGTCTCGGTGGGCCGTGACATCACCCAGCGAATCGTGACGGACGCGCGGCAAACCGAGCTTCAGTCACGGCTTCAGGAGGCGGTGGCGGAGTGGAGCGCCACGTTCGACGCCGTGCCCTTCCCGATCCTCCTCCTCGATCCGGCGGGAGTTGTCTTGCGCGCGAATCGCGCGACACGGGAGCTGCTGGGACTTCCGTGGAACGAGATCGTCGGACGCCCGCTACCCGCCCTCTCCGAGGAGCCGTGGCCCGCCATCAAGAAGGCCTTCCGCAGGCTTGGCGCGAGAAGCGGGTCCTTCGCCCTCGCGGAGGTCCGCGGTCCCTCCGCGGCCCACTGGGACGTGACGGCCAATGTGCTGCAGGGTGACGTCCTGAAGGACCACATCATCATCCTGGCGCGCGACATCACACCTCTCGTGAAGCTGCAACAGTCCTTGCGGAGCAGCCAGACGATGGCGGCGCTCGGTTCCCTCGTTGCGGGAGTGGCCCACGAGGTCCGCAATCCGCTCTTCGCGATCTCGGCGACCATCGAGGCCTTCGAGAACGAGTTCGCGAACGTGGATGGCTTCGCGGAATACCGCCGGGTGCTCGCCGAGGAAACCAGGAGGCTGACCGGCTTCATGCAAGAGCTGCTCGAGTTCGGCCGGCCGCTCTCGACGTCCCTGTCACCCGGCTCCGTCACCGAGGTCATCCTCCGCGCCATGCGTTCGTGCGAGATCATCGCCCGGACCTCCGGCGTGACCCTCCACAGCCACATCGCGGACGGCTTGCCGGAGATCCTGATGGAACGGCGGCGCCTCGAGGAGGTGTTCCACAACCTCATCGAGAACGCGATCCAGCATTCCCCGAGTGGCGGGACGGTGACGGTCGCGGCGTCCGTGACTGTCAGCGAGGACCTGCCCGTCATCCGTGTCAGCATCGAGGACGAGGGGCCCGGGGTCGACGCCGCGGACGAACAGCACCTGTTCGAGCCCTTCTTCACGAGACGCCGCGGCGGCACGGGCCTCGGGCTGGCCATCGTGAAGCGAATCGCCGAGGAGCACTGTGCCGACGTCCAGCTGTCCAACGGACGAGGCGGCGGCGCTCTCGCCCTGGTGCAGCTGCCCGTGCCCCTCACCCTCGATTCCGTACATCCGGACCGCTGAGTCCCGGATTCGAGACAGTGATCCCCCCTGGCCCGCGGATCTAGCGGCGAAGATGGCGTCCTGGCGGGATTTCGGCCCTTCTCTGAATGTGGCACGGACAATGCACTGAGCGCCGCGATGCCGCGTCTACTCATAGTCGATGACGAGGAGTCGATCCTCTTTGCGATGGGCCGCTACTTCCGGTCGAAGGGGTTCGAGGTGGACGTCACTCGCGAGCTCGAGGAGGCCCAGGCCCTCGTCCTGAATGTCCACTATGACCTCCTCATTGCGGACTTCAGGCTGACGGGGATTCACGGGGCCGAGGGGCTGGAGATCGTCGGTCTCGTGCGGGAGAGGTGCCCCTGGATGCGCTCGATTCTCCTGACGGCGTTCGGTACATCCGAACTGGAGTCCGAAGCGGTGAAGAGGGGAGCCACGGTCCTCCTGCGCAAGCCGAAGACGCTCTCCGAGATTGCCGCGGTCGTGAACCGGCTCCTCCAGGAGAGCGCGTGACGTCCGACGTGCACAGTTCGCTCGAGGCGATCCTGGAGACGGGGGCGGTGAGAACGGTCTTCCAGCCCGTCTTCGACCTGTCCGGGCCGGACCCGGCCGTCCACCTCCTCGAGAGCCTCACGAGAGGACCGGAGGGGACGAACCTCGAGCCTGCGGGCGTCCTCTTCGAGTACGCCCGCAGGAAGGGTGGCGAAGCCCGGCTGGACCGGCTCTGTGTCAAGACCGCGTTCGCAAGTGTTCCAGCCCTTCCCCCCGGAGTCCGGGTTTCCGTCAATGTCCACGCGTCGACTCTCGAGCGAGATCTGGACTTCGCCTCGTTTCTCGTCGAAGGGGCGACGGCCAGCGGGCTCTCGCCCGCCCGTGTGGTCGTGGAGATCGTGGAGCACGCGCCTTCCTGGGACGGGCCCCGGTTCAGGAAGGCCCTCGACACGCTGACGGCGAGCGGGGTCAAGATCGCGCTGGACGACATCGGGCTCGGTCAGTCGAACTACCGGATGATTCTCGAGACCCGTCCTCACTACTTCAAGCTCGACCGCTTTCTGGTGGAGGGCTGTCACGAGGACGCCGGGCGGAAAGCGGTTCTCGATTCGATCGTCCGCCTGGCCCGTGCATTCGGATCGAGCGTCATCGCGGAGGGGCCCGGCTGCGAAGGCGACATCGCGGCCGTCAGGGAGATCGGAGTCGATCTCGTCCAGGGCTTCATCCTCGCAAGACCAGCGCCTGCCGCGGCCGCGAGCCGCTTCTTCGACGCATGAGTGCTCAACCCCGGATTCGCGGTGGGGAGCGGGCCCTTTTCGCCGAGGCCATCCTGGACAACCTCACGTCCGGCGTCATGACGGCTGGCGTGGAGACGCGCGTGACCTTCGCCAACCGGAAGGCCCTGCAGCTGCTGGGACTGGAGGCGGAACGGACCCTGGGATCCTTCGCCGGGGATCTGTTCGGCGCCAGCGCCGCGCCGAGACAGGCGCTCCTGACGACGGGCGCCGGAGCCGACCAGCAGGTCGAGTTCGAGTTCCGCAGGGGCGGCGCGGGACCGCTTTCGCTGGGAATGACCGTGATCCATGCCGCCAGCGCCCCTCCCCAGATGCGCTATCTCATCCTGTTCCGGGACGTGAGCGAGCGGCTCCGGACCCGGAGCGAGATGGGACGGCTCGAGCGCCTCTCGGCCCTCGGCGGGATGGTCGCGGGATTCGCTCACGAGGTCCGCAACCCTCTGGCGGGGATCCAGGCCCTGACCGAGACGCTGCTCGGAGAACTCGCGCCCGAGGATCCACACCGGGAATACGCCTCGCGGATTCTCGTCTTGCTCGCGCGAGTCGAGGGCTTTGTGAGGGCATCGCTGGAGTTCGGGCAACCCAGGCCGCCCGACCGCCGCCCCCACTCGGCTGCGTCCCTCGTCGCCCGCGCCGTGGAGGCGGTGGAGGGAGCGGCTGCCGCCGGGACAGCGGGACTGAGAATAGCGGTCGAGGGTCCCGTCCCCGACGTTCTGGTGGATGGCGGCCAGATCACAGACAGTCTTCTCGCTCTCCTCGAGAACGCCCTGGAGTCGACGGGCACGGCGGACCGCGTCGCCGTACGAATCTCGGCACCAGCAGATCCGGTCCTCGATGACGTCGGCCATGCCGTCCAGATCGATGTCGTGGACAACGGGCCAGGGATCCCGGAGGGACTCATCGGCAGGATCTTCGACCCGTTCTTCACGACGAAACCGAAGGAGATCGGTCTCGGCCTTTCGATTGCCCAGACTCTGATTCGAGAGAACGGAGGCCGGCTCTTCGCGCGGTCCACTCCGGGCGTGGAGACCGTATTCAGTGTCCTTCTTCCCGAGGTGAGGTCATGAGCCGTCGCGTGTTGATGGTGGACGACGAGGAGGCGCTGGTCTGGGCGACGGCGCGCCAGATGGCGAAAGCAAGGCCAGACCTCGCCTTCGAGGGACTCACCTCCCCCGGAGAGGCGCTCGACCGCATCCGCCAGTCGCCGCCCGACCTCCTCATCACGGACGTGAGGATGCCGGGAATGAGCGGTCTGGAGCTGCTCCTCGAGGCGCGCACGTTGGCTCCCCGTCTCCCCGTCATCGTCATCACCGCCTATGGAACCGCGGAACTGCGGGCACAGATCCGCTCTCGAGCCTCTGTCGAGTACCTGGAAAAACCATTCAGCTTCCCGTCTCTGTTCGCGGCGGTCGACCGGGCCCTGGAGACGACGATGGGTTTCGCCGGATCCGTCGTTCTCCCGATGCTGCCGGACCTGATCCAGATGTACGCGCTCTCTCGCGTGACGGGAGCGCTGCGAATCACTCGGGGCGCGACTCTGGGCGGGATCTGGTTCGATGGGGGCCAGATCAGTCACGCCACCTGCGGGGACCTGAAAGGGGCCCAGGCGGTCTATCAGCTGCTCCGCTGGGAAGGCGGGAACTTCCGGCTCGAGCCGGGAGCCACCGCTCCCGAACGGTCCGTCTCGGAGTCGTGGCAGGAACTCCTCATCGAGGGGTGCCGGCTCCTCGACGAGAGCCGCCAGGGCCAGGAGCCCGAGACGGCGGCGGATGCCTTCGAGGCGGGGCCAGTCAGCGAGCCCGGTTCGCCGGACCTCGATCCCGAGGGAATCCCGGTGTGGCTGAGGCTTCGCCCCCTGATCACCGAGTTCGCTCCGCGCGCGCTCGTCGTGGCGGCCAGACCGGGCACCGGCGCTTCCCGGATCCTCATGGGTGATGGAGACCCCGCGCTCTGGGGCCGGGCGCTCGGCGGGCTCGTCGATCGCGCCATCGCCTTCACGGGCGAGGCCCCGCACGGAGTCTTCGAGTGCACATGGGCGAACGTGGGGATCGCGGTCTTCTGGAGCGCTCCCGCCAGGATCGCACTGGCCGTCGTCGACAGCGCGGACGGCCACATCGGCGTGAGCCGCTTTCGATCGTTCGTGACCCGCTGGTGGCTTGCCTCCGAGCAGGAACTGTCGGGCCCCGCCACGGGAGGAGAAAGATGAGTGAGATCGGGTCCGTCTGCCGCGAGGTCGTCTCGAGACTCGACGGCGCCATCGCCTGCGGAGTCGTGGATCTCGTGACGGGCAGCCTCCTCGGGGCCCACGACCGGGACGGCGTCATGAAAGACGGCCTCTTTGCGACCGCCACGACAGACCTCCTCGGCGGGGCGAACCTCGCCCGTGTTCTCGAGCTCGGAAGGGGCGACGCCACTTCCGCCGGGCCTGCCCAGACGCTGGCGCTCGAGATCCGGATCGCCACGGGGACTCGCGATCGCTACGCAAAGATCTTCAAACAGGGTGAGGCGGTCATCGTTCTCGAAGCGGAACGCCGCGTCAACGTCGGCATGGTCTGGGCGCAGCTGAAGGCCAGCGTCTCCCGGCTCGAGAGCCTCGTCCCGTGACACACGTCCGCCCTCGTCAAGTCACATACGGGGATCACTCCCCGAACTCCAGCCCCGAAGTGAAGGAGACACCATGAGCCTCGATGCAGAACTCGCCAATGTCCAGAGATCCGTTCCCGACTGCGTGGCCGCCGGCCTCGTCGACGTGACGTCGGGGATGCTCCTCGGCATCAAGACACTCGACAGTCACCCCCAGGAGGTCATCGACCTCGTGGCGGCCGCGACGGGAGACATGTTCCAGGGGCAGAACGTCACCACGATCGAGAAGACCTTCAAGCGGATCCGTGGCGTCAAGGATGACGGACACCACTACTTCCAGGAGATCATCGTCCTCTCCGACAACCTCATCCACGTGTTCCAGAGGTGCAAGCGGAACGAGGACTACATCCTCGTCTCCGTCTGCAGGATCTCGGCGAATCTCGGTCTCGTCCTGGCCAAATCGCGGGCCTGTCTCGCCAAGGTGGAGGCCGCGGTCTGAGCCGCGGGGCTTGCGCGGAGCCCCCACGATGCTCCGCGCAAGCTCCCTCCAGAAGCGATTGAGCCGTGCGGGTCGCAGCCTTCGAACTCGGACACGCCAGCCTGACGCGCGACGGAGAGCCCGTCCTCGGCAGCCTCGACTGGAGCGTCCCTCTCGGGGCGGTGACGGCCATCGTCGGTCCGAGCGGGACCGGAAAGAGCTTGCTGCTCCTCGCGCTTGCCGGACGCCTTCCCCCCGGCATTGAACGCCACGGAACCTGGCTCCTCCACGGCGCGCCCCTTACGGAACGAGAAGGGGATCCTCGCGTGGCCTGGGTGGGACAGGTGCGCCCCCCGCGCGCGGGGGAGATTCGTCCCGATCGCACGCCCCGATGGCAAGAAGCCCTGACGTCAGAGGCCCCGGTTCTCCTCCTGGACGAACCCACAGTCGACGTCACCGAGTCTCAGACGGCCGAACTCGTCGCTGCCCTCAGGCGCCGCGGGCGCCCGGGAACCACCGTTGTCGTGACTCACGACCTCGCGTTCGCCCGATCGGTCGCGGACGAGATCGGCCTTCTCGTGGACCGGAGGCTGGAGGCTCGTGGATCCGTTCCGTCGTTCTTCACCGATCCCCCGACGCCGCTGGCCGAGCGCTTCGTCAAGCATGGGAACTGCTGGCCGAACTCGCCGCTCACTCCCGAGCTGCCGGGGAGTTTCCACTGGGTGATTCCGGGACAGCTTGCGGGAATGGCGAAACCAGGCCTCCTGCGCGATCTCGAGACGGACCTGTCCGCCATCGCGGGAGCGGGCGTCTCCCTGGTGGTGACCCTCACGTCCGAGACACTCCCGGGGGAGGCGCTGAGAGCCGCGGGGCTTTCGGGGCGTCACTTCCCGATTCCGGACATGGGGGTTCCGGCCCTGGCGCCCGCGGCCAGACTCTGCCGTGACATCGCGAGAAGCATGAGCGCGGGCGACGCTGTCGCCGTCCACTGTCACGCGGGTCTGGGACGCACGGGACTGTTGCTCGCCGCCGTGCTTGTGTGGCAGGGCCAGTCTCCGGCGGCGGCGATCGCAACGGTCCGGCAGGTCAACGGCCGGTACATCCAGAACTCCGCCCAGGAGGCCTTCATCGAGCGATTCGCGGAGGCGACGGGACACAGGCCGCCCGTGCCCTCCACAGGCTCCGGCGTCTGCTAGGCTTTCCGCGATGCGACCCGGGAAGGCATTCGACGAGGGTTCGCGCGAGGCATCCCCATCCGCGGCGCTCGAGGGGAGGATCCGCCTTCTCGAGGAGCAGCTGAAGAGAGAACGGGAGGCGCGCCGCCGGGAAGGCCGCCTGGCCGATGTGATTCTCAACACGGCGCACGTCGTCGTCCTTTTGCTGGACCAGGACGGAAAGATTGTCACTGTCAGCCGCTTCTTCGAGCAGCTCACGGGCTGGACCCAGACGGAACTGGTGGGTGAGGACTGGTTCGCGAAGTGCCTGCCGGCCCGGCTCAGCGAGGACATCCGCCGCCGGTTCAAGGGTCGCCTGGAAGGGCCTTCGTCGCCTCACGCTCACAGTGTCAGCCCCGTCCTCGCCAGGGATGGCACCGAACGCCTCATCGAGTGGCACAGCGCCTTCGCCAGGGATGGGAAGGATGGGACCGTCCTGGCGGTCGGCATCGACGTGTCGGGGCGGAGTTCGGCCGAGAAGGACCGCGACGACGGAGCCGTGATGCTGAGGGAAATCATGGAGCACCTCGGGCCGGTGTTCTTCCTGCGTGACTTCGCCACGCGCAAGATGCTCTACGTGAACCCGGCGTACGAGCGGCTCTGGGGGCGAAGGGTCGCGGACATCATGGAGAGACCCTCCGACTTCGTCGAGCCGATCCATCCCGAGGACAAGCCGCGGGTTCTCGCCGCGCTGGAACTGTCGAATCGCAGGGAAAAGTGGTTCGACGAGGAATACCGGATCGTCCGGCCAGACGGTTCCGTCCGGTTCATTCATGCCCAGAACTTCCCCGTGCCGGATTCGACCGGTCAGCCCTACCGTCTCGCCGGATTCGCCGAGGACGTGACCCCCAGACGGCGCGTGGAGGAGAGCCGGAAAGAGGCGGAGACCGTCCTGAAGGAACTGGGGGAGAGCATCAGCGAGGTGCTCTTCCTCCACGACAGCAAGACGGAGAAGTTCATCTACGTCAATGCGGCGTCCCGGGCGCTCCTCGGGTTGGACCCCGCCGTCGTGGTCGAGGACGCGGACGAGCTTCTGCGGCTCCTCGACTCGAATGAGTACGAGGGCGCGCCCATGACGGAGTACCTCAGGACGGGAAAGCCGTTTCAGGCGGAACGAAAGGTCAAGGGGCCCTCGGACGGGATCCGGTGGCTCAAGATCAGGGGCTTTCCGGTCAAGGATGCGGATGGCTCCCTGATCCGGTTCGCCGGCGTCATCGAGGATTTCTCCAAGCGGCGAGCGGAGGCTGACAGGCTGGAGGCACAGAGGGCGGAACTCGAACGCCTCGTGGAAGAGCGGACGGCGGCCCTCATCGATGCGTCGAGGCTCTTCGAGGCGCTCGCGAACCAGTCCCCCGCGGGCGTTTTCCGGATGGACCTCGAGGGGCGGCTCACTTTCGTGAACCCCCGCTACCTCGAGATCACGGGTCTCGACAGGGAAGGCGCGCTGGGCTGGAACTGGGTTCAGTCGTTGTTGCCGGCGGAGCGGCAGTGCGTCCTCGCGTACTGGAGAAAGGGACTCGAGGAGCGAAGGAGCCCGCTGACGACCGAGATACGGCTCTACCTGCCAAGTGGCGAGGAGCGGCTCGCGAGCGTCCAGGCACAGCTCGAAGTCGACGGCGTGGGCAACCCTCGGGGCTACATCGGAACGGTGACGGACGTGACGGAACAGAACAGGCTGCGAGACCTGCTGCTGAAGACCGAGCGCCTGGCGGGGCTGGGGAGCTGGGACCTCGATCTCTCCAAGCAGACGCTTCGCCTCTCTCCCGATGCGTACCAGCTGCACGGCCTCACTCCCGACGAGCGGAACATCCTGGGGTTGCAGGATCTTCTGGCGGCCGTCGATCCCGTGGACCGGCCCTCGGTCGAGGCCGGGATCAGGCTCGCGCTCCAGACCGGCCACGCTCGCCTCGAGCGGTTCCGGCCGGTCTTTCCCAGCGGCGCCGGGCGGGTGCTGGCCGGGGAGGCCGAGGCCGAGTTCGACCCGAAGGGAAAGCCGGTACGGCTCAGGGGCTTCGTTCAGGATGTCACGGACCGGACCGCCATGGAGAATGCGCTCGTCCACTCCATCGAAGAGAAGAGCGTCCTGCTGAAGGAGATCCACCACCGCGTCAAGAACAGCCTGCAGATCGTGGCGAGCCTCCTTTACCTGCAGGCGAGGCGGATCGGGGATCCAACGGCCCGGGCCATGCTCCAAGAAAGCCGAGACCGCCTCCTCTCCATGGCTCTCATTCACGAGATGCTCTACCAGAGCAAGGACTCGAGCAGGGTGGAGCTGGAGGCCTACCTCGACCGCCTCATCCACGGACTCCGCCTGGTGTATGACCACGCCGATCGGGAGACCAAGATCGATCTCGTCTGTCTGCGCGGTCCCGTGGAAGCCGGCGTCGCGATTCCGTGCGGCCTGATCATCAACGAGCTGGTGACGAACGCCTTCAAGTACGCGTGCGGTGGACCGAACGTGCGAATCCATGTGGCCTTCTCGGAGCACGAATCGGGGTACGTGCTCCGGATCGGCGACGACGGGCCGGGCCTCCCGCCGGACGTGGATCCACACACGGCCGAGACACTCGGCTTCACCATCGTGCGAACACTCGTGGAGCAACTGGACGGGACAATGGAAGTCGAACGGGAACGGAAGGGCCTCGCCTTCGTCATCCGCTTCCCGAGGGCTTCCGGGGAGGACTCCGGTGCCTGAAGCCTCGGTCCTGATCGTCGAGGACGAGGGACTGGTCGCCCAGGAACTGAAGGAGAGGCTCGAGGCCCTGGGCTGCAGCGTCCTCGGGATCGTCCGGAGGGGAGAGGATGCCGTCCAGCAGGCCTCGGTGCTCCAGCCAGACCTGATCCTGATGGATGTCCGTCTGGCCGGGCCAATGGACGGCATCACGGCGGCGCGCAACATCAGGGACGAGCGGCGGATACCCGTGATCTTCGTCACGGCCTACGGGGACACCTCGACTGTCGACCGGGCATCCGAGACAGAGCCCTACGGCTACATCCTGAAGCCCTTCGACGGAGCGGCCTTGCGGATCGCCGTGGCCACCGCGCTCCACCGGAGCCGGATCGAGAAAGAGCGAGACCGGGCCCACGAGGAACTGGCGCTTTCCGAGGCCCGCCAGCGGAAGGTGCGCGAGAGCCTGGAAACGATCCTCCAGGATTGCCCCGCGGTGATCTTCAGGAGCCCCGTCCAGAAGGAACGGACATTCACGTATGTCAGTCCGAGCTTCAGGCAGCTGCTCGGAGATGAGCCCGCCCTGGCCCAAACACCTGGATTCTGGCGAGCCCGGGTCCACCCGGACGACGCGCCACTCGCCCAGTCGGAATGGGAGAAGTCGCTGATCTCGAAGCGTCTCTGGAACGAGTACCGGATCCGCCACGCGGACGGGAACTACCGCTGGGTCCGGGAGGAAGGCACGGTCTTGCCCCAGCAGGGAGAGGTCATGGGCTTCTGGACCGACATCACTCGAGAGCAGGAGGTGGAAGTCGACATGCGGCGAGCCCACCGCCTGGCGGCCGTCGGGTCGGTCATCTCGGGACTGGCCCACGAGATTCGCAACCCCCTCTTCGCGATCTCGGCGGCCGTTGAATCGCTGGAGTCGGACTGGTCAGCGGCCACCTTCAGCGGCTACAAGTCGGTTCTCCGCAGCCAGGTCAAGCGGATCGCGGATCTCATGAACCAGCTGCGAGAGTTCGGCCGTTCCCAGCCGATCACGCTCTCACCCGAGCCCCCCCGCGAGATCCTGAACGAGGCGGTCGAACTGTGCCAGCAGGACGCCCGGCGGGCAGGAGTGACGATCGTAGTCCGGGGAGATGCGGAAGAGGGAGCCGTCCTCGCCGACAGAACACGGCTCGTCCTCGTCTTCCGCAACGTGATCGAGAACGCTGTCCAGCACTCCCCCCGCGGGGCGGTGGTCGATGTCTCGGTGCGGTCGGAGGGCGACAGCGCGATGTACGAGGTCCGGGACCTCGGGACCGGCTTTCGGCCGGAGGATCTGGCGAATGTCTTCGAGCCGTTCTTCACCCGCAGGAGGGGAGGGACCGGCCTCGGCCTGTCGATCGCTCAACAGATAGCGCGCGAACACGGCGCCGAACTGAGGGCCTCCAACGATCCTTCGGGCGGGGCCATCGTCACCCTGCGGCTCCCCCTCTTGCCCAAACCCGAGTAGAAGGCCAGCGTCCTGCGGTCTTGGAACCGGGACGTTCCTCTGAATACCGGCGGGGTCGTCGGCGCGACCTTGACCGTCATCGAGGAAACCAGAAGGTCTGTCGTCGGAGTTCCCGCCCGCATCCTCCCTTCCCCCGCCCCGTGTGAGCGGGGAGAGGGTGCCGTCAGGCGGGTGCGGGGTCCCTCCAGGCCGCCGCTCTGCAACGCCGCGCCAGCCGTGGGTCTCGACTCGGGCCGCCTGCCCGGAACGGCTCTTCTGGCGCGGCCATCCCGCGACTGACGTTCACGGCGTCTCTGTCGCCAGCGAAGGGGCCGGCCGGGGAGCACGGCTTGCCTGGGCGATTGCAAGGGCGATGACGATCAGGATCGCGGCGACGGCGAACGTGACTCTCATGCCGAGAGCAACGGCGGCCGGGTGCGCGGGCGTCAGGCCGATCGCCCCGGAGGCCTTTGCGAACACGGCGCCCATCACGGAGGCACCGGTGATGAGACCAAGGTTGCGCGACAGGTTGAGCATGCCCGAAACCACGCCGCGCTGGCCCGCGCCGGCATCCGCAAGCACGGAGGTGTTGTTGGCGGTCTGGAAGAGCGCATAGCTCGCCGTGATGACAATGATCGGGGCGAGGTACCCGGCGACCCCGGCCGTCGTTGGCATTACTGACAGGAGGGCCGCGCCAGCCGTAATCCCGGCGAGGCCCGCGAGCGTCACGCGCGGAGAGCCGAACCGGTCCACCGCGCGACCGGCCGGCACTCCCGTGATCGCCGCGAAGAGCGGACCCGCCGAAAGAACGATCCCGGCCATCGCGGCGTCGAGCCCCAGGGCCCGCGAGAGATAGAACGGCGAGACGACCATCGTCGCCATCATCACCGTCGAGACGAGGGCGCTCATCGCGAGGCCCGCGCTGAGTACCGGATTGCCCAGCATCGCCATCCGGACCAGCGGCGATCGTGCTCTCCCCTCGGCCAGCACGAAGAGCGCGACGCCGGCGCCCGTAACCGCCAGCAGCGCGATGTTGAGGGGGCCAAGCCCGCGCCCCGTCGTCATCGCGAGCGCATACGCCGCCAGCGTCAGCGCGAGCACCAGCGTGCCGGCCGGGTCGAAGCCGGCGCGCGCGCCCTTCGCCGCGGGTCGATCGGCGGGAAGGAACCGCCACGCCAGGACGAGAGCGACGGCGCCGAGCGGAAGGTTGACGAAGAAGATCGCCCGCCAGCCGAGTGACGCGATGAGGAGTCCTCCGAGCGACGGGCCGAGAGCAGTACCGGCCGCCGACATCGTCCCGAGAAGTCCCATCGCTCTTCCCGTCCGCTCCTTCGAAACCGCCTCGCCCGCCAACGCCATCGCAAGCGCCAGCATGATGGCCGCTCCGAGCCCCTGGAGCGCGCGCGCCGCGATCAGCATCCAGAGCGAGGGCGCGAGTCCGCTCAGAGCCGAGGCAGCGGTGAAGAGGACGATTCCACCACTCAGCAGTCTCCTCTGGCCGGTGATGTCACCCAGCCGTCCGACGCTCACGATGAGGGTCGTCGTGGCGATGAGATACGCGAGCACGACCCACTGGACCGACGCGAACGAGGAACCGAAAGACGTCGCCAGCGCCGGCAGCGCGACATTGGCAATGCTCGTCCCGAGAGACGAAAGCAAGATGGACAGCGCGAGGCTCGTCAGAGCCCACCGTTCCGAACGCCGTTCCCGGGTTCCCGCTGCCGGTTCCTCTTGACTGTCGTTGACCGCTCTCATCTCGAATCCCCCTATCTCTTGGCGCCCGGTTCCGGGCTGCAGTCAAGATAGGTGCGTTTGTTGAGTGGCGGAAGACGCACGGATTGCACTCTACTCGTGCATGTAGCGCCATATCAGAACTGGTGCGTGTTACCTTCCGCGCATGTCGATGCCCGACTTCAACTTGCTCATCACCCTCGACGTCCTCCTCGCCGAGGGGAGCGTGGCTCGCGCGTCTCGGAGGTTGGGTCTCAGCTCCTCGGCGATGAGCCGCGCGCTGGCCCGACTGCGCGAGACGACGGGTGACCCGCTTCTGGTGAGGGCTGGCCGCGGCCTCGTTCCGACACCTCGGGCGCGCGAGCTGCGTGAGCGGGTCAGCCGGCTCGTCGAGGATGCCGAGGCGGTTCTGCGCCCTGCCGAGCAGATCAGGCTCGACACGCTGGTCCGGACCTTCACGCTCCGAACCAGCGAGGGCTTCGTGGAGAACTTCGGGCCGAGCCTCCTCGCCCGCGCCGGGAAGGAAGCACCCGGCGTCCGGCTGCGCTTCGTGCAGAAGCTCGACAAGGAGAACGTGCCGCTCCGCGATGCGAACGTCGATCTCGAGACGGGCGTCGTCGCCGAGGAGACAGGTCCCGAGGTGCAGGTGCAGGCGTTGTTTCGCGACCGCTTCGTTGGGGTGGTGCGGGTGGGTCACCCGCTCGCGAAGGGCCGGATCACGCCGCTTCGGTACGCGGCCTGCGGGCACGTCGCGGTCACCCGGCGGGGCCGCGACACCGGACCGGTCGACGAAGCCTTGAAGAAACTCGGGCTGGAACGCGAGATTGTCACGGTCGTGGGCGGCTTCTCGACGGCGCTGGCACTCGCTCGCGCCACCGATCTGATGGCCACGGTCCCCGAGCGCCACACGGGCAGCCTCCGAGAGGGAATGCACAGCTTTCCCCTTCCGGTCGACACACCTCAGATCACCGTTTCCATGCTCTGGCACCCACGCTACCAGGCCGATGCCGCGCACCGCTGGCTGCGCGGCTGCGTGAAAGAGGTGTGCGCGGAAGAGGGCGGCAGACGGCCCGGGAGCGGCTGATTCCGGGCGCTGGCGGGTAGACTTTCGAGGCAGGCCGATGGCAAACCGGATTTCGAGGCAGGGAGTCGGGCGCTCTGGGCGGGTCAAGCGCGATGGGCGCGACCAGGCACCCCGTGACGACTCCGAGGAGGAAAGCGGGCGCCTTCCTGTTTCGGCCACTCTGACTGGCGAGGAACCTCCGCTCCTCTGGTCCGTCCCTCCAGGTCTCGCGGCGCTCCTACTGTACCTCTCCCAGGCGCCTCCGGTGTCGGGAGACAAGGATGCGGGCGAATTCACGCTTGTCCTGGCGACGAACGGCATCGCGCACGAGACCGGCTACCCTGTGTATTCGCTGCTGGGTCACCTCTTCGTGAGGGCCTGTCACGCCGTCGGCGCGACCTGGGCCTGGGGCGCGAACGCATGGAGCGGTGTCGGAGGCAGCGTCGCGGTCTTCGCCCTCCACGCGCTCTGTGTGAGACTGATCCCGGCCGAGATCGGGTTGGGCAGGGCAGCGGTCCTTCTGGCCGCGCTCCTTCCCACGGCCCTCTTCGGGCTCAACCCGGTCTGGACCTACGAGACGACCCTGGCGGAGGTGTACAGCTGGCACATCGCTCTCTGCCTGCTGCTTGCGCTCGTCTTCGTCCTGAATGTCCAGGGGATTTCTGGGGGAAGACTTGTCGCTGGCTCGGAGGGGGCTCGCTTCCGCGCCAGCCGTGGTTGGCGCGCCAGCGGCGGCTGGCGTGCGGCCTGCTGGGGGTTCATCTGCGGCATGGCTGTAACTCATCACACCACGGCCATCCTCGTCGCGGGACCGCTGTCACTTCTCCTGCTTCTCGTGTTCTGGCGAAGATCCCACACGGCCGGGCGCGAGGCGATCACGGTTGCGGCATGTGCCAGCCTTCCCGTGGCCGCCTCGGTCGGACTCGTCAGCTGGCGTGCGTTTCACCCGGCTCGCTGGCAGTGGCCCACTCTGGCTCCGGCGTGGCAGAGCGTCGAGGATCACCTTCTCGCGACCCGCTTTCGGCCGAATTTCGGATCCTTCGCGCCGGGTCCGGAGCAACAGGTCTATCTCGCGTCGTACGTTTATCCGTACCTCGCGGTCTTCCTCGCATTGACTGTCGGGGCCGTGGTCCTCTCGAGGCATCGGAAGCAGTCGACCGTGATATCCGGGCTCGCATCCGTGGCGCTTCTCGGGACTGTCTTCGCCTTCCTGTACGGCGTTCCGGATCCCTCGTCGTACTTACTTCTGCCGATGGCGTTCGCGTCGACGAGCCTCGTCTCGCTTGGTGGCCTGTTGGCCGCGAGGGGTCCTCGCTTCCGCTACGGCACGGCAATCGCCACCGGAGTGACGGTCGTCCTCACCCTTCTTCTTGCGACGAACTGGATGTCGACGGCACGACAGCGCAGGGCGATGTTCGTGAGTTGGGATGCGGACATTCGAGCGATGTGGAACGCAATCCCGTTTGACCAGGCAATCGTCCTGTGGTCGAGTGACATTTCGACGAAGCTGGTCGAGCGCCAGCTTCTGTTCGGGGAGAAGCCCGGCATCGACGTCGTCAACCCGAATCTCCTGGGACACGACTACCCGAGGATGAAGTTCATCGAGCGTCATGGCTTCGATCCGGTCGCCTTCCACCGACCGGAACAGGGCACCCGGCAAGAGTTCATCGAGCTGACGACTCGGAGGATCGCCGAGGCGAGTCCCCTCCCAGTCATAGATTTCAGGCCGGAGGAGAGGTCCGTACGGCTACTTCGGAAACCGTAGCCTGGTGCTTTCCCAGCCGCGGGAGATGGATGGAGAGAATCTCCCGCGGTTGATTTGGGACCCCGGGCGCGTGCCGGCCTTCGCCTGTCTTCAGAACCTCACGATCGCCTTGTTCCTCTCGAGCTGAAGCACCTGCACGTCCGGGTCGACGAGGATCCGGTCGGGTTCGAAGCCCGAGTGAATCGTCACGACTGCCTTCTCCTTCGCTCCGAGACTCACGGTGGTCCGCGCATCCTGGTAGGAGGCGGCCTTCGTCCTGGCGTCAGGATCGGGAACGCGCTCGCCTCGTGCCGTCGCCACCACCAGCGGCAGACGCCCCGTACCTGCGTTCTCGACGGTGGCCGTCACGACCCACTCGTTGCCGGACTTCACCCGCTTCGCATTCGTGATCCGGTACTCGGGCATCACGACCGCGAAGAACCAGTCCGAAACGAAGGCATCGAAGACAGCAGGGTCCGGTGCGTGACGCCGCATGACCGCGACGTAGTCCTGGAGAACGGGGTAGTCCGGCCCCTCCACATAGGTATCCAGGAAATCCCGCAGCCCGGCCAGGGCCGCCTCGCGCCCCATCACCTGTTGCAGCATCCAGAAGACCCATCCGCCCTTCTCGTAGATGACGACCTTGTCGCCCTTGCGTGATCCGTCGATCTTCACGAGCGGCCGCTCGGAGTCGACCTGCCGCTCCTTGGCGTAGCGCTCCTCGAATCGCTTGGCGAGTTCCATCCGGTCGCTCGCCCCCTTCTCGGACTCGATCAGGAGCAGTGTCGAATAGTGGCTCATCCCCTCGACCAGGATCTCTCCGCCCGGGCCCCTTCCGGGGACCAGCATGTTGCCCCACCACTGGTGGGCCGCTTCGTGGGCCGTCACCATGAAGGCCGCGGGAGCCTTCGGGTCGCTCTTGGTCTTGAACCCGATCCCTTCCGAGAAGGTGATGTTCGTCGGGAAGCCCTGCGCGTAGAAGGCGTGCTGGGCGAACTCGGAGAGCTTCAGCTCCTTCCACGGATACGGACGGAACCACTCCGAATAGCGCTTGCGCGAGGCGTCGAGGGCCGCCTGCATCTCGCCGATGTTCCACGCGTGGTCCGGGTGGTAGAAGATCTTCGTTCCATTCCCCTCGGAGACCTTCCACCGTCCCGCCACGACATTGAAGAAGCGGACGGGCTGGTCACTGACCCAGACGAACGTCTTCTTCCCGTCCTGCTCCTTCGTGCTCTCGAGAACGCCCACGGAGTTGACGGTGTAGTCCCGCGGGGCCGTGACGCGGATCCGCGTCGAGAACCGCGCACCCCAGCCGCTCTCGGGTGGCGTGATCCCGGTGTAGAAGTCGTCCGGCCACTCCTTGGCGTCGTACTTGTTCTCCTTCTCGTCGATTCCGATCGACTCGACGTACCCGAGAACCGGGACCCATGTCGGTTCGAAGCTCGTCAGGACGACACTCGAAGGCAGCACGAACTGGTCCATGCCGCGGCCGTTTTTCGAGATGCCGGCGGGAAGCGGCGCCTCGTACGAGAAGCCGATCTTCACCGTCTCACCCTTCGCCAGGGGCCTTTCAGGTGTGAAGACCCAGAGCAGCTTGCGGTCTTCCGGAGTTGCGGGCTGTCCGTTGACGGTCCACTTCAGCTCCTTCCACGGGCCGGTGGTGAGGGGGAACTTTCGCAGCGGGGATTCGAGGTGATTGACCAGGTCATAGAACCCGCGGACGCGGACGGCGCCCTTTTGCGGCTCCAGTTCGACATCCAGATCGACGTTCGCGATCTCGGGCAGGGGGGCATCCTTCCAGGTCGCGAGGTTCTTGGCCCAGTAGTCCTTCTCGCGCTTCTTCGCGGCCTCGCCCTCTCTCCCTCCGGCCACCATGAAGCCGAGGATCGAGATCAGGACGAGGGGAACGATGGCCCATGGTGAGAGACGGAAGGCGGAATCGAGGAGGGAGAGCGGCCGGAGCCGGTCGAAGGTCCGGCCCGAATCGGCTTCCCGGCGGGGATGGACGCGAACCGTCAGGGCAACGAAGAAGACCGTCAGCGACAGGGCGGCGAGCCGGTTCAGAAGAAGAGCCGTGCGATCGAGTTCGAAGGGACCGATGTCGGTCCAGCGGACGGCGCGCCAGAGGTTCCAGTTGCCCGCCCACGTCATCTTGTCGCGAAAGTTGAGGAGTCCCGTGCCGGCGAGGGCGGCGAGGCCCAGCGCGTAGGTCGTGTATCGGTTGCGCGTCCACGCGTGAAGGGCCGTCACGAAGGAGGACCAGAGAAGGAGCGTCGGCAGGAGCAGCAATCCCCATACGAGCGCGAAGGGGGACAGGTCGAGGGGAACCCTCCCCTGGATGAGCAAGATGAGGAGCGCGCCAAGAAGAGCGGCGCCGAGGATGGCGGCTCCGACGATGGCGTTGGCCAGGGCCTTGCCGAAGAGGATCGAGGACGTCCGGACGGTCGCGGAATCGAAGAGCGCCGACATTCCGGAGTGCCGCTCCCGCTCCAGGGACTCGACCGTGTAGAAGAGGATGAGGAACGAGAGGAGGAGCGCGAGCGTGTTGAACGTCTGCGCGGCGATCGTTCCCGACGTGACGAGGAGAGGCGTGTCGAAGGCGCCGACCGCGAAGTACTCGTTCCCGAGAACCTGCAGGAGGATCAACGGGACGAAGAGGTAGAGCCCGGGCTGGCGCGCCAGGGCGTTCGCCTCGGAGCGGGCGATGGTCAGCGATCCCCTGAGAAACGCGGGCGGGCGAATGACCGTCGAGAGGGCTCCGAGAGGGGCGACGCTGGAGGCTGTGCGGGAGCGGGTGTCGACGTTTGGTTCCTCGAGGACGGCCCTCTTCCTCCGCAGGCGGGCGCCGTCCGCTCCGCGGATCGACCGCGTCAGACGGCTCTGGGTGAAGAGCACAGTCCCGAGTCCGATCCCGGCGAAAAGGAGCCGGTTCGCGAGAAACGTCAGATCGAAGGGGACGGCGGAGTGGTTGTAGAAGTCGACTCCCCGGTCGACCTTCAACCACGTCTCGTTCAGCCAGCGGAATCCCGCGGGCTCCACGAGCATCAGGACCTGGTTGATGCGAGGGTCGAGCCAGGTGGGGGACCACTCCCACAGGAAGAAGACGCATCCGAGAAGGAGCGCTGTCGGCAAGAAGAAGACCAGGATCGGCCGCCGAGTCAGGGAACCGATAGCGAACGAGAACCCTCCGACGAAGATCAGGATCGGCAGGGAAAAGAGGAGGATGGGGATCGCGTAGTTGGCGAGTTCCAGAGGCCCGCGTATCTCGGCGCTGCTGCCGGCCGGCAGGAGGTGGTTGAAGAGGATCGCGAACCCGGCGTGGAGGATGAGGCCGATTGCGTAAGCCGCCAGCGCGGCGGTGAACTTCCCCCAGACGTACTCCCAGGGTTTCAGTGGCGTGGAGTGCAGCAGGGGCTCGATCTTCGATTCCTCGTCCTGGATGACGCCCATTCCGGCGGCGACGGCGATGAAGAACCCGTACAGGAGCGGCGTCAGCATCGCGAAGAGCTGGGCGACGGCGAACTGTGACGTGATCCAGGCCTTGGTGCCGCCGACCTGGCTGGCACCCGAAGAGATCCTCAGACCTCCGGTGGAGAGGCCCCAGGAGCAGAGGGCGATCAGGACGACGAGGACCCAGAAGAGAGGGCGGCCGATCTGGTATCTCAGCTCCAGTGCGAAGAGCGCGCGGAAACGCCTGTTCATGCCGCGCCAACTCCGTTTCTTCCGCTACCCGGAGCCAGGTGGTCGGTTGGCGCGGCAACCCCGTATCTTCCACCACCCGCGGCCGGTTGCCCGGTTGCCGCGGCTGCCCCTGTCGTCTGATTGGCCGCGTCGTGAGTCAAGAGGAGGTAGGCATCCTCCAGAGTCGCCGGCACGGGCTCGAAGCCGGAGGGTGCCGGACCGGAGGGAACGTGGATCCGGACCCGGTTCTTTCCCTCCACGAGAACGGCCTGGGTCACCCTGAGGTCTCTCTCCACGACGGGGAGGTCCTCGCGGGAAACGGTTCCCTCGAAGATCGTCCCCTCGAGCCTTCCCCGGGCCTCGTGCGGCGTCGTCTCGGTGACGAGCCTGCCGGCCCGGATCACGGCGAAGCGTGGACACAGCGTCGCGACGTCCTCGACGATGTGGGTGGAGAGGAGGACGATCCGGTTTTCCGCCAGCTCGGCGAGCAAGCGGTAGAAGCGGATCCTCTCCTCCGGGTCGAGACCCGCGGTCGGTTCGTCGACGATGAGGAGCTTCGGATTGCCGGCGATGGCCTGGGCGATGCCGAGCCGCTGACGCATTCCGCCGGAGTACCCCTTCACCTTGCGGTTCGCGGCGAAGGTGAGATTGACGCGGTCGAGGAGTTCGGCGACGAGGTTGCGGAGCCCGCCGGGAGCCTCGACGCCCTTCAACTCGAGGAGGTAGCGGAGCATCTGTTCCCCTGTCAGATGGGGGTAGAAGCCGAAGTCCTGCGGGAGGTAGCCCAGCACGGGCCGGAGCCTCTCCGGGTGCGCGACGATGTCGATGTCGCCGAGCCTCACCTCACCGCTCGAGGGCTCGAGGAGGCCCGAGAGGATCTTCATGAACGTCGACTTCCCAGCGCCGTTGGGGCCGAGGAGCCCGAACATCCCGGGGGCGATGTCGAGGTCGATGCCGCGCAGGGCAGTGACCGGGCCAGGGTAGATCTTGACGAGCTGGCGAACCTTCAGCATGGGTTTTCTCCCGGCGATGGCGTGGCGCGGTCTGGTTGGGAAAGAGACGCGACCATTGCAACGCTCGATACGCGATTTCCGGGTGAAAGTTCACGCGGGGGCTTCAGCAGGCGGCGGCAAGGAGACAGCGGCGTGGCGGCGACGGGAGACCCCGTGTACCGGGTGACGGCGCACGGGAGTTTCCTGGGAGACGGCCTGACGATCTTGCGCGGCGGTTCGACGCTGGGCAGTGTCTCGCGCCAGCAGGAGACCGCCATCAACGAGATCTTCCGGGTTTTCGCGGCCTTCCCCGAGGAGGCGGCTCTGGTCCTCGCACGGGCGATGTCGCTCGTCGAGTCGGACCCGGCCCGGGGCGCCGCCCCTGAGGCGCGAGCGCGTCGCAGCGCCGGTCACGCCGCGCGGGACCGCTCAACGGCGGCGTTCGCGGCCAGCTGGAGGCCCCGGCGATGGCGTGTCCCGTCTCGGTGCGGCCCGCCCGACGGAGGAACGGCCGGCCGGCCATTAATTCGGTCTCGGGGACCGAACGCCGCGCCGCCTCACGTTCGCGGCGGCCGCGGGATGAAGGCCGAAGTCCTCCTGATGTAGCCGGCGTACTCGGGCCTCGTCGCCGCCATGTGGGCGTCGAGCATGGCGACGCCCGAGACCTTGACGAGGAGAAACGTCATGAGCGCCGGAGCGAGGATCGTCGCCCAGCCCATCGGCTCGTCGAGGGCGCAGACGAAGAACCCCCACCAGAGGAGAGCTTCTCCGAAGTAGTTGGGGTGCCGGCTGTACCGCCAGAGGCCCGTGTCGAGGACCGGTCCAGGCGCGTCCGCCCCGCCGCGCCTCCGCGCGCGCCGGTACGAGGCGAGTTGCGCGTCTGCCAGCACCTCGATCGCAAACCCCGCGGCGAACACCCCGAGGCCGAGGAGATCCGTGAGCGAGACTGGATCGGGCTCCGAAGCGGCTGCCGCGAGCTGCAGCGGCGCCGAGATGAGGACGACCAGGAGGCCCTGGAGCAGGAAGACCTGAAAGAAGCTGACCCACCAGTAGCGCTCGGGTCCGTACTTGGCGCGGAACGCCGCGTAGCGCGGGTCCTCGGGCTTCCCCCGGCTCCGGAGGAGAAGGTAGAGCCAGAGGCGCAGCGCCCACACACCAACCATCGCGAGGAGGAGCGCCTTGCCGGGGGTCAGCCCGGTGCGCGCGACGGTGTGCGCGGTGACGAGCAGGAAGCCGATCGACCACCAGGGGTCGACGATGCTGGCGTCGCGCAAAACGACGCTTGCGACCCAGAGCCCCGTCATCAGGGCGAGAACGAGTGCCGCGTTGCCGGCCAGGAGGTCGAGCGTCACGCGCCACTCCCTCCGGCAAGACCGGCGGCGGCCCTCACCTCGGAGATCCAGCGGTCCGTCTCGGCCCATCTCTCGAAGAGCCACCTGGCGCGTCCCTCGGCCGGGATCTCGGAGGCGGGGATCCGGCGGAGGCGCACGTGGAGGGTCCCTCCGACGAGCGAGCCGTTCCAGAACTGCGGGAGGGACGCGGCCCCCTCGAAGCCCGTGTGCTCCATGAAGACGACGTCGATCCCTTTTGCCGCGTCGATCAGGGCCAGGGGCCCCCGGAGGCGCGGAGGGAGGACGTTCCGGAATCCACGTGCGATCTCCGCGAGGGCGGCCTCTCCCTTCTTCTCGAGAGAACTCACCGCGACCTCCTTTCGCGATTCGCTGAACCGCTTCCCCTCGGGATAGATGAGGACTCCGGAGGACTCATCGAGCCCCTCCGCGAGTCCGGCGACCGCGGCGACCTCTGCGTCGAGGCTGGGTCCCCGGCGATTCACGAAGGCGTTGGGGAGTCGCCGGCCGACGATGTCCAGGCAGGGGTCCCAGAGCAGCTCTCGCTTGAGGACGTAGCGGAGCAGCAGCCGTCCGGGATTCGCGACGAACGCCGCCGCCAGGACCGTGTCGGCCATGCTCGCGTGGCGCACGAAGAGGAGGAACGGTCCCCGCTCCGCGAGATCGAGTCCCTCGGTTGCGACCTTCATCGAGAAGAGCCAGAGGCTCCCGAAGAAGAGCGCGTCACTCCACCAGCGTTGCAGAGCGGCATTCCTCTCCATGAATCGCCGCGGACCGCCGATCCGGCCCCCGAGGGTGAGGATCCAGATGCCGGTGGCGGCGAGGATGCCGGCAGCCTCGCACCAGAGGTAGAGGGCGAAGAACCCGAGCGCTCGCGTCCGCGGCCGCTTCCGTCCGTCGCCAGCCACCACATCCCAGGCGAGTCCGGCCATGGCCCAGAGCGGGGTCGTCAGAAGCGCGAGCGCGGCCAGAAGCAGGTAGAGCGGGACAGAGATCGCCCGGCGGCCCCAGATCGACAGGAAGGACTCGTCTCGCGAGTTCACCGGGCCGTGTCCCGGATGCCCCGGCCGCTAAGGAGGCTTCGCTCCCCGAACTTCCCGGCCAGGGCGGCAACGGCGGTCAAGGCGATGCCCCAGGCGATGTCGACCGGAACGATCCACGCCGGCCAGTCGCGCAGCACGGCCCAGTTCGTCAGCTCGTAGGTGGTGTAGGCGACGAAGCCCAGACCGGCGCCACGCCGCGCGGCGCCGGCGAGACCATCCGCGCCGAAGACCGCCCAGGCGACGATCACGGCGACGTAGAAGGCGTAGAAGAGAGCGGCCGCGGGCCAGTACGCCTCCGGCCGCATGAGGGGGCCGAGGGCGGCGGTGTAGAGGCCGCGCGCGACGACACCCAGCCACGCCAGGTCGAGGAGGAGCATCGTCGCCGCGGTGGCGAGCGTCGCCACGACCGCGGCCGGGATGGGTCTGTCGGGCTTCGGGATCGTCACGAGAGGCATTCCCCCCCTACAACGACGGCAAGCCGCGTTTGGACTTCGCCGTCACGCGTTCCGGGCCTGGCAACCCCGGGAGCCCCCGCGTTCAGGCGAAGCCGAGCTGGTTCCCTCAAACGAATCCAGCGAGTCGACGGACTCGCACGGCTCCCGTGCCGGCCCGAGATGCGGGGCGTCACCACTCCCTGACTGATCCGAAAGGCCGTGGATCACAGGCAGCCAGCATGGACTTCGATCAGTCCCCTCCCAGGTACATCGCCTCGATGAGTTCCTCGTACTTCGACGCGGCGGCCTTGCGCCTGACCTTCATGGTCGGCGTGATCTCCCCGCCGTCGATGGTCAGTTCCCTGGCGAGGAGCGTGAACTTCTTGATCTTCTCGAACCGCGCCAGATCCTTCGACCTCTCCTCGATACGCTTCCGGTAGAACTCGATGATTCGTGGGTTGGAAACGAGGTCCTCGCGGCTCGTGAAGGGGATCTGCTCCGCCGCGGCGTAGGCTTCGAGGGCAGGGAAGGAAGGAACGACAAGAGCGGTCACGTAATTCCTCCCGTCTCCGATGACGACGACCTGCTCGATGTAGTGATCGGCCCCGATGAGCGATTCGATCATCTGGGGAGCGATGTACTTCCCGCCGGACGTCTTCATGAGGTCCTTGATCCTGTCGGTGATTCGAAGGTACCCGCCCTCTTCGATGACACCGGCATCTCCGGTCCGGAACCAGCTCCCGGAAAAGACCGCCGCCGTCTCCGCGGGCTTGTTGTAGTAGCCCTTCATGACGGTCTTGCCCCTGACGAGAATCTCTCCGTTGTCCGCGATCTTGACGTCGATGCCCGACAGGGGTTTCCCGACTGTGCCGAACTTGAAGTGACGGGGCTCGTGGCACGTCACGGTGGCAGTGGTCTCGGTCAAGCCGTATCCGTAACAGACGTACATCCCGGCCGCGTAGAAGAACTCCTCGATTTCTTGGGAGAGGGGAGCACCCGCGCAGGGGAAGAACCGGACGCGGCCACCTGTGATCGCACGGATCTTCTTCAGAACGAGACGGTCGGCGAGAGCGTGCGCGACCCTGAGAGACAGGGGGATCTTCTCCTCTTCCTTGAACTTGTTGCCGTATTCGGCCCCGGTCCGGACCGCCCAGTGAAAGAGCCTTCTTCGCGAGGGTGGTGCCGACTCGAGTCTGTTCAGCACGGTTGCGTAGATCTTCTCGTAGAACCGTGGCACGGCGCACATGACCGTCGGCCTGGCCTGTTGAAGGAACTCGATGACGTGAGCGGGGTCGTCACAGTAGCAAGTGACCACGCCCTTGTACAACGTGTAGTAGGTCCAGGCCCTCTCGAAGACGTGAGAGAGCGGGAGAAAGCAGAGGGAAACGTCTCTCTCGTCCAGCGGGAGGAGACGCTCGTCGTGATAGCCGGCGGTGATGCTGACGTTTCCGTGAGTCAACATCACCCCCTTCGGCTCTCCGGTGGTCCCGGAGGTGTAGATGAGCGTCAGAAGATCTTCGGACGACGCCCGGGAGAGCCGTTGATCGATCTCGGGGTCCGCTGTCGAAGCCTTTCCGTTCTCCAGGAACTGGGCGAAGCTGGTCGCGGCGGGATGGTCCAGGGCGACCGAAGCGTCCATGACGACGATGTGCGACAGGGACGGGCAGGAGGCGGCGATGGACTTGGCCTTGTCGTACTGATCCTGACCGCCGGCGAAGAGGACCTTCACGCGAGCGTCGTTGATGATGTACTGGGCCTGCGAGGCGGTGCTCGTGGGGTAGATCGGGACGGAGACCGCCCGGGTCTGGATCGCCGCAAGGTCGGCGATCGTCCACTCGGGACGGTTCCCGGCGAAGATCCCCACCATCTCTCCTTCCATCACGCCTGACTCGATGAGGGCCTTTGCGACGGCCCGCACCTGCTCACCGAGAGAGGTCCAGGAAATCTCCTTCCACACGCCGTCCTGCCGATGGCGCAGGATGGTCTTCGATCCGTACTTGGCGATGCGCTCGTTGAACACCACGGAGAGATGTTTCGGTTCCATGACGGGTTTGTCCTTCTTGCCGTTCGTGCCCAGATCCTCTCCGGGCGGGTGTTGGCGGGCGGTCGCGTCCCGTGAGCACGGACGCTTCCGCTCAGGGTGTCGGCTTTCTCACAACTGGGGCCGGGTGCTTTGGAAGGTGGCGAAGTCCCATCCAGGCCAGGGCCGCGATGTGGCTCGCCACGGTCTCGGCCGGTGGGGGCTTCTGCGTCTCTGTCCACCACCTCCCGACGAAACTCACCATGCCGACGAGAGCGTGCGCGTAGATGGGTGCCGTTTTCGCGTCGAACCCGGCCATCTTGAACTGTTCCGTGAAGATTTCACCGATCCGGTCCGCCAACTCGTACATGAGAGCTGGCATCTGATGGCTCTGCTTTGACAGCGGCGAGTCTCGCAGGAGCACGGCGAAGCCCTCGGGCCGCTCTTTCACGTAAGTGAGAAACGCCAGCACCGACTGCTCCACGCGCTCTCGGGCCGACCCCGTCGAGACGGATTCGACGATCCGGGTGACGATGTATTCGACTTCACGGTCCACGACGACGGCGTAGAGGCCTTCTTTTCCTCCGAAGTGTTCGTAGACGATGGGTTTGGAAACCCCGGCGCGCGCGGCGATCTCCTCGACGGCCGTGGCCTCATACCCCATCTCCGCGAAGACGGCCCGTCCCACCTCGATGAGTTGGGCGCGCCGTGCGGCCGCCGTCAGCCTCGGCGAATTCTCGGCTCTTTTTCTCATCCTCTGGGGCCCTCGACCCTTGACAATTCTACTACGCGACCGTAGGTTACTGGTAGGTAACTTACGCCGACGTAATAGTAGGCGAACAAGGAGGCCGCCATGAATTCCCCCAGCAACGCATCGAGGTTTCCCGTCCCGGTCATGATCGCCGCCTGTGACGCGTCCGTGGGACACGCAGCTCGGCTCTGTGCGCGGCCGCACTGCCACAACGTCGTGGCGGAACCCTGGGAAGAGACCGGCACCCTCTGCGCCAGCTGCGCCATCGAGAGCGACCTGTCGGACCGCGAGGGGCGGTGGGACCGCTGTTTCCCGATGATTCACTGAGGTCCGTACGCCGCAGAAGAAGAGGCCAGGATGCCAAGGCTGACCCGGCTCGACGCTGGTGATGCTCGTGGATTCAGCCGGCTCGCGATCGATGGAGTCGCGGGCCTGACGAGCCTCGTGGAGGCCGTCCACAGGAACATCGCGCTCGGGCCGGGCATCCTGGTGGCCCCCCCGGACGGACCCACGACCGGCGCCACCGGGCTCGTCTACAGGAGCATCCGGGGAGTCACCCGTGTGGTGGGCCGCGGTATCGACACCCTCCTCGCGGAGCTGTCGCCCTACCTTGCGGATGAGGACACGGGCCCGGGCCGTGATGGGGTGAAGGCTGCGCTGAACGGAGTCCTGGGGGATTACCTCAGGGTGACGGGCAACCCTCTCGCCTTCTCGATGGTCCTGCGCCGGGAAGGAAAGACTCTGGCCTTGCAGAAGGAGACCTTGGAGGAAGCCATCCCGCGCCCCACCGGGAAGCTCCTGGTCCTCGTTCACGGGCTCTGCATGAACGATCTTCAGTGGAGCCGCAACGGCCACGACCACGGTGCTGCCCTGGCGAGGGATCTGGGGTACACGCCCGTGTATCTCTTCTACCCTTCCGGGCTCCACGTCTCGATCAACGGGCGGGCCTTCGCCAGGCTGATGGAAGAACTGGTGAGCCAGTGGCCTGTACGGCTTCGGGAGCTGTCGATCGTCAGCCACAGCATGGGCGGACTGGTGGCGCGCAGTGCCTGCCACTACGCGGCAGAAGCAGGGGCCAGGTGGACAAGGAAGCTCCGCCACCTCGTCTTTCTGGGAACGCCGCATCACGGCGCCCCTCTCGAGCGTGGCGGGAACTGGGTGAACGTCGCTCTGGGCGTCACGCCCTACAGCGCCCCCTTCGCTCGGCTCGGCAAGATTCGCGGGGCGGGCATCACGGACCTTCGGCACGGAAGCCTCCTCGACGAGGACTGGGAAGGGCGTGATCGTTTCTCCCACGCTCCGGACCCGCGCCGAATCGTTCCGCTGCCCGAGGGCGTCACCTGCCACGCCCTGGCCGCGACCCTCGGGAGAGAGGCGGGCAGCCTGAAAGGGCACCTGATGGGAGACGGCCTCGTGCCCGTCGACAGCGCCCTCGGGCGTCACAGGGATCCTGCCCGGACGCTTCCGATTCCCGAATCCCGTCAGTGGGTGGGCATGGGGATGGGGCACATGGACCTCCTGAGCCGGCCGGAGGTGTATGCCCGGATCCGGGAGAGCCTTTCCGGCGGGAAGTGAGGGGGCCCGGCCACGCCATCCCGTCGCGGATCGGCGGGAAAGCGGTGCACGAGGTGTTGGCGACGACATGCGCGCGGGATGTGTGTCGAGAGCGGTCCAGAGCGATCGCCATACGTAAGCCCAGTGAGTAGACTCACGCGCACCACTCACTGGGAATGGAGGGGCCCCCTCCAAACGAATCCGCGCGTCGTAGAGGAGGCGTGAGAAACGAATCGAAACGCCTGTTCGTGGTGCTGGCAATCGCCCTTGGCACGGCGGGAGCGGGGGAGTTGATGGCAACCGAGGAACCGAAGTACCGCGTGGAGGCCGATCACGGCTCCTTCCAGATTCGCCTGTACGACCCCGTCGTCGTCGCCGAGACGGTGGTCGCGAACGAGTTCGGGCCGGGGGGCAACGAGGGCTTCCGCCGTCTCGCCGGCTACATCTTCGGTGGCAATGGCGGCGGCCGGAAGATCGCGATGACGGCGCCCGTCGCTCAGACCCGCGGGCAGGGGACGAAGATCGCGATGACGGCGCCGGTTTCCCAGGAGCGCCAGGGATCAGGGTGGGTGGTGGCGTTCACGATGCCGGCAGGGTCCACCGTCGAGTCGATGCCGGTCCCCGACGACAGCAGGGTCGTCCTTCGGCGGGTCGGCGAGCGGCGCGTCGCGGCGGTCCGCTTCTCGGGCACATGGGGAGTCGAGAAGTTCGACGAGAAAGCCCGCGCCCTCCTCGCGGAGGTGACGGCGAAGGGGCTCGTTGCTTCGGGTGAGCCGGTCTACGCCCGGTACGATCCGCCGTGGACGCCGTGGTTCCTCCGCCGCAACGAGGTGCTCGTCGAAATCGAGCGATAGGACCGTCGGGATCGCAGGAGCCGGGTCGCCCCGCGGCACCATCCAGAGCGAGGCCCGGCACGGAATGCGTGCGATGACTCGACGCACCGTTCTTCTCGCAACCCTCGTCCTGCTCACAGCCACCGCTCGCTCCGCCGCCGCGGACAGATTCCGTCTGGAACTGGAGGGCGGCGCGGCCTGGCAGCTCCGGAACGACTTCGCCGTGCCGGGTGACACCGGGACTCGCCTCTCCATCGACGAGGCGAACCAAGGCCCCTTTGCCGCGTTCCGCGGCACACTCTGGTACGACCTCGGTCCGCGCAGCTCGCTGCGCCTCTTGGCGGCTCCTCTGCGGACGACCGCGGCCCTTCGCCAGGACGAGCCGGTGTCGTTCAACGGGACGGTCTTCCCCGCAGGCACGCCGCTCGACGTCACGTACGTCTTCAACTCGTACCGCCTCTCCTGGGTCTACCGCTTCCGTTCGAACGGACCGGTGTCCTTCCGGGCCGGCCTCACCGCCAAGGTGCGGGACGCGAAGATCGAGCTGGCGGGAGGAGGCGTGACGAGCGCCAAGACCAACACTGGCTTCGTGCCCCTCCTCTACGGCGGCGTGAAGTGGCAGATGTCGGACACCCTCGCGCTCGATCTCGACGTCGACGCCCTCGGTGCGAGCCAGGGCCGCGCGGAGGACATCGCTCTGCGCCTGGAAGCGCGGGTCTCCCCGAAGGTCGATGTCTTCGCCGGCGTCCGGACCCTCGAGGGGGGAGCGGACAATGACGAGGTCTACAGCTTTGCCTGGTTCACCACCGCCATCGGAGGGGTGTCGTTCCGGTTCTGAGGCCAGAGGAGCGACATGAAGGAACACGGTTCCCTTCGCACCCGATAGAGAAATCCTTGCTGCCGCTGGAAAATCACACACTGTATCGCGCGTTCTCGAGGAGGAGACGATGATCGACAAGCGGCCTCTCGGCAAGGACGGCCCCGCGATCGGGGCCATCGGATACGGCGCCATGGTCTTGGAGGGCTACTACGGGGCCAGCGACGACGGGGCAGCCGTCGAGACGATCCAGCAGGCCCTCGCGGCGGGGATGACGATGATCGACTCCGCCGATGCCTACGGAAACGGGCACAACGAGGAACTCGTGGGACAGGCGATCAGAGGCAGGCGGACAGACGCCTTCGTGGCCACGAAGTTCGGCATCGTCTTCGACCCCGCTTGGACCGGCACGGACCTGCCCACGGGGTGGGGATTCTCCCTGAAGATCAATGGGAGGCCGGACTACGCGCGCGCCTGCCTGGACGCCAGCCTGCGCCGTCTCGGGATCGACACGGTCGACCTCTGGTATCTCCACTACCCGGACCCTGCGGTTCCCATCGAGGAGACGGTCGGAGCGATGGCGCGGGAGGTGGAGGCCGGGCGGGTCCGCCACATCGGGCTGAGCAACGTGACGGCGGATCAGGTGGAGCGCGCCCACGCGGTCCATCCTGTCACCGCCGTTCAGTACGAGTACTCGGCATGGCGGCGTGAGGCAGAGACGGCCCTTCTGCCCGTTCTCCGCAGGCTGGACATCGCGCTCGTGGCCTGGGCACCCCTCGGGAGCGGATTCCTGACAGGCGCCGTGCAGGAGATCCCCAAGGGAGACTTCCGGCAGTTCAATCCCCGTTACTCAGAGGAGAACCTGGTCAGAAACAGGGACCGGTTCGCGCCCTTCATGAGCTTCGCTCGGGATCTCGGGGTCACACCCGCGCAACTGGCGCTGGCCTGGCTGCTCCACCGGCAGGACGCGGTCTTCCCCATCCCGGGAACCCGCAAGGCGGAGAGGATCGCCGAGAACGCAAGAGCGGCGGAGCTTCGGCTCAGCGCCGCTCAACTCGAACGTCTGGACGAGCTGGTCCGTCCGGGTCTGGCGGAAGGGGCGACCCTCGTCTGAGGTGAGCCTCCGCGCGTCCCACGAAAGCCCGAAACGCCACTCGCTCAGACGTGCTGGTCGACGAGGATCGAGTTCCCGTCCGGATCGACCGCGACGAAGCTCGCGGGCCCGGTCGTCGTCTCGTCCGCCTCCTGGACGAGCGTCACTCCCTGCGCCTTGAGCTGGCGTTGCAACTCGCGGATGTCGGTGAAGGCGGGGAGCTTCTCCGCGTTCTGGTTCCAGCCGGGGTTGAAGGTGAGGATGTTCTTCTCGAACATCCCCTGGAAGAGCCCGATCACGTGGTCGCCGTTCTTCAGGATCAACCAGTTCTGGGCGGCATCTCCCGCGAACGGCGTGAACCCGAACTTCTCGTAGAAGGCTCGTGACGCCGCGAGGTCCTTGACGGCCAGGCTGATCGAAAACGCTCCGAGTTCCATCGAATCCTCCTTCCGGCTCGATCCGGTCTCTGCTTGTCTTTGATCGTGTGTTCAACCAGCCGCGGGCGGCGCGGGAGGAGCCGGGGGTGGAGGCGGCGTGGCCTTCTCCGGAGCCTCGAAGACGGCGGCCCCGAGCTCGAAGGACAGGATCGCCTCCTTGACGACGTCGCCGGCCTGAGCGGGTGTCAGCGGCAGCTCGTTGAACCTCATCCGAAGCGTATTGCGCATCACGGAGATGTTGACGTCGCCGTAGTCGTAGAAGTCGGCAGTCCCGCCGGCGAAGACCGACTCGATCGCGCGCTTCAGAATTTGGGTCGTGACGAGGCCGGAGGCGTGCCGCGCATAGAAGTGCCCGGCCAGGAGTGACGGGTCGCCTTCGGCGGCCTGACGAATTCGAGCTATGTAACGGGCCGCTGGCTCGGATGGGGGTGCCGTGGGATCGACCTCGAAGGCCTTGCAGTCGGCTGCCAGGCCCTCGGAGCGCCACAGCTCGGGGAACTGCAGCTTCGCCACGACGGGGTGCTCCGCTCGAGTCTCGAGTTCCGTCTCGAGAGCGCCGTAGATCGCGGCGAGATCGAGGAGGAGAGCGCGGTAGGCGGCCCGGCTGGCCGTCCGCTCGGCGAGGCGGGTCAAGAAGCCCGCCTTTTCGGCGCGCTGCTGGGCGCTGGCGGTCTCGTTGCGCAAACGGGTAGCAAGATCGAGCGGCATGGTTTCCTCCGGTTTTCGAGAGAGTACATGAACACCGAAGGGGCCGGAGGGACCCAGGGCGAAACGGTATGCTCCGCCGGATCGGAGACATCGATGGCGCACATCTCTCATCTCCCTTTCCTTTCGCACCTGCGCGCCCAGCCAAACCAGTACGTCCTGCACTACCGGAGGGGAAGGCTGGTGAGAAAAGGGGCAGGGCTCGCCTACTGGTTCAGCCCGCTCTCCGCCGCCATCGCCGAGGTGCCCGTCGAAGACATCGAAACGACCTTCCTCCTGACGGAACGCTCCTCGGACTACCAGGACGTCACGGTCCAGTGCACGCTGATCTACCGGTGTCAGAACCCGGAACGTACGGCTGAACGCGTCAACTTCACCATCTCGCTCAAGACAGGCCTGCTGATCCAGCAGCCGCTCGAGCGGCTCGCGAGCTTCTGGGCGCAGCGAGCGCAGCAGGCCGGGCGTTCCTACCTGACCGGGGTTCCGGTCGTGGAAGCCATCCGGTCGGGAGCCGAGGTGATCCGGGCCCGGATGGAAGAGAGCCTGAAGAAAGATCCGGAGATCGAGGCGATGGGGCTGTCGATGGTGTCGATCCAGGTCCGCAAGGTCGCCCCGTCGGCGGAGCTGGAAAAGGCTCTGCAGACCCCGGCGCGAGAGGCGCTTCAGCAGAAGGCGGACGAAGCCGTTTTCGAGAGACGGGCCCTGGCCGTCGAGAAAGAGCGGGCGATCAAGGAGAACGAACTCGCCTCGGAGATCGAACTCGCCAGACGGCAGGAACTCCTCATCCAGCAGCGAGGGGCCAACAAGCTCCTCGAGGTCCAGAAGGAGTCCGCCGCCCAGAAGGCAAAGGTCGAGTCCGACGGTGTCTGCACCGAGCTGGCCGCCCGGGACTTCGCCCGTGACGTCGCGGTCCGGGCTTCCGGAGAGGCGGAAGCGGCCCGGACGCTGGCAGCCGCACGCCACGAAGCCGAGGAAAAGCGGATCGCTCTCTTCACGACCGCTCCCGCCCGGGTCGCCTGGGGCCTTGCCATGCAGGAATTCGCGGGCAAGGTCCAGGGGATCCAGCACCTCAATGTCACGCCTGACCTCCTCGCATCCGCCCTGCAGCAGTTCCTGAGGGATCACACGGGCGAATGAAGAAGACGTCTCGGACGGAACCGAGGATCGTCCTCGTCACCCGGAAGACACAGCTCGAGCTGCTCCTCGAGCGGCACGGGACCCTGGGACAGGCACGCTTCTATCTCTCGTCACGGGGGAAGTCGATCCAGGGTGCCGAGGAGGCCCACGAGAAACTCCAGGGGGCGGTGCGGATGGTCCTCGAGGTCCTCCCGCCGGATCGCAAACGCACCTTCGTCGAGCGTGGACTCCTCGACCGGTTCCTCTTCGCCCCGGAGGATGTGGTCGTCGTCGTCGGCCAGGACGGGCTCGTGGCCAACACGTCGAAGTACCTCTCTGGCCAGATCACCGCCGGCATCAATCCCGATCCCGCGGCCTACGACGGTGTGCTCTGCCGGCACAGGCCAGAGTCCTTCGGGTCCATCCTCGGCTGGCTCGAGACCCAGCAGGGACAGACATTCTCCGTCGAGAAGCGGGCGATGGCCGAGGCCAGGCGCGAGGACGGGCAGACGCTCCTGGCTTTGAACGAAGTCTTCATCGGGCATCAGAGCCACCAGTCGGCGGTTTACCGGCTCCGCTCGGAAGGAGTGGAAGAGAGGCAGTCGTCCTCCGGCGTGATCTGCGCCACCGGGACCGGGGGCACGGGATGGGCGCTGTCGGTTTCGAGGCTCCGCGAGGATGCCGGCCAGCTGCCAGGGCCGGAAGAACAACGCCTTGCCTGGTTTGTCCGGGAACCTTTTCCTTCTGTCTCCACGGGAACGCGGTTGACACAGGGCTCGATCAGTCCGGAAGAGCCGCTCCTGGTCCTTTCCGAGATGGCCGCTGGCGGTGTGATCTTCGCGGACGGTATCGAGGCGGACCGGCTGGAGTTCCTGGATGGACAGTCCGTCACCATCCAGCTTTCTTCCCGAACGCTCAACCTTCTCGTGCCCGGCCGGGGCTGACAGGGCTCAACCCGCGGAGCCTCCGCAGGATCTCGGAGAGAAGCCCGCACGTGAACGGACTCAACCTCGACATCCAGACGCCCATCGGCAGACAATCAAAATCCGGCGGCAACGTGACGTGGATGGACCCAGAGAACATCAGCAACCCCGCGCCGGCTCGCGTCTGGTTCGCCAGCCTTCGCTTCGACTTTCGATGAGGTCCTCATGAACCGCCGGGCGTTTCTCGCGGCGCTCACCGCGCTTCCCTTCTCGGGTGCCCTCTCGGGAGAGACGGCGACGCCCAAGGTCCACGTCTTCGGCCGGCTGCCCGCGCCCGGCCGGGTGAAGCGCGTCTTCGCGGCCGGGCCTCCGGCCGCAGTCCTGGCCCATGTCCTTGCGCCCGAAAAGCTCCTGGGCTGGCCACAGGAGTTGTCGGCCGAGGCGCGGGCCTGGCTCGCGCCCGGCGTGCGCGAACAGCCCTTCCTGGGCCGCCTCGCTGGACGGGGCAGCACGATGCCGCTCGAGAAGCTCCTGACCCTGGCGCCCGACTTCATCCTCGACACCGGCACGGTCGATGAGACCCGCCTCTCGACGGCTGAGAGCCTCCATGCCCGCGCCCGTGTGCCGTACGTCTTGATCCCGGGACGTCTGGCCGACAGTGCCTGGCAGCTTCTCGAAGTCGGGCGGATTCTGGGCGTCCCGGCCCGCGGAGAGCAGCTTGCGGCAGCCGCGGAAGCGAGGCTGGGTCTGGCGAGGGCCCGGCGCGATCGCGCTGCCACGAAGACCCCGAAGGCCTATCTGGCTCGCGGGGCCGACGGACTGGAGACCGCTCTGGCAGGGTCGATCAATGCCGAGGCGTTCGAGCTTGCCGGCGGCGTCAACGTGGCAGCCAAGCAAGGAGGCAACGTCGCCCGCGTCTCTCTCGAACAGATCCTCGCCTGGGGCCCGGAGGTCATCATCACCCAGGACGCGAAGTTCTATGCGTGGGCACTGGCAGATGAAACGTGGCGGCGGCTACCGGCGCTTCGCGGCGGACGGTTCCATCTGGCGCCGAGTCTTCCGTTCGGCTGGCTGGACGGCCCGCCGGGAGTCAACCGCCTGGTCGGCCTTCCCTGGCTCGTGTCCAGGCTGCACGGCGGAGTGGCCGGTGACGACCCGGTCACTGATATTCAGGCCTTTCACCGGCTCTTCTACGGCTACGCGCCCGAGCGGAGCGCTTTCGAGAAGCTGCTGGGGAACGCTTGAAGCCTTGGTGGCCCCGTCTCCTACTCTGGGGCCTGCTCCTTCTCGCGGTGCTGACCGGCCTGGGAGCCGGCCCGTTTCCGCTCTCGCCCGTCGAGGTGGCCCGGCTCCTGCTCGCCGGACCCGGGGGGGAAGGAGACGCGGCCGTCGTGGTCTGGAGCCTGCGGCTGCCGAGGGTGCTCGCCGGCCTGCTGGTGGGGGCAGCCCTCTCCAGCGCCGGGGCGACCTACCAGGCGATGTTCCGCAACCCGCTGGTCTCACCCGACATCCTCGGCGTCTCGGCCGGGGCAGGGCTGGGTGCATCGCTCGCCATCCTGACGGGCCTGTCGCTCCTCCACGTGCAGGCGCTCGCCTTCCTCGGCGGCCTGACGGCGGTGGGGCTGGTCTGGATGATCGCCGGCTGGGTCCGGCGGCACGATCCGGTGCTCGTTCTCGTCTTGGCCGGGGTGGCCGCGGGCACTCTGTTTTCGGCCGGAATCGCCCTCGTGAAAGTGCTCGCCGACCCCACCGTGCAGCTGCCGGCCATCACCTTCTGGCTGCTCGGGGGCTTGCAGACGGTGGCGACGCGCGATCTCGTCCGGGCTGCCCCCCTCGTCGCGGCGGGGTTGATCCCGATGTTCCTGCTGAGGTGGCGAGTCAACCTCCTGACGCTCGCCGACGAGGAAGCCGCGGCCCTTGGCGTGAATGTCCCGCGCCTGCGATTCATCTTGATCGTCTCGGCGACTCTCATGTCCGCGGCCGCCGTGGCCATCGCCGGCATCGTCGGATGGGTGGGGCTCTTGATCCCGCACGCCGCGCGCCTGCTGGTGGGGCCGGAGTTCTCCCGCCTGCTGCCGGCGAGCATCCTGCTCGGAGCGGCGTTTCTGGTGGCTGCCGACACGCTGGCGCGGAACGTGGCGGGCATCGAGCTGCCTCTGGGCGTTCTCACGGCCATCGTTGGCGCCCCCGCCTTTCTCATGCTTCTCGCCAGGAGCGACAGGGCGGCGTGAACCTGCTCGAGGCCTTCGGCCTTTCCGTCGGATACCGGGGGACCGTTGTCGGTGAGGGACTCGACCTGACCCTCTCGGGAGGAGAGATCCTCTGTCTGCTCGGTCCCAACGGCGGCGGCAAGACCACCCTGTTCCGGACCCTCCTGGGCGTCCTGCCGCCGATCGCCGGAGAAGTGCGGGTCGCGGGCCGGCCGCTCTCGCGATGGCCTCGCCACGAGCTGGCCCGCTACCTGGGCTACGTGCCCCAGGCTCATGCCGGGCTCTTCGCGTTCACGGTCGAGGACGTCGTGCTGATGGGCCGAACCGCGCGACTGGGCCGGTTCTCGGCCCCGTCGGCCCACGATCGCAAGGCCGTCGGGACGGCGCTGGAGAGGCTCGGGATCGCTTCGCTCTCTTCGCGTGTCTACACCCGGATCTCCGGCGGCGAGCGCCAGCTCGCCCTCATTGCGCGGGCGCTCGCCCAGGAGGCGGAGGCCCTCATCTTGGACGAGCCGACGGCGAGCCTCGATTTCGGCAATCAGCTTCGCGTGCTCTCTGAGATCGACCGGCTCCGACGGGACGGAGTCGGCATCCTCATGTCGACCCACCAGCCGGAACATGCCCTCAAGGTCGCGGATCGGATCGCGCTCCTGAAGGCCGGACGCATCGTCGCCCAGGGCGCCGCGCGCGAGACCGCCACGACCGGCCGGCTGGCCACGCTCTACGGCGCCGACGTCGAGACCGTCGCCGCCAGCTTGCCTTCCGCGTCGAGGCAGCCGTGACGCGCCGCGCTCCGGCTCCGGAAGCGCCATGGCCTCCTCCTGCCGCGTCGCAAGGGCGGAGGAGGCGTTCGTGGTGGTCGCCGTTTCCGGAGCCTTCGCCCAATCCGCGTCGCGGGTCCGCGCCGTGAGAGACCGCGGCCGAGAGATCGCGGTGGAGGACGCAAAGTGACCATCCTCGACATCGACTTCGGCCGGATGTACCGCGAGCACCTCGCCGCGAGCCGCCGGCGCGTGAAGCCGCCCGAAGCCTGGGACGCACGTGCCGCAGAGATGAGGCGGGAGACCGATGGGCGCTACATGGACGAGTTCGTCCGCCGGATGGACCTCTCGGGCTGCGCGACCCTCCTCGATGTCGGCTGCGGTCCGGGCACCATCGCGCTGGCCGTCGCCGGCCGTCTCACACGCGTCTACGGCCTTGACTACAGCCCGGGAATGCTGAGCGTGATGATGGAGAACGCCGCCACGCGTGGCATCAGCAACGTCGAGGCGATCGAGCGCGCCTGGGAGGACGACTGGACAGGCGTGCCGGCATGCGACGTCGTCGTCGCCTCCCGCTCGACCCTCGTCAACGACATGGCCGACGCCCTGGCGAAGCTGGATGCCCGGGCGAACCGGCGCGTCTACCTCACGAGCCTGGTGGGCGGCCGTTTCGTGGACACCGATGTCCTCGAGGCCCTGGGGTATGCCCCCCCGCCCTTGCCGGACTACATCTACGTTCTCAACATCCTGTACCAGATGGGCCGGCACCCCCGGGTCGACTACATCGAGGTCGAGAACCGGCGCGCCGTGGCACCGGACTTCGAATCCTTCCTCCGCCGGGTGGCCTTCTCACTGGGTGAGCTGAGCCCAAGGGAGAAGGAGCGGCTCCGGGCCTGGTATGACGCCAACCCAGAGCGGGCAAGAGAGGGCGGAAAGCCGCGTCGTTGGGCCTTCATCTGGTGGGAGACCCGCGGAGCGTGACGCTTCCGGGGGCGCAAGGGCGAGTGGCCCGCAGTCCCCACAGCCGCGGCCGCGTCAACGCCCGAACCCCTCTCCGAACACCGGATCTCGTCGTGCCCGGGCCCAGGCTGGGACCGGACTGTCCATGCGTGGCGGAAGGTCAAGGGGCCGGAGTCCGCGTCACTGTGAAGGAGTCCCAGTACATGGCCCCGTCTCCTCCGGGGTGAGAATGGCGGGGAGAATGAGCCGCCTGACATGGGGCTCGTCAGCGGAACTCGTCGTGGCAAGTGCGGTGACGGCGAACGCAAAGACGGCGGCGAGAGCTTGCTTCACCGGAATCAGGTCCGGACGAATCCGCGGAAGTAACAGTTTCGGCACCAAGTGCCATCCTCTGAACGAGACCCGTTCGCAAGGCCAGCCCCCGCTGGGCGGGAAAAACGAACGGGCCCCCTTGACGTTCCCCTGGATCGGGCTCATATTTACCTACCGGTCGGTAGGTGCTCAGCCGCCGCCCGGAGGAACGCGAGATGGAACATGCCCCGGATGACATCCCGGCGCGCGATCGTCTCCTTTCGGCCGCCACTGAACTCTTCACGTCGCGCGGGTACGCGGCCACGAGCGTCCGGGAGATCGTCGAAGGGGCGCGCGTCACCAAGCCAGTCCTCTACTACTACTTCCGCAACAAGGCAGGCCTCTACATCGAGATCTGGAAGTCGGTGGAACAGCAGTTCCAGGCGACGCTCACGGCCAGCCTGTCCGAGCCGGGCAAGACCGCCAGAGAGAGGATCACGGCGCTGTGCCTCGGGGTTTTCGACCTGTTTCTAGAGAACCAGCCGGCGGTCCGCCTGATGAACGCCATCTTCTGGGGCCCGCCGCAGGGGGTTCCCGCGATCGACCTCGAGACCTTCCACCGGCGGATAGAACAAGAAATGATCGGTATCGCCCAGCGCGGGATCGAGTCCGGGGAGTTCCGGGCCGCCGATCCCGAAGACATCACCCTCGGGGTCCTCGGCATCCTTCAGCTTGCCATGGACCTCCAGCTCATCCATCCAGAACGGGTCCTGACGAGAGAGCGGTTGCTGAAGCTCCTCGACGTGCTCTTCACCGGCGTCGAGACCCCGAAGAAGACGCGGAGATCATGAAATGAAGAACAAACGCACACTCCTGGCGGCGCCGATCCTCGCCGCCCTGGCGATCGCTGGCTGCGCGGGCAAGGCAGTGACCGAGGCCGGCGGGGGCCGCCCCGCCGTCGCCGTCGACACCATGAAGGCCGCGACGGCGAAGCTCGAGGAGTCCATCGAGATCGTCGGCACCCTCGCGGCCAAGTCCGAGGTGGACGTCAAGTCGGAGTACTCCGCCACCGTCGCCGAGGTCTTCGTCACGGAATGGGTCCGCGTGACGAAAGGGACGCCCCTCGCCCGGCTCGACACGAAGGAAGCCGAGGCCTCGGCGCAGGCCGCGAAGGCAGCCCTCCTGCAAGCCGAAGTGTCCGCGAACCGGGCCACGCGAGAGCTGGAGCGGACGATCAAGTTGAAGGAAGCCGGGCTTGCCACGCAGCAGAGCCTGGATGACGCCAGAACCGCCAAGGAAGCGGGAGAGGCGGCCCTGGCCGCGGCGAGGGCACAACTCGCCGTCGTGGAGACACGCCTCGACAAGAGCGTGCTGAGGGCCCCGATCGACGGTGTCGTCGCGAGGCGGACCGTCAATGCGGGCGACTACGTGGAGAACATGGGGAACCCTCCGCCGATGTTCCGCATCGTCGACAACCGAGTCCTGGAGTTGACCGTGACCGTGCCCTCCTCGCGGCTCGCCGTTCTCAGGGTCGGGCAGCCTCTCGTCTTCACGACGGAGGCCCTGCCCGCGCGGGAGTTCTCCGGCAAGATCTCCTTCATCAACCCCGCCACGGACGAGGTCAGCCGGACCGTGAAGGTTCGGGTGGAGGTCCCGAACAAGGACGAGACCCTCAAGTCCGGTCTCTTCGTGAAGGGCCGGATCGTGACGGGCGAGCGCGCCGGCGTCCTGCAGGTTCCGCGAGTCGCGCTGCAGTCGTGGGACACGGCCACGCGCCAGGGGGCCGTCTTCGTCATCGAGGGAGGCGTCGCGAAGCGCCGCGTCGTCGAGACGGGCACGGCCGCCGGAGAGACAGTTGAGATCATCAAAGGTCTCAACCCGGGTGAGGACGTCGTCACGCGGGGAGCGTTCAATCTCCGGGATGGCGACAAGGTGAAGCCGGCCACGACGGGAGCCTGAGCCATGTTCCTGTCAGACATCTCCATCAAGCGCCCCGTCTTCGCGACGGTCCTGATGCTGGCGCTGGTCACTCTCGGTACCTTCTCCTACAGACGTCTCGCCATCGACATGTTCCCCGACATCGAGATCCCGGTCCTCTCGATCGTCACGCAGTTCCCCGGCGCCTCTCCGGAGACCGTGGAGAGAGAGGTCACGAAGAAGCTCGAGCAGGCGGTGAACCCGATCTCGGGAGTCAAGCACGTGATGTCGATCTCGCGCGAGGGGCTCTCGACCGTGATCGTGGAGTTCAACCTCGAGGTGCGCATCAACGACGCCGCGCAGGACGCGCGTTCGAAGATCGCGGCGATAAGGAACGAACTCCCTCAGTCGATCGAGGAGCCCGTCATCCAGAAGCTGGACATCGGAGGAATGGCGATCGTCTCGCTCGCGGTGAGATCGAAGGAGCTGACCGCCCGCGAGCTGACGACCCTCGTCGACCGGAAGGTGAAGCGCAGGATCGAGAACCTTCCCGGCGTCGGCAAGGTCGAACTCGTCGGCGACACCAAGCGCGAGGTCAACGTCAACGTGGATCCCACACGGCTCGACGCGCTCGGCATGGGCGTCGACGAGGTCATCGCCGGGCTCTCGGGCGAGAACGTCAACACGCCGCTGGGGCGGTTGAACCGGGGAGACCAGGAACTCCCGGTTCGCGTCTCGGGAAAGCCGCGGGACGTTTCCGGGTTCTCCTCGATGGTCATCTCCCGGCGAGGCGTGGTCCCGATCAGCCTCGGGGACGTGGCCAACGTCGAAGACGGAACCGAGGAGCAGCGGTCGCTCGCCCTCGTGAGCGGCGTGCCGGCCGTCACCGTCGACGTCTTCAAGCAGTCCAAGGCCAACACCGTCGGCGTCGTGGATGCCGTCACGAGGGAAATCGAGAGGCTCCGGGGCGAACTGCCGCCATCCGTCGAGATCGAGCTGGTCCGGGATGGATCGATCATGATCAAGGAGTCGGTCCACGACGTCACCAACACGCTCATCCTCGGCGGCATCCTGACGGTGCTGATCGTCTTCTGCTTCCTGAACTCCTGGAGGTCGACCGTCATCACGGGCCTGACGCTGCCGATCTCGGTCATCTCCGCCTTCATCGTCATGTACTTCCTCGACATGACCCTCAACGTCATGACACTGATGGCGCTCTCTCTGGCGATCGGTCTCCTCATCGACGACGCCATCGTCGTTCGAGAAAACATCGTCCGGCACCTCGAGCATGGCGAGGATCACATGACGGCCGCAAAGAAGGGCACAGCCGAGATCGGTCTCGCGGTTCTGGCGACGAGCCTGTCGATCATTGCCGTCTTCGTTCCCGTCGCCTTCATGAAGGGCATCATCGGCCGCTTTTTCTTCCAGTTCGGGATCACCGTGGCCTTCGCGGTCCTCGTGTCCCTCTTCGTCTCCTTCACCCTGGACCCGATGCTTTCCTCGCGGTGGGTGGACCCGGACGTCGAGCGAACGGGAAAGAGGCACCTCATCGCCCGGATCCTTGACCGCTTCAACGAATGGTTCGACAGGACCGCCGACGGCTACAAGGCGATGATCGGGTGGGCCCTCGACCGGAGAAAGACGGTGCTCGGCCTCGCCTTTGCGGCCTTCGTGGCGGGACTCGCCATCTTCGGCAGCTTGCAGAGCGAGTTCATGGTCCCGTACGACCAGGGCGAGTTCCAGATCAAGTTCAAGACGGCGCCGGATGCCTCCTTCGCCGAGACCCGGGGCCGGATGGCGGCCGTCTTGACCGCCCTGAAGGCCATGCCGGAGATCCAGCACACGTACGCCTCGATCGGCGCGGGTGAGACCGGGACGGTCCGCGACGCGCGGGTCTACGTGAAGCTGAAGGACAAGTCGCAGCGCACGAAGCACGCCGTGGCCCTGGCTGGCGAAGCCCGCAAGCGGATCGAGGGGATCCCCGGGATCATCCCCTCGGTCGAGATGCAGGCGGACGAGTTCGCGGAGAAACCGCTGATGGTCTCGATCAGGGGCGAGGAGATCCCGCTTCTGAAGCAGTACGCGGCCCAGCTGAAGGACGCGGTGTACGGGATCCCGGGCGTTGTCGACATCGAGGTGACTCTCGAACTCGACCTGCCGGAATACAGGCTCGTGGTGGACCGGGAGCGCGCCGCTGACGCGGGGCTCGCGACTCCCGCCATCGCCCGGACGATCGGAGCGCTGATCGGTGGCCAGGCCGTCACGACGTTCGAGGACGAGGAAGGCGAGGCGGTCGACGTCCGGGTGCGCCTCCCCCTTTCGATGCGGCAGGACGTGACGCAGATCGGAGACCTGCGCATCGCCGTCCCGGACGGGGACGGCACTCCGGCGCTCGTCCCGCTCTCGTCGCTCGTCCGCGCGGAACGGTCGACGACGCCCTCGGAGATCTCGAGGCGCGACCTCTCCCGCGAGGTCGTCTTGACCGCGAATCTCGACGGTTTGCCTCTCGGCACGGCGGTGCAGAAGACAAGGGAGGCCGCGGCGAAGATCCAGATGGCGCCGGGCTACCGGATCGTCTTCCCGGGTGAGGCCGAACGCATGGAAGAGAGCTTCCGGTACATGCTGGAAGCGCTGATCCTGGCCGTCGTCTTCGTCTACCTGATCCTGGCGGCCCAGTTCGAGTCGTTCATCGACCCGATGTCGATCATGCTGTCCCTGCCGCTCTCCATCGTCGGCATGGCCGGGATGCTCCTGCTGACGGGCGACACGGTGAACATCATGTCCCTCATCGGTCTGATCCTGCTGATGGGGCTCGTGACGAAGAACGCGATCCTCCTGATCGACTACACGAAGGTCCTCAGGCACCAGGGGATGGACCGGCGAACGGCCCTCATCACCGCGGGCCGGACGCGCCTCCGGCCGATCATGATGACGACCCTGGCGATGATCTTCGGCATGGTGCCTCTGGCGCTCGCGATCGGGCAGGGGGCCGAGATGCGGGCGCCGATGGCGCGGGCCGTCATCGGCGGTCTGATCACGTCGACTCTTCTGACGCTGCTGGTCGTGCCCGTCGTCTACACGGTGCTGGACGACTTTGCCGCCTGGATTCATCGCCGGTGGCTGAAGGCAAATGCCATGGAGCAGGACGCCCACGCCCACGGCGGCTCCGCGACGACGATTGCGTCCGGCCTTCTCATCGCCGCTCTCTTCGCGCCGCTTCCCGCTCTGGGTGGGGACGCCGCGCAGACCGCGCCAGACGCCGCCCGAGCCGAGATCGCGATCTCTTCTGACGCCGAGATCATCCTCACCTTGGAAGAGGTCATCCAGACGGTCCAGGAGAGGAACCGCGACGTCGAGAAGGCGAGAGCGAACCAGGATTGGGTTCAGGGAAAGTACATCGAGGAGCGCGGGGCGGCGCTTCCGAGGCTCGAGCTGTCGGCCGCGGGGTTCCGAAGCTGGGACGGGAGCATGCAGGCTCTCTTCGGGGACATGTTTCCTGCCGGGCAGACTCAGAAACTGACGGACCTGAAGCTGAAGCAAGCTCTCTTCACCTGGGGTCAGGTCGGCGCGGCGATCCGGGCGGCAAAGAGCGGCATCTCGGCCGCCGAGGACCAGATGAACTCGACGCGGCAACTGGCCGTCCGAGAGGCCACGGCAGCCTTCTATGACGTGCTCCTCGCCCGCAAGCTCGAGACGATCGCCAAGGAGTTCCTGAGCCAGCGAGAGAGGCACCTGAAGGAGGCGGAGCGCCGGTTCGAGCTGGGAACCGCGACCGACTATGACGTCCTGGCCGCCAGGGTCGGCGTGGAGAACGCCCGGCCTCCCGTGATCCGCTCGGCGAGCGCGGTGCACCTGGCGAAGGAAAGGCTCCGCCTTCTGCTCGCGCAGGAGGGAAGGAAGGTGGACGTGAAAGGGTCGCTCGAAGCCCCGGTCGAAACTGCTCCGGCCATCGAGGACGTCATGAAGACCGCGCTCACGACCCGTCCCGACCTGATGGCGCTCGCTCACCAGGTCTCGGTTTACAAGGAGTTCATCAAGATCTACAGCGCGGGGAACAAGCCTCGCCTCGACCTCGAGGGGGCCGCGGGCTGGAAGTGGCTGGACGCCGGCCCCATCGCGGCCAACGGGAAGACCTGGAACATCGGGCTCTACGCCTCGTTTCCGTTCTTCGATGGAATGAAGACCCAGGGCCGGACCGTCCAGGCCCGGGCCGACCTTTCGAAGGCGGAACTCGATCTCGCCCAGGCCCGGGACGCCCTCCACCTGCAGGTTCGCGCGGCGGTTGACGCCGTCAACGAAAACGCGGAGATCGTGCGCGCGCTTGCCGGAAACGTCGCCCAGGCCCGCCGCCTTCTGGAGATGGCCGAGAAGGGGTTCGAGTTCGGAGTGAAGACCCGGCTCGACGTCGACGACGCCCAGCTCGCGCTCGTTCAGGCGGAAGGGAACCTCGCCAATGCGCGTCGCGACTACCTCGTCGCGCGAGTTTCCCTGGAGTACGTCAAGGGTACGCTGTGAGGCCTGCCCGAAGGGTCCGGCGGTTTGCCGCCCGACCCTTCGGGGGGTCCGTCATCAGGGTCGCGGGGGCCAGTACTCGAGGGCGTCCGCCGAGGATGTGACGGTCGTGCCGGCCTCTCCTCGGAGGATCCTCTCGAGGTCGGTGAGAGCCCCGATCGCGGCGGACTTGCCCGTCAACTCGGCGAACTCACAGGCTGCCTCCACCTTTGGGCCCATCGAGCCGGCCGGGAAGTCGAACTTCCGAAGCTCGGCCGGGTTCGAACGCTTGATGGCCCGCTGGACCGGGGTGCCGTAGTTGATGTAGACGGCCTCGGCGTCAGTGGCCATGATGAAGAAGTCGGCCGCAAGCTCGCGGGCCAGAAGCGAGCTGGCGAGGTCCTTGTCGATGACGGCCTCGATTCCGCGGAGCTTCCCGTTCCCGTCGTACATCGTCGGGATGCCGCCTCCTCCCGTGCAGATGACGATCGTCCCCTTCTCGAGGAGCCACTTCACGGGCCGGATCTGGAAGATCCTCTTCGGCTTCGGGGAAGCGACGACGCGGCGGAACTTGTCCCCGTCGCGCTTCACCGTCCAGCCGCGCGCGGCGGCCAGCTTCGTTGCTTCTTCCTCGGAGTAGACGGGGCCGATGAACTTGGTGGGGTTCGAAAAGGCCGGGTCGTCCCGGTCGACCTCGGTCATCGAGAGCATCGTGGCGAAGGGAACCTCGAACGGCAGGATGTTCCCGAGCTCCTGCTCGATCATGTAGCCGATCATGCCCTCGGTCTGGGCTCCGAGGACGTCGAGCGGATAAGGCTCGACGTCCCCGTAGCTGGCGGCCTGCAGCGCCAGAAGACCAACCTGCGGTCCGTTGCCGTGCGAGATGACGAGCTGGTGCTCACGGCCGATGGGAGCCATGGCCTCGGCTGCCTTGCGGACGTTCTCCCGCTGGGCCCTGGCCGTCATCGGTTCTCCCCGCCTGAGGAGAGCGTTGCCCCCCAGGGCGATGACGACGCGCATCTTCCCCTCAGCTCCCGAGCGTGGCCACCATGATGGCCTTGATGGTGTGAACACGGTTCTCCGCCTGATCGAACACGATCGAGGCCGGGGATTCGAAGACGTCCTCGGTCACCTCCATGGAAGGGAGGCCGAACTTCTGGAAGATGTCTTCTCCGATCTTGGTCTCGCGGTTGTGGAAGGAAGGCAGGCAGTGCATGAACTTGACGTTCGGATTGCCGCTCGACGCCATGAGCTCGGCGTTGACCTGGTAGGGCTTCAGGAGGCGAATCCGCTCGGCCCAGACCGAGTCGGGCTCGCCCATCGAGACCCAGACGTCGGTGTGGACGAAGTCGACCCCGCGCGCGGCTTCCTTCGGGTCCTCGGTGAGGGTCACGCGGGCGCCCGAGACCTTCGCCAGGTTCTGGGCGAGCTCGATGAGCTCGTCCTTCGGCCAGAGGTGCTTGGGGGCGCCGAGTCTCACATCCATGCCCATGACGGCGCCGCCGAGCATGAGGGTGTTCCCCATGTTGTTGCGGGCGTCTCCGACATAGCAGTAGGAGATCTTCGAAAGGGGCTTGTCCGAGTGCTCCCGCATCGTGAGGAAGTCGGCCATGACCTGCGTCGGGTGGTACTCGTCCGTGAGCCCGTTGTAGACCGGAACGCCGGACCACTTCGCGAGCTCGTCGACGATCGACTGGCCGTAGCCGCGGTACTCGATGGCGTCGTACATCCGACCGAGAACGCGCGCGGTGTCCTTGATCGATTCCTTCTTTCCCATCTGAGAGCCGGAGGGCCCCAGGTACGTGACACGGGCGCCCTGGTCAAAGGCCGCGACCTCGAACGCGCAACGGGTCCGGGTCGAGTCCTTCTCGAAGATGAGGGCGATGTTTCTGCCTGTGAGACTGGGCGCTTCCATCCGGGCGTACTTGGCGCGCTTCAGATCGCGGGAGAGGTCGAGCAAGTACGTGAGTTCCTGGCGGGAGAACTCGTGGATGGTCAGGAAATGGCGGTGACGCAGATTGATGGGCATGAGCCGTCCTCTTCGGGCCGTCCGTACCGGTCCACGAGGGACGCGGCCGATGAGGGTGTCGCGACGGCCCCGGAGGCGAAGGATATCAACCGGGGCCGAAGCCGGGGTTTCGCCGGAGAGGGGCCTCGTGTGGTGAGATCAGCTCCAGGATGGCGCTGCTCTGGGATCTGCTCAAACTCCTGTTCCAGAAGAGCCCGGCCTCGCGGGTCCGGCCCGTCGACCCCGCGAGCCTCGGACGGCACGTCGAGAAGCTGGCTCTTCGGCTCGGTCCACGGGACCTCCGGAATCCGTCGGGACTCGACGGCGCCGCGCGCTACATCAAGTCGGAGCTCGAACGATCCCGGGGACGAGTCTTCGATCAGCCCTTCGAGGTGCGCGGACAGACGGTCCGCAACATCGGCTGCCGGTTCGGTGAGAGCGAGGGGCCGCTCGTCGTCGTCGGGGCTCACTACGACAGCTGCGGCGGACTGCCTGGCGCGGACGACAACGCCAGCGGCGTCGCCGGTCTCCTCGAACTCGCCATGCTCCTGTCGAGAGAGAGGCTCGCCCTGCCGGTCGAGCTCGTGGCCTACACGCTCGAGGAGCCGCCGCACTTCGGCACGGAGGAGATGGGGAGCCGCTTCCACGCGAGAGATCTCGCCGTCAGGCGAGTTCCGGTCAAGGCCATGATTGGCCTCGAGATGCTGGGCTACTTCTCCGACGTCGAGGGGAGCCAGGATTACCCGGTGCCCGGAATGGCGTTCCTCTACCCGCGAAAGGGAAACTTCATCGCGGTCGTCGGCCGGACTCTGGAGCCGACCCTCGTCGAGACCGTTCGCCGGTCGATGGCCCTCATCGACGGGCTGACAGTGGAGAGCCTCAGCGCACCGGCGAGCCTGCCGGGCGTCGGCCTCTCCGATCACGCGAGCTACTGGCAGGAGGGGATTCCGGCCGTGATGATCACCGACACGGCGTTCTTCAGGAACCCCAACTACCACACGGAGGGAGATCTGCCCAGCACACTCGACTACGACCGGATGGCGAAGGTCGTCTCCGGCGTCCACATGGCGGTCCTGTCGCTCACGGGCTCATGACGGGAGCTCCCTTGGGGGCTCACCGGGGGCCCCGGAGCAGCTGCGAAGCTGAGTCCGGCCTCTACCGGACCGCCCTTTCCCTCACGGGCGGGTGACGGCTGTCGCCGGAGCGGCGACGAGCAGGAGGATCGCGGGCACGATGAAGACCGAGTAGAAGGGATTGAACGAGCTGATCACGAAAGCGAAGAGGCCAAACGCCAGATAGCAACCGCCGATCACCCAGGCGGGAAAAGAGGGCACGGTCTCGCCCTTCAGGCGCCTGAGGAAGAGCGCGAGGACGATGACGCCGAAGGCCAGCATCGCGACGCCTCCGAAGTGCCAGCCGACGAGAAGGCCGCGCACGAGGTCGGGGGGAAGGCTCAAGGCCTTCATCTGATCCCCCATCGCCTTGCCTCCGAGAAGTGAGTGGGCGGCCGCGCTCAGAATCAGCATCACTCCCGCAACGAGGCCGAGGATGGGCCGTGTCTTGTGCATGTGTCCGTTTCCCTTTCTCTCTAGATTCTCGAGGTGCAGACGACAAGGTTGGCGCCGCGAGGCCGGCGGACACGATAACGCAGCGCGAGTGGCCTGACGGAGAGAGAATCTCCTCGACCCCCTTGGAGAGGAAAGACATGGATATCGAACTTGCCCCCTTGTGTGGCCTCGTCACGTCCAGGGGCCCCGTCCCCCTGGAAGGCGTGAGGGTCGAGGCGAAGATCAGGGATCTCGCCGTCCGCCAGGTCATCACTCAGCGCTACCGCAATACAGAGGCCCAGCCCGTCGAGGCGGTCTATGTCTTTCCCCTCGACGAGGGCGCCGCCGTCTGTGGTTTCGAGGCCGTTGTTGGCGGAGTCGTCGTCACCGGTGAGATTCACGAGCGCGAAGCGGCCTTCAAGATCTACGACGACGCCATCGCAGAGGGGCACGGCGCGTTCCTCCTCGATCAGGAAAAGCCCGACGTCTTCACGGCCAGCGTCGGCAACCTTCTGCCCGGGGCAGAGGTCCTCGTGAGGATCACGACCGTGGCCGAGCTCGCGCATGAAGGAGCCGAGATCCGCTACACGCTCCCCACGACGGTCTCGCCGCGGTACGTGCCAGACGGTGACCCGGCCCAGGTGCGGGCGGCGGCGGCCGTGAATCCGCCCGTTGCCTGGCGGGTGCCCTACGGCCTGGAGCTCGAGGTGGGTCTCGAGATGAGTGGCCTCTTGCGGGGGGTCTCCTCCCCGACCCACCCGGTTTCCTTGGAGATCGAGGGACCGCGGGCGACAGTGCGCCTGGCTCAGCGCGACGTGGCCCTCGACCGCGACTTCGTCCTCCTGGTGAAACGATCCGAGCCGGACGGACCGCAGGTGGTCGTGGAAGAGGGTCCGGACGGCGAGAGCGCCGTGTTCTTGACGTTCCGGCCCAGCTTTCACGAGAGCGAGGCCGAGGAGGCTCCGGCCGAGTTGATCTTCCTCGTCGACAGGTCGGGTTCGATGGCGGGGATCTCGATCGCGGAGGCGCGTAATGCGCTCCAGCTCTGCCTGCGGAGTCTTCGGGATGGAATCGACTTCAACGTTGCCGGATTCGGCGACACCTTCGAAATGCTCTTCCCGGAGAGCCGCCCGTACGGTGAGCTGACCCTGCAGGAGGCGAGCGGCCACGTCAAATTTCTCGACGCCGACATGGGGGGCACGGAGATCCTGCCGGCGCTCGAGGCCGTTTTTCAGGCGCCTCCGCGCCCGGGGCGGCCTCGACAGCTGTTCGTCCTGACGGACGGGGAGGTCTCCAACACCGAGGAGGTGATCCGGACGGTCAGGAGGCACGCGTCTTCCACGCGCGTCTTCACGTTCGGCATCGGATCGGGCGCCAGCCACCACCTCGTGAAGGGGATGGCGCGCGCGGGCAACGGGGAAGCCGAGTTCATCGCGCCCGGGGAGAGGATCGAGGAAAAGGTCCTGCGTCAACTCGAGCGGGCGCTGACACCTGCCTGCACGGAGGTCTCGGTCGACTGGTCCGGCGCGGCTGTCCGGCAGGCGCCTCACAGGGTTCCGCCGGTCTTCTCGGGCGAGCTGCTGGCGATCCTGGGGCTCGTGACGGGTCAACGGCCCGAGCGGGTGACCCTGCGGGGACGGAGACCTTCCGGGAGGTTCGAGCTGCCGGTCGAGATCGTGAACGCCCCTCGGATCGAGGGCAACCTCGTTTCGATCCTGGCGGCGAGGAGGCTGATACGCGATCTCGAGGAAGGGTCGAGCGCCCTCCACGACCGGCGCGGCTCCCTTCAGGCCCGGGAAGGGGCCTCCGAGGAGCTCGAGGCCAGGGTGAAGGACGAGATCATCCGTCTGTCGAAGAAGTACGGCGTGACGAGTAAGGAGACATCCTTCGTGGCCGTCGAGCGCCGCGCGGACCCGGTCACGGGCGAGATGCAACTGCGGCGAATCCCGGTCGCCCTCACCACCGGATGGGGGGGCGCGCGCGGCGTGCCCGAGGCCGAGCCGCCGATGGAAATTGCGGCGTGCGAGGACTTCGACTTGGCGGATGCCGAACCCGAACCCGAGTTCTGCACCTTCGAGGGAGAGGAAGCACCCCTTCCGAGCCTTGGCGAGGAATCGACCCTGGAGGAATCGCTGCCCGGCGACGACGTCCGCGTGCTCGACCGAATCGTCGGGCTGCAGAAGGCGGACGGGTCGTGGGACCTCGACGCGGAATTCGTGGCCGCGGTCGGCGTTGCCTTTCTCGAGATGAAGGCCGTCGTGGCGGATGAGGACGACCCTGAGGCGGCGGCTCGTGCCCTCGCGACGGCGGCCGCCCTCGTCTATCTCGAGCTCTACGCGGCCCGGGAGAAGAACGAGTGGCGGATGCTCGGGAAGAAGGCGGAGAAATGGCTGGCGAAGCAGACGAGCCCCCGGGCGGGCGGGACCTGGATCGAGACCGCCAGGAGGTTCTTCGGCTGAGAGCCACAATGCGGTAACGCGCGGGCGGATCCCCTGGCGGGCGAGGAGGAGAACCGAGGTTCGTCCGTCAACGGCGCTTGCCCGTTCTCGCAAGCGCTCTTATCCTCTTGCGAAAACAATCGGAGGGGGAATTCATGGTGCGACTTCGTCGTGTTGGCCTGGTCGTCGTGGCCGTCAGCGGTTTTTCGCAAGTGATGCTCGGGGCCCCGCCCCTGAAGGAAGCCAACATCAGCGTGGCGCGCCCGGACATCAAGATCTGGAACGTGAAGGCCACGAGCGATGTCCGGGAAGGGAGCACGACGTCGACCGAACAGGGGAAGCTGAACGTGACGCACACGGATGGCACGACGACGTCTCACGACGCGAAGTTCAAGGTGCAGAGCGGCACCCTCTTCCAGGATGGCGAGATCTGCCACAACTACGGCCCGAAGTGCTACTGCGGAACCACGACCTTCCGGTTCGAGTCGGGAGCGTCGAAGTGGAAGTTCGGAACGCCCAGCAACAACAAGCCCGTCGACTGTCCTTCTGGCATCAAGCCGACTGGAGACGCCGAGATCAAGAAGAGCATGACGAAGGAAGAGCTGGAGGCGAAGAAGCAGCAGATCCTCAAGGAGCGTGCCGCCAAGAACAAGACCCAGTAGGCGGACTTGCTCGTGCTGGCCGCTCTGGCGGTCTGCTCCTTCAGCCCTGCGACCCGCTGGCGAGCGCCTCGATCGCGTCGAGGAGCCTCTCGATCGTGGTCTCGTCCGTCAGCGGGTTCATCAGGGTGAGTCTCAGCCACCTTTGGCCATCGACGTCGGCCTGGCTGAGGAGGAATTCCCCCCGGCGCATCAGGTCCTTGCGAATGCGCGTCTGCAAGGCGTCGTCGCCGGAGCGGAGGCGGAAGCAGAGGATGTTGGATTCCGGCTCACACAGCACCTCGAAGCCGTTTCGCGAGGCGATCTGACCGTGAACCCGCCGGGTCAGGGAGAAGAGGGTCTCGATGTTGGCGGCGAGTCCCGTCTCGCCCGTGACCGCGAGTGTGAGGAAGAGTTTCAGCCCGAGAGGAGCCTTCGTGCACTCGAACTGGCTCTCGATGAAGTCGACGCCCGTGTCCCGCTGCCCCTCGGTGACATAGGCCGCTTCTTGCTGGAAGGTCCGTCCGAGCGTGGATCCGTCTCGCACCAGAACTCCGGTGGCCAGCGCAGAAGTTCCCAGGAGCTTGTGCGTATCCCACACCACGGAATCGGCGAGCTCGATCCCGCTGAGCCGCTGCCGGAGGGCGGGGTGGAGCAGCGCGGAGGCGCCGTGCGCCCCGTCCACGTGCAGCCAGATCCCGGACTCGCGGCAGAACTCGCCCGCGGCCTGGAGAGGGTCGAACAGACCCGTTGCTGTCGCGCACGCGTTGACGCAAACCGCCATGACCCGGCAGCCCTCGGAACGGGCTCTCTGGACGAGAGCGGCGAGCCCGGCGGGAAGGATCCGGCCGAACCGGTCAGAGGGGATCGGGAGGATCGCGCCCGTGCCCAGACCCAGGATCGCCGCGGCCCGGAAGATCGAGTAGTGGGCGACCGGGGAGGCCAGCAACACGAGATCGCGAGGAGTTCCTCCCGCCCAGGCCTCGGGTGCGGAAGCGGCGCGCGCGGCCAGGAGCGCGGTGAGATTGGCGAGCGTTCCGCCGTGTGTGAGAACACCCCCTCCCGGCGTACGGCCGGCAGCGGGCTCTTGATCGCGGTTTCGGCCCGTTGGCGGCCAGCCGATCTTGTCGAGCATCCAGTCGATGACGGCGACCTCGATGGCCCCTGCGGCCGGGCCCATCTCGTACACGGACATGCCGTTGTTGAGGACGCCCGAGATCAGGTCGGCCAGGGCCGATCCGTAGTTCGGAAGGGCGACCTGGTGGGCCATGTAGCCCGGGTGGTGGAGCCGGGTGGAAGAGGCGAGGAACTGCCGGACGAGGCACTCGAACCGTCCGTCGTTCCCCACGCCCGCGGAGAAGAAGGACCCAGGATCGACCCGGCGAAGGAAGGTCTCCACGTCTTCGAGGCGGACGACACTCGTGGTCCCCTGCCGGCTGATCTCCACGAACTCGGCGAGAAGTCGAAGGACGGATTCACCCCGGCGCCGGAAATCCTCGACATCCCACGAGGCGCCCGTCCTCGATTGGGGTCCGCCGTTCTGATCGGGAGAGAGCGATTCGGACGTGGTCTTCCTCCTGCGGCTCGATTCGTCTACAGCTTACGCCGAAGAGCGCGGGATGGGGGCACGAGGGCGACAAGCGCCGGACGCCGAAAGAAGGCGTCGAAGGCGGGAGACCATCAGCCTGTCTTGAGGGCCGAGCGGAGCGCCCACTGTTCGCCGGCGGCGGTCCGGGTTGGCATCAGGTTCGGCGGGATGATGCCCGACAGGGTCAGCACCAAGTCTTTCGTCCAGACTTCGTCGGAGAAGTAAAAGGAATGTGCCTGGGTGATGTCGCTCCCGGAGATGTCGGAACCTCCGAAGCGCGCGGTGCAGTCGACGTCGACCAGGTGCTCGTGAACCTTCCGGGGCAGGCCCACCCGGCCGGCGCGCGGCGCGGCTCCAACACGGTTTGTCCGGGTGACGTCGAGGGCCGTGTCGATGGCGTTGTAGTAGTTGGTCAGCCTCACCGAGTGGCGGCAGAGGGAGGCGCTCGTCGGGTTCCCCTCTGTCAGCGAGTCGCGCGACACGTCGGCCGCCACGAAGATCATCTGAGAAATCAGCCAGTTCAGGCGGCGAAGCTCCCGGTGGTCGTCGGCGTCGTCGAAGGCCTCCCTGACGACGTAGGCACCCGCCGAATGCGCCACGACGTGGATGGGAATCTCGCCTCCCGGAGTCAGGCGCAACAGAAGCGGCAGGAGGCTCGAGGAGACGAGGGAGAGAGCCGCGTGCTTGGCCCGGTGCCGGTCCTCGAAAAAGCTCAATGATGTCTCGTCACATGGCCAGTCGAAGGAGACGACGAGTCCGCGGTGATCGAATTTCGTAAGGCCGGCCTCCAGCTTCCGGTGACGCTGGATGACGCGCTCCGAGCTCCCGGCGTACCCGTGAACGAGCAGAACCAGTCCGGAGCCGGCGGCCGCCATCACGAGGGCCCACCAGCTCTCCGGATCGATGGCGTGTGCCGGCGCGGGAACCTCTCCCTGCGGGACGAGAAGGTAGCTGGGAGCTCCCGACTCGCCGAGGAAGAGCTTGTTCTTCACGGCGCGCACCGAGATCACGAACGACGCCTTGACGAGAGATCGTTCCTTCAGAACGGGATCGGGGAAAACACTCGGTTCGTCCATCGTCACTCGCTGCCGCACCCTTCGCTCTTTGATTCCAACCACTTATCTTAAGGCTGGCCCGCCTCATTCCGGAGGGAGAAAGGCGGAAGGAAGGGCCGGAGAACTCTGAGACACGGGTCACAGATCTGAAACTTCCGGCTCCCTATACTCGTTATGAAACAGGCGCGATTCCGGCTGTTGCGTTGCCAGCCACTGGCCCGGCCGCGGAAGAGCGAAGAACGCGCGTAAGAAGTCAGAACCATCTCGGAGGTGTCGATTGGGCGAGCTGAGGGTGACCATCCAGGAATCGATGGAGCACAAGCGGGAACAGGAATGGCGCGATGCGGGAGTGTCCGAGGCCGATATCCTCTTCTCCAGAAAGTCCGCGATCGATGCCCGCGACGTCGGGGTGTTCCGCGAGTTCTCGCAGCGAGGCCTCGTGATCGTGGTTCGGTGTCCGAAGCTGACGGCCCGGCCGTGGCACGGCCTTCTGGCGCCGAAGACGTGGGCGACCAAGCAGAAGACCGGAACGTCCGGAGTCGCCGTGACGCCGAAGGGGCAGATGTTCGTCTCGGACTACGACCTGATGTGCGTCTGGAAGCTCGGACCGGGCGGGATCGAGAAGGTCTTCATCTCCGCGGCGGGTGGCGCTTCGCGGGGGAGCTTCACGGCTGAGGCGGTGGCGATCGTGAGGGCTCTGAACGAGAGGCTGGTTTCCCGGATCCAGCACGGCTGTCAGGACGATTACCAGTCGCCCAAGAACCCCGGCGTCAAGCCGGATGATCACTTCGCGGGGTTCTGCGGCGGAACTCCCGAGCACCTCGAGAACCCGGACGCCTGCGCGCAGTACTACAGACGCCACGGAATGACCTGGCCGTACAGCGCCGAGGGGAAGTACCTGGGCGCGTCGACCTGACCGGGCGCCGCGCGCGGCGGGCGTCCCGCGCGGCGGGTGGGCTCCACGGACAGGCGGGCCGTAGGACAATCCCGCCATGAACCTTCATGAATGGGAAAAACGGGCGGTTTCCGCCGAGGATGCTCTCAAGCTGCTCGGCAGCAGCATGCGTGTCTTCGTCCACGGCGCGGCCGCGACTCCAACTCCGCTTCTCGAAGCCATGGTCGCGCGGGCGGACCTCGAGAACGTCCGCCTCTACCATCTCCATACCGCCGGGGCCGCTCCGTTCGCCTCCCCAGACTGCGTGGGCCGGTTTCTGTCGGTCTCGCTCTTCACCGGGGCGCCGCTGCGCAAGGCGATCGAGGAAGGACGGGCCGACTTCATGCCGATCTTCCTCTCCGACATTCCCGGGCTGTTTCACAGCCGGCAGGTGCCGCTGGACGCCGCCCTCCTGCAGCTCTCGCCGCCCGACCGCCACGGGAACTGCACCCTGGGGACGTCCGTCGACACGGCCAAGGCGGCAGCCGATTCCGCCCGAATCCTCATCGCCGAGATCAACGACCAGATGCCCCGGACTCACGGGAACTCGGTCGTGCCCATGAGCCGCGTTTCCGCCTTCATCCGGACGGACCGCCCCCTCCATGTCCACCCGCCGGCGGAGGAGACCCAGGTCGAGGCCCGCATCGGCGAGATCATCGCGGACCTCGTGGAGGACGGCGCCACGCTGCAGATGGGAATCGGCGGCATCCCGGACGCCGCCCTCGCGCGGCTGAAGAACAAGCGGGACCTCGGCATCCACACAGAGATGTTCTCCGACCGCGTCGTCGACCTCGTGGAAGCGGGAGCCGTCACCAACCGCCTCAAGCACGTTCACCCCGGCCGGATCGTGACGAGCTTCGCGGCGGGAACGAAGCGCCTCTACGACTTCCTCAACGACAACCCCATCGTCGAGTTCCACCCCTGCGACCGGACGAACGACACGGCGCTGATCCGGAAGAACGACAAGGTCCACGCGATCAACTCGGCGCTCCAGATCGACCTGACCGGACAGGTTTGCGCGGATTCGATCGGGCACCGGATCTACTCGGGGATCGGCGGGCAGATGGACTTCATTCGCGGCGCGGCGCTCTCGAAGGGGGGCAAGCCCATCCTCGCCCTGCCGTCGACGGCGGCGGGCGGCAAGGTGTCTCGAATCGCCCCCGAGCTCGTTCCTGGTTCCGGAGTCGTCACGACCCGCGGCCATGTCCACTGGGTGGTCACCGAGTTCGGGGCGGTCAACCTTCACGGAAAAACCCTCAAGGAGCGCGGCGAACATCTCATCTCGATCGCGCATCCCGATTTCCGGGCAGAGCTGAATCGTGAGCTGAAGCGGATCCGGCACTTCACTTTCGTGTGAGAAGACCCGGCCGCCCTCTCGCCTTCGCCATCCTGTTCGGCCTTCTGGCCGTTCTCGGCCTGGAGGCCGCGCCCGAGAGGGCCCTGACGCAGTACGGCCTCTCGGTCTGGCGCATCGAGGACGGTCTGCCGCAGACAGGGGTGCGCTCCCTGGCCCAGACGCCTGACGGGTACCTCTGGATCGGCACGTACAGCGGCCTGGCGCGCTTCAACGGATCGAGCTTCACGGTCTTCGATCTCAGGAACACTCCCGTCCTCGGCAGCAACGGGGTGCCGGCGCTGACCGTTTCCCGCGATGGCTCCCTGTGGATCGGCACGAACGGCGGGGGCGTCATCCGGCGCTCCCCGAAGGGCCAGTTCCAGGCCTTCGGACGGTCCTCCGGGCTCGTCAGCCCGTCGGTCTTCTCGCTTGTCGAGGATCTCGACGGGAAGATCTGGGCCGGCACCGAGTACGGCGGGGTTTGCCGGCTCGACGGGAGTGAGTTCACCTGTTTTCCCGGAGGAGGACAGCTCTCTCGAGCGATCGTGCGGAATCTCCTCACGGACGGCGCGGGCCGCGTCTGCGCCGTCACCGACAGGGACTCGTTCTTCTGCTTCTCGGGCCAGGACTTCGAGCGGGTCCTGCCCGAGGGGCTCGTGACGGGAGGCGCGATCTTCGGGGCAGCGCGGGCGCCTGACGGCACGATCTGGCTCGGGACGGGAGCGGGGATCTACAAGCTCGAGGGAGGGCGGGCCGAGCGGCTGCGGATGGGGATCGAGGGCGAAGCCGTCTCGGCCGGAGGGCTCCTCTTCGATCGCGCGGGAGCCTTGTGGGCGGGCCTGAGGGGAAAAGGGCTGTCGAGAACAACGGCACGGGGGAGCTCTTTCTTGACGGCGGCCCAGGGGTTCCCGAGCGGGCTCGTGTGGCAGATCCTCGAGGACAAGGGGGGGAACCTGTGGATCGGAACGAGCGTGGGCCTCGCGCGCCTCCACGCCGGCTCCGTCCTCCCCACCGGGGTTCCCGAGGGCCTCTCGGACGACTACGTCAGGAGCGTGATCGAGACGTCCAGGGGAGACCTTCTCGTCGGGACGATGAGCGGGGCGGACCGCATCCGGGACGGAAGAGTCGAGGCCCTCGAGCCCGGTGCCGGATCGCGCTTCGAGTCGGTCTACTCGATCCTGGAGCACTCGGACGGGTCGATCTGGTTCGGGACCACGAAGGGGCTCTGGAAGCAGTCAGGAGACCGATGGGAGCTCTTCACGCAGGCCAACGGCCTCCCCGACTCGAACGTGCGCGCTCTTCATGAGTCGCGCTCGGGAGATCTCTGGATCGGCACGCGAAACGGCATCTGCCGCCTTCGGGAGGGGGCGTTCTCGTGCCTCACCCCGCTCGAGGGCCTTCGCCACCCCTACATCGGAGCGATCTCGGAAGACGATGAGGGGCGCGTTTACGCGGGGACGCAGGGTGCCGGAGTGGCCGTCATCGAGAGGGGCAAGATCACGGGCTACATCGGCAGGGAAGAGGGGTTGATCTCGCCCATCATCTTCGACGTCCTGGCCGGACCCGGAGGGACCGTCTGGATCGCCTCGGATGGCGGCGGCCTGACGCGCGTTCGCAAGGGCCAAGTCCGGACCGTGACGGAAAACGAGGGGCTCCCTTCGGGAAAGATCTTCCGGCTGATGCTCGACGGGGAGGATCAGTTCTGGCTCGGTACCATCAGGGGAATCTTCCGGATTCCCCGGGCGGATGTCGAAGCGGTCCTGGATGGGCGGCTCTCCCGCCTGCCGACGCCCCTCGGCTTCACCGCGGCGGACGGGATGCGAATCGCCGAGTGCGTCGGAGCCTCCCAGCCCGCGGGATTCATCGGACGGGGCCGAAAGGTCTACTTCGCCACCCTCGGAGGACTGATCGAGATCGACGCCGCGCGAGCGGGGGGACCCAACCTCGTCCCGCCGCCGGTTCGCATCGAGCAAGTCCTCGTCGACGGCTCGGAAGTCGAGCGAGACGCGACCTCGCTCGAGCTCGCCCCCGGTGTCGAGCAGATCGAGATCCGCTTCGCGGGCATCCGGCTGCAGTCTCCGGGGCAGGTGCAGTATCGTTACCGGCTCTCCGGGCACGAACGGAGCTGGGTGGGGTCGGGGAACCGGCGGGTGGCCCTGTACTCGCGCCTGCCGGGGGGCCGGTACCTCTTCGAGGTCCAGGCCGCCGTTGCCGGCGGCGAGTTCGGAGACTCCACGGCCCGGCTCGAGTTCACGATCCGTCCGCGCTTCTACGAAAGCCGGGTGTTCATCCTGGTCCTGTCTCTCATAGTCGCGAGTCTGGTCTTCGGGGGATTCCGGTTACGCCTTCACCAGGTCCGGGTGCGTGAGAGGGAGCTCGAGACGATCGTGAAGGAAAGGACCCGGACGCTCGCGGAGGAGAAGTCCCGGACCGAGGTCGCCCTGTTCGAAACGGAGGCGGCCCGTCGCGACGCGCTCGTCGAGAAGGCGGAGGCGGAGCGGCTCCGGCGGCTCGCGGGTGAGGCTCAACGGCTCGCCGAGGAGGCAAACCGCGCCAAGAGCAGCTTCCTTGCGAACATGAGCCACGAGCTGCGGACCCCTCTCAACGCCATCATCGGGTACTCCGAGCTCCTGGCCGAGGACGCGCGCGCCGTCGGGGCGGAGTCCCTCGGGCCCGACCTCGAGAAGATCCGCGCGGCGGCGCTCCTGCAGCTGAATCTCGTCAACGAGATCCTCGACCTCTCCAAGATCGAGTCGGGCCGTCTCGAGCTGGAGATCGTTTCTTTCGACCCGGCTGCCCTGATAAGCGACGCGGTCGCCACCGTCCGCCCCCTCGTGGAGAAGCGGGGGAACCGCGTCGAGCTCGAGATCGGGGAGATCGCCGCCGAGATGATCTCGGATCCCGCGCGTCTGCGTCAGATCCTGTTGAATCTGTTGTCGAATGCCGCGAAGTTCACTGAGAACGGCACCGTTCGCCTCTCGGCGGGATCGGTCGCGTCGTACCTGAGAGTCGAGGTTTCCGACACGGGGATCGGCATGAGCCCGGAACAGATCTCCCGGCTCTTTCAGCCCTTTGCGCAGGCCGATGCGAGCACGACGCGGCGCTTTGGAGGCACGGGACTCGGCCTCGTCATCGCCAGGCGTCTCTGCCAGATGCTCGGTGGGGACATCCAGGTTTGCTCGGCGGCGGGCTCCGGATCGTCCTTCACGGTCACCCTGCCCCAGGTGCTGGCGGCCGGAAACGAGGCGGGTTCCTGAGGGTAGGCCGCCGCGGGGCGGAGCGCATAATCTTCCTGTCCTGTCGATGAGCGGCGGAAGGAGACACCCGCCCCGCGCTTTCGGAAAGCGTCCCCTGGCGGCGTTTGCGGCCGGCCTCTTGCTCTCTCTGTGCGGCCCCGCTTGCCGCCAACCGGAGCGGCCCTCCTCGATCCGGATCGGCCTCCACAGCGGACCGGTGACGCTGGATCCGCATGCGCACAACGAGGTGGGAACGTTCTCGATTCTCAGGAACGTCTACGACACGCTCGTCGTCTTCGACGATCAGCTCCAGTTGCAGCCGCTCCTGGCCGACTCGTGGAGCAACCCCGACGACACGACATGGCGGTTCCACTTGCGTTCCGACGCGCACTTCTGGAACCAGACGCCGGTCACCTCGGATCACGTCGTCTTCAGTCTCGAGCGTGCCATGACCCGGCCCGACAGCCTCCTGGCGAGCTACCTCGTCGAGATCGAGTCCGTGACGGCTGCCGGTCCCCAGGAGGTCATCGTCAAGACCAGGCGACCCTTCCCGGCCCTTCTCAACAAGCTCGCCTTCATCGCGATCCTCGAGGAAGACCCGTCGGCGAAGACGGGGTCGGCCGCGGGAAGCGGGCCGTACCGCATCGAGTCCTGGAGAAAGGGAGAGCCCTTTTCCCTGGAGCCGGTGCCCGGCAACTGGGGGAGCCGGAAGGCGCTCCACCGCCTGCTCGTCGTCCCTTCGGGTGATCCGGCCGAAAGGACCGAGAAGCTCCTGCGCGGGGAGCTCGACATCGTCCAGGACATTCAGCCCGTGGATGTCGAGAGGGTCAACCAGCATCCGGAGATGAAGGTCGTGAGCGTGGTCTCGACCGTCATCGAGTACCTCCACCTCTCGGCGTCCGATCCCCGGTTCAAGGACCCCCGGGTGAGGGAAGCGATCGACCTCGCCCTCGACCGGCAGCTCCTCGTGCGCGAGGTGACCAAGGGGCATGGACAGGTTGCCAGCCAGCTCGTCAGCCCGGGCGTTTTCGGGTACGACCCCTCACTCGGCGTGCCGAAGCGGGACCTGGCCCGCGCGCGGGCGCTCCTGTCGAGCGCGGGGTATCCCGGGGGATTTGCCCTGACGCTCGAATACCGCGCCGGCAGGTCCGGAGAAGAGATCGCCCGTCAACTGGGCGAGCTCGGAATCCAGCTGACCCTGAGGTCGTCCTCCTTCTCGGAGCTCTTCCCGAGGCTCGTGCGCGGAGAAGTCCCTTTCTACCTCGGAGGCGTGACCGCGCCCACGGTCGACGCCAGCGACATCTTCGACTCCTTTGCCCACACCCGGACGGGCGTCTACGGACGCTCGAACTTCAACGGGTATTCCAATCCCATCCTGGACGAGCTGACTCAACGCGTCGCGTCGGAACGCGACATGACGGCACGGAGAAAGCTCCTGCAAGAGACGATGCGGATCCTGGTCGCCGATCGCTACCACCTGCCCCTTCTCGGCCGCCACGACCTCTACGGGATCCGCAAGGACATCGAATGGCAGCCACACCTCGACCGGGCCCTCTCGGGCTGGGAGATGAGGTGGAAGTGAGGCGGCGATGCGGGCGGCCGTCTCGATGATCTCCGGGTTTCGCGGAGCGGCTCCGCCTCAGTCCGGCCAGATGTCGAACGTGACACGGAAGCTCTTGAGCTTCTTGTAGTACCGGGTCTTCATCTTGAGCGACACCTTGTTCGTGTCGTGGAGCTTTCCCTTGTCGAGGGTGGCCTTGCGGTCATTCTGTCCCGCTACGGCCCCGTCCGGTCCCGGAACGGTGACGACATAGAGGCACTTGTAGTCCCGCACCTCGTCGCGGTTCGAGTAGGTGAACTCCAGCCACATGGTGTGGGTTTCGTTCAGGTCCTTCTCGGCGTCCTGGAAGTCGTCGGCATCCGGCCAGTTGCGGATCCGGACCGTCTCGATCGTGATCGGGCCCGACTTGATTCCCACCTTCTGCTCCTTGTTCGGGACCAGGCTGAACCACGCTTCCCGGGTCTTGCCGCTCTGGGCGAGCCCGGCCGTTGAGGGCAGAAGAAGGAGGGCGAAGACGGCTGCGGCGATGAGAGATCTCACTCGGAACCTCCTGGGAACGTCAGTCATGAGAGACACCCGCGAGCTGTTCATAGAGCAGCATCAGGGACTGGGTGCCGTTTTCGGAGCGTCCCGTTGATTCGAGAGCGGCGAGAAGCTGGTGAACGAGAGCGACTCCCGGCAGGGGAACGCCGTTCTCCCGGGCGGTTCGGAGGACGATCGCGAGGTCCTTCTGCTGGTGCTTCACGGCGAAGGCGGGTTGAAAGTCACGGTCGAGGATCTTCTTGCCGAGAACCTCGAGGGCCCAGGAGTTGGCAGCGCCCGAAGTCAGGGCGGTGTGGAGGGCCTCGAGCGGGAGTCCGGCCTTCTGGGCGAAGATGAGGCCCTCGCAGACAGCCATCAGATTACCGGCGACGATGACCTGGTTCGTGGCCTTGCCGAGCTGGCCCGCGCCCGAGGGGCCAAGGTGGGTGAGCCTCTTGCCCATGGCCGCAAGGACCGGACGCGCCCTCTCGACGGCATCCTCGGCCCCCCCGATGAAGAAGCTGAGAGTTCCCTCGTTTGCCCCCTTCTGACCGCCGGAAACGGGCGCGTCGATGAAGGAGATGTCGTTCTCGGCGAGCTGACCGGCGATCTCCCGCGCGGCCTCGGCGGCAATCGTCGAGCAGTCGATCACGATGGTGCCGGGCCGGGCGCCATGAACCGTGCCCATGGCCCCCAGATGGACCTTCTCGACCTCGGGCGCGTCCGGGACGCACGAGACGACGATGTCCGCCGAAAGGGCGGCTTCGGCCGGGGTCCGGACCGGCTTGACGGGAAAGCCAGCCTCCGCCAGTTCCCGGGCCAGGGTCTCGGCCTTCTCGAAGGTCCGGGTGGTGACGGTGAGGGGGAATCCGGCGCGGGCGATGTTGCGGGCCATGCCCACGCCCATCGTTCCGAGACCGGCGAAGGCAACGCGAATCGAACTGGTACTCACCGCGTGAGTTTTTCTCCGTTCCCCCTCTCGGTCAATGATCCCGCGGGCCCCATTCGCGACTACCATTACGAAAAATGCAGCGTGCCGCCGCCCCCTGGCACTCCGCACTCGCGTCCTTCAGCTTCGTGGCCGTGGCCACGGCTTTTCTTCCCCTGGGATACTCGTTGCGGTACCTCACCGTTCAATCCCGGGAGCTGCCGGTCTCCACGGCTCTTGCCGTTCTGGCCGCGATCGCCCTTTCGGTCCCGCACGAGGCCTTCTTTCGCGGATTCCTCTACCGGTCCCTCGGGGAGCGGATGCCGTCACCCGCTCCCGCGCTCACGATCGCCCTTCTCGGGACCCTCTTGCCTCTCTGGGTGAGGCTCACCGTCCTCCCCTCGCCCCGCGTGCCGCAAGCGGTCCTGATCTCGCAGGCGGCCTTCGTCGAGTTCTTTCTCTCGCTCGGACTGACATGGCTCGCCCTGGGAACGGCTTCCTGGATTCCCCCGGCAGCCGGCCTTTCCGTTCTCTGGGTGATCCGGCTCACCCTCGCCCCGCGCTTCCACGGCGGCGTCGTCCCGATGATGGAAGTCTGGGCCGCTCTCCTGTCGGCTCTCGCGGTTGCCCTCGTGCTCTCCCGGCCTCTCGCCCCGCATCGTGAAGATCTCTTCGGCGGAGACTGAAACGAATGTTCCAGCTCGAGCTCTTTTCGGCAGAAGAATTCGAAGCTCGTCGTCCTCTCCCGCCCGGTGACAAGGACGGGCTGCAGAAGCTCTACAACCAGATCGCGGCCACGCACGGGCTCCCTCCGGCCCGCGTCGAGGTCACGATGCGAAGAGCGACGGGAGGGATGATCCGGTACGGCCCGCCCCACGTCATCCGGGTCTCCGGACACATGTCCACGGAGGACCAGCGCGAGACGCTTCTACACGAGACCGCCCACGCCATCTGCCACGCGCGCTGGGGGCCGGAGGAAGGTCACTCCAAGAGGTTCTGGGAGGTCGCCCGCCAGCTGGGCGTCAGGCGGCGGTCGGCGCCGCTCACCGAGCAGCTCAAGGCTGTCAGGCAGGCCAACGCCCGCTACGTCTACCGCTGTATCGGCTGTCTTTCCGAATGGGCCCGCCGCAAGCCCTTCCGCGGCGGGCGGCTCTGCGCCGCCTGCCTCAGGAAGGGCCATCCGGCCCGCCTCATCTTGGTGAGGAGACCGGCTCGGAAGACGGTTGCGCTTTAGCGAAGACCAGGCCTTCGGGCACGGTCTCCAGCCTGAAGACCGGCAGGAGCCCGTTTGTCTCGTCCCAGAAGGGCGTCCTCGAATAGAAGAAGCGCCGGCGCTTCTCGGCGTCCGCGGCGAAGGCCGGATCCGCCAGCTTTGATTCCCACTCGGCCCGGAGCGCGGGATCCTTTTTCAGCATCTCTTCCGCGAGCGGGTCGAGGACGCGGGTGTCGATCCACTCCTTGTTCTCCAGGGCGGAGGCGAACTCTCCCCACGAGAAGAGCGAGTCGGGTCCCTCGGGCTCGAGGAGGTGCAGGACGATCCCGAAAAGCTCGCCCTCGGCGGGGATGTACAGGCTCCCGGCCGGGAACTTTCGGGTCTCGGTCGCGCGCGCGATCTTCGCCTCGACCCGGACTCGTCCCTGGTACGAGGTCTTCGCGAAGACGGGGTCCTTTGCGCGGAAGGTCCCGGCGGCGAGCGTGGCCGCCTGCTGGAGCTTCTTGTACGGGAGCCCGTGGGCCTGGAGCCTCTCCTCGACGCCGGGCCAGCCGGGCAGGACGAGGTAGCCCGCCGGCCGCGAGACCTCGAGCGTCGCCTTGGCGTGCTCGTAGACCGGTATCTTCAGGGTTTCGGGTCTGGACCGGTCCCAGCGGACGGCGGTCTGGCCGGTGACGAGGGACGTCACCTTCTTGTACGAGTAGGCCTTGAACTCGAAGTCGCGGGGCCGCGAGAAGTCGGTCTCGGAGACGAGGGGGAATCTCGAGCCGGGCTTGCCTTCCCGCGCCTGGCTCTTCGACTGCCTTCGGGCCTCCAGGAGGGTCTTCGGGTTCCGGGCGAGCTCAGAGAAAAGCTCGGCCATGAACGCCTCGTTGCCCAGGACCCGCTCGACGAAGGGCTTGAGCGAGTGCATCTCGACGAGGACCGACGGGATGTGCCGCAGAGGCAGATAGCCCGAGGAGTAGCGGGGGCGCGACGGGCCCAGGTCCAGTCCTTTTGACGGGTCCGTCCAGTCGACGAACTCGACGTACGGGGCCGTCCCGAAGCCCCGCTCCTCGACCCGGGACAAGACCGGGCGGACCGTGTCCTTCATCCACTTCACGAGAGGGGCGGAGGCGAAGGGCTCCGAACCCAGAGAGACGGTGACGGTGGCCTGATAGTCCGCGCCGTCCGTGACGTGCTGATCGATGAAGAGGTCGGGATCCCAGTCACGAAGAAGCGAGAGGAGCGCCCGGGCCTCTTGGGAATCAGCCTTCAAGAAGTCCCGATTCAGGTCCAGGCCGCGGGCGTTGGTCCGGAAGCCCATCCCGTCGACGGGTCCATCCTGGTTCGGCCGGTTGAACTTCGAGATCCGCTCGTGCCCGTCCACGTTGTAGATCGGAACGACGAGGAGGATGAGGGAATCGAGAACCTCGTCGTGCTGTCTGAACACGAGGTCGCGCAGATAGAGGAACGAGGCTTCCTTGCCGTCGATCTCGCCCGCGTGGATGCCATTCAGGACCAGGACGACTGGCTTGCCGGTCTTTCTCGCCGCCTCCGGGGTGAAGGCCCTGTCTTTCGAGACGATGAGAAGGGGCAGGGACCGTCCCTCACCCGAGGTCCCGAAGAAGTCGAGCTTCACATCGGGCGAGGTCTTCTCGAGGCGCCTCGAAAAGGCGAGCGTTTCCTCGTAGGTGGACGTCGCGCGGAAGGAAGTGACCTCGGCCTTCGTCCGGTGGTCGGGCGGGATTTCGATCGCAGGGCCGGCACCGAAGGCGGGCCGGGCCGCGAGGAGCAACAGGAAAAACGACTGGCAAACGCCACGCATGACGTGGAGGTTAGCTCGGCGCGGGATTCCTCACCACGTCATCCGGTAGAGCATCCAGTAGATGACGACCCCCGTGATCGAGACGTAGATCCAGAGGGGCCAGGTGATCCGGGCGAGCTTCTTGTGCAGCTCGAATCTCTTCGTCCTTCCCAGGACGAAGACCGTGAGGGCGAGAGGGGCGGCGGCCATCGCCAGGAGCGTGTGGGTGAGGAGAATCGCGAGGTAGACCGTCCGGACAGGACCCTGCCCGGTGAACTTCACGCTTCCCACCTCGAAGTGGTAGACGAGGTACGAGACGAGGAACAGCGCCGAGGTCACGATCGCCGCCGTCATCACCTTCTGATGGGCCTCTCTCTTCTTCCTTCGGATCAGCAGGAACCCCGTGATGAGCAGGACGGTCGTCAGCGAGTTCAGGCACGCGTTCACCGTCGGAAGGTCGCGAAAGGTCACTTCGCGCTCCCGCCGATCCCGGCAACGAGTCTCTTCACGTCTTGTCGAAGGCGCTGCATGGCCTCCGGGTCGTTGCTCTCGTAGGACCCCCGGAGCCGTCCCCCGTCATCGACGAGCGAAAAGCGGGTCGAGTGAAAGATCGGTTCGGGGGCTCCGGGCGGGGCGTCCTCGACCGGCAGCCGGAAGCCGTGCCGGGCGATTGATCGCAGGACCGGCTTCTCCCCCCGCAGAAACGTCCATTGGCCGGGGTTCGCCCCGTATTGCCGGGCGTATTCCTTCATGTCGGCAACCGTGTCGCGATCGGGATCGACGTCGAAGGAGATGAAGCGAATCCGGGTCTCCTCCGCCATCTCCTTGGCCAGGGCCGACATTCGCGACGACATCATCGGGCAGGTTCCCGTGCAGCGTAGAAAGATGAAGTCCGCGATCCAGACCTTTCCCAATAGGTCGGCTCTCGAGACGGGCCGGCCCTCCTCCGACGTCAGGGTGAAGTCGGGGATCGGCCCCAGATCGGGCAAATCCTCTCGTTCGACCCGGACCTGGGCGGGAGCGCCGGCCGGGTTCTTCAGGCCGTAGAGAACGGCTGCCGTCACGCTCGCGAGCGAGACGGCCATGAGGACGATCTGCCAGGGCTTCGGACCCTGGCGGGGACGCTTCTGCTGCGGTTCAGTCGGCATGGTCATCGAGCCCCTGTCGTCTCCTCGGCCGGCTCAGCGGGGTCCTGCCGTGTGGCGAACCAGGAGGACGGGCAGGAGGAATGCCGCCACGGCGAATCCGGCCGTGACGGCGAGAGAGATCGCGAGCGGCGGGAGTCCGCCCACGCCGGGTGTCAGCACTTCCCGAAAGGCGGCGACCCCGTACGTCAGGGGATTCAGCGCCATCGCGGCGGCGAGCCATGCGGGCGCCCCTTCGCGGGGAAAGAACGAGCCCGACAGGACCCACATCGGGATGAGGAACATGTTCATCACACCGTGAAATCCCTGCGTGGAGTCGAGCGGCCACGCCACGGAAAAGCCCAGTCCGGCCAGAGCGAGCGAGAGGAGAGCGAGCACCCCGAGAGCCGCGAGAAGGCGTCCCGGCGTCAGGCCGGAAACGAGCAGCGGCGCCAGGAGGAGGAGAGCCGCGCCCTGGATCATCGCGAGAAGACCGGCGCCAAGCACCTTCCCGAGGACGAGGCTGACGGGCGAGACCGGGGAGACGAGCACGCCCTGCAGAAAGCCCTCTTTTCGATCCTCGATGATCGAGATGTTCGAGAAGATCGAGGCGAACAGGACGACGAGAACCACCGTGCCGGGGTAGAAGTACGCAAGGTACGGTGTGCTCGCGGAGGCGGTTGGCATCTTCAGAGACGAACCGAACCCCGAGCCCAGGAGGATCCATGCCATGAGGGGTGGGACGACCGCGCCGGCGATCCGGCTCGGTTGCCTGACGAACCGGAGGATCTCGCGGTGGGTGAGAGCGAGCGCCGCCGTCACGCCGCCTCCTCGAACCGGTGACCCGTCAGGTCGATGAAGACGTCTTCGAGAGAGGGCCGCCCGTACGAAACGGAGATGAACCGCCCGGGGAAGCGTTCGACCAGAGCGGGGATGAAACGGTGGGCCTCGCGCCTTTCGAGGCGGACCGTTTCGGCGACGACGCGAAGAGCTCCCGCGTCTTTTCCGAAGGCGTTCGAGATCTCCATCGCGAGCGATGAGGCCTCCGGCGCTCCGGCCGTCTCGACGACGAGGACGTCCCCGCCGACCCGCGCCTTGAGGGCATCCGGCGTGTCTTTCGCCACGAGCTTTCCGCCGTCGATCAGGCCAATCGTGTCCGCGGCCTCCGCCTCGTCGAAGATGTGGGTCGTCAAGAGGACGGTGATCTCTCCGTGCGAGACGAGATTTCTCAGCACGTCCCGCAGGGTCCTCCGCGCAACCGGGTCGAGACCGGTGGAAGGCTCGTCGAGGAGAAGGACATCGGGGCTCGTGAGGAGGGCCTTGGCGATCTCGGCCCGGCGCGCGAGGCCTCCCGACAGCGTTTCGACCCGGTCGTTTTTCCTGTCCAGGAGGTCGAGGCGCGAGAGGAGGGACGCCGCGAGAGATTCGATCCGGGCGGCGTTGAGGCCCGAGATCCGGCCGTGGAGGCGGAGGTTCTCGAGGACGGTCAGCTTCCTGTCCAGGGCGGGCGACTGGAAGACGACGCCGATTCGGCCCCTCAGCTGGCGGAGCTGCTTCTTGGGGTCGAGGCCCGCTATCGAAAACGAACCCGAATCGGGGCGGAGGAGCGTCGAGAGGATCCGGAAGAGCGTCGTCTTGCCGCCGCCGTTCGGACCGAGAAGGGCGAAGATCGAGCCTCCTTGAACCTCCAGGCTCACATCGGAAAGCGCGGCCCTCTCGCCGAAGGACTTGGAGAGGCCGCGAACGGAGACGGCGGGATCAGACACCCGTGATGCGATTCGCCAGCAGGAGGATCAGGACCGCCGGGAGCCAGCCGATCGACATCAGGAAGAGCCGCGTCGCGTTCCTGTCGGTCGTCTCGCGGGCGAACTGGAGGCTCGACAGGAGGAAGAGCGAGGTCAGAAGAAGCGCGGCCACGCCGTAGAGGACGCCCGTGGTCCCGAGGAATGCTGGCGCCATGCTCACGGGGAGGAGGAGCGCCGTGTACCAGAGAGCCTGACGCCCCGAGCTCTTGCCGCTCGGATCGATCACGGCGAGGATCTGGCAGCCAGCCTCCCCGTAGTCCTTCCGGTGCTTCCACCCGATGGCGAAGAAATGGGGGAGCTGCCAGAGAAAGAGGATCGCGAAGAGGACGAGGCCCTCGGGCGCGATGGCGCCGCTGGAAGCCGTGAACCCGCCCAGCGGAGGAAGAGCGCCGGGAATGGCCCCGACGATCGTCGAGAGGGGCGAGCGCGTCTTCATGGGCGTGTAGACGAAGACGTAGCTCAGAAGCGTCGTGGCCGCCAGGACGGACGTGATGGCGTTCGCGAAGACGGCCAGCTCCGCGATTCCCAGGATCGAAAGCGCCGCGCCGAAGCCGAAGGCCGTCGCGGGGGAGATGCGGCCGGCCGGGAGCGGGCGAGAGGCGGTCCGCTTCATGCGGGCGTCGAGCTTGATTTCCCAGAGCTGGTTGAAGACCGACGTGCCGGAGGCGACCAGAGCCGTCCCGAGAAGCGTGTGAAGAAGAGTTGAGAAGTCGAGCCCGAAGACGGGGACCTTCGCCCCGACGACGAAGCCGACGTAAGCCGTCATCACGACGAAGAGCGTGATTCTGGGCTTCGTCAGCTCGAACATGTCGCGGCCAAACGACGGTGTGGAGCCCGTCTCCGTGGCGGGCATGGAGGGAGCGGCCTTCCTGAACCGGAAGGACGCGAGCCTCTCACCGGGGGGAACGGAACGCCGGAGTGTGGGGCGCGGGGTCGGATTCCTGTCGAGCAATGGTGACTTCTCCACCAGGAGCGGCCCGGGAGGGCGCTCATGGCAAACCCTAAAGTATAGGCCCAACTGCCGGAGGGCATCAAAACCGCCCTGGAGTGAGAAGATCTCCCCAGGGTTTTCCATGCGGATCGAAGAAGCCATCCTGCGTCGAGTCGAGATGCCGTTGAAGTTCCGTTTCCGGACGTCGTTCGGGGAAACGTCCCTCAAGAAGTTCCTGCTCCTCGAGCTTCGGAGCGGCGGGAACGCGGGCTGGGGCGAGTGCGTGGCCGAGGAAGGCCCCTTCTACTCACCCGAGACGATCGAGTCGGCCTCGGCCGTCGTCCGGCAGTTCCTGCTCCCCATCATCCTCGAGCGGGACCTCGCCTCGCCCGCGGAGTTCGAGACCCTCGCGGCCCCCGTGAGAGGAAACCGGATGGCCAAGGCGATGATCAGCTGCGCCCTCCACGCGCTCTTTGCCGAGAGGGAGGGGGTGCCGCTGGCCCGTCATCTGGGAGGCATCAGGGACCGGATCGAGTCCGGGGTCTCCCTGGGAATCTCCAGGACGGTGAAGGAGACGGTCGCGAACGTGAAAAAGCACGTGGACGAGGGGTACCGGCGGATCAAGCTGAAGATCGAGCCGGGGGCCGATCTCGACCGGGTGACCGCCGTAAGGAAGGCCTTCCCCGAGACGGTCCTGACCGTCGACGCGAACGGGGCCTACACCCTCTCGGATGCCGCCCACCTGTCGAAGCTCGACGCCTTCGGGCTCGACTACATCGAACAGCCCCTCCACCACGAGGACCTGGCCGACCACGCGGAGCTCGCGAAGCGGATGTCGACGCCCATCTGCCTCGACGAGTCGATCCGTTCGGTGCGAGAGGTCGACCTGGCGATCCGCCTCGGGGCGTGCCGGGTGGTCAACATCAAGGTCGGCCGGGTCGGCGGCTTCGAGGAGGCGATCCGGATCGAGGAACGGTGCCGGCAGGCGGGAGTTCCTGTCTGGTGCGGCGGAATGCTCGAGGCGGGTGTGGGCCGGGCGCACAACGTGGCCCTCTCCTCGCGGGCGGGATTCGTCAAGCCCGGCGATATTTCCTCCGCCTCGCGCTACTTCGAGGAAGATATTGTCGAGCCGCTCCTGGAGACCCGTGAGGGGTGGATGCCGGTTCCCAGTGGTCCGGGGCTCGGCGTTCAAGTCCGGCGGGATGTCCTGGGGCGCGTCACCCGGGCGATCGAGGAGTTCCGTTGATGGGAGACGAGGGCCGCGCGCCGAACCTGCGTGCCTGCTTTGACGCCCGCCGCGACCAGATCGTGGCGCTCGTGGAGGAGCTGGTCGTCAGGGAAAGCCCGTCCGAGCGGCCCGAGCTCGTCACGGCCCTCGTCCGCTTTGTCGCGGATTTCCTCCGTGCGCGCGGGTTTTCGGCGGAGTGCCTCCCGTCTGGAGCGGGAAGCGGTGAGGCCCTCTGGGTCCATTCGGATCCTCCTTCCGCGACCTTGATCCTGGGGCACGCCGACACGGTCTGGCCGGAAGGAACGATCCGGGCGATCCCGTTTGCGAATCAGGACGGGCTCCTTTCTGGACCAGGCGTGTTCGACATGAAGGCCGGGATCGCCATCGCGATGGCCGTGGCCGCCGCGGCGGCGGAGGGCGAGGTCCGGCTGAAGGATGGCTTCTCCCTCTTTCTGACGCCAGATGAGGAAACCGGCTCGACAGCGTCCCGGGAAAAGATCATCGCCATCGCCCGCCGTCACAAGAGGGTCCTCGTGATGGAGCCGGCCGGCGAGCGCGGGGCCGCGAAGGTGGCGAGAAAAGGGACCGGGCTCGTCACGGCGCGCTTCACCGGGGTGGCCGCGCATGCGGGCCTCGAGCCCGAGAAGGGAGCCTCCGCGCTCATGGAGATGGTCCGCTTCGCCGTCTTTGCCGACCTTCTGGCTCACCCGGGCCGCGAAACGTCGGTCGTGCCGACTCTGGCCCGCGCGGGGACGAAGGCCAATGTCGTTCCCGAGTCCGCGGAGGTCACCGTGGACTGCCGCTTCTGGACTCGTGAGGAGTCGGAGAGGGTCCTGGGCGCCCTCGGGACCTACGCTCCCGAGGACCCCCGGATCACGGTGAGGGTCGAAGGAGGGCTCGGCCGCCCCCCGATGGAACCCACTCCCGAAAGCCTCGAGCTCTTCGAGCATGCCGCCGCGATCGCGACGGCCCTGGGCTTTGCCCTGCCGGCCGTGCGGGTCGGCGGGGCTTCAGACGGAAACTTCACGGCAGCCGAGGGGATCCCGACGCTCGACGGCCTCGGCCCGTCGGGCCGGGGCGCTCATTCCCGGTCGGAGTCCGTCATCGTCGATGATCTTCCCCGGCGCGCCGCACTCCTGGCCGCTCTCTTGGAGGAGGTCCACCCATGAAGAAGGAAAAGCTCGTCATCCGGGAGCTTCAAACCCCCGAGGAGTTCCGTCAGACCGAGGCGATTTCCAGGCTCGCCTGGCAGTTCAACGACCTGGCGATCTCGCCGGTGTCGGACCTGATCGCCTCGACGCACTCGGGAGGCCTGACCGCGGGGGTCTTCTCGGGGAAACAGATGCTGGGGTTCGTCCACAGCCTTCCCCGCGTCAACCAGGGCCAGCCCTGCCAGCACTCTCACCTCCTGGCCGTCCATCCCAAGGCGCAGGGGAAGGGGCTGTCGATCCGCTTGAAGCTCTATCAGCGCGAATGGTGTCTCGCCCACAACATCCGGCTCATCACCTGGACGTACGACCCGTTCTTCCTGAAGAACGCCCGGCTCAATCTGGGCCGCCTGCGGGCAACGGTGAGGACGTTTCTGCCGAACTTCTACGGGGCGATGGGCGGAATCTACGGCGAGCTCCCCACGGATCGCTTCGAGGTCGCCTGGCGGCTCCTCGACCCCCTGGTGGAGCGGGCGGCGCAGGGAGAAGAGAGCGCCGTGGTGCACGAGGAGGAAAAGCTGCCGGTCGTGACGAACCCTCGATCGATTCCGGCCGCGCCGCGCCTGGCGGTGACCTTCCCGGCGGGGGCGCCGGCCCTCTACCAGACCGATCCGGCCGGGAGCATCAAGGAACGGCGCCGCTTCGCCCGGATCGTCGGGCCGCTCCTCGAGAAGGGGTACGAGGTGACGGGAGTGACCCTTCTGAGGAAGGGCCCCGCCTACGTTTTCGATCTGCGCTAGCCCGGGACGGGGCGATCAGGCCCTGGCGAGCTCGGCCTTGAGCTTTTCGGCCTGATCGTTGGCGATCAGGGGCTCGATCAGCTCGTCCAGACGGCCGTCGAGGATCTCGGTGAGACGGTGGGAAGTGAAGGAAATCCGGTGGTCCGTCACCCGGCTCTGCGGGAAGTTGTAGGTGCGGATCTTCTCCGAGCGGTCTCCGGACCCGACCATCTTCTTGCGATCGGCGGCATAGGCCTGGTTCCGCCGCTCCTGCTCCACCTCGTAAAGGCGCGCCCTCAGGACGCGCATCGCCTTGGCCTTGTTCTTGATCTGCGAGCGCTCGTCCTGGCACTGCACCACCGTGTTCGTCGGGATGTGGGTGATCCGGACGGCGGAGTACGTGGTGTTGACCCCCTGACCTCCCGGGCCCGAGGCGCAGAAGAGGTCGACACGCAGGTCCTTCTCATTGATCTCGACGTCGAAGTCCTCGACCTCGGGCAGGACCGCGACCGTGGCCGCGGAGGTGTGGATCCGGCCCTGGGCCTCGGTCTCGGGCACGCGCTGGACGCGATGGACGCCTCCCTCGAACTTCAGCCGCGAGAAGGCGCCGTCCCCCTCGATGATGGCCTGGATCTCCTTGATTCCGCCACGGCCCCCCGAATCGCTCCGGTCAATCACCTCGACCCGCCAGCCGCGCGCCTCCGCGTAGCGGGCGTACATCCGGAACAGCTCCTCGGCAAAGAGGGAAGCCTCTTCGCCTCCGGTGCCGGCGCGGATCTCGAGAACGACGTTCTTGCTGTCGTTGGGGTCTTTCGGAAGGAGGAGGATCGGAAGCTCCTCGTCGATCCTCTCCAGGCTGGCCTGAAGGCCGGCCGCCTCCGACTGCGCCATGTCTCTCAGCTCGTCGCCGGGGGGCAAGCTCGCCAGGAGCTCCCGGGCGCCCGCCAGGTCAGACTCGACCTTTCGGCGCTCCCGCATCTTCTCGACGACCGGGGAGATGTCCTTCATCGCCCTGATGATCCGGGTGTACTCGACATGGTCCGCCGCGACCTCGGGACTGTCGCGCCGGGCCTCGAGGTCCGCGTATCGCCGTTCGATTTCTTCGAGTTTTTCGAGCATCGGCGAGACTCAAAGGGGCCAGAGCGCGTGCTCCGGCCCCTTGAACTGTCGCGTTCTCGTCAGGGGATCAGGCGGATTTCTTGGCCGCGGGCTTCTTCGCGGAGGCCGAGGCGGCGTAGCGGCGCTGGAAGCGCTCGACGCGGCCCGCCGTGTCGATCAGCTTGGCCTTGCCCGTGAAGAACGGATGGCAGTCGGAGCAGATCTCGATGCGCAGCTCGCCCTTCTCGGTCTTCGTGCTCTTGGTCTTCCAGGAGTTCCCGCAGGAGCAGTGAACCGTGACGTCCTTGTACTCGGGGTGGATCTTTTCTTTCATCTTGAGTCCTCGAAAAGGCCGAGCCGCTGAATGTGAGCCGCAGCCGGAACCCGAAAGGTTACCACAGCTCGCTTCCGGGGTCTGCCGCCCAAGACCCCACGGGGCCAGAGATATAGTCTTTCCACCGTGTTCGTTCTGACCGTTCGCGTGCCTGACCAGACCGTCCGCCGGGTGAGTGTGGAGAAGCCCTCGATGACTCTCGGCCGCTCCTCGGGGAGCGACATCCATCTGGCGGACCGGACGCTTTCCCGTCTGCACGCGCGCCTCGAGCTCGTCAACGGTCAGCTCCTCGTGAGAGATCTCGACTCGCGAAATGGGACCCAGGTGAACGGAACCCGCATCACGGCGCCGGTCCCCCTGAAGGCGGGCGACACCATCGTCCTGGGTGAGACGCGAATCGAGGTTTCCCTCGCGAGCGGCACCCAGGTCTACCTCGACGCCCCGGAAGACAACAGCGTGATGGAGCGAACCGTCTTCCGGTCCTCGGCCGATCTCATCGATTCCGCCAAGGCCGAGCTGCGCAAGACGCTCGCCCACGACGAGCTCGTGAGGGTCAACCGCTCTCTGGAGATCCTCTACGAGGTCTCCAAGAGGCTCCTGACCAACGAGCCCGTCTCGAGTGTTCTCAGGATCCTGATGGACAGCATCTTCGAGTATCTGCAACCCGACCGCGGGCTTCTGATGCTGCGCGACGAGGCCGGACAGCTCCGGCCCGAGGTTGTCAGGTTCGCCCCCGGCATCGATCCCGGGGACATTCGCCTGTCGAAGACACTCGTGAACGCCGTCATGGAGAAAAGGGCGGGCTTCCTCTCGATCGACACGCAGTCGGACGCGATCCTGGGTGCGGCCCAGTCGATCAGGATTCAGGGGATCACGTCGTGCACGGCCGCTCCGCTCTCGATCAACGAGAAGGTCTTCGGGCTCATCTACCTCGAGGCCCGGCTGGGGCGCAAGACCTTCACCGAGGACGACCTGCGGCTCCTCGCCGCCCTCGCCAACGCGGCGGCGATCAAGATCGAGACGGTCAGGCTCCAGGAAGCGGAGACGGCCCGGCTGCGCATCGAACGGGAGGTCGCGCTCGCCTGGGACGTTCAGAAGAGGCTCTTGCCCGAAAAGGCCCCGGACCTTCCCAAGACGGAGCTCTTTGGCCGGACCATTCCCTCCCGGACGGTCTCGGGGGACTACTTCGATTTCTTTCCGGACCCCGAAGGACGCCTCTACGTCGTGGTCGCCGACGTCTGTGGCAAGGGGATCGCCGCCTCTCTCCTGGCGGCATCGGTCCAGTCCGCGTTCCAGGCGTGGGCCTCCGAGGGGTTCTCACCCGGCGAACTCTGCTCGCGCCTGAACGAGCTCGTTTATCGCCGCTCCAGTCCCGAGAAGTTCATCACCCTCTTCTCGGCTCTCTACGATCCCGGCTCGGGGAACGTCGTCTACACGAATGCCGGACACAACCCCGGTGTGTGGCTCCATTCCGACGGGTCGTCCCTCCTGCTCGAGGCCCAGGGGCTCCCGCTCGGTTTGTTCCCGGGCCAGACCTACCCGAATGCCGAGATCTCCCTGGCTCCTGGCGACCTCTTGGTCCTGTATTCGGACGGGATGGTGGAAGCAAACGACCCTTCCGAGAACGAGTTCGGGATCGAGCGGTTGACCGAAGGGGCGCGGACCAGAAGGAAGGTCCCCCTCGAGGAGATCGCCGACGGCATCGCGGCCGAACTCCAGAGCTTCGTCATCAATGTCCCCTACGCGGACGATCGGACGCTGGTCCTTCTCAGACGGCGGGCTTGAGCGCCCGCGGTTCCGTCAGAGAAGGTCCGAGAAGAGAACGGCGTTCAGAAAGACGATCTCCGAACCCGCCCAGACGCCCCTGAAGACCGGATCTGCCGAGAAGGAAATCACCCGGCCCTTGCCCACTTCCTCGATCTGGACGAGGGGAGCCCCGGTCCAAGGCTCGAGGGCTTCCTTCCAGGCGAAGCCGGAAGCGAGGGGGTCCTTGCCCTTCACCCGCAGGACGTTCGAAAGGGGAGAGGCGAGCGGAAGAGGGGCGCGTCCCCCGGAGACCAGGAAGGGCGGGGCGGATGCGAGGCCGTAAAGGAGCGGGTGGGACAGGAGCCCCTCGGTCCTCAGGGCCGCTCCCGGGATCGCCAGGACGCGCTGCGAGAGGTGGCTCTCGAGCGCGGCCACGACCGGGTCGGTGCTTTCCTGCGACGGCGCGGTCTTCGCCGGCGGCTTCTTCTGAGTTTCCGCCGTGGAGACCTCGGGGCCTTCGGAGTCCTTCCGGGCAGGCTCCCATGCCTTGACCGAGGAGAGGGAGAGCGGTTTTTCGCGAAGGATCTCGGCCCCGCCCCGGATGCCGATGACGATCCCGCCCTCTTCCACGAACCGGCGAAGCCGTGAGGCGGTCTCCTCTCTCTCCAGCTCTCGCTGGAAAGCCCCGGAGCCGTGCGGCACGATGATGACGCGGACGCCGGAGAGATCACCGTCGGCCAGGGTCGAAGGGGTGCGGCGCATGGGCCGGATCCCGAGATGCTCCCGAAGGCTCAGCAGGACGGAACCGAATCCATTGCTGTTGACCCCTTCTCCGCCGAGAACGAGGACCTTCCTGGTTTTCAGGGGCACGACCGATCGAGAGCCGAAGGCCGCGCCGCCGTCCGTCCAGGCGCCGTTGAGGGGCACGACCTCGGCCTGGGCCTCTTTCGCGGCCTGCCAGATGATGTCCGAAACGGCGGGTGAGTTGTTCTCTTTCCGGATGAGGAACGAGCCCGCGACGAAGCGGCGCTCCCCCAGGCGAGACTCCCGGGTGAGGACGCCGATGCGAATTCCGCGCTCCATCAGGCGTCCCGCCGCCGAGAGGGACGAGGAGTCTCCGCCCGGCAGCAGCCAGCCGTAGTTGGCGGTGGGATTGGGGCTCGCCGGACGGGCCGGTTCCGCGAAGGGCTTCCGGGCTCCGAGCCGCTCTTTCTCGGCTGTGCTGAAGGCCTCCAAGCCAAAGGCGATCGGAAGGCTCCAGGCCGTCACGTCGAAGAAGTGGTCGGGCTCCTCCTGCAAGAGCCGCCGCCTCTCCTCGCGGAGGAAGTCCTCGGAAAGCTCGGCCGAGGGTTCGAGCAGGGTCTCGGCGAAGCGGCCGAGAGGCTGGAAGGTGTCGATGACGAGCGACCCTTCTGGCACCTGCTGGCCTGTCCTTGGAAAATTCTTCACCGTGGCGGCCGTCGTCTCGACCGAGATCCCCTGAAGGGTCAGGAGCCGGGCCAGGCGCCTGAGGCGTCCGGGATCCTGTCCGGCCGGGACGACGAAGGCCTTCTGGCCTTCCTTGGACGGGCGTCGGAAGAAGCTCGCGAAGTCGGCCAGGAGCTCCTCGCGGCCGGACGCGGCGGTTTCCAGCGTTGTCCTCACCGAGGTGAAGTGCTTCACGACCCGCTCCTTCAGGGTCAGGAGCGAGCCGTCCTTACGGCGGTAGGAGAGCCCGACTCCGCCCGCCACCTCGTAGGTCATGCCGGCCGCCCCGTGGAAGGAGGGCCAGGAGTCGCCGTACCCGGGATAGAAGCGGTCGAAGCTCTCGCGCACGAAGTAGCTCCAGCCTCTCTGGTCGAAGGCCTTCGCGTTGGCGCGGCCGAAGCGCTCGACCCACTTCCGGATCTCGGGAGCGACGTTGGGGTGAACCGGTTCCGCGTCCGGCGGGAAGAAATAGCTCGCCTCGGGCGTCATCTCGTGCAGGTCGACGTAGACCTGCGGGGGCGTGAGGAGGAAGGCCTTGATCCGCGCTCGTGTCTCGGGCTGCGACGCCCAGGCCCAGTCGCGGTTGAGGTCGAAGAGGTTGTGGTTGGTCCGTCCATCGGGCCAGGCGGAGGAGTTCTCGAGGCCCTCGGGGTCTTCGTCCGGATCGCTTCCGGCCACGGTCCGCCACCACGCCACGTGGCGGGCCCGCCCATCCGGGTTGGCGTCGGGATCGAGAATCACCACGAGACGGTCCAGCAGGGACGCGACGGCTTCGTCCTCCGAGGCCGAGAGCCAGTGCAAGAGGGCCAGGCCGGCCTCTCCGCCGCCTGGCTCGTCCCCGTGGATGCTGCACGCGACCCAGACGAAGGCGGGCATGCCCGTCGTGAGCCTGCGCGCCGCGTCGGGGCCAGGAGATCCGCTGGCTAAGGTCCGGAGCGTCTGGCGGAACTCCTCCAGACGCGCCAGGTTTGCGGGCGAGGAGATGAAGACGAGGGAGAGGGGCCGGCCCTCGGGAGTCGAGCCGTAGCCCTCGACTCTCACCTTCCGCGACTTCGCCGCCACCGCGCGTGCGTAGGCCTGGAGGGATTCTGGCGGCGTCAAGGAGTCGCCCGGGCTGTATCCCAGGAACTCCACGGGGGAGGGGACGCTCGTGTCACGGCTCGACGCCGGGATCTCGAACTCCTCCGGAAAGCGGGTTTCTGGGAGGAGGGCGGAAGCCGCGGATGGCGGCAGCACCAGGACGGACCGCTCCGGCTGGGGCGCAACCGGTTGAGCCTCGAAGGGTCGAGCCTCACGGCGCGGGGCCGGCGCCGGACGCAGAGGCGCGGGCGGAGAGGCGGCGGTGCCCTGGGAGACGAGGAGGGCTCCCAGGACGGCCAGGGCGGGCAGGAATGGTTTCACGGGTTCTTTTCGCGGTCGAGAGGGGTTTCCGAAGGAGAGGATCGGCCGTCTTTCGTCAGAAGGCCGTGCCTCCTGAGCATCTCGTTGAGTGTCGTGGCCTTCAAGTGCAAGAGCTCGGCGGCTTTCTTTTGGATGCCGTCCGCCCGGCGCATCGCCTCGAGCAGAAGCGAGCGCTCGTAGCTGGCCACCGCGTCCTTGAACGCCAGCCCGTCGACGGGGAAAGAGGGGGGCCTCGGGAAGGCTCGCCTCACCGGTTCGGGCAGGAGCTCGGTGTCGATCACCCCGTTTCCCAAGACGACGGCCCGCTCGAGGACGTTTTCCAGCTCCCTCACGTTGCCGGGCCAGTCGTAGTCGAGCAGGAGCTTCATCGCGCCGGGAGTGACGACAGGGACCGGCTTGCCGTTCTCGGTGGCCGTGCGGGCGATCAGGGTCTCGATCAGGAGCGGGACGTCCTCCTTGCGGCTGCGCAGGGGCGGAAGCTGGATCGTGATCACGCAGAGGCGATAGTAGAGATCCTCGCGGAAGCGTCCCTCGGCCACCATGCGCGCCAGATCCGCGTTGGTCGCCGCGATGATGCGCGTGTCGACCTTGAGGGGCGAGACCGCTCCGACGGGGAGGAACTCCCTTTCCTGCAAGACGCGCAGGAGCTTGGCCTGCGTTTCGAGAGGAACGGTACCGATCTCGTCGAAGAAGATCGTCCCGCCGTCCGCCGCCTTGAACAGCCCCTTCTTGTCGGCAATGGCCCCCGTGAATGCCCCTTTCACGTGCCCGAAGAGGTTCGACTCGAGAAGGTCGGAAGGCAGGGCCCCGGAGTGAACGGTGACAAAGGGGCCGGCGGACCGCGTCGAGAGTTTGTGGAGCGCCCGTGCCACGAGCTCCTTGCCGGTTCCACTCTCCCCGTAGACCAGGATGGTCGAACGGGCCGGGGCGGCCTGTCTGATGGTCTGGAAGACGGCTTCCATCGGCGCCGAGCGGCCCACGAGTCCGGCCAGGCCGGTCCCCTCGGAAAGACGCGCTTTCAAGGCCCTGTTCTCGACGAGGAGGCTCCTCTTCTCCAGAGCTTGCTTGACGACGTGGACGACCTCTTCGTTTCGGAAGGGTTTCGGGATGTAGTGAAAGGCCCCGAGCTTCATCGCCGTGATCGCGCTGTCGACCGAGGAGTAGGCGGTGATCACGATGACGGGGAGCTCTGGCAGCCGGTTCTTGACCTCCGAGAGGACCTCGAGGCCGGGCCGGTCGGGGAGCATGAGGTCGAGGAGCAGAAGGTCGACGGGCTCGCGCTCGAGCCGCTCGCTCTCGAGCCGCTCGAGACCTTCCTCGGCCGTGGCGGCCTCGACGGTTGACATTCCGGCCCTGCGCAGGACGGTTCGAAGCACCTCCCGGATGACGGGTTCGTCGTCGAGGATGAGAACGTTCATGAAATCGCCGGTAGCGATACTACGAAACGTGTGCCCCTCGGGTTGACGGCTTCGGCCGAAATCGATCCGCCATGCGCCTTCACGATGTCGCTCGCGATCGCCAGACCGAGCCCGACCCCACCCTGTCCCGTCTTCGTCGAGGTGAAGGGCTCGAAGATCCTGTCCCTGAGCGAATCCGGAAGCCCCGGCCCGTCATCCTCGATCCGGAAGAGGACACGGCCCGACTCCTCGGAAATCGCGATCGACACCTGGCCCCCAAAACGCTGGTCCGCGCGCCGTGCCGCGACGGCTTCGATGCCGTTCTTCAAGATGTTCACGAGGACCTGGATCAAGGCGTCGCCATGCCCCGCGAGGACGGCCCGCGCGGAAGACGCGGCAAGGGAAACCGTCACTCGCTTGGCCGAGGCTTCGTCGGAGACTGAACGAACCGCCTCCTCGGCAAGGTCGACCGCGGAGAGCCGCGAGACGTCCCTCGGCTTTCCCCGGGCGAGGTCGAGCAGACTGCTGATGAGGCGCGATGCGCGGAACGCCTGTTCCTCGATCTTCTCGAGGAGAGGCCGCCTCGGATCGTCTTCAGGCGTGTCATCCAGGACGAGCCGGGCGAAGCTCGCGACCCCCGTGAGCGGCGTGTTCACCTCGTGGGCCACGCCCGCCGAGAGACTGCTCAACGCCGCGAGGCGCTCGCGTTCGGACAGCGCCTTTTCCAGGCGCGCGATCTCGGTGGCGTTGTGGATGACGAAGACCCGGGCGGGGGATCCGGGCGTCGCCCCGGGGAAGGGTGAGACCGCGACGTCGAGGACGGCCTCTCTCCCGCCGAGGACCACGGACTGCCGGGCCGAGCCCTCCACCGAGAGGACTTCCTGAGGCAGACAGGCGGAGACAGGCTGGAACAGGAGGTCGGATTCGCTCCTGTCGAGAAGACGGCAGAAGGCCGGATTGACCGACGAGAGCCGGCCCAGGTCGTCGGTGGCGGCGATGGCCGCGGCGGAGCCAGACACGACGTCCTCGTGAAACTCCTTGAGGGTCCGATATCGCCGGGCTTCCTCCTCCAGGGCGTTGTAGAGCCTTGCGTGGTCCAGGGCGAGGGCCGCCGGGGCGAGGATCTCCTCGAGGAGCTCGAGGTCATCGGTCGAGAGGGGGCCTCGGCCCGGCCGGTCGCCCGCCGCAAAGAGCGCGAGAAGCCGGCCCGAGACGGCCAGGGGAGCGAGGGTCCGAAAGCCGGCCCGGCGAAGCCTCGAGGTGGCGGCGGTGGGGCTCAACGAGAAGACCTGGCGCGAGAGCCGGGTCGTCCGCGACGTCACCTCTGCCGGAAGCTCTGATAGCGGGATCGGGTGGCCCCCGTCGACCACAGAGGCGTCGACCGAGCCGTCGTCCACGGCCAGGAGGGCGACCGGCGACACGCCGAGCCCGGCCGAGACCCGGTCGCAGAGAAGGCGGCTGATCTCCGAGGCCCGGCGCGGCGTCAGGAGTTCGCGCCCCAGGGCCCGAAGGCGCTCGCGATCCTGGTATCTCTCCCCGTGCTGGACCCGCGAGAGCGCGGAGGAGAGCCCCCGGCGAACGGGCAACATGCTCAGGGCAATGATGAGTCCGGCTCCCGTCTCCATGACTCCCCGGGCGTAGGGAATCGGAGGGAGGGGGACCGGGGCCAGGAGCTGGACACCCGCGAAGAAGAAGGCTCCCAGGAATCCCGCGCCCGCATAGGCCGCCGTCTCGCGGGCCAGAAGCTCGACGTCCCACAGCCTGTACTTCGTGATGGCGGACAGGAAGGCAAACGGGAGGAGCGCCAGCGGGAGGACCGACAGCGTGCTGACGATCGGGATCTGAATGCCGAAGAGTCCCGGGACGAATCCCAAGAGCGCGACCGGGAGGAGACCCAGAACCGTGCCGAACAGAAGAAACCGGATCTGCTTCTCGGTCAGGAGATCGATCCGGCGCCGGGCGAGCACGATGAGACGTCCCGTGCCGGCCAAGCTCCCGGCCACGATCCAGAGGCCCTGCCAGAGATCGAGCCGGGCGATCCCGGCGAGGGCACTCTCACCCGGTTTCTGGGGGCCGAAATACGTGTGGAGAGTCAGGCCGAGAAGAAGGAAGGCCGGAACGAAGAAAAGCGAGCGCCGGGGGTGCCTCGCGACACGCGGGAACGTGAAGAGCAGGGCGAGCAGAAACGCCGGAAGAAACGCTCGAGCGGTCTCTTCCAGGAGAATCTGGATCTTGTAGAGCGTGTCGAAGGGGGGAGCGGGAGAGACCGCCAGGATGACGGCGGCCGAAAGACAGAAGCCCCCGAAGAGGTAGTTGGCCGCTGGGTGAGAGCCCCGTTTCACCCACCAGACCGCGGCCGCGCCCGTTCCGGCAAAGCAGAGAGCCACCGCGGCGAGAAAGAGGTACTTGATGTTCCAGGGGGCGGGGCTCGGAGTTGTCGTGAGCCGCAGAAGCCGTCCCTCCCTCATCACGGTGAGGTCGACCGGTGAGGCGGCGAGGCTTTGCAGGAGGGCATGGGCGTCAGTGACGGGCTGCCCCCCCGCGAGGAGGATCAGGTCATTCGCGAGCAGACCGAGGGCACGTGCCGATTCGCCGACAGCCTGGATCTCGACACGGCCTGCTTCCGCCGTGACCAGAAGATCGACTCGGCCGAAACGGGCGACATTGCGGGAAAAAGAGGGGACGACGAACAGAGCGAGAAGAAAAGCCAGGGCCAGAAACGGCACCCGCCAAGAGGCCGCGCGGACCAGTCTCTCGCTCACGTTTCTGTGTCAAGCAAGTGCGGTGCCATTCGTTCGGAATTTTGGACTTCGGTAAGTCGAATCGACTGAGGGGCTTGAAGGGCGTTCGCCCGCGGACTCTGCGAGTCCGATCTCACTCCTTGGATGGAAATTCAAATCCTTGAAGGATGGCTCAGAACGAGAGGCCGAGACCACCGGAGACGCGCCTGTTGTGAATGACGGCGGCCTGGTTTTGTCTCTCGGCGAACTCGATCGCAAAGAGGGCTCTCCACTGCGATCCGATGTGTCTGAGGATCGGGACGGGCAACCCCTGAGACAGGGAGACCTCGACGGCCTCGAGGCTGTTCTCAAAGAGGGTGGCCGAGCGGGAAAGGACCTGATGGATCGCGCGATAGCGTACGGCGAGGTCGGTTTGGGAGGGCGTGACCCTGAAAGTTGCCTCTCCCTGCTCGAAACGCGCGTCGTTCGTGGAAGAAAGATCCAGAGCGGGGCCCCCGGCCACCGTTCCGCCGCGCAAGGCAAGGCGGACGTGGACGGCTTCCCCGACGCGCACGGTGCCCGAGGCGCTGAGTTCCTGCATCACGTCGCCCTGGAAGAGATAGAGGGCATCGACGGCCTCGACCATGTTCCTTTCGAGGAGGTACTGGAGCGCGGATGCCATCTCGCGGTGGACTCCCTCGATGAGGAGGGTGTCGCCTCTCTTGGAGGAGAGAAGGATGCCGCCCCTGTAGATCGACCGGGCCGAGCGGGCGAGGTCGATCTCGTCCGAGCCTGTCTGGCCGTAGAGCACGTATGGGTCGGTGATGGACTGGAATCTCTGGGAAACCGAGACGATGACCTTGAGGTTCTCGGTCACCGCTGCCTTGACGGCGAGCTCGGGTGTGACGGCCCTGTCTCGAGACGAATAGTCTCCCGCGATCGTCCCCTCGAGATCGAGCCAGGAGTTCAGGCTCGACCCGGCCCCGGCCAGGAGCCGCGCTTCCCGGATGGGGGCCGCGGACCGGTTCAGGACGGGGTTCGTCGACATGTCGGACCGGTAGGCCGCTGCCGCGCGGAGATAGGTGGATCCCGAGACTTCGGTCCGGTACCGCGCCTGAATCTCGAGGGCATCGGACTGGCGGGCGAAGAGCTCGGAGACCGGCCCGTGCGCCACGAGGTTCTCCTGCGAGATCAGCCGCGCGGAGACGCCCGCGGAGCTCCCGCCGCCGGATGGCAGGAGACAGTCGACGCGGTGCTCAGAGAACCGGAGGTCCTCGGTGTCCTGTGTCAGGGCCTGCCGGCGGGTTTCCAGGCGGACCTGGGGGTTCCACGGCGCGGCGGGCAGGGGATCCGTGCCCGGGCTCGAGGTGGACGAGGGGGCGATCTCGAGGGCAAACCGGGTGATTCCGGACTGGTCCGCCCCTTTCAGGGCCGAGACGGATTGGTACTCGCCCTCCAGGCCCCACTGGTAGGACCGGCCGAGACTCCCGCCGACGTCGATCGAGGTTCGGGAGACGGCGCTTCCGGCCTCCAGGTCGCGTCCCGCGACGGAAGCGACGGTCGCGCGAACCGGGAGCCGCTCGAGCGGGATCGCCTTTTGAGGCGATGCGAGCGGGTCATTGAGCCTTGCGGTCGGCGGTTCTTCCGGCGTGCTCGTTTCCCTCAGGGGATCGGCGCTCTCGACGGCCCGGGCCGTCCAGGGGCTTTCCTTCGGGGCCGCGCGTTCGGGAATGATGCGCGGATCCCTGTCGAGCTCGAGCGAAACGAACGAGACACCCGTGTCCGAGATCGCGTGCTGGACCTCGGCAGCTTGTGCCTTGCTCGCGCCGGCGAAGGCCGTGACGGAGTAGCTTCCCGAGGGGGCCGAAGGCCGGACGAAGCTCCCGTCCTTGTCGGTTCGCAGGACCCAAAACAGCGGTTCGAGGCCGGGTGAGAGGCCTCTGATGACGACCGTCGCTCCCGGTATCCGGACGTTTCTCCAGGTCACCAGACCGGCGAGCGGGGCGGATGCCGATGAGGCCGGGGCGGGAAGAGCGGGGAGACGAGACGCAAGGGCGGGCAGGCTCGAAAGGAAGCTCGCCAGGATCACGACCCCATGAAGTCCCTTCTTCCGGGTCATCGACGTCCACCGGTGTACTTTGACACCGGTTAAATCTTTGGGCAGGACTCTGTCAAGAGTCAAGAGGCCAGAGAGCGAATTCTTACTTTGATGCCGGCCCGAGCCCCAGGATGTTGTTCACGACGTGCCGGGCGATCGATGGATTCTCCTTCAGACGCCTCGTCGAGTAGGCGTACCAGTCCTTCCCGTAGGGAACGTAGACGCGGAGCCTGTGGCCGGACGAGATCAGGATCTTTCTCAGGAGCGGGTCAACGCCCAAGAGCATCTGGAACTCGTACTGGTCCGGGGAGAGCCGGAGCCGGTCGATGATCGCCAGCGACCGCTGGACGCAGGCCTCGTCATGCGTGGCGAGTCCGACGTAGCTGCCGCCCGAGAGGAGCTTCTCGGCCAGCGCCGCGAAGTTGTCGATGACGACCTGGCGATCCTTGTAGGCGATCTCGCGCGGCTCGATGTAGATCCCCTTGCAGAGCCTGACGTTCATCTTGACGGCCGTCAGCCGCTCCACGTCCGTCAGGCTGCGCCTCATGTACGCCTGGATGACGATGCCGACGTTCTTGAACTCCTTGAAGAGCTCGAGTGTCAGCGCGATCGTCGCCTCGGTCACGGACGAGTCCTCCATGTCCAGACGTACGAACATGCCGTGCTCCTTGGCCTTGGCGAGGATCGTTCGGCAGTTGGAGGCAGCCAGTTTCGGGTCGATGTTCAGGCCGATGGCCGTTGGCTTGATCGAGATGTTTGAGGGAACCCCCGCCTTCGCGATCGCCTCGATCGCCCGGATGTACTCGTCGCGGGTCGCTTCGGTCTGTTCACGTCTCGTGACGCTTTCGCCGAGGACGTCGAGAGTGGCCATCGCTCCTTCCGCGGCCAAGGCGCGGATCGTGTTGAGGGCGTCGTCGAGCGTCTCCCCGGCCACATAGCGCGAGGCGAACTTGTGAACGAGTGCCCGCGGGACGAGGGGAAGGGTGGAAACCACCAGCCGGTCGAACAGTGAACTCATAAGGCCTCCAGATGGGAGTCCTCGGCCAGTTCGGGCGTCCGGGCCAGAACGGCGAGGGAGACCGACTGTGCTCCCGCCCGCCGCAGCGCTGCCGCGGCCGAGAAGGCGGTGGCTCCAGTCGTCATGATGTCGTCAACGAGAAGGATTTCCTTGCCCTCCGACCGGGCGCTCGCGCGAAACGCTCCCTCGACGTTGGCCCACCGGCGCTCCCGCGGGAGACGGGATTGCCGCTGTGTCTCGCGGGTCCGTTCGAGAAAAGTCCGGCAGGGGAGCCGCATCGTCCTGGAGAGCTCCCGCGCGATGAGGTCCGCGGGATCGAATCCCCGGTCCCGGTTCCGGCCGCGGGTCGAGGGCAGCGGCACGATCGCGTCCCAAGAGGTGCCTTTTCCGTCTGGGAAGACGGACGAAAGGCGCCTCCCGAGGCACTCGGAGAGGTGATCGAACCGGTCGAACTTGAACGCGCGGATCATCGCCCGCAAGGACCCTTCGTAGAGACCGGCGGCAAAGGTCCTCGAAAGGGGCGGGGGCGACTTCGAGCAGTGCCGGCAGCACGGAGCACAACCCGGCAGGGCACACCGCTCGCAACAAGAGCCGGGGTCGAGGGCGGGAAACGACCGCCAGCACTCCTCGCAAACTCCCTCTCCGAAGACCCCGCGGCGCGTCCGGCTGCATGCGAGGCAGTTGGACGGGAAGATCCACGAGAGAAGCTCTTCGGCCGCCGCGAGGAAAACGGGAATCTGCGGGCGCGGAGCAGGAGATGAGACGCCCGGCACGGCGCTATTTTATGACGCGCGGCAGAATTCCTGTTGTTGACTCGGGCTTCTCACCGCTCCTATTCTCCTCGCCGATGAGATTCTCTCTCCGCTCCGCCCTCTTTCTCGCCGTCCTCATGAGCCTCTTAGACGGTCCCGCGGCGATCGCGCAAAGCTACTCGGCCGGAGCGGCGGGATCCGTCGTCTACAGCGGCGGCAGCGGAACCTCCATTTCGAGCTTCGGAACCTGGGGGGCTCAGGGTTCGTTCGAGCTGCAATTCGAGCCGGGAGCCAGGATCCAGGTGCGGGCGGGGCGGTTCGGGCTCTCCGGTTCCACGGAGAACTCCCCTAATCTGAAGGTGGATCACCTCCAGCTTCTCGTCTCCTACCTTTTCAAGGACACCCTGGCCGATATCGGCTTCGTCGGCGGCGTGGGAGGCTACAGGCTTCGGCCCAACGATCCCGAACCGGGACAGATCGTGACGGATCCCGAGGACAAGGTCTTCGGCCTGACGATCGGTCTCGTCAGTCTCTTCCACCTGGACCGGCACTGGGATGTGAGGCTCGAGGGGACTCTCCATTACCTCTACACCGAGGAGCGCCGCAGCCCCATCCTGTTGACCGGTGGAGTCGCCTACAACTTCTAGCGCCCGGAAAAGACCCCCCTAAAAAGGCGGGACCCCCCGGTGGAGAACCGGGGGGCCTATGCGGCGGTGGGTGTGAGTGTGTGGGGATGTGTGTGTGAGGTCCTTGGGTTGGCGGGCCGCCTCGGTTCTTGATGCCCGCGACGGTTCAACAGGTCGGACAATTGATCGAACAGCTTCTTGAATCCAAGTTGGACTGCCGATCAGCTGTCTAGATACACGCAATCCTGATGCCGCCGGATGCTCCCACGGAGCCACGAGACTCAAGTGGCTGAAATAAAAGAGGTTGTGGGGATAGTGCCTCGGGCGTCACCGGAGGGGGTCGACGAAATTGACCATTCTCGTGACCCATTTCGGCATCAGATTCTTCTGCGAGGCTCATTTTGACTTCACCGGGACGGTGACTTCACCGGGACGGTGACTTCACCGGGACGGTGACTTCACCGGGACGGTGACTTCACCGGGACGGTGACTTCACCGGGACGGTGACTTCACCGGGACGGTGACTTCA
>JAJVIN010000015.1:105000-144240 GCA_022071945.1 Thermoanaerobaculia bacterium | reverse complement strand
TGACTTCACCGGGACGGTGACTTCACCGGGACGGTGACTTCACCGGGACGGTGACTTCACCGGGACGGTGACTTCACCGGGACGGTGACTTCACCGGGACGGTGACTTCACCGGGACGGTGACTTCACCGGGACGGTGACTTCACCGGGGAGGGTTCCTCGAGGACGGTGCCCTTGGGGATGACCGTGACGCCGCCCTCGGAAACGTGGAACCGGCGGCGGTCCTCATCGGGCTCGAAGCCGATCTCGACGCGGGCCGGGATCTTCACACCCTTGTCCACGATGACGCGCTTGAGGCGGGCGTAGCGTCCCACCTCGACCCCGTCCATCAGGACGCACTCCTCGATGTGAGCGAAGGAATTGACCCTCACGCGCGAGGAGAGGATCGACCGGTGGATGGTGCCTCCGGAGATGATGCAGCCCGAGGAGACCATCGAGTCGGTGGCGACACCGATCCGGTTCGACGCCGAGTCGGCGAAGACGAACTTCGCGGGAGGGAGCTGGGGGGCGACGCTCTTGATGGGCCACTTCGCGTTGTAGAGATTTAGCGGAGGAGTCACGGCGATCAGATCCATCGAGGCTTCCCAGTACGAGTCGATCGTGCCCACGTCACGCCAGTAGGTCACTTCTTCTTCCGACCCGACGATGGGGTTCTCCGAAAAGTCGTAGGCGCCGATGCGGGCGCCCCCGGCCAGGAGGGTGGGGATGATCGTCTTGCCGAAATCGTGCGAGGTGTCCTGCAGGGCGTCTCGTTCGAGGGCCTCGATGAGGACCTTCGGCTGGAAGACATAGTTGCCCATCGAGGCGAAGGCGAAGCCTGGCAGGCCCGGCATTTCCTTGGGCTCCCTCGGTTTTTCCGAGAAGCCGATGACGCGATTCTCCGAGTCGACCTCGAGGATCCCGAACCGGCTGGCCTCCGAGAGGGGAACGGGAATCGCGGCGATCGTGAGGTCGAAGTCGCGGTCCTCGTGCAGGGCCAGCATCGGGTTGACGTCCATCATGTAGATGTGGTCCCCGCCAAAGACGCAGACGCGGGCCGGTTCCTCGTCGAAGATGAGATCGAGGTTCTGGTAAACGGCGTCCGCCGTTCCCCGGAACCAGTGCGGGCCCCGGCGCATCTGCGCGGGCACGGGATCGACGAACTGGCCGATGTCGAAGGTCAGCCGCCACGTCCGGATGATGTGTTCGATGAGCGAGTTCGATTTGAACTGGGTGAGGACCTTGATCTTGGTCAGCCCGGAGTTGATGAGGTTGTTGAGGACGAAGTCGACGATGCGATACCGGCCGCCGAAGGGTACGGCCGGCTTCGCGCGATCTCGCGTCAAGGGGAACAGGCGTTCGCCCATCCCGCCTGCCAGGACGAGCGAAAGGACGTCGCGATGCTCGAGGATTCTCAAGCGCTGCCTCCGGGCGTTGCTCGAGCCATCTTACAGGTGCGCGGAGTTCTGGTCGCGGGCAAGCTGGCAAAAGTAAGATTGCGCGCAAGCAAAATTGCGCGCAAGTAAGATTGCGCGCATGAAGGATCCGTACGAAGTCCTGGGGGTCGACCGGAATGCGGCGGAGGCCGACATCAAGAAGGCCTACAGGCGGCTGGCCCGCAAGTACCACCCCGACGTGAACCCGGGGGACACGACGGCCCAGAAGCGCTTCCAGGAGATCGCCTCGGCCTACGAGATCCTGAAGGACCCCCAGCGCCGGCGTCTCTTCGACCAGACGGGCCAGACCGAGTTCCCCGCGGAAGGCGGTTTCCCGCACGGGGCGGCCAGCCCCTTCGGAACCGCGTCCCCTTTCGGCCAGGGCCGCGCGGGAGGATTCCGCTACACGGGCGATCTCTCGGACCTTTTCTCCGACCTCTTCTCCAACATGTCGGGCGCCTCTCCCGAGCGCCACGTTTCCCCCTTCGGTGACGACGAGGATTCGGCGGCGCCCTTGACGATCTCGTTTCGGGATGCGGTCCTGGGCGGCACGGTCACGTTCCGCGCCAAGATCCCGCGCCGCTGCAAGCGTTGTGACGGCTCCGGGCGAGCCGGGAGACACGTTTGCCCCGCCTGCCACGGAGCCGGATCCGTGGTGGAGAGCGAGAAGCTCAGCGTCCGCATTCCGGCTGGGGTCGACACGGGTTCGAAGATCCGGGTGGCCGGAAAGGGCCGCTCCGAAAGCGGGGACCTCTACCTGTCGCTTTCCGTCGAGCCCCACCCGTACTTCCGCCGCGACGGAGACGACATCCTCGCCGAGGTCCCCCTCACGGTCGAGGAAGCCTACGCCGGGGCCGAGATCGACGTCCCGACGATTCATGGACCGGTGAGGGCCCGGATTCCACCGGCAACGCAGGGGAACCAGCGGTTCAGGCTCAAGGGGAAGGGAATCGAAAACACCCGGACAGGGACCGCCGGGGACCATTACTACAGGGTCCTCATCGTGATGCCGGCGGGCACGACCGAGGAAGGCAAGCGGCTGGCCGAGGCCTTCGGCCGCCTCTATCAGTTCGATCCGCGCCGCGACCTCCCCTGGTCCCTCTGATCGTTCCTGGAAAGCGAAGAGGGGGCGTTGCCGCCCCCTCGCTCCATTCGGCCGGTCCGGCCTCGTTTCGTTTGCTTCTAGTCCCGCGAGGCCATTTCCCGGATCAGACGCTCGGCCCGGTCCGCCGAGAGCTTGCCGTCGAGCGGAAGCTTGACGGGGCGGCTCCCGGCCGGGGCGTCCGCCCGGCGATAGAACATCTCGTTGCCTTCCCTCCAGAACAGGGTCGGGATGCTGCTGGCGGAGAGCGCCGTGTAGACGGCCGAGGCCGTGTCGATCTCGCGGTTCAGAGGTGTCCGGCTGACGGTCCGTCCGACCGGCGTATGCCCGCGAGCCTTCGTGATCTTGTCGCCGTCCGAGAGGTCTGGATTGATCTTCGTCAGATCCTCTGGGAAGCTGATCCTCACGACGCTCAAGCTGCCGGTCGAGAGGCTCGCGAAAGCCACGCGAACGCCTCCGTTCGAACCCGGATCGGGCTCGACGGAGGGGTACGAGTAGATGGCGGACGGGTACGTCCCTCCCTCGGAGCTCGGGCGTTCGCCGGCCAGGTCGGGCATGTTGTAGGCGACCGTGTCCTCGAGCCTGAGGTCACCGTCCTCGACGAAGATCGGCGCGTACCGGGCCTGCCGGGTGTAGGCCTCTTCCCACCAGACGATGGAAAGAATCGACCGGGTCTTGGAGACGACCTCGTGCGCGAGGTTGTAGTCGAGGTAGCGCTGCCGCGTCACCACGATCTTGGGGTTCATGGAGACGTAGAACCCCATGTTGGCCGCCAGGGGGCCGGAGATCCAGGAGCCGTTGCGGTAGACGGCGAAGTCGACCCTCGACTGCAGGTAATCGTTCTTCGTGTAGGCGATGAAGACGGAGTTGGTCGTTTCCTCGAACTGGATGTCGCCCGGAACCTCGGAAGCGGAATCGGCCGTGCCCGGCACGGGGATCCAGGCCTCACTGCGGCCGTCCTGAACGGTCCGAAGGAAAAGACCCGTGGACACTGCGCCTTCGGGGGTGCTGTCGCGAAGCTCGTACAGAGTCCCGCCACGGGAGAGGACCGAGACCCCGTCGGCGAAGGCTGGGCCACTCGCTAGGACGGCGAAGACTCCGATCCCGGAAAGGAGACGATGGAGGAGTCTTTTCATCATGGTAAGACCTCAGGCCCTAAGGTTGATGACGTTGCGGAAGTCGAAGACGTCCAGGTACGCCCTCAGGTTCCGGAAGTCGGGATAGAGACTGGCCAGTCTGTCGAAGTAGATCTCGGCCGCCTGCGTGTGCCCCCCGAGATGGCAGGCCTCGCCGAGCAGGTACAACAGGTTCTTCTCGACCGAAGGATCTCCCACGAGGTGCAGTCTCGCGAACCCGCGCTCGCCATGAGCGATGGCGTCGCCGAAGCGGTCGCACCTGAGGTAGCCGTAGCAGAGGTCCATGAGAGGAACGACGGTGTACGAGAGAGCCCCCTCGGTTTCCAGGAACTGCAAGCAGCCGTGGACGGTCGCGAGCCCCTCCTCGATCCTGTCGAGGGCGAGGTAGCAGTAGCCGAGGTTCTCCCGCCAGATCACCCGCCAGGTTTCGGGGAAGTCGGGGATCGAGCTGACGATCTGGAGGGCCTTCTGATAGGCGGAGGCAGCTTCCGTGAAGGAGCTGTCCGACGTCAGGAGGTTGCCGTGCTGGTTCTCGGCGTGCCCGGCGAGCGCGATGTCCTCGAGGTTCTTCGCGTGGTCGCGGGCGAGCCGGTTGTAGAAGAGAGCCTTCTTGAAGTCCCGCCGCATCTCGTAAATGCGGGAGCTCGTGTAGGCCGCGCGGAACGACGTCTGGGGGTCGCGCGACCGGAGCAGGATTCGTTTCAGCTCGAGGAGTTCGGCATCGGCGTCGGTGCACTCGGCCGCGGCCGTCGCCCGGCACGCGTAGATCCAGTCGGCGAAGGAGGGGTCCTTCGTCTCGCGGGCCAGGCCGAGCGCGACGTCGTACTCGGCGAGGGCCTCGGAGAAGGAGCCCTTCTCGAGGAACAGCAACGCGCGCGACCGCGCGCCCTCGGCAGCGTTCCTCGGATCCAGAATTTGTTCTTCAGTCATCCTCTTGCTCCCGGGACAATTCGCTGGATTCTACCCTGTCCAGGCGCCGTTCGCGGTGGGAGGCTTGCATCTTCTTGAAGGCGATGAACTCCCGGACCTCTCGGCGGGACTCGTCGGAGAGCTGCCGCAGGTCTTCCACGATCTGCTCTTCGTCGTCCGTGTGCGGGCTGGGGCTGGGAACCGCCTCCTCCGCCGGGATCTCGTCGAAGAACCGGCTCAGCGGAAGCTCGAAAACCTGAAGGATGCGGAACAGCACGTCGAGCCCGACCTTGTACTCCCCGTTCTCCATCCTGGAGAGGTCGGATTGAGTCACCCCGATCTGCGCCGCCAGACTCGCCTGAGTCAGCCGACGGCTCTTCCTGATCAGCCGGATCTTCTGGCCGACGAGGAGGATCTGGGAGGGCTGGGGCACGGTAGCCATGCTATAACCTCATTAGAAGATGAGGGGCTCCCGGGAAAAAGTCAAGCTCCGAGGCCCGTCCGAGGGCACCGAATCTTGAGGCGCTGGTCTTACCTCGTGATCGAACTCACGGCCCGGGAGATGTCCGTGCGGTTCTCGGGCAGCATCGGCGGGCTGGCCTGGGGGTTGCTCACCCCGCTCTTCCAGTGTGCCATTTTCGGCGTCGTCTTTGGCCTGATTCTTCGCGTGCCGCCCCCTCCGGATCTTCCCGGAGGCTACCCTATGTTCCTGCTTTCCGGGTGGTTACCGTGGATGGCGATCTCCGAGAGCATCCTCTCGGGGTCGGCCTCGGTCGTTCAGAACTCTCACCTCGTCAAGAAGATGCAGTTCCCGGCCGAGACGCTCGTCATCTCCCGCATCCTGGCCACGCTTGCCCTGGAAGGGGCCGCCCTCCTCTCGTTGACCCTGATTGCCGGGTTGGGGTACGGAATCCGCCCCCGCCCGTCCTATGCCGTTGTGGCATTTCTCCTGCAGTTCCTCCTGCTGACCGGTCCGGTTCTGGCCCTGGCGGCCATCGCGGTCTTCTTCCGCGACGTGACTCAGGTCCTGCCGTCCCTTCTGATGGCGGTCCTGTACCTGACCCCGGTCCTGTATCCGGAAAATCAGGTTCCAGCCCGTCTTCAGCCCATCCTTGCCTTCAGCCCGTTCCGAGACCTGCTCGCCCTCTTCCGGGCCGCGTTCGCCGGAGGGGTGCCGCCGCCGGCCGGCCGGCTCGCCCTGCAGGCCGCCCTCTTTCTTCTGGTGGCGGTGGCGGGGCTCTGGTTTTTCCGCAGGAGCCGGCCCGATTTCGCAGACCTGATCTAGGTCTTTCCACGCCTTCTCCGGTTTCATCCCAACCGATGCCCTGACTTAGGAGAACCTCAATGAGAAACGAGCCTCTTCCACTCCTTCTCGGCCTTGCCGCCGTTCTAGCCTCGCTGGCGGGTTGCCAGAGCCAGGTCAAGAAGCCCGAGCCGGCGTCCGCGGCGCGGCCTTCCGGGACCACGGCCAGCTCCCCGGCCGCGACGGCGACCCCCGCCCTCCCCGAAGTGACTCAACCCTTCAAGGACAAGGAGACGGGAAAGACCCTCGTCGGCTACCGCAAGCTCCAGAAGATGAACTTCGTCAAGGACGGCCGCCTCTACAACGTGGTCGTCAACGACCCCGAGGGCATCCCCATCATCCGGGAAGACGAAAACTACGCCTACGTCGAGGTGCCGGAGGCAGCCAAGCCGACCTCCAAGCGTGCCGCGGCCCAGGCCGAAGCCGAGCAGAAGCCTGAATACCCCGTGGAGGAGGGTCAGGTCGTGACCCCGGCCCGTTCGAGAAAGACCTGGAAGTTCGCCGAGTTCTCGGCGGGCCTTCCGGTGACAGGCCAGTGGCGCACGAATTTCGACCTCTACGACATGGATGCCGACGGGAGGCTCGAGATCCTCTCTCCTCCCCCCAGGCTCAGCACGATGTCTCCCCAGGTGTTCAAGCTCTCGGCGGATGCCACGAAGTGGGAGGCGCAGAAGCTCGAGTTCGAGATCCCGGAGGGATTCCGCTTCGGTTTCGGAGGCGTGGTCGCCGGCGATCTCGACAAGGATGGCAAGCCCGATCTCGTCCTCGGAACCCATGACGGTGCCCTGACGGTGGCGATGAACCAGGGGGGCGGCAAGTTCCGCCTGGAGCGCCGGGGGCTCCCGACCAAGATGGCGGCCCAGGGCCTCGCCCTCGTCGACCTCGATGGTGACGGGGACCTCGATTTGGTCGCGCAGTCCGAGACGCCCGAGAAGCTCGACATGTCCGATGACCAGCTCAACGCCCTCATGACCGGAGGCGCGGCGGATGAAACCGGCTACGTGAAGGGCTTCGACGCCCGGGCCTTCTTCTGGAAGGACGGAAACTTCGTGGAGGACTCGAAGGGACTCTGGTCGGCCTGCTGGGGGTACTCGATCGCCGTCAGGCCCGCCACCCCCCCGGCCGAAAACCCGCTCTACGTCTCGGCGTGCCGCACGGTCGGGTTCAAGATGGTCCTCTATTATTACGACCGCGCCCAGAAGACGTTCCGGGTCGGCGGCTCGGCGAAGGAGCTGATCGAGAACTTCGCGACGCACCAGGCCGGACGCTGGGGGATCTACAAGGGCCGTCCGGCGGCCTTCGTCTCGTACCTGAAGAGCGGGAGCTGGCCCGCGAACGTCATGATCAGCGGCGACGGCATCACCATCTACTACCAGACCGAGTTCGGCGCCTGGGAGAAGAAGCGGATCCAGAAGAGGGTCTCGCAGTGGGGCAAGGGGCTCGGCTCCACCGGGCTCGACGTGGGGGACCTGGACGGCGACGGGCTCGATGACGTCGCCTACGCCGACGAGTCGGACGGGAAGATCCACATCTTCTTTCAGACCCCGGAAGGGGAGTTCGAGGAGATGGACCCCAAGCTGAGTCCCTCCTTCGCCAACAGCGCGGGCTCCCTGCGGATCCGGGACGTAGACGGCGACGGCGTGGCCGACGTAGTACTCATGTACCACACCCTGACGTCGCACAAGACGCGAGAGGGTGGCTTCAAGTACTTCCGGACGCTCCGTTAGAGGTCTATGCGGTAGCAACATATTTCTTGCTCCCAGGGGTTGACTTTTTCGAATATCGCCTCTAACGTTCCCTCCACATGTTGCCGAGTTGCTCCAGCCCTTGGACCTTCGGTCCGACTCCCGCCCAGAGGGCGGCGGTGCCGGGTCACGGGGCTATTTCTGAGGATCTTGAGTGCCGGGAGGTGACGGTTACATCGGGGAACGTCCGTAACAGAGCGTCCTATTTCGGTTTTTCGATCTGGTCCACCGATCACAAGTTTTTCAATTCGAATTCCTTTAGGAGTTAGCTAGATGAAGAAGATGAAAGCGCTGGTTTGCGCCGGCCTGCTCGCGAGCGCCGGGACGATGCTGGGCGTTACCTGCTCAGTCGACAACGTTCCGGCCGCCACGCTGCTGGTGCCCTACTTCAAGGTCGCCGCTCCGGTGAAGGCCGACTTCACCCTCGATGCCGCCACCGTCGACACGAACCTTGCGATCACGAACGTCTCCTCGACGGGCTTGATCGCGCACGTCACGGTTTGGAACAAGTACTCCAAGCCGGTCGTTGACTACAACATTGCCCTGACGGGTTACGACGTTGCCACGTGGCGGATGTCGGACGTCCTCGGCGGCGAGCTCACCCCGAACTACAGCACCCACCAGCGCCTCGCCGTTCAGAACATCGAGTTCGAGCGCGGCCTGCGTGAGGACGAGTTCGATCCGTGCGGCGTGTACTGGCCGTCGCAGGGCGCCCCGACCTACCTGCCCGACACGGGCTTCGGCAAGACCACCTACATCCGGTTCCCCCACCCGCTCTCCGCGGACGCGGTCGCGAATTCGAACTCGAATTCCGACCACTACCGCGCGATCTCGATCTACACGGCGCGCACCGCGAGCCGGAACGCCTATGGCACGGTCCCCTCGACCTTCCAGAAGCGCGTTCTCGCCTCCCTCGACGAGTCCGCCGACTATAACACCCTCGAGGCCCCCACGGGCGCTGGCATCCTCGATCCGGCGAACTGGGTTTGCTCCAAGAGCACCTCGACCCGCGCCTCCGACGACCTCCCGGCTGGCCCGGCGGTCTTCACGGGCTACGTGACGATCGACGTCGTCAACTACTGCACCAACTGGTTCCCCGATCAGGCCGAGTACTACGACTTCGACGCGATCGCCACGATGGGCTGGAGGCAGCAGTGCACCAGCTACAGCGGTGAGGGTGCGAACTCTGCTTGCACCGGCATCTGGGTGAACACGAACTACACCCCGAACGCTCTCATTGGCGACTACTTCTTCGTCGACGCCGCTGCTGGCCCGGCCGGCAACATCTCCGGCGACCCGATGGTTGCCCTCGAGTTCGACGAGCGCCTCGACCGCGAGCCGAACCAGCTCTCGACCCGTCCGAGCAACCCGAAGACCTTCTACGAGCGTTACATCAACTTCAAGATCGGCGCGACCAATGCCGAGTTCTACGGCCCCTTCGGCCGTGGCGTGGCTGCCGTTCCGTTCCACTTCCGGTTCTCTGGCGACGGTCGTGAGCCCCTCGGCGAGCGCTTCGGCTTCCGCTTCATGGCGGCCGCTGGCAGCCTCGAGTCCAAGCTCACCGTGTGGCGCGCGAGCGTCTACAAGGACCCCACCGTCACGGGCCGCCCGTACACCCAGGTCGACCTTTGCTCCTGGCTCCGTGCGAACGGCGCCTCTGACGCTGGCTTCTATGATGCCTACCACGCTCTGACCGTCCAGACCTTCAACGAGGACGAGGAAGTCAACCTCTCCTCCGGACAGGGCTGCCCGTCGGGCGACCCCGAGTGCCAGGGCACCTCGACCATCCCGTACATCTTCCTCGAGTCCCAGCGCATCAACATCGTTGGCGCCCGCGGGATCAACCCGAAGCCCTTCGAGTTCGGCTGGATCGACGTCCGCATGAAGACCCTCCCGCCGCCCGCTGGCCGCTATCCGTACATGTCCAACCAGGCTTACCTCAGCATCCAGCACTCCGGCCCCGGCTTCGCCCTCAGCGTTGGCCACCCGGCCCACCTGCTTGATGGCGAGTTCCTCTGCCGTCCGATCGGACTCGGCGTGGGCACGCTGACCCCGGCCCGGATCTTCAATCCGGCCGGTATCCCCAACCAGCCCTGGGACGGCGCGGATGCCGAGACCCGCTGGTACCCCGGAATCCAGTCGCTGCAGTTCAACCGCAACGCCAACACCAACGCCCCGCAGGGCACCTACAGCTACAAGTGATCCAGGCCTAGGCCGAAATCACTCCATCCAATGGGGTAAAAAGGGGGCGCAAGCCCCCTTTTCTTGTTAGCAGGGGGCTCGTCAGAGCACTTCGTGTAAGATCGTCTCCGGCGGGCCACGTCTGGGCCCTGTCCGGAAAAACTGCGTTAGGGGCCCACGTTGACTTCAGTGTCTCTCCTCAACCGCCACGAACCCCCCTCCCCGCTGGTGAATCTATGAAAAAGTCCCCCGTGAGAACTCCCGTCCTGGCGATCCCGCTGTTCCTGCTCCTCGCTTTCGGATTCCTCGGATCCAGAACGGCTCGGGCTCAATGCAACGCCACCGGGATCGTCCCCAACGTGGTGGACCTCAGTTCTGGGCGGCCCCAGATCTTTGCTTCTGGCTACATCAACTACGTCTCAGTCTATGGGACCACGGACAAGAATCTGATGGCCGGTCAGTGCTTCGGGTATTCGACGGCCTCGCTCTCGTCGCCGTCTTCCCCGTTCGCCTCCGGTCACCACAACATGATCACGGCGGGAGGCGGCGGGCCGGTCGTCAAGGTGGGCGACGGTCAGAGCACGGTCCAGGAACTGGCGGTTTCCAGTGACGGCCAGCGAGCCCTGGTCGGCTGGTCGGACTCCCCCGAGGGCGTCTTCATCCTCACTCCCTCCGCCCCCGTTTTCCGGGTGGCCGGCCAGTTCGGAGGCTACCGGCCCACCGGAGTTGGAGTCGTCGGGCGCACGGATGGTAAGTACCTCGGCTTCGCCCTGTACGGCGAGTTCCTCCTCGTGGCCGACATCACGAACCCCACGGGCAACGGCGGCTACCCGGAGCCGGGAAGTACTCCCTCGGAGGTCGTCAGCTCTCCCTCGAGCGGCCAGAACTCCAATGCCCGCTCGGCCGGGAACTATTTCGCCTATCGCAGGGATGGGGAGTCCATCGTCGTCATCGATGCCTCCGGAGCCTATTCGAGCGGCGGCATCGCCCGGGCCCTGCGCTTCTACTCGGTGAGTCCCTCTGACTTCGGAGCCAGTGCGAACACGTACATCAACAACTATGCGATCGCGGTCTCTCCGACGGCCCCTGACCGCCTGTACATCTTCGCGGACCTCGTTGACGGCTTCCGCCCAGGACCCATAGGAGCCGTTGTCCTCACGCCGGACGGGGTCGTCACGAAGGTTCCCGGCAGTCCGGCGGCCGTGCCGGCACCGTTCAGCGGACAGGGCTCCGGCGTCGAATCGAACGCCGCCGCCGCCTTCCACAACGGGACGTCGCCTCAGGCCTTCTTCGTTCGCTCCACGGCCGCGAGCTGGGGATTCGTCAACGCCACGGCCGGAAGCAGCCTCACGGTTGGAGTCGCAACGGCGGAGGCCAACCGCTTCTCGAGCCCCCGTCAAATGGTGGGGTTCAGCAACGGTTCCGACGCCTACCTCTACGCGGCCGCCAGCACGAAGGTCTGGGCGGTTTCCGTTCCTTGTTCCAACAATCCTCCGGATCCGAATCGGGCCGACCTCGCCTTCAATATCCCCTCGTCGGTCCTCAACACCTCGGGCAAGATCAGGGTGACGAACAACTCGATCTTTGGATCGAACGTCGTCGCCTGCCCGACTTCCGATCAGGGCGGATCCTGGGAACTCTGCGGGGACTCGGCGTGTACCGGAACGCCTCTGAGCACCGGGACGTTCGGCCTCGATCCGGCGAGAAGCGGATCGGGCTTCGACATCCCCCTTCCGGGCAGTCAGGTCCGGGACTACTGGGTCCGGCTCAAGTACGCCTACACGCTCAACGGGAGCTGCACGGGGGTGGTGCCCCAGATCTGGAACGCAACCCCCACGAAGGTCAGCGCGCAAGAACGCCAGATCGTCCTTGGGATCTCTCTGCGCAAGGTCAGCTCCGGCGGCGGGACGGGCGGCGGGGGCACGGGCGGCGGGGGTGGCTCCGGCGGCGGGCCGGGTGGCGGAATCCGCAATCCCGGTGATCCCGAGCTCAACGCCTGCGCGATCACCGCGATTCCGAATGACACGCTCGAGGCAACGGCCGTTGATAGCGGCACGAGCGAGACACTGAGCACCGGTACGTTCTCGTGGAACCTGAGCGGAGCGGATCCGGCTTCTTCGACAGTGGCGGCCCCGCAGTTCAAGTACACGACGGTGGGCACGAGGACGATCACCCTCAGCTACACGCCGCCTGGCGCAACCTCCGCTCTCGAGAAGACGGCGGAGATCTGTGTTCAGAACGTGGCGCCGCCGGCCCTCAACCTCACGGCCTATGCGAGCCCCTCGAGCATCACGCTCGGGGACAGCACGACGTTCCAGGCGATCGCATCGGGAGGGAGCGGCTCCTATAGCTACAGCTGGTCGTTCTCCGATGGCTCCAGCAGCTCGTCGGCTTCCGTGACCAAAACTCCGGCCAGTGCCGGCACCCTCACGGGCACGGTCGTGGTTTCCGACGGATCCCAGAGCAAGTCGTCTCAGGCAAGCGTCACAGTCGCGGCTCCACAGGTCGTGTCGGAGATTCACGTCCTTGTTCAGGGCTCGGCAGGCACGGTCGAGTACTGCTCGGCGACGTCCGGCTCTGGCGGGAGCGGTGGTTCTGGCGGCAGTGGTGGTTCTGGCGGGAGCGGAGGATCTGGGGGCAGCGGCGGGTCCGGTGGCGGGCCGGGTGGCGGAATCCGCAACCCGGGCACGGCGGAACCGATGGCGTGCGCGGGCACGACCTTCCAGGCTGCGCGTAACGACAACCTCGTGGCCCGGATCTTCCGGGATGGCGTGGAAGTCCAGGGAACGATCAACTGGACGTTCTCCGGGGCCACGCCGGCCACCGGCAGCGGCCAGGGCGTCTCGTTCAGCTATTCGGCCGCGGGCTACAAGACGATCACCGTCAGCTATTCGACCGCCTCGGGCAGCGGCTCGGCGACGATGTCGGGCTACGTGTCCGGGCCGCCGGCCCTGACGGCCTCGATCTCGCCGTCTTACTTCGCGGGGGTGCAGATCCCCGGGGCGAACAAGACGGCGGACGTTCCCTTCAGCGCCGTCGTCGCGGGAGGCACGGCCCCCTACCGGTACGCATGGTCGGTCGAGCCGGCAGCGCTCGCGGGCAATGTGGCGATCGACGGGATTCAGAACCCGGCGGCGACCTTCAAGATCCGGAAGGAAGGCACGTACACGATCAAGTGTGTCGTGACGGATAGCGACACGATCTCGCCGCAGAGCCAGACGCTCTACACGAACGCCTTTGCCGTCACGGCTCCTCCGCTTCCCGGAGCGTGGATGATCCCGGGTGTCGTTTTCGCGGCGGGGCAGAACGACGCGCTCTGGATGTCGGACGTCGCGATCTTCAACCCGGGAACGGAGCCGCTGAATCTCTGGCTGGCGTTCACGGACAACAACCAGGCGATTCCAGATCTCGAGGACTCGAAGTTCAACTGGAAGGCGATCACTGTCAACCCGAGGTTCTCGGCAAGGTTCGCCAACATCCTCGGCTCGTCTCCCTTCAACTTCAAGCTGGATGACCGGAAGTCCGGGGCGATCCTCGTCAAGGGCGAATCCGGCGCCAAGCAGGTTCCCGTGATCACGGGTCGAACCTACGACGCCTCTCGCGGCAATCTGGGGACCGTCGGCCTCTCGCTCTCGATCATGCCCGTACAGACCGCTTCCGGGAGCACCGGAAGCTCGGGTGGGACGGGCGGCTCGGGTGGCACGGGCGGTTCGGGCGGAACTGGAGGGTCCGGCGGGACGGGCGGCTCGGGAGGGACCGGTGGCGGGGACACGGGCGGTTCGGGTGGCAGCGGGGGATCGGGTGGCGGTCCCGGCGGCGGCGGCCCGGGCGGCGGCAACAAGTGGACGCCCGGCCCGGCGAGTCTCTCGATTCCGAACCCCGACGGTACGACCTCCGTCGTCTATCACGTCGTCGGCATGTCCGACGACACGCAGAACTACTCGAACCTCGCGCTCGCGAACCTCAGGGGGAACTACCCCGAGGCCCTCATCGATTTCTATCGCGAGGATGGAACCAAGATCGGGTACAACGAGGCCATCCTGGCCCGTTTCAATCCGTGGGGAACCGTCAACCTGGTCAATACCCTGACGAGGGCGGGGCACGATCCTGCCGTGAATGGACCGATCTCGTCGTACCGGGCGAGGGTGGAGGTCCGGGTGCCGAATGACACATCGGCGGAAGCGGCGGTCCTCCCGTATGCGACCGTCATCGACCGGTCTTCGCGCGATCCTGTCCTGATCACTCCGCCATCGGGAGAACTCGTTTCCACGTACCGTCTCCCGGGCGTTCTCCGGGCTCCTGGCGCCAACGACACCGTCTGGCGCAGTGATGTCGTCGTCTTCAACCCGGAGTCCGAAGAAGTGGATGTGGTTCTGACGTACTCGTACGAGACCGATGGCGTCCGCAAGAAGGCCGAGGAGATCAGGACCCTTCGCTCGCAGCAGATGTTCGTCTGGAAGGACTTCGTCAAGGAGTTCCTCGGACTGTCCGAGACGGACCGCAGGAGCTTCTCCAACGCCTTCCTCGATGTCAGAGCGACGGCGGACTCGAATCACCCGAACGGTCATCCCCTGGCGGTCCTTGCCAAGACGTACAACCTGTCGGAAAGCGGCAAGGTCGGTTTGAGTGTTCAGGGCTTCCGGGTTCAGGACGGCGCGAGTGGCGCGTCTGGATCCGCCAAGGCCCTCGTCCTGCCTGGCCTCCGCTCGAGCGCCGAGTACCGGTCGAACGTCGCGGTCTTCTATGCGGATTCGAGAAAGCAGCTTGCCGACCTCAGCGAGGTCGGCGCGACGGTGCGCGTCTTTGACGCCTCGGGCCGCGAGGTCGCGGTCCAGGGGCTGGGGCTTCGCCCCGGGCGCCCCTTCGCCCAGCTTTCGATCGACTCTCTCGTCAAGGACAAACCAGGCGACATGAGCTCCCTTTCGGTCGTCATCGACTCGATCAGCGGCACGGACGTCATCGCCGCCTACTCGACCGTCATCGACAACAAGACCGGTGACGCGACCCTCGACAAGGCGGAACCGATGCCCTAGACCGGGCCGCGAACCCACTCAGTCTGGTTTGAAGACCGGGGCGCTCGAAAGAGGCCCCGGTCTTCTGCTTCTGTGACCGGATGGATCGGTGGGACCATGGAAGCTCAGGGCGGCTACGAGGGCGCGCCCTGGAGAAGGCGGGCAAGATGCGGCAGCGCGATCGCCTCCGTGCCGCTGCCCAGAGGGTAGCGGTCATCGCCCGGATAGACGACGAATTGCCGCTCGGGCCGGAGGTCTTCGCACGCCGAGTGGAACCCCTTCGCCGGGTGCGGCGACAGGCTGCGCTTGACCTCCACCGCCCAGAGCCTCCCGCCGGGGAGTGAGAGCAACAAGTCGATCTCCGCCCCACCGCTCGTGCGGTAGAAGAACCCTTCGACACCAGGCGGAGAGACCGCCAGGAGCGACTCGATGACGAGTCCCTCCCAGCTCGGCCCGGCCACCGGATGCGCCAGGAGTTCTTCCCTGCCACCGAGCCCCAGGAGCGCGTGCACGATCCCGGTATCGCGTACGTAGGTCTTCGGAGACTTCACGAGCCGTTTCTGGATGCTCCCGTGCCACGGAACGAGACGCCGCACGAGAAAGAGGTCCGAGAGAAGGCCCAGATACGATCCCGCCGTCTTGACATCGATACCCAGGTTTCGCGAGAAATGCGCGACGTTGAGAAGCCCTCCCTGATTGTGGGCGACGAGGACCCAGAAGCGCCGAAGCGTCTCCGCCGCGATCCGCGGAGCGAACTGAAGAATGTCCCTCTCCAGGTAGGACCGGATGAAATCCTGGCGCCAGCGAAAACTCATCGGTTCACTCGATGCCAGGTAGCTCTCCGGAAACCCGCCTCGCAGCCACAGGCGGTCCAGATGATCGGGAGACTCTCCAACCTCGATCGCGTCGAACGGGTCGAGCTCGAGATAGGTGACTCTCCCCGCCAGAGTCTCGCCGGACTGACGGAGGAGTTCGAGAGAGGCCGATCCCAGGAGAAGGTAGAGACCGTTCCGCAATCCTTCTCGACGGGCCCGGTCGATCAGACCTCTGAGAACGGGAAACAGGCCCGGACTCCGGTGAATCTCATCGAGGATCACCAGCTTCCCGAGATGCCCGGAGAGGTAGAGTTCCGGGTCTGTCAGCTTCGCGCGGTCCTTCGGTGACTCGAGGTCGAGATAGACGGCCTCTCTCTCCGCCGCCAGACCGAGGGCCAGGGTTGTCTTTCCTGACTGCCGCGGTCCCGTCAGCACGACCGCCGGGACTTCCCCGAGCCTCTGCTCCAGAACCGGACGGATCCTCCGCTGGATCATCCTTGCAATATTGGAGTCTGCCTCCCGTATTTGCAAGGATGCACCGGCGCGAGTCGCCATTCAGCCCAGATGGGTGTGAGCCGAGGCTGGCCGGCTCCGCCGTCACCCTCCTACGGACACGGGAACGGTCCGTCCCGCTTCAGGGTGAAGGGCTGATTGAGCTCGTTCTTGTACTCCCTGTAGATGTTGTTCTTCGTGTCCGTGACCTTGAGCGTGACCTCGATGTCCGTGAGCCCGCCGGCATAAAAGCCGTAGTTCTTGCTCGGGAGGTCACAGAAGCTGACGATCTTCGCCACGATCTCGACGTTCTTGTCGCTGAAGATCCAGAAGTAGCCCGTGTCCGATGTGAAGGCGACCGCTTTCGCCTGCCCGCGCGTGTTCGAGTAGTCCTTGTAGTCCGCCTGGACCTTGAAGCGGCCGTTGAAGAGGCACAGGGAGTACGTGTCAGGTGTGCAGGTCGCGCCGCCGCCGCCGCCGCCACCGGCGGCATTGACCCGCAGCATGCTGATCGATGAGTCCTTGCTCGTGTTCGTCCATGTCCCCAGGCTGAACTCGCGCCCCACGGCCCGCACCAGGATGTAGTAGGTCCCGGGTTCCGCCGAGTTGACGTACGTCCCCGTGTACTGAGCGCCGATCTGGTTCCCGAACGCACTGAACGGTCCCGCCTGGCTCGTGCCCGCGTACAGCTGGTAGTAGCTCACTTCGAAGGCTCCGTCGAGATACGCCCAAGCGGGGTTGCACCAGGTGAGCGTGGCCTTCTCGGCGGTCGTGATCGTGTCGGGTGAGATCGCTGACCAGAACGGCGTCCCGAATTGTCCGCAAGAGCCAGTTCCGCCACCCCCGCCCCCTCCGGAGGTCACCTGGACCGAGACGATGTTCGTGTCCTTGTTTTGAGGGATCCAGTTTCCGAAGCTGAATGTGCGGCCAACCGAGCGGACGAAGAAGTAGTAGGTCTTGCCGGCGTCCGAGGCGTCTGTGGTGATATCCGCCGCGCCATAGGTCTTGCCGAGCTCGCCAAACAGCTGGAACGTTCCAGTCGGTGCCGTGTTCCAGTAGACGCGGTACGAGTCGACCGCATAGGCGCCGTCGAGGTACACCCAGGAGGGGTCGCACCACGAGACCCGGAATGTCCCGCCGGCGGGAACCGAGGCCGGGGACATCGACGCGACGAAGGGTTCCCCGAACTCCCCGCAGGCCGCCAGGAGCCCGGGAAGCGCCTCGAGACTCAAACCTCCCCGCGATGCTTCCGCGGGTGTCCGCGGATCGCCTGACAGGGAGAGGGTTCCCGGTGCCAGCCTCGGGGAGTCTCCGGCGAGGGGCATGGCCATGACGATGCAGAGAACGGCCAGCACCAGGATTCCGAGGAGAAGCAGGATGTCGATGGGATGTCTGTGATGGGTTCCAACCGGAGCTTTCGCCGTCAACAGCATCGTGGGCCTCCAGCGAGGGTTCGGATGGGTTGGTAGAGGGCCGGATCGAATCGGCGAACAGGCGAACGCGGGAGGACATCTCCATTCTAGTCCCTGGCTCGCCCGCACATGCCCTGATGCATTTGATCCATTGAAATGCACGCCGCGGATCCGGGAAACTTCGCTCCGCAGGGATGGCCATGAACGAACTCACGACGACGTCAGACAATCACTTCCCCTGGAACCTCGCGGGAACCCTCTTCCTTCTCGGGCTGACCGGACTCTTGATCCTCGGGGCGGTCGTCGTCCCGGCCATCGCCCTGGGCTGAGAATCCGTTCCCGTTCCGCCTTCCGGACGCCTCGGCGGCTGCTAACCTAGCCCGGTGAGGTTTTTCGCCAGCGACAACTCCTCCGGCATCCATCCTCGTTTCCTCGCGGCCATCGCGGACGCCAACGAGGGCCATTACCCTTCCTACGGGCAGGATCCCTTCACCGAACGGTTCGACGCCGCCATCCGGCGGGCCTTCGGAGCCGGCGCCGAGGCCTTCCTCGTCTTCAACGGCACCGCCGCCAACGTTCTCGGCCTCGCCACCGCCGTCAAGAGCCACGAGGGCGTCATCTGCGCCGACTCCTCGCACCTCAACGTCGACGAATGCGGCGCGCCCGAACGGTGGCTCGGCGCAAAGCTCTTCGTGACGCCCGCCAAGGACGGGAAGCTCGATCTCGCCGGCATTCGCCGGCACATGACCCGTCTGGGCGACCAGCACCACAGTCAGCCCCGGGCGCTCTCCGTCACCCAGCCCACCGAGCTCGGAACCGTCTACTCGCTCTCCGAGCTCCGCGAGCTCGCGGCGTTCTGCCGCGAGAACCGGCTCTTTTTCCACATCGACGGCGCGCGGCTCGCCAATGCCGCCGCCTTCCTCGAGTGCTCCCTTGCGGACACGACCTCTGGCGCCGGATGCGACGTCCTGTCCCTGGGCGGGACGAAGAACGGGATGCTGGGAGCCGAGGCCGTCGTCTTCTTCCGTCCCGAGCTCGCCCGGGACTTCAAGTTCCACCGAAAGCAGGGACTGCAGCTCGCCAGCAAGCACCGTTTCCTCGCCGCGCAGTTCTCGACCTACCTCGAGTCGGGACTCTGGCTCGAGATCGCCCGCCACACGCACGGCCTCGCTCTCCATCTCGCGGAACTCCTCCGCGGTCTGACGGAGGTCGAGATCATCGCCCCCATCCAGTCCAACGCCGTCTTCGCGAAGGTCCCCAAGCGCCTCATCAGGCCGCTGCGCGAGAAGTTCTTCTTCTACGTCTGGGACGAGTTCGAGTGGGTCGTTCGCTGGATGGTGACCTGGGACCACACGAGAGACGACATCGAGGCGTTCGCGGAGGCCATCCGCGAGTCCCTCGCCTCGGGCAAGGAGGAACCATGAAATTCTCCCGGTTCATTCCGCTGCTTTTTCTCTTCACAGTCCTGGCCCTTCCCGCCGTCAGCCAGGACATCCGGCTCGGCGGTTCCATCGTCGGCAAGGTCGAATCGAACGGAGACGTGAGGATCAACGGCTCGATCGTTGGCCGTTTCGAGAAGGGCGGCGACATTCGAGTCGGCGGGTCGATCGAGGGCCAGATCGAGTCGAATGGCGACATCCGCAAGGGCGGGTCGATCGTCGGACGGGTCGAAAAGAACGGCGACGTTCGCAAGAACGGATCCATCGTCGGCCGCATCGAGTCCTCCGGTGACATCCGAAAGGAGGGTTCGATCGTCGGCTCCGCGAGAGGGATCTCCAAGGAGCGGGCGGCCGTCCTCTTTTTCTTCGATTTCTTTTCCCTGAACTAGGTCCAGCCCGGCCGCGCGCGGGCGGGAGAGGGAATCGAATTACACTTCTGCCGCCATGACAAAGGTGGACGTCCCGATCACTCCCGCCCTTCTCCGCGAACACAAGATCACTCCCGAGGAGTTCGAGCGGATCAAGAGCGTCCTGGGCCGGGAGCCGAACCTGGTGGAGCTCGGGATTTTCTCGGCCCTGTGGAGCGAGCACTGCTCGTACAAGTCGTCGCGCGTCTACCTCAAGGAGTTCCCCACGAAGGGGCCGCGGGTGCTCCAGGGCCCCGGAGAGAACGCCGGGGCGGTGGACATCGGGGACGGCTGGGCCGTCGTCTTCAAGATGGAGTCGCACAACCACCCCTCGTTCATCGAGCCCTATCAAGGAGCGGCGACCGGGGTTGGTGGGATCCTGCGTGACGTCTTCACGATGGGAGCGCGTCCGGTCGCGCTTCTCGACCCGCTCTTTTTCGGCGACCCCGATGCGCCGCGCATGCACTCCCTCATCGACGGTGTCGTCCGTGGAGTGGGGGGCTACGGGAACTGCGTCGGGATCCCGACTGTCGGCGGGATGACGCTCTTTCACCCCGCCTACAACAAGAACATCCTTGTCAACGTGATGGCGGTCGGCCTCGTCCGCCACGACAGGATCTTCCGCGCCAAGGCGTCGGGGGTGGGGAATCCCGTTCTCTACGCGGGGTCCAAGACTGGGCGGGACGGCATCCACGGCGCGTCGATGGCCTCCGACGTCTTCGATGACGAGAAGTCGAAGCGGCGTCCGACCGTCCAGGTGGGCGACCCCTTCGCCGAGAAGCTCCTCCTCGAGGCGGTTCTCGAGGTCCTGGAAGGAGACGCCGTCGTTGCCATCCAAGACATGGGCGCGGCCGGCCTCACGTCGTCGACGTTCGAGATGTGCTCGCGCGGCGGGGTCGGGATGAAACTCGACCTGACGAAGGTCCCGGCCCGTGAAGAGGGGATGACGCCCTACGAGTTCATGCTCTCGGAGTCCCAGGAACGGATGGTCCTCGTCGTCCACAAGGGCCGCGAGGCGGAAGTGATCGCGGTCTTCGAGAAGTGGGGGGTCGACGTCGCCACCATCGGAGAAGTGATCGGCGAGCCCCGGATGGAGCTCCACTTCCACGGGGAGACGGTGGCCAACCTGCCCATCGCCCCGCTCGTCGAGGACGCTCCGGTTTACCGGCGCCCCGTGGTCTTCCCCGAACCCCAGGAGACTCCGGTCGTCCTGGTGCCCTCGGTTTCCGTCGACGAGGCCCTCCGGACCCTCCTGCAATCGCCGAATCTCTGTGGCAAGCGCTGGATCTTTCGCCAGTACGACTGGAGCGTGCAGACGAACACGGTGCTCGGACCGGGCCACGATGCCGCGGTGATCCGGGTGAAGGGAACGAACCGCGGCCTCGCGATGACGGCCGATGTGAACCCGCGGTTCGTGGCCGCCCACCCAGAGCGTGGAGCTGCTCTCGCGGTCGCCGAGGCGGCGTTGAACATCGCGTGCACCGGGGCCCGGCCCCTGGCGATCACCGACTGCCTGAACTTCGGCAACCCCGAGAGGCCTGAGATCATGGGGCAGTTCGCCGCCGCCATCGCCGGCATCAGCCGAGCCTGCCGTGCCCTGGAGACACCCGTGATCTCCGGGAACGTGTCGCTCTACAACGAGACCGACGGGCGTTCCATCCTGCCGACCCCGACGATCGGGATGGTCGGACTCCTCGAGGACGTGACGAAGGCCGTGCCGTCCGCCTTCCAGCATGCCGGAGACGAGATCGCCGTTCTGGGCGAGACGGCGGACGAGCTCGGCGCAAGCGAGTATCTGGCGACCGTCGCGGGAGTCGAGGCTGGCCCGTGCCCTCGCCTCGATCTCGAGCGAATCAGAAACGTGGTCGACCTTCTCGTGGAGCTCGCGGACAAGAGTCTCCTCTCCTCGGCGCACGACGCCGCGGAGGGCGGTCTTGCGATCGCTCTTTCGGAGTGCGGTTTCGGACCTGCGCGGCTCGGGGCGGACCTCGAGTTCTTAACGGCTCTTTCCCCTACTTCCTTTCTCTTCTCGGAGTCTTCTGGCCGCGTCGTGATCAGCTATCCCGGGTCGAATCGCGACGCGATCCAGGCCGCGGCGAGCCGGCACGCGGTGCCTCTGGAGGTGGCCGGAAAGACCGTCCCCGGGCGGCTCCGCGTCGCAATCCGCGGTGCCGTCGTTCTCGAAATGGATGTGAAAGAGGCGTACGGCATGGAGGAAGCTCGATTCCCGCGCCTGATGGAGGTCACTCGATGAAAACGTTTCTTCGTTCGTTCGCGGTCCTCACGGTCCTCGGTCTCCTGGCCGCTTCGCCGCTTCAGGCGCAGAAGCCGGGGACCGGTGCGCCCGATTTCGACCTGCCGGTCGCCGGGAGCTCGTCGACGGTCAAGCTGAAGGACCTCGTCTCCGCCAACAAGGCGGTCGTCGTCGTCTTCGTGGCAACCCGCTGTCCCTACTCGAACGGTTACAACACCCGCCTGAAGGACATGGCGAAGGACTACGCGGCCAAGGGCGTTGCCTTCGTCGGGATCAACAGCAACAAGACGGAGCCCGCCTCGGAAGTCGCCGAGCATGCCAAGAAAAACGAGTGGCCGTTCCCCGTCGTGAAGGACGAGGGCAACAAGGTTGCCGACGCCTACGGGGCGAAGAGAACCCCCGAGGTCTTCGTGGTCGAGCCGAGAGGGAACGTCATCTATCACGGCCGCATCGATGAGTCCTACGATGAGCCCGAGCAAGTGACGCAGCCGGACCTCAAGCGGACCCTCGATGCCATCCTCGCCGGCAAATCCGTGCCGAAGGCCGAAACGAAGGCCTTCGGGTGCACGATCAAGCGTGTCCAGCCCTGACCTGCCGATTCGCAAGGGACCCGGCCGGGGACGATGGGCCACGGCCCTCGCGCTTGCAGGGGTGCTGGCGGAAGGTACGCTCCTACCGCCAGCCCGGCAGGCTTCTGCCGAGCCCGTCAAGCTCCTGACCCCGGATCACTACCAGGCCCGGATCGTCGCCCCCCGAAAAGGGAGAGTGGTCCTCGCGAACTTCTGGGCGACCTGGTGCCTTCCGTGCCGGGAGGAGATGCCAGACCTCATCGCGGCCGCTCGCAAGTTCAGAAGCCGGGATCTCGCCGTCATCCTGATCTCCGTCGACACGAAACGGACCGCCTCCTCGGATGTGCCGAAGTTCCTCAAGGACCTCAAGGTCCCGTTCGTCTCGTATCTGGCCAAGACACACGATCCGCAGCTCTTCATAGACGCCGTCGACAAGAAGTGGGATGGCTCCCTGCCCTACACCCTTCTCTATGACAGGAATGGGGTGCTCGCCCTGCGCCTCGAGGGAAAGCACTCGGAAAAGAGCTTGACGGACTCCATCCAGAAGGTCCTCAACTTGTCCCCCCGGAAGTGAAGCCGCTTCTCGACGCGCTCTTCCTGGATCGAGACGGCACGCTGATCGTCGAGAAGGACTTTCTTCGAGACCCTCGCGGGGTCCGCCTCACCCGAGGCGCGGCTCGGGCCCTTCGGCCCTTCGTTCTCTCGGGGACCCGGCTCTTCGTCGTCACCAACCAGTCCGGAATCGCGCGCGGCAAGCTCGGGTGGCCCGAGGTGAGGGCCGTGAACGCCGAGGTCGCAAGGCGCCTTCTTCGATCGGGGATCCCGATCGCCGAGTTCCTGATCTGCCCGCACTACCCGGGCGGGATCGTCCCCGAATACGCAATCGAGTGCCGGTGCCGAAAACCGGGGACGGCCCTCCACGAGGACGTGCTCGCCCGCCATGGATTCACTCCCTCCCGCTGCGCCGTCGCCGGCGACAAGTGGGACGACATCGGGGCGGGCGCGGCTCTCGGCATGGCGCAGATCCATGTCTTGACGGGTCACGGCCGGGAGCACCGCCGGACCGTGCGCGAACGGGCCCCTGAGTGCATACTCGCCTCGACCCTGGCGGAAGGACTTGCAGTCCTTGCCCGAGAGGTCGAAAAGAGCCCGCGCTGAGAGCCCTATGAACGAAGATCCCGAAGAGCCGGCGTCCCTCCTTCCCCACAGGGACGTCACGACGTATCCCATCGCCACCAGGACCTTCAAGGTGAAGGCCGCGGACTTCGGAAGTCCCGCCTCGGAGTCGGGCGAGTTCCGTGCCTTCTGGGAAGGGTTGCCCCGGATCCTGGCGGCGGCCTCGCTCAAGAAGGTCGTGCGGGCGATCCAGATCGCGAGACGGAAGGGGCGCCCCGTCATCTTCGCCTTCGGCGCGCACGTGGTGAAAACGGGTCTTTCCCCCATCTTGATCGACCTGATCCGGCGCGGCTTCCTGACCGCCCTGGCCACGAATGGCGCGAGCGGCATCCACGATTTCGAGACGGCGTTTCACGGTCAGACGTCCGAGGATGTCGGCTCGGTCCTCCTGGATGGCGAGTTCGGCATGAGCCGCGAGACCGGAATCGGGATCTTCGAGGCTCTCCGCATGGGGCGCGACGAGGGCTGGGGATATGGCCGCTCACTCGGGGCCTACATCGCCCGGAGCTCGTTTCCCAACCGGCATCTCTCGCTGTTTGCCGCGGCGGTGGAGGCGGGCATTCCCATCACCGTCCATGCCGCAATCGGGACGGACACGCTCGTCCAGCATCCGGGCATGGATGGCGCCCTCGTCGGAGAGCTCTCCCACCGCGACTTCCTCACGCTTCGCGATCAGGTCGCCCGTCTGGGGGACGGCGGGGTCTTCATCAACGCCGGATCCAGCGTCCTGATGCCCGAGGTCTTCCTGAAGGCCCTCTCGATGGCGCGGAATCTCGGGCACGACGTCCGGAACTTCGTCACGGCCGACTTCGACATGATCCGGCATTACCGGCCGCAGGAGAACGTCTTGAAGAGGCCCGTGATGGCGGGGGGAGAGTCGTTTGCCATCACGGGACATCACGAGCTGATGATTCCCCTCGTCGCGCAGGCCCTCGTGCTCGGCCTGGAGTCTGACGAATGACCCCGCGGGAGCTGGCGGCCCTGGCGGCTGCCGCGCCTCAGGTCACGGTCGCGGTCCTGGGTGACTTCATGCTCGACGAGACCTGGATCGGGGCCGTCTCGCGCATCGCGCCCGAGGCCCCGATTCCGCTCCTCTCTCTCTCGTCGATGTCCCGGAGGGCGGGAGGCGCCGGGAACGTCGTCGAGAACCTCGCCGCGCTCGGAGCCCGCGTCATCCCGCTCGGGGCTGTCGGCCCGGAGGAGGAAGGGGAGTGGCTGGGGCGCAGGCTCCTGTCGCTTCCGGCAAGCACGGGTCATGTGGCCGTGGACGCGTCACGGACGACGCCCGTCAAGCGGCGGATGGTGTCCGACGGGCGCCAGCTCCTCAGGGTCGACCAGGAGCTCCCGGCCGGCCTTTCCCCCTCGGCCGAGGCCGAGCTCCTCGACGCCGCCATGGCGGCATGCGAGCGAGCGGACGTCTTCCTCTTCTCGGACTACGCCAAGGGAACCCTCAGCCCCAGGCTCATGTCGATCCTGCTCGCCGAGACCCGGCGGCGCGGGGTCCGGTCCCTCGTCGACCCGAAGGGGACGGACTATGGCCGGTACCGGACAGCCTCCGTCGTGACTCCGAACCGCAAGGAGCTCGAGACGGTGACGGGAGAGACCATCCGGGACCGGGGCTCCGTCCACCGCCTCGGAGAGCGTCTGCGGCGAGAGCTCGCGCTCGATGCCCTCCTCGTCAAGCTGTCCGAGGAGGGGATGCTCCTTCTCGAGGCGGACCGGGACCCCGTCCACGTCGCGGCACGGGCTCGGGAGGTCTTCGACGTGACGGGCGCGGGAGACACGGTTCTGGCGATGCTCGGCCTCGCCCTGGGGGCGGGGTTGCCCCTGACAGAGGCGGCAGCCGTGGCCAACCGCGCCGCGGGGGCGGCCGTGGCGAAGGTCGGAACGGCCGCGGTTCACTGGGCCGACCTTCTCGAGACGACCGGGAACTCGCCCGACGACAAGCGCCTCGACTGGTCCCACCTCGGGGCCGTCGTGGCGACGCTGAAGAAGGCCCACAAACGGGTCGTCTTCACGAATGGGTGCTTCGACCTTCTGCACCCGGGACACGTGAAGCTCCTGACCGAGGCCCGGAAGCTCGGCGACATCCTGATCGTCGGGCTCAACAGCGACGCCTCGGTCAAGAGACTGAAGGGAGACTCCCGCCCCATCCTGGCCGAGGGCGACCGCGCTCAGGTCCTCGGAGGGCTCGACGCCGTCGACTTCGTCACGATCTTCGAGGAAGACACACCCGAGAGGCTGATCGAGGCCGTCCGGCCGGATGTTCTGGTGAAGGGCGGCGACTACACGGAAGACACGGTGGTCGGGAGCACCTTCGTGAAGTCCTACGGAGGGCGCGTCGCCCTCGTTCCGCTGGTCGAGGGCCGGTCGACGACGTCCATGGTCGGCCGGATGAAGGAGGTCGAGACGTGACTCCGAACGAGCTCCTGATCGAGCATGCCGGGGAGTTGATCGCGGTCCTGACACGATCGAAGACCGCGCTCGGTGAAGCGGTCGAGGAGGCCTCGCGGCTTTTGAACGAGGCAATTCTCTCGGGGCACAAGGTCCTGACGTTCGGCAACGGCGGGAGCTCGATGCAGGCCCAGCACCTGGCGGCCGAGCTCCTGGTGCGCTACAAGGACGACCGGCGCTCGCTGCCGGCCGTGGCCCTCACGGCCGATCCGGCGACGATCACGGCCTGCGCCAACGACTACGACTTCTCCGTCATCTTCTCGCGCCAGATCGAGGGGCTGGGACGGCCGGGGGACGTGGCCATCGGGCTCTCGACCTCGGGGAAGAGCCCCAATGTGAGGAAGGGTCTCGCGGCGGCGCGGGAGAAGGGGATGAAGACAATCTTTCTCACGGGAGAGAGCGGCGCTGAATTCGGCGCCGGGTGGGACTCTTCAATCGTCGTCCCCTCCACCGAGACCGCTCACATCCAGGAAGTCCACCTCGTGGTCATCCACATGCTCTGCCGCCTGCTCGACGCGGCGGTCTTTGCGGCGGAAACCTCGTAGATTCGGCCTACGCTGTGCCTTCGGCCGGCTCCTCTCGAGCCAGGAGATCGCGGAGAGAAAAGAGGACGTCATCCGGCAGGATCCGCGTCATGCAGGCGTGGTCGATGGGGCAGCGCTTGAAGCGGCACGGGGCGCAGAGAACGCGTTTTCTGACGATCGATACACGGGCGGGACGGCCGTCTTTTCGTGGACCGTCAAAGGGGCGCGTCGCATCGGGGTTCGTCGGTCCGAAGATCACGACCGTGGGCGTGCCGGCGGCCGCCGCCAGGTGAGCGAGACCCGAGTCGTTGCCGACGAATCCGCGAGCCAGGGCCAGGATTCCGAGAACCTCCGGCAGGGACGTCTTTCCCGAGACATCGAGCACGCGAACCGCCGTCGCCGCGCCCTGGAGCTCGGAATTGAGAGGCGTTTCCTTGGCGCTTCCCAGAAGGACCACGGTGGTGAGGCCGAGCTCGCTTCCGGCCCGTTCGAAGACCTCGCGGAACGAGGCTGCCGGCCACCGTTTCGCTTCGTGAGCGAAGGAAGCAGCGTGGGCGGCCAGGAACGGGGCGCCGTCCCAGCCAGCCTGCCGCAGGATCTTGCTGGCGGCCTCTCGCAGGGGCCTTCCGACCTCCCAGCTGATATCTGGCGGGTCCAGAGGGGCCGCCCCGGCGGCCGCCGCGAGTCTCAAATGCCGGAAGATCTCGTGCCCCGAAGAGGGACCCGGCTTTCGGAGGGCGAGGGTCAGAAGGGGGCTCCGGAACTCGGACCGGTAGCCAATCCGCTCGGGAACGCCAGCCTTGAAGATGGTATAGGCGGCGTTGAAGCTGACGGGCAGGATGACGGCCCGGTCGAACCCGTGGGAGCGAAGCTCGGCTGCCAGGGCGTTCTTGCCAGAGATCCCCGCGTGCTCGGCTGCCGGCTTCTCGACGATCACCTCGTCGGCCTCGGGTCGAAGCCGGTAGAGATCCGCCACCCACGGCCTGCACAGGACAGAGATGTGCGCCTCGGGGAAGGATGCGCGCAGGCTCGCCAGGGCGGGGACCGACATCACCACGTCCCCGACCCAGTTCGTGGCTCTGAGGAGGATCTTCATAGCGGCTCCGTGTGGCTGCCCGAGAGCTGCCGGAACTCGTGGAGCAGGATGTCCGCGGTGTTGGCGATCGTCCGGGAGGAGGCGGTCTGGCGCCCGGCCTCGATCAGGCTCTCTCTCTCCCCCGAAGAGTCGAGGAGCGAACCGACGGCCTCTTCCCAGTCCGGCAGCCGCAGACCCGCGACGAGACGGCCCGAGCGCCCGTCGCACACGGTTTCCCGGACACCTCCGACATCGTGCGCGATGACGGGACATCCCGCTGCCATCGCCTCGGTCAGAATCGTGGCGGCCCCCTCGCTATCGGAGGGGAGGAGGAGAAGGTGGGCCTGTGACAGCTCTCTCGGAACGTCGGGAACGAGGCCCCGGAATGTGCAGCGAGAGGCGACGCCCAGTCTCCGGGCGAGGTCTTCGATCGCCGGACGCTCCGCCCCCTCGCCGAGGAGCGTCAGAACCACGTCCTTTCCCCGTCCCGCCAGTGCCGCGAGGATCTCGACGGCGAGAGCCTGGCCCTTGCGGCCATCGAACGCTCCCACGTGAACGAGACGGTAAGGCGGGGAGAGCGCCGGGGGGACGTCAACGTAGGACTCGGGAGGGAGCCCGTCCGGGACCACGCGGATCTTCCCTTCCGGGATTCCGCTCTCGATCAGAACGGCGGCGGCGTTGTGGGAGACGGCCAGGAACCGGCGCACGGCGTTGTACTTCAACCTCGAGAGGAGGTTCTGCCGTGGCGGGAAGATCACGCGACGGTGGACGGTGAGAGCCGCGTGCTGGTGCGAGCGTCCCCACACACAGGCGCCGTGGCTCGTGGAGTCATTGGACCACACGACATCCGGCCTGATCTTCCTCACCAGGGCGGCCGTGTCCAGGATGACGCCGGGGGCCGTCTCCGATCCGGACCGGATGGGAAAGACCCTCAAGCCAGGCACGGAACAGGCCCGTTCCAGAAGTGCCGAGTCCCGAAAGGCCCCGAGACAGATGTCGACGCGTCTGTCGTGAAGCTCCTTCGACACCAGGAAAGTCTGTCTCTGGCCTCCCCGCCAGTCCTCCCCGAAATCGAGAGCCAGGATTTTCATCGCAGATGAGGATAATCGAGGGCGGTCGATGAAGCTGACGGCGCTTCTCATGGTGAAGGACGAGGAGGACCGGCTGGTTGGTGCCCTCAGGTCGGTCGCGTTCGCGAGCGAGACGGTCGTCGTCGACACCGGCTCCTCCGACGGAACCCGGGAGCTCGCCCGGGAGAGGGGGGCCCGCGTCGAGCAGGTCTCGTGGCAGGGCTACGCCGAGACGCGGAACGCGGCTCTCTCCCTCGCCGCCAACGACTGGGTTCTCTTTCTCGATGCCGATGAGAGGGTGTCTCCCGAGCTCGCCGCAGAGATCGAGCGGATTCTGCATTCCGGAGCCGCGGAGTCCGGCTTCCTTCTTCCGCGCCTCTCCTACCTGAATGGGCGCCCCGTTCGCCACGGAGTCTGGGTTCCCGATTACAAGCTCCGGCTGGCCCGGCGCTCGGCCGGGTTTCGGTGCGAGGGGGGGCGAGTCCATGAAGTCCTGACCGTCGAGGGAGCCGTGGGGCGGCTTTCACACCCGCTCGTCCATCACCCCTACAGGAACGTCTCGGATGTCGTCAGAAAGGCCGCCATCTACGCCCGCCTGGCGGCTCTCGACCGGTACGAGAGGGGAGAAAGGGCCGGCTTCGGCCGGTTGATGGTCCGCCCGGCTCTGGAGTTCCTCAAATGCTATCTTTTGCGGCTCGGGTTTCTCGACGGGACCGTGGGTGTCGAGGTGGCTGCCCTGCACAGCTTCAGCTATTTCCTCAGGGCCGCGTACCTTCTCGAACTCGACCTGGAAAGGAAGGGACGGGGAGCGCCCGTCGAAGCAAAAGGAGGGTTGCCGGCATGAAATCGCCACGCGTTCTCGTGTTCGTGACGGGCCTGGGCCTCGTACTGGCTGGCTGTTCGAGAAAGGGCGCCGGACCGCTGGAGCGGGCTGGCCGGGCGGCCGATGACAAAGTCTCCGACGTGGCCCGCGAGATCGATGACGCCGCGGAGGGAGCCAAGAAGAAGCTCCGCGAGGCGCAGGAGAGCGCGGCGCAGAAGACGGGGGAAATCGAGGACCGGGCCAAGAAGGTCGGCGAGGCGGCGAAAGAGACCGCGAAAGGAATCCACCGCGAGGTCAAGGAGGGAGTGAAGAAAGCGACCCAGTAAGGGCGCTTTCAGCGAGGCAGCTTGACCGCCTGGATCCCGGCCGGGTCGTTCGTTTGGTTGTCGATCCGGGCCGAGGACACCGTGAGCTTGGCCCCGGCTCCCGGCTCGATGAGAAGAGAGGCCGCCGGAATGTCGTTCGGGGAAAAGAGCCGGATGACCGAGTCGAACTGACGGATCTCTCCCTTCGCCAGCGTCACCTCGACCGGACGCATCGGACCCTCGGGGGTCAGAAGAGTCAGGGAGAGGCGAACCTCGTCGCCGGTGTTGGAGACGAGGACGTTGGACCGGAAGCCCTCGTTTTCCGAGAGTCCGGGGAGGACCGCGGGCCCCGTCAACTCTCCGCCCGGTCTCACGGCGGGCTGGTCCTGAGAAGAGGGCCCTGTTGCCGGCGTCGACCGCGTGACGCTGAAGGCGAGGAACTTCCACGGGGAGGAGATCTCGAGGACCCCGGCTCCTGGCACCTGGTTCGGGAAGAATTCCGTCACCACGTCGAAGAGGATGCGCGTCGAGCCCATCAGCATCTGTGTCGTCCGGGTCAGGGGGGCGGAGCCGTCCCGGGGACGATAGGTCAGGGTGACCGGGGGCTCGTAGTCGTGGGTACCGGGAAGAGTCGCGAGAAAGACATCGCTCGTGAAATACGCTCCGGCCCTGCCCGGAGCCGCGGCGACGGCCGGAATCGTCCACGTGTCGCTGACCCAGGAGGTGAGGAGAGCGGGCACGCGGTACGGGTCGTTCGTCTGCGAGTTGGAGACGCTCGTGCCGTACGTGAAGATGCTCCCTTCGACGGGCTTGACGAAGACCCGGCAACCCGTGGGCCGGCCCTTGAGGACATCGGTGAGCTGAACGCGCTCGCGCGGGGCGAGGGTCACGCTCCTGGCTCCGAGCCAGAGTCCGAAGGCGTCGTAGGTCTCCACGGTCGCCGCGGCCGGACCGAATGGGGCGAAAAGGCCGATGTTGAGCCTCTCGGAGTCATCGATCGACCCGGAGAAGTACATCCCCGTGTCTCCCTCCTCCAGGACGGAATCCGAGAGTCTCTCGACAGGGAAGCTGAGACCGTACGTCCCGCCTGCCGCGAGGGTGTTCTGGACGAAGAGCGTCATGGCCGCGACAGCGCCGGCCGGGGACTTGACCCTCACGCGCGTGGGGTAGGTCCCGTCGGGCACGCCCGCGAGCGTCAGGATCTCGGCGGAGCCGAGGCTCCTCGAGGACCGGGCCGGGACCTTGATCTCGAAGACGGGCCCATTCAGGTAGAACTCCAGCGTCATTTCTGAGGGGCCGGGGTTGGCGATCGTGACGTCGGAGGTGTATTGGGCCGAGTTCTGCCCGCTCCCCTGAACGATCGCCGGGATCAGGTAATCGTCCTCCCGGATGGGCTCGTCGCTGGCTCCTGCCGGCGAGGTGAAGGCGAGCGGAAAGGCGAGAAGGATGGACAGGACGTGACGCATGGAGCCTCCGGAGCGAGAGAGTTTACTCCGCGGCACATGCCATGGGCCTTTCAGGGAAGAGAACCCCTCAGGCCGGACTCTTCGCTCCGGATCCTGCCTTGATCCCGTGGCCGGGCGGCACTTTCGGGGCTCCCGAGTCCCTGCCCGGTCCGCGGGCAGGGACTCGTCAGGGTGGCCCGAGGGCGCCGGCGCCGACCCGGGCTTACTTCACGAGGCGGGCGGACTCGATGATGACGGGCTCGACGGGCACGTCATTCATCCCCGCGGTCATTCCCGTCGGGACGGTCGAGATCTTCTTGACGACCTCGAGCCCGGTCGTGACCTTTCCGAAGACGCAGTAGCCGATTCCCATCACGGAATCGTCGCGGTAGTCGAGAGCCGTGTTGTCCTTGACGTTGATGAAGAACTGGGCCGCCGCGCTATTTGGGTCGCGGGTGCGGGCCATGGCGAGGGTCCCATCGAGGTTCTTCAGCCCGTTCGCGGCCTCGTTCTTGATCGGGTCGCGGGTCGGCTTCTTCTGCATCGCCTTGTCGTATCCGCCACCCTGGATCATGAAGTTGGGGATGACCCGGTGGAAGATGACTCCGTCGAAGAATTTGTCCTCGACGTACTTCAGGAAGTTCTTGACGGTGATGGGGGCCTTGTCCGGGTAGAGCTCGGCGCGGAAGGTCCCGTGGCTCGTCTTGAACTCCACGATGGGGGGCTTGGACTCGGCCGCCGCCCTCGGGGCGAACAGGACACCAAATCCGATCAGGGCTCCGAGAATCTTAGAATTCATGTTGCGTGATATAGCACATGTTCCGCACACTTTCGCAAGAACCGGCAGCGCGGAAGTTCTGCGGGCGGAGGTGATCCAATGGCCTTCCAGAAAAAGGGAGTTCTCCTCTACGGGGCAAACGGCTACACGGGGCGCTTGATCACGGCAGTGGCCCGGCGTGAGAAGGTGCCCCTCGTCCTTGCGGGACGGCGTGTCGATGCGATTCGGCCTCTCGCCGAGGAGACGGGACTTCTCTGGCGCGTCTTCAACCTCGACGATCCGAAGGAAATCGCGGAGAACCTCGAGCCGTTCAAGGTCCTCCTCCTGGCCGCCGGCCCCTTCTCGAAGACGAGCCAGCCGGCGATGGAAGCCTGCCTGAGGAGCAAGACCCACTACCTCGACATCACCGGTGAGGTCGCCGTCTACGAGGCGCTCTTCGCCCGCGAACCCGAGGCCCTCGCCTTGGGAGTCACGGTTCTGCCGGGCGTCGGGTTCGACGTCGTTCCCTCGGACTGCCTGGCGAAATCGCTGAAAGAGGCCCTGCCCGCGGCCGATACCCTCGAGCTCGCCCTCAAGGGCTTCTCTGCCTCGGGCGGGACGCTGAAGACCATGCTCGAGGGGGCCGCAAAGGGTGCTGGCTACGTCCGCAGGAACGGGACCCTCGTCGAGGTGCCCCATGCCCACGAGGTGAAGGAGGTCCAGTTCCCCGACAAGAAACGGACCGTCATGTCCATCGCCTGGGGCGACCTGTCGACCGCCTACCGGTCGACCGGCATCCCGAACATCACCATTTTCATGGCGGTCCCCCAGTCCTGGGTCCTCGGCACCAAGGCAGCCGGGTGGCTTTCCCCGGTCTTGAAGGTCGATCTCGTTCAGAACCTCATCAAGAGCCAGATCGGGAGGTTCGTGGACGGACCGGCCGAGACGGAGCGCGAAAAGCACCGCTCGCTCCTCTGGGGCAGGGTCACGGCCCCGGACGGGACCAGCGTCGAGGGCTCACTCGAAACCCTGGAGGGCTACACCCTCACGGCGGAGACCGCCGTGGCCTGTGCCCGGCGTGTGCTTGCTGACGAGATCGGACCGGGAGTCTGGACACCGTCCCTGGCCTTCGGTTCGGGCTTCATCGAGTCCATTCCCGGGTCCTCGCTCACGATCGGACGCGTCCAGAGACCGAAGAAGAAGTGACGGGCCGCCCGGGTCTCCGGGCCCAGGCGGCTAGTCCGTGCCCCCGGACGGGCTCCCTGGCGGCTTTGGGGGCGGCTGGTTCGTCGTTCGCTCCCTTCGAGTTCGCCCCCGGCGCCCCGGGCGGCGCGACGGCGATCAGACGATTCCCGTGCGGGAGGTCCCGGAGCGGATGTAGCCCGGGAAGATCTCCGTCGTGTCGCGGATTCCGAGGTGGGCCTCGAGGATCTCGGAGAGCACCTGACGGAAGTCGGTCGTGACGGGGAGGTCGCGGCCCTCGTAGAGGTTCGCCGGGTGCAAGCCACGGAAGGTCCCGCGGACCTCTCTTCCCTTGACGGGACCTCCGAGGACGAGCATCACGCTGCCGTGGCCGTGGTCGGTGCCTCGCGTGCCGTTCTCCCGGACCGTGCGGCCGAACTCCGTCATCACGACGGTCGCGACGTCGGCGAGCCGTTCGCCGAGATCAGTGGCGAAAGCCGCAAGCGAGTTGCCCAGGTCCTCGAGCCGGTTTGCAAGCTGTCCCCGGGAAGAGCCCTGTCCCAGGTGGGTGTCCCAGCCGCCACAGTCCGTGGCCGCGACCGTGACCCCGATGCCGGACTTCACGAGCTGGGCGATCTGCCTCATCCGCTGGCCGAGCTCGGAGGACGGGTAGGCCGCGCCGTTCTCCGGACCGATTGCGAGCACGTTCTCTTTTCGAAGGAGCGCCAGGGCGTCGACAGTCTCGCTTGCGGCGGGCCCGAGGGCGGTCCCGGCAGCCGACAGATACATCGACTCGAAGGTCCCGTCCGTCCCCTGCGCCCCGGAGAGCCGGAAGGTCGAGATCCGGGGCAGAGACACGCTCGGCTCACGGCCTGTGAGGGAGCGAGGGGTGGAATCCGACAAGCTCACGGCGCGCCACGGCGACCGGCCCTCTCGCGGCAGGGCTCTCAACGTCCGGTTGAGCCATCCATCCTCGGTGGACTTGCGGCCTGGCGTGCCCGTTTCCATGTAGTCCTGCGCATCGAAGTGAGACCGCGTGGGGTCGGCCGAACCCGTCGAGATGACGGCACCCAGAGCCTTTCGGTCCCACAGGGGCTTCAGGGCGGACAGGGCGGGGTGCAGCCCGAAGGTCGAATCGAGAGAGAGGGCGGCCCCGTCTCCCTTTCCGGGGGCCGGGATCGCGATCGCGGGCCGCGAGGAGTAGTAGAGAGGCTCGCCGTGAGGCGGCAGGATGGAGAGGGGATCCGCCGCACCCCTCTGAAAGACGATGACGAGGGTCTTCCTCCTCGAGGAAGCGGGGGAGCTCAGCGCGGCGCGGGCGATGGCGGGCACGAGGCCGAAGCCTCCGAGCACGATCCCTGAGGAACGCAGGAGTTCGCGTCGATTCATGGCGTGCCCTTTCACTGCTTCTGGAAGTCCGGCGAGCCGAGGATGAGGGCGATGATGGTCTCGGTTGAAGAACCATCCGGAGCGCCAGGGGACGGCGCTCGATTCCGGGCGAGCTTCTCGATCGCGATCGCCCTGGTCGCGGGGGCAAGAGGACGGCCGAGGATCTGGAGGGCAAGGCGGTCCACCTCGGACTCGAGGGAGCCCGGAGGTTCCTCATTTCGGCTCCGGGCGGGCAGCTCGGTCCCGTAGAGTCGGCCCGATGCCAGAGAGACGGCGAAGTTCATCCGGCTCACGAGAGCTCCGGGGGTGATCCAGGCGTCCGCGGTTTCCTTGTAGCCGGTCGGGGGCTGACACCGATAGAGGGGTTGTCCCATCTGGACGAGCTCCTTGGTGAGAAGGGGGCCGCCGTCCGTGGCCGCGCCGGTCGCGCGGATCGCGGATACGGTGAACTCCAGGGGGGTCTTGGTCTTGGCGAGCCACGCCTCTTCCGCCCAGAACTCCGGGGACGAGAAGAGCGCGCGGTAGACACGAGAGAGATCCCCGTCCGTCTCGAGGTAGACCGACGCGAGGTGTTCGACGAGCGGGGCGGGGGGAGCGTCCGAGATGAACTTCTGGGCGAGCTTGAAGGCGAGATGGCGCGCGGTCGAGGGGTGCCGGGCCAGAAAGTCGAGAATCCGCTCGCCGTCCTGGATTCCTCCGCCCGCCGGGATCGCGAGGCCCATCACCGCCTTGGGTCCGTCGTCGTGAGCGGCCGCGCGGAAGACGAAGGTCCCCGGTTCGGCGTCACGGAGTCGTGAGGGGCCGCCGCGCGGACGCCCCATGGACCATCCGGTGAAACACCGGGCCACCTCCCGGACGTCCTGCTGGCTGTACCCGGAGTCGGCCCCGAGGGTGTGAAGCTCCAGGAGCTCCCGGGCGTAGTTCTCGTTGAGCCCCAGACGGCTCCGCGCGGCCTCCTCCGTCGTTTCGAGGGCCTTTCGGGCCTCCAGCCGCCGCAGAAGGCGTGGGTATCCCTCACCCGCGGCGGCCAAGAGAAGGTCCCCTCGGCTCAATCCGTCTCGCGTGCTCATCCAGTTGTCGAGGTAGAAGAGCATGGCCGGATGCCGGGCCGTGGCGCCGAGAAGATCCCGGAAGCGGCCGAAGACGTGGGGACGGATCGCGTCCCGCTCATAGGATGGGGCGAGCCAGCGGGTGTGGCTCTTCTCCATGGAGACGTTGAAGTGGTTGAACCAGAAGTCCGTCAGAACCTCCTGGAGCTGCCGCTTGCTCTCCGCTGCCCTCAGGAGCTTCTGGGCCGTCATCTGGCGGTCGATCTCCCTGGGGCGTTTCTCGGGCGGGATGAGCTCGCGGAGCCTTTCGCGGGCGTCCGGATCGTCTCTCTTGATTCCTCGCGCGGCGGCGAGCTGTTCGGGCCGGGGAAACTCCTCGTACATCCGCGAGGCCGGGTACGAGAGGACCGGGAACTCGCGGAGGCGCTTCTCCAGCGCGGAATCCGGCACCCGGGATGGTTCGAGCTGGCGGGCGAGCCACTCGGACGGACCGATGCCGAGAACCTCGGCGAGATCTTCCTTCCGGGGTCCGAACGCGGCCCTGTTCAGAAGGTGCAGCGCCTGCCGTTCCCGGGTCCATGTCGATTTCGGGAGAGTGAGCGGCCCGGGGGCCGGGGAAGGGGACGTCTCCGGAGAGGACGCGACGCTCCACCCTGATATCAAGGCGATCAGAAAGACGAGCGGGGCGAAAGGGGCTCGGGCGGTGTTCGGGCGTCGGCGCATGGCCTTCTGGTTCCTCTTGCCGGGTCAGACGAGGGTGCGAGATGCCCGGTTTACCGGAAAGCGAAAGGAACCCGGCCTCCGATAGACTCTGCGGGTGGACGACAGCCAGTCTGACGGGCTCTTCGATGGTTTTCGTGAGGAGTGTGGCGTCTTCGGGATCTTCGGGCATCCGGACGCCGCGAACCTGACCTACCTGGGTTTGTACGCCTTGCAGCACCGGGGGCAGGAGTCGGCCGGGATCGCCTCCTGGGAGGGGAGACGGATCGCCGTCGAAAAGGACATGGGCTACGTCGCCGACATCTTCACCGAGGCCCGGCTGAGCCGGCTGCCGGGGAAGTCGGCGATCGGGCACGTTCGGTACTCGACGGCCGGAGAGTCGCGGCTGGAGAACGCACAGCCGATCGTCTACAACACCAACAAGGGGCCGCTCGCCCTCGCCCACAACGGGAACCTGGTGAACGCCCAGGAGATCCGGCAAGAGCTCGAGGCCGAGGGAGCGATCTTCACGACCTCGTCGGACACGGAGGTCTTTCTCCATCTGATGGCGAGGTCCCGTCGGGATTCGATCGTCGGCGCCCTGCGCGATGCCCTGGCACGGGTCCGGGGGGCCTACTCGGTCGTCCTCTTGGCGGGCGAGAAAGTCATCGCCGCGCGAGATCCGCAGGGGTTTCGGCCCCTGACCCTCGGCAAGCTCGGGGATGCCTTCGTCGTGGCGTCGGAGACCTGCGCCTTCGATCTCCTCGACGCCGAGCCCCTCAGGGACGTGGAGCCGGGGGAAATCGTGACCTTCGACGCGGGCGGGGTCGCCTCTGCCGCCTTCGCGATGGGCCACCGCACGGCCTTCTGTGTCTTCGAACACGTCTACTTCGCGCGTCCGGACTCGGTCGTCTTCGGGCGTGGCGTCGCCGACGCCCGCCGGGCCTTCGGACGGAGGCTGGCCGAGGAGCACCCGGCCCCGGGGGACGTCGTCGTTCCCGTGCCGGACTCGGGCGTCTTTGCCTCGCTGGGGTTCGCCGAGGCGAGTGGAATCCCGTACGGGATGGGCCTCGTGAGGAACCACTACGTCGGGAGGACCTTCATCGAGCCGAAGCAGTCGATTCGCCACTTCGGGGTCAAGGTGAAGCTCAACGCCGTCCGGACGGTCGTCAGCGGCAGGAAAGTCGTTCTCGTCGACGACTCGCTCGTTCGGGGGACGACCTCGAGGAAGCTCGTGAGACTCCTGAAGAACGCCGGAGCTCAGGAAGTGCACCTGAGGATCTCGTCTCCGCCGACGACGAATCCGTGCTACTACGGCATCGATACCCCTCAGCGAAAGGAGCTCTTGGCCGCGCAGAAGACGACGGAGGAGATCCGCGAGTTCATCGAGGCGGACTCCCTCGGGTACCTGTCGCTCGAAGGGATGCTGACCGCTGCAGGGAGAAACGAGAACCACATGTGCGCGGCTTGTTTCTCGGGCCGGTACCCCCTGCCGTTTGGCGGCGTGGACGAGCAGCGAAGCCTCTTTTCGAGATTCTGAGTCCCCCCGCGGGCCGGCGATAAGAGAAGGGACGTCCGCTGTAGGATGAGGCCCTGGCGGGCGGCCGGAATGGCGGCCACGAAAGGATCGGTCATCGTGGAACAGAAACCACTGACGTACAGGGCTGCCGGGGTCGACATCGACACGAAGATGTCGGCGATTGGGCGGTCCCGGGAGAGGATCCGAGAGACGTTCACCCCGGCCGTTCTGGGGGATGTCGGGGGGTTCGGCGGCCTCTTTCGTCCGGATTTCTCCGGGATGACGGACCCCGTCCTCGTCGGCTCGACAGATGGCGTGGGGACGAAGATCAAGGTCGCGGCCGAAGCGGGAATCTACGACACGGTCGGTCAGGACTTGGTCAATCACTGCGTGAACGACATCCTGGTCCAGGGCGCGCGGCCCCTCTTTTTCCTGGATTACATCGCGATGGGGCGCCTTGTCTCCGAGGCCGTCGAGGGGCTGATCTCGGGCCTTGCGACGGCCTGCCGCGAGAACGGCTGCGCGCTTCTGGGCGGGGAGACGGCCGAGATGCCCGGCATCTACGCCGCGGGCGACTTCGATCTCGCGGGAACTATCGTCGGTGTCGTGGACCGGCCGCTCCTTCTGGACGGGGCGGGCGTGACGCCCGGGGACGTTCTCCTCGGCCTTGCCTCCTCTGGGCTCCACACGAATGGGTACTCGCTGGCGAGAAAGGTCTTCTTCGAGAGGCTGCGACTGCGGCCGGACTCCCTCGTTCCCGAGCTCGGGCAGACGGTGGCCGGGGCCCTCCTCGCCGTTCACCGAAGCTACCTTGCGCCCGTCCTGCCCCTGGTCGAATCGCGGTCGCTGAAGGCGATGGCCCACATCACGGGAGGGGGATTCAGGGACAACATCCCGAGGGTTCTCCCGGCGGATGTCGATGCCGAGGTGTGGATGGACTCGTGGGACCGGCCGCCTCTGTTCCGGGTGATCCAGGAGGCTGGCCAGATCGATGACGAGGAAATGCTCCGGGTCTTCAACTGCGGGATCGGGCTCGTCCTGGTCGTGGGGCAGGAGTCAGCGGCTGGAGTCGTGGCTGCTCTGGCGCGGACGGGGGAAAAGGCAGTGGAGATCGGCCGGATCACGCAAGGAACCCGGACGGTGAGGCTGAAGAAAAGGGGATGAGGGAGACGAGCTACAGGGCGCCATCGCCCCTGGTGAAGCTTCCGGCCCGGATTGTGGTGATGCTCTCCGGCCGGGGGTCGAATTTCGACGCCCTGGCTGATGCCTGCCAGGAAGGGCGGGTCCCAGCGGCGATCGTGGGTGTCGTCTCGGACAAGGAATCCGCCGCCGGACTCGAGAAAGCGCGGCGGCGTGGAATCGAGCCGGTGGCGGTGGCGAGGAAGGCGGGAGAAGGAAGGGCGAGCCACGAGGAGCGGCTCGTGGATGCGGTCCGGCAGCTGGGCCCGGACCTGATCTGTCTGGCCGGATTCATGAGGGTGCTCTCGCCGGAGTTCGTCGGAGAGTTCCCCCTCCGGATTCTGAACATCCATCCGTCGCTTCTGCCGTCGTTTCCGGGCCTTCACGCGCAGCGGCAGGCTCTG
>JAJVIN010000015.1:0-97500 GCA_022071945.1 Thermoanaerobaculia bacterium | reverse complement strand
TCCTCGCCCTGTGCGACCTGGCCGGCGCCACGGATGGCGAAGAAAGGCAGAGTTTTCGTTCCGAGGCTCGCACCTGGGTTCTTCGCCTCCTCGAGAGGTTCTCGACCCCGGGCTCGCCCGGGTTCTTCTTCGCGGAGGCGGGGTCTTCTGGTCTCCCCGCCACGGGACGGGACTACTTCGACAAGGCGACACCTTCTGGGGCGGCTGCCGCGGTCCGCGCTCTCCTCCGGATCGCGCTCTGGGACGGTGATGCCGGTCTCGCCCAGCGCGCGCACCTTGCCCTCTCGGAGGTCTCCGGGCTGATGGCGAAGGTGCCGCACGGCACCGAATCGTGGCATCTGGCGCTTCTCGACTGGTTCGAATTCCGCCGCCTCTATCCCGAGGCTGCTGCCCGGGCCTCGCAAGAGTCCAGCGTGGGCGTCCGGTACGAGCCGCAGCACGCGCGCCTTGCGCCGGTATCCCTCGAGGTCTTTCTCCGGCCCTCCTCGGTTCGCCGCGGTGAGAGATCCGAGCTCGGGATCAAGATCCAGATCGATGACGGCTTCACGCTCGAGGCGGGAGACGCCTTCCAGATCGAGGCCTGGGCCGGCAGTGACATCACGATCGAAGGACCCGTCCTTCCGCAGTCCGAGGAGAGAGCCGGGAAGCGTGTTTACGCGCAGGCTCTCGAGCTCGCTCTTCCTCTTCTCGCCGCTCCCCGGGCCGCCCCCGGAGCGAGGGCCGTCTCGGCCCTGGTCCGGTTCCGGGCCTGCGGCGAAGACCGCTGCGAGCCCGAGAGGGCCCTCGCGGTGACCGTCCCCCTGGAAGTCCGCCCATGACGATGACCCGGGCGGTTCTCTTCGACATGGACGGAGTCTTGGTCTTCTCGGAGGAAGCCTGGTTCCTCGTCTACAACGACACCCTGGAGTCCTTCGGGCACGCCCCCGTTTCGCGGGCCGACTTCGACGCGATCTACGGAAACGGAACGGAGGCGGACCGCGACACCTACATGCCCGAGCGCACGCTCGAGGAAGTCGATCAGGCCTATGCACGCTTCTTTGACGAGCACCTCGACGCCATCCGTCCGAACCCGGAAGCCGCGCCGCTTCTGCGGGTCCTGCGAGAAGCGGGAGTCCTGACGGCGGTGGCCACGAATACCCAGCATCGCCTCGCGAGGCGGATCCTGAACCTCGTCGAACTCTCTGGCTGCCTGAACGTGATCGCCTGCGCGGACGAAGCGGGGGCGGCCAAGCCGGATCCCGCGGTCGTGAACCTCGCGGCCAAAAGACTCTCGGTTGCGCCCGCGGACTGCCTGTTCGTCGGCGATTCGATCTACGACGAAGAGGCCGCGAAGCGGGCCGGGGTCTCCTTCCTGCGGTATCGCGCTCCTTCCCCGGTCCGGATCGACTCGCTCTTCGATCTCCTGCCCAGAATCGGGCTCCCGGGCCGGGCGTGACGCGTCCTCTCTCCGCCTCTCACGGGCGCATCCTGATCGCGAGCGCCGCGCTCCTCTGGTCGACGGGGGGCCTCGCGATCAAGCTCGTGCCCCTTCCTCCGCTCGGCGTCATCTTCTGGCGCTCGATCATCTCGTTCCTGTTCCTTGTGGCCGTCTTCCGGCCCGGATTCGACCGCTTCAGGAAGGCCTCGCTCGGAACCGCGGTCGTCTACGCCCTGATGATCCTGACGTTCGTGACGGCAACGAAGCTGACGACGGCGGCGAACGCGATCTTCCTGCAGTACACGGGGCCGCTCTACGTTCTCCTCCTGGCGCCCTTTCTCCTGAAGGAGCCGTTCCGCAAGGTCGACGCGCTGGCGATCGGCGCCGCTCTCGGGGGGATGTCCCTTTTCTTCGTCGGGAAGCTGGATTCCGGAGCGCTGACGGGGAATCTCGTGGCGGTGGCTTCCGGAGTGTTCTTCGGGGGGACCGTGCTCTTGCTCCGCAGGGACCAATCCCGGGACGCCATGGCGTCCGTTCTCCTCGGAAACCTCTTCGCCGCGCTCATCTCTCTCCCATTCGCGATCGGTTCACTCGCTCTGGACGGACGGGGCCTTGCTCTGGTTCTCTTCCTCGGCATCGTCCAGATGGGGATCAGCTACACGCTCTTCGTCCGGGGCCTCTCGGCCGTGGCTGCCGCGGAGGCCTCGCTGCTCGGGATGCTGGAGCCGATGTTCAGTCCTGTCTGGGCCTTCCTGGGCATTGGCGAGCGCCCCTCCGGCTGGGCCGTCCTCGGCGGGGCGATCGTCCTCGTCTCGGTCGCCTCTCGAACGGTGTGGGAGGCCCGGGAGCGGCTGGGGCGAAAGGACCGGTCAGCCGCTCTGCCGAAGTAGCTCGACGATCGGTCTTCGGGAGAGGCCGGTTGCGGGGACGACAGCCGAGAACGTGGCCAAGAGCGCCGCGCTCGCCACGGAAGCGACGACCGTTCCCGCGTCCGGTTTCAACAGACCGCTGATCCCGGCGAACTGGGTGTTGTCGAGCGCGATCCCGACGAAGTGCGCGAACGCCGCCATCAGGCCCGTTCCGGCGAGAGCCCCCACTGTCCCGTAGATCAGGGCCTCGCCGACCAGGAATGCCGCGACCTCGCCGCGCGAGAATCCGAGGATTCGCAGCAGGGCGCTTTCCCCCCGCCGCTCGCGGGCGCTCATTGCCAGGCTGTTGCTCGTGATGAGGAGCAGCGAGAATGCCGTCGCCAGCCCCAGGCTGCCGATCAGGAGCTTGACGTTGCCCAGCATCTGCAGGAACTGGAGCTGCCACTGTTTTTCCGTCATCGCCAGAACGGGCACGGGCGCGTTCTCGAAGGCCCTGTCGAGCGCCGCCGTGACGTGCGCCATCTGGTCCCGGCTCTTCACGAGCACCCAGAACATGGCGGCTCTCCCCTCGCTGTCGTTGAGTTGTTCGAAGTACTTCCGGTGGAGATAGACGCCAGCCTCCAGCCGGTATCCCATCACGGCTCTGACATTTGCCTCGATCACGCCCCCGCGTACGGGGGCCTTCAAGACGATCCGGTCCCCGGGCTTCCATCCGAATTTTCTGGCGATGATGGGGCCGATGAGGGCCCCCTGCGGGTCCGCGAGCCACTCCCTGGCGGCCTCGGGAGGAACATCCGCCTCCCTGTAGATGTGAAGGAGCTCGGCTCCCGGGGATGCCGACACGGGCACCTGGTTTTCCGGCCGGTTGTCCTTGTGGAAGGCGATCATGAAATCGAACGGGGCGACCTTTTCCACCCCCTCGACGGCCTCGATCTTCGACAGGTAGGCCAGCGGTAGCTGTTCAAAGAATGAGGTCTTTCCGAGTACGATGATGCGTTGGGCCATGTAGGGGGACCATTCCTGGCGAAGGGCGTGATCGAGAAGAAACAGGAAGCCGAGCAGGCCGACGCTGATCGCGAACGCGAGGCTCGTCGTGAGGGTCCGGACGGGCCTCGCACGGACCTGGCGCAGAACGAAACCGACCCTGTTCATCGATGAAGTCTACGCCGGGAACGCCCGGGCGTTTCCAGACCGGATGGCGTTGGGGTTCGTTATCATGAGGACGGAGAGTGAGAGATGAGGAAGGCGGTTCGACTCTTCTGGTTGGCGGCGGCGGTGGCGCTGCCGGCGGCGGGGGCCGAGGTCTCGCCCCTGAAGGCACCCGAGGTCGCCGTCTGCGAGGCCGTCGTCGACAGGACGTGCCGGGGAGCCGCGAAGACCTTCTCTTCGGACGTCGAGTGGTTGACTTTCCTGACGAGAGTCGACGGGGCGACGGGAGACGCCTTCGTGACGCACGTCTGGCGGTTCGAGGGCAACGAGGTCCGGAAGGTCAACCTGCCGGTCCGGACCTCGTCCTATCGCACATGGTCCTCCAAGAGAGTCCAGGGAACGCCGGGCAAGTGGTCGTGCGAGGTGTTCGATCCTCTCGGACGGTCGCTCGGCGTCGTCGACTTCGTCGTCGAGCCTCCCAAAAGGACGCCCTGATGGGCGGCTTGACGGCCCGGCCTCTCGCTCCTTAAGGTTCATCCATGTCCTTGGAGGGGGTTAGCTCAGCGGCAGAGCGTCTGCCTTACACGCAGTAGGCCATCGGTTCGAATCCGATACCCCCTACCATTGAAAACACAGGACTTATCCGACTTCATCGCCGGCCGATGACCACGGCCGACGTGGTCTTCGTCCGCTCCTGTGCTCCCTTTCGCGCGTTCCACTCGCAGTGTGCGGTGTCCGTTGACGGACTTCAGGCCCCGACGGAGCCGCGCAAGCCGTCTTTGTTGCTGGGCCACGCCCACATCCGAAAGAATGAAACGTACACCCGGGCCGGCCCTTCCGTGAAACTCGAAGCCCTCGAGGCAATGGTGGCCCCGAAGATGCGGTCGGTTCGTTTCAAAGAGACAGGCAAGGCGATCGCGTCCCAGACGGCACACGCCCTCGTGCAGAGCGCGACGCCCACACGTTCTCGTAACGGGCTGTTCACCTTCGGCTCTCCGCAGAAAGGCGCTCCGCACGAGACGCCACCTACGAGGAACGGCCGAACTTCCTGAGTGACCCCGGAAAGCCCAGCCGAGCATATCCCAGCGTCGACTGACAGGATTGGGCGTCTTCGGAGACGTGTTCCTTCTCACCCGTGCCGTTGAGTCCGATCCGACCGAAAGTCTCCAGCTCGGACTCGGTGCGGCGCAACCTTTCGGGGTCACCGGCGTACCCGCTCCAGAATGAAGGCGCTTCGCTCGGCCCTCTTGCTCCTTTCGCTGCCGCTTTCGGCGCGTCCGCTGGTCATCCGGGATGTCTCGGTCATTCCGATGTCGAAACCGGTTACTCCCACGCGCCAGACCGTCCTCGTGGACGACGGGCGCATCGTCGAGATCGGCGACGCGGCGAAGGTAGCGGTGCCGCCGGATGCCGAGGTCGTCGATGGCGCCGGGCTCTATCTCATCCCGGGTCTGGCCGACATGCACGTACACCTCACGTCGCCCGAGGAGCTGCCTGTCTATCTCTCGTATGGGGTTACGACGGTCCTCAACATGCGCGGAGCGCCGGAGGTGCTTCGCTGGCGCGACGACGTCCGTTTGGGTCGGCTCCTGGGTCCGACCATTCACACGGTCGGACCCACCACCGACGGAGATCCTCCCCGGAACAGGCGCTTCGTCGGGGTGGGAAGCGAAGCGCAAGCACGAGCGCTGGTCGGGCAGCAGAAGGCGGAGGGTTACGACGCCATCAAGGTGTACGACAAGTACCAGCCGGCCACCTATGCCGCCCTGCTGGATGAAGCGAAGCGTCTGGACATGGCGGTCCTCGGCCACCTCGCCAAGGACGTCGGAACGGAAAGAGCCCTCGAGTTGGGGCAGGTCAACGTCGCTCACGGCGAGGAGCTCTACTTCACGTTCTTCGGCGGCAAGTCCGACGAGGCGAAGATTCCCGACCTCGTCCGGCGCTTCCGGGACTCCGGAGCGTCGGTGACCATGAACATGGCCGCCAAGCTCGAGACAGTTGCCGAGCTCGACGACCTGGAGGCGCTCCTCGGGAACGAGGATGGAAAGTCGTTGACGGCGATGGCGTACCACCAGTGGATGCGCTCGAACAACCCGTACGTCAATCGACCGAAGCTCGCGGAGTTTCGCGAGAGGAACCTCGCCATGTATCGGTTCATGCTCCGGCTGACATCCGCTTTCCACAGCGGCGGCATTCCCATCCTCCTCGGCACGGACGCCTCATGGGCCGGACACTATCCCGGCAGATCCGCGCACGACGAGCTGCGCGCCTTCGTCGAGTCGGGGCTGTCCCCCTTAGAGGCCCTCACGATCGCCACGCGGGCGGCGGGCGAATTCGCCCGCAAACGGCTGCACGAGCGAGAGGTCTTCGGGGTCGTAGCCCCCGGCGCACGCGCCGATCTCGTCCTGCTCCGACGAAACCCGCTGGAGGACATCGCGAACGCCTCGTCGGTCGCGGCGGTCGTCGTCCGCGGACGCTACCTTACCGGCCGGGACTTGCAGAGGATGATTACGGCCGCCAATGCTGCGCGAACGGCCGAGCGTGCTCTCGTCGACCGTTTCGACGCATCGATCAAGAGCGGAAAGCTAGCAGACGCGAAGAAGGCCTTCGCGGAGATGGGAACGCGCCGGCTGCTCGACCTGAACGTGCTGATCTTCGACGTTCTTACGACGGCCGAGCACGATGTGGCCGGCGCGGTCTGGATCGGAGACGTCGCGACCCGGCTTTACCCGGAAGAGTTCGCATCGTGGAACGCGCTCGGCTTCGCCTGCGAGAAAGCGGCCCAGCCCTGCGCGGCCGAGGCCTACCGTCGTGCCGTGGGCCTCCAACCGTTCAACGCCCTCAGTCAGGCAGGACTCGCGCGCGTAGCACAGACCCGCTGAGCCGGACAGCGACTTCTGGGGTTAAATCATTGAATTCAAACGATCGCACCCCTCGAACTGCGGAACTCGGGTTAGGAGGCGGACGGGCATGGCCTACCCACTTCCGGGGGAAAGGTCGAGTGGGTGCCGCCGCATCGTCAGAGAGCCAAGGGGAGCCGAGGAAAGGAGGGCCTGGACTCGAACTCTCGAGTGACTTGATCGCCAGGTCACTTTGAGTTCAAGCGAGTTCAAAGAGAGTTCGAATTTCCCGGGACCGGCACTTCGACAGAGAAGGGGGGTGCTTCCGGAGGCCGTGTTTTCGCGGGTTTCAGAGATCGCGCGGGATGTGTGGATGGCATGATGCTCGCCTACACGCAGTAGGCCTTTGGTTCGAATCCGATCCCCCCCTACCATCGAAGACTCCGAACGATCCGCGTTCCCTGTCCGGGAGCGGCATCCACTGCGGCGGGACTCAGGGGGCCGGCTTCAGGATTCGCGCCGCCAGGAGGAAGACCGCGCCCGTGCAGCGACCCGCCAGGATGGATGCCGACGCGACGATCGCGGCGGGGAGGCTCGAGAACCTAATTCCCGCTCCCAGGGACGTGGCGATCACGGTGAGCTCGATGACAGTGCCCCAGGTGACGAGGCGCGTCGTCCGGAGCATCACGAGGCGCGCGTGCGCCCACACGACAGCGGCCGCGGCGGCCGGGAGCAGAACCAAGACGGCAGCGGAACGCCGTGCGAGCGGGACCAGGTCGGCGCCGAGGCCGGTGACCCCCTCGAACCAGAGCCCAGCGGCGGGAGTCAGGACGACCGCCGCCATCGCGAGGGAAGAGAGGCCGCCGAGAGTGGTGGCGAACCGGCGAAGAGAGCGCAGCGCCTCCTCGCCGCCCCGGCCGAGCGCAATGATCACCTCCTGGAACGCGAGCGCAGGGGTCCGAAACAGGAAGGCAAACGAGTTGACGACCGGGACGACGGCGAGCGACTCGATGGGCAAGTGCCCCCGTCCGACGAAGAACGTGACCATGGGCTGTACGGCCATGTTCATCAGCGGGGTGACCGCCAGGGGCCAGTAGAAACGTTGAATCTCGGCCAGTGTCGGGACCTCCCCCGGCGAGGCGGGCGGGCGGAGCATCAGCCGCTCCCGGTCGGCGCGAGCCCAGATCCACGAAGCGACAGCCTCCACGACGACCCCCGCCGACAGCGCGGAAGCCCCCACCACCGCTCCGGGAATCCCTCCCACCAGGAAGAGCAACAGGCCCGTGCCCGCCATCGTCGCGAGGCGGACCGCGGTGCCGTAGGCGACGAGGCGCGTCCGTCCTGCGCCGATGAGGATCCCCTGCTGGAATCGCCGAAACCCGATCGCCGCGGGCCACGGGAGGAAGAGCGCCACCGCGAGCTGCGCCCTCTCCGCCACGGGCGGAGGCAGCGCCAGCACGCGCGAGGCGAGAAGGTCGAAGACCGGAGGGAACGCGATGAGGCCCATCGCCGCGGTGACGGCGCCATTCATCAGGAAAGAGAAGCGCCGGACCCGCGCCAGGCTCTCCCGGTCGCGTGCCAAAGCGGTCGTCGTCGCCAGCATCATGAGGATGGGAGACTCGGCCACGAAGGCGAGGGCCAGCGCCACACCGAACGCTCCGAGGTTGTACTTCGGCTCCGGGAGCCTGGCCACGAGCGCGGCCACGAACGGTCCCTCCGCGGCCATCATCAACCACGTCGCGGCCAGGGGAAGCCAGAACCGGAGGATCGAGACCGGCGGCCGAGCCCGGCCGGCCCCTTCCTCTCCCGGGCCGCACCGCTTCCTCGCAGCGGACTCGCCTGGACCGATCGCCCCTTGCCCAGCGTTTCCGCTCACGCCGTCAACGGCCCGCGCCGTTGGGCGCGCTCGTCCTTTCGTCCATGACATTCCTGTGACTCTGAGATGCGAATCGGCGAGCCTCCCGGGAATCGCGTGACGTCAGGCTCAGACATAGGGATGGGGACGGTAATCTTATCCCGCCCCTGTCTGCCCATGTGCCGGAGCGTGAGTCCCCGGCGCACCTCGGCGCACAGATCGTAAGATCCACGCTTCATGATTCCGGCTCCGACTCAGCCCGGTCTGCCTCTCGAACCCTCCACTGACGAGCTGCGGGATCTCCTGGAGGCGGCCACGGCCCGTGTCCTTCATCACGTCCAGAGCCTCCCGGAGCAAGCCGCCGCGCAAATGGAGGGAGGAGCCGAGATTGCCCGGACTCTGGCGGAGATGGGGCCTCCGGAACGGGGAGCGGCGGCCGATGAGCTTCTCGACCTGTTGTTCCAGAAGGCCGTCCCGAGGAGCTTCAATGCGGCCTCGCCCGGATACCTGGCCTACATCCCCGGCGGCGGGCTCGTCGCCTCCGCCGTGGCGGACCTGATCGCCGGCGCCACGAACCGCTTCACGGGCGTGTGGCAGGCGGCTCCTGCCTTGGTCCAGCTCGAGACGAACGTCGTGCGATGGTTCACGAGCCTCGCTGAACTCCCTCCCGAAAGCGGCGGGATCCTCACCTCCGGCGGCTCCCTCGCGACCTTTTCCGCCATCGTGGCCGCTCGCCGCGACAGGCTTCCCGACGCGTTCCTCTCGGGTGTTCTCTATGCCTCCGACCAGGCTCACCACGCGGTCAAGAAGGCGGCGATCCTGGCGGGGTTCCCGCCCGAGAACGTTCGAGAGATCCCGACGGACGAGAGATTCCGGATCCGCACTGATCTTCTCGAGACCCAGGTTGTCGCGGACCGGGCCGCTGGCCGGACTCCCTTCCTCGTCTGTGGCAACGCCGGAACGACGAACACCGGCGCCGTGGACGACCTCCTCCTTCTTGCAGAGCTCGCGCAGAGGGAGAGGCTCTGGTTTCACGTCGATGCGGCCTACGGCGGCTTCTTTCTCCTCACGCAACAGGGCAAGGCCCTCTTGAAAGGAATCGAGCGGGCGGACTCGATCGTGCTCGACCCGCACAAGGGGCTCTTCCTGCCGTACGGAACGGGAGCGCTTCTCGTCCGCGACCTCGGGACCCTCCGCCAAGCCCACTCCGTGAGAGCTTCCTATCTGCCCCCCATCCAGGAAGACGCGGAGTTCATCGATTTCTGCGAGATCTCGCCGGAGCTCTCCCGGGCCTACCGTGGCTTGCGGGTCTGGCTGCCCCTGAAGCTCCACGGACTCGCGCGCTTCCGCGAGAGCCTGCAAGAGAAGCTCGACCTGGCGCGGCACGCCGCCGCGAAGCTTCGAGAGATGCCGAATGTCGAGATCGTCGCGGAGCCTCAGCTCTCCGTGGCCGCCTTCCGCCTGGTCCGGCCAGGACTCGACTCCGCCTCCCTCGACCGGCTCAACAGGTCCCTCCTCGAACGGATCAACGGCAAGAAGCGCGTCCACCTCTCCGGGACGGTTCTCCGCGGCACGTTCGTCTTGCGGATCTGCGTCCTCTCGTTTCGGACCCATCTCGAGCGGATCGAAATGGCCCTCGAGGACATTCGCGCCGCGATCTCGGAAGTCTGAAACGCCGCGGCGTCCCGGACCCGGCCCCTCTCGACGTGGCCCCTGCCCCCGAAGGTTTGTCACAATGATGGGCGGCGGACCGTGAATCCCATCACCCACCTTCTCGTTTCGTGGACCGTGGCCGAGGCGGCGCCGCTCGACGACCGCGACCGGGCCATCGCCGCCTGGGCCGGAATCGCCCCGGATCTGGATGGCCTCGGGGCCCTTCCCGATCTGATCGCGCGCGCCCTGGGATACGGAGATCCCGCCTACTACGGGCGCTTTCACCACGCGCTTCTCCACGGAGCCTTCGGAGCCGTCCTCATCTCCGCTGCCGGTGCCCTCTGCGCCCGGCGGCGGTGGTCAGCCTTCGGGTGGAGCCTCCTGGCCATCCACGCCCATTTCCTCTGCGACCTCGTCGGGTCGAGGGGCCCCGCGCTCGATGACATCTGGCCAGTTCCCTATCTCGCTCCGTTCAGTGAACGGCTCACGTTCGCCTGGTCCGGTCAGTGGGCCCTGAATGCCTGGCAGAACATCCTCCTGACACTCCTGTTGATCTGTTTTGTCTTTTTCCGCGCGGTGACGGCCGGGCGTTCTCCGGTGACGCTCTTCGGAAAGGCCGCCGGCGAGGTGTTCGTGGAGACCGTGCGGGCTCGCTGGAGACGGCTTCGGCGCTCCTCTCCCGGGACCGACGGGTAGCGAAGAAAACGGAGCCGGAGCCGCGACGGGGCGCGGGGTCCTTCGCTTGACACGCAAAGCATTTGCCCCGAATCTTGCGGGAAGGAGGGAGGAAGCTTTTGCCGAGCCGCTCTCTGAAGGACGCCTGGGTTCTTCTCCGCCTGAAACTCCGCGACACTGCCCGTGACTACGCCGAGCGCCACCTGAAGTCCGTCAGCGCTCTTTCGCCAGATCCCGTAGATCCGGAAACCATTGCCGACCTGGTCCGGTCCTTCGAGTCCGAGCTCGACCGGCTCGCGGGCGAGTCCGAGAAGAGCCCGGTCCTGCGCGGTCTCAAGAAGGTCTTTGCCCCGAACGAGTACGAGAAGGCCCGCCGGGGACTCGTCAAACTCTTCAACGCGTACCTGAAAGTCTGGAAGGCCGAGAACGGCGGCGAGTAGCCCGGTTGGAGTGCCCGGCCTTCGCGCCCGGGTCTCGGGGGGCCAGTCCGGGGCCTGGAATCCAGACGGCCGCGAAACGACCGGCCGGAGGTGGGAAATGAAGGTGTCGCGAACCACCGAACAGGCCTTCGACCTCGAGTTCGAGTCCGACGACGAGCTGCGGGAGGAGCATCGGACGAACCTGTCGGTAGGGGGGCTCCGCTTGCCCACCCCCGAGAAGCTCCAGGTTTTCTCGACCCTGACCGTGACGCTCCGTGGGCCCAGGGGAGCGGAGGCCAGCGTGAAGGCCACGGTCGTGGCGCCTCTCCCCGACGGAGTCGCTCTCGCCATCGAGGGGAAGCCCGACGAGATCCTCGCGACTCTTCTCGCTCAGCCCGTTCAGCTGGGTGATGTTGTCCCCGAGGAGGCGGTCAAGGACCCGAACCTCTGGGAGCGCATCCGGAACATGCCTCGAACAGAAAAGGCGGTCTTTGCCTCAAAGGCGGAGCGAACCGAGCGGGCGATCCTCGTTCAAGACAACGACCCGCAGGTCCTCTTCTATCTCTTGAAGAACCCGAGGCTCACCATCGACGAAGTGATCAGGCTCGCGAAGTCGCCCCACCTCACGTACCAGATCGCCGAGCTGATGATGAAGAACACCCAGTGGTTCGCGAACCTCGAGGTTCGTGTCGCCCTGATCCACAACGCCAAGACGCCCCCGGCGTTCGCGATGCGGATCCTGCCGACGCTTCCAGAGTCGGAGGTCCGCGTCATCTCCAGGGGCGCGGCAACGAGCATGGCGCTCAAGCAGGCGGCGCTGCGGCGGCTCCAGACGGGAACCTGAAGAAGTTCAGCGCTTCTCTGTCCCGGCCGCGTCCTCGATGTCCTGGATGATCTTCAGGTGATGGGCGCCGTGAATCTTGGCGAAGTGCAGCGCCTGCGAGGCCGTGAGGCACCCGAACCGGGGGTGCCTGATAACGAGGTCCTTGGACAGGAGCCGGCCGGGCTCGTTTCGAAGGGATCCGAGGGTCTGTTGCGCCCCGGCGAGGGCGGCGAGCAACTCGGGCGCGGGAACCTCAGCTCCAAGGTACCGGTCGGGAGACTTCCCGACGCCGCGCGGGATGAAGCCCGTCAGCAGGACGATCCGGCCCGTTAAGGAAACGCCAGGACCCGTCTGGGTCTTGCCGGCCAGGATTCCCGACAGGATGGCCCCGTTGGCCTTGATGATGTGGTCGACCTGCTGGCCGACCGACCACCCGGAGACGCGGGCCGCCTTCAGCCCGAGGGTTTCCTCTCCCCGGCGGACGATTCCTTCCATGCGTTTGAACTGGGACTCGATTCGGTCGAGCAGGAGTGTGGACACGTCGATGGATCGTACTCGCTCGGGGACCGGATGGCCGAGAATTCCCTCATGAAATCGATTTCTCTTCTCGGAACGGGACTTCTCGGCTCGGCCGTCGTCCGCCGTCTTCTGGCCCGGGGCTACCAGGTCACTGTCTGGAACAGGACACAGTCCAAGCTCGACGCGCTCCTTCACGAGGGCGCCCGGGCCGCAAAGACCCCGCGCGAGGCCGTCGAAGCCTCCGAGGCCGTCTTGCTCTTTCTCGCGGACGCCTCGGCGATCCACGAGACCCTGCTCTTGGGAGACGCCCCGGGGGCTCTGCCCGGCAAGACCATCATCCAGATGGGGACGATTGGCCCGGATGAGAGCGTCGAGCTTCAAAAGGACTTTCGCCACGCCGGCGCGGAGTACTTCGAGGCGCCCGTTCTCGGGAGTATTCCCCAGGCCCTCGAGGGATCGCTCTTCGTCCTCGTGGGAGGAACGGCCGAACAGCTCGAGAAGTGGCGGCCCCTCTTTGCGGACGCCGGCCAGCCCCCGCTTCACGCCGGTCCCATCGGGAAGGCCGCGGCCCTCAAACTGGCGCTCAATCACCTCATCGGGACCCTCACGTCCGCCTTCGCGGCGAGCCTCGCTCTCGTCCTGAAAAGCGGCGTGGACGTCGGCCTCTTCATGCAAGTGTTGCGAAAGAGCGCTCTCTACGCTCCCACGTTCGACAAGAAGCTCGACAAGATGCTCTCGGGTGACTTTTCGAATCCGACCTTTCCCGCCCAGCATCTGAAGAAAGACATGGATCTCTTTGTCCGGGCCGCCCGGGACGCGGGGGTCGATCCGGGCCTCGCCCTCGAAGTGAGCCGGGTCCTGGGACTCGCGATCGATCAGGGTCTCGCTCTGTGCGATTACGCGGCCCTGTCGCGCGTCATCGGCGGAGAAACGACGGCCAGTTGAAGAAAAGCGGCTTGAAGTCCGCGGGACTCTCGACGCCATGACAGCCCCATCGCTCTCGACAAAATCGGAGCCGGCGGGGCGTTCCTCCCGTATAGTGCGGCGTCCATGACGGGGAGGATCGCCGCGACGTGCTCGAGGAACTGACTGCTCGCCTGCTCGCGGTCGACGGCCTGCTCCCGTATCTCCTCGTCCTTCTGGTCCTGCTCGCCTGCGGATTGGGTCTGCCCGTCCCGGAGGACATCACCCTCATCGCGGGGGGACTCGCCGCCTATTACGGGCAGGCGAGTGTCACGTGGATGATCATCGTCTCCTTCTCGGGGGTTCTCGTCGGGGACTCGATCGTCTTTCTGCTGGGTCGCAGATACGGGATGTCCGTGACCCGCCTCTGGCCCTTCTCCCGGCTCTTTTCTCACTCGCGGATCGAGTACGTGCGGGGCCGCTTTCAGGAGGGTGGGAACCGGATCCTCTTCCTCGCCCGGTTCATGCCGGGGCTGAGGGCCCCCGTCTACTTCACGGCGGGCACGGTCGGGGTGAAGTTCCACACCTTCCTGCTCTACGACGGCTTGGCGGCCCTCGTCAGCGTCCCGGCCATCGTCTATGCGGCGTACTCGTTCGGGGACCAGATCGAGAAGGTCCTCGGGGTGACGCGAAACGTCAGCCACGCGATCGCCATCTTCGTCCTCGTCTTGGCCGGGATCGGTCTCGTGAAGTGGTGGCGGAGAAGATCCCGTCCCGAGCTCGGCAAGACGATGCCTGGAAAGGGAGCTGCGTCCAAGGACTGAAGTCCCGAGGCCCGGCTGCGGGCCAGGCCCCGGTTAGGGGGCCGGGCGGGACGGGACACCGTAGATGAGGTAAGGCGCCCGGCGCCGCTCGAAGTCCATCTGGTCGGCGGCCCAGCCCGTGGCGATCTGTGAAGCCAGCTCCCCGCGATCGAAGCGCGAGAGGGCGCCCGAGCTGGCCAGAAGAGCTCCGAGCTTCTCCCGGCTCCACTCGCGGGGGTGGCGATCCCTGAGGGCCGTGGCGATCTCGAGACCGAGAGCCACCGGCCGCAGGGCGTGCCGGTCGACGACCGAGATCCGGATCCCCCGGCATGACTGGCCTGCGTAGGTCGAGGATGCCGGGGTGAACTCCACGGGGACGAACCGGACTCCCTTGATCGACCGGGCGTTGAGCGTGCGCGCCAGAGTGACGCCGTCCATCCACGGGGCCCCCACGACCTCGAACGGGAATTTCGTGCCGCGGCCGACCGAGACGTTCGTCACCTCCAGAAGAGAGATTCCCGGGTAGAGGGCCACCGCCAAGAGCGACTGCAGGTTCGGCGACGGATCGATCCACGGCAAACCCGTCTCGTCGTACCAGAGCGAACGCTGGTAGCCCCTCATCGGGATGACGCTCAACCTGGCACCCGGAGCCCGTTCGGCCCTGTAGAGCTGGGCGAGCTCGCCGATTGTCATGCCCGTGCGGATGCTGACCGGGTGGAAGGCCGTGAAGGAAATCTTGTCCGTGTCGGTGACCGGCCCCTCGACGATGTCGGCCCCGATCGGATTCGGACGGTCCAGAACCACGATCTCGATGCCGGCCTTCTCGGCCGCGTCGATCATGTAGGAGAGCGTCGCCAGGGACGTGAAGAACCTGGCTCCCGCATCCTGAAGGTCGACGACGACCGCATCGAGATCGGCAAGATCCTCTTCGCGGGGACGGCGGGAGCCAGGCGAGGCGCCGTAGAGAGAGCGAATGGGAAGGGATGAAAGCCTCTCCATCGAGTCGGGAACGGCGTCTTCCCGGTCGATTCCCGGGCCGTGTTCCGCAGCGAAGAGCCTGACGACCCGGATCCCCTTTTTCTGGGCGGCGGGCGAGCGAAGGACCTCGACCGTGCTCCTCCCGTCGCGTGTTCTTCCCGTCCGGTTCGTCAGGATTCCGACGCGTTTGCTGGTGAGGGACGCAAAACCCTTCTCCTCGAGCACCTCGAGGCCCGGGACGACGTTGTAGGGAAGAGAGGGCGGAGGGGTGTCGGGCGCACCGGCCTCGAGCATCCGGGTGGCCAGGCGAGAGAGGCCTTCTCCCAGTCCGGGCAGGGCAAAGAGGCTGTCAGAGGCCTTGCGGATCTCTTCGACGGAGACGTCCGTCACCGCCGAGGCGACGACCGTCGCGACCCGGCTCCTGAGGGGGATCAGGTTCCCGCCGCCTTCCGGGTGGTTGCGGTTGGCCAGGAGGATGACGAAGACGCCCGAGGCCGGATCGAGCCAGAAGGACGTACCGGTCCAGCCCGTGTGTCCGAAGGAGCCGATCGGGAAGAGATCTCCCCGGTTCGTCGAGTAGGCGGTCGCGATGTCCCACCCGAGCCCGCGCAGGTCGCGGTCGCCGGCGAAACGGGGCCGCGTCATCGCGGCGATGGCTGAAGGTGACAGGACGGGGCCGCCCCCGGAGAGGATCATGTTGCAGTAGACGGCCAGGTCATCGGCCGAAGAGAAGAGCCCCGCGTGGCCCGAGATCCCTCCGAGAGCGTGCGCGCGCGGATCGTGGACCTCGCCTCTGAGGTACCGCGCGTCCTTCATTTCCGTCGGGGCGATGCGGGAGGCCGCGACCTGGCCGGTTCCCACCCCCTTCAAGATGGGGCGGTACTCGGTGTCCTTCATGCCGAGGGGCGCGAAGATCCGCTCCCGTGCGTAAACGTCGATGGGCTTGCCCGTCATCTTTCTGACGAGCTCTCCGAGGACCTCGTAGCCGGTGTCGGAGTAGATGAAACGGGACCCGGGAGGAGCAATGAGGGGGCGGCGGTACTTCCGGGCAAAGATCTCCGCCGGCGTGCCGAGGTAGAGGTCCATCGGGTCGCTCGGTTCGAGGCCCGCCCGATGGAGCAGGAGCTGCTCGATCGTGACCTCGTCTCGAAGCCCGCCGCCGGCGCCGAAGTCCGGGAGGAGCCTCACGACCGGCTCGCTCAGCCGCACGGATCCGGAGTCGACCAGCGTCAGGATGCTCGTCGCGGTCGCGACCACCTTGGTGAGCGACGCGAGATCGAAGACGGTGTTGACCGTCATCGGCTCGGCGACCGGCTCGACCGCTCTTCTGCCATAGGCCTGGCGGAAGACGATGCGCCCTTTTCTGCCGACGAGGAGGACGGCTCCGGGCGTTTCCTTGCGAGCGATGGCGTCCTCGATCAGCCTTCCCGCCAGGGAGAGCCGCTCCGAGGACATCCCGGCTTCCTCCGGCGAGACCACCGGGAGCGGCGACCCGGCCCGCGCCAGAAGCGGGACAAGCGTAATGAGGACGAGGAGCAGGGAGCGAAGCCGGCGGGCGAGCAAAGGACCTCGACCGTGCTCCTCGCGTTCAGCCTCGTTGGAAGAGGGCCGCCTCGGACGCTCTCGACACGCGCTCTTTCCGCCGCAAGGGGAGTTCTCCCGGCACGCCGCCAGATTGCAGTTCATTGGACCACCAGCATTGCGGATTATGACCGCCCGCCGCGCTGGCCCGAAACCGGGGTTCCTTAGAATCCGGGCCGAGGTTTCGGAGATTGAGAAGAAGACAGGTCGTGGTGGCCGTCTGGGTGGGCGCGGCGACGGCTCTGGCCTTCGCGGTGGCCGGACGAGAGAAGGGGCCGATCCCCGAGGAAACGGTTCTCGCCGCGGAGAAGCTCCGCGAGCAGGCACAGCGCGGTGGACGGGCGGACGAGTGGGTGAGGCGGCTCACGGACGAGGTCGGCCCCCGTCTCACGGGGTCCGCTGGCGACCAGCTGGCGGGACCGTGGTCGGCCTCCCTGATGAAGTCGCTTGGATTCACGAATGTCCGGCTGGAGCCCGTCCGGGCGAGATCGTGGATGCGTCTGAAGGAGTCCGCCGAGGTCATCGCTCCCTCCCGCCAGCCCCTCGTGCTGACGGCGCTCGGCGGGAGCGTCTCCACGCCGGAAGGGGGGATCGAGGCTCCCGTGGTGGCGGTGCCGTCCCTCGCGGCGCTCGGAGAGCTCGTCGCGAATGACCCGGAGTACTGCAGGGGGAAGATCGTCTTTTTCAACCAGAGGATGACGAGGGGGCGCGAGGAGATGAGCGGCTACGGAACGAGCGTTCCCGTGAGGCTTCACGGAGCCGCTCGGGCCGCTCGGGCGGGTGCCGCCGCGGTTCTCATCCGGTCGATCGGAACCTCGAACAACCGCTATGCGCACACGGGACAGCTCCGGTACGAGAACGAGGCCTCGAAGATCCCGGCGGCGGCCCTGTCGAACCCGGATGCCGATCTCCTCGAGCGGCTCGTCGCGGGGTCTCATCCCGTCCGGGTGAGGCTCGAGATCCAGACCCGGTCCCTCGAGGAAGTCGAGACGGCGAATGTCGTGGGAGAGATCCCGGGGCGGGGAGCTCCCGAGGAGATCGTCGTGCTGTCGGGCCACATCGATTCGTGGGATCTCGGGACCGGAGCCATCGATGACGGCGCGGGCTGCGCCCTGGCGATCGAGTCCGCCCGCCTGATCGGCGAGATGCCGCGTAAACCGCTCCGGACGCTTCGGGTCGTCCTGTTCGCCAACGAGGAGAATGGACTTGCGGGCGGCACCGAATACGCGAAGCGACACGCTTCCGAGATCGCCCGGCACGTGGCGGCGATCGAGGCGGATTCGGGTACGGGCCGGCCGGTCGGAATCGGTTGGAATGGCGGCGCCTCGGGGCGGCCCATCATGCGGGCTCTCTCGGAGCTCCTCGTGCCCCTCTCAGCCCAGAAGACCTTCGAGGGCGGCTACGGCGGAGCCGATCTCTCCCCGCTCGGTCCGACCGACCTCCCGCTCTTCGGTCTTCGCCAGGACGTCTCGACTTACTTCGACTTCCACCACACCGCCAACGACACCTTCGACAAGATCGAGCCCGTGGCGCTCCGAAAGGCGACGGCGGCCCTCGCCGTGTGGGCCTACGTCATGGCGGACCTCCCGGCTCCCTTTCCGCGCGGAAGACTCGAGAAGAAACAGGGGGAAAAGTGACGCGGCGGATCCCCGCGCCGCGGGGACCTTCCCGCGCCTTCTCCTGTAACATGGATGAAGGATGGCAGGGGGGCCAGAGAATCCTGGTCTTTCCGGTAAATCTCCGGAAACTTTCGGGCACCTCGCGAGGTCTACGCAGATTGAGATGCCGTGCTGCGCCTGTCCGCGGGTGAGGGAAAACCGATGAATCTGCCGAGCCTTCCAAGTCTCCCGACTCTCCCGGCCGTAGAGACTCCCGTCGCCCCCGAGAAGCCTCCGGGCGCCTCCGTCGAGACGCTCGAGCTCACCGTCGAGGGGATGCACTGCGCCTCGTGCGTGGCCCGGATCGAGGGCGCGCTGAGGAAGGTCTCCGGGGTCGTCTCGGCCTCCGTGGACCTCCTCTCCGGTCATGTCATCGTCGGACTCTCGAGCCCTCACGTGAAGCCGGGCACCCTCGTCGCGGCGATCGAGGAGACCGGCTACAGGGCGGAGGTCCGGGAAGCCGCGGAGCTGGCCCGCGCGGTGGAAGGCTTCGTCGACGAGGAGCAGCTCGAGCGAGCCATGAGGCTCGACCGGCTCACGAAGCAGGTGGTCGTGGCGGCCGTGATCGCTCTTCCCGTCACGATTCTCTCGATGCTCGACATCCAGTTCCCCGACCGCGACGTCATCTTCCTCGCGGCGACGGCGCTGGTGCTGGGGTTCTCCGGACACGAGTTCTTCTCGAAGGGTCTCGGCGCGATCTTCAGGCTTTCTCCCGACATGAACACCCTCATCGCTCTCGGCACGGGGACGGCCTTCCTGATCTCGACGCTCGCAACCCTCGCCCCGGAGCTCTTTCATGCCACGGGTGCTCACGCGCCGGTCTATTTCGAGGCCGCCGCCGTCATCATCGCATTCGTTCTTCTCGGCCGGCTCCTGGAAGAGAAGGCTCGAGAAAAGGCCGGCGAGTCGATCCGCAAGCTGGCGGGTCTGGCCGCCCGAAAGGCCCGGATCGTGAGAAACGGCGTGGAAGAGGAGATCCCAGCCAACGGCGTCAGAAAAGGGGACGTCCTGAGGGTCTTGCCGGGGGAGAAGTTCCCGGCCGACGGCGTGATCCTCGAGGGATTCACCGCGGCCGACGAGTCGATGGTGACCGGTGAATCGATACCGGTCGAGAAGAAGAAGGGCGACCCCGTCATCGGGGCGACCCTGAACGGGACCGGGTCCATCCTGATGCGGGCGACCCGGGTCGGAGCCGAGACCGCGCTGTCGCAGATCGTGAGGCTGGTGAGGGAGGCACGGATGACCAAGGCCCCCATCCAGCGTCTGGCCGACAGGGTCGCGGCGGTTTTCGTCCCGGTGGTCGCCGTCATCGCCCTTGCGGCGTTCGCCGTCTGGTACTTCGCGGGGCCCGAACCCCGTCTGATCCGGGCCCTGACGGCCGCGACGTCGGTCCTGATCGTCGCCTGTCCCTGCGCCCTGGGGCTCGCGACGCCCGCCGCCCTTCTCGTTGGGATCGGCAGGGGCGCCGAGAAGGGGATCCTGATCAAGAACGCCGAGGCTCTCGAGAAGGCGGGCCGGATCCGGGCCATCGTCTTCGACAAGACGGGGACGCTCACCGAGGGACGGCCAGAGGTCGAGTCCCTCCTCCCCGCTCCTGGCCGGACCAAGGAAGAGTTCCTCTCTTCGCTCGCCGCCCTCGAACGGCATTCCGAGCACCCTCTCGCTCGAGCGGTTCTCAAGCACGCGGATTCCGCAAAGCTCCGGCCGGTCGCCGTCAAGGATGCCGTCGCGCAGCCGGGAGGCGGCATTCGGGGAATGGTCGAGGGTTCGGTCATCGTCGCGGGCTCGGCCGATTTCGTCTCCGGCACCGGAGTCGTCATTCCGGCGGATCACCTGGAGAAGGCCACCGACTCGACCGCTCTCTTTGCCGCGGTCGGAGGCAGATATCTCGGCGCCGTCTTCTTCTCCGACCCGCTCAAGCCAGACGTTCCAGCCGAGATGGAAAAGCTCGCGGACCGCGGGCTCTCCCTCTACCTCCTCTCCGGTGATCGTCCGGAAGTGGCCCGAAGGCTTGCCAGAGAAGCGGGCCTTTCCGAGGAGAACACGGTCGCCGGCGTGAAGCCGGAAGGCAAGGCCGCCTTCATCGACGAGCTCCGGGGAAAGGGAATCGAGGCCGCCATGGCCGGGGACGGGATCAACGACGCTCCCGCGCTGGCCCGGGCGACTGTCGGGATCGCCATGGGAACCGGGACCGACGTGGCGATGGCGGCGTCGGACATCACTCTCGTCGGGGGATCCATCCGGGGCGTGCGAAAGGCCCTCGAGCTCGCCGATGCCACGCGAAAGATCCTCTTTCAGAACTTGGCCCTGGCCTTCGTCTACAACATCCTCCTGATTCCCGTCGCGGCCGGGGTCCTCTACCCCGTTCTCGGCGTCACGATGAACCCGATGCTGGCGGGCGGAGCCATGGCGCTTTCATCCGTCAGCGTCGTCACGAACGCCCTGAGACTCCGGAGGTCGCCGGTGTGAGCCCGGGCGGGGCCTGACCGGATCCCGGAGATCGCGAGGGGCTGAAAGGGGCCGCGGTGGCACGCCCTCCGATTCCAACCTGGCATCTGACAGCCGTCGTCGTGCGGAAGGGCGAGCGCTTCGTTCTCGTGCACGAGGCCACCCACGGCCAGAACTGGTACCTGCCAGCCGGGGCCGTCGAACCCGGCGAGTCCTTCGCCGAGGCCGCCCGGCGCGAGGCGCTCGAGGAGGCGGGTATCCCGATCAACCTCCTCGGCATCATCCGGGTCGAGCACACTCCGCGCCCGGACTCGGCTCGCATCCGGGTCGTCTTTCTCGCGGAGCCCTCAGGCGAGACCCCGCTGAAGTCCCACGCGGACCACGAGTCCCTGGGGGCTCAGTGGGTGACGCTCGAGGAGATCGACAGGTACCCGCTGCGCGCTCCGTACGTCAAGGACGTCCTGCGGTTCGTCGCGGCGGGCGGGCCCGTGCAGCCGTTGTCCCTGATCGAGGCGGAGGGACACCCCTTTCTGGGCCCGCAGCCGCCGGCTTCCTAGCCGCCTTTTCCCGGCCCGAGGCTCCCTTCCCTGAACTCGTCCCGGGCGGGTCAGCCGAACGTCGTCGTGACCTTGCTCTGGAAGCTCTCGCAGTAGTACTCGTAGCTGTCGGCGTTCTCGACGGCCTTGGCCGGGCCCCCCACCTCTTTCGCCAGCGCGATGCAGTTGTCGTCGCCGTACCTGTGGTCCTGCGTCTGCTTCAGGAGGTGGGTCATCTCGTGGATGATGACCCCCGAGAGGCTGTCGCGGCCGTGGCGGCTGGCGTCCTCGAAGAACGCGCGGCCGAGGAAGACGTGCCACTCCTTCTCTTTCTGAACGGTCGAGTAGACGTAGCCGTAGGCCGTCGAGGGACCGAGCGTGTTGGCTCCCCGGTCCAGCAGGAACTGCGGGGTGTCGTCCTCACCGGGATCGGTCGGAGCGTCGATCCCGCGGTAGTAGAGGGTGATGTTCTTCGAGCAGATCACGTCGTGGACCGCTTTCAGCGTCTCCTTGACCTTGTTGTAGCGGGTCTGGTCCACGGCGCCGAAGTACGCCACGTACCTCTTCTTCTCGAGGGTGTTGAGGTTGATCCGCATGATGCCGACCCAGGCCTGTGTCAGGAGTTCAGAAGCCCGCTTCAGTGCCGGGGCGAGACTCTGCTTCTGGAGCTGGTTGGCGTACTGGAAGCTCGGAGCGAGGATGGGTTCGCCGTAGATCCTCGGAGTCTCCTTCTTCTTCTTCTTGTCGGCCCATTTCGTGTACACGGACCGGATTTCGGTCTTCATGTTCTCCGTCTCGATCCTGGCGTTCTGTCCCGAGGTGGAGACGAGGCGCGCCTTCACGATCTTCACCTCGGCGTCGCTCTTGCCGCCGAGCGTCCTGAGGATCAGGAGGTAACCTCGCTGGAAGTGGCGCATCTCGGTCTTGGACTCGTCCTGGAGGGCCTTGATCCCTCGAAAACCGCCCAGGGAGATGAGGGCGGCGATTCCCTTCTGGTCCTTGTGGGTCTCGAGCCAGTCCCAGGTGGCCCCCTTTGCCTTGTCGCCGTCCGTCGAGGGCCCGTGACCCGCAAAGGCCCTCTTGATGTGATCCAGGGCGTCCTTGATCCGTTCCGAACCCTGTTTCGCCATGAAGGCACCTCTCACTGTGATGTGTTCAGAAGCAATCTTGTGACGGATCCGCGAGATGTCAACGGGCGTGGGGCGGTTCCCTGCCCTTTCCGGGTTTCGAGGGCCGAGAAACCTTCGGGCCCCTCGCGCGTCTCTTGGTCGAGGGAACGGAGCGAACTCTGGAGATGGTGAGGCGTGCAGGCTGACGCGGAACTCCTCGAAATGGTCAGGCGGGGCGAGCCTGCGGGGGCGTCCGCCCTATTCGAGAGGTATTCCGGCCCGATCTTGAGGTTCACGACGCGCATGCTGGGAAACGAGACCGAGGCGGAGGAGATCACGCAGGACGTCTTCCTGAAGATGATCAGCCGCGTCGAGCAGTACGACGGCCGGGCGGCGGTTTCCTCCTGGCTCTTCGCGATCGCGGCGAACGCCTGCAGGGATCGCTTCCGCTCCAAGGCCTACAGGGGTTCAATCCCGCTCGACGCCATCTCCGAGTCCGCCGATCCCCACGAGGACGCCGAGAGCGTTCTTCTCGGGGACGAGAGGCGCCGGCTGGTGAGGAAGGCTCTCAACACCCTTTCGGACGAACAGAGGGAGGCCCTGATCCTGGCTCGATATCACGGCCTTCCGTATTCGGAGATCGCCCGGACGCTCTCGATCAGCGAGGGGGCGGTCAAGACCCGCATTTTTCGAGCCATGGAGACTCTCAAGGGCGTCTTCAGCCAAGGAGGCCGCTCATGTCGTGCCGCGATTTAGAGAAGAACCGGGAAGATCTGGCCGCCCTCCTTTCAGGAGATCTGCCGGCGGCGCGGGAGCGCGAGCTCACCGCCCATCTGGAGTCCTGTGTCCCCTGCCGCGCCATCCGGGAAGAGCTCGATCGGGTCTGGGCACGCCTCGGGGACGACCCGGATGTTCCCGTGAGACGGCCCTGGGCACTCGAGTCGGAGCGCCTCATTGCCAAGGCGACCCTCGATCGACGGGTGGCGAGATTCCCCGTTCGTTTTCGCCCGGCAACCTGGATGGCTCAGGCCGCGGCGGTGATCCTGGCCGCCGGAGCCGGATACATGGCCGCCCGGACCGGGACCGGGACGCCCCAGGTCTCTCCCGGGGCCACAGCGCCCATGCGAACGGTCGCGCTCAGCTCGCAGAAGACCCTGGACGCCAGCGGGATCCTGCCCGACCTGTCGAGCCGGCCGCGCCTCGCCAATGTCTCCTTGCAGCCCTCACCGGAGGAAGGAAGCCTGTCGATCTCGTTCGACTTGACGACCCGGTACACGATCGTCGGACGTCCCGGCGAGCCCGCGATGACGGGGGTCCTCTCGTATCTTCTTTCGGGGACGGCCCTCACCGAAGGGACCCGGGGCCGCGCGATCGATCTCGTCTCGGAAAGTGCCCGGGCCGGCGAGAAGCCAGCGCCCGAGGTCGTCAGCTCTCTCGTCGCCAGCCTGAAGTCCGACCGGAATCCAGGCGTGAGACGGAAGGCCGCCGAGGCCCTCGCCGTGATGCCCTCCTCGCCCGAGATCCGCGATGCCTTCCTGGCCGCGCTGAAAACTGACGGCAACCCCGCCGTCCGGATCACCGCGATCGAGGGACTCGCCCGAGCCGCGAGAGAGCTGCGGGATCCGGCGACGATCGAGGTCCTGCGGAACAAGGCGAACGACGGCACCGAGAGCGAGCACCTCCGCGTGAAGGCCGCCTCCCTTCTCGCGGGTGTCGAACTCTGACGGGTATGCGTAACCTCCGGCCTTCCCTCGCGTCTCACGGGCATGGAAACGATGGTTTTGAACTCGGGTAGACGGCAGGGGGCTTCCATGCGATTCAGGTTCTTCTTCTGGGCTCTCTTGATCCTGGGATTCCTGGTCCTCACGGTGGCGGCGGGCTTGAGAGCCGACGCGGCCACCGTGACGAAGAAATCCAACTTCGCAACGCAGGGCCGCATCGAGGAGCTTTTCGTCTCGAACGTGAACGGCGAGGTCAAGGTTGAAGCTTCCGCCTCGATGACGGCCGTGGCGGAGATCGAGGCCAAGGCTCAGTCCGACTCCGAGGCCCAGAAGCTCGCCAACGAGGTTCAGGTCGAGCTGAAAAACGAAAACGGCAAGGTGCGGCTCGAGGTTCTCGACCCCTTCTCGTCCCGGGAGGGCTCCCGGGGAAGGAAGTCGAAGAACTCGTATGCGGGACGAGTCTCTGTGAGCCTGACGATCACGGTCCCGGCCGGAACCCGTCTCGAGGTCGAGACCGTGAACGGGTCGGTCAAGACCACCGGGATCGAGGGACGGCTCCAGCTGACGACCGTCAACGGAAGTGTTCAGGTGGAGGCGGCCCGGGGCGCCGCCGAGCTTCGCACCGTCAACGGGAGTGTGAAGGCGAGCTTCTCGGCTCTCCCTCCCGAGGGAATCGAGGCCGAGACGGTCAACGGGAGCGTGCTCCTGAAGCTCCCGGCAAACGCCTCGTTCGATTTCTCGGCGCACACGATGACGGGTGAGATCTCGACGACCTTCCCGCTCGCGGCACGGGAGCAGCCGGAACGAGTCTCCGACGAGAGCCGCAAAAGAGAGGCAGAGCTCCGCCGCGAGATGTCGCGGTTGAAGCGCGAGGCGAAAGAGAAGGCCCGCGAGCTGAAGAGATCGGGGTCGCCCGAGGAGCAGGCGGAGGCCATCGCCGAGGTTCAGGAGGAACTCGCCCTCGCCATGGCACAGCTCGGTGAGGAGATGGGCCGGGTCAGCGAAGAGCTCGCTCAGTCAGTGATGGTCGAGATCGACCGGCAGTACGACGGCAAGGTCGGCAAGGGCGGCGCGGCCGTGCGCGCGAGCAGTCTGAACGGGAAGATCCTCCTCCTGGCCGACGGCACCTCCGAGGGCGAGGCGAAGTCCCTCGTGGGGCGGCGCCGCGCGGCCGTCGTGATGGTTCCGCCGACTCCGCCCGCCCCGCCGAAGCCGCCCGCGGTGCCAAAGATTGCCCTGGCCCCGGTGGCCCCCGTCGCGCCCGTGGCCCCTGTTGCGCCCGTCGGGCCCGTGCCTCCCGTCCCACCGGTGCCGCCGGTCGCTCCCGCGCCTCCCGACTGGCAGCAGGGCTCCTCCTTGATCAAGGGGGATATCCAGGGTGACTTCTACTCCTCGATTCCGACCGGGGACATCCGCCTCGGCACGGTGAGCGGGACCGTGAACGCCGTGACCCGGGCGGGCGACATCCGCGTGAAGGGTGCGGGGCGGGACGCCACCCTCTCCACGCTCGGAGGGGACGTCGTGATCGGCGATGTCGGTGGAGAACTGAAGGCGACGACGCGCGGCGGGGACGTGAAGGCCGGATCGGTCGCGGGGCCTGCGTTTCTCGAGACTCTCGGAGGGGACATCACCCTTGGCGGTGCCGGGTCATCCGTGACCGCGCGAACCCAGGGCGGGGATGTCCGGATCAGGAAGGCCAGGGGAGCCGTCCGGGCGGAAACGGCTGGCGGCTCGATCGACTGTGAAATTCTCGTGACCACCCTCGACAAGGAAAGCCGCCTCTCCACCAACGGAGGCGACGTGACCGTGACCTTGCCCCCGGCCTTCAAGGGAGATCTCGAGATCAAGGTCTCTCATGTCGGTGAGGGGGAGAAGGCGATCGTGAGCGACTTTCCCGAGATCACGGATGCCGTGACGGCCCAGCGGCACGCCGGCCGCGTCACGGCATCCGGAAAGCTGAACGGCGGCGGGGCCAAGCTCAGCCTCTCCACGAACTCGGGCCGGGTCGTCATTCGCAAGGCACCGGCTGGGAACCGCTGACTCCATCGAGTTCTCTGGGAATTCACCCCGGGTATCGCTATCATTTCGAGAGGGTGGGTTCCGGGTTGATGGGACAGAACTTGAGGGCAAGTCGCAAGAGGGCCGCGCTCTTCGGAGTCGCGGCGCTCCTCTGCTTCGTGTTCCAGGGAGCAATGGCCGGGGCCTGCCCGCGAGGTCAGGAGTGCGCCGCCCGCGCGGATGATGCCCACGCCTGCTGTCCCGAGAAAGGCCAGCCGGATCCATCGCCTCGTTCCTCCGGCTGCCTCGACTCGGCGTGCTGCAAGGTCACGCCGGCCCCTCCAGGTAAGGTCTCCGAGCCTCTGCCCGCGATGACGTCCGTCACGCCGGCGCCGGACACATTTCAGTTCCTCGAGGCCGCGTTTGCGCTGCCGTCCGAGAGTCCCGCTCCAGGATCCCCACCGAGATCTCTCTTTCTGCTGAACTCCGTCTTCAGGATTTGAAACCTCCCTCGCCGGGCAAACCGGCCATGACCTCGAACCCGAGTGAATCGCAAACGAGAAAGAGGGAGGTAGAAATGAAAAGGGAATGGTGGCCATCGCGGCTCGGCCAGGCACTGGCGGTGGCGTTGCTGCTGCTGGCAGGAAGCCAGGCGCGGGGTGATGTCCCCGACAGGCAGGAAGACCCTGTCCTGCGGGCCTTGATCGACGAGGCCCTGGAGAAGAACCCGGCGGTGAAGCAGGCCCGGGAAGAGGCCGAGGCCGCGCGGCTACAGACGGGTCCGGCCGGCGCGCCCTTCGAGCCGATGCTCATCGTGGGTTACGAGAACGACGGTCCGCAGCCGTCGCTCGGCTCGATGCCCATGACGAGGTTCAGCTTCATGGTCGAGCAGAAGCTCCCCTTCCCGGGGAAGCTGAGCTTCGCCCGCGCGATCGCCCAGACGGATGCCGACCTCGTCTCGATCCGGATCCAGAGGAGCCAGCTCGGGATCGAGTCGGCCGTGAGGCGCGTCTACACGGACCTCCTGGAGATCCGGGAGTTTCAGGCCCTCACGAGCGAGCAGGAACAGGTCTGGAAACAGATCGAGGAGGTGACCCGGATCCAGTACTCGTCGGGAGAGGGGAGCCAGGTCGACATCCTCCGGGCGCAGGGTGAGCGGACGCGGCTCGCGCAGCAGCGGATCCGCGAACGAGTGCAGGAGCAGCGGGTCTTGATCGAGCTTCGCAGGCTTCTCCAGCGCGAGCCGGGGACGCCGATCGAGACGGGCGGCCGGCTCGTCTCGGATTCGCCGATCAGGGTGCCCCGACCCGAAGAGGTCAACCGGCTCGCGCTCGAGGTCAGCCCCGAGTTGAAGGAGGCCAAGCAGCTCATCAGCCGGGCCGGCTTCGAGAGAAGCCTCGCGCAGAGAGAGCTGGGCCCGGACTTCCTGGCTTCCGCCGCCTACATGAATCGCGGCGCGCTGCCGATGATGTGGAGCCTGGGGCTCGGGATCACGGTCCCGATCTGGGCCCGCACGAAACAGATGCCCCGGATCGCCGAGGCAGAGACGCGCGGACGGTCCGCGAAGCTCCTCGAGGAGGACCTGCGGCAGCGCGTGCTGGCCCGGGCGGAGGAACGGCTGCTCGAACTGAATCAGCTCGCGGAAGAAGCCGCCCTCGACGCTTCCGGCATCCTCGTGCAGGACCGTCTCGCGTTCGAGGCCGCCCTCGCGTCCTACCGCACCGGCACGGCCTCGTTCCTGACCGTGCTCGAAGCGCTTTCCACCTACTTCGACGACAGGCGCCGCGCCGTCAACCGGCTCGCGAACTACCGCCGGACGGAGGCTGCCCTGTTCGAGTTTTCCCCCGACTCGTCGGTTTCGACATCCGCGGTATCCGAGAAACCAGCGGGCGGAGCGATGTCCACAGGCTCCAGCCCGGGAATGTGAGGAGGGAGAACATGAGAATCCGCCATTCGCACCGCCAGGGTGCGCTTGTTATCGCCGTCGTTCTCGCCCTTCTCGCCGCCTCCGGCTGCCAGAAGGCGGGCGAGACCAAACCCGCCGCCACCACGCAGGAATCGAAGACCTACACGTGCCCGATGCACCCGGAGGTCGTACAAGACAAGCCCGGGACGTGCCCGATCTGCCACATGGACCTCGTCGTCGTCGAGACCAAGCCTTCCGCCCCGAAGAAGGAATCGAAGACCTACACCTGCCCGATGCACCCGGAGATCGTTCAGAACAAGCCGGGCACGTGCCCCATCTGTCACATGGATCTCGTGGTAGTCGAGACGGGGCCATCGACTTCCTCAAAGAGCGACTCCAAGGAGCACGCCTCCATCGTCGTCGACGCCACGAAGCGCCAACTCCTTGGAATGAAGACCGTCGAGGTCGTGCGGGCGCCGCTCTCCGTCTCGGTCCGCACCGTCGGCCGCGTGACGTACGACGAGCGCCTGGTGCACCACGTCCACACGCGCTTCACGGCCTTCGTCGAGCACGTCCACGCCGATTTCACGGGCAAGGCCGTCACCAAGGGTGAGGCTCTCGCCTCGCTCTACTCGCCGGAACTCTTCGCGACTCAGAAGGAGTACCTCCTGGCGCTGAGGGCGGCGAAGTCGCTCTCGGGCTCCTCGAGTCCGGGGGTTTCCGCGGGGGGAAAGGATCTCCTCGAGGCGGCCCGGCAGAGGCTTCTCCTCTGGGAGATCAGTCCCGCCGACATCGAGAAGATCGAGAAGACGGGCGAACCCCAGCGGCTCGTCGACGTCTACGCCCCCATCAGCGGCGTGATCGTCGGGCGGACAGCCTTCCATGGCATGAAGGTCATGCCGACCGACATCCTCTTCGACATCGTCGATCTCTCTCGCGTCTGGGTGCTCGCCGACGTCTACGAGTACGAACTCCCGAAGGTCCGGATCGGCGACACCGCCGAGGTGACGCTCTCCTACTGGCCCGGGAAGAAGTGGCCCGCCTCCGTGACGTACATCTACCCGTCGGTGGACGAGAAGACACGCACGGTCCGTGTGAGGCTCGAACTCCTCAATCCTCGAGGGGAACTCAAGCCCGAGATGTACGCGGACGTCGTGATGCGCGGTCCGGCGCGGAACGTCCTGCAACTGCCGGAAGACGCGGTGCTCGACAGTGGCAGAAGGAAGATCGTCTTCACCGTCAAGGACGAGGGCGAGATCGAGCCGCGCGAGGTGGTCACGGGTGACCGGAGCGAGGGGCACGTCGAGATCCTCTCGGGGCTAGCCGCTGGGGAGAAAGTGGCGGTGAGGGCCAACTTCCTGCTCGATTCCGAGTCCCGGCTGAAGGCGGCTCTCCTTTCCATGAGGGAGTCCGACAAGGACGCGGTGGCGACTCCACCCCAAGGTCACGAGAAGCACTGAGGGGGCCGCGATGATCCACAAGCTGATCCGGTTCTCGGCAGAGAACAAGTACCTCGTTCTCGCTCTCTACGCCATCGCGATCATCATCGCCATTGGTTCGCTGAAGCGTCTCCCGCTCGATGCGATCCCGGACCTTTCGGACACACAGGTCATCATCTACTCGAGGTGGGACCGCAGTCCCGACATCATCGAGGACCAGGTGACCTATCCCATCGTCACCTCTCTTCTCGGCGCGCCGAAGGTCAAGACGATCCGCGGCTTCTCCGACTTCGGGTTCTCCTACGTCTACGTCATCTTCGAGGACGGCACGGACCTCTACTGGGCGCGATCCCGGGTCCTCGAGTACCTCTCGAAGATCCAGGGACGGCTGCCCCAGGGCGTCCAGACGGAACTCGGCCCCGATGCCACGGGCGTGGGCTGGGTCTTCCAGTACGCGCTCGTGGACGAGAACGGGAAGAACTCCATCGACCAGCTTCGCTCGTACCAGGACTGGTTCCTGCGCTACGCGGTGCAGTCGGTGCCCGGCGTGGCGGAGGTGGCAACGGTCGGGGGCTTCGTGAGGCAGTACCAGGTGACGGTCGACCCGAACCGTCTCTCGGCCTTCGGCCTCTCCCTCGAGCAGGTGTCGATGGCGATCCGCAAGGGAAACAGCGAGGTCGGCGGACGCCTGATCGAGTTCGGCGGCCGCGAGTTCATGGTCCGGGGCCGCGGCTACATCCGGAGCGAGGACGACATCGGCAAGATCGTCGTCGGCTCGAACGAGAAGGGAACCCCGATTCTCGTGAAGGACCTCGGCCAGGTGGCCATGGGGCCGGACATCCGGCGCGGAGTCGCGGACCTCGACGGCAAGGGCGACACGGTCGGCGGGATCGTCGTGATGAGAAGCGGCGAGAACGCCCTGAACGTCATCGAACGCGTCAAGAAGCGCCTGAAGGAGATCGAACCAGGGCTGCCGGAAGGCGTCAAGATCGTCACGACGTACGACCGCTCCGAGCTGATCGAGCAGTCGATTGACACCCTCAAGGGAAAGCTCATCGAGGAGATCATCGTCGTCTCGATCGTCATCCTGATCTTCCTCTGGCACTTCCCGAGCGCCGTCGTCCCGATCCTGACGATCCCGATCTCCGTGCTGCTGTCCTTCATCCCGCTCGAGTTGATGGGAATCAACGTCAACATCATGTCCCTCGGCGGCATCGCGATCTCGATCGGCGTTCTCGTCGACGGGGCGATCGTCGAGGTCGAGAACGCCTACAAGAAACTGCAGCTGTGGGATGCGGAGGGGCGGCCGGGCGACTTCCACCAGGTGCGCCTGCAGGCGCTCCTGGAGGTCGGTCCGGGAGTCTTCTTCTCGCTCCTCGTGGTGGCCGTCTCGTTCATCCCGATCTTCACCCTCGTGGATCAGGAAGGGCGCCTCTTCAAGCCGCTCGCCTACTCGAAGACGCTGGCGATGATGCTCGCGGCGTTTCTCGCCGTCACTCTCGATCCGGCCCTGCGCATGCTTTTCACGCGCATGGACGCCTTCACCTTCAGGCCGAAACCCCTCGCGTGGCTCGCCAGCAAGTTCCTGGTCGGCCGGTACTACGCCGAGGAGAGACACCCCGTCAGCCGCGTGCTCTTCCGGATCTACGAGCCAGCCTGCCGGGCCGTCCTCAGGCACCCGTACGTCACGATCACGATCGCGCTTCTGGTGATGGTCTCCACGGTGCCCGTGTACCTCAAGCTCGGGTCCGAGTTCATGCCTCCGCTCTACGAGGGGAGCATCCTCTACATGCCGACAACGCTCCCGGGCATCTCGGTCACCGAGGCCGAGAGGCTCCTGCAGACACAGGACCGGATCATGAAGTCGTTCCCCGAGGTGGAGCGGGTCTTCGGCAAGGCGGGGCGAGCGGAGTCCTCGACGGATCCCGCCCCCTTCTCCATGATGGAGACCACGGTCCTGCTCAAACCGGTCAGCGAGTGGCGAAAGCGGGAACGGTGGTACTCGGGCTTTGTCGAGAAGCTTCCGCCATGGGGGCAGTCCTTCCTGCGGGAGTACTGGCCCGACCACATCACGCATGAAGCCCTGGTGTCCGAACTCGACCAGGCGATGAAGATCCCGGGCACGACGAACGCCTGGACGATGCCGATCAAGGCCCGCATCGACATGCTCTCGACCGGCATAAGGACCCCGATCGGCATCAAGATCTTCGGGGCTGACCTGAAGGAGATCGAGAGGATCGGGTCCGAGGTGGAGTCGGTCGTGCGGGGCCTGCCGGCGACACGCTCGGCCTTCGCGGAGCGCGTGGCCGGCGGCTACTTCATCGATTTCGACCTCAACCGCGAGGCGCTCGCCCGCTACGGGCTCTCCGTCGAGGACGCCAACGAGGCCGTCATGCGCGCCGTCGGGGGAGAGGCCGTCACGACGACCATAGAGGGGCGTGAGCGGTACACGGTGAACATCCGCTATCCGAGAGAGCTTCGAGAGGACATGTCGAAACTCGAGCGTGTTCTCGTCTCGACGATGTCGGGCGCTCAGATCCCGCTCGGGCAGATCTCGTCGATCCGCCTGACCCAGGGACCGTCGATGATCCGCAACGAGAACGGGTTGCTCGCGGGATACGTCTACGTCGACTTCGACACGTCCAAGGTCGACATCGGCCATTTCGTCGAGTCGGCCAAGGCGGAGGTCAGCCGCCGGGTGAAACTGCCAACCGGCTACACGCTGGTCTGGAGCGGCCAGTACGAGAACATGCTGCGCGTCCGCGAGCGGCTCAAGACGGTCGTGCCCATCACGCTCGTCATCATCTTCTTGCTCATGTACGCCAACACCCGGTCGCTGACGAAGACCCTCATCATCGTCCTCGCCGTCCCCTTCTCCATCATCGGGGCCGTCTGGTTCCTCTACCTCCTCGGGTACAACATCTCGATCGCGGTCTGGGTCGGCATGATCGCCCTGATGGGCCTTGACGCCGAGACCGGCATCTTCATGCTCCTCTTCCTCGACCTCGCCTACGACGAAGCCAAGGCCAAGGGGCTGATGCGCAACAAGGCGGATCTGGTCGAGGCGATCATCCACGGCGCGGTGAAGCGGATTCGCCCGAAGGCGATGACCGTGATGGCCGCGTTCGTCGGCTTGCTCCCGATCATGTGGGCAACCGGCGCGGGTTCGGACGTGATGAAGCGAATCGCCGCCCCGATGGTCGGCGGCCTCGTGACTTCGTTCCTTCTGGAGCTGCTCGTCTATCCCCCGATCTACCTGCTGTGGAAGGGACGCGGACTGCCGAAATCGGAGGAGCCCACGCCCGAACCGCTCGTGACCGCCACCGCGCAGGCATGAGTTCGCCGCACATCGCCCTCGCGGAGACCCTGGCGTCTTGCTACGCGGCATTTCCCGCCGTCACGGCTGTCGCGCTGGGCGGCTCGGTCTCCGCGGGAACAGCGTCGGCGGGATCGGACATCGACGTCTACGTGTACCTCGACGGTCCTCTCACTCTCGACCAGCGCCGGGAGGTTCTTGCCTCCCGGCCGGTCGGGCCGGCCGAGCTGGGCAACGAGTTCTGGGAGCCCGGAGACGAGTGGGTGGACCAGACGACGGGTGTCTGTGTGGACGTGATGTTCCGTTCCACGGCCTGGATGGAGGATCGCATCGCGGCCGTTCTCGATCGTCACGAGGCGGCGTTGGGGTACACGACCTGTTTCTGGCACAACGTCCTGACGAGCCAGGTTCTCTTCGACCGAGGCGACTGGTTCGCGGCCTTGCAGGGGCGAACCCGCGTGGACTATCCCGAGCCGCTCCGGCAGGCGATTGTCAGGAAGAACTGGGCCGTCATGCGGCCGAACCTCTCGTCGTACGAGGTCCAGATCGGCAAGGCCCTCGGCAGGAGCGACTGGATCAGCGTGAACCACCGGCTGGCCGCCCTCCTCGCCAGCGCATTCGACATCTTGTTCGCCGTGAACCGCGTTCCCCATCCGGGCGAGAAACGGCTCCTCGAGCTGGCCTCACGGCTCTGCACGGCCCGGCCCGAGAGGTTCGAGGAGTCAGTCGAGGGCCTCCTGGCAACGGGGCCGGACCAGCGGGGAGAGTTCCGAGCCCGGCTCTCCCGGTTCCTCGATGGCTTCGAGGCCTTCTTGTCCGCCGCGGATCTCTGAAGTCCAGATCTGTGGGACTCCAACATACCGTGGCGGGGATTTCGGTGACGAACGTCAAGTCTTCGCCCGAGAGTCCGGGGGGCGCGCCGGCTCTGGGCGGGGGTCAGTCGAACTCGAACTTGGGCGGAGTTTGATCGGGACCGACCCGGCCGATCTCCACGGCAGCCTTGAAGTAGTTCTCCGCCTTGATCGGCGCTCCGGAGAGACGCCTCAGCATGGCGAGCTGCCCCGTGTGCGAGATCGCGTCGGCGATCGGGCCCTGGAAGAGCTTCTCGCACGTGCACTCGAGCGGCGAACCCGAGCCGAGGAACTCGTCGAAGCGCTCGATCGACGCGAAGAAGCGCGAGACCTCCGCGTCCCAGTCCGTCGGCTGGCTCTCCTTCCAGACCTTCTCGCCCGTGGCCATGCTCAGGGCCCAGTCGAGGAGGTCTCCCATGTGCGACAGGATCTTCAGCGGCGGGCGGGGCCTCTCTCCGGGCGAGTAGGTCGCGAACTCGGGCGGCGCCCCCTTGATCGACTTGTTCGCCCGGTAAGCCAGCGTGGCGACGGTGTGTCTGAGAAATGACCGGGTGGCGTCCGCACTCATCGTGATCCTCCGGCCGTCAGCTTATCGCTGAAAAACTTCGTCCGGCACCCTTGACAAATGACCCGTGGTCACCAATATTAGTGACCGAAGGTCATTAATATTTTGCCGAGCTGAGTCAGGAGCAGGGAATGAAGAAGAAGAGCGGGATTTCGAAGGCGGTTCTGATCACGGGATGTTCGTCGGGGATCGGGCACGCGACGGCGTTGAGGCTCGTGAAGGCGGGTTACACGGTCTACGCGACGGCGCGGCGTCCGGAGACATTGAAGGACCTGGCACAGGCGGGCTGCAAGACTCTTGCTCTGGACGTGAACGACGAGGCTTCCATGGCGAGCGCCGTCGCGGCCGTGGAGAAGGCCGAGGGGGCGGTCGGAATCCTGATCAACAACGCGGGATACAGTCAGTCGGGGCCGATCGAAGAGATTCCGATCGAGAGGATCCGGAAGCAGTACGAGACGAACGTCTTCGGTCTCGTCCGGATGTGCCAGCTGGTGTTGCCCGGAATGAGGCGGCAGGGATATGGCCGGATCGTCAACATCGGTTCGATGGGGGGAGTCCTGACCTTCCCTGGAGGAGGGATCTACCACTCGACAAAGTACGCGGTGGAGGCGATCTCCGACGCGCTCCGGTTCGAGGTGAAGGGGTTCGGGGTCGACGTCGTCCTCATCCAGCCAGGTCTCATCAAGACCGAGTTCAGCGAGGCGGCTGTTTCGAGTATCGGGGCGGTGAAGAAGGCAGAGGGGCCGTACGGGACCTTCACGGACACGGTGGCGAAGGCGACGAAGGAGGCGTACGAGAAGGGCCCGCTCGCGCTCTTGGGCGGGAGCGGCGAAGATGTGGCCGCGGTGATCGAGCGCGCGCTTTCCACGAAGTGTCCGAAGGCCCGTTACCGGGTCACTCTCTCGGCGCATCTCCTCATGACCCAGAGGGCGATGCTGCCGGATGGTGTTTGGGACTTCTTCCTGAAGACTCAGTTCCCGCAGCCGGGGCGGGGCGGGGCGAATGGCTGACCGAGAAGCCGGGAAGTTCATCCGGGCCCGTTCGGAGAACGAGAAGGACCTTCGCCGCGATCAGGTACTGGATGCGGCGGCGCGGGTCTTTTCTCGCGACGACTACGAGGCCGTGACGATGGCCCGGGTCGCCGAGGAGGCCGGGGTCGCGAAGGGGACGCCATACAGGTACTTCGCGACGAAGGAGGCGCTTTTTCTCGAGCTCCTGACTCGCGAGATCGGGGACTGGTTCGCCGAGCTGGTGCCGGTGGCCGACGAGGCGGCAGTTGCCGAGGCGGCGATTGCCGGGAGCGGGGCGAGCCTTCCTGGCTTCGTGGCGCGGAGCCTTTCGGCGCGGCCGCTTCTGACGCGGCTCCTGCCTCTCTTGCACGCCGTTCTCGAGCGGAACATCGATGTCGAGACGGCACTGCGTTTCAAGAGGCGTCTTGCGGAGACCATGGCCCCGGTGGCGGCGACATTCGAGAGGCATCTTCCCGGGGGCAGGGCGGGGGACGGCTTCTCGTTCATCCTGCGGACCCACGCCCTTGCGATAGGGCTTCTTCAGATGTCGCGACCGTCCGCGGCCGTTAAGGCGGCCCTGGGCTCCGACCCGGCGCTTGCCCCCTTCGATCTCGACTTCGTGCAAGAGTTCGAGGCGGCGCTGGGGGCGCTGATTCGCGGGTGGCCTTCGGAACACCCATGACCGGCGGCGGCTCTGCGCCGGCTTCCTCGGAGTCCCGAGGAGCAAGGGCCGCTCCGTCTCAGGTCCGTCAGGGTAGCTGAGTCAGAAACGTGCGGGCGGGGACGACGCACGGCCGTGTGGTCCCGAAGCAATCCACATTCTCGAAGGGGAGATTCATCACTGCCTGGAAGGCGTGCCGTGCTTTCGTGGCTTCTTGGAAATGCCTCAGGGCAGGCGAGAGAGAGACGTCGGACATCTTGACTTCGACAAGGAACCAGGGGACTCGATCCCGCACCACGAGAAAGTCGACTTCTCGCTTCTGCTTGTCTCGTAGGTATCTGAGTTCGAAGTCGCCGAGGCCCAGGTCCGTCCACGTGTCCACCGCCTTCAGCAAGTGACAGGCGACGAATGTCTCCGCGCGAGGACCGTCTCCGGCGAGGCCGCTCCAGTCCGAAAGAAACCACTTTGGCTCCTTTCTCAACGCCTTCGCGACGTTCTGGAACCAGGGCCGAACGAGAAAGCCGAAGTGCAGGCGGCAGAGCAGATCGACCCAGCGCTTGACCGTGTCCACGGAAACTCCGATCTCTTGCCCCAGATTCGAGTACACCAGCTGCGACGAGCTCCTCTCCGAGAGAATCTGTGTGAGGGTCTCGACGATCCCGATGTCCTTCACTCTCGTGATCTCGCGCAGATCCTCTCTCGACAGCTGACGGAGCCGCAGGGAACGCCACCGGCGGGTGAACCGGGAGTCTCTCTTCAGAAAGGGCTCCGGAAACCCGCCGTGCTCCCAGAGGGCCTCCCAATCCTGTGGCGATGGTTCCCCGGGCGGTGCGATCGTCTGCTCCGGCAGCGAGGTCCGGAGAGCCTCTCCAGCGGACCACGGGTGCATCCGGTAGAGGAAGTAGCGTCCCATGAGGCTGTCGCCTCCACGCCGGAAGACATCGAGGCGTGAACTCCCCGTGACGATCACCCGGACACGGTCCTCGTACGTGTCGAAGAACCCCTTCAGAAAGGCCTTCCACTTGGTGTGCTTGTGGAGTTCGTCGAAGACGGCGACGGGCGTGGCGGTCCGGAGGCGATCGAGTCCCAGCTCGTGGGCTACGGCGGCGGGACCGCGAATGAGAATTCTGCGGTCGTCGGTGTTGTCCCAGCTGAAGTAGGAATCTCCCAGTGCTCGGCACACCGTCGTCTTCCCGACCTGCCGGGGGCCGGATACGAAAGCCATCTGCCGGTTCCGGGCCAGATGGTCTCGCAAGATCGCGTCGTAGAGCCGCGGCCGTCCTTGATTCCGTACCATGATCATGGCTATCGTAAAACGGTCCGGACCGTTTTACGACGACCAAGAAGAATGTCCGCTCCTGTGGTATCTCGAGCGGGAGTCCGAACTTCGGCCGTCCCAAGACCATCCGGTACCCCTCAAGTACCCTGAGAAGACGACCCGGCTACTCCGGCGCCAGCACCCCTCGCTTTCGCAGCCACTCGATCTCCGCGTCGCCGTCGTCCACGAGGCGTTCCCACTCCTTGGGCCGGTGGCCGAGGCTCCGGGCGATGGAAAGCAGCAGACTCTGGCCCGGCGCGGGCCGCTGAGGCTCGAGGGTGTAGACAAAATCCCCCAACGCGATTTCCGGGTCGACGATCTCCCAGCCCATCTCCTGGAAAAGACCGATCGCGTCCTCGAGAAAGAGCGCATTGATCAGATTGTGGTGGAGCAGGAGGATCTGCGGGATGTCGCGCCCCAAGAGCCGGCGCGAGAGGTCCCGGTAGGCCTCCGCGCGCTGCCGCAGATGGTCGCGATAGGCCTGCCGGAACGGAGCCAGATCCGCTCTGGGGCTGGCCTTCAGAGCCTTCTCGAGGGCCTCGTTCAACCGCCAGTCCGATGTGTCGAGCGTGACGTGAGCATTCCGCATGCCCCGCTCCCTGAGGAATGTCCGCATGCCGTCGCGCTTCTCCTCGGTGTTGCCCTCCCGCAGAAACGTGAACCGGAACCAGGGGCGGAATCCAGGCAGCGAGCAGATGACGGCCTCGCACGCCAGGATCTCCGCCCTGTACCGCGCCAGGGTCGTGGTCTGGGCATTGAGGTCGAGGTGAGAAACCGTGTGATTCCCGAGGACGTGTCCGGCTTCTCCCCAGTCCCGCGCGAGACGCAGGCCTTCCGGCCGGTCCGCGCCGTTTCCGAGGGTCACGAAGAGGGCGGCCCTGACGCCGTTGCGGGCGAGAGTCTCGAGGAGAGCTCTGTTCCTTTGCGAAGGGGTCAGGAGCGGTGTCTCGCGGAGGTGAGGCCCGTCGTCGAACGTGAACGCCACCGCCTGGGCGAGGAGACAGGACGGAGCCAGCAGAAGCAGGGCGGGAAGAGCGGCGAGGACGGTTCGGTTCACGAGGAAGAGCCCCGCTCCATGGGCAGTCCGGCGAGTCGCACGGCGAGAGGGTAGAGGCGGAGTGGGGGCCGCGCAAGGGACCCGCGCCGGGCGGAAACGTCCCTTTGCCACGTCGCGATGAGTGCTTCTGACGGGGTCTACTTCCGTTGCCGCAGGGCCCTCGCGTCCGCCTCGCGCTGTTCGAGGGACGAAAGCGCGTTGCGGTAGCGGTCCGAATCGGGGGCGAGCCTCACCGCCTTCTCGTAGTACCTCCGCGCGGCGGCACTGTCTCCCAGCGCGTCGCAGACCGCTCCGAGGTTGTAGTTGTAGGAGGCGACCTCCTGGTACGACGAGAGCGCGTCCTCCCAGAACTTCCGGGCTTCGGGGAGCCTGTGGTCGGAGACGAGCTGGCCACCCTCCTTGCCGAGGGGGGCGTCCTTCTCCAGGAAGATCGACTGCGAGGCGCGCCTGGGAGTGAACCGCGCCACCGCCTGGACTCCGGCGGATTCAAGGGCCCGCTTCAGCGCCTGCTCGGCGTCGTAGGAGCTCTCGGTATTCATGGGACTCGTCTCTTCCGACGAGACCACTCCGAACGAGGCGATCTCGCGCCCGTCGCGAGCGTTGACGAGGTCCACCTTCACCTCGCACGAGCCCTCGTGCCAGTACTTCGTGACCTGGTACTCCTTGCCGTCCTTGTCTTTCTCCGTGACGACCCGAGAGTTCGGCTTGACCCGGCATCCGAGGAGCTCCAGACCGATGTAGACGTCGGCCTTCCATTCGTTCCGGAATTTCTCCGCCTCCCGCTCCGCATCGGCGGACTTCAGGACCCTCATCGCCATGCGGGCGGACCTCGCGTCGACGAACTGGTAGAAGCCCCGGGCATACGACTCGCCCGCCATCGCCGAGACGACGGCCGGGACCTCGAAGCTCGAGCCCCACGCCTCGACCAGGACAACCCGCTCGATCAGGCCGAGGTTGTAAACGGCCGGAATCGTGTGCATCACGGTCACCTGGGGACCGCAGCCCGAAAGGAACGAGACGAGAACCGCCGCGGCGAGAACGCCGGAATGGATGCGTCGCATAGGGGAGCCATCATAAGAGCCCCGGGCTCATCCGGCACTCGAAAGGGGTTGGGTAGACTCGAGCCGGTTCCGCCATGTCCACCGCTCTCCTGCCCCCTCCTCTCGCCTCTCTCTTCCCCGCCTCTTCCCTCCGGGCCGCCGAGAGGTTCCTGGTGGGCGGAACCGTCACCGACATCGCTTTCTGGCGGATGTCCCTTTCTGGCCGGGCGGTCGGGGCGAACCGGAGAGTCCTTCCCGCCTGGATTGCGCTCGACGGTCTCGGGGCCTTCCAGCGCGCGTCGTGCCCGTGCTCGGCCTCTCAGAAGCCCGGCTCGCTCTGCTATCACCTGGCCGCCCTCGCCCTCGTCGCCTGCCGAGGGGGGGAAGGACCCTCGCTGCCGGTCCAGAGATTCAAGAGGAGTCTCTGGTACCACCTGGCGGAGGCTCTCCCTCAGAGCGTGCACATCGTTGCCCACGGGGAGGTCCGGGTGGCGAAGAGCCGCGACGGTGTGCTTCTCGCCCGGCTCGAGGGCGATCCGGTCGCGAGCGAGTGGGTAGCCGTGGCGTCGGCTTTCCCGGCCTCGGGCACTCCCCAGCTCACGAATGCCGAGCAGAACCTGGCTCGCTTCTCCAGAACGCCGGACGAAGATCGCTTCAACCGCTCCGGGATCAAGACGCGGGGACAGGCATTCGAGGAGTCCTTTCCGCACTTTCTCGCCAAGCGGGCATTCGAGGCATGGAGTGAAGGTCCGGTCTCGCTCGCTCTGAGGGTCACGGCGGGCCGGCTCTATGTGACGGCCGCTCACGGGGCCACTCGGCTCGAGGTCCTCGTCGCCCCCGAGGCCCTGCCCGGTCTCATGAAGGAGCTGCCCGGCTTCTTCGTGAGCCACGGATTCACCGAGGTCCCCGAACCCGCGGAGCCGTCGCTCACGCTGCGATTCGATCCCGACGGAACTCTCGTCCTCGCTCCGGCGATCCTCCTGCGGCAGGACGGTGAGGAACGCGTCGTGGCGCAGCAGGGCGAAGGGGTTTTCCGTGCGGGCGGCGTCCTGCTCCTCTACGAATCGAAACTCATCGCGAGGCTTGCGCCGGGAAGGAAGCCGTTCGCGGAGCCCGAGGCGGGCCTGCAGGCCGAGCTGGTTTTCGACGGGCTCTACAGGCCCTCGCCCGTCGGGCTGCCGCTCGATCAGGAAACGCGAGTCCCACCAGATCAGGTTGCGAGGTTCCTCTCGAGACACCAGGCCGAACTTGCCGCCTGGCCCCGGTCCCTGCTCCCCGTCGAGCTACGGGATGGGGGGCTGGCGGAGCCGGAAGCGGCAGAGGTCTTTCTCCAGGGCCTCGCCGGCGAGTCGTTTCAGCTGTCGGTGACGTACCTCGTCAACGGCCACCGCCTTTCTGCGGCGCGGATCCTGCGCGCCCGGAGGCAGCGGGACCGGATCCTCTTCGTGGGAGGGGCCGTCATCGTTCCGGGTCACCCGCGATTCTCCTGGCTCGACCTCCTCCCGGACGTGCCGGAAGCCGGTGACGAGGACGAGCTCACCCTCACACTCAGTTCCCTCGAGGCTTGCCGGCTGCGAACTTTCCTGCCCGAAGACCAGCGGGTTCTCGCCGGCCCGGGTGCCGGCGAGGCCCTCGCGCGCTTCCTGGCGGTCTCGCCGGAGTCCAGCGCGCCTCCGCCCGAGGAGCTGGGATTCGGGCTCTTCGATTTCCAGCGGACGGGCTATGGGTGGCTCTGGTTCCTCGTCCGCAATGGCTTCGGTGGCCTCCTCTGCGACGACATGGGGCTCGGAAAGACCTTCCAGACGATGGCCCTCATCGGCGCGGTCCACAAGGGCGCGCCGGAGCTGAGCCGGACCGTCATCGTGTGTCCGGCTTCGGTCCTGCCGCACTGGGAGGAGAAGCTCCGTCAGTACCTGCCCGAGGTCACCATCTGCACCCATGCCGGCGGGTCCCGGACCCTGGAAGACGCGGCCCGCTCCGCCATCGTCCTGACGACGTACGGGACCCTGCGGAACGACATCGTGGATTTCGAGTCGCTTTCGGTCGACCTCCTCGTGCTCGACGAGATGCACGTCGTCAAGAATCGGGGCACCCTGACCCACCAGGCGATGAAGAAGCTGCCGGCGCGCGTCGTCGTCGGACTGACGGGAACTCCCATCGAGAACAGCGTGGAGGAACTCCGGAACCTCCTCGAGCTGGTCCTGCCCGGCTACCTGCCGCCGGAGGCCGCTTTTCGGAAGAACTTCGTCAAGCCAATCGAGGAGGGCGACCCCGGGGCCGAGGAACGGCTGCGGAGGCTGATCCGGCCGTTTGTTCTGCGAAGGACGAAGGAGCAGGTTCTCTCGTCCCTCCCCGAGAAGATCGAGGACCGGCGAGTCTGCTCGCTTTCGGCGGAACAGGCTCGCCTGTACGAGGACACCCTTGACCGCCGGGGCCAGGACCTGAGGCAGGGCCTTGCCGGCGGCAAGAGCATCTCGTACCTCCACGTCTTCGCCCTGCTCAGCAAGCTGAAGCAGATCTGCGATCACCCTGCCCTCGTCCTGCCTCGCGAAGGGGCGCTCCTCCCGTGCGGGAAGTGGGACCTCTTCACCGAGCTTCTCGACGAGGCCCTGGAGAGCGGGCTGAAGGTGGTCGTCTTCAGTCAATACGTGCGCATGCTCGACCTGATCGGGCGCTACCTCGACGAGCGCGAGATCTCCTTCGCCGAGATCCGGGGCGCGACGGTCGACCGTGCCACTCCCGTGAGGAGATTCCGGGAGGAGCCGTCCTGCCGGGTGTTCCTCGCCAGCCTCAACGCGGCCGGGGCTGGCATCGACCTGACGCCGGCTTCCGTCGTCATCCACTACGACCGCTGGTGGAACCAGGCGCGAGAGGACCAGGCCACGGCCCGCGTCCACCGGTTCGGGCAGAAGCGGGGCGTGCAGGTCCTCAGTCTCGTCACCAAGGGCACCGTCGAGGAGCGGATCGAGAGGATGATCGCCCGCAAGGCCCGCCTCTCCCGCGAGATCGTTCCCGAGGACGAGGCAGGCTTTCTCAAGCGGTTCTCGAGAGATGAGCTTGCCGAGCTCCTCTCGCCGCACCGGGACTGACCCTGTAGAGCGCGGCGCGCTCCTCCCGATCGCCTGCCTTCTCCGGCGGCTCTGGCGGCGGACCTTTCGGGCAGATTGTTGCGGAACGTCATCATCCAGGGCCCTGGATCCGTGATAAGAAAAGTCTTGACAACCCGTGGTAACCCCTCTTCGATTCCGTGCGTCTTTACTCTGACGGAGATCTCCATGCGTCACAGGACGTTTACCCTCGCGTTTCTCCTTGCCAGTGCCCTCTTCCCGGCGGCCCGGGGCCTCGTCGCGGCCGTCCCCCAGGCCGAGCGGGATGCGTTGATCCGCATTTACGACACCGGGAACGGCGCCAACTGGACGAACCGGACGGGCTGGAGAGGGGCTCCCGGAACCGAGTGCAGCTGGGCGGGTGTCGGCTGCAATGAAACGGGGACCTCGGTCTCGATCCTGTGGCTCGGGGGGAACAACATCACGGGTGGAGTCGAGGTCAGGGGCCTGCCGAACCTCCGGGAGCTCTACCTCGGCGACAACCCCTTCGACGGACCGTTTCCGAACATCTCGGACCTCCAGGCCCTGGAGGTCCTCAATGTGGGCGGAACGGGCCTGACGGGAGCGCTGCCGGAGTCTCTCTCCGGCCTCGCGTCCCTGCGGCGTCTCTACGCCCCCTATAACAGCCTCTCGGGTCCGATTCCGGCTTCGCTCGGGAATCTCGCCAATCTGGAAATCCTGGAGCTTTCGGGCAACAAGCTCTCGGGAGCGCTGCCAGGAGCCCTGGGTAACCTGAAGAAGCTGACGGAGTTGAGGCTCTACGGGAACCAGCTCGAGGGAGCGATCCCGAAAGAGTTCGGCGGCCTTTCCGCGCTGACGATCCTCGATCTGAGCAACAACAAGCTGACGGGCGAGCTCGCGCCGGAGCTCGGGGCGCTCGCGAATCTCGAGATCCTGGGGCTCAGCGGCAACGTCCTGACCGGAGCCATCCCTGAGAGCTTCGCGGGCCTGAAGAAGCTCCAGAGGCTCTACCTCGCCTACGGGGGCGAGTTGACGTCCGTTCCGGACGGCCTCTTTCGGGACATGGCCGACCTCGAGCTGGTCGAGCTCCAGTACAACAAGATCGCCGGGCCCATTCCGGCTTCTCTGCGCAAGGCGGCGAAGCTGCGCGACATCAACCTCTACGCCAACAAGTTCTCCGGCGAGCTCCCGGCCTGGATCGTGGAGCTGACGAGTCTCGAGAACATCGAGTTCGCCAGAAACGAGCTCACCGGGACGATCCCGGCCGAAATCGACAAGCTGACGAAGCTCAGACATCTGTCGCTGTGGGGGAATGCTCTCTCTGGTGAGCTCCCTCCGTCGCTGGGAAGGCTTGCCTCGCTCGAATACCTCGAACTCGCGGCGAACAAGTTCAGCGGTTCGATACCTGAATCGCTTGGCGGCCTCTCGAAGCTGCGGGGGCTCTGGCTGGGCGAGAACCGGCTCTCCGGCGACATCCCGGCGAGTCTGGGGAACCTCACGAATCTCGAGACGCTCTACCTGGCGCAGAACGAGCTCACGGGCGGTCTGCCCTCCACGTTGACGCGCCTCTCGCTTCTGGGCGAGCTCGATGTCTCCGAGAACCAGCTCAGCGGGACGCTGCCAGCAAGTCTGGGGGACATGACGTCGCTCGTCCGTCTCGTGATCTATGAGAACCAGATCCGGGGACCGATTCCCGACTCGATTGGCCGCCTGGCGAAGCTCGAGAGGCTCTATGCCAACGGCAATCTCCTGGAGGGAGAGATCCCCGCCTCGATCGGCCAGCTGTCGAAGCTGCAGTATCTCTTTTTCGCGACGAACCGCCTCACCGGGTCGATTCCCGCAACCATCGGTAACCTGAGCGCCCTCATCGAGGTCAACCTGAGCGGGAACCAGCTCACCGGGAGCATCCCGGACTCGATCGGGTCCCTGACCACGCTCGACGGCTTCGACTTTGGCAACAACCGGTTGACGGGTTCCCTGCCGCGCACCCTCGCGAACCTCAAGAAGCTGCGCTGGATCGCGCTGGGTTCGAACCGTCTTTCCGGGCCGATTCCGGACCAGATCGGCGAGATGCCCGAGCTCGCCTACCTCTACTTGTGGGGCAACGCGCTCTCGGGCGAGGTGCCGTCCACGATCACGAAACTGACGAAGATGGAACAGTGGGGGCTGAACCTCCGCTACAACGCGCTCCACACCTCGGATCCGGCCGTGAGGGACTACATCAACAGCCACGGAGGCGGGTTCGACGAGACGCAGACGATCGCACCGATCAGCCCGACCGTCGGGGTCGTCTCGACGACGTCCGTCACGATCCGGTGGAACCCCATCACCTACCAGTGGGATCCGGGCGGGTACGAGGTCTTGGTCGCCAGTCGCGTTCTCGGCCCGTACTCACGCGCCCTCCTCGTGCAGGGCAAGCAGATCTCGTCCGCGACGATCAACGGCCTCACCCCGGGGAGCTCCTACTTCTTCAGGGTCAGGACCTACACGCTGCCTCACCAGTACAACGAGAACCTCCTCTTCAGCGACCCGAGCGAGCCGCCCACGCCGGCGCTGACCTCGGCGCCCGGGTCCGTGGTCGTCAAGCTGACGCCCGCCCAGCAGCGGATCGTCGTCGGCCGTCCGGCGAACGTGACCGTTACCCTGGAACCCGTCCAGCCCGCGGATGTCGCCGTGGCGTTCTCGGTGGCCAATCCGTCGATCGCGACCGTTCCGGCGACCGTAACCGTCCCCGCCGGGCAAGCTTCGGTTCCCGTCGCGATCACGTCCCGAGGCCCCGGAACGACCTACCTTCGCGCCGTCTTGCCCGAGCCTCTCGGCGGGACCTCGGCGGCTGCTGACCTCGTCGTCACCTACGACGAGTGCGAGCGGCCCGGGACCCCGGGATTCCTGAACCGCTCGGCGGGTTTGAGCATCCGGGCCGGCACCGCCCTGACGCTTTCCTGGACGGATGTCCTTTCCGGGCCGGACACCGTGCCGGGAACGGACACGGGCAGATACCGCCTCGACCTCTATGCCAACGCGACCTGCACCGGGACCCCGAGGAGCTTCACGACTCCCGGGACCTCGCTGTCGGTGACGACGAAGGCCAGCGACGCCGGCACGTGGTGCGCCACGGTCAGGGCGATCACTCCGGCAGATTGCGTGGGCAACCCGTCCGAGCCCATCGTCGTCACCATCCGGACCGCTCCCGCCTTCTTCGCCGTGGTCGCGGCGGAGGCGATCCAGGAGCCCTTTGTCCTCGGCAACGTCTCGGAAGACGGCAAGATCCAGATCCGGAACATCGGGAGCACCGCGGCGGCCCTCTCGTTTGCCTCGAAGCTGTCGACCTTCAGACCCGAGCCCGCGTCGACCGGTCCAATCGCGCCGGGGCAGAGTGTCGAGGTGGCCCTCGTCTACGACCCGCTGGTGACGGTGACCCCGGCCACTCTCTTCGATTCCTTCTGCGCCATCTGGGCGGAGGGCAGCAGCAGCCAGCAGGTCTGCGTGCCCGTCATTCGAAGCGCCCTGGGCTCGGCCCCCGTCATCACGCCGGAAGCGACGGTCCGGTTGAGCGCGGAGCCTTCCAACGAGGTCCACTTCATCGCCCGGGCAGGGGTGAACCCTCCGACCCAGTCGATCACGATCCGTAACAACGGCACCGTCAGGACGAGGGTGGTCGCGGTGATCGGCCCTGGCGGCGCGTGGCTCTCCGTCGTCTCGGGAGACCTCGTCAACCCGCTCGAGCCGGGGGAGGCCCGGACGTTCCTTCTCGCCTCCGACCGGTCACGGCGGGGTGTGAACGAGCCGGCGCCCGCCGCCACCAACCTCGCGTTCGTCGCGGTCGACGGAAAGGGGGACAGGCCGAAGGTGCTGTTCCAGGTCTTCGATGAGGAACCGTCAGCGGTGACGACCGGCGACCGGCGCGAAGTCCTGTCGGCGACCGAGTCCTCGCTCATCATCCCGTCCGGTGTCAGCGCCTCGGGCCGCGGGACCTTCTTCATTTCCGACGGCTGGATCCGCAACACGAGCGGATCGGCGGTTCAGGCCTCGCTCTACTACACCCCGGATGGCGCGGATGGCCTCATCCACCCGCAGGTCAGGCACAACGAGATCACGTTGCAGCCGTACGCCACGTACCGCCTCGCCGACTTCGTCCGGGGGCTCTTCGGGACGAGCGGGAGCGGGGCGATCGAGATCAGGTCCGCCGGGGTCGGAACGCTGGCCGTGCGCTCCACGGTCGACTCCTTGACCTTCAGGGCGGGCCGCGGCGTGAGCCGCTTCGGCGCCGAGATCCCGGTCATCCGGTCCCGCCAGGGGGCGCGGATGACGGCCACGGGCGCGGCCCCGGTCGTCCTGACGGGCCTGAAGGGCGGGAACAGCTCCCAGTTCCGGAGCAACATCATCCTGTCCGAGACGTCCGGCCGCTCTCTCTCGGTGAACCTGCGGCTGGTGGGCAAGGATGGACGCCTCCTGAGCGAAACGGCCAAGACCGTCCTCGGGTACTCGAAGCTCCAGATCAACGACGGTGACCCGGCCCTGTTCCCGGCCGGGGTCTCTTACGACGGGGCGAGCCTCGAGGTCATTCCCACCGACGGGATCGGGACCGTGGCGGCCTTCGCAACCGTCATCGACAACATCTCGCAGGGCTACACGATCAGGACCGGCAAGCTCCTTCCCCCGGAAGGGGCCGCTTCGGGCCGGGACGGAGTCTCGCCCCGGGCCATCCCGACCCGTCTCGTCGTGCCGGCGATCGCGCGGGCGCGAGGGAGGAACAACTCCTTCTTCACGACCGCCGTTTCCATCCGGAACGGTACGGCCAAGACGGTGGCCTTCAAGCTCCGCTACCTGCAGGATGGCGTCCCCGAGGCGGACGCTCCGTCCAAGGACTTCACCGTCGAGGGCAAGAAGACCCTCACGTGGACGGACATCGTGTACCAGGCCTTCGGGATCGAAGACGAGGGAAACCAGGGGATGCTCTTCGTCGAGGGGTCCGATGTGACCCGCCTCATCGTCTCGTCCGAGACATCGACGCCTCTGGACCCGGAGGACCCGTCGAAGGGAACGTCTCCCTCGACCCTAGCGGCGTATGCGCCCGCTTCTGACCAGGCGATCGGCGACCCGGCCGGCGGGCTTCCCTCGGCCGTCGTCTCTCACCCGGCCCTCGAGGAGAGCACTCAGTTCCGGACGAACCTGATCCTGGCGGAAACCGCGGGGGCCGAGGCCACCGTGAAGGTGCGGCTCATCCCGAAGAACTCGGGCGGCGTGGCGCTGGCGGAAAAGGAATTCACGCTCCAGCCCCACCAGCGGCTCCAGGTGAACAGCTTCATGAAGGTCGTGGCGGGCGACGGGATCGAGTTCGTCGACGTCGCCACCGACATCGAGTGGATTTCCGGAGCGGGCAGAGTCCTGGCCGTCGCCACCAAGATCGACAACGATCCGGATTCGAAGCGCAGCGACGTCTACGTGTTCGGCCCGACCGGCACCCTGCAGGGGTCGATCGGGTTCTGAGGCCGGCCGGGGCCCTCACCCCTCGTTTCGCGCGACCCTCTCCCGCGAGTGCGGGAGAGGGTTCCCCAGCGGCTCCCCCTCTCCCGCATGCGCGGGAGAGGGTCGCGGGCGATGAGGCCTCATCGTTATTACGGCCTCATCGTCAATGAGGCTTCATCGCGAATGAGGCCTCGCTGCGGGTGGGGTGGTGGGGGTGAGGCCTCACCGCGGGTGGAGTCTCGAGGGCTCCGTCTCGGTTGACGGACTCACGGAACCCGTCGATAATCGCCGTCCCTCACCTTGCTGGGGGGTCGTCCAATGGTAGGACTGCAGACTCTGGATCTGCCTATCGGGGTTCGAATCCCTGCCCCCCAGCCACTCTCCCTCACGTCACGACGCGGTCGAGTTTGAAGACCCTCCAGAGGGGTTCCGCTGCCGCGACCCCGAGGAGCGCGCCCACGACGTCCGCGACGATGTCCAGAGCCTCCACGGACCGCTGAGGCACCCTCGACTGGTGGAACTCGTCGAGAAGACCCCAGAGGAGGATCGCGCCGACGATGGCCATTGCCGTCCTTTTTCGCGTCCAGCCCTCTCCGAATCGCGCGGCTCTCACGGCAAAGAGAGCCACGAGGAAGAAGTAGCCCGCGTGCGCGAGCTTGTCGAGCGATGGCAGGGAGACGGGGATCGAGGGAAGCGTCGACTGGGCCGAGAGGTAGAACTCGAAGGAGAGGAGAACGGCCACCGGAGCCCACAAGACGATCCGGGTTCGGAGGCGCGTTCCCCGGTCTTTCAAGGTTTGCCGCCTCGTGTTTTCTTCTCGATCTTGGCCCAGGAATCTCTCAGGGCCACGGACCGGTTGAAGATGAGCCTTTCCGGAGTCGAGTCGGGGTCGGCGACGAAGTAGCCCAGCCGCTCGAACTGGAAGAAATCGAGGGCCTTTGCCTGCGAGAGGCCCGGCTCGACCCGGCAGGTGGTCGAGACGACGAGCGATTCGGGGTTCAGGTTCGACAGGAAGTCCTTGCCCTCGGGCACGTCATCGGGGTCCGGGGAGGAGAAGAGCCGGTCGTACAGCCGGACCTCGGCCGGAAGCGAATGCGAGGCCGAGACCCAGTGGATGGTGCTCTTCACCTTCCGGCCATCGGGCGCGTCCCCGCCGCGCGTGGCCGGGTCGTAGGTGCATCGCAGCTCGGTGACCGTGCCGTTTTCGTCCTTGACGATCTCGTCGAGACGGACGAGGTAGGCCCAGCGCAGGCGGACTTCCTGGCCGGGGGAGAGGCGGTGGTACTTCGGCGGCGGGATCTCGCGGAAGTCGTCCCGCTCGATGTAGAGCTCGCGCGAGAACGGGACCTTTCGGGATCCGTGGGAGGGGTCCTCGGGATTGTTGACCGCGTCGAACTCCTCGACCTGGCCCTCCGGATAGTTGGTGAGAACGACCTTGACGGGGTCGAGGACCGCCATGACGCGAGGGGCGCGTCTGTTGAGGTCCTCGCGCAGGCAGTGCTCGAGGAGGGCGACATCGACGACGCTGTCCCTCTTGGCGAGGCCGATCCGGTCGCAGAACTCGCGGATGGCCTCGGGCGTGTAGCCGCGCCGGCGAAGGCCCGCGATCGTGGGCATGCGCGGATCGTCCCAGCCCGAGACGTACTTGCCCGTCACGAGGTGCAGGAGCTTTCTTTTCGACAGGAGCGTGTAGGTCAGGTTCAGCCGGGCGAATTCGATCTGCCGGGGGCGGTCGGGCAGGTTCAGGGCTTCCAGGCACCAGTCGTAGAGGGGCCGGTGGTCCTCGAACTCGAGCGTGCAGAGCGAGTGCGTGATTCTCTCGATCCAGTCCGACAGCGCGTGTGCGTAGTCGTACATCGGGTAGAGGCACCAGCGATCGCCCGTGCGGTGGTGCGTGGCCTTGCGGATCCTGTAGAGCGCCGGATCCCTCAGGTTGATGTTGGGCGAGGCCATGTCGATCCGGGCCCTGAGGGTGCGGGAGCCGTCGGGGAACTCGCCTCCGCGCATCCGCCGGAAGAGATCGAGGTTCTCCTCGACGCTCCGCTGCCGGTAGGGGCTGTCTTTGCCGGGCTCGGTGAGCGTGCCGCGGTACTCACGGACTTCCTCGGCCGAAAGGTCGCAGACGTAGGCCTTGCCGTCCTTGATGAGCTGTTCGGCGAACTCGTAGAGCTTCTCGAAGTAGTCCGAGGCGTAGTACATCCGATCCGCCCAGTCGAAGCCGAGCCAGTGGACGTCCTCCTGGATGGACTCGACGTACTCGACGTCTTCCTTCAGAGGGTTGGTGTCGTCGAACCTGAGGTTGCACGTGCCCTGGTATTCGGCCGCGACGCCGAAATTGAGGCAGATCGACTTGGCATGGCCGATGTGGAGGTAGCCGTTGGGCTCCGGCGGAAAGCGCGTGGCCACCCGTCCGGCGTGCTTGTCCGATTCCTGGTCGCCGTCGATGATCTGGCGAATGAAGTCGCGTCCGGAGGTTTCGGGGGGCAGAACCGCTGTCGGGGTTTCTTCCATGGTCATTCTCCTCAGTGAGGGTGCGGGTTCGCCTCGATCCGGCCGGCGAACGAGAGCATGCGCCGCAGCGCCGTCTCCTTGCCGAGGACCTCGATCATCTCGAAGAGAGGCGGGGAGGCGAGGGAACCCGTCAGGGCGAGGCGTGCCGGCTGGGCCAGCGCCCCGAGCTTGAGTCCGGTCTCCTCGGCGAGGGCGCGCGCGGCCTCCTCCATCCCGGTGTGCGTGAAGGGCTCGATCGACGAGAGGCGGGCGGCCAGGGTTCGCAGATGCGCCGCGTCCTCTCTCCTGGCGAATTTCTTCATCCCGGCCGGGTCGAACTCCGCGGGGTCTTCCAGGTAGATTGAGAGGGCCTTCCGAAGCTCCACCAGCGTCTTGGTTCGTGGGCGGTGCAGGCCGATCGCGGCGTGAAGCGTTTCTTCCGGCAGGGCGGAGAGCTCGGGCGCCTTCAGGAGGGCGAGGAGCTCGGGCTCGGGCGTTTCCTGCAGGGACTGGCCGTTCATCCACGCGAGCTTCTCGTGGTCGAAGCGCGACGGAGAAGGACCGATCCTCTCGAGCGAGAAGAGGGAGATCATTTCCTCGGTCGTCATGCGCTCCCGGTCCTCGCCCGGCGACCAGCCCAGGAGGGCCAGGAAGTTGACGAGCGCCTGAGGCAGGAACCCCATTTCCCGGAACTCCTCGACGCCCGCCGCGCCGTGGCGCTTGGAGAGCTTCTTGCCGTCCGTCCCCAGAATCATGCCGAGGTGGGCGAAGACCGGCGGTTTGACGCCGAGCGCGCGGAAGAGGGCGACGTGCTTGGGGGTGTTGGGCAGATGGTCGACACCCCGGATCACGTGGGTGATTCCCATCGCCGCATCGTCCACGCAGACCGAGAAGTGATAGAGCGGGTGGCCGTCCGACCGGACGAGGACGAAGTCGTCGAGGACGTCCGGAGAGAACTCGGCCCGGCCCTGGACGACGTCGTTGACGACGATCGTCTCCTCGGGCATCAGAAGGCGGATCACGAACTTCTCGCCGGCGGCCGCCCGCCGGTCCGATTCCTCGCGGGAAAGAGCCCGGCACGCGCCGGAGTAGCGGAAGGCCTTGCCCTCGGCTTCTGCCCTCTTCTTCTCGGCCTCGAGCTCCTCGGGAGTCTCGAAGGCCCGGTAGGCCTTCCCCTCGTCGATGAGGCGATTCGCGGCTTCCTGGTAGTGCGCGTACCGCTCACTCTGGAAATAGGGTCCCTCGTCCCACGAGAGGCCGAGCCACGTCATGGCTTCCAGGATCTGGCTGGTCAGCTCCTTCCGGCTCCTCTCGACGTCCGTGTCCTCGATCCTCAGGATGAACGTGCCAGAGTGCCTGCGGGCGAACAGCCAGTTGTAAAGAGCCGTCCGGGCGCCGCCAACGTGAAGGGAACCTGTCGGGGAGGGAGCGAATCGAACACGAACGGAGTCCATCGCGGCCGCGATGATACCCGTATCATCCGGGCGGGATGACTTCTCTCTGGGCTTCACGCTGGATGCCGGACCTGGCGCTCGCGTTCGTCACGGCCCTGTGGGGGACGACGTTCGTCGTGAACGAGCTCGTTCTGAAGGACGCGCCGCCCCTCCTCTTCCTCGCCATTCGGTTTGCCCTCGCCGCCGTCGTCCTGGTGGCTCTGGCGAGGGGGGCACCGAGAAGCGCGGGCCTGAGAAAAGACAGCCTCCTCATCGGCTTTCTCCTGGCCACCAGCATCGGCTGCCAGCTCGCGGGCCAGATCTACACGACGGCCTCGAAGACGGCCTTCATCACGGGGCTCTCGGTTCCCCTGACCCCCATCATCGGCTTTCTCGTCACGCGAAAGCTCCCCTCCAGGGCGAACCTGCAAGGTCTCGTCCTGGCCGTGGCCGGTTTCTTCGTCCTCGCCTGGCCCCGGGATGCGACGAGGCTCGACCCGGGAGACGCCCTCGTCTTCCTGACGGCCGTGATCTACGGCTACATCATCTTCTACATGGGCGAGGCCGCCCCCCGGCACAACGCGCGGCGCTTCGCCGCGGGCCAGATTGCCGCGGCGGCCCTCTTCCTCGGCCTCGCCCGGTTCGCGGTCTGGCCCCACCTTCCCAGGTCGGGGGCGTTTGCGGCCCTGGAAAGCCGCCCGTTGCCGATGTCGGGCAGGTTCTGGCTCTCGGTCCTCTGGATGGCCCTCATCGCCACCGTCCTGACGTTCATCGTGCAGACGTGGGCGCAGGCCCGGATGCCCGCCACCCACGCGGCGGTGATCTTCGCGATGGAGCCCGTCTGGACCGCCCTCTTCGCGGCCCTGACGATCGGCGAGCGGATGTCGGCGAGAGAGATCGCGGGCGGCGTCCTGATCCTCGCCGGCATCCTCGTGGCGGAGCGACGGAGAAGGTAGAAGGAGTTGCCTCCCCTTGCGAAGGGGAGGCGGATCGCCGTGAGGGTGACCGATGACCCGGTGACGGTTGCCTCCCCTTGCGAAGGGGAGGCGGTGCGAAGCACCGGAGGGGTCCACGGGGAGATCGGCATGAGACCTCTTTCCGGAAGGGACGGGCGCGGACCCTTCCCGGGCCGGCGGCCTGGCCTCACCTTCACGAGGAGAGGCACCGAGAAAGGGCCGTGCCGCAATCTTGCCGTTTACCAGAAGAGGCGCCGAAGGCCGGCAGGACTTCGGCCGGATCCCGTCAGTCCAGCCGGAACGTGATCGTGTAGGCGTAGCGTCCCCTCGCGACGACGAGGACCGTCGTGGGGCGGCTCGCGGCCGCCTCGAGAGCGCGCCCGACGTCCTCGAGGCTCGTGACCTTCCGTCCGTTCACCGCCAGGAGCTCGTCGCCGCGCTCGATACCCTTCTGATCGGCGGGAGAGCCATTGGCGACCGAAGTGATCGCCAGACCTCCGGATCGCTTCGCGGTCAGAGAGATCCCGATCTCGCGCCTGAGGACCTCGAGACCGAGGTTATCGGGCGCCCGGGTGGTCCGGACCGCCACCATCCGGCTCTTGCCGTTTCTGCGGACCTCCATGCTCAAGGTCTTGCCCGGTCCGGCCGAGGTCAGAGCCGTGTCGAAGTCTTCGCGTGACTCGACGGGACGCCCGTCCACCGAGGTCACGATGTCGCCCTCCTCGAGGCCCGCCTCCTCGGCGGGCGAGCCCGGATAGACGGAGCGGATGCGGGCTCCCAGGCCGCGGGCCGACGCCCGGTTCTTGTCCGAGGTCACGGTGGCCGCCCGGACTCCCAGCCACACCGGTTTCACCTCGCCAAACCGCAGGAGGTCGTCCGTGATGCGCTTGACCCGCTCGACCGGTATCGCGAACCCGATCGTGTTCGCTCCCCCGACGATGGCCGTGTTGATGCCGATGAGCTCGCCGAGGACGTTCACGAGCGCGCCGCCGGAGTTGCCCGGGTTGATCGCCGCGTCCGTCTGGATGAAGTCGGAATAGACCCGGCCGCTGTCGCCCGGCACGCTCCGGTGCAGCGCGGAGACGATGCCCGTCGTGACCGTGTTGGAAAGGCCGAAGGGATTTCCGATCGCGATCGCCGTCTCGCCGATCAGGATGTCGTTCGTCGTTCCGAGCCTGGCCGCCCTCAGATTCTTCGACTCCACCTTCAGGACCGCCAGGTCGTTGTCCGCGTCGGCCCCCAGGACGTCCGCCTCGAGCTCCCGTCCATCAGCCGTGGTCACGAAGATCCTCGATGCGCCGGAAATGACGTGGGCGTTGGTGACCACGATCCCGTTGGGATCGATGATGACGCCCGATCCGAGCGACTCCGTCCGGTAGCCGCGCTCGCGGCGGTCCGGCGAGCCGTAGTTGAAGAACTCCTCCCAGGCCGACGCGCGGCGCCTCACGAGCTGCTCCGCGGAGATGTTGACGACCGCCGGTCCGACCTTCTCGACCGCCGCGACGATGGGTGTGCGCCTCTCGTCGAGTCCCGCCGCTGTCCTCGTCTGGGCAGACAAAGGGGCGGAGAGGGTGAAGAGAAGCGGGAGCGCCGCGAGACGAAATCCTCTTGACATGATGCCTCCGTAGATTAATCTACAAATACCTGAAACACATTTATGAGTTTTAGCGAGGTCACGTGAACATCCGGCAGAAGAAGGCGCTTGAGGTCATCGTCGAGCTGGCGCTCGCCCCGTCGGGGGAGCTGCGGGGGCCCGTTCTGGCCGGCAAGCTGGGGCTGACGCGCGAGGCGGCATACCAGCTTCTGCTGCCGTTGGTGCGTCTCGGCCTCGTGGAGGCGGGGCGCGGCCGGAACGGGGGCTACCGCCTGAGCGGCCGGGCCCTTCTGGCGAGTGCCTGGGAGGTCATGGCGCCCTTTTCTTCTGATACGTCTCACCGGGAGCAAGGCTCGGATGTTCCTTCCTATGTGTCTGAGCTGGCCGGGATGGCTCACGAGGCGTATCGCCGGACGTTCGCGCAGGTGACTGTGGAAGCGCTGGTCCGGCGGGCCCGGGAGGCCAATCAGGTCGTCACGTACGACATCTAGCAAATGTGGCGCCGGGGTCGAGGGATCGCGGCGCCGAGAACCCAGGAGGACTTCATGCGAATCGCGGAAGACATGACGAAGTTGATCGGCAACACGCCGCTCGTGAAGCTGAACCGGATGGCGGCCTCGTCGGCGCCCGGGGCGGTGGTGGCGGCCAAGCTCGAGTTCTTCAACCCGGCGCACTCGGTCAAGGACCGGATCGGTGTGGCGATGATCGAGGCGCTCGAGAGAAGCGGCCAGATCGAGCCGGGCAAGACGGTCCTCGTCGAGCCGACGTCGGGCAACACGGGGATTGCGCTGGCGTTCGCGGCGGCGGCGAAGGGCTACCGCCTGATCCTGACGATGCCCGAGACGATGTCGATCGAGCGGCGGAAGGTCCTGAAGCTCCTGGGGGCCGAGGTCGTTCTGACACCCGGTCCTCTCGGGATGAAGGGCGCCATCGCGAAGGCGAACGAGCTCGTGGCGGAGCTCGGACCGGCGGGTGTGATCCCGCAGCAATTCTCCAACCCCGCCAACCCGGCCATCCACGAAGCGACCACGGCCCAGGAGCTCTGGCGGGACACGGATGGGGGGATGGACGTCTTCGTCGCCGGAGTCGGGACGGGCGGGACGATGACGGGAGTGGGAAGGGTCTGGAAGGCGAAGAAGCCTGGTGTGAGGCTCGTCGCGGTGGAGCCCGTCCACTCGCCGGTGATTTCGGGCGGTCAGCCCGGTCCGCACAAGATCCAGGGGATTGGCGCCGGGTTCGTGCCGGACAACCTGCAAAAAGACCTCATCGACGAGGTGATCCAGGTTTCGAACGATCAGGCGTTCGCCACCGCCCGCCGTCTCGCCAAGGAGGAGGGGATCCTCGCGGGCATTTCCTCCGGTGCGGCCGCATTTGCCGCGCTCGAGATCTCCCGCCGTCCGGAAAGCGCGGGAAAGCTCATCGTCTTTGTCATCCCGTCGACCTCCGAGCGCTACATCTCGACGGATCTCTTCAAGGAAGAGGAGGCGCCGGCCCCGGCCCCGACGATCTGACCTCACCCCGCACCGCTGGAGAAACTCCCTTCCCGCTCAGGGAACCATGGGCCCGTGGAGCGGGAGGCCGGGGAGTGAACCAGGAACCCGTGGAGCGGGAGGCCGGGGAGTGAACCAGGGGCCCGTGGAGCGGGAGGCCGGGGAGCGAACCAGGAACCCGTGGAGCGGGAGGCCGGGGAGTGAACCAGGAACCCGTGGAGCGGGAGGTCGGGGAGCGAACCAGGAACCCGTGGAGCGGGAGGCCGGGGAGCGAACCAGGGGCCCGTGGAGCGGGAGGCCGGGGAGTGAACCAGGGACCCGTGGAGCCGGGGGTGGGGAGCGAACCAGGAACCCGTGGAGCCGGGGACAGCACTGCGTTTGTCCCCGGCTAATCTCCCTTGGCCCCTGTGGGGCGGCAGAGATGCGCCGGGGGCAAGCGGCGCGCTGCCCCCGGTTGCCTCCCCTTGCGAAGGGGAGGCGGCCCGGCAGGGCCGGAGGGGTCCACGGCCGTGCGGATGGTCCGAGGGTTCCGTCAGCCCTTCCCTTCCACGTCTCCTTCTCCGGCGTGCGCGTGGATCTTGATGCGTTTCGGCTTGGTGTCCTCGCGGCGCGCTGCCCCCGGTTGCCTCCCCTTGCGAAGGGGAGGCGGCCCGGCAGGGCCGGAGGGGTCCACGGCCGTGCGGATGGTCTGAGGGTTCCGTCAGCCCTTCCCTTCCACGTCTCCTCCTCCGGCGTGCGCGTGGATCTTGATGCGCTTCGGCTTGGTGTCCTCGCGGCGCGGGAGCTCGACGGTCAGGATGCCGTTCGACATGGAGGCCGAGATCTTGTCCGCGTCGAACTGGGCGGAGGGGAGCGAGAAGGAGCGAACGAACCGGCCGTAACTCCGCTCGATCCGGTGGTAGTTCTCGCTGCCGGACTTCTCCTCGAATTTCCGTTCCCCCTCGATCGAGAGGATTCCGTTTTCGATCCGGAGCGAGACCTGTTCCTCGGTGAAGCCGGGGAGTTCGGCGCGGAGAACGAGGCGGTCGGCCGTTTCGAAGATGTCGACGGGCGGGGCCCAGGCGCCGAAGGCCACCTCGTCCTCGCGGCGAGAGAGCGAGCGGGAGAGGGTGTCCTCGAAGATCCGGTTCATCCGGTCCTGGAGGGACGCGAGCTCACGAAAGGGGTCGTTCCAGCGGGTCATTGCCACGGGGGGCCTCCTGTATCAGGCGATGTCTGCGGTGGCCGAGGTGAGTTGTTCGACGAAGTCGAATCCGGAGCCGCCGGGAGCCAGGTCGATGAGGATCTCCGAGCCTTCGTGGAACCGGCCGGAGAGGATCGCCATGGCAAGCGGGTCCTGAATCATCTTCTGGATGTTTCTCTTGAGCGGGCGCGCCCCGAAAACCGGGTCGAAGGCTTCGCGGGCGAGGGCGGTACGTGCCTTTTCCGTCCACCCGAGTTTCAGGTTGCGAGGCGCGACGAGTGCCGCGACGCGGGCCAGCTGGAGCTCGACGATCTTCTCGATGTTCCCGAGCGTGAGGCGGTGGAACGTCACGATGTCGTCGATCCGGTTGAGAAACTCCGGCCGGAAGCTTTGCCTCAGCTCGGCCTCGATGCGTTTCTTCATCTCGGCGTCGTTGCGGTCCTCCATCTCGAGGAGGATCGGGGAGGCGATGTTCGAGGTCATGATGAGCACGACATTCTTGAAGTCGACGGAACGGCCCTTGCCGTCGGTGAGGCGGCCGTCGTCGAGGACCTGCAAGAGCACGGACCAGACGTCCGGGTGCGCCTTTTCGATCTCGTCGAAGAGGACGACGGAGTAGGGGCGGCGGCGGACGGCTTCGGTCAGCTGGCCTCCCTCGTCGTGGCCGATGTATCCCGGGGGCGCGCCGATCATTCGGGAGACGGTGTGCTTCTCCTGGTACTCGGACATGTCGAGGCGGACCATGCTGTTCTCGTCATCGAAGAGAAACTCCGCCAGGGCGCGGGCGAGCTCGGTCTTGCCGACACCCGTGGGGCCGAGGAAGAGGAACGAACCGATCGGCCGGCGCGGGTCCTTCATCCCGGCGCGCGCGCGCCTCACGGCATGGGAAACGCTGGCCACCGCCTCGTCCTGGCCGACGACGCGCTCCTTCAACCGCTCCTCCATGTGCAGGAGCTTCTGGGTCTCTCCCTCGACGAGCTTATCGACGGGAATCCCCGTCCACTTCGAGACGACGGCGGCGATGTCCTCGTCGTCCACCTTCTCCTTCAAGATCGCCCCGTCCTTTTGCAGGGAGTCGAGCTCGGATGAGAGCCTCTCGAGGTCCTTCTGGATCCTCGGGAGCGTCCCGTAGCGGAGCTCGGCGGCCTTGTTCAGGTCTCCTTGCCGCTCGGCGTTCTCGGCGGCGTTTCGCGTCTCCTCGACGCGTTTCTTCAGGTCCCGGATCTTCAAGATGGCGTCCTTTTCGGACTTCCAACGGGCCTTGAGCCTGGCGGACTCTTCCTTCAACTCGGCGAGCGAGCGCTCCAGAGACGTCAGGCGTTCTTTCGCGCCCCTCGAGTCGTCCTTCTGCAGGGCCTTCCGCTCGATTTCTGCCTGCAGGATACGCCTCTCGATGACGTCGATGTCGGTCGGCAGGGAGTCGATTTCCATGCGCAGCTTCGCCGCCGCCTCGTCGACGAGGTCGATGGCCTTGTCGGGCAGGAACCGGTCGGCGATGTAGCGGTCCGAGAGGGTGGCCGCGGCGATGAGGGCGCCGTCGGTGATCTTGATCCCGTGGTGAACCTCGTACCGCTCCTGAAGCCCCCGCAGGATGGCGATCGTGTCCTCCACGCTCGGCTGCCCGACGAAGACGGGCTGGAACCGGCGCTCGAGGGCGGGGTCTTTCTCGACGTGCTTCCTGTACTCGCCGATCGTGGTGGCGCCGATGGCGCGGAGCTCGCCCCGGGCCAGGGCGGGCTTGAGCATGTTGCCGGCATCCATGGCGCCCTCGGCCGCCCCCGCCCCGATGAGGGTGTGGAGCTCGTCGATGAAGAGGATGACCTTTCCGTCCGACTCCTCGACTTCCTTCAGAAGGGCTTTGAGCCGCTCCTCGAACTCGCCCCTGTACTTGGCGCCGGCGACCATGGCGCCGAGGTCGAGCGCGACGACGCGCTTGTCCTTGAGGTTCTCCGGGACGTCCCCCGAGACGATCCGCCGAGCGAGGCCCTCGACGATGGCGGTCTTGCCGACGCCCGGGTCGCCGATCAGGACAGGGTTGTTCTTGGTCCTGCGGCTGAGAACCTGCATCACGCGGCGGATCTCTTCGTCGCGTCCGATGACGGGGTCGAGCTTGCCGCGGCGGGCGAGCTCGGTCAGGTCCTTGGCGTAGCGCTTGAGGGCCTGGTACTTCTCCTCGGCCGCGGGATCCGAGACGCGGGCCGAGCCCCGGATCTCCTTGAGGGCGGCCAGGACAGAGGCCTCGCTCGCTCCTCGGGAGAGAAGGATGGAAGCAGCCTTGCTTTTGCTTTCGCGCAGAAGGGCGAGGAGCAAGTGTTCGGCGGCCACGTAGTCGTCGTGGAACTCGGAAGCGAGCGACTCCGAGGAGTCGAGGAGCCTCGAGAGCGGGGGCGCGACGCGGGGTTCGTGGCCGTCCCCGTGAACGTGCGGGAGGCGATCGAGCTCGGTCCGAAGGTCCTGCTTGCAGAGCTGAGCGGGAACGCCGATCCGGTTCAGGATGGCGGGAACGGTTCCATCCGCCTGATCGAGAAGAGAAAAGGCCAGGTGTTCGGGGGTGATCTCGGGGTGGCGTTCGGCGCGGGCCAGGGAGATCGCGGCCTGGAGAGCCTGCTGAGCCTTGAGGGTGAATCGGTCCGCGTTCATGGAACCTCCATTTCGACGACCTCAATCTAGAATCTTAGTGTCTATTTGTCAAGTCCGGAAATCTTCGGAAACTTACAAATATGCTTATGTCTCTATCAGGTTCTGGAGCCGTTATGATGGATCCGATGGGGGAGAAGGGCTGGGGCGCGGTGGTGTCGGACGCGCGCTTTCGGATCGAGGCGATCGGGTCCACGGCAGCCTTCGTGGGCGTGCTCTGGGCGCTGGCGTGGCTCTTGCCTCTGGTCGAGACTCGGCCGGGTGTCCGGCTTCCGGATCCCCTCCTGAAGCTCTTCTCGCCGGTCGAGGTCTCGTGGATCACGTTTGGTTTGATCTACGGGGCGGTGATCCTGGCCCTGTCGGATCTCGTGAGGGATCCGCGGAGGCTGATGGTGGCCTTTCGGGCCTACGCGATCCTCGGGGCCTGCCGGTTTGCCGGGATGTGGCTCACGCCGCTCGAGGCGCCGGAGAAGATCATCGTTCTGCGCGACCCGATCGTCGAGTTCTTCACGGAGACTCAGGTCCTGACGCGCGATCTCTTCTTCTCGGGGCACACCTCGTTGATGTTCCTGCTCTTTCTCCTGGCGGTGAAGAGGGGACACCGGGTGGCGTTTCTCGTCGCGACGGCCGGGGTGGCGTTCTGTGTTCTCCTCCAGCACGTTCACTACTCGGTGGATGTCTTTGCGGCGCCGTTCTTCTCGTATGCGAGCGTCAGGGTCGCGGGGTGGTTTGGAGAGGCGGGCCCGGCCGTCCGGGAAGGGGGCGGGAACGAGTGAACTCCGGGGTCCTTCTGCCGGGAGGGGGCCGGTAGAATCGACGGCCGTGACAGCCGAGACTCCGGGCCGGGAAAGCCAGCTCAGCCAGCTACGCCTCTTGCTGGAGGAGATCTGCTGCGACCTCTGCCGCTTCCAGCACGTGATGAGGGATGGGCTCGGGCACGAGCGAATCCGGATCGATCGGGAGTTCGCGCTCGGCGGCAGAGAGGTCTTCGCCGACATCCGGGTCGTTGCCGGCGAGGCGGATCCGTACTTTGTCGAGGTGAAGTTCGGGTACTCGACCGACGTCCTGGTGCGGCATCTGCTCCGGAAGTACCGGACGCTGCCCGCGTCTTCGGGACCGCGGTCGCGGCTGATCCTCCTTCTGGACACGGCTGGCCGGCCGGACTGGGATCGGGCGGAGCGGGAGTTGCGCTCTCGGCTCGATCCGGGCCTTTCGCTTCAGATCTGGAGTGAGGAGCGGTTCCGGGAAGAGGTCCGGCTCTGCTTTGGCGAGGACTTGCCCGCCATCACGCCGGAGAACCTCCTGGAGGTCCGGGACGTGATCGACAGGGCAAAGGGGCGGCACGCGTTCGGGAAGGACACGGACTCCGAGTACCGAAACGACCCTCTGAGCTCCCAGCTCCTGTGGCATTTCGGGTTCTGGCAGCTCCGTAAGCTCCGGGAGTTGCTCGGGTCGGCCCCGAGGGACCTCTTGCAGCCCGGGCACTACAGAGGGGTGGTCGTGCTCCTGGCCGATCTCTGCTCTTTCTCGAGCTATGTCCGGGACACGAGGGACACCGAGGTCCTGCACGAGTGTCTGACGGCCTTCTACTCGAAGTCGCGGTACCAGATCATTCAGAACGGCGGGATGCTGTATCAGTTCGTGGGGGACGAGGTGATCGGGTTCTTCGGCATCCCGCGACGGGAGCCTGGAACGGTCGCGGCGGCTCTGGAGACGGCGCGGGCGCTCACGAGCATCGGGCTGTCGGTTTCGAACCACTGGCAGAGGCGGATCGACCGTATGCAGTCCTCGGGAGGCCTGCACATCGGGATGGCGGTGGGGGACCTGCAGATCGTGAGTCTGCGGCCGTACAGCCGGACGCACATGGGCGCGATCGGGGACTGCATCAATGTCGCGTCGCGTCTGATGGCGGCGGCCGGGCCCGGCGAGATCGTGATGACCAACTCGCTGTTCCGCGAGGTCGGCGAGGAGAGGCAGGCGGAGTTCGAGGAGCTCGAGCCGCTCGAGGCGCGCAACACGGGGCGGATCAAGGCCTGGAAGCTGAGGGTGGGCGGGCCGGAGACGGGCTGAGGACGGCTGGGAGCCCGCCCGGTCACTTCTTTCCGACCTTGGCGAGGGCCTCCTTGTGATCGGGATCGAGGGCGACGGCCTTCTTGAAGGCGCTTGCGGCCTGGTCCTTCTTGCCGAGCTGCTCGAGGATCATCCCCTTTCGCCACCAGGCGTCGGCGTGGCTCGGACCCTCGGGGGGAGCCTCCTGGGCCAGGAACTTGTCGAAGTACGAAAGGCCGCCCTCGAGGTCCTTGCCGGACATGAGGGTGAGCTTGCCGAGAAGGTAGAGCGGGATGGGGTTTTCGGGGTTGGCCGCGGCGAACTGCCGGGTGAGTTCGATGGCCTCTTTGAAGCGGAGCCGGTCGGCGTAAAAGCCGGTGAACTCGGTGAGGGCCCGCAGGGACTTCGGGTCGGCCTCGAGGGCGTTCTTGTAGCGCTCCTCGGCCTTTTCGGGCTCCTTGGACTGGGCGTAGATGACGGCCCAGGCGAGGTGTCCGAGGACGGCGTTCTCCGCCAGGATCGCGTTGGCCTGTTCGCGGGCTCGCGGCGGGATCTTGTAGTCGAGGGGACGCCGCCGGGCGAGATCGAATTGGATGAGGTCGAGGCGGGCGTCGAGGTTCTTGGGGTGGAGTTCTATGGCCTTCCTGAGTTCGGTCTCGGCCCGTGACAGCCAGTAGATCTCGGTGAAGTTCTTCACGGCGATGGCCTTGGCGGCGAGGGCCCGGCCGAGCCAGTGGTGGGCGCTCGAGCGCTGGGGGGCGAGCTCGACGGCGGCCTCGCCATGGGCGATGGCCTCGTCGATCTTGCCATCGTCCAGGGAAGCGCGGAGGAGCGCCAGGCGTCTCTCGGCTTCCGGATTGACCTGCATCGCCCGGGCGGGCAGGGCCGCCAGGAGCAGGAGAGGAAGGAGCCAGCGAGCAGTTCTCATCTTCATCCTCGAGGAGGTAACGGACGATAGCGCCAGCCGGATTCCCGAGGGTCCGGGGGGCCCGGTACGCTTTGATCCGGATTTCTGCTATCCTACGCGGCCCGGCCGGGTGTGGTGAGAGTAGCTCAGTCGGTAGAGCATCGGACTGTGGATCCGATGGTCGCGGGTTCAAATCCCGTCTCTCACCCCAAGTTCGGTCACGGTCCCTTGAAAACCAGGATGCGCCCGTAGCTCAGCCCGGATAGAGCGTCAGACTCCGGATCTGAAGGTCCCGCGTTCGAATCGCGGCGGGCGCACCATTCATTTTCAAGGACTTAGCTCGCATCGCCGGACCCCCCAGAAATGGCCCGAGTTCGTGTTTGAGTTCGTGCGAGGGCCCTCTCAAATAAAAAGTTGCCCAGTTCGCGGATGGCGTCTTCGGAGACCCGGGAGTACCGCTCCGTCTGGGTGATCGAGGCGTGTCCGAGCTGCCGCTGGATGAGCTGGAGGCTGACCCCCATCGCGGCCAGATTCGAGGCGAAGGTGTGTCTCAGGTCATGGAACCGGAGCCGACGGTTGATCCCGGCGAGCTTCTTGGCGATCAGGAAGTAGTCGCGGACGTGGGTGGTGGAGTAGGGGTGACCTTCCGGGTTCAGGAGGACGTGGGCGCCTCTGACCTTCCGCCTCCGGCACTCCTCGAGAGCCTCGATGCAGGCGGGCGAGAGAGCGATCAGCGCCGTCTCCTTCGTCTTGCGGACCTTCACCCGGATCGTCCTTCCCGGGATGTCCACAGCATCCCAGCGAAGGTCCAGGAGGTCTCCGCGACGAAGGCCAGTTTCCAGCGCGATCACGAAGAGCGGCCGGCTCCAGCGGAATCGCTCGAAGTAGTAGCCGGCCGCCGCCCCATCTGGCTTCAGGGGCCCCCCGAAGACCCGGGGCTTGTCGCCGTAATACGTGCTGATGGAGACGGTGCCGGGACGGCGTGACTCGGCGAGGTGCCTCCGGAAGGCCGCCTCGTCGTCGAAGGCGGCCAGGAACCGGGCCTGCTCGGCTGCCGTCATCTCGAGGCGCGGAAGCTCTTCCCTGAGCTTGATCCGGCCCCGGATGCGGATGATGTCGAGGCACTCGCGGTCGACGGCGTCTCGCAGGATCTTGACGAGCACCCGCAGGCAACTGTTGACCGAGGCCGCGCTGAGGCCATCGCCACGGAGCGCCGCCACGAAGTCACGCACGTGTGCCGCCGTGATCCGGTCGAGGCGGAGGGTGCCGAAGTGAGCGTTGAGCTTCTTCAGAATCGACTTCTCGGACCTCCGAGTCGACTCCGCGGTCCGCATGGCCATCTGCGGGTGGTACTTGTCCGCGTATTCCTTGAACGTCCAGATCTCGCGCTCGATCTCTCCGGCCTCGACCTTCTCTCTGAATTCCTTCCAGGCGGTGAGCGCCTCGGCCCGAGTCGTGTTCCGGATGGTCTTCCGCCTCCGCGCCCGGCCCGACGCCCCGGGCACACAGCACTCGAAGCGTGCCGTGCGCGTCTTGGGGTCGTAGTCGAAACCTGGCAGGGCGGCTTTCATGCCCGCGCCTCCCTGAGTTCTTTCCTACGCCTCGCGTACTCGACGAGGACCTGTGCCCGCTCCCGCGCGAGGGCCAGCATCTCGTCGCGCTTCGCCTGCCGCTCCGCGATGAAGGCCTCGACCTCCGCGACGGGGTAGACGACAACCGTCTCGCCCGCGTAGGTCCAGCCCTGCGGGCCTTTGCCTTTTCGACGCCAGTAGGCGAGCGTCGCGGTCCTGACGCCGAGCATCTTCGCGAGTTCGGTCGCCGGAATGAGTGAAACCTGGGTTGGGGTCGTTTTCATGCTGCCGCCTCCCGGGCCACCTCGTGAATTGCCGTCAGGGCGACGGCCAGGGCGGCCCATTCATGTCCCTTGATTCGGTGTAGAGGTCCTGGCTTGGCGTTCCTGCCGATCGCCTTCTCCTTGCCCCCGAAGCGATCGGTGATGGCCGCGCGGACCTCGGTGTCGGAACCCGTGACGCGGCCCAGGAGGTACTTCTTGACGTTGGCACGCGGGATCCAGAGGACGTCGTCCTCCTGGTGCCCGGTGAGGAGCCACTGCTGGATGAACCGGCCTGCCCAGGCCATCGTGTGGAGTTCGTCTCGCCCGACGAACCGCCCCTGCCCCGTGACCTCCTCGATCGCGAGGAAGTCCGCCGAGCGAAACGACTCCGTGCTGCCGATGAGCCGGAGGAGTTCGTGGTTGGAACGGGTGAGAGCCTCGATCCCGTCCCCGAAGAGGACGAGCCCGCTCACCGTCGGTCCGGGATCGATCGCCAGGACCTTCACGCCGCCTCCCGGACGGGCTCCTCGGGGGCGGAGTTCCGGAGCTTCGCGGCGAGTTCAGCGGCCTTCGATGTCGGCTCCGTTGGAGTGGGATCCTCGTCATCCGGCCCGATCGGCTCGATCTCGATGACGGGAGACTCCTCCTCGCCGAGCGAGAGCGCCTCGGCCAGCTCGGTCGAGAGCGGCAGGTACTTGCAGAGCCTGCGGACGACCGTCTTCCGCGCCATCTCGTCGAAGTCGGTCTTCCACGGGCCGTCGTCTGCCGCTCGGGACCTCGCGCGGACGGACTCCACCTGCGCCCGCGTCATCACCTCGAACTGCCTCGCCCCGCCCTTCAGCCGCGCGATCGCGTAGACGAGGATGACGTTGCCGGGGTCCGGCCCGAGGTGGGGCTTGTGGACGAGCTGCGGCTCGAGTCCGTACGCGATCTCGAAGTGGTCCCTCTCGAAGACGACGTGAGCTTCGATGGATTCGATCTCTCCGGATCGCCGGGCGAGGTCGATGAGTCCGCGGTAGCCGGGGATGAGTTGGCACTCGAAGGTGCCCTTCTTTCTGTTGCGGTAGGGAACGAGGTAGGCCGAGCCGAGCGTGCCCGAGGGATCGAGCCCGAGCTGGGCCGCGGCCATGACGCTCTGGAGGATCGACCTCTGGTCGCACTGGAGGAGCACGGGGTTGCGGCTCGCGGCGACCAGGGCGAGCTTCATCATTCGCTCGGGGGTGAGGTGCCTCGGGAGAACGGTGGCGAGCGAGCCGCGGTTCTTCTCGAGGAGGTCCTTGAGCGTGCCCATTCGCTGGGCCGGTGTGAGGGCGGTCGTCATTCGCTGTCTCCTTCCGTCTTGAAGAGGAACCGCCGCGTGCCGGCCTTCCTGCGGGTCGCGCCGCGGACGAGGTTCTTGATGTGGTCGTCCTGGGGGAGGTGCTTCACGACGCTTTCCCAGTCGGTGACCGAGGAGTCCTTCGTGCGCTTCCAGGTGGCTCTCCAGCCCTCACCCTGAATCCCCTGGGCCTCGCCAATGGCGAGCTTCATCCGGGCCTCCAGGGCGGCGTTCTGCCGCTCCAGCTCCGCGAGTTCGGAGCGGACGCGAGCCATCTCGGCCGCCAGGGCGTCCTCGACCGGGTTGGAGGAGCGGAGAGACGCGGAGGAGCGCGGGAACCGGGCCCTCAGATAGGCGTCGCAAGAGGAGGAGCCATCGAGAGCCGGTGGTTCCTGGGTGAGGACGTGCTTCTCCCAGAACTCCTGGGCCTTCTCGATGAGGAGCTGCTCGAGAGCCGGGTCTCTCCGGATGGTGTAGATGCGGAAGTCCGCGTTGCCGATGAGGACGGCGCAGTTCCAGGTGTCGATTCCGGTGATGGCGGCGTACCAGGCGATCTGGGTGAGGTAGTAGTCGGGGATGGCGTCCTCGCCGTCTCCCCAGAAGCGCTCCGAACGGACGCTCGCGGTCTTGAACTCGACGCCGAGAGAGGGAGAGGCGACGAATGCGTCCGGAGTTCCGAGCATCCAGGGATGCCGGGAACTCCGGTAGAGAGCCGTGGCTGGACGAGCCTCGAACCCTGTTTGCCGGTTGTACTCGGCGACCAGGAAGGGCTCGAGGGCCTTCCCGACCCTCATGGGCAGGGATTCCGACGGACCCTCGACGAGCCGGAGCTTCTCGCAGAAGACGTCGATCGGAGACCGGAAGGGGCTGAGCCCGAGGATGGCCGCGACGTCCGATCCGGAGATCCCGGAGAGCCGGGCCTCGAGCCACTCCGACTCGGAAGAAGGCACCAGGACGACCGGAGACCCTCCATCTGAACCAACCCCTCCCCCGGCAAGGAACTCCTCGGGAGTCCCAACCACTCTCTCCTCCACACACGGTGTCATGACGTCCTCCTGCGGGAGCCCGAGCTGCGCCTGCGCCGCTTGTCCGGAACGAAGAGACCCGAGGGGAAGAGCGTGCCGACGACCTCTCCGTCGAGACGGGCCCGCAGGGGACGCGACTCTTCCCGGCACCGGGAGACGGCGTACTCGGCCCGCTCGTCATCGGTCATCTCGACCGGAACCCCGCATCTCTGGCAGTGCCACGTCACGAGGTCGGGACGGTGGCGGCACTGGACCACCTCCGCCTCGAACGTCACGTCGAAGACCGGGAACTCAGACGAAGACGGTTCAGAAGAGACACCGATCACGCGGCCTCCTCGGAGAACAGCTCCTCGAGCCGGAAGGGCTCGGTACGTCCCAGCTGCTCGAGGTGGGAGGGCTGGTTGAGAAAGGCGAGGATCCGGTAGACGAAATCCGCGCGGGGCCTGTTGGTGCCCTTCATCCAGCGGCAGAGGGTCTCGGGGCGAGCCCCGATGGCGGCGGCGAAGCGGCCGTGTGGGATGTGGAGGGCGCGGAGGGTCGTCCGAACGTTGAGAGTCATGGTAAACGTAATTTAGGCGTAATTACCGCAATTCGCAATGCAATTCTAGACTCTTTCCGCCTCGTGGTGCACAATTGGCATCTATGCCAATGGAATTCGATCCCGTCGCCTTAGGCCAAAGAATCAAGGCCGCTCGCGCCGGCCGTCCCGTCGCGCCCATCGCGGCTTCCGTCGGTCTCGAGCCCCCTTCCTGGAGCCGCTACGAGCACGGAAAGATCCGGGGCATCTCGGTGGAGGCTCTCTTCCGGATGGCGGGTGCCATGGGAGTCCATCCCAGCAAGCTCATCGGGGAGAAGGCGCAGGACGTCCTCGACCTGGATGGCGACGTCGATCAGGTCGTGGAGGAACTCGTCCGGCAGACGGAGGCCGATCGAGAAGCCGTCCTGAAGCAGCTGATCATCGATGCGCTCCGGGCCCGGGGGTATGACGTCGGCCCCACCGACTACGGGCGTCCGGTGAAGCTCGTGGGGTTCCCGGAGGTGCGGCTACCGGTGGAGGCGCTGGCGGCGGCGGGGACGAACCGGTACCCGCAGTGGACGCAGTTCTACGAGGACGTGAGTCTCCCGAAGGTGGTAGCCGAGCGGGCGCAGATGAAGGGGTACAAGGTGATCCGGGTCGTGGGGGACTCGATGTCACCGACCTACGAGGATGGCGACATGGTCTTCGTGCAGCCGATGACGGACATCGGCAAGCTCGAGGAGCTGGACGTGGTGGTCTTCTGGATTGACGGCGAGACGATGGTGAAGCGGTTCCGTCACGACGGGTATAGCAAGCGGTGGATTCTGAGTCCGGACAACCCGTCGCACCCGCCGCTGGTGCCGCCGAACTGGGACCGGCTTCTGGAGTACCGGTGGTGTCTCGTGGGGGTGGTGCGAGAGCTGGCGAAGAGGGTGGGTCGCGAGGAGGGCGCAAAAAAGACGTAACACCGGACACCATCTGTCCGCCCCCCGGCTCCATCGTTCCTGCCATGAATCGCAAGATGCTCATCTGGCACGACGACCAGCCCTTCCACCTCGCCGTCATGTACCCGACGGACGACCCGTTCTACTTCCGGGCCGCGGGAGCCTCGTTCCGGCAGAAGTCGCTGGAGAGTTTCAAGGAGCGCTTCGCCCGGCTTCCGCACCTTCTCGCCTGGCTCTGGCCGGAACCCGAGAACGAGTTCCACGACCGGGCGGTCCGCCTGATGCTCCTCGAGCCGAGGACCGGAGAGAGCTGCCAGGCCGGATACCTGCCGCGCGAACTCGCGAACGAGTGGTTCGCGAAGGTGCGTGAGATGGAAGAAGAGGTGGGGTTCCTCCCGGCATTCCCCGCAAAGTTCCTGGGCGGAGTGACCAAAGCGCCGACCGTCGGGATTCTGGTCGCTGCGCGGTGTCCGGGTGAGTGGCCCAAGAGCCGGGAAGAGTTGGAAGAGGTTGCGTGAAGACTCGCTCCACCAAGCATGGGGTGAAGGCGAGCGACTACACCGAGGCCGAAGACGAGTTCGTCTACACCAGCTGGAGTCCTCACGAAATGGACCGGTATCCTCCCAAGCCAACAGGAGGAGACCTGAATGAGCCGGACAAGAGCACCTGAGTTCCGCGTCTACCTACACTTCTCGCCCGACATCCAAGAAGTGAATGTCTGGGCGCCGCCCCAAACCGGCCCAGCCTTCGAGAGAGGTGTATTCGGCGTGATTCACGGCCCCGAGAGGCTAGAAAGGTTCCTCGGGGATCTGGACATCAACTTCGTCCTCACCTTGGAAGGCGACATCATCCGAGGTACGGGCTCCGTGGTTCTATCCGAGGTGACGCCGAAACAGATCATCGAAGCCGTCGAGCGCAGGCTGCGGCGAGAAGACGAGATCTACTCGAAGATCTTCGACGGTGGGGCGCTGTCTCCAGACGACGAGCCTTTTCGGCATCATCTGTCGTCGCTCATCGTCGCTTCCTCGCGTCTAGCCCCCGAAGAAGGACAGGCGAAGACCAAGGAATGGTTTGAGCGGGCTTCCAAGAAAGCTACAACCTCGCCCTGAGGTCATCCTGGGGGAACCCACAGAAGGGGGCGGCCGGATGGAACACCTCGGGTAGCCGCTCAGAGGGGGAGCTGACTTCGCGTGATGGCCGATGAGGAGAAGCCGGAATCAGGGCGGCGGAGGGCGGGAGATGGCTTCGGCGGAGCGGCCAGCTTCCCGCCACGCTCCAGCTAGAGAGCGCCCCCCCGGACACTATTTGTCCCTCCCTCGAGGCTAGCCTTTTCGCGATGAATGCCGCATTCGCGTGGAAGCCCGCTTCCGAACACGTTCCTGCTCGACCAGGCGACCAGGGCAGACCTACGAGGGTTGCTGGGCGATGTGGCTCGCATCGGCGAAGGGTACCTGCTCGGCCTCCGGCCGATCGATGGGCGCCTCCCGTACACTTACGGGGATTGAACGCTGGCGTTCGCGCATCTGAGCAACCAGAGGTGCCGAGGGTGACCGATGCTTGGAGTCCAACGGGAGCATCCACCAGGCCGACGCGGGCCGACCAGGACGTGATCTTCCAGTCGGCAGTTCCATCCGACTGCCCGGATGCGCCATGTCCGAGTCAGCACTTTCACCCAGGGGCAGACTTGAGGCAGACATGACGCGACCACAGCTGGACTTCGACCGCCTTCTCAAACTCAGAGCTGCCGTCGCCCGCTACGGCGAGATGGACGTGGCCCGATGGTGGAACACGAACGGTCAGCTCGGGCCCCTGGGGGCGACGGTCTTGCGCCGGGGGTTCCCTAGGACATGTCGCTTCGCCCAGGCCAAAGCCGTCTTCGCCGTCGCCGCCCAACGTTGCCGAGAGGTCTTTGCTCCTCCGGGCTGCGTCACCCTTTGGGAATTGCCGGCTCAGGTCGAAGAGGAATTCGAGAGCAGGTGGGAAGGCTGGCTCGACCAGGCGGCCGAGTGGGAGCCCTTCTTCACCTCTTTGGAAAAGCCTGACAGCCTGGACCTCTCAGCCGTCCTCCAGCGGCTCGGACTTGCGGGTCAGCAAGACCTCGACGCGGTTTCCCGCCTTCGGCGGTCAGCCGAGGGACGAGCTGTCCAGCTACCGAGTCTTTTCATCGGCAGCAACGAGGACATCACCCTCCTGGCGCTCGGCTTTTCGCGCGGAGAGCCGGGTGCTCTCGCGGTCCCGTACATGAGGATGGCAGACGAGTGAAGTCTGTGAGCCGGGCCAACGTTGTCTCCTCGTTCACGATCATCAAAGGGGCGATGGTCGAGGAGACCTTCTCCGCCCTCGCGGCCTGGGATTTGGACCAGACGAAACGTCAGAACCTGGACCACATTCGCGATTTGAACCTTGTTGCCGCCAAGAGCCAGACTTGGCTTCGAGACATTGGACGGGTTCTCAGCCGCCGGTTCGACCCGGCCGGCAAGGACCGTCCCCTGGCGCTCCTCGCGAAGGCGGCCTGGAGCCTTGACGCCTGGAAACCAGCTCTCCTCTGGCACATCACGCGGGAAGAGTTTCTCTTCAGGGATTTCCTCATCAACTGGCTCTTTCCAGCGTGGCGCGAAGGCGTGCATCGGTTGCGGCCCGAGGATCTCTACGAGTTCCTGAGGTCCGTTCCCAAACGCGGCGGCGTCATCCAGCGCCAATGGAGCGAAAAGACGCTTAGGCGAGTTGCCGTTGGTCTTCTTGGGATGGCGTCCTCATTCGGCCTCGTGCGTGGCTCGACCGTTCGAACTTTTGCCTCATACCACCTCCCCGATCCGAGCTTCCTCTATCTCCTTCACGTTCTCCACGAATCCCAGCCCAATCCTCGCCGCCTCATCGAATCGCAGGAGTGGAAGATGTTCTTGATGGAACCATCGGACGTCGAGCGCGAACTCCTGCGGCTTCACCAGTTCCGTGCCCTCAACTACGAGGCCGCCGGGACCATCGTCCAGCTCACCTTGCCCTTCAGGACCGCACTCGATTACGCCGGGAGCATGGCCGCATGAGCAATCTCGAACACCGGATCAAGACCGTCCTCGAGCCGATCCTCGAGCTACCGGATCCCCGCCCGCGCCTCAGCGCCTACCACGACATGCCCTACGCCATCTTCCGGTACGACCCGGAAGACGAGCTGGAACTGCGAAAACAGGTGAGGTTGCTCGAGACCCGGCTCAGCCAGAAGGGAAAGCGAGTCTCGCGGATCTCCCTTGCCGAGTGTCTCGAAGAGGCCCTCCGCTCGCAGCGGCCTCTCGAGGACTGGATCGCCGCGGAGCGGGAACAGGGAGTCGAGACGCTCGTCGAGACGATCCACGCCGTGCTCTCGGAATACGAACCCCTCGTCGATCTCGTCGCCCGCCGTCTTCCAGAAGAACCCGATCCGCTCCAGGACATTGTTTTCGTCCTTCGAACGGGCTCGCTCTTCCCGGCGTATCGCACCTTCTCGCTCCTCGAGCAGCTGAAGGGGCAAGTGAGCGTCCCTGCGATCCTTTTCTATCCCGGCGTCCTGGATGGCGCCGCGGGCCTTCGATTCATGGGCGTTCTCGACGCCGAACACAACTACCGGCCGAAGATCCTCTGAAGGGACTCTAAGAAATGACGACTCCTGCACTTGGTTCCATCGGCGCTCTGTTTGCCAGCGACATCCGGCGCCGGATCGAGGAAGTCATCAAGGTCGACCAGACGGACGATCAGATCCTCCACGATGAGATCGCCGAGTACGTCGTGACCGATGCCATCCGCCGGCACTACACCGACGTCGTCGAGAAGTACGCCGAGACACCCGCGAAACCCCACGAAGGGATCGCCGTCTGGGTTTCGGGATTCTTTGGCTCGGGCAAATCGAGCTTCGCCAAGATCCTGGGCCTCGCTCTCTCGGATCGTCCCATCGCGGGCGGCCGGGCCGGAGAGAAGTTCGCCGAAAGGACGGGCGACAACAAGATCAGAGTCCTCCTCAAGACCATCGCCGAGAAGATCCCGACCCACGCCGTGATCTTCGACGTCTCGACCGACCGGGGCATCAAGAGCGGCAACCAGACCCTCACCGAGATCATGTATCGCCTCTTCCTCCAGAGCCTCGGCTACTCCAAGGACCTCGACCTCTCCGAGATGGAGATCGCTCTCGAGGAGAAAGGGGAACTTCCCCGTTTCGAGGCGGAGTACGAACGGATCTTCCGAAAGAGCTGGAACGAGGAGAAGGGGAAAGTCGCCTTCGCGCTGAGTGAGGCGAGCCGGGTGCTCCACACGCTGGACCCAGCCACCTACCCGATGGCGGACTCCTGGGTGAAGGCTGTCAAAGACAAGGCGGACATCACCCCTGGCAAGCTGGCGGAGCGGGCCACCGAGTTGATGAAACGGCGCCGCCCGGGACAGACCCTGCTCTTCGTTGTGGACGAGGTCGGCCAGTTCGTCGCGCGGGACGTCCAGAAGATGCTCGACCTCCAGGCCGTCGTTCAGAACCTCGGGGTCAAGGGGCGCGGCAAGCACTGGGTAGTTGTGACCTCGCAAGAGAAGCTCGACCAGCTCGTCAGCGGCCTGGACGACAAGAAGATCGAGCTTGCACGACTAATGGACCGCTTTCCCCAGCAGGTCCACCTCGAACCCTCCGACATCTCGGAAGTGACGAGCCGCCGCGTCCTCACCAAGAATGCCGCCGCCCAGGCCGCCCTCGGAAAGCTCTTCGATGACCACCGGGGGCGGCTTGCTGGCAGCACCCGCCTCTCGGCCGACATTCGCCTCCCCGAGTTGACGCGAGACGCCTTCGTGGACCTCTACCCCCTGCTCCCGTACCACATCGACCTCATCATCCAGGTCGTTTCGGGCCTCAGGACTCAGGGCGGGGCAGGTCGGCACGTCGGAGGCGCCAACCGGACGATCATCAAGCTCGCCCAGCAAATTCTCATCAATCCGGCCGTGAACCTTGCGGACCAGTCCGTCGGGACCCTCGCCCGTCTCGACCAGGTCTACGACCTCGTGGAAGGAAACATCGGCTCCGAAGTGCGAGCCAAGATTGCCTCGATCCCTCGCACCGTCGACCACCCGTTTGCCCAGTCCGTTGCAAAGGCGATTTGCCTTCTCCAGTACGTCCGCAGCGTTCACCGGACGGCCGAAAACATTGCCGCCACGCTCCACCCCTCCGTCACGGCCGACTCTCAGCTCGCATCTGTCAAGGAAGCCCTTCGAGAACTCGAGTCGGCTCACCTCGTTCGGCACGGGGACGACGGCTACCGCATCCCGACTCCGGCCGAAGACGACTGGGAACGGACCCGGATAGGCCTCAGCCCCAAGCCCGGAGACATCCATAGGCTCCATTCAGAGGTGATCTCGAGCTTCTGGCAGCCCCAGCCCTCCCACACTTTCCTCGAAACGAAGGCATTCAAAGCCGGATTGGCTGTCCACGGGCGGGTGATCCAGGATGGAGACCTCCTTTTTCACATCCACCTCGCCGACGACAGCAAGGCTCTGGGAGCGCTCTCCGAGGAACTCCGCCAGCGAAGCCGGGAGGAACGCCGGAGCGTCTTCTGGGCGGTGGGCCTCTCCGATGCCATCGACCGCGAGACCGTGGAGTTGTTCCGGTCCCGGGAGTTGATCGAGCGAAAGGAGCGCGAGGCCCGGACCCAGGACCAGGGCGCCCTGATCTCAGAAGAAAAGCAGCGCCAGAAGCGCCACCTGGATGAGCTTCGCCGCCTCTTGCGTGCGGCGTTCCTTTCGGGCTCTGTGAGTTTCCGGGGCAATGACCGGAGCCCGAGCCCTGGAGCGAGCGACGTTGGCAAGACTGCCGGCGAGATCCTCGCTGCCGTTCTGCCAGAACTTTTCGAGCGGTTCAAGGAAGCCGCCGCCAAGACATCCGACCTGAAGAGGGCCCTCGACGCCCTTCTGGTTGCCGAAACCCTCAACGGATTGCCTGCGGTTTTCGCCGCGCTCCACCTCTTGAGAATTGAAAAGGGGAAGAACGTGTTCCGGCTCGATGACGGGCCGCTGGCGGAGGTCCTTCGACGGATCGAGGAGCGAGCGGCCTACGGCGAGACGGCAAGCGGACGGTGGCTGGCCGAGAAACTCGCCGAAGAACCGTTCGGTTGGGACTTCGAAGCCGTCCGCCTGTTTGTTCTCTGCCTTTTGCGGGCCGGGAAGATCGCGGCCACGAGCAAGGGTCAATCGTTCGACGCCGCCAACGGCCCCGAGGCGAAAGAGACCTTCAGCAACAACAACTTCTTCCGCGCTGCCGCCTTCCGTCCCAAGAAAGGGATCGACTTCGCCGAGCTGGCTCGAGCGGCTCAGTCGTTCCGAGACACGTTTGGCGTGGAGGTTACCGAGCTGGCCGCGGTCCCCCTAGTGGCTGACCTCCGGCGTGAAGTCGCGCGTCACGAGGAAACCGTGGCCTCGGCCTTCGGCCAGCTCCGCGCTGGGCAGCTCCCTGGCTGGCAAGTGCTGGATTCCGCTCTGGGACAGATGAAGGCCATCCTTCGGGGGAGCGACGAGCAGGCCGTCTCGACATTCAACACGTGCCACAAAACACTGAAGGATGCGATCAAGCGCGGAGCCGAGATCGAGCACGCCCTCACGGAGAGCCACCTTGCACTTCTCGAGCGCGCCCGTCGTGCCCGGTCCGTCCTCTGGCCCTTCTTGAAGATCGAAGCCGAGCTGCCGGAAGAATTGCCGGCCAGGGCCGAGAGCCTCGCGGACCTCCTCGAACGGGAGACCTTCTTCAAGGAGTTTCCGGCCATCGAACAGCAGACGAAGGCGCTGGAAGCCGAGTACAAGGGCCGCCGGGAAGCCGCTCAGCAGTCGCGCATCGAGTCCTACGCAAAGGCGATTGCAAAACTCGGAGAGACTCCCGGCTGGGAAGACCTGGATGAAGACCAGCGCACCCGAATCGAGGGGCCACTCCGCCAGGGAGCCTCGCCATGTGATCCGGCCGTCCCCATTCCGCAACTCCGCTCCGAACGAGAAGCCTGCGAGGTGCGCCTGAAGGCCGCCGTGGCGGAAGTCCGGCGTCTCGTCGAGGGCGACCGTCTCGCGACGATCCGGCTGGGAGGCTATTTCGGTTCCGGAATCGAGACCGAGGAACAGCTCGAGGCGGCCCTCACCGGAATTCGAGAAGAGTGCTCCCGGCTCATCGGGGCCGGGAAGAAGATCGTGGTGGTGTAGGGAGCGGGATGGACAAAGACACCCGCAACGCCATCGAGCGGGCCACCCAGAAGGCCCGCCGCATCCTCGAGAGCGACCTCACCGAGCAGCTCGAGGGGACGTTCGACGTTCGCCTCTCGGGAGTCGTGCCCCCGAAAGGCGGGCCGCACCTCTCCCCACGCCAGCACGCCCTCCGGGAACGGATCGCCGCCGCAATCGACCACCGTCGAGCCACAGGGATGAAGCCGGCCGAGGCGGTCGACTCGTACCTGCGCGACGCCGCCTTCACGGCCGTCAACCGCTTCGCCGCACTCAAGATGATCGAGGCGCGCGGACTCGCCCAGGAGTGCGTCAGCAAGGGCGAACAGTCGAGCGGATACCGCGAGTTCACGGGCCTCGCTCCCGGGGTTGCGCTCTTGCCCGGCGGGGAGGGCTACCGGCTCTACCTGGAATGCCTCTTTGACGAACTCTCCACCGAGATCAAGGTGCTCTTTGACCGCCGCGATCCTTCCGCGGTTCTCTGGCCGCGCCGGACGGCCTTCGAGGAGCTGCTCGCCGTCTTCAACGCTCCCGAACTCGCCTCCGTCTGGGGCGAGGACGAGACCATCGGATGGGTCTACCAGTACTTCAACAGTGGCGACGAGCGCCGCGCCATGCGCGACGCCTCGCAGGCCCCGCGTAACAGTCGTGAACTCGCGGTCCGTAACCAGTTCTTCACCCCCCGCTACGTCGTCCGCTTCTTGACGGAGAACACCCTCGCCCGGATCTGGATCGAGATGATGGGGGAGGGCGGAACGCGCATCGCCGAACGGTGCGACTTCCTCGTGCGGGATGCCGAGAGCCTCGGTCCCAGAGCGAAGAAGGACCCTAGAGACCTCAAGCTCCTCGACCCGGCGTGCGGTTCGGGCCATTTCCTGCTTTACGCGTTCGACCTGTTCCTTGTCATCTATGAAGAAGCCTGGGCAGACCTAGGGGCCGCGCGGCGGGTCAGCACGGGGCGGACGCTCCGCGATGACTATCCCGACCTCGACGCCCTTTTCCGGGCCGTGCCAGCGCTGATTCTCGAGCACAACCTCCACGGCGTGGACATCGACCCGCGCTGTACCCAGATTGCCGCGCTGGCGCTCTGGCTGCGGGCCCAGCGGGCGTGGAAAGAACTGGGAATCCCAGCGGGGCAGCGGCCCCGGATCACGCGGACCCATATCATCGTGGCCGAGCCAATGCCGGGCGACGCCACCCTCGTCGACGAGTTCGCCGCGACTCTGAATCCGCCGCTCATGGGCGATCTCTTCAAGAAGATGGTCAGTGAGATGCGTCTCGCCGGGGAACTGGGGACGCTCCTGCAGGTCGAGCGGACGCTGAGCGAGGCGATCAGGAAGGCGCGGGAAGACTATGAGAGGCAGCGGAGGGACAACCCGCTCGGGCTCGACATCTACACCGTTCCCAGTGACAAGGACTTCTCGCGGATCGACGATGGCACCTTCTTCGACCAGGCGGAGGAGTTGCTTCTCGACGCCCTGCGGGAGTTCGCGGAGTCCGCAGGAGGAGGGGCGAGAGTTCGCCGCCGACTGTTCGCAGGTGATGCAGCGCAGGGAATGGCACTAGTCGACGTTGTGAGGCAGAGATACGACGTGGTCGTCATGAATCCACCCTTTGGTAGTTCAACGTCCAGAGGGCAGGAATATCTCGATCATAAGGACTCGCTCGGGAAGAATGACCTTGCGACGGCATTCGTGGGTCGCTGGGCCGATAACCTATTCCAAAACGGTGCTCTGGGAGCGCTCACGACGCGGACGTGCTTGTTTACGACTTCCTATCACGGGTGGCGCGACCGATATCTCACAGGCGACTATGTAGTTACGGGGATTGCCGACTTAGGTTACGGCGTGCTTGACGCGGTCGTGGAGGCCGCCGCATATGTGGTCAGGCAACGGTCCGGTGGGTCTCCCACGAACAAGCTACAAGCCTATTCCGTATTGGAGGAGACAGACAAGGAAAGTGCTCTAAGACATCTCGTTCTTGACGAGAGATCAGGCGATGAAAGAAAGCGCGTATTCACCTGGGCTCAGGAAGACTTTCGAAAGATGCCTGAAGGAGCCATTTGTTACTGGGTGCCGGAGAGCGTCCGGCAGCTTCTCACCCAATTCCAGCAGTATCAAGTGGCGGGAGGAGTCGTCTGCGGCGGTGTGAGTACCGAAGATAACTTTCGGTTCGTTCGATTAACGTGGGAAGTACCCCGCGAGGAGATACTTGCCATTGACCACAGGGGCTCTCGTAACGACGCTCGCCAATTCTATCTCCGCCACACTTTTGACAGCCGATGGGTTCGCTTTGCCAAGGGCGGCGAGTACAGTCCTTACTACGATGATGTGCATCTGGTTGCCAATTGGTTTCGGGATGCCGAAGAGTTGCGCGCCGCTGTGACCGAACGGCACGGAAATGCCGGGAAACGGATCTTCAACGAAGAGTTCTACTTCGTCGGTGGCCTTACCTACCCGATGCGTACGACGAGCGCTTTCTGCCTTAGGCCTCTGCCACGAGGCGCTGTGATCACGAATGGTGGATGGGGCGTCTTCCCGTTTGAAGATGACAAAGTACTCTTCGCTTGCGGATTGTTCAACACGCGCCTCGCCCGATACGTGATGGAACTCACGTTGGGTCTGGGCGACAGTTCACTCTCTGGTACGGCTGCGCGAAATCAGACGGCGACTTCGGTGGGAGTGGTCCCGTGGTTGCCAAGTTCCGCGCGGGCCCCAGAGTTGGTTGCTCGGATGATCCAGCTATCCGCAGGTCGTTTCCGAGAAGACGAGACTGCTTCCATTTTCGAGCCGAGCACCATTGCGCCGAGAGGTGATCTTGAGGAATCGGCAGTTCGCTGGGGTGAGCGGGAGATCGATCGTTCCGTAGAGTTGGCCGAGGTATCGCATGAGCTGGAACTCGCGATTCTCTCGTCGGGAGCTGTGGGTTATGAAGTAAGGCGCGAACTGGATCGAGCTGAGGGATGCCAACCAGCGTCATATCCTGAAGTCGTGCTGGAGAGATCGCATGCCAACAAGCTCTGCTCGCTGGGTTGGCAAGAGCTGGTTGATCTTGCGCAGCAGCGGCTCGGAAGTAAGCGGTACATCGTCAAGAAGGCGTATTTCGGAAGCAGGAAGCTAGATCTGCTCTGCCACCTAATGCAGGCTAACTGCCGGTCAGTTGGGGCGGTATGGAAGGAACTCCTCACAGAAGATCTGGCTCTCAGGGAAGAGTACGCACGACGAGTCTTCAGTCTGGCGTTCGGCACCGCGATTTCGAGATGGAGCAGAAGCTGGCTGCAGGAGCCGGATTGTCTGCCACGGGAGGTTGATCCGTTTGAATGTACGTTGCCGTGGGGCAGCACACTTGCAGACGAACGTACGACAGAGGAACGGGGCGTGTTGGTGGAGGACCGTTGGCACTCGGCCGACTGGCGAGCGCGGATGGACAGAGTATTTGATGGCAGCATATGGGGCCAAATCTGGTACGAGGAGCTGGCTAAGGGGCTGTGTGCTGGGCGATCATTGCGCGACTGGGTCACAAAGAAGTTCTTTCCGGGACATCTAGCCGATTACTCGAAGAGCCGGCGCGCTGCGCCAATATATTGGCAGCTGGGTTCTGAAGCGGGCCGCTACTGTATCTGGTTGTATGCGCATCGGGTTACTTCCGACACCTTTTTCTACCTTCTCAATGAGCTTGTAACCCCGAAGCTCGAGCACGAGGAACGCAAGCGCGTCTCGCTCGTCCAGGAGCACGGACCCAGCCCCACGGCCAGCCAGCGGAAGGCGAGCGCCGGCCAGGAATCATTCGTGGAAGAACTGCGTGCCTTCCGTGACGAGATCGCCCGCGTCGTTCCGCTCTGGAAGCCCAGCCTTGATGACGGCGTCCTCCTGACGATGGCGCCGCTCTGGCGACTCGTCCCCCAGCACCGGGCCTGGCAGAAGGAGTTGAAGGCGACATGGGACTCCCTCTGTTCCGGCGAGTACGACTGGGCACACATGGCGATGCACCTCTGGCCCGAGCGGGTCGTCCCGAAGTGCGCGATGGACCGCAGCCTGGCGATTGCCCACGGGCTCGAAGAGGCCTTCTGGGAGGAAGGCGCGAACGGCAAGTGGACCGTCCGCAGGACGCCCCTGACGCCGATTTCAGAACTCGTCGCGGCACGGACGTCGCCAGCCGTGAAGGCCGCGCTGAAGGAGCTTCTGGACGCTCCGGTGACTGGGGGAGCGACGAAGGCGGGCCGGAGAGGCAAGACCCCAGTTCGTGGATCAGATACTGGATAGGCCTGGTCGCGACGTGGCTCTAGCATTGGAAGCGCCACGAGGAAGTAACCATGAAGATTGAATCGATTCGCCTCAGGAATTTCAAGGCCTTCCGCGATGTCCAGATGCGAGATATCCCGGGCTTCTGCGTCCTCATCGGGGCGAATGGAACCGGCAAGAGCAGTCTCTTCTCGGTCTTCTCGTTCCTGCGCGACGCGATGACCACGAACGTCACCGCGGCCCTCGGGCGCCTGGGCGGCAGCCGGGGATTCCAGGAGGTCCGGTCACGTGGAAGCGAAGGAGCCATCGAGATCGAACTCAAGATCCGAGCGGACCTCGGGCGTTCGAAATGGAGCCTCATCACTTATCTGCTCGAGCTAGATGAGGAAGGGGGCAAGCCAGTCGTCCAGCGCGAGGTTCTGAAATACCGGCGAGGCAGCGGCGGCCAACCGTGGCACTTCATTGACTTCAGCGGGGGAACTGGTGAAGCCGTCACGAACGAGTTGGATTCGGTTGTCGACGAGACCGAGCTGAAGAGAGAGAAGCAGACCCTCCGGAGTCCGGACATCCTGGCGATCAAGGGGCTCGCGCAATTCGAACGATTCCCCGCCGCGGTGGCGCTGGGCACGCTGATCGAGAACTGGCACCTCTCCGACTTCCACATCAACCGTGCGCGGCCGGAGCAAGAAGCCGGATACGCCGAGCACCTCTCGCGCGAAGGCGAGAACCTCTCGCTCGTCATCGAGTACCTGCACAAACAACATCCCAAGGTCTTCAAGGAAGTCCTCGAGAAGCTCGCGAGCCGCGTGCCCGGGATCACGAATGTAGATTCAAAGGTAACCGAAGAGGGGCGCGTCTTGCTCAGGTTCCAGGACGGCTCATTCCAGGACCCGTTTCTGGCCCGCTATGTCTCGGATGGAACTATAAAAATGCTGGCCTATCTCGTTCTCCTGCTGGATCCCAAGCCCCATCCGCTGCTCTGTGTCGAGGAACCAGAAAACCAGCTCTACCCAGCGCTGCTGAGTGATCTCGCCGAGGAGTTCCGAAGCTACTCGGCCCGCGGCGGGCAGGTCTTCGTCTCGACGCACTCCCCCGACTTCTTGAATGCCGTCGAGGTCGATGAGGCGTTCTGGCTGGTCAAGAAGGGCGGGTTCACCGAGGTCCGGCGTGCGAAGGACGACCCGCAAGTGGCCGCCTACATGGCCGACGGTGACAAGCTCGGCTATCTGTGGAAGCAAGGGCTTTTTGAAGGGGCCGATCCGAGGTGAAGCATCTTGTCTTTCTCCTCGAGGAGCTTTCGGCGAAGGACCTTCTGCAAGGACTCTTGCCGAGGCTTCTTCCCGCGGATCTGAAGGTCTACTACCTGGTCTTCGAAGGGAAGCAGGATCTGGAGCGGCAGCTCGTCAGAAAGCTACGTGGATGGCGGCTCCCCGAGACGGCGTTCGTTGTCCTTCGCGATCAGGACGCTGCGGCATGCGATGCGGTGAAGGCGAGGCTAGTGTCGTTGGTTCACGAGAGTGCGCGCGCACCGGTGCTCGTCCGAATTGCGTGCCGGGAACTGGAGTCATGGATCGTGGGTGACTGGAACGCCGTGGCTCGAGCCTTCGACAAACCGAACCTGAGCGCACAGGCCTCGAAGAAGGTGTTCCTCGATCCAGACCGGATCGTTCGACCCGTGGAGTCTCTCCGGAGGTTCATCCCCGAGTATCAGAAGCGGCATGGAGCGCGGCTCATCGGCCCGCTTCTCGACCCGAAGCGGAATCAATCCCGGAGCTTTCGCACATTCTGTTCCGGCGTCCAGAGACTGGTCGCCGAGGCTGGGAACTGATGCACCCGTTTCACGAATACATCGCTCGTCAGGTCGCCGAGAAGCTCAAGGCGCGACGGGTCGTCGTCTGGTACGACCCGCGCCGCGAATTCGAACCCTTCATCAAGGAGCTTCGCGGAGGCCAGGACTCCGCGAAGGACCCTGTCGGCATCGTCCTCGGAGAAGGCCGTGCAACCCTCGTCGAGTTCGCTGGTTCCTTCCTGGCGGTCCGGGCCGCCGCCGAACCGCTTTTCGCGAGGGACACTCCGGACCCGCTCCTTCTCTACGTTCCTGGGGTCGAGCGCGACCGGAGAGGGTCTCTCCTGATGGAGCTGGAACTCGCAGGGACCTGCTACGAACCACAGCTCAAGCGCCTGGCTCGGAATGCTCTCCGGCAGAAGTTCACCGACGGGCTCATTGACGATCTGCTCGGGCCAGAGACGGTGACTTACGGCGAGATCGTCCGGGCGCTCGAAGGGGACGCGGGCCCTTCTCTCTTGAAGGTGGTTTTCGGTGGAAGCCTCGGGAACGACGCCATCCTGGCCGCCTGGCTTGCGAGCGACGCGAGAGACGCCGACATCGAGTCCCATAGCGCGCGTCCCGAGCTGGTGAAGCTTGTCCACGCACGGCTCGGGTTGCAGCTTCCGGGGGACGAACCGCTCCCAAAGCTCCGGGCGATCACCGCGCGCTACGTTCTGGCGGGCGATTTCCGGCTAGATCTGCGCTGCCCTCCGCCTCCGTCCGTCGCCAGCGTCCCGGCGCCCGGGACCAAGGCTGAGGAGGAAGCGGTGCGGGCGATGGCGAAACTCCTGCGTGCCTCCCACGGGGACGCCTACATGGTCCTGGCTAGCACGGTCGAGCATGCGCTGGGTCTGAAGGCCGCGATGGTTCCCTCCGGAGCGCTCGGCGCCATAGACACCTTCCGGTTTGAAGAGCGAGCCCTCCTCTCGTATTGCGGCGAACTGATCGTGGCGGGGCGCTGGGACGAGGCCCTTGCGATCGTCAGTGAGCGGGAGGGGAGTTTCTGGCTCGAAAGGGATGTCGTCCGGAAGGCGCACTGGGAAGCCTGCCGGCGGATGGCCCTCCTGGGCAAGGAGGCCATGTCCGTTCGACAGGCGCTGCCAAAGCTGGGCTCGGATCCGGCCCGGTGGGTGGAGGCCTACACCACCACGAATGGCTGGCACCAGCTCGACCTTCTCCAGCGGCGTATGGAAGCGCTCCTGACCGGCCTCGAGGAGGAACCCGAGGAAAGGCCACTCGGCCTCGTTCGGAGAGCCTACGAGGACGCTCAGCAGGCGATGGCGCAGGGGTTCACGAGGGTGCTGCGGCAGGCTGGCTGGACCGTGCCAGGAACTCTGCACCAGACGCGGATCTTCGCCGAGATCGTTTCATCGCAGCCGAAACCGGTGGCGTACTTCCTTGTCGATGCCATGCGGTTCGAGATGGGGACTGAGCTTGCGGGGCGGCTGCCCGGTGGAGTGGATGTCAGCCTGCGCCCGGCGGTCGCGGCCTTGCCGTCGATCACGCCGGTCGGGATGGCGGCTCTGATGCCGGAGGCCTCCGGGAGCTTTTCCGTTGCGGAGGAAGGCGGAAAGCTCGGTGCAAGGATCGGAGGAGGGTTCCTGCCCGACCTGGCGGCGCGTAAGAGATTCGCGGCGGCCCGCGTGCCGAATCTTGTCGACGTCACCCTCGACGACCTCCTGAGCCTTACGGCAAGCAAGGTCAAAAAGAAGGTCGAGGACGCGCAGGTCGTCATCGTCCGGTCGCAGGAGATCGATCAGGCCGGCGAATCGGGACACTCCTTCCAGGCCCGGCAGGTTATGGATACGGTCATCGACAACCTTGTGCGCGCCATCAGGAAGCTCGCGGCTGCCGGAGTCGTCCGGTCGGTGGTCACCGCCGACCATGGCCACGTGTTCTTTGCAGCTGGGCGCGATGAGGCGATGCGGACCGGTTCCCCAGGAGGCGCGACGGTGGAACTTCACCGGCGCTGTTGGATCGGCCGGGGAGGGACGACCCCGTCAGGGACGGTTCGAGTACCGGCATCGGCCCTCGGATACGACTCGACGCTCGAGTTCGTCTTCCCCGAGGGGGGCGGGGTCTTCAAGGCGGGGGGCGATCTCGCGTTCCACCACGGAGGCCCGTCTCTTCAGGAACTCATCGTGCCGGTTCTGAACATCAAGATGCCCGGCGCGGCTGTTCAGCCTGCGACTTCGGCTGCAGTGCAGGTGAGCAGCGTTCCCGCCGAGATTACGAACCGGATGATCTCCGTGCATGCCCAGAGCCTGTTCGAAGCTCACCTCGTTCCCGTGCTGATCTCCGAGGGTCGCCGAGTGGGCGGACTCTTCGGGGCAATCAATGCGGCGGCTTTTGATCGGGATGCCGGGACGGTAACGCTCAAACCCGATGTACCGACCGTTCTTGCTCTCCGTCTGACGGACGACACCGTGAAGGAGGTCCGCCTGGTCTTCCTCGACCCGGCGACCGACGCCGAACTCTACCGCTCACCGGGACCTATCCCGCTCAATCTGGGGGTGTGAAATGACAGCCGACTTCATGGGAAGCGCCCCGGCCCGGGACCCGCTCGACGAGAAGGCCAATCGCCTCTTCGCGGGAAAAGTCGTTCGAAAAGACCTCGTCCGAAAGGTGAAGGTCGGGACGAACGTCCCGGTCTTCGTTCTGGAGTTCCTCCTGGGGAAGTACTGTGCCTCGTCCGACGAGGTGGCGATCCAGATGGGTCTCGAGGTGGTCAACGACACGCTCGCGAACAACTACATTCGGCCCGACGAGGGACCCAAAGCCCAGAGCAAGGTCAAGGAAAACGGCCGATATTCGTTCATCGACAAGATCAAGGTGCGCCTCGTCGACTCGGACTACTGGGCCGAGGCCGTGAACTTCGGCAACAAGTTCATCCATGTGCCAACCCAGTACGTCAGGGACTACGAACGGCTGCTGATGGGGGGCATCTGGGCGCAAGTGGACATGCGCTTCGAGTACGACGAGGAAGGGAAGGGGAAGAACCCTTTCTGGATCGAGCGGCTCACGCCGATACAGATCGCCACATTCGACGTCGACACCTACCGGAGGCTCCGGCGAGAGTTCACGACGGATGAGTGGATCGACCTGACCCTGCGGAGCATGGGGTACGAACCGGCGGAGATGTCTCGCCGGCTGAAGCTCCTCTTTCTGCTCCGGCTCGTCCCGCTCTGTGAAAGGAATTTCAACCTCGTGGAGCTGGGACCTCGAGGGACGGGCAAGAGCTACGTCGTCCAGGAGATCTCACCTTACGCCGCGTTGCTCACTGGCTCGCCCACGGTGGCGACGCTCTTTGGCTATGTCACGGGACGGCAAAAAGGTCTCGTCCAGCTCTGGGACGTCGTCGCCTTCGACGAAGTTGCCGAGCTAAAGAACATGCCGAAGGAGCTGATTCCGATGCTCCAGACGTTCTGCGAATCGGGGCAGTTCCAGCGGGGGTCCGAGGCAACGAGCGGCGAGGCGAGCCTGGCGCTCTTCGGGAACACGAACCGGCCGGTAGATGTTCTGGTCCAATCGAGCCATCTCTTCGAGCCGCTCCCGGAGAACGTCCGGACGATGGCCTTCCTCGACCGGTTGCACACGTACGTTCCGGGCTGGGAGATCCCGAAGATGCGGCCGGAACTCTTCAGCAGCCACTACGGTTTCGTCGTGGACTACCTCGCCGAGGCCCTCAGAGAGATGCGGAAGCTGAACTTTACAGAGGTGGTGGAGCGGGACTTTGCCTTTGGCTCGCATCTCGTTCAGCGTGACCGGAAAGCCGTGCAGAAGACCTTTTCTGGGCTGATGAAGTTGATCCATCCGCACGGTGAGGCCGCTCGAGAGGAGATGGCCGAACTGGTGGAGCTGGCGCTCGAAGGCCGCCGCCGGGTGAAGGAGCAGCTCAAGAAGCTCGGCTCGTTCGAGTTCCACCAGACTTCCTTCAGCTACATCGACCGCGAGAGTGGTCTCGAGAAGTTCGTAGGCGTTCCCGAGCAGGGAGGCCGAAACCTCATCCCCGCGGACCCTCCGGGGCCCGGGACTGTCTACACGGCGGGGGTGTCAGACCAGAGCGTGGTCGGGATCTACCGAGTCGAAGTGTCCGTCGCGGCGGGCACCGGGAAGATCAAGATGGCGGGAGGCCTTTCGGGCGAGATGAAGGAATCCGCGCTACGCGCCTTCGCTTATCTCAACGCCAAGAAGGTCGAGCTAGGTCTGGGGCACGACGTTGACACCTCGGACTTTCATGTTCAGGTGATCGACCTGATCGGCAACAAGGCCGAGGCCGAGGTCGGAGTTGCGGTCTTCATCGCATTCTGCTCAGCCCTCAGGCGGACTTGTGTCCAGCCCGCGTTGCTCGTCCTGGGCGACACGAGCGTTCAGGGGAACATCAAGGCGGTCCGATCGCTTGCGGAGCCGCTCCGGGTGGCGATGGACAACGGCGCCCGCCGGGCCCTGATCCCGATCGAGAACAAGAGGAGTTTCTTCGACGTGAGTGCCGATGTTCTCGAGCACGTCGACCCGGCGTTCTACGGAGACCCAAAGACAGCGGCGATGAAGGTGCTGGGGGGTGCCTGATGGGGGGCAGGCCTCAACGGCTCGGGTCGCTGTCCCCAAGGCCGCCAAAGGACGACTCGAAGGCCATCCCTCCCCTGTACGGCAAAGCAGTGGCATTGGGGTTTCCAGAACCGACGCCGGTTGGAACGCTACGGACCATAGCTCATCTCTTTGGCAAGTCTAAGAGCAGGTGCGGAATCTATCTCCTGATCCTTCCGAAGGGAAAGGCGTATGTAGGCCAGGCGGTCGACGTTGTACGGAGGTTCGCTCAGCACCGGCAAGTTCACGAAACGATAGAGGCGTTCTCGTTCATTCCCACACGGCAGTCGGATCTGGACACGAGAGAACGGGAGTTGATCCACGCTGCGGAGCGGGCGGGGCTTCGGTTGACGAATATCGAGCACGTTTCGACGATTCAAGGGGACTCGGATTTCGAACTGGTTGTTCCCGCAGAGACCCAAGTCCGATGGCTCGCGAACCCATGGGAGACGAACAGACGGAGCGATACGCCTGAGCGGCTGGTCCTTCCGAAGTCCCAGATAGAGAGGTTCGAGGACCGATTCAAGGCGTTCGGGGCTCATCCACTCGGGAAGGCCGCGCAGCGCCTCCTGGGAAGATACCTCGGAGCGGCAGTGCCTCTCCCGCGAAGCACCGAATACTCGTTCTGGGCCGTGAGCTGTTTGCCGTCAACCAACGCGAGAGACTGGCCGAGACTGTTCTGCGTGAACGTCGGCTTCATGGAGACGTTTGCGCTTGGACCCTTTGCCGAGCACCGCAGGACGAGTGAAATGTGGGGGTTCCTGAACGTGGCGTCCGACGTACTCATACAGCACTTCGGCAGTAAGCGGGCCTTCCAGCGGGCTTTCCCACACATAGAGTTCCTACCGATGGAGTACAAAGACGCGGGCCCGCACTTGTTCTGTCTGTGGGGCGGCACGGAGCGGCAGATGCAGGAACTCCTGGAGGACGACGGTGTGCAGAGAGCCGCTGGAACCCTGGTCCTTCGCGTGATGAGAAAGAGAGCGACCGCCTTCTCTAGATATCACTGCGTGCAGCTGGCTTCGGCGGCGCTCGAGCGAGGCGGAAATTCATGACGACTCAGCGATACTCCGTCACACCACATCCGATTGAGACTCTTCTGACCTGGGTAAAGTCCGGGGAGATTGCCATTCCAGAGATCCAGCGCCCCTTCGTATGGGACGCGATCAAGGTCCGCAATCTGCTTGACTCCCTTTACCAGGGCTACCCCATCGGGTATCTGATCGCGTGGCGCAATCCGACCGTGAGACTGAAGGATGGAACGCCTTCAGCCGGCAAGCGAATCCTCATCGATGGGCAGCAGCGCGTGACGGCCCTCATGGCGGCTCTTCTGGGTTCTGAGGTTCTCACGAAGGACTATGCAACGACCCGGATCAGGATTGCCTTTGATCCGCAGAACGAGCGCTTCGAAGTGGCCAACGCCTTGACCGGAAAGAACTCGGCGTGGATCGAGGATGTAGCGGAGGTCTTCTCCCCCAAGACCGGTCTCTTTCAGCTCGTGGCGTCCTATTGCGAGAAAAACACTGGAGCGTCACAAGAGAAGATCTTCGTGACGATCGAGCGTCTTCGGAAAATCATCAACAACCACGTCGGTGTGATCGAGCTAGCGGACGATCTCGACATCGAAACCGTTACGGAGATCTTCATCCGAGTGAACTCGGCCGGCACCGAGTTGTCCCAGGCCGACTTCGCGATGTCGAAGATTGCGGTCAACGGTACCTACGGTGGGAACCTGTTGCGCAAGGCAATCGACTACTTCTGCCATCTCGCTGTTGCGCCGGAGTTCCTCCCCCGCATCGAAAAGGGGGATCCGGAGTTCGCCAATTCAGAGTTCCTTCCGCAGATGCGATGGCTCGCCGGCACGAACGACGACATCTACGATCCGACCTACACGGACATGCTCCGGGTCGCATTCACGTCCGAGTTCGGGCGCGGAAAGCTCCAGGACCTTGTTGCCCTGCTCTCAGGCCGCAACTTCGAGACCAAACAGTTCGAGGAGACAATTGCCGAAGAGTCGTTCGGGAAGCTGAAGAAGGGCATTTTGGCGTTCATCAACAAGACGCACTTTGAACGCCTAACGATGATCCTGCGCTCTGCTGGCTTCGTCACGAGTGGCCTGATCGGCGGTCAGAACGCCGTCAACTTTGCTTACATCCTCTACCTGCGCGGGCGCGCTGAGGGGATGCCAGCTGCGGACCTGGAGCGAATGGTCCGGCGGTGGTACGTCATGACTGTCCTCCGCGGACGTTATGCGGGGAGTCCTGAGACCTCGTTTGACTTCGATATTCGTCAGATCGAGACGCGAGGCCTGGCTCGGTACACGGAGTCGGTCCTCGCGAACGAACTCCCAGCGAGTTTCTGGACGGGAATGCTGCCGCAGCTCATGGACACTTCCTCGGCTCAGAGTCCCTACTTCCTGGTGTATCAGGCGGCTCAAGTGAAGCTGGGCGACAAAGGGTTCCTGTCACGGGACATCACCGTTCTTGACCTTCTGCTGAATAGAAGCGACGTTCACCACGTCTATCCGAGAAAGTACCTGAAGGACCAAGGGTTCTCGCGCACCCGCTACAATCAGATCGCCAACTTCGTTCTGGCGCAGAGCGAGATCAACATCGCCATAGGGAACAGGTCGCCAGCGATCTACTTTGCCGAACTGGCTGCGCAGTGTAACGGCGGGAAGAAAAAGTATGGTGGCATTACGTCGGAAGCCGATCTGCGGGCCAACCTCAGAATGAGCTGCGTTCCGGAATCGTTATTGGACAAAGCGGCCCCAGCCTACGACGACTTCCTTGATGAGCGTCGCGCGCTCATGGCGTTGAAGATCAAGACTTGGTTCGAGAAACTCTGATGGCGCCCGGCCGCAAGTAGCCGCGACACCATCGCGGCATTCGGGCCACATCGACCACTAGCCACAGTAGGACGGAGTGGCGATTTCGCTTGTGATTGTGGCTTTTCCGGCCTCCGACCGATGACACGGCGTTGTCGGGACATTACATTTATGTATCGGAGGAAAACAACAATGGCACACGAAGTGGAAACCGCTATGTTCTTCGCGAAACCCGCATGGCATGGGCTCGGAATAGTCCTCGACCATGCGCCCACGTCAACTGAGGCTCTCGCACAGGCGGGGCTCGATTGGACAGTGGCGAAACAGTCAATCCAGCTCGTCGATGGCGACGTCATCGACGACCAGTTCGGTCTCGTCCGACAGTCGGACGGACGGGTCCTCGGAGTCGTCGGAAGCAGCTACGAGCCCGTCCAGAACGCTACCGCGTTCGCCGCGGTGGATGAAGTCCTCGGAGGCGAGGTCTTCTACGAGTCCGCGGGGAGCCTCCGCAACGGCAAGACGATCTTCATCCTCGCCCAGATCGGCGAGACCCAGGTCTCGAGCGACGACAGGCTCATCGATTACCTCCTCCTCACCAACAACCACGACGGCACCCAGAAGGTCCGAATCTTCCCAACCCAGGTCCGCGTGGTCTGCCAGAACACCCTCAACCTGTCCCTCAGAAGACAGCGCGGGCTCCGTAACCCGAGCATCCAGCTCACCCACACCAAGTCCTTCGCCCAGCGCCTCGAGGAAGCCAAGGGATCCCTCGCCGCATGCAAGGCCATCCGGGAGCGGTGGAACGCTCAGGTGGCCGCGATGGCGCAGACGAAGATGAGTTCCACCGAGGAGCACGACGTCCTCGACCGGGCCGTCGACATCATCATGGCCCGCGGCATCACCGAGACCATCATCGACCGTCAGACCGCCCAGGCCAACGGCTCCTACCTCGACGCCATGCTCGCGGAGACGACGCTCACCGATCAGAAGAAGGCCGAGCGCGCCCGGATCAAGCGGGACGGGATCCTCTCCACCATCCTCCAGAACCTCGACCGCGAGCGGGACCTCGGCGGCGACAGCGCGTGGAGCCTCTTCAACGCCATCGGCAGCTTCGCCGACCACCAGATGCACGGCGAACGCACCTCCGCGGAGGGCCACTTCACGAGTCAGCTCCTCCCGAACGGGACGGCGGCCAACGTCAAGTCCCAAGTCCTCGATCTCGTCCTCGAGAAGGCGAGCATCCAGTAAGCGGGAAGCGAGGAAGGAAGGAGACAAGAGATGAAGCTCTCGACATGGACCCCAGCCAAGCAGATCCGCTACATCGACGCCGGAGGGTGGATCTTCGGTCCGAGTTTCGCGGCCATGAAGGACGCGTTCCCGGAAACCATGACGACGGCGGGGGCGGCTCCCTTCGAGCCGCCTCCACTGCTTTCAGGGACGGCCACGCGGCTCACCCTCACGGACGTGGTGGTCGCGTCCCGGAACGCCCGGCTTCTCCTTGACGAGGCCGGGGTTCCGTACTTCGCCGATAACCACGCCATCCAGCTCCTGAAGCTCCCGAAGGAGACCGCGCTCTTCAAATCCGGCTCGTTCGCCTACCTCGAGGGCGGGATCGCCGCGATCCGGATCACTCCGGGCGACATCCCCGCCGTCATCACCCGGGTGGCGGTCCCGGGACCGGTTCAGCCAGCGCCCAAACCCGCGAAGAGGGAGGCAAAGGCGCCGGCGCCGAAGGCGAGGAAGCCCGAGCCGGGTCCAGATCTCCGGACGATCTTCCGCCAGGCGAAGTCCCTGCTCGGGAGCAACAGCACGCGGGCGGCCCGGGCGATCCTCTTCGAGGACGAGCGGATCACCTTCACCGATCTCGACCACACGATCTCGCTCCACATCCCGGGCCTCCGGGCTGAGACGCCCTTCGCGGTTGACGTCCTCGACCTCGAGAGGCTGAATCTCCCGAAGGACCTCTCCTTCGAACTCGAGGGCGACACGGTTCACATCCGGGAAGGAGCCTTCGCGGCGAAGCTCTCGACCATCCCGCTCGAGGACCTCCCGAGACACCCGGTCCCGCCCATGACTCTCCCGGCAGTGGATCTCGATATTCCGCGTCTTCTGACGGCCGCGAAGCGAGTCCTCCACGCGGCGGACACGCAGGGATCGCCCCGAGTCCAGCTCCAGGCCCTCGGGATCGACACTCACTGCGCTGCGAGCGACGGACACCGGCTCGCCGTCGTTCCGTTCGCGACCGAGACGGAGCAACCGATGTGGACGCTCCCGATCCCGATCCTCCCGTTCCTCCAGTGGCCGAAGGGAATGGCAAGGCTCGTCCCGCCGAAGGAGATGCACGAGTGGCTCCTGTGGGAGGACGGCTCGTGGATGCGGATCGAGTACCACCGCTTCCCGGAGTGGAGGAAGGTCATCTCGGCGTCGGGAGAGCAGGTCCAGATCCGGTTCTCGCGTCAGCCCGCGATGGCGGCGCTCGAGGCCGTCGGGAAATCGAAGGAATGCTCGCTCCTCCTCTCGGCGAACTCCATCACGGTCGCCACCGATAACGTCAGGTCGGAGTTCGAGGCCTCCGTCTCCCACAGGCCCTCAGATCTCTCCCCGGACGACACCGAGCCGATCGATGTCCGGATGAACCCGAAGTACCTCCTTCAGGCCCTGAAGGCGGCCGAGACGGAGACGATCGACCTCGAAATGGACTGGGCCGGGAAGCAGCCGTCGCAGATCCGGTTCTCGTCCGGAGACCTCTTCCAGGTCCTCATGCCGCTTCGGCGGTAGCGGCCCCGAGGAGCAGCGTCGAGCGAAACCCCGACGCCTCCCGCGCCACTTCAGAGAGTAGACATGAAGGCCATCACCATCCGCCAGCCGTGGGCCGCCCTCATCGTGGCGGGCATCAAGGACATCGAGAACCGGACCTGGACGACAAAGTACCGGGGTCCGCTCCTCATTCACGTGGGAGCCACGAACTGGAGCCCACTCTCACAGTTCGTTCCGAAGGCAGCCATCCCATCCCTGTACTCGAGCATCCTCGGAATCGTCGATCTCGTCGACGTCGTGGAGGCGCACCCCTCGCCGTGGTTCGAAGGGCCGTATGGATGGGTCCTGGCGAATCCGCGTCCGATTAAGCCGGTGCCGATGGCCGGGAAGCTGGGGCTATTCGAGGTGGACCTCTAGATTCAGAGCAGAATCAATCGCTTGCGTGGCGTCGGAACAAGTGGAATCCTGGCACCGAGGACGAAGTCTCGATCCTTCCACTGAAGGATCCAAGGGGAGGTTGTCATGCGACAGATCACCGAATCCGATCTGAAGGTAGCCTGGGGCCGACTCCACGAGAGCCTCGGCGGCAAGAAGGAGGACTACTTCGCCGCAGTCTACCTTTCACGGGAGTTCGGACTGCCGATCGACGATGCGGCCGAGCGATGCGCGTTCGGGTCCTATGACCACGGTCTCGACGCGTACCACATCGACGGGAAAACCCGCAATCTCTACCTATTCCAGTTCAAGTGGTCAGAGGACCACAACCTCTTCAAAGACTCGCTGCACAGGCTTGTTGATTCCGGAATGGAGCGGGTCTTCGGAAACCCAAAAGCGGCCTACACCGAGAACAACTTCCTCGGCAGGTTGCGGGCAGATCTCAATGAGAAGCAGGGCCTGATCGACCGCGTCTTGATCGTCTTTGTCTTCAAGGGTTCCGTGGAGAAGGCTGATCAGAGCAAGGGGCTTGAGCACCTCCGAGAGGACCTCGAATCAAAGAACCACCTGATCGGCTCGTACTTCGGCCAGGACCGACCAGTGGAACTGACATTCGAGTTCCGCTCCTCTGAGACGAGAGGCAGGACCGCGAAGCACATCCGGAAGACACACAAGTATCCCGTTCGGCTCTCGGCGCCGCTGGAAAGGTCGCATGTCGCCGGCGAGCGCTTGCACGTTGGATTCGCCAGGCTAATGGACCTCTATGCCCTCTACCAGGCCATGGGCGCCCGGCTGTTCGAAAGAAACATCAGGTTTGGCCTGAGTGAAGAGCGGTCTGCGAACCGTTCGCTCAAAAGAGCTTTCGAGAGAATCGTCCTCGACTCCTCTGATGACCCATCGATATTCGCCTTCAACCACAACGGCGTGACTCTGTCAGCGGAGCATCTCAGTGTCGAGGATGGCACGATAGTCCTCACCGAACCCCGCGTTCTGAACGGTGCCCAAACACTGACCTCGCTGGCCCGATTCGTGGAGCAGAGAAAGGACCACCCAGTCTATCTCCAGAATCGCGACCGCCTCGACCAGATCGAAGTCTTGGCCAAGGTCATCGACCGGGCTGAGCCCCCGTTTTCCGTTGGCGTCACGATCAGCACCAACAAACAAAACCCGGTCGACCCGTGGAACCTCAGAGCCAGCGAGCAAATTCAGGTGGATCTCGAGGATCGGTTCTGTGAGGAGTTGAGCCTCTTCTACGAAAGGCAGGAGAAGAGCTGGGAGAGTTACAGCCTCGAAGAACTCGAGGAGATGGACATCGACAAGAACCAGAAGCCGATCCAGATTCGACCCCTTGCCCAAACCCTCTTGTCCGTTCAAGGTGAGATCGACAGGATGTCTCGCATCGGCGACGTGTTCGAGGAGGAGAAACTGTTCCGAAAGACGTTTCCCGACAGCCTCCTCCAGGTAGACCTGAAGCGAATCGTGCTGACCTACAAGATTCACCTCAGGCGGCGGGCTCTTCTTCGGTACGTCGAGGAGAACAAAGGCCCCTCTTTTCAGTTCATCCAGAGGGGCTGGAATCTGCTATGGGCGCTTCTCATTCAGGCTCTGCTGAACCACAAAGACCTTGAGAAACTGGCCGAGAGGTTCGGCAAGTCCACGTCGATGGAGACAGAGTTCACCGAGACCCTGAAGACCCTAGCTGTGAACAAAGTGGTCCCGATCATCAAGAAGGCGGCGTTGGAAAGTCCCTACCAAGATCAGTTACAGAACGAGAAGACAGCGTTCCTGCGGACCAAGGCCTTCTACCAGAGATGTATGCAGAGAGCGGAGGATGACCTGGGGTGGGAGAAGATGGGCCTCTAGCTGTTCGGCGATCTGTTTTCGGCACTGGCTGCTAGATCAGGATCCTCCCCTTCCTGTGCTGGAGATTCCTCCTCCGCCACTCATCATCCCTGAGCGGTTCCCGGACGATCTCGCCGCGGAACTCGACCGCCGCGCCGTCCGCATCGAGGCGGTAGAGCGTGCGGTCCCAGGCCTTGCGCGGAACCATCAGCTCACCCTCGACGAGCTTCGCGAGACACGAAGCCTGGAAAAGCCGGAAGTGGCCGGGTTCGGATGACGCCAGCGCCTTGAAGGCGAGCCAGAGACCCCCAGCCGTGTCGCCGATGTAGAACGGGATCGGAGGCGAGACGCCTCCGAGAGCCTGGGCTTGCGCGACGGCATCGAAGCTCCGGCCGCCATCGAGTTCGGCCTCCATAGAGACCCAGCGGATGTGATGGCGCGCGGCCAGGGCCGCCCGATCGATGCCCCAGGCCTTCCAGGTCCCCGGCCGGATGTTCTCGATGACGACGTCGAAGGCCGGAAGGGCTTTCTCGAGAGCTTCTCGCGAGACCCGTTTCTCGACGAGCGTCTTCGGCTCGTTCAGCCATCGCCAGAGCTGATTCCCGGCATTGAGGTGGAGCACGGGGTCGTCCCCCGTCCACCACTTCTCGACATCGTGTCCCTGCTCCGCCAGCACCATCCCCGCGTACGCCGGGACGATGAACGAGCCGAGTTCAAGCACTCGCACGGTATTCCGTAACCTCGGAGATCACGTTCTTCCCAGCCTGCGCCTTGCAGAAGACGACCTGCGCGGGCTCCGGACCGAACTGGGCCTTGAAGTCGAACGCCATCACCACGCACCGATCCCCGTTCTCGCCAAGCCTGGCACCGCCCCCGTTCAGCGTGAACTCACCCTCCGGAGCCGGAATCGCATACGTCGCCCACCGCTGCCCGTTGGTCAGGTTGACGATCTCGACCCGCTCGTAAGGGTCGATGCCCGCGGCCCTCAGCAGGTCCTTTCCGATCGAGACCGAGCCGTGGTAGTCGACCGACTTGTCCGTCACCGTGATCCCGTGGATCTTCGCCCGTACGAAACACCTCATCTTCTGAACCTCTCGGGGATGTACTCGAAGGAACGAAGCTGGAGCACCCGCACGGACGCCATCCGCTTCGCCATCTTGCTCGTCGTTCCGATCTTCAGTGTCGCTTCCGGACCGACGTTGGAGTGCGCCAGCAATCGCCAGCGCGGAGACTTGTTGTAGTAGGCAATCATCGCCGGGTGCGCCACCGTGTTCAGGTACCGCTGCCCGGACTTCGCGCACCACTCGCCGATCCAGTCGTCGAGCCGGCCTCCGATCCCGATCCCCTGCCAGTCCGGGAGAACGACCGTCCGGTGTCCCTTCATGATGTTCTTGGCTTTCGGGTGCGGGAACCGCGTGATGGCGGAGAACGCGATGCACTTCTCGCCAACGAAGCCCCCGAACGAGATCGCGCTCCCCTGGAGCTTGCCGCTCAGATAGTGATGCTGCTTGAAGTAGGTCCATGCGGAATTCGGAACCCGACAGACATCCAGCTGGATGCTGGGGCGTCGTTGAAGCTCCCTCCGGACGAACTCGTTGCTCGCCGGGAAGTAGATCCAGTCGGGCTGGAGCCAGTCGATGATGTCTGCGTGGCAGCTGACCGCCACGAACCGCAACCCGCGGGCACGTGTCACGCGCTGGACGCCATGCGAGACGATCTGCGCCACCTGGCGATCGACGACCGACGTGAACTCGTCGACCACCGCGAGCTTCGATTCCGAGAGCGAGGCCTCCGCGAGGCGTCGGGCCATCGAGACCCGGAACTGCTCCCCGTTCGAGAGGTGCTGGTACGGCCGGAACCACGACGGCGTCGAGGAGAACCCGACCCCTCCCATGAAGGCCAGGACGTCGTGAATCGACATCTCCCTCGGGAACTCGTCGAGAATCGACTTGCCGGGGCTCCAGGCCAGCGGAGCGTCGATGTCCCCGAAGACTCTCCTCGCCACCGTGCTCTTGCCCGTCCCGGACGGCCCGCAGATGAGGCCGACACTCCATTCGAGCGACTCGATCGGCAGGTCCACGTGCCAGGTCCGCTCGGACCGCTGCGAGGGCGGGACGTCGTACATCGCCTCGATCTGCATCACGCGCGGACTCCGCGTCACCGGACATGACACCGCTACATCAAGGCTCGGCACTGCAGGCCCTCCTCGTTGAACCGCGCCAGGAGCTGGAGCTGCTGCTCCTCGTTCTCACACTCGATGACGACGCCCCAGGTCATCAGGATGTCGGTTTCCGCCAGTTCGTCCTCGGTCGGCGCCGTGAGCGGAGCGATCTCTGCCAGGAGCCCCGCCATCTCCTCGTGAGTCGGAGTGATCGAGTCGACGAGGAACTGGAGTGCTTCCGTGTCCGTCGACGCCATCGAGGCGAGCGGGTCGAGAGTCGCCAGGAGAATCCGGGCTTCCCGTTCATCCAGGTCGAGCACCAGGACGGGAACGGTCGTTTCCGGTGCCGTCTCGGCCCGGAGGTGTCCGTCGATGAGCTGGAGACCGGAGGGCGTCTCGAAGGCCAGGAGGGCGTCCGCGAACCCGATCTCCTTGAGGCTCCCGAGGAGTCCCTCCCTCTGCTTGTCCGGGTGCTTCCTCCAGTTCTGCGGGTGCGGGATCAACTCCGAGGCCTTCATGAACCTGAGTTCCTTAACCCGATTCCGGATCTCACCCGCGATCTGGAGCTTCTTCTTCGCCATCTCTCTCCCTCTCTTCAGCTTCTTTCTCTCTTTGTTCAGCTGCCCGTCGTCGTGGTCAGGTCGACCTGTCCGGATGCCCCGGAGGGAACCGTTCCGAGTTCCCATGTCACGAGCCCGGTCTCGGGGTCGAAGGTCCCTTCGTTGCTGGCCGAGACGAAGCTCGAGCCTTCCGGGAGCGGGATCGTGAGCCGGACATCCAGGGCGTCTTCTCCCGTGTTGGCGTACTCGAGCCGCGTCGTGACCTCGAGGCCAGAACCCGACGGAGCGGAGCCCACGAGGGAGGCCGATAGGGTGAGCCCCGCCTGACCCTGGGGGAACCGGACGCTCACGAGCGAGAGGTGCCCGATCGAGTCGGTCAGGGACGGCGACGAGACGTGGTACAGAGTCGGTCCTTCCACGAACGGCGCCCGGAAGAACGTCAATCCCGTCGGGGCCGGAGGGTTCGTTCCGAGCGCGAAGATCGCGCTTCCGTCCCGGGAGGTGTGCCTTCCCTGGAAGTTGAAGGCCATCCCCTCGATCGTCCAGGCGAGTTCGATCCGCGAAGCCGGCGGCCCGGCATACGGCGGATCAAACCTCGCGAGGGAAGTGGCGCCGTTCTCATCCACGACCCAGATCCAGAGGTTGTCCTCCAGGTCGAAGAACGCCGAGACGTCCTCGGCCGGCGTGTTCCCGCTCCCCAGGTAGATGATGCCTCCCGGCACCTGCTGGCCTAATGCTTCCGGGACGCCAGGTCCTCGGAGAACACAGAGTGTCCTGGCGTCTCAATTGGCCGCGGCAACTAGATGCCCGCACTGTTCGGCAGATGCCAGCGCTGAGCCCGATCCGGTGGGGCGGCGGTGAGAGCCTCCGCCTCGCCGCCGCGAACCCCGCCGACACGCCCCCATCAACCTAGAAACGGCAGTTGGAGGGTCCTGAAGGGATGGGTCTGTGCCGGATTGGGCGTAGGTCAGACGTAACAGGGAAGCAGATGGAGTCTTCTCGATGCAGGTGAGCCCGCAATCAGTCTGATC
>JAJVIN010000005.1:216978-246891 GCA_022071945.1 Thermoanaerobaculia bacterium | reverse complement strand
GGGAGTGCCCCGGCTTGCCACGTGACCTCAACCGTCCGAACCGCCGGATGCGGACCCGCATGTCCGGTGGTGTGGGAGGGGAGCGGCGGTTACCTACCGCCGCCCCCTATCCCGATGAGGGGCCTCTCGTCGGCCTTCCTTCGCCCAATTCGTCTCGACTTGAAAGCGAATTGGAATGAGAAGGTCCGAGCTCTCGATGAAGATCACGATCGTGACGAGCGCCTTCATTCCGCTGCCTCCCGCTGGCGGAGGCGCCATTGAGAAGGTCTGGGACGGCCTCTCGCGCGAGTTCGCGCGGCGCGGTCACGACGTCACGGTCTTCTGCAACCGGCCACCCGGCCTCTCCCCGAGCGAGACCGTTGAGGGAGTCAAGTTTCATCGCATCCGATCGCTCCGTCAGGCGCGCTCGGCGTATGCGAACGTCCTTCGCGCGGTCCCCTATGCGACGACAGTTCTCTCGCGCCTCGAAGAGGCCGATGTGCTGGTCGTGAATGACACGGCGACTCTCGCCCTGCTGCCTCCGATGAGCGAGAACCTCGGAAAGCTCGTGATCAACCTGCAGCGCCTGCCGAAGGGGCCTGCCATGCGGGTTCTCTACGCGAAGGCCTGGAAGCTAGCCGCGGTCTCCGAGGCGGTCCGCCAGGCCGTGCTCGACGCGGTTCCCGACCTTCTCGACCGGACGGTCGTGATCGGGAACCCTTCGGCCGTCGAGGTCTTTCGCGAACGCGGGGGGGAACGCGCACCGGAGGGCGACAAGACCATCTTCTACACGGGGCGGATTCATCCGGAGAAGGGGCTTCACCTCCTGGCGAGGGCGTTCCGGCGAGTCGCGGCGGAGTTCCCGGCGGCCAAGCTGAGACTGGTCGGAGAAAGCAGGATCGATCGGGGAGGTGGAGGCGAGACGTACCTGGCCGAGCTCCGGGCGAGCCTCGAGGGGCTCGACGCGCAGATCCTTCCGCCGGTGAACGACGCCGGGGGGCTCGCGAACACTCTGAGGGAGGCTCGTTACTACTGCTATCCCTCGCTTGCGGAATCGGGCGAGACGTTCGGCGTCGCCGTTCTCGAAGCCTGCGCCTCGGGTCTCGTTCCCATCGTCTCGGACCTCCCGGCTTTTCGTGAACTGGTGACGAACGGGGAGACGGGGTTCGTCTTCGACCACCGCAAACCGGACCCGGAGACCGAGCTCGTCGCGTCGCTTCGAAAGGTCCTTTCGCTGCCGTGTGAGGAGCTCTGGAGGTTGGGGGCGGCGGCGTCTCGGAGGGCCATGAACTTCAGTTTCGAGAAGATCGCCAGCCGGTATTTGGAACTCTTCGCGGAGGCGGCTGCGTGAGGGGAACGGCTCACGGGACCGCGCCGTCTGTCTCGGTCATCATCCTGACATTCAACGAAGAGGCGAACATCCAGGCCGCGATCGCCTCGGTCTCGGGATGGGCGAAGGAGATCTTTGTCGTCGATTCCTTCAGCACCGACCGGACGATCGATCGCCTGCTCGAGCTCGGCGACCCGAGCGTCGGCCTCGTCCAGAACCGCTTCGAGAGCTACCCCCAGCAGTGGAACTGGGCCCTTCGAAGTCTTCCCCTCACGGGAGACTGGACGCTGAAGCTCGATGCCGACGAGCGGGTGACGCCCGAGTTCAAGAAGGAAGCCGCGGAGCTCCTGCCGTCGCTCGAAACGGACGTCGAAGGCGTCATCTTCCGCCGGCGGATCCAGCTCACGGGAGACTGGATCGAGAGCGGCGCGGTCCGGAAGAACTACGACCTCAGGATGTGGCGAACGGGCCGTGCGTCCTTCGAGAACCGTCCCATCAACGAGCACGCTCTGGTCACGGGGAAGACGGTGCGAATGAAGTCCTTCGTCGACCACTGTGACGCGAAGTCGATCACCGAGTGGATCGACCGCCAGAACCGGTACACGTCGCTCGAAACGCTGAGCCGGATCCGGGGCGATTTCTCGGGCGCCATCACGCCGAGGCTTTTCGGCACGGCGGTCGAGCGGCGCTACTGGCTCAAGCGGGTCTATTTTCGCTTGCCGATGAGGCCGTTCCTTTTCTTTCTCGTCCGCTTCATCGGACAGCTCGGCTTCCTGGATGGACGGGCCGGCTTTCGCCACGCGGTCCTCGAGTCGTTCTTCCTGTACATCCAAGACCTGAAAGAGCTGGAGTACCGCCGTCGCGGGCTCTTGCCGGTCGTTCGCTGGCCCGAGCGCGGCATTCCCGATCCCAGGATCTCGGCGAGCCCACTTCAGAAGCTGGTGGACGGCAACTCCCAAAAGCCCCCTCTTTTGTAAAGAGGGGGTTGGGGGAGTTAGAGCGTGATGAGAGTCGAGCCCCTGATTCCGTGGCGATCGGAGCCAGCTGCTGGAGTCAAGGCGATCACCAGACGCTGGGAAAGCCCCCTCTTTTGTAAAGAGGGGGTTGGGGGAGTTAGAGCGTGCTTCTGATGTCCGGCCGCGTTCAAGTCTCCCGGCACTCCCTCGATAGAATCACCCAGCTTTGCCCTCCACCCGGAATCCCCATTCGCTTCTCGGACGGCGCCGAGAGCTCAGACGGGAAGAGACGCCGCAAGAGAAGAGCCTCTGGAGGCTCATTCGCAATAGGCAGTTCCTGGGCCTCAAGTTCTATCGCCAGTACGGTATAGGCCCTTACATCGTTGACTTCTTCTGCCCAGCGATTCGTCTTGCCATCGAGCTCGATGGCTCTCAGCACTTCGAGCAATCCGCCCTCGACCAAGACGAGGCCCGCACGAGATTTCTCGCGTCCCTGAAGGTCGATGTGGTCCGCTTCAGCAATCGCGAGATCAATGAGAACCTCGAGGGCGTGATCGAGTTTCTCGAGGAGATCGTGGCTGAGAAGCGGGGCGTGCCTTCGATCACGCTCTAACTCCCCCCACCCCCTCTTTACAAAAGAGGGGGCTGCCGGGGCCTCGCGCCGGCGCTGCATGGCACCCTCGACCAAGACGAGGCTCGCACGAGGTTCCTGGCGTCCCTGAAGGTTGGTGTGGTCCGCTTCAGCAATCGCGAGATCAATGAGAACCTCGAGGGCGTGATCGAGTTTCTCGAGGAGATCGTGGTTGAGAAGCGGGGCGTGCCTTCGATCACGCTCTAACTCCCCCCACCCCCTCTTTACAAAAGAGGGGGCTGCCGGGGCTTTGCGCCGGCGCTGTGCGTCGCCCTCGACGAGGACGAGGCTCGCACGAGGTTCCTCGCGTCCCTGAAGGTCGATGTGGTCCGCTTCAGCAATCGCGAGATCAATGAGAACCTCGAGGGCGTGATCGAGTTTCTCGAGGAGATCGTGGTTGAGAAGCGGGGCGTGCCTTCGATCACGCTCTAACTCCCCCCACCCCCTCTTTACAAAAGAGGGGGCTGCCGGGGCCTCGCGCCGGCGCTGCATGGCACCCTCGACCAAGACGAGGCTCGCACGAGATTTCTCGCGTCCCCGCCTCCCTGATACTCGTGTCCATCGGAGCTTGCCGCTGGTGTCAAGGCAATCACAAGACGCTCGGAAAGCCCCCTCTTTTGTAAAGAGGGGGTGGGGGGAGTTAGAGCGTGATTCTGATTCCTGGCCCGGTTCACCTTCCTCGGGTCCCCCACCTACCCGACCTACTCCTCACCATGTGCGGCATCTCTGGCTACCTTCCGTTTGACGGCGCGGATTCGCGCCGGGGCCTCGAGTGCGTGAGGCGAATGGGGAGGTTTCTCAGACACCGAGGGCCGGATGACTGGGGAGACTGGACCGATGGACGTGTCTTCCTCGGCCACAACCGCCTCGCCATCCTCGATCTCGAGACCGGCCAGCAGCCTCTCGTTACACCGGACGGGAATGCCGCGATCGTCTTCAATGGAGAGATCTACAACTACCAGGCCCTGTGGAAGGAACTCGAGGATCACGGCTGGCCGTTTCAGACCGATCACTCCGACACGGAAGTGATCCTCAACGGCTATCTCGCGTGGGGACCCGCGGTCTTCCCACGGCTCGAAGGGATGTTCGCCTTCGCTCTCTGGGACGCGCGCGAGGGAACCCTCCATCTCGTTCGCGACCGGGCGGGCATCAAGCCTCTCTACTACATCCGGACGGACCGCGCCCTCCTCTTCGCGAGCGAACCCAAGGCTCTCCTGGCCTCGGGTGAGGTGAATCCAAGGCTCCGGCCCGCGGCCGTGGCCGAGTACTTCCTGTATCGCGCTCCACTGGGGCCAGGCACGATGCTCGAAGGCGTAGAGAAGGTCCCTCCGGCATCGGTCGTCTCGGTCCGGACTTCGGGGAGCCTCTCCGGTCCGGCGAGCTACTGGCAGCCTCGGCCCCAGGCGCCGAGGCCGTCCGAGGACGAAATCGAGGAGGCGATCGAGAGTGCCGTCCTCTCTCATCTCGTGTCGGACGTTCCGGTCGGGATCTTCCTCTCCGGCGGCGTGGATTCAGGCCTTCTGGCTTCTCTCGCTGCAAGATGCGAGAAGCTCGAAGCCTTCACCGTCGGCACGAAGAGCGAGTACGACGAGGCGCCCTTTGCAAAGATCGCGGCCCAACACTGCGGTCTCCCCTGGAATCTCTCGGTCGTCGGTGGGGACGACTTTCTCGGGGCCGTCGATGACTGGACCTATGTCAACGACGACCCGTCGGCCGATCCTTCCGCTCTCGCCCTCATGCTGCTGTCGCGGTTCGCCCGCTCGAAGGGGATGAAGGTCATGCTCGCCGGAGAAGGCAGCGATGAGCTCTTCGGAGGCTACAACGCCTACCTTCGCTACGCCGTTCTCGGCTCGCTCGGGCCGCTGCGAAGTCTCCTGGCTCCCTTCCGCTCCGGCCGCGACGGCGACTATCTCCGTCAGAGCGGAGAGAGCCGGTATCTCGGCACCGGACACCTCACGGATGAGGCGTCACACACTGCCCTCCTCGACGAGTCGATCAGGGAGGAAGCCCGCAAGATTCGCCGGTCGACGAGAGGGCAGTCGACCGGACACCGCTCTCGCGACGCCATGCTGTTCGACCAGGCAACCCGGCTTCCGGACGACGTCCTGATGAGGACCGACCGGGCCACCATGTTCTTCGGACTGGAAGCGCGGGTCCCGTTCCTCGACCGGCGCGTCATGGAGCTTGCGAACGCTTTGCCGGATTCCGAGTGTGTGACGGCCCTTCCCCCGCGAACAAAGCGGCTCCTGAAACGGATTGCGGTCCGGCACGTTCCTGCCTCGCTCGTCCACAGGCCGAAGCGCGGCTTCGACCTCCCCGTCGCCGAGTGGCTCCGGACCGCGTTCGCGGCCGAGATCGACTCCCGCCTCTCGGCGCGAGCGATGGCCGGCCTTCTCGACTATGGGAGTCTCTCGGAACGTGTCGCGTCCTTCCGTCGGAGTCCCACGGCCTTCCTCTCGGGCGTGCTCTGGGCCTGGCTCGTCCTCGAGAGGTGGCACGAGCGATGGATCCAGAAACCGCCAGAGCCGCGCGTCCCCTCCCTCTTGAAGGGCATGCGGGGAGTCGAGATCCTGGGCTAGCCTGGGCTAGCGTGTACTAGCCTGCGCTAGCCTCGGGGTGGTCCCGGGACCGTCCCGGGTTGGAGATCAAAGGATGGGTTTCGATCACGACGTCATCAAGTTCCTCGTTGTCGCCCGGTCACGAGGAGCTTCCTTCGAGAAGACCGCGACGCTGGGCCGGCACACGATCTTCTCGGTCACGCCCCGGTCCCTCTCGCGGTGCCTCTCGGACCTCGGGATGCCAACCCCTGAAGCGACGGCACGGGAGCTTCTGGAGAGGGGCGAGGGCTGGTCGGAGCCCCTTCTTCAGTATCTCGGAGCCTCGGAGATCTGCTCGGTCGATGGCTCGAGCTACGAGAACGCCACGCTCGTCCATGATCTGAACCAGCCGATCCCGGACAGCCTGAAGAACCGCTTCACGGTGGTGATCGACAGCGGAACCCTCGAGCACGTCTTCAACTTTCCCGTTGCCATCAAGAACGCGATGGAGATGCTGGCTCCAGGCGGAACCTTCATCGGCGTCTCCCCGATCAACAACTTCATGGGGCACGGCTTCTATCAGTTCGGCCCCGAGCTCTACTACCGGGTGTTCTCGGAAGAGAACGGCTTTGCGGTCGACGTGATGATCGTGGCCGAGAACTTCTGGGGGTCCTGGTACCGCGTGGAGGACCCCGCGCGGGTCAACAGACGGATCCGCCTCGCGAACATCTACCCCACGAACATGTTCGTGATCGCCCGGCGGCTGGACTCTCGCGTCCCGCTCGCAAAGCCCCCCCAGCAGAGCGACTACGTGACGGTCTGGGGAGGGAAGGAACTGGAACCGGCCCACACCCGCCTCGTGGACCGCCTACTCGGCGCCTTCTACCGCGACTTCCGCGTCTACCGGATCGCCTACCGCCTCGGAATGCCGCTCTATGCGCTCACATCGCCCTGGATGCGAACATCGATCTACCGGAAGACCTCGCCGAGTGAGTTAGCTCGTGGGTGCGGTAATCCGCCTCGTCCGGGGTAGGGGGAGCCTGACGTGCGATTGATCGACACGATCGATGAGTGGTTTGAAAAGGTTGCTGCAGACGGGCGAACTGTCCCGCTTGTCGCACTCGCCTTTCTCGCCTGGTGTCTCCTGGGCCTCACTTCTAGTCCCGGCTTCTCCCTTGACGAGGCGGCCATCTATGACGCGTCCAGACACCTTTCGGAGTACGGATACCTTGCCGTTCCGTCCCTGGGCCCGGGCTTTGGCCACGAATCAGCGTACTTCTACCAGACTCCCCTGCATGAACTGGCGATCGGGCTCGTATTCGAGATATTCGGCGAGGGTCTCTATCAGGCAAGGCTCCTGTCAAGCCTTCTGGCATCCATCTGCTTGATACTCGTCGGCGCCTTGATGAGGCGACTCTCGCCGACGGTCGCGATAGTAGCCGTCCTCGTTCTTGCCGTGGATCCGACGTTCGCGGCGAGGGCACGGGAGACACGCTACGACTGGCTTGCGATGGATTTCGCATTGCTGTCGTTCCTTGTGCTCGTTCGTTTTGGGATCGATGGGCGTGGCGGCAGAAGAGCTGGGATTCTGTCCGCTGTGATAGCAGGCCTTTGTGCAGGCGCGGGAGCAAACGCTCATGTGCTGGGGCTCGTCTTCGTCCCGGGGCTCGTCGCGGTGATGTTCCTTTTCCAGAGGTCGGACTCAGCCCTTTTGGCCACTCGCGTGATTGCTTTCATCGCGTCCGTTGGCCTGGCGCTCGTACCTTTCACCGTCTATGCCTTCTCCCACTGGCGTGCGTTTATGGATCAGTTCGTGTACCAGGTCGTGGCGCATACGCAGTCGGAAGAAGGGACTTGGATCGTCTTGGAGATGCGGAAGTTCCTCGTCTACTTCTGGACGACACCCTTTCTGCTGGTTCTATTGCTTCTGTCGGCGGTACTGGTGCTAGCCGGAGCCTGGCGCCGGGTGCCCGAGATGGAAGATCCGGGGGTACGGGCGATCGTGCTGATGGCTGTCAGTGGGACTATCCTGATATCGATCGTTTCCGGTCACAAGCCGTGGCACCAGCTCCTGGCTTCACCGTTCCTGTCGGCTCTGCCGGGTGTGGCACTGGTGTTGAGCCCCCGAGGATCAGTCCGCCGAAGGGTCCTGATCTTCCTCCTGAGTCTCGCCGTCGCCTCTGGCCTGGCAGTGACGTGGGGTGTCCGGACGTACCAGGCTATCAGGCTGGGTGATTCGCGGGACATGACGCAACTCGAGGAGCGACTCGCCGCCCTCATTCCCCCGGGAAGCTCCGTCTATGGGGACTACCGACTCATCCTTCTCTCGTCTAGATTGCGATGGAGGTTCGTTCAGCATCACTACGTCCTTCGTAGGGACGAGGAGAGGCTCCGTCGGATCCCATTCGAATTCGTCGTCGTCTCGAGCATGACAGCCGATGCCGGGAGAAGACTCGATCTCTCTCGCTATTCCACCGTCGGCGTAGTCCGCTCAGCGAGTGACGCGAAGAGAGGCCCGGTTTTCAACACTGCGGCCCGCCCCATCGAGCTGACCGTTCTCAGAAGGAGACCTGTTCGGTGACAGCGCTGCAGCAGCGACGGGAAAGCGCGCGAAGCCTAATCCTTGTCGGCGACTGCCTGCCGTCTCGACCCTTTTGCCTCCCAGAATGGGTCCCTCGCGGCGCTGCGGTGGGGAACCTCGAGGCCGTGATCTCCAGCCGGGAAGAGACCTCCACCGGCAAGGCCTACGCGGTCAGGCTCGTACCGGAGTCCGTCGAGCATCTGAAAGCCTCGGGCTTCTCGGCGTTCAACGTCGCCAACAACCACGTCTACGACGCGGGACCTCAGGCGTTCGACGAGATGCTCGAGATCCTCGAGGAGCTCGAGACCGTCCAGATCTTTGGAACGACGGACCGCCCGTTCGCCGAGCTCGAGCTCGAGGGCCGGAGAGTCGCCGTCATCGGATGCGTGGAGCCCTGCCGGTCGCGCGGCCCCCGCCTCTTCCGCGAAGAGCACGTCACGCCGCTCATCCGGAGCCTGAGAGACCAGGTGAGCCACGTGTTCGTGTCGCCTCACTGGGGCAAAGAGGGGGAGTTCGCCCACCATCCCTCGCCGAGACAGCGGAGGCTGGCCAAGAAGTGGATCGAGGCCGGGGCCAGGGGGGTCTTCGGTCACCACACCCACACGGTTCACGGCCGGGAGAGCTTCGACGACGCCCCCGTCTACTATTCGCTCGGCAACTTCGCCTTCGATCACGTCGAAGGAGACCGGTATCCGGCCACACGGCTGAAGTTGGTCGTGACCTTCGATGTCCTCACGGATGCCTTCACCGAGTACCTCTACATAGAGGACCCGTCCGGCGAAGCTCGAGAAGCCGGGAGCGCGGAGCTCGAGTTTTTCGAGAGCATCTCGGACGACCTTGCGTCCTGGGATTCCTGGCGATGGGCGCGAATGGTCGGGCCCATCTACATCCCGAAGTCCGAGGCGAGCTGGGTCCTCAGGATCGCCCGGGATCCGGCGAGAACCCGGCTCCTGAGAACCATCTGGAACCTCCTTCCGGGAACGCTCCTGCTGCGCCTCGGAGCCGCCTATCCCGATCGCTCCTGGCTCTCGCGGCAGTCTCGGATCCACCGCATCCTTTCGGGATCGTCCTGATGGCGTTCTCCGTCAAGCGCAGGATCTACGAGGGGCTCCCAGAATGGCTCAAGCGCCCGGCGGGATGGGTTCCGTTCTCGGTCCTGGCGGGGCAGGGCTACCGCAGGACGGTTGCGAGGGGCAGGGAGCTCGACCGGGCCTCTCGCGAGGTGCTCTCGAAGTATCAGGCCGGGGCGCTCGGGCGGATGCTCGATTTCGCCACGCGAGAAGTCCCTGCCTACCAGCCGATGAGGGGTCTCGTGGAGCGGCTTCCGCCTTTCGAGGCTCTGAAGGGGTTTCCGTTCCTGGCGAAGGAAGATCTCCAGAACGACATCGGGAAGTACCTCCCGCGGTCGTTCGACCGGATCCCTCACTACGAGTGCACCACGGGCGGGACAACGGGAAACCAGCTGAAATTCTTCGTCGACGACGATTCCCAGGCAGTCGAGATGGGCTTCATGCACCGCCAGTGGGCGCGCGTGGGGTATTCGCCCCGGTCCCGCAAGGCGACCTTCAGGGGCGTGGCGTTTCCCAGGGCATCAGAAGGCGTCCTCTGGCAGGAGAACCCGGTCTACAACGAGATCCAGTTCTCGCCCTTCCACATGAATGACGAGAATCTCGACCGGTACTTCTGGAAGATGAGGGCGTTTCAGCCAGAGTTCCTTCACGGCTACCCGTCGGCCATCTCGCTCGTGGCCGAGTTCGCCTTGCGGAATCCACGAGCCCTCGAGGGGATCCCGTTGCGCGCCGTTCTCCTCGGCTCCGAGGCTCTCTTCCCGGATCAGCGGGAGCGGATCGAGAACGCTCTGGGTGCCCGGGTGTACTCCTGGTACGGGCACAGCGAGCGCCTCATCCTCGCGGGGGAGTGCGAGACGACGACGGCCTACCACCACTTTCCGGACTATGGTGTTGTGGAGATCGTGAAGGACGACGGAACCGTGGCCACCAGGCCGGAGGAAAGCGGCGAGCTCGTGGGGACGGGTCTCTTGAACCGGTCTCTTCCGATGATGCGGTACAGGACGGGTGACCGCGCACGGCTCCTGGCGCCCGCCTGTTCCTGCGGGAGGTTCTTCGACCGCTTCGACGAGGTCGCTGGCCGCTGGGATCAGGAGTATGTTCTGGGGTCGACGGGCTCGCGGATCTCGACGGCCGCTCTCAATATGCACGGCTCGTTTTTTGACCGCGTCAAGCGATATCAATACGTCCAGGAAGAAAAGGGCAAGATGGAAATCCGTGTCCTGCCAGGCGAGGGATTCTCGGAAGCCGACTCCCGCGCGATCGTTTCCGCCTACGAGAAGAAGTGTGGAGCCGAGCTCGAGGTTTTCGTGAAGGTCGTCGATGACATTCCGCTGACTCCGAGAGGGAAGGCGCGGCGTCTGATCCAGAAGCTGCCCGGAGTCTGATGGATGAAACGCGTCGTACAGAACCTCCGCTCCGGAAAGCTCTCGCTGGCCGACATTCCGGCCCCCGTTGCTCAGAAAGGGCAGGTCATCATCGCGAACACCTCCTCGGTGATCTCCGCGGGGACGGAGAAGGCCGCGATGGAGCTCGCGCAGAAGTCGCTTCTGGGAAAGGCCCGGGAGCGGCCCGATCAGGTTCGGCGGGTCCTGGAGAAGGTCAGAAACGAAGGGTTCTTCAACACGCTGAGGGCCGTTCAGGCCCGCCTGGATGAACCTCTCTCGATGGGCTACAGCTCTGCTGGAACCGTTCTCGCCGCAGGAGCGGGTGTGGAGGGACTTCGCCCCGGCGACCGGGTCGCCTCGAACGGTCCGCACGCGGAAGTCGTTGCGGTTCCAAGGAACCTCTGCGCGAGGGTCCCGGATGGACTCCCGCTCGAGAAGGCTGCCTTCGGAGTTCTGGGCGCGATTGCCCTCCAGGGGATTCGGCTGGCGAGTCCCCAGCTCGGAGAGACCGTCTACGTCATCGGGCTCGGGTTGATCGGGCAGCTGACGGTGGCCCTCCTTCGGGCGAATGGCGTGCGTGTTCTGGCGACAGACCTTTCCCCCGCGCGATGTGAGCTGGCCCGGCGAATGGGGGCCGATCTCGCGGGCACTGAGATGACGGCTCTGGCAGTCGAGGATCTGACCCGCGGCGTGGGGGCGGATTCGGTCCTCATCACGGCGGCGACGGACTCGAACGGGCCGATCGAGGAGGCCGTTCGCGCGGTCCGAAAGAAGGGCCGGATCGTCCTCGTGGGCGTTGCCGGCCTTCACCTCGACAGGAGGCCGTTCTTCTTCAAGGAGTGCGAGTTCGTCGTCTCGTGCTCGTACGGACCGGGCCGCTACGACCCGGTCTACGAGGAGCGAGGGAACGACTATCCGCTCCCGTACGTCCGGTGGACGGAGCAGAGAAACATCTCGGCCGTCCTCGACATGATGGCAACCGGGCGCCTGGACGTACTGCCACTCATCACCCATCGCTTTCCCGTCGAGCGGGCTCTGGAGGCCTACGAGCTGATCGAGTCCGGCCGGGAGCCGTTCCTCGCCGTGCTCCTTCAGTACGCCCGAGGGGAGGCGGAGAAGAAGCGTTCCATCAAGGAGGTCCCGGTTTCCCAGCGTTCCGGCCGGATCGGATTCGGCTGCCTCGGAGCGGGGAACTTCGCTCGGACGGTCCTCCTGCCGCTGGCTGGGAAGAACGCCAGGCTCGAGCCGGTGGTGCTCTGTTCCGCGGGAGGTCTCTCGGCTGGCCATGCGGCCGAGAGACTTGGATTCCCATCGGTGACGTCGAACGAGGAGGAGGTTCTCGCGAATCCCGAGGTCGATGCGGTCTTCGTCTTGACGAGACACGATCAGCACGGCCGCCAGGTCGAGAAGGCGCTCTCGGCCGGGAAGTCCGTCTTCGTCGAGAAGCCGCTCTGCTTGAGCGTGGAGGAACTGGCCCGGATCGAGGACGCGCTCGAGGCCACCGGCGGGTTGCTGATGGCGGGATTCAATCGCCGGTTCTCGCCGGCCGCGCGAATGGTCAAGGAGTTCTTTTCCGGAGTCTCGGATCCCCTCACGATCAGCGTCCGGTTCAATGCCGGGGCGATTCCGCCCGAGCACTGGACTCAAGACGAGGAGATAGGGGGAGGACGCATTGTCGGCGAGGCCTGCCACGCGATCGACCTGGCCACGTACCTGGCGGGCTCGGTTCCGGTCCGAGTCTTTGCGGACTGCGTTGGCGGGCCCGCCGCGCCGGAGATCACGTCTGACCAGGCGTTTCTCACGGTCCGCCATGCGAACGGCTCGCTTTCGAGCGTCGCCTACCTCGCCGGGGGGGACCGGGCGTTCCCGAAGGAGCGGATCGAGGTCTTCGGCGCGGGGCGGACGGCCGTCATCGATGACTTCCGGAGTGTGACTCTCGTGGCGGGCGGCAAGACCACCGAAAAGGTATTTGCCTCTCAGGACAAGGGCCACGCCGCCGGGCTCGAGGCCTTCGTCGCGGCGCTGTCGGGGGGCACATCTCCGATTTCTTGGGAAGAGCTCCGGTCTGTTACGCTCGCGGGGATCCTGGCCGTCCAGAGCCTGCGCGAGGGATGTGCCTTCGAGATCCCAGCATGACAAAGCCGCTCGTCGATCTCGTGGCCGGAGCCCGGCCGAACTTCATGAAGCTCGCCCCGGTCGCGAGGGCGCTCGATACGAGAGAAGGCCTCGAGACGCGGATCGTTCACACGGGCCAGCACTACGACCGCGACATGAGCGAGGTCTTCTTCGAGGAGCTCCGGATCCGTGTTCCGGACATCCACCTCGAGGCGGGTTCCGGCACCCACGGCGCGCAGACGGCGCAGATCCTCCAGAAGTACGAGGCCGAGCTCCTGAAGAGAAAGCCTGCAGCGACGGTGGTCTTCGGGGACGTCAACTCCACCATCGCCGCGGCCCTCGCGGCCGTCAAGCTGGGGGTGAAAGTCGTTCACGTCGAGGCGGGGCTCAGGAGCTTCGACAGGGCGATGCCGGAGGAGATCAACCGGATCCTCACGGATTCGATCTCCGATCTCCTGCTCGTCTCGGAACCGAGCGGCCTGACGAACCTCAGGGCCGAGGGCGTGAGCCCCGAGCGAATCCGATTGGTCGGAAACGTGATGATTGACTCCCTCAAGGGTGAGCTCGAGCGGGCCGGGGAGCTCGGTTTTCCCCGGCGACTCGGGTTCGAGGAGCGCGGCTACGGGCTCGTGACCCTGCACAGGCCCTCCAACGTCGACCATCCGGGGGTGCTGGAGTCTCTGGTCGACGTCTTCTGTGAGATCTCAATGGAGCTGCCGCTCGTCTTTCCCGTTCATCCGCGCACGAAGGGAGCGCTCGAGCGTGCGGGACTCACGCAACGGCTGCAATCGAGGGGAAAGGTCACGCTGCTGGATCCCGTGTCGTACCGGGAAAACCTGAGTCTGATGAAGGACGCGCGTCTCGTTCTGACCGACTCGGGAGGGATCCAGGAGGAGACGACGTGTCTCGGTGTGCCGTGTCTGACGCTTCGCGCCAACACCGAGAGGCCCGTGACGGCCGAAAAGGGGACGAGCCGGCTCGTCGGGAATGATCCGGAGGCCATCCGGCGGGCGTTCTCGGACGTCATGGCGGGCCGCTGGCCCGAAGGACGGCCGATCGAGCTCTGGGACGGGCACGCCGGCGAGCGGGTCGCGAGAGAGATCGAGAGCCTCGTAACGCACCGCTGATGAGCCGAGCCTGGGCGAGCTTCGGTTCCCCTGTTGCCGCGGGGGAACACGGACGCGCGCGGGACGCCCGAACTCTCGCGAAGGCTTCGTCGCGCTTGATCAGGGGCGACTGGCAGTGACGCTCGAGCCCTTACTGTGCCATCTCCCGCGCCGCTGGGGAGGGAACCACCTTTTGGGTGAAGCTGCGTCTTCTCGCAAGTTCCTGCGAGAGAAGGGTTGTCACACGGTTCTGTTTTTTGGCTGCCGTTCTTAGGATGCGCGGTCTTCGAACCTACCTCGAGACCCTGGGGTACCTCAGGCCGATCCAGGTTGCAGCGAGGCTCCGGAGAGGTGTGACCCGAGCGTGGCCGGGGCCTCCGTCCACCGGGGTCACGCTGCGGGGATTTGTTGGGGTTCCACCGGTAACGGAAGTTGCGGCATGGAGCGAGTCCGGCTTTTCGTTTCTCAACAGCCGCATCCCGTTTGCGGGAAACTGCCGGTGGGACCCGCCGGAGGCGAGTCGTCTCTGGGTCTACAACCTTCACTACTTCCGCTATCTCTGGTCGATGCCGCCGGCGGAGGCCGTCCGGCTCATCGAGGACTGGATCAACCTCAATCCCCCCGGGAGCCGTCCAGGCTGGGAGCCGTATCCCATCGCGCTCCGGCTCCGCGAGTGGTCCGACTGGACTGTCTCGCAAAGAGGATTGGACCGGCGGGTTCGGGACCGGGTCGCATCGAGCCTCGATCAGCAGCTGGCGCATCTCCTGGATCAAGTCGAGTACGAACACCTGGCGAACCACCTGCTCGAGGACGCGATCGGCCTTTGCTGGGCCGGCCTGCGGCTGTCGTCCCCGACGGCGGTGGTCGCGCTTGGGCGCGGGGCCGGCTTGCTGCAAGAGTGCCTCGACGAGCAGCTTCTGGGAGACGGGTGCCACGATGAACGGTCGCCGATGTATCAGGCGTCGATCGCGGAGTCTCTCCTCAGACTCTCGAACGTGGCCGCGGATGTCGACGCGGGTCCCGCGGGTCTGGAGATCGGGACGCTGGCAGCGCGCGCGGCGGTGAGGCTCGCGGAATCCCTCTCCGCGCTCGTTCACCCGGATGGAGAGATCGCACTCCTGAACGACAGCGCCCTCGGCGTCGCGCCCCGGCCGGCTGACCTGCTGAGGTCCGCCGGGCTGGAGACAGTGCCGAGGCCCGGACTGCGGTTCCTCGGCGATGCCGGATATGCGTCGTGGAGGGGCGGAGAGGGGACATTCCTGGTCCTCGACTGCGGGGAGATCGGCCCGGCCCACAACACGGCGCACTCACACGCGGACATGCTGTCTTTCGAGATGAGTCATCGCGGGGTCCGGGTCTTCACCGACACGGGAGTCCACACCTACGATCCTGGCCCGGTCCGCTCATACGACCGGTCGACGCGCGCCCACAACACGCTCGAGGTCGATGGCCTCTCCCAGGCGGATCTGTGGGCCGCCTTCCGCTGCGGCCGGCGCGGATCGATTCTGGGAGCCAGCGCCCACGGCAGGGACGGTGGTTTCGAGCTCATGGGATCCGTCGAGTACCCGGGGAAGGGCCTGGGAACCGTCCGGCACGAGAGACGGATTCGGGGCAACGGACAGAGGATCGAGTTCGAGGATCTCTGCCACGCGGACGGCCGGCACTCGGCTGTCCTGAGACTCCACGTGGCGCCGGGTTTCGAGGTCCGTGACAGCGGGGAGAAGGGGATCGAGCTCCTCCGGGGTGGAGAAACCCTGATGAGTGTCACGGGACCAGCGTGGCAGGTCTCGGAGTCTCCCTACCATCCACGTTACGGAGTGGAGCACCTCCGGCCGTGCCTCTCGACCTCATGGGAGTTCATGGATTCAACCCGGGTTCGATGGGCTCTCGAAGCCCTCTCCCTCAGCCCCCTCAGGGAAAGGGCCCCTTCTCCCTGAGGGATAAGGGTGGGAAGGGGGGCGCCTCCCCTTGCGAAGGGGAGGCCGGGCCCTCAGGCCCGGGAGGGGTCAGCACCGGTCCTTGTTGGTCGGCGCGCCATCCGAGCTCTCCCCGTCGACCCCTCCGGCGCTCACGCGCCTGCCTCCCCTTCGTAAGGGGGGGCGCAGAGCTACGCCCAAATGTAGAAACTTCAGGCCCTCTCTCCAGGCTCCATCAGGAAGAGGGCAGCGCGAGGTTGTTTCCCCATTGCCAGACCGCACGAGGAGACGTCTGAAGATCCTCTTTTTCAGCCACTATTTCCCGCCGGAGGTGAATGCCCCGGCGAGCCGGACGTTCGAGAACTGCCGGGAGTGGATAGCCCTGGGACACGACGTGCATGTCGTGACGTGCGTGCCGAGCCACCCGGCTGGCAAGCCGTTCCCCGGATACCGTCCCGGGTGGTACCAGCACGAAATTGTCGCGGGAATCCACGTCCACCGTGTCTGGACTTACCTGGCGGCAAACCAGGGCGCGGTCAAGCGCACCCTGAACTACCTCTCCTACATCCCCTCGGCCGTGTTCCGGGCGATCCGTCTGGGAGAGTTCGACATCCTGATCGCAACGTCGCCGCAGTTCTTCTGCGCGGTCGCGGGCTGGCTGGCCGCGGGGGTCTTGCGGATCCCGTGGGTCTTCGAGCTCCGAGACATCTGGCCCGAGTCGATCTCGGCTGTCGGGGCGATGAAGCGGTCGGTCATTTTCCGGATCCTCGAGGCCTTGGAGCTGAAGCTCTATCGAAGCGCGTCGGCCGTCGCCTGCCTGACCCGTGCGTTCATGGACGATCTCGCCGGCAGGGGTGTTCCAAGAGAGAAGCTCCATTTCCTTCCGAACGGCATCGAGCCCGAGGCGTGGGAGGTCGATCCGGCGGGATACCGGGAGCGGTACGGGCTCACGGCCTCTGACTTCGTCTGTGCCTATGTGGGGACGATCGGGATGGCCCACGGGCTCGGGACGGTTCTCGATGTGGCCCGCTCGCTCGCGGCGGACCGGCCCGAAGTGAAGTTCCTTCTGGTCGGGGACGGGGCTGATCGTGCCCGTCTGGCGCACCTGGCGGCGCGTGAGGGTCTCTCGAACGTCACCTTCACCGGCCTGGTCCCGAGAGACACGGCCCGGGGATTGCTTGCCGCTTCGGATGTGGCGCTCGTACTGCTAAAGCGTTCTCCCGCTTTCGAGAAGGTGATTCCGTCGAAGATGCTGGAAGCCTTCGCGGCGGGAAAGCCGGTGATCCTGGGGGTGTCGGGCCAAGCGCAGAACATCCTTGAGGCCTCGGGCGGGGGAGTCGCGATAGAGCCAGAGAATGCGGATGAACTGAGACGGGCGGTCCTTCATCTCGTGAACGACGCCGAGATTCGGAGAATTCTGGGGAGCAAAGCCCGTCAGTATGCTCGGAGCAATTTCGACCGGCGCCGGTGGGCGCTTGTCTACGCACGTTTGCTCTTGACCTTGAGAAACGCGGACGGGATGCCGTGAAGGGTGCTTCGATCCGTGCGATACACTCGGAGAGACCATGCTCCTTTCCCGACGGGCTCTGCTGCCCCTTACTCTAGTTTGTTTCTCCCTCTCCGGAGCCCTGCGAGCAGAGGTGCCGCCGGGAGACTATCGGGTCGGTCCCAAGGACCTTCTGGAGATTCGGGTTCTCGAGATACCGGAGCTCAACCTGGAGCGGCGGGTTTCCGATTCGGGGAATCTGGACCTTCCCATGCTCGGGCAGTTCCCGGTTTCGACCCTGACCGCCACCGAGATCCGCGACCGCCTTCAGGCGCTTCTAACCGCGAAGTACGTCAATCGGGCGAATGTTTCTGTCGTCGTGAAGGAGTTCGCGAATAAACCTGTCTCCATTCTCGGCGCCGTGATGAAGCCCGGCTCGCTGAACATCTCGGGGCGCTGGGATCTTCTTCAAGCCATTTCCGCGGCCGGCGGGCTTGCCGGCGGGGCCGGTCGGAAGATCTACGTCCTCAGGCGAGCCGACAACGGCTTGACCGACCGGCTAGAAATCGATACTGCCGAGCTCTTTGTCAAGAGCTCACCGATCTGGAACATCCCGATATTCCCTTCCGACGTCGTGAACATTCCGGTCCGGACACCCGTCAAGATCTTCTGCCTGGGCGAAGTCAAGAGCCCGGGCGCCCATGAGTTCGACAGCGATGACCGGATCACGCTCCTCTCCGTGATCGCAAAAGCTGGCGGGCTCACCGACCGGGCGGCTCGGGGGAGTATCCGCATCAAGCGGCGCGGGGGCGATGGAAAGGACCTTGAACTCGTTCTGGACTACCGCCGGATCGTCTCTGGAAAAGACCAGGATCCCCTTCTCAAGGCTGACGACGTGGTCGTCGTCAAGGAGTCCTTCTTTTGAGTTCCGTTCAGCCTGACCCTGTTTCGATGCCCCAGAGTCTGCCCGGACTCTCCGAGGGGCCGGAAACGCACCTAGCGGACTACTGGGATGTCATATGGAAGCGCAGGTTTCTGGTCCTGGTGTGCGTGGTTGCCGCGACGTCCGTGGCGATCTTGAACGCCTTCCTGGCAACCCCGCTCTACCGGGCAACGGTGACGATCAACGTTGAGCGAGACAAGGGGAGCCCGCTCGACATTGGCACTTCCAGCCAGCAGTACGACTGGTACAACCCCGAGTTCCTTCCCACCCAGACCCGCCTCATGCGAAGCCGGGCGGTTGCCGAGCGGGTCGTTCGGAGGTTGAATCTTCCGGAGAACCCCGATTTCAATCCAGCGGCAGCGTCCGCCTCTGCGCCGATTGCCAAGAAGACCGAGGCCAAGGGGCCCGAAACCGCTCCGAGTCCCGATTCGCTCGTGCGGTGGGCTTCGAGCGTCCAGTCCGGAGTCGAGGTCAATCCCATCAGGGGGACAAACCTCGTCGAGCTCTCGTACGTCTCTTCCTCGAAGAAGCTGAGCGCCGACATCGCGAACGCGGTGGCTGATGCCTATATCGACTGGGTGAACGAGGCTCGCTTCAACGTCATTGGGCAGGCTTCGCAGTTCCTGCAGACCCAGATCGAGCAGATCAAGAGTGAGCTCGATGAGTCGGAACGCAAGCTCCAGGCCTACGGGCGCCAGAAAGACATCATCTCCGTCGACCCGCAGATGAACGTCACGCTCCAGAAGCTGGAGACTCTCAACAAGGACTATGCCGCCGCCGTGGCCGACCGCGTCACGAGGGAGGCCAAGTACAACGAGACTCAGACAGCAAAGCCGGAGGCAATCGCCGACTCGCTTTCCGGGGGCCTCGTGACTCAGCTCCGCAACGATGTCCTCAAGCTCGAACGTGACTACGCGGACAAGCTGAATACCTACAAGCCCGAGTGGCCCGCCATGCAGCAGCTCAGGGCGCAGATCACGAAGGCCAAGCAGCACCTCGACACGGTCATCCAGGAAACCGTCGCCAAGGCCCGAGAGCAGGCCAGGGCCGAGTATCAGATGGCGCTGCGGCGTGAGGAGAGCTTCAAGCAAGTCCTCAGCGCGCAGAAGTCCGAGGCGATGGTCCTCAATAGCAATGCCGTCGAGTACAACAACCTCAAGATCGAGGTCTCGACGAAACGAACCCTTCTCGATGCACTCCTTCGCAGACAGAGCGAGACCGAGGTGGCCTCTCGGCTCAGCGGCCGTCGTGAGTCCAGCGTCCGCGTCGTCGACCGGGCCCTCGAACCCGGTTCACGCTTCCGCCCCTCCTACCGCCGCAATGCCACCCTTGGCCTTTTTCTCGGTCTCGCCGCGGGCCTGGGCCTGGCCTTCTTCCTCGAGTACATGGACCGGAGCATCCGGACTCCCGAGCAGGTCGAACGCTATCTCGCCCTGCCGCCTCTCGGCGTCATCCCGGCCATCGGACACTCGGGCAAGGGTTACGGCTATGGCCGATACGGGTATGGATATGGCTATGGGTATGCCCGGCGAGCCGTGGAGCGGCTGAAGAAAAAGCCGGCCCCGGCCCCGGAATCCATGGCCAAGCCAAGCCAATCGTCCGAGAAGCCGAATATCGAGCTCCACCCGCACGCCCACCCGAGGTCGACGATCTCCGAGGCCTACCGGACATTCCGGACGTCCCTCCTCCTCTCGCGCGCGGGCGGCGTCAAGTCCTTCGTCATCACCTCCACGTTCCCCGGCGAGGGCAAGACCTCGACATCCGCCAACCTCGCGATCGTCCTCGGCCAGCTCGGCAAGAAGGTCCTCCTCATCGACGGCGACCTTCACAAGCCCCGGATCCACGAGGTCTTCCGGGTCTCGAATCGTGTGGGCCTCGTTTCCGTGCTCGCCGAGAGCCTCGAGCCGGGCAAGGCCGTTCAGGAATCGAGCGTCCCCAACGTCTTCATCCTGCCGGCCGGGCCCATCTCTCCCAACCCCTCGGGCCTCCTCTCCTCCGACGCGATGAGCCGCCTCCTCGAGGTCACGACCCGCCGGTTCGACTACGTCGTCATCGACTCGCCACCCGTCAACGCCGTCGCCGATGCCATCGTCCTCGGCTCCCTGACCGATGGCGTCGTCCTCTGCGTCAAGGGCGGCAAGACCGCCCGGGAACAGGTGGCCCGCGCCCGCGACAAGCTGTACCTCTCTCACGTCCGCATCCTGGGCGTTCTCATCAACCAGCTCATGGATCGCGGACCGAGCTACGGCAAGTACTACTACTACCAGCCGTCCTACGCGGGTTACACGCACGAGCCGGAAGAGGCGGCAAACGGCAAGGGCCCCGATGGCCAGGCGGGACCCGGCTCCCGCAACGGCAGGAACGCCGTGGCCAGCTGATCCGGTTCCTAGGCTCATTCTGAGAAAAGACCTGCCACCGAGGTTGATCCGAGGCGCGCAGGCCTTTATCGTTCACGGGTCCTTTTCGTGCGGATCTACTCGCCATCCCCCTGGCTGTGGCTCGGTCTTCATCTGAAGGCCTGTGTCTTCACACTTCTTCTGCGCTGGAAGATTGTGAAGGACGACGCCCTGACGCCTGACCAGAGCGACTCGCGGCCCAGACGCGATCCGGAACCAGGGTTTGTCGAGCTCGCCTTCCTCGCCAGCCGGCGAGCGGTCCGGTTTCTCTCGCCCCTCGATACCTGCCTGCCCCGCTCGATCGTGCTCTACGAGCTTCTCCAGCCGCTGGGAGGCGCGCGGCTCCACTACGGCTTCTTGCGGGGAGAGCGCGGCATCGAGGGGCACGCGTGGGTCTCCTTCCGGGGTGAGGTCGTCGGCGAGCCTGCCGCGAACGTCTCCCGCTACACCGAGGTCCCACTCTCCGAACTTGAGCCCGGCGTCCGGGATTTCACTCAGGCGGTGCCCGAATGATCGACCTCCACTTCCACTGCCTCCCCGGGATCGATGACGGGCCGGAGACATGGGAGGAGGCCGTCGCCCTGTGCCGCGCGGCCGAAGCGGATGGCATCGACACCATCGTGGCGACGCCGCACGTCCTGCGCGATCCCTGGCTGAACGAGGACCCCGCTGGCCGCCATCAGCTCCTGGCCGAGCTGAACCAGCGCCTCGGCGGACGTCCCAGGGTCCTGCCCGGCTGCGAGTACTTCTTCACCAACGATGCCGTCGAGCTCTGGGAGCTCGGGGGAGCGGGGCCGCTCGAGGCGCTGAACGGCTCGAAGTACCTCCTCGTCGAGTTCCCGCCCGGTCACGTCCCGTCTTCGGCCGAGTCCGTCTTTTTCGAGCTCGCGCTTCTCGGTGTCGTGCCCGTCATCGCCCATCCCGAGCGCAACCTCGTCTTCTCGTCAGAGCCCCACCGGCTCGAGGCACTCCTGGAGAAGGGAGCGATCGCTCAGGTGACGGCGGGGAGCATCCTGGGAGACTTCGGCCGGAGGGCCCAGCACGCCGGCGAGGAGTTCATCAGGAGCGGTCTCGCGAGCGTCATCGCGTCCGACTCTCACGGCGTCGACAGGCGATCCCCCCGTATGCGCGCCGCCCGGGAACGCGTCGTGAAGCTCTTCGGCAAGGAAGCAGACGCCGGTCTTTTCGACGCCAACCCCACAGCCATCGTCCGCTCCGAGACGCTCCCATGGGAGATCTGATCCCCTTCGAGAGAGACCTCGAGGAACCCCGGCAAGAGGCGGTTCTCGCTTCCGCGGGCGCTCCGGTGCCCGGGTACCAGCGCCTTCTCGTGTTCGTCCTCTCTGTGATCGCGCTCGCGGCCTCGGTCCACGTCTATCGCGGAGACCAGCGTGATCGAAAGGAGATCGGCGAGTTCTCTCGCCGCTACACGATCACCGAGCGCCGTCCCTTCGAGGCCGCCACCGCCGACGTGGCGGCCTCGGCCGACATGGCCCTCTGGGTTCTCGGACGGGCAACCCTGGATGACGCGCTGACCCCCGTGTCGCTGTCGCGACTGAGCCCGGAGGAGCGCCAGCTCTGGTACGGCGCCATCGCGAACCTCGACTCGCAGCTCGCAAGCGCCGAGAAGCTCCTCGTGTGGGCCATTTCCCGGCGCCCCGGGTGGGCGTTCCACCGCGTCCTCCTCGGCCAGATCCACTACGTGAAGGACCGGCGGCGCGCCTCGCGCGACCTCGTCGAGAAGGCAGCCCTCTGGAGGGTTCCCCTCGCGAACGGGCTGAAGGCCGGACCGGGGATCGGCTCGGCGCACGTCTTTCTGGCCGGAGCGCTCCTGGAGAACTGGAGTCAGCTCTCAGCGAACGAGAAGACCTCGGCGGAGAGGACGTTCGCGCTTGCCTTCACCGACACCCAGTTCCTGTCGCAATCCCTCCTGGCGACGATGTCGCTCCTGGGGCCCGAGGCGACTTTCGCGCTTCTGCCGCCGCGTCCCGGACACCTCTCCCTCGCCCTCGACGCTCTGGCGAAGACGGGTGACGCCCGCCTCTATTCGAGCCTCTTTACTCTGTGGGAGAAGGCATCGCTCTCGGCGCGAACCACGGATCTCGCCACTGCCGAGGCGCGCCTCATGGCAAAAGACACGGTGGGCCTCCGGACTGCCTGCAGGGCCTGGGCGGGGAATCACCGCCTCACGGATTTCGACCGCCCGGCCGAACGCCGCCAGGGCGGCCGGATTCTCGAGTTGTGGCCTCCCGATACCTCCGGGGCCTGGCGGAACGACCCCCGCGGCGAGATGGTCCGGTTCTTTCTGAACGGACGTCTCGCGGACGTCCCTCCCGCCGCCCTCGCCAGGGCTCTGTACCCGCTCTCCAACGTTCCCGATGTCGTTCGGGCCCGCGTTCTCCTCGAGAGCGGAGACCGGTACGGTTTCGATTCCATCCTCCGGACCTCGGAGACCGTCGGCTCCTTGCAGTGGACGTCCTTTTTCGTCAGGCTCGCGAGTCTCGAGCTCGCCTCGGGCCGGAAGGAAGAAGCGCGGCAAGCCTTTGCTCGCATTCCGGCCGCCGCCCGGCGGGAGTGCGAGGTCCTGCTCCTCCGTCGGGACATGGCGCGCGGCGAGGGGCCGGCCAAGGCGGCGGATTCGATCCAGGCGGAGCTGGATTCCGCCGTACGAACCCAGTTCGAGGCCTCCGACTTCACCGAGGCGGGGTCTCTGCCGCTTTGTCTCGATCCGGCGTCAGGCTCACGCGAGATCACCGTGAGGCTCTCGCCGAAATCCGCTTCCACGGGAGGTGAAGTCAAGCCCGTCTTCGTCTCGTACGGGTTCGACGGCGGGAGATCGGGAACGGCTCTCGTGGAAGCGGAAACCGAGTTGAAGATCCCTCTCGAGGGAAGGCAGGGGCGGCGATTCCTCGAGTTCCGCCGTCTCGCCGGCGGGTCTTTTCAGCTGATCTCGGCGTCGCTCGCCCGATAGCCAACCGCCCTCCAGGCAGCCCCGAGGATGAGGGCCAGCGAGACCGGGATGGCCGGGAGCGAGAAGTTGAACTCGGCAACGCCGTGCAGGAGCAGGCTGAGAAGCGCCCCGGTCGCTCCGAGAATGAAGGCGCTCTCCTCGCGGTGCGGCTGAGACATCCAGCCCATGATCAGGACCCGCAGCCCGGCGACGACGGCGATCGCGGCCAGGATCATCGAAAGGGCTCCGCCCGTCACGAGAAGCTGGAGGTAGTCGTTGTGGGCCTGTTCCACGAGGCCCGTGAACTCGAGCGGCTGGACTCTTCGAAACGCTTCTCGAAACGTCCCGAGGCCCGAACCGAAGATGGGGAACTTCTTCCACAGGTCGATCGACAGGCTCCAGAGCTGGACGCGCGTGTCCCCCGACAGGCCCGACGGATCCGTGGCGAGGAGCCTCGCGACCGGGAGACTTCCGATCGCGCTCCAGACGAACGCCACCCCCAGGAGAAGGGCCACCGTGAGGGTGGAGGCCGACAGATGAGCAGCCTGCAGGGCTCTCTTGCCCGCGTAGAGGGCCGTCAGGATCACTGCGGTCAGGGCTCCCGCCAGCACCCCGCCCCGCGACTGCGTGAAGCCCAGCCCGACGGCCAGTGAGCCCCAGAGCAGAACGCCGCCCGTGACGAAGAGGATTGTCTTCTCGAGTGAACGAGCCGTCCGGTCGGGGTCGTGGTGACGCTGCCTAAGGGAGAGCGACAGAGCGATGAGTCCCGCGCTGAGAGCGAGCGACATCTCGATGTAGGCGGCCAGGTGATTCGGGTTCACGAACGAGCCGCGCCGCCTTCCACCCTCCGGTTCGAGGAGTGTGATCGCGATGACCTGGCCCAGCGCGCAGCCAATCAGGACGAAGAGAAAGATCCGGCGTCTGGCCCGGGTCGTCACCGTGAGAAAAGAGGCCAAGAACGCCGCCAGATAGGCCAGGGTCAGAAGGACGGTCGCGACGGTCTCGGTCGGGGCGATCGAAATGCGCATCGGCGGGGCCGCGGATCCGTACAATCCGAGGATCTCTGCCGCCTCCTCGTATACCTGTAAACTCGAGGCCGAGAGCTTGCCGATCAGGCTCGGAGAAAAAGGCACCAATTGCAGGACACCGGTCAAGGCAATCCCGAAGACGCTCGCCGCCGCAATCCACGCGGCCCCGATCCTGCCCGGGGCTGGGGCAACGATGGCCACTGCCAAGGCAAGGAACGCCAGCACCTGGATCCACAGGGAACCGTAGAGCGTGATCCCGCCGTAGTGGAGGGGCGCTGCCACGACCAGAACCAGAACGAGCCCGAAACCGGCCATGCCGGTCACCCGCGAAAGGCCCGGAAGAACATTGTCACTATGAAGCGAACTCAAGGTTTCGTCTTTCTCGCTGCGGCGCTTGCCGCGATCATCCTGGCGCCATCTCTCCGTGGTACGGAGGAGTTTTACCTTATCCGCCTGCGGGAGGGACAGCAGGCCTACGCCGAAAAGCGCTTTCTCGACGCCGTCACGGAGTATCGGATCGCCTGCTTCGGACTCCTCGAGGAGCCTCCTCTCCTCTCGAACTGCCTGGCGGGGCTCGCCCTGTCTCAGGACGCCGCGGGCAAGGGCGCGGAGGACGTCGATGCCACCCTGAGGCGATTCACCGATGTCGAGCGGCGCTTCGCCTCCTACGGCAAGGCCCCGCTTCCCCCCGCGATGAAGGCGGCCTTCGCCGAGCTCGTGCGCAAGCGCGTCTCACCGGATACCCTGGTCCTCCTGCCGGCTGCGTCCGCGTTTTTCGAGACGGAAGACCAGAAGCTCGCCAACCTCCCCGCGGCCGAACGAATCAGGCTGTTCGAGACCCGGGCGGCCGCGGAGCCAGCCAGCCCGAGGTGGCCCCTCCTCCTGATGAAGGAAGAGGCCGCCCGTGGCGACCAGAAAGCCGCCATCCGCTGGGCCACGAAGGCCCTAGAGCTGTCGCCGAACAACACCGAAGCCCTGCTCGGCCGTGGAAAGGCGCATCTCGACCGGAAGGACTACACGAAGGCCAAGACTGATCTTCTGGCGGTCCCCGCGGAGGAGCGTGGGAAGAGCCCCGAGCTGATGGGGCAGTTCCTGGTCGCCTCCGTCGCCGCGAAGGACTGGACGACCGCCTCCGGGCTGTCTGGCGCCCTGCCAGAAGAAGTCCTTGCAAAGCCCGATGTGGCGGCAGCGGCCGCCCGCATTCCGACGCCGAAGCCCGTCGCCGCGCCCGTTCCGCCTCCGGCGCCTACCCCGGCGCCCACCGTCGCGCCTCCTCCCGTGGAAACCCCGGTCCCTCCGACGCCCACTCCGGTCCCGGCCCGGACAGCCGCTCCCGTGGAGACGCCGGAGACCCCCGCGACTCCGAGTCCGGTCCTGAGCCCGAGTCCGGCCGCGAAGAAGTCTCCGATCGAAGACGGGCGCGAGCTTCTCAGGGCGGGCAAGACCCAGGAAGCGAAGGCCCTGCTCAAGGACGCGGTGGCGGCGGCTCCGGCCGATCGTGAGCTCCGAAAGGCCCTCCTCGAAGCCTCCGTCATGACACGGGACTGGAAGCTGGGGGCGGACCAGCTCCCGTCGATCGAGCCTCTCTCCGATGCCGAGGCGCCGTCGCTCTTTTACGGGGCGGTCTGTCTGTACGAAAACGGTGATGCGGCCAAGGCACGCGAGTACCTTCGCCGCGCCCGGCCCCGCATCGCGGCGAGCCCCTTCGTGGAGTACTACTCGAAGAAGATTCTCCCCGCGCCGTAGCGGCACGAAACAGAGACGCCCCTCGAAAGGCCGGCGCGGACCACCCGCCCGGCCTTTCGCGCTTTCTGCGATCATTCGCCGCTATGACTTTCGAATCGTGGTTCGTGGCCCGGTTCCCCGAGATCCCCGCCGCCTCCGCCCTGGCCGTCCTGAAGCTCGCGGAGGACGGCGGCACGGTTCCCTTCATCGCCCGGTATCGCAAGGAAGCCACGGGGAATCTCGACGAAGTGGCCATCCAGACCGTCCTCGACGCCAAGGAGACCTGGGACGAGATCCTGAAGCGGCAGGCCTTCATCGTCGAGGAGATCGGCAAGCAGGGAAAACTCACGCCCGAGCTGAAGGAGAAGCTCCTCTCCACCTTCGACCTCGATGCGCTCGAGGATCTCTACCTGCCCTTCAAGAAGAAGCGCAAGACCAAAGCCGTCATCGCGAGAGAGGCGGGCCTTGCGCCCGTCGCCAACTGGGTCTGGGATGTCGCTCACGGCACCCTCGTTCCTGCGCCGGGCGAGACGCTGTCGTCGATCGCGCTCCGGCATCTCAACTCCGATGCGGGCTTTGCTGACGAGGCGGCCGTCCTGGCGGGGACCACGGACATCCTGGTGGAGCGCCTCTCCGAGAACGAGGAGCTCAGGCAATACGTGAGGAATGAGTCGTTCACAAGAGGAGCCGTGAGGTCGGCGCCCGGCGAGAAGGTCAAGCCGAACAGCAAGTTCGAGATGTACTTCGCCTTCGAGGAGCCGGTGCCCTCTCTGCTGAAGCCCGAGAACTCGCACCGCTATCTCGCGCTTCGCCGTGGCTGGCTCGAGGGAGAGCTGACGGCGTCTGTCGGCGGCCGAACCGCCGACCCCGCCTTCGACGAACGTCTCCTGGCGGCCTTCGAGCTGGCCTCCGCCGCGGGGAAGGAGTCTCCAGGTCAGACTCTCCTGAAGAAGGCCTCCCGGCTCGCCCTGAAAGCCCACGTCTTCCCGAGCATCGAAACAGAAGTCCACAAGGCCCTGAAGGACTCGGCGGATGCCGCCGCGATCCAGGTCTTTGCCGAGAACGTCAAGAAGGTCCTGCTCGCGGCGCCCTTCGGTCCGAAGGCGGTCCTGGCCATCGATCCTGGCATCCGGACCGGATGCAAGCTCGCCCTTGTGGATGACTCGGGCCGCTTTATCGAGAGCGGCGTCATCTACCTCCACGACGAGGGCGCGAAAAAGCGCGCGGCCGAGGCGCTTCTCCGCATGCTTCAGAACGGCAACGTCAGGGCGATCGCGATCGGCAACGGAACGGCGGGGCGGGAGACGGAGGCGTTCGTGAAGAAGGCCATCCGGCAGGCTGGCTTCAACACGCCGGTCGTTCTCGTGAGCGAGGCCGGGGCCAGCGTCTACAGCGCCAGCGAGATCGCTCGAGAGGAGTTCCCCGATCTCGATCTGACCGTCCGGGGGGCGATCTCGATCGCGCGCCGCGTCCAGGATCCGCTTGCCGAGCTCGTCAAGGTCGATCCCAAGAGCATCGGGGTCGGGCAATACCAGCACGACGTGTCCCAGCCCGCTCTGAAAAAGCGGCTCGACCTCGTGGTCGACTCGGCCGTCAACCAGGTCGGGGTGAACCTGAACACCGCTTCCTCTCACCTTCTGGCGCACGTCTCGGGGATCGGCCCTGCCCTCGCGAAGAGCATCGTCAGTCACCGGGAGAAGAAGGGGCTCTTTCGCTCCCGGCGGGAGTTGCTCGAGGTTCCGCGATTCACGAAGAAGACATTCGAGCAGGCGGCCGGGTTCCTTCGCGTCCCCGGGGGCGAACACCCCCTCGACGCGACAGGCATTCACCCCGAGAAGTACGAAGTGCTCGAAGAGGTCGCGATCCGGCTCGGAGTCGAGGTCGGGAATCTCCTGGGACCCTCGGGTGCCAGGAGGCTGCGGGAAGTTCCCCAGCTTCGGGAGCAGATCGGGAGCTTCACCTTCGACGACATCCTGGAAGAGCTGGCCAAGCCGGGACGGGACCCGCGGGAGACCTTCGTGCCGTTCCAGTACCGCGATGACATCCTGGAGATCTCGGATCTCGCGCCAGGAATGCTCTGTCCGGGTATCGTCACGAACGTGACGAATTTCGGCGCGTTTGTCGACATCGGGGTTCACCAGGACGGCCTCGTTCACATCTCCAGGCTCGCGGATCACTTCGTGAGGGAGCCGCGCGACGTCGTCAATCCCGGGGACCGCGTCTACGTCAAGGTGCTCGCCATCAATCTCGAGAAGAGGCAGATTTCCCTGACGATGAGGCTCGATGACCCCGTTCCGGCGGGGCCCGTGCAGAAGCCGGAAGCTCGGGAAAGGGCTGTCCGTGCCTGAGTCGAGAGTTCCGGTCTTCGCCATCTCGTTGTTCCTGATCTCTGGCCTGTGCCAGGCCGCCGTTGTCGAGACGTGGATTCAGCCCGTGGTGCCCGCGGGGTCCGTTCCGGCCGCTCCAACTCCGGCGCCGGCGGCGAAAGGGAAGAAGAAGAGCCCTGGCACGGCCAAGCCGCCCGCAACGGCTCCGTCGCGCCCGATGATCGCGGCGGGGGACTCGGGTCTGGTGGAGCTGACCTCGGGGTCGAGATTCCCGGCCGCGGAGATCGCGATTGCAAAGGACCGCCTCGACCGATCGATGGTCAGGCTCGGCTCGGGGCGTCCGTTCCCCTTGACCGGGGCGAAAGCGGAGGACCGGGTGACGAAGCTCGAGGCGACCTACATCGTTCCGGGCACGGCCACGATTGGAGTCCAGCTCACGCCGGTCGCCATCGACAGAAAGGGCCCGGAGTTCGAGGCTTACCTGGCGGAGCTCGGTGCCTCCGAGGCTCAGGCCGACCGGCAGAAGAAGAAAGAGACGAAGAAGGCGGCGCGCGAGATCGCGATCGCGACGGCCAAGGCGTTTGTCGGTGTCCATGACCCGACGGGCCGGATGAAGGTGGAGTCTGGCGGGCCGTCTCCCGCGGATCCTCTCGACCTTCCTCTCGAGTTCACAGTCGAGGGAGATCCCCTCGCGCTCCGAGCAGGCGGGAGCGCGACCGCGGTCCTGCTCCAGGGCAAGCTGCCCGTTCCCAACCATCCAGTGCGGATGTCCCTTGGCTCCGGACAAACATCCGTTCTGAGCACGGATGCGGCCGGCCGGGTCTCGCTCACAACGCTGGCCGAGGGGCGTCTTCTCCTGGCCGCGAGCACGATTCGCCGCGTGACCAAGGACGAGAAGAAGAAGAGCGAGCTCTACAAGAAGGCTGACTGGGAAAGCCTGACGACGTCTCTCAGCCTCGAGGTTCTTGCGGCCGCGCCAGCCCAGACGCCCGCACCGACGCCAACCCCGAGAGCGAAGCCAAAGAAGAAATAGCCCTCCGTTGTCCTCGTTGTCCCCGGTTTCCCTCTCCACCTCCGTTGCCTCCCCTTGCGAAGGGGAGGCCGGGCCCGCAGGCCCGGGAGGGGTCAACGCCGGTTCTGGTTGGTGGGGCCGCAGCATTCGAGACACCCAGGTGGACCCCACCGGCGCTGACGCGCCGCCTCCCCTTCGCAAGGGGAGGCAACGGGGACCGGGGGCGGCCCCGAAGCTCGCGGCACGCCTGCGGAAATGAACGCCGAAAGAAGAAATGCCTGTCCCTCGTTCTCCTCGAAGGGACGGAAGGGACGAGCTCGACTCCGGTCCCCGGAGCCTCTCCACTTCCGTTGCCGCCCCTTGCGAAGGGGAGGCCGGGCCCGCAGGCCCGGGAGGGGTCAACGCCGGTACTCGTTGGTGGGGCCGCAGCATTCGAGACA